>NC_007677.1:1200000-2400000 GCF_000013045.1 Salinibacter ruber DSM 13855
GATCGTCGACTTCCTCCACGTCAAGCCGGGCAAGGGCGGGGCATTCGTCCGTACCACCCTCAAGAACGTGAAGGACGGCCACGAGGTGGAGGAGACGTTCCGGGCGGGGGCGAAGGTCGACGAGGTGCGGGTCGAGCGCCGCGAGCACCAGTACCTCTACGAGGACGACTATGGCCTTCACTTCATGGATCAGGAGTCCTACGAGCAATTCTCGATGCCGCCGGAGCAGGTGGAGGGGCGCGAGTTTTTGAAGGAGGGGGGCGACGTCGACATTGTCTTCCGTGCCGACACCGAGGAGCCGCTCCGCACCGAAGTGCCGCAGAAGGTGGACCTTGAGGTCACGGAGACCACGCCCGGCGTGAAGGGCGACACCGCGCAGGGCGGGGACAAGCCCGCGACGTTGGAGAGCGGGGCGACCATCGACGTGCCGCTCTTCATCAACGAGGGGGACGTCGTCCGTCTCAACACCGAGACCGAAGAGTACGAGACCCGCGTATCGGCCGCCTCCACCGTGTAACCCGGGGCGCGCCCGCCGTTCTTTCGCACACACGTATCCAGACGCATGGAGCTCTCGAAGATTCAAGAACTGCTTCGACTTGTCGCCGAGAGCGGGGTGTCGGAGGTTGAGATTGAGGAGGACGACTTCAAGCTCACCATTCGGCAAGACAGCCCGCAGCAGGTTCTCATGCAGCCGGCGACGCAGCCGGCCCAGATGCAGTACGGGCCCCCGCGGCAGCCGCAATACCCGCCGCAGGCCCCGCCTCAGCAGGCGCCCCCCCAACAGGCGCCTCAGCCCCAGCAGCAGCCGTCCCACGCGCCCGCCTCGTCGCCCCCCCCGGCCTCCGGCGGGGCGCAGGCGGCCAACGAGGCGGCCCAGGACGACACCTCCACGGCGCCGGATGCGACCGAGAACGGAACGGCCGAGGCGGAGGAGACGGAAGCCGCCGCGGAGGAGCACGTGGTGAAGGCCCCGATTGTGGGAACCTTCTACCGTGCCCCCTCCCCCGACGACCCGCCCTTCGTGGAGGTGGGCGACGAGGTGCAGGAAGGCGATGTGCTCTGCATCATCGAGGCGATGAAGCTGATGAACGAGATCGAATGCGAAACCTCGGGAACCGTCAAGGAGATCCTGGTCGAAGACGCCGAGCCGGTCGAGTTCGATCAGCCCCTGTTCGTGCTCGACGAAGGGTAAGGCATCGCCGTCTTGTCATGCTGATGGCTCCGGGAAGCCCGGGGCCGTTTTCATGTTGAGCCGCCGACGACCCTCTTTCTTCGACCCTTCGCCGTCGAGCCGGAACGGGCTCTGGGGCCAGTGCCGTGTGCGGACCACGATGCGTGACGAGGTCCAGTGCGCTCATCCACGCCGCAGGGCCCACAGCGCCCGTCCCACAGACCTCCTCCCCCGAGACCGACGACAGGAAAGGAAGCCCCTCCATTCGCAGGACCCAGACCCCACATGAGTGACATCCAAAAAATTCTGATTGCCAACCGCGGCGAAATTGCGCTGCGCGTGATCCGGACCTGCCACGAGATGGGCATCAACACCGTGGCGGTGTACTCGACGATCGACCGCGACGCGTTGCACGTCCGATTCGCCGACGAGGCCGTATGCATCGGGCCGGCGGCGTCCAGTGAGAGCTACCTGCGGCCCGACCGCCTCATTGCCGCCGCGGAGGTCACCGGGGCCGACGCCATTCATCCCGGCTACGGCTTCCTCGCCGAGAACGCCGAGTTCAGCCAGATCTGTGCCGACAACGACATCGAGTTCATCGGGCCTTCCGCCGAGACAATCTCCCTCATGGGCGAGAAGTCGAAGGCAAAGGAGGAGATGCACAAGGCGGGCGTGCCCATCGTGGAGGGGTCCGACGGCACGGTCGGCGACCTTGACACCGCCTACGAGATCGCTTCCGACATCGGATTCCCCGTTATGGTGAAGGCCGTTGCGGGCGGCGGGGGCACCGGCATGCGGCTGGTGCGGGAGGCCGATGGGTTTGAGCGGGCCTTCAACGGGGCCCGCTCCGAGGCCGACGCGGCCTTTGGAAACCCCGAGGTGTACATCGAGAAGTTCGTCGAGAAGCCGCGCCACGTCGAGATTCAGGTCCTGGGCGACGGGCAGGGCAACGTGATGCACTTCGGGGAGCGGGAGTGCTCCATTCAGCGCCGGCACCAGAAGCTGCTTGAGGAGTGCCCCTCGCCGGTCGTCGACGAGGAGCTCCGCGAAGAGATGGGTGCGGCCGCCATTCGGGGGGCGGAGGCCGTCGACTATGAAGGGGCCGGGACGGTCGAGTTTCTGGTGGGGGCCGACCGCAACTTCTACTTCATGGAGATGAACACGCGCATCCAGGTGGAGCACCCGGTGACCGAAGAGGTGACGGACTGCGACCTGGTGGAGTACCAGATCCGGGTGTCGATGGGCGAGACCGTGGACAGTGAGGAGCGCCCCCCCATGGAGGGCCACGCCATCGAGTGCCGCATCAACGCCGAGAATCCCTTCCAGAACTTCAGCCCCGCCCCGGGTGACATCACGGCGTTTCACCAGCCCGGCGGCCATGGCATCCGGATCGATACCGCGGCCTACTCGGGCTACCGCATCCCGCCCACCTACGACTCGATGATCGCCAAGCTCATCGCCTACGGCAAGACCCGCGAGCAGGCGATCCGGAAGATGCGCCGGGCGCTCGCCGAGTTCGTCGTGGAGGGGGTCGACACCACGATTCCCTTCCACCGGCAGCTGATGAACGACGATCGGTTCAAGCAGGGCAACTTTGACACCCGCTTCCTCGATGACTTCGAAATGCACGCCGCCCCGGCGGAGGTCGCGTAGGGCGCAGACCGTGTTCGCGGCCCAAGAGAGTGACACACGCCCGGCGCGCCCGAAACGCAGTCAGGGGAAAACGTGCCCGTCTCCTTGGGGCCGGGCACGCCGACATTCTTCTTTTCGCTGGTTCGCAGGTGCCTCCCCATGTCGTCCTCACCCCATTCCGTTCGATTTAACGACCGCGTGGCCGCGATGCAGCCCTCCGCCACGCTCGCCATGAAGTCGCGCGCCGAGGAGCGACGGCGGCAGGGACACCCGGTCGTGGCCCTCAGTGCCGGGGAACCGGACTTCGAGACGCCCAAACCCATCTCGGATGCGGGCGTGCAGGCCATCCGGAACGGGTTCACGAACTACACCGAGAACCCGGGCACGCTGGAGCTCCGGGAGGCCATCTGCAGCAAGCTCGACCGCGACAATGACCTGTCGTACACGCCGGAGCAGGTCGTGTGCTCGAACGGGGCGAAGCAGTCCCTCGCCCTGGCCATCCACGCCCTCTGTGACGAGGGCGATGAGGTCCTCATTCCGGCGCCGTACTGGGTGAGCTACCCGGAGATGGCGCGTTTCAGTGGGGCCGAGCCGGTACCGGTGCCCACGGACGTAGACAACGGGTACCGCCTGACGCCTGCGGCCCTGGAGAAGGCAATCACCGAGCGGACGCGGCTGCTCATCCTGTGCACCCCGTCCAACCCCACCGGGACCGTGTATTCGCCCGACGAGCTGGCAGCGCTCGCCGACGTGCTACGCGACCACGACGGGATCTACGTCGTGTCCGACGAAATTTACGAATACGTGCTGTACGACGCCGAACACCGTGCCTTCGCGTCGCTTCCGGACATGAAAGAGCGGACCGTCACGGTGAACGGGTTCTCGAAGGGCTTCGCCATGACGGGGTGGCGGCTCGGCTACATGGCCGCGCCGGGGCCGATTGCCGAGGCCGCGGGCAAGATCCAGGGGCAGTTCACCTCGGCGCCCAGCAGCATCACGCAGAAGGCGGGCGTAGCGGCCCTGGAGATGGACAAGGAGCCGGTGGAGGAGATGGTGTCGGCCTTTCGGCGCCGGCGCGATGTGGTCCTGGAGCGCCTCCGCGCCATCGACGGGGTGCAGTGCCCCACCCCCGAGGGAGCCTTCTACGCGTACCCGGACGTGTCGGCCTTCTTCGGGGCCACGGCGCCGGACGGCTCGACGATTGAGGACGGCGGCGACCTGTGCTTCTACTTGCTGGAGGAGCAGGACGTCGCCCTCGTCCCGGGGCCGGCGTTCGGGGAGCCCGACGGGCTTCGCCTGTCCTACGCCTCGTCGATGGAGGACCTCGAAACGGGCCTCGACCGCATTGAGGCCGGGCTCGCGGCGCTTCGCTGACGGGGGCGATGCCGAGCGGCACCGGGGCCCGATCACGATTGTTACTGACGCACGTTTTCGCTCGTGGAACCGAATCAGTCCTCCGGTGACGCCCGGATTGAGGTAAACAGTGATCCCGACTCGGCCTCGGCGGCGGGCGCGCCCCAACCGACGGCCGACCGCTACTGGTTGCACCTCCTACTCTTCGTGCTCACGCTGGCGTCCACGGTGTACGTGGGGGCCTCGTGGTGGGCGAACCGACTGCTCCACTACGAGGCGCACGACCAGACGATCTCCCTTTTCTTCCTGACCCTCAATCAGGCCTGGCTCGTCGACGGGCTGCGCTACGCGATTCCGCTGGTCGGCTTCCTCACGGTGCACGAGTTTGGGCATTACTTCGCGGCGCGGTACCATGACGTGCGCACGTCGCTGCCCTACTACATCCCGTTTCCGTTCAACGGCATCGGCAACTTCGGGGCCGTCATCAGCATTCGGCAGCGCATCCCGAGCACGCGCTCGCTCTTCGACATTGGCGTGGCCGGGCCGCTGGCAGGCTTCGTGGTCGCGCTCGGCGCCCTGATCTACGGCTTTGCCACGCTTCCGCCCCCCGAGTACCTGCTCGACCTGCCGGGCCACGAGGCGCTGAAGGCGCACATCCGCCAGCACGGAACGTTCCCGGACGTGCGCCCCACCTCGGGCAACGGGATGCCGGTCCTGATCGTGGGGTACACGCCGCTCTACTGGGCCCTGTCCCAGGTTTTCGCGAACGTCCCCCCGATGTACGAGATGTACCACTACCCGGTCCTCTTTGCGGGGTGGCTCGGGCTGTTCTTCACGGCGCTCAACCTGCTTCCGGTGGGCCAGCTCGATGGCGGGCACGTGCTGTACGCGCTGCTGGGCGACGCGTGGCACCGCCGCTTCGCGCAGGCCTTCGTCTTCGTGCTGCTGTTCTCGGGGGGCATCGGGTTCATGGATGGAATGCAGCAGTCGCTTCAGGACGTGAGTCCGTGGTTGGGGCGGGCGTCGTGGCTCATCCTCGCGGCGATCTACTACGGCTACCTGTACAAAATCTTCGGGGGGACCGACCGGCGCACCTGGGCCGGACTGGTGGGCCTTTTGTCGGGGGTGGGCGCCGCGATGGCGCTCGGGTGGACGGGCCTCGGGTGGACCGGTTGGCTCGTCTGGAGTCTTCTCATTATCTTCCTCGTCCGGGTGAAGCACCCTCCGGTTCTGCGGCCGCAGCGACTGACGCCCGGCCGGCGGATCCTGGGCTACCTGGCCATCGCCATCTTCATTCTTTGCTTCAGCCTACAGCCCCTGAGTACGGTGTAGCCCCCCCGGCGCTTCGAAGACATAGCCAGTACGAACGGCGCGGGGCGCCTGGGGACACCCGACTCGATCCGGGCTTCTCTGCCATGGTGGACTCGACATTGCCCATTCTGGGCCGTCTGCTGGGGGCCGTGCTGATTGTGGGGGGGCCGGCCTTGTGGGGCGGGTGCGACACGGTGCCGGCCCCGGAGCGCACTCAGCGGGGGCCGTCGGTGGCGGACTTGCAGGTGACTCCGGACAGCGTCCACGGGTCGGATTTGGACGACGAGCAGATCGTGGATTCGCTGGCCCAGGTGGCGGTCGATGTGTCGGCGCGAGTGGCGGACCCGGACGGGACGGTGGAGCGGGTCGTGTTCGTCTTCGAGCCGTCGTCGAACCCACGGCGTACGATCTCGGGGACCCTGTCCGCCGTGGAGCCACCCGTGTACGGGGGGACGCTCCCGCTCTCCGTTCCTCTCGTTGACGAGGTCTACACGGTCCGCGTCTTTGCCGTGGACGACGACAGCCTATCGGGCAACCAGGTGACGGGGCAGTTTCGGTTCGTGCCGACGGATACGTCGGGGGCCGGAGAGGGAGAGAATGCTCTTCGCATGCAGGTACATCGCCGCCCAGACGACTCGTGAACCGCATCCTCGCGTGGCTTATCGTGCTGGGGCTGGCGGCCGCGCCGGCGTGGGGGCAGGGGCAGCCCCGTCTGCAGGCGTTGCGTCCGACGCCGGGCCTGGCGAGCAATACGGTCCAGGAGCTGGCCTCGGCGGGCGACTCGCTCTGGGCAGGGCCCCTGCTCACGGTGTACGCGGAGGAGGAGGCGCGCCTGTTCACGCCGGACGACCCGGTGGTGGCACGTCGGCTGGAGGACGGAAGCAACGTCGTGCTCTCGCTGGCCGCCGAGGGCGGCGTGCAGGCGGCTTCGACCGTGTGGGCCGGGCTCGCGTTCGATGCGGGCGGCAATGCGATCGGGGCGGGCGGGTTTTTGGTGTCGACCGACGGTGGGGCGTCGTTCTCGACGCGGCCGGTCCCGCTGGACGATCCGGCGGACACGACGGTCGCCTACGGTGCGGACACGCTCCCGGCGGTGCCGATCACGCAGGCGGCCGGGAGTCCCCCTCGTGACCTCGCAATCGAGCCGCAGGCCGACACCGTGTGGACCGCCGGCGGGCGAAGCGGCCTTCGGCGCTGGACGGCGCAGGACTCGGCCTGGACGCGGGCCGTGCTGCCGCCCGACACGAGCACCCGCATCGAGCCGACCACGCCGACCGACTTTCTCGTGGCCCCGCCCCTCGACGACGGGCGCGGCTTCCAAAACCACCGGGCCCTGAGCGTGCTGGTGGACGAGACGGGCACGGTGTGGGCCGGCACCGCCGCGGGCCTCAACCGCTCCACCCCCGGGGACGTCGGGCCGTCCGGGGATCGGGCCTGGCGTCTCTTTCGGCCGGACGGCACCCCAAACAGCCTGACGGGCCAGCTCGTGCTCGGGTTGGCCGAGCAGCCGCGCCCTGACGGGCGCAACCCGGTCTGGATCGCGACCCTGCGGGCCGACGGCGGCAGCGTGCTCCAGCGCAGTGGGCTGACGGTGACGCCGGACGGGGGGGAGACCTTCCGGCAGCCCCTCGTCGGGGAGCAGGTGAACGACGTGGCGGCCCGCCGGGCACGCGTCTACGCCGCCACGGAGAACGGGCTCTTCGTGTCGGAAACCCAGGGGCGCACGTGGCGCACCGTCGAAGAGGTGGCGCTCGCCGAGCCGGAGCAGGCGTTTCCGGGGGAGCTGACGGCCCGCGCTGTGGAGGTCACGCCCGCGGCGCTCTGGGTGGGGACGACGGCGGGCCTGCTGCGCCTGGACCGGGCGGACGAGCCGCGTCTGCTTCCCGATGCCCCCGACGCGCCGCGTCCTAAATGGCAGCTGTTCCGAACCGAGGTGCCCGTCAATCCCGACGAGCCGACCGAGCAGGTCCCCGACGTCGAGACGTACGCCTACCCGAACCCATTCGTCCCGTCCCGCGACGATGCGGTGCGGATCGTCTACGACGTTCCGGAGCCGCAGACGGTGAAGGTGTCCATCTACGACTTCGGGATGAACCGGGTGCGCACGCTCGAAGAGCAAGAGCCTGCGGGCCAGCAGGAAATCGTCTGGGACGGGACCGACGCCTCGGGCCTCCGTCTGCCCACCGGCACGTACCTATATACGGTGGAGGTGGGGGGCACAACGGTGCGGGGCAAGATCCTGCTGTCAAATTGAGGGTTCCGCCCGGCGCCGCCGATTTTCACTCACGTGCTCGTTCGTCCATGCGCAGCTGGAGTCTCACATCACTGATTCGTCGTCTGGGACGACAAGGGGGCCTGAGCATGCTGCTTGGGATCGGGCTCATGGTCGGGATGTCGGTCCCGGCAAGCGGTCAGGACGTGGGGACGGGCGCGTTCTCGCGACTGGGGTTTGGGGCCCGGGGCATGGCGCTGGGCAACGCGCTGGTGGCCGACCCGTCCGCGGACGTGAGCCCGCACTACAATCCCGCCCTGCTCCCGTCCGCTTCTGGCCAGCGAGTCTCGGCGTCCGCCGCGCTGTTGTCGTTCGACCGGGAGCTGCAGTTCCTCGAATTTACGGCGCCCCTCGGCCCGACCGCCGGGATTGGACTGAGCCTCACCCACGCCGGCGTCAACGACATCGACGGCCGCAACGCCGACGGCGTGCGCACCGAAACGCTGTCAACCGACGAGTTTGCGCTCTCGCTTGCGTTCGGCAACCGCTTCGCGGACTGGCTGGCGGTGGGCACAACCCTCACGCTCTACCAGTCCGACCTGCTGCCCGAGGTGGACCCCGTCCGGGGCTTTGGCGTCGACCTGGGCGTGCGGGTGCAGCCCACCGGGCGACTGTCCCTGGCCGCCACTGTCAAGGATCTGCTGGCCAAATACGAGTGGGACGCCGCCCCGGCAGGCGGGGGCAGCCACACGGACCGATTTCCGGTGCGGGTACAGGTGGGCGGGAGCTATTCACTTCTCGACGAGCGCCTTCAATTTTTGGCGGAGATGGAGTCCCGATACACCACGCGGGACCGACGCGACCCACAGACGCTCGTAACGTCGGGCGGCCCGCGGGCACAGACGCGCACCGAGTCGTTCCTCCTGCACGACCTGCGGGCCCGGGTCGGGGTCGCCTACCGTCCCCTCAAGGTTCTTCGGCTCCGGGCCGGGGTCGACCGCCTTGGGGTGGACGACACGAGCGGCCTCCGCCCCAGCGCCGGGTTTGGCGTGCGGCAGTCCATCGGGGACCTCGACCTCCGTGTCAGCTACGCGGCCACGCTTGAGCCCTACGTCCGCACTGTCATGAACACCGGCACCGTAGAGCTCTTCCTGTGAGGGCCAACGGCAAGCACCGGTCGGCGGCGCCACTCACCCGAGTCGGGACAGGAGCCCCGACAGGGCGTCGAGGCCGACCCCCGACACGCCCGTCCGAACGCGGAGGGTGCACCACAGGTCGAGCAGCATCATCTGGGCGGCGTGGATGGGGACGGCAATCCAGAAGGAGCGGCAGCGCCAGACGAGGGCGCCCAGCGCGATGCCGCCCACCACGGAGAGCAGCGCCTCCGGCCACGGCTTCGCGACGTGGAGGGCGGCGAAGGGAAGCGCCTGCACAAAAATGGCCGACAGGCCGAAGGTCGGCGCGGTGCCGAAGAGCACGAACCCGCGCCACAGGTACTCCCACCCGACCCAGTAGAAGAGAAACAGGGCCTCGTAGATGAAGAACACGGTCCAGTCTCGGGTTGCCGGCTGGTAGTGCGGGTACTGCTCCTGGAACGCCGCGCCGTCGGAGAGCACCCACGTTCCCACCGTCACGACCGGCAGGTAGAGGGCAGCGACGATGCTCGCAAAGCGCCATTCGCCCCGGCCCAGGCCGATCTCGTCCAGGGTGGACGCAAAGAATGCCCGGAGGGCCACCGCCGGCACCACGAAGCCGAGCAGGCCCTGCATCCCGAACCACCAGCCCCAGGTCGCTAGTCCCTGCCAGCTTCGAGGAACGAATCCAGCAAGGTGGGTGCGGAAGAGCCCGCGGTCTCCCAGAATGACCTGGAGGACGACGAGCACCGCCGCGGCCGTGAGGACGAACGTCGTTTGCCCGTCGAGGGACGCGGCGGCCCGGCGGAGGCGACGCCACTCGGTCCGGAGGCGGGCGGCCAGTGCGTGCAGCATGGGGGGCAGGAAGTTGAGCAGCGAACGCGGTGCCGAGAAGACCGGGGCGGAGGCGGCAGTGCTCCTGCGCGCCCACGGGGGCCGGTGGGGTCAGGGCCGAGGGGGCGATTGAGGGGCAGTCGGGGGCGCAGGGGGCTCCAAGAAGCGCGCAAGGAACTCGTAGGTCCGCACGAGACGATCCAGGCGCTGGCGTGGAGAGGCCGAGGCCGACATGTCGTGTCCCACCTCAGGGTACCGCACGTACTCGACGGGCCGATCCAGGATCTTGAGGCGTTTGTACAGGCGCTCGCCCTGAGACGGCCCCACACGCCGGTCGGCCCCGCCCTGCATCAGCAAAAGCGGCGTGCGGATCCGGTGCGCGTACGTGAGCGGCGAGTTGCGGTGAAGGGCGGTCCAGGGCGTCTGGGCGGTCGAGTCGGGAGACGGAAGCCGGGAGGAGAGGACGGGGTCGCCGAGCGAACGCGGCGGAACGCCGTCCCAGGGATATCCGCCAAACTCCGCCGGCACGAGACGCCACGCACGGCCGCCCCCCAGCAGGGCCGGGAGGTCGTACACGCCGTTGAGCGCAACGGCCGCGGCGAACCGGTTCGTTCGGCCGAGAATCCAGGCGGTCAGGGTGCCGCCGTACCCGGTCCCGCCGAGGGCCACCCGGGTGGAGTCCGTCCACGACAGCGCCGCGGCAGAATCCGCAAGGGCGAGAATATCGCGGGCAGGACCGGGGCCCCAGTTTTTGTCGTTAGCGCGCCGGAAGGCCGTTCCGAAGCCCGCCGAGCCCCGCGGAAACCCCTCGACGAGCCCCAGGCCGCGGCCCGTGAGGTACTGCCGCTCGAACCACGCCTCCGGCGTATAGGGGGCACTCAAGGCCGGAGGTCCGCCACGCGCCTGCACGAACAGGGGATGCCGGAGCGAGTCCGCGAAGGCGACCGGCCGCGTCACCCATCCGGTGACGGCGAGGCTGTCGTGGGAGACCGTCATGCGGTCGGGGGGTGCCACCTGTCGGCGAGACAACCACTCGGCGTTGGGGGTGGCAAGGGGCCGCTCGTTGTTGAAGCTGACGGTATTGGCGTAGAGGGCCGAGGGCGTGGTTGGGTCCGTTGAGGCGTATACGGCGGTCGCGTCGGTCACGTCGAACGAGTGTATGGCCCGTGCGGCCGACGTCAGTTGTTCAGCCTCGGCGGGCCGAACCATGGTCGAGTCGAACGTGAACGTATTCCGCGATGTGGCCCGGTCCGTGGGCAGGGTTGGGCTTGGGGCCTGGGGAGCCCCGTCGGTCGTGTCCTGGGCGAAGGGGGTGAAGCGGAAAAGGGGGCGTCCGCCCTCCGAGGGGGCCGTGGTGTACAGGTACCAGCCATCGGGGGCCCATGTGACCGACGTCACGTCGCGGTCGAGGGCGCTCGTGAGAATGCGGGGCTGGGAGCGGCCATCCAGTGCAAAAAGCCCGATCTCGGCGGGGGCGTCGCTCGAAGGGGCGAGCGATTCGACTCGGAAGGCCACCGTGCTGCCGTCGGTCGTGACGGAGGGGGAGGTCAGGGTATGGTTCTCAATGCGGAGCAGGCGACGGAGCCGAGGGGTGTTCAGATCGGCCACGTACAGGTTGCGCCGACGGACGCGGTCGGGCGATTCGTTCGTGGCGGGCATCCCGCTTACGACGACCTGCTCGCCCCCGGGGAGCCAGTCGGCCTGGCCGTAGGAGCGGTAGCCGCCCGTCAAGAGGCGAGGCGTGGGGCGCGGCGGGCGCCCGGAACGGATGCCCGCGGGAAGGTCCACCACGTAATGATGGCGGTAGGTCGGCGTGGGCCGGAGTTGCCGCTCGCCCTGTATCTCGAGCCGGGAGGAGACGAGGGCCGTCCCGGAACGGCGGTTCTGGTGCATCCATCGCCGGACCTGTGCGAGGGTGCCGTTCGGGGCGGCGGCGGTGTCGGGCCGCACGGCAACCGTCGTCGTATCGGAACGGAGCCGAAACCGGTCAAACACCGCCTGTAGGCTATCGGGCGAGAGGCCCGCGAGGCGACGCACGGGCGGGGCGGTGAGGGTGTCCGAGAGGGACGAATGCCGCGGAACGTGGAGGGTGTCGGTCGTGTCCGTGGGCGTCTGAGGCCGGCCGTCCGCGTCCACCGCGAGGGTATCGACGGGACGAAGCGTCCGGTCGTGTCGGAGGACGAGAAGGGTGTCGGGCGGAGGGGTGCGAATGGTATCCGACGCCGTGCGGCCGGGGCGTTCAGTAGGGGGACGGCGGGCTGTCTGGCGCCGAACGGCCGGCTCGGGGACGTGGCTCGCGAAGAGCAGTCGCTCTCCATCCGGGCCCCACTGGGGGGCCTGGGCCCCGTGTGGCGTATCGGTCAGCCGATACGGAACGCCTCCGTTGAGAGGAATCACGAACACCTGCGGCGTGCCGTTTACGGGGCGGACGAAGGCGAGGTGTGTGCCGTCGGGGTGCCAGGCGGGCGCGCGGATGTCGTGTTCGTCTTGGAACAGCAGGCGCGGATCGTCCCGTCCGCTCGTCCGGGCCACGTACAGCCGGGCACGAGGCGCGGGGGCCTGGCCGGGTGAGAGGCGACGCACCGTGTAGGCCACGGACCGCCCGCGGGGGGACAGGGCGACCTCCGTCACCTCCCGTATCCGGTACAGGTCCCGGGCCTGGACGGGCCGCTCCTCGTCCGAGGAGACTTGTGCAGATGCCGCCGTGGGAAGGAGGAGGCCCGTGAGGAGACCCACCAGAAGGACAGGGACGGTCGTGCGGCGGACGCTAGGGGGATACGGTGACGCCGAGCCGGAACAGATTTGCATCAACGCCAGGATTGATTTGTCCACGAAAGCCATTCGACAGGTGGTGGTAGCGGTAGCCAGCAGTGAGAGTCAGGGTGGGGGTCAGGACCACACGGACGCCCGCCCCCACATCGAACATAAAGTTCAGCGACCGTCCTAGCGCATTGGGGACGGAGCGGTCGAAAAACGCGAGGCCGGTGCTTCCCGCGACGAACGGTTGGACGCGTTTGTGGGGCCGGTAGGTGAGGCGTAGGCCCGCCGGGCGGACCCCAACGCCGACTGCGGTTCGATCCTGGGGACGAGAGGAGGACATCCGCGCCGGACTCGATTCGTCGGATGGGAGGGAGGGAAGGGCGCCAGACGGGATCGACAGGAAGAGAACGGGAAGCAGGTCTGCCGTGTACGTGAGGGTCGGGCCGTCGAAACTCGGAGAGGGGGAGGCCGGCGCCAGGAGGCGGTGGTAGTGCAGCCCAACCAGTCCCACTCGGGCGCGCCGGATGTTTCCGATGAGGCGTCCGGTCGCGAACGAACCGGCGGCCCATACGCCGACGGCATTCGTAGAGGGGGCGGGAGCGAGGCCGTCCGTCGTCTGGCCCGCGCAGGGGACAACGACACCGAGGCTGACAAGTACAGTGAGGACGATAAGGCGAGCGTGCAAAATCGGGAGCAAGTTCGTCCGTAGCAGCGCGTGAGGGCGGGGGCGCATCCAGTCCAGCAACACACGGCTCCGGAGTCCGGGGCCGTGCGAGCAGTTCATTCTCTCACTCAACCCCATCCTACATGGAGCTTTTCCACAACCAGTACGGCGACTCCGGGCCTCCGTTCATCCTTCTCCACGGGCTTCTGGGCGCGCACGGCAACTGGCACACCCTCAGCCGGACGGCGTTCCAAGACGTGGCCCGCGTGTACGCCGTGGATCAACGCAACCACGGACGGTCGCCCCACGCCGACGCAATGGACTACCCAACCCTCGCGACGGACCTGCGCCGGTTCATCGATCGGCACGACCTCGCCCCGGCCGCCGTGCTGGGCCACTCGATGGGCGGGAAGACCGCCATGCAAGCTGCGCTCTCGCATCCGGATCGGGTTGACCGGCTGATCGTCGTGGACATGGCCCCGAAGGCGTATCCGCCCCACCACACCAAACTGCTGGATGCACTCGCCCGCATCGACCCGACGGCGTACGACGGCCGCGACGAGATTGACGACGTACTGGCCGAGGACGTGCCGTCCTGGCCCATCCGCCAGTTTCTGCTCAAAAATCTCGACTACGACGGCGAGACCTACACCTGGCGCATGAATTTGGACGCCATTCGTGCGCACTACGACGACATTACGGCGGCCCTGCCCCGCACGCCGACCTACGAGGGCCCAGCCCTCTTCGTGCGGGGCGGGGCCTCGGACTACGTGGCCGACGAGGACCGCGAGGGCATCCGGGCGCGCTTCCCCAACGCCGAGCTCGTGACCATCGACGGGGCGGGCCACTGGGTCCACGCCGACGCCCCCGACGCACTGGCCGAGGTGGTAACCGACTTCCTCACCGAGGCGGCACCGTGAGCGGGGGTCGACACGAGGCGCGCCAGTTCGTAGGTTGCGGGCGCACCGTTCTCGTACAATTCCCCACGTGTACTCATGGACCTAGGACTTTCGAATCGGACTGCTTTCGTGGCCGGGGCGAGCAAGGGGCTGGGCCGGGCGACCGCCCACGAGCTCGCCCGGGAAGGGTGCAGCGTCGCCCTGTGTTCGCGGGACGGAGACCGCATCCGGACGGCGGCGAAGGCCATCCGCGACGATACGGGCGCCGAGGTGTTGCCCCTCGTCTGTGACGTCACCGATGCGGAGCAGGTCGAAAGCGCCATCGCCCAGACGGCCAATACGTTCGGCGGCCTCCACGTGCTCGTCACCAATGCCGGCGGCCCGCCCTCCGGAGCGGCCACGGAGCTGGACCCGTCCGACTACCGCGACGCGGTGGAGCTGAATCTGATGAGCACCATCTCGCTCTGCGACGCCGCGCTTCCACACCTCCGCATGGCGGCGGCGGAGGACGACCATGCCCGCGTCATCATGGTAACGAGTGTGTCGTCGAAGCAACCCATCCCCACCCTTGCGCTGTCCAACACGGCCCGCGCGGGTGTGCAGGGCTACGCCAAGAGCCTGGCCGACGACCTGGGGCCCACCGGGATCACGGTCAACACCGTGCTGCCCGGCTACACCCGCACCCAACGGCTCGAAGACCTGGCCGACGAGATACAGGAGCGAACCGGCCAGTCGCGGACGGAGATCGAGGCGGGCTGGGCGGACGACAACGCGCTTCCACGCATCGGCGAGCCGGACGAGTTTGCCGCGACGGTGGCCTTCCTCGCCAGTGCGCGTGCCGGCTACGTGACCGGCGTGGCGTTCCCCGTCGATGGGGGACGCAGCAAGCACCTCCTGTGAGGCGCCGCGCGCTCCCCATCGGTCGGGGAGAAAATAAAAAAGCCCCGGACCGCGGGGCGGGGAGGGGGAGGGCGCGGCCCGGGGCAAAAACCCTGGAGCGGACGGCAGCCTGTGGCTGCTGCCCTGTCGTAATTCACCCGTTCATAAGCACACGCAGATTTTTTTGCTCCGCTAACTTTCGGTGAACCGGGCCGATTCACCGAAATTTTCTGCCCCTCACGGAAAGGGACGGGGGCGCCTTCGTCCGGGGGGCTCAGTGGAGGTCGAGGAAGGAGTCCAGGGCATCGAAAAAGGGTGCTGGGGCTTCCCAATGGGGGAGCAGGCCCCCGGGAAGGGCCTGGTGGGAAAGGTCGCGGGCGTTTTGGGAGAGGACCGCAGGGAGTCGCTCGAACGACTGCACGGTGGAGCCGGGCGTGGTGGGGGTAAGGAGAAGGGTGGGGCGGTAGAGGCGTGCGTAGACGTCGTCTGAGACGTTTGGGACCGAGAGGGTGCCGTCCACGAACCGGAGCGGGGCCCGGTAGGCCCCACGGACCTGCGCAGTCTGTTCGGCGTAGTCGAGCAGCGCGTCGGGGATGGCGTCCGGGCTCAGGAAGATCTGCCGGGCGTAGTAGTCTCGGAGTGACGCGCGGCGGGTGAGGCGGTGGTAGAGCAGTTCGAACGTGCCGGTGTGGTCGGCCAGGGCGAGCCCCAGGCGGCCGGGCGTGGACGGGCCCTGCGTGGGGGCGAAGCCGGTCGGGGACACGAGCACGAGTCGGCGCACGAGCGGGGCGGCCTGCAGGGCCACCTGGGCGGCGTACTCGCCCCCCAACGACAACGCGACGACGTCGGCGGGGGCGCCGGGCACCTCGTCGAGGAAGTGGTAGAGCTGTCGTTCGTACAGCGCCGGGGCGTAGGTGCGGGGCCCCCGGTCCGACCGCCCGAAGCCGAGCCAGTCGAGCGCGTAGACGGGCCGGTCGGTGGTCGCTGCCAGATGCTCGGCGATGGGCTGCATCTCGCGGCTCGACGCGACGGCGTTGAAGCTGTGGAGCAGCACGACCGGCGGCCCGGTGCCGGGGCGGACGTAGCATTGGGCACGGCCGTCCGGCGTCTCGACCGGACGCGGTTCCAGATCGAGCGCCGGGGGCAAAGACAGCGGCGACGGCAGCGTGCGTCGGTAGGCCCAGCGGGCGGCGGCAAGGCTGGCGTAGGTGCCCGCCAGGGTCGCCCCGGCGGTCAGCACGGCGCGCCCGAACGAGGAGGACGAAGACGAATCGGACATCGGAACGGGAGGGGGGCAGAAACAATAGATCGGATCCTCGAACGCCGCTCCGGCACCGACGTTCAGCCTGGAACCCGTCCCGCCCCATTGGCTACGCCCTTGTGGACGCGTCCGGACGGCCGAGCATGCCCCTGTAGCTCAACTGGAGAGAGCGGTGGCCTCCTAAGCCGCAAGTCGCGGTTCGAGTCCGCGCAGGGGTACTGCGCATTTCAGTCAACCATTGGTAGACGTATGAGCACCTGTGCGGCCACCAACAAGGACGGAACCCCGTGCAGCAATTCCACGGCGGCGGGCAGTGCGTACTGTCACGTGCACCAGAACGCCGGTGCGGACACGGAGGCGGACGAGCACGGGTTCGGGGTGATGCTGGCCAGTGCCCTCGCTGTCATTCTCGTGACCCACTTCCTTCTGCAGTTCGTCCTAGGGGCGTAAGCAGTAACGGGGGATCCAGGAGGCCCCCCTTTGCACAGGGCGGGCAGAGGGTCACCAGAGGGTCACTCCAGGGCCTCGTCGATGTGGGGGCGGAGGTCGTCGATGGTTTCGTACATCCAGTCGAAGTAGCCGGGGTGGTCGCGCTGGATGTCGCGGAGGGTCTTCCCGTCGTGCTTGCCGAAGCACACCACCACCGCGTCGCCGTCCTGCTTGAGGCGGCGCTGGTCGTCGAGATAGTCGCCCCGAATCTGTTGGGCCAGGTCGGCCGGCGTACCGTCGATGTCGTGGTCGGCCAGTTGGCGCTGCAGGACCCGCCCGGCCGCCTCCACGTCGCTGAGGGCGTCGTGGGCGTCGTCTAGCGCGTCGCCGGTGTACCGCTCGTACAGGGCCGAGAGGGTACGCGGACGCAGCACCTGCTCCAGGCGGTACGGGTCGAGGACGACGCGGTCGTCGGGGCCCGGAAGCGTCCGCCCGTGCCGTTCAAATTCGGCCTGGAGGAGGGGGATGTCGTACGCGAGGGCGTTGTAGCCGGCCAGGTCGGCGTCGGCGAGAAGGGGTGCGATGCGGTCAAGGTGAGCCCCGAGCGGGGGCGCCTGCCGGACGGCGTCGGGCGAGAGCCCCGTCAGGTCCGTGACGGCCGCCGGAATTTCCTCCTGCGGGTCGACGAGCACATCGATGGTCTCGTCTAGCGCGGCCCCGTCCCCGCTCGGCACGAACCGCTGCATCCCGATCTGGATGATGCGGGCCGCTTGGGGGTCCGTGCCGGTGGCTTCAAGGTCGAAGAAGACGAGGGGGCGTTCGAGGTGGAGCACGACAACACGGAGTACGGGGAGGGGGACGGTGAGAAGGAGAGAACTGTCTGCTATATGCACGACCGAGAAAGAAGATCAGCGCCTTGCTGAGTGTGCGTTCCGAGACGGATCCTTTCTGCCTAGCTGGCCGGCAACTCTGGCCACACACGGGCGTAGCTGCGGGCACAGTCGTCGAATCCCGGGACTGCACACTCCACTGATCTTTCCCAGACACCGAACGGCCATGGCCCGCCTGCTCTTGGTCTTCGCGCTTCTCGTGTTCAGCGGCTGCTCGTCGCAGTCGCCGTCGGCCTCAGATAATCTGCCCCGTGATACTCTTGAGCGATTCGAGATGGCGGCGGCCTACGCTAAGGTGCACGCCGGCGATGCACTGGTTGTGTGGAAGGAGGGGGACATCGTACTGGAACGGGCGCAGAACGGATACGACCTCGACGACCCACACTACCTGGCCAGCGGTACGAAGTCATTTGCCGGGGTCGCCGCCCTTGCGGCCGTGGCCGACGGGTTCTTATCGCTCGACGAGCGGGTGGGCGAGACGATTTCCGCGTGGCAGGATGATCCGAAAAAGTCAGAGATTACGGTCCGTCAACTTCTGCACCTCACGAGCGGGCTCGATCCGGGCGAGGCGGGGGGCGCCCCGACGTTCGACAAAGCGCTCCGGGCGCCGATGCTCGACGCCCCCGGCACGACATTCCGGTACGGGCCGACTGCCTTTCAGGTGTTTGGGGCACTTCTGCAGCGCAAGCTCGACGGCGAGGACCCGCTGCACTATTATGAGCGCCGTTTGTTCGAGCCCATCGGCGTGGAGGTGGGCGGCTGGGCGCGCGTCGACGGCGAAGACCCGCAACTTGCGGGCGGTGCCCGGCTGACGGCAAGGGACTGGCTTCGATTCGGACGGCTTCTCCTCAGCGAGGGGCGATGGAATGGCGAGCAGGTGCTTCCAGCCGGGCTTCTCGACGCGCTGATGGCTCCGACGCCAGCGAGTCCGGGCTACGGCCTCACCGTCTGGCTCAATGCCGCTGTCCGTCCGGAGGCTCCATTCTTTGAGCACGCGCCCCGTACCCTTCAGCCGGACGGCCCGGACGGCATGATCTACGACGAGGGCCCCAGCGATCTCTTCATGGCTGCGGGCCTCTTTAATCAGCGGCTGTACGTCGTTCCCTCACGCGAGATGGTCGTCGTGCGGTTCGGCCGGGCGGACGCCGCCTGGAACGACGCCGAGTTCCTGGCGCGCCTGCTCGACGGGCGAGCGTACGAGGCTTCTACGCAGGGCCGGCGACCACTGGACAAACGCGTAGAACTGATCACTACCGTCCACCTGCGACAGCTCGACGCGGCGGTGGGCCTGACCGAGGCGCAGGAGAGGGCCCTTCATCCCATCGTGGAGAAACAGATTCGAGGGCTGGCCAAGATGCGAGGAGCGCGGGAACAGAGCGACTCGCTACGTCGCCAGGAGCGACGCCGACGGCTCCGAACGCTTCGCAGGCTCCGGCGGCGAACCGACCGCGCTATTGAGGCCGAACTTACCGCCGAGCAGGTAGACGCCTATCGGTCCTTCCGTCACGAGCAGCGCGATCGCTGGCACAAGGCGTGGCGAGAACAGCGTTGATTCCAAAGAGCGCCTCCGCGAAGAACGAAGAGAGGCGGGGGCGAAGCCTCCTGAACTGCCGGGAGGGATGCAGGATGGTGGTGGGCTTAATGTTGCGGGAGCACCGAGTCGAGCCACTGCACGAGGGCGCTCTGGTCGCCTTCAGTGCGTAGCTCCAAGAGGGCCCGTTGGAGCGCAAACTCCAAGAGGAGGCTTCGTGACACGGTCGTGGCGTACCGGGAGCCGAGAACCGACACGGCTTTCTCCAGCTGGCGGGAGAGGTCCGCCCGCACAGACCCGACGGAGACCGGCTGGAGGGACGGGTCCGGTTCAGGAAGCTCCGACGGGGGCGCCATGGAGAGGGCCAGCTTCTGCTCCAGGGACGACGCTTCGGCGTGCGAGTCCGCCTCGCGGGGCCGGTCCGATTGAACCTCGGGCGCGGGCGGCGGGGACTGGGTGGCCTGCTCGGTGGCGTCGGGGGGAGGGGCGTCGTACACCATGTCCTGATCCACCGCCTTCATCCAGCCGGGGATCGTGCCGTCGCCATTGAGGGAGTTCGACGAGGACGACTTGCTCATGGGAACGTCGGGGTCAGGCAGGAATCATGCGGCAGTCGCAACGCGGGAGCGCTCGACGACTTCGTCGGCGAGGTTGAGGTAGTACGAGGCGGCGTCGGCGGCCCCGTCGTACTCCATGATGTTTGTGCCGTGGGTGGCCACCTCATTGACTTTTGAGCGCCACGGGATGGCGGTCTCGAAGAGGATGTCGGAGTACACGTCCTCGAACTTCTCCTGCATGTCGCTCACCAGGCCGGAGCGCAGGTCGAGGTCGTTTGGCAGCAGGCCCAGGATCCGCAGGCTGTCGTTGTGCACCTTCCGGATTTGCTTGATGGTATCTTGGAGCTGGCTGACGCCCCGCATGCTAAACCGGTCGGCGTGGATCGGCACGATGATGCCGTCGGCCCCGGCCAGGGCCGTCGCGATGCTGCGGCCGAGGGACGGCGGGCAGTCCACCAGGCAGTAGTCGTGCTTCATGGTGGAGCTGGAGTTGCGCTGCACCTCGGCCGTGCGGAATTCCTGGACGCGGCACCGGAACTGCTGGGGAAAGACCGGGCTTCGGCCGATGACCGAGTCGAAGCTTGCCGCCGCCATGCGCCGGTCGGAGGGGATGAAGTCGATCCCGACGGACTCGGACGTGCGGAGCACGTTGGCGAATGACCACTCGTCGGTTGCGTCTCCGTCCCAGGTGGCGAGGGAGTCGAAAATGGTTGCGTCATCGTCGGTCGCCTCCCGCCCCATGAGCCAGTCGGTGGCGTTCATTTGGGGGTCGTAGTCAATGACCAAGGGATCGTGGCCCTTGTGTTTGAGGGCCGTGGCCAGGTTGACGCTCGTGACGGTCTTCCCAACCCCGCCCTTCTGGTTGATGACGGCAATGGTGTACATAACACTTTGGGGCAACGACGAGGAACAAGAGCTGTAGCGTTTGGCTCTTTAAATCGCCGCAAAGAGTATTCCGGGATGCCGAAGGCACAACGTGACGGACGTGTCGCGAGGGGAATGGAGAAAGTACTCACGTCGATGGGTGCATATGTACACCGTCGGCGACGCCCCACCAGGATGCCGTAGGAGCGGCGCGTATCGACGGCCCTGCCTGACGATCTTTACGAGCCCCGTCGGTTTACTCGGCACTGCGGAGGAAGGACGCGGCGACGGGGAGGTGGTCGCTGGTCGCGGCCATCGAGTCGGCAGGCAGGGGGCGGGCCACGCGGATCGAACCGTCCACGAGCCGGTCAGAGAGGGCGGGATTGGGCAGAAGGTAGTCGAGCTGACGGACGGGATTGTCCGCGGGATGGGTAGGGGGGGGCGGTCGGACAGCGGGTCCGTAAACCGGATGTCCCCCGGGACGCGTCCGGGCTGGACCGAGTCCGGCGCCGGCCGGTCGGGGTTGTTGAGCAGAAGGCGCAGCTCGGGGCTGTCGGGGAGCGAGTTCAGGTCGCCCGCCACGAGCATCTTAGCCGCCGGTCGGTCGTCGCGCAGGCGAGACAGCTCCGCGTGCAGGAAGCGAATCTGGCCGATGCGCCAGCCCCGATCCGCCGCGCTGCGCCCGGCCTTTAGGTGGGCGCCGATCAGCGTCCATACTCGGTTTGGCGCGACCCGCACGTCGGCCGTCCACAGACGGTGGTTGGTGAGCGACTGGGCCGCGGGCTCGCCGTTGTCGGCCTCCTGGCCCACGATGGGGGTCACCACGTCCGCGTAGTTGCGCACCACGCCGAGCGGGTAGCGGCTCAGGAGCACCACGTTCATGTACCAGGTGGGGCTCTCCACGGAGGTGGCGAAGCGGTATCCTGTGTCTCCGAGGCGGTCTTCGACGAAGGACTGGAGGAAGGCCTCGCTCTCGGCCTCCTGCAACACCAGGAGGTCCGCGTCGAGCCGGCGCAGGGCCCGGGCCACGCGCCGCTTCCGGTTCTTCAGGTCCGGTGCGGGGGTGTTTTCGGTGCCGGCATCGATGTACGGGTTGTCGTGCCCGTCCACGAAGTGCTCTAGGTTCCAGGTCGCGACCCGGATGGTATCGGCTTCCGGAAACGCGTAGTCGGCCGGAAGGGCCATTCCGGTCGTGGGAGCGGGAGACGGGGCGTCCGGCCCGCAGGCGGTGACGAGGCAAACCGTAAGGAGAAGTGGAAGGAAGGAGCGCATGAATGGGATGCAGCGTGCGATTGGCGGAGGCGGGAGGGGTGTGAAACGTAGGCCCTGGCGCGGACCATCGTGAAGGCTGAAGTTTAAAACCCGGTCCACTTTCTTCCACACACCCATCGAGTCCAGTGTCTTCTGCGTATTTGGGGCTTGGGTCCAACGAGGGCGACCGCCTGGAGCACCTGCAGCGGGCGGCCGAGCGGCTGCAACAGCGCGACGCCCTCACCGTGGTGGGCGTCTCCCCCGTGTACGAGACCGAGGCCCACACGACCTCGCCGGACGAGACGCAGCCTCCGTTTTTGAACGCCGTGCTTCGGCTGACCGTCGAGGCCGACCCGCGTTCCCTCCTCCGAATGGCGCACGCGGTGGAGCAGGCGGAGGGGCGCACCCGGACCGCGGAGCAGCGGTGGGGGCCCCGCCCGCTGGACGTCGACCTACTGGCGGTCGGACCCCTCACCCGAGACACCGAGGCCCTCACGCTTCCCCATCCGCGCCTTGCGGAGCGCCGGTTCGTGCTCCGCCCCTGGGCCGACCTCGCGCCAAACTTCGTCGTCCCGCCGCCGTTCGACCGCTCTGTGCAATCACTGCTCGATCAGTGCACGGATCCGGCTTCCATTCGACGGACGGATCACACGATTGGGGAGGGACGAGCCTCCCCTGAAGCCCCCGGTACGGAGACGTAAGTCTCCGAGTACCCCGGCGGGGAGGGCCCGAGCCGACGACTCCGCCGGATGCGCCCCGACGTTCCTCCCGAAACTGCCACGCCCAATGCCCCCGACGACCCCGCCGGACGCTCTCGACTACGTGGCCATTGAAGGCGCAATCGGGGCGGGCACCACCACCCTCACCGAGCTCCTGGCCGACCGCTTCGAGGCCGACCCCGTACTCGAACGGTTCGAGGACAATCCGTTTCTGGAGCGCTTCTATGAGGACCGGGAGCGGTGGGCCTTCCAGACGCAGCTCGCCTTCCTGGCAAGCCGGTTTCGGCAGCAGAAAGAGCTGTCCGAGCGCGACCTCTTCCGCGACTTTGCGGTCAGCGACTACACGTTCGACAAGGACCGCATCTTTGCCCGCCAGACGCTGAGCGGCGACGAACTCCAGCTCTACGAGTCGCTCTTTCGCCTGATGGAGCCGACCGTCCCGTCGCCCGACCTCGTGGTGTACCTGCGTTCCTCCCCCGAGCGGCTTCTGCAAAACATTGAGAAGCGCGACCGGCCGTACGAGCGCGACATGGATCCAGGCTACATTGCGGACCTTCACGAGGCCTACGACCAGTACTTTCGGCAGTACGAGCGCACCCCGCTCCTCGTGGTGAACGTCGCGGAGATGGACTTCGTCGAGCACCCGGCGGACTTTCGGGCACTGGTGCGGCACATCGTTGCCCCGTCCGACGAGCGTTCCCGCTACGTCCACCCGTCGTAGCGGCGGGGCTTGTCCCGACAGCACGGCCTTTCGCAGACGCGCATCATGGAGTACCTCGTTCTTGGCATCATTCTATACTTCATCCTGCGGACGTCCGGGAACCTCGTCCGTCTGATGGGGGGCGAGGAAGGGACGTCCTCCCGGAAGGGCCCGACGCACGAGTCCCCATCCCGTCAAACCGAGTGGAAAGGCCCCTCGCCCCGGAAGCGAACGGGGACGGCGCGCGACGAACCGACGTTCTGGGGAAAAGACGTGGAGGACGCAAACTGGCGGGACGTCAACGGAGAGGCCAGTCCCCAGGGCTCGTCTCGCTGACGCCCGGTCGGCGTTACTCCGACGTGCCAAACTCGAAGGTGAGAGTCGTCTGGCTGGCAACCGGCTGTCCGTTCTGTTGCGCGGGGCGGAAGCGCGACCGGCGGGCGGCAACGAGAGCGGCCTCCTCCAGGCCGTGGTCGAGGCGCGCGACGGGGCGAGCCCGTCCCTCGTCCGGGAGCCGCCACCGTTTGAGGACAGTTGCCCCCGTCACCCGTCCCGTCTCGGACACCTGCACGGCGACGCGAACCCGGGCCTGTACGCTCGCCTCGCGGGCAGCGGTCGGATAGTCGGGCTGTACGGCGCGGAACAGACGGGCGTTGGTGTCGGGCGTGCGGGCCGCACGGGGCGTGTCGGTCGTGCCGTCCCGCAACTGGTCGTCGTCCCCGGGGACGTCGACGGCCAGAGCGGACGTGCCGAACTCGATCTTGTCTTCGATCACGACGTTGTTGGGGACGACCTTGGGGGGCGCCGGGGCGGGTGGGGGCGGCGTCTGCTCGCGGGCCTGTGCCGTCGGCTGCACCTCGTTAATTTGGATGCGGTCCGCACTCCGCTCCCCAAACGGACCGTCTGGGGCCCGTGGGGACGGCGCCGGCCACCAGCGCACGAGCGCAACGCCGAGCGCCAGCACGACGGCCAGCGCCCCGAGAAGGCGGCGTCGGTACGCGTGGTCGGACCTGAAGGCAGCAGCTCGGCGCATCGAACGGACGGGCGGTCGGGGACAACATCGTATCTTTAAGAACGGGGCCCAACATCTGTTTCTGAGCGGGGGGCGGCCCCGGTTTGTGATGCAACCGTGAGGGGGCGTTTGAAAACCAGCGAAACGAGGCCGCAGTCCAGAAATCCGGTTGCGAAACTTTTCGGCCTGCTTGTACTTTGATCGGCAGGTTTTGCCAACGCCACCAATCCCAAGCGCCATGTCTCCCGACATTCCCCCCGAACCCGGGCCCTGCTCATTGGCACCGACCCCGTTGGATTAGTTCCTCTGCCCTCCCCATTTGGGGAGGTTTTTTTATGGCCCCTGGCGCCGCCGTTTGTCACTGACTCTCCTCCTGTCCCATGACCCACGCATCCTCCTCCCCGACCCGCGATCCTGCCAAGCTCGTTCTGTCCGACGGCACCGTCGCCCGAGGCGTGGCACTTGGCCAGCGAGGGCTGACCGGCGGGGAGCTGTGCTTCAACACGAGCATGACCGGGTACCAAGAAATCATGACGGATCCGTCGTACTACGGCCAGCTCATGATGATGACTCAGCCCCACATCGGCAACTACGGCGCCTCGGCCGAAGACATGGAGGCCGATACCCCGATGGTCGCGGGCTTCATCGTCCGCGATTACCCGCGCCGCCACGCCAACACCCAGGCCGACGAGACGCTCGAGGCGTTCATGCGGCGCCACGGCCTCGTGGGCATTGCGGGGGTGGACACCCGGGCCCTCGTGCGACACGTGCGGGACAAGGGCGTCATGAATGCCGTCATCTCGTCCGAGGCCCTGGAGGAGGAGACGCTCCTGCAGAAGGCGCGCGACTGGCCCAGCATGGCGGGCCGGAAGCTGGCCTCGGAGGTGAGCACCGATGGCCCGTACACGTTCTGCGAGGGCCCCGGGCCGCGGATTGCGGTGTACGACTTCGGGGTCAAGCAGAACATCCTGCGCTCGTTTCGCCGGCGGGGGTGTACGGTGAGGGTGGTGCCGGGCGACACGGACCTGAGCGAGGTCCGTGCCTGGGACCCCGACGGGCTCTTCTTCTCGAACGGCCCCGGCGACCCGCGTCCCATGTCCGACGCGATCGAGACGGTGGGCGAGGCCATCGACACGGGCCTCCCGATCTTCGGCATCTGCCTGGGGCACCAGCTGATGTCGCTGGCGGAAGGGATTGGGGTCTACAAGATGCATGTCGGCCACCGCGGGGCCAACCATCCGGTGAAGAACCTTGACACCGGGCAGGTCGAGGTGACGACCCAGAACCACGGCTTCGCGGTCGATCCCGAGTCGATTGCGCCGGAAACCGCCCGCGTAACGCACGTCAACCTGAACGACGACACGATCGAGGGGCTTGAGTTCAAGACGTTCGCCGGCATGTCGCTGCAGTACCACCCGGAGGCCTCCCCCGGCCCGCACGACAGCCACTACCACTTCAACCGGTTCATGGAGCTGGTGGCGGAGGAGCGGGACGTGACGCTGCCGGCGGCCGCCACCGAGCCGGCGGTCGCGACGGCGTAGGCGACCAGGAGGGGGCCGGCACCGGCGGCACGGCGACCGCCGGCCCCCGAGAATCATCGGCGTCGGGGAGGGCCCCGACGTCGCTCACTCATCACGCACCACGCACCACACACTCCCCAAATGCCCAAGCGCACCGACATCGAGACCATTCTCCTCATCGGGTCCGGCCCCATCGTGATCGGGCAGGCCTGCGAGTTTGACTACAGCGGCAGCCAGTCGGCCCGGGCCCTGATGGATGAGGGCTACCGGGTGGTTCTGGTGAACTCCAACCCGGCCACCATCATGACCGACCCGCTGATGGCCGACGAGGTGTACCTCCGACCGCTCACGCCGTCGTCCATTGCGCAGATTGCCCGTGAGGAGGAGCCGGACGCCGTGCTGCCCACGATGGGCGGCCAAACCGGCCTCAACGTGGCGCAGGACCTGAAGAAAGACGGGTTCTGGGATGAAGAGGGCATCGATGTCATCGGCGTCGACATCGACACGGTCCAGATCACCGAGGACCGTCAGGAATTCCGAACGCTGATGGACGACATCGGGCTCGACCAGTCCCGCAGCGACACGGCCAAGAGCCTGCTGGAGGCCAAAGAAATCACCCAGGAGCTGGGAGGGCTGCCGGTCGTTATCCGGCCGTCGTACACGCTTGGGGGCTCGGGGGGCGGCATCGTCTGGAAGGAGGACGAATTCGAGGAAATGGTCACCCGTGGCCTGGAGCTCTCCCCGGCCCACCAGGTGCTGATTGACGAGTGCCTGTTCGGGTGGAAGGAGTACGAACTGGAGCTGCTCCGCGACCCCAACGACAACGTCATCATCATCGCCTCCATCGAGAACGTGACGCCGATGGGCGTGCACACCGGCGACTCGGTAACCGTCGCGCCGCAGCAGACGCTGACGGACAAGCAGTTCCAGCGGATGCGCGACGCGGCGATCAAGGCGATGAACTCGATCGGCACCTTTGCGGGCGGGTGCAACATCCAGTTTGCCTTCGAGCCGGGGACCGGGCGCATGATCGTAATCGAGATCAACCCGCGGGTGAGCCGCTCCTCGGCCCTCGCCTCCAAGGCGACCGGCTACCCCATCGCGAAGGTGGCCTCGAAGCTGGCGATCGGCTACACCCTCGACGAGCTGCCGAACGAGGTGACCGGCGATACGAGCGCCTGCTTCGAGCCGTCGCTCGACTACGTGGTCACCAAGATTCCGCGCTTCAACTTCGACAAGTTCGAGGGGGTCGACGAGGAGCTGACCACGCAGATGAAAGCGGTCGGCGAGGTCATGTCGATCGGGCGCACGTTCAACGAAAGCCTGCAGAAGGCCTGGCAGAGCCTCGAAATCGGGTACGCGGGGCTCGGGGCCGACCGCCCGGACGCCGACCGCGAGACGGTGCGCGAGCGGCTGACGGCCCCGCGCTGGGACAACCTGCTGCACGTCCGCCACGCCTTCCGGTACGGGGCGAGCGTGGAGGAGGTACACGACATCACTCAGATCGACAAGTGGTTCCTCTACCAGATCAAGGACCTCGTCGCCCTTGAGGAGGCGGTCCGCTCCACCCCCCTCCGCGAGATGGACGCCCGCTTCCTCCGAGAGATCAAGCGCGCGGGCTTTTCCGACGAGCAGATTGCCTTCCTCGTCCCCGAGGACGTGACCGACCGCGAGGTGCGCGCCCACCGGACGGACGAGGACGTGACCCCGGCCTACCAGCTCGTCGACACCTGTGCGGGCGAGTTTCCGGCGGAGACGCCCTACTACTACTCCAGCTACGAGACCGTCAACGAGAGCACGGTCACGGACCGGCCGAAGGTGCTGATTCTCGGCTCCGGCCCCAACCGCATCGGGCAGGGCATCGAGTTCGACTACTGCTGCGTCCACGGCGTGAAGGCCGCCCAGGAGATGGGCTACGAGGCCCTCATGCTGAACTGCAACCCCGAAACGGTGTCCACGGACTTCGACGTGGCGGACAAGCTCTACTTCGAGCCGGTCTTCTGGGAGCGGGTGCAGGACGTCATCGACCTGGAGCAGCCGGAGGGCGTCATCCTCCAGCTTGGCGGGCAGACGGCCATCAAGCTCGGCGAGCGGTTCGAGGAGGACGGCATCCAGGTCCTGGGAACCTCGTACTCGAAAATGGACCTCGTGGAGGACCGGGGCAAGTTCACGTCCATTCTGCAGAAGCTGGACATTCCGTTCCCCCCCTACGGCGTGGCCCATTCGGTGGAGGAGGCCCTCGAGACCGCCGGCCGTCTCGGGTATCCGACCCTGATCCGGCCCAGCTACGTGCTCGGAGGGGAGGGCATGCGCATCGCCATCAATGAGGACGAGGTGGCCGAGTACGTGGGCAACGTGCTGGAGACATATCCGGACAATGAGATCCTGCTCGACCGCTTCCTCGAAGACGCGGTCGAGCTGGACGTGGATGCCATCTGCGATGGCGATGAGGTGTGGATTGCGGGCATGATGCAGCACATCGAGCCGGCGGGGGTCCACTCCGGCGACTCGACCGCCGTCCTGCCGCCGTTTAGCCTCTCCGACGAGGTGCTCGATACCATTCGGGAGTACGTGCGGGCCCTCGCCTTCGAGCTGGACGTCCTCGGCCTCGTGAACGTGCAGCTCATCGTCAAGGACGGAACGGTGTACGTCATTGAGGCCAATCCGCGCGCCTCCCGCACGGTCCCCTTCATCGCCAAGGCGGCGGGCATTCCCATTCCCGCCATCGCCACGAAGGTCATGCTGGGCGAGACGCTCGAGACCTTCCGCGAGCGGGGCGACCTGCAGTCGGACCTGGAGGAGTACGCGATCAAGGAGCCGGTCTTCTCGTGGGACAAGTTCCCGGAGGTGCCGAAGGAGCTCGGGCCGGAGATGAAGTCGACCGGAGAGTCGATCGCGTTCGTGGAGTCCCTCGACGCCGAGCAGTTCGAACAGCCCTACGAAATGAAGGACCTATATTTGTCTCGGTAAGCACAGGCGTTCTCGCTAGCGCTGTCGGTGGAAGGAGCGGGACTTTCTGGAATTCACGGAGCGAAGCGGAGTAAATGAAGAACCTGTACCTGTCCCGGTAGCAGGCCGTTGGGGCGGAGTATTCCGGACGGTTGGCAACTGTGCGTTTCTGTTACGAATGGGCGGGAGCCTGCGGCGTATGAGGTGCCATGGTCGTCGGACCTCAAGCCGCACGGGTTATGTCCTTTGACCGCGTCGCTCCCCCACGTCGCCGAGAGCACTGGTTCTGGGCCCTCGTCCCCCCAGCGCGTGCGCTCGTTCTTCTGGTCATTGTCTGGGTGGGGGCGGCCCTCCCGGTTTCGGGGCAGGCGGTGCGCGCTCCCCTGTCCTTCGATGTCCCGTCCGTAGACGAGCTCGCCCGGCGTGCCGTGGAGCAGCGCAGGACACGCCCGAGCATGCCCGCCACTCCGGTGGGTCGGGGGCTGCGCTCCGGCCTGCGTGGCAGTCCGCTCTCTCCACGACCGCCCGCCCCGGACGGCCCGCCTCGGTTTCAGCACGCCCTTCTGGGCAGTGCAATCGGGGTGACGGTCAGTGTAGGAATGCTTTACGTGTTGTCCGACGCCGACCTCTCCGATCGTACTGATCGGCGCCGGTACGGGGGCGACGGTGAGCTGCGGGCGCAAGGGGCCGCGCTGCTGTTGATTGTTGGAAGTGCGCCGATTGGGGCCGTACTCGGGTCGGGGCTCGTGGACGACGGGCTGCCCGGAGAGGCCCTCTTCGCCGCGGGACTCGGCGAACTCGTTGTCGGTGGAGTGGGAGCCTTGGCGGGCATTGGAGGGGCGGCCCTTGTGGGAGGCGGCCCCCCGGGTCAGCGCGTGGGGGCAAGCGTCGGGGCGGGCGTAGGAGCAGCCATTGGGGCCGCCCTGGGGGCAACCCTTTCAGCCCAGGATGGACGCGGGGCGTTGTCGTTTCGGGGAGGGACCTGGTCGGTTGGCGTACCCGACGCCACGATCTGGCCGAGTTTCCGACACGATGTCCCCATTGCTGCGCACGTCCCCCTCGTTACGGTGAGTCTCGAACAGTAGGAACGGGGTGGTTTTCCGGACAACGTTCACGGAGACGGGTGAACTTCTTTGTACCCCGAAGGTAAAGCGAACCACGAATCGCTCGTGCCGCCCTCCCCCCAGCGATCCGGCCTCTCTCCAAACGCCGACCTGCTCGTGATTGCACGCGAAGGATACACCATTATCGCCGTCGTGGCGGGCCTTGCGCTCATGCTGACCGGGGGGGCGCTCTGGGTGGACGCGTGGCTCTGGCGGGGGCCGATGCTCACCCTTGCAGTTGGGGGGCTCGCGTTTGTTCTCTACTTCTTCCGGGATCCGGAGCGCACGCCGCCGGCGGATGCCCTGGAAGCGGGCATCGTGGCCCCGGCCGACGGCCGGGTCGTGGAGATTGCCGAAGAGGACGACCCGCTGTACCTGGAGGGGCCGGCGCGGCGCATTTCCATCTTTCTCTCGCCGCTGGACGTGCATGTGAACCGGGTGCCGGCGCGGGGGGTCATCGAGCACGCTGAGTACCGCCCGGGCGATTACCTCGTGGCCTGGCACCCGAAGGCCAGCGAGAAGAACGAACGGTCGGAGTTTGGCCTGCGTCACCCCACCGGCACGAAGCTCCTGTTTAAGCAAATCGCAGGGGCGGTGGCGCGCCGCATCGAATACGACCTCCGTGAGGGGGACACCGTGGAAACCGGGGCGCGCTTCGGCATCGTCAAGTTTGGGTCCCGAATGGACCTGCTCGTGCCGCCGTCGGTTGAGCTTCACGCGAAGGAGGGGCAGGTCGTGCGGGCGGGCACGACGGTCTTGGGGCGCATCCCGACGCCCGAGTCCGGCCGGTCCTCGTCCGCCGAGGCAACCGCCGCGCCGTCCGCCTCGTCCGCACGCCGCTCGTCTGCTTCTTAATTGCTGACTGACTGGGATGATCGACCTCTTTGGGGCCGACCGTGCGGGCAGTACGGCCCGGGCGGACGACCGCTCCGCCCGGCCGGCGAGCGTCCGACGCCGCCTCCGGGCCTACCGGAGCGCGCGCCGCGAGCAGCGGGGCGACCGGCCGCCGCCCCGCGTGGCGGTGCCCTCTTTCTTCACGCTGATGAACCTGCTCTGCGGGTTTATGGCCCTCACGCAGGTGGCGGACGCTGCGTTCGTCCTGGCCTGCTGGCTCATTGTGCTGGCCGGCTTCTTCGACCTGCTCGACGGGGTGATGGCGCGCCTCACGGGCGCCGACAGCCCCTTCGGCGTCCAACTCGACTCCCTCAGCGACATCGTGTCGTTCGGGGTGGCGCCGTCTTTCCTGCTGTACGGCTACGTGCTGGACACCTTCAACCCACTCGGGATGATCGTTGCCGCCCTCCCGGCGCTCTGCGGGGCGGTGCGGCTGGCCCGCTACAACATGACCGCCGACGAGAGCGACAAAGAGGGCTTCGAGGGGCTTCCCATTCCGGGGCAGGCCATTGCCGTCGTGGCGCTCATCCTGGCCGCCGAGAACTCAGCCTGGGACGGGCGCTTCGCCCTCGACAGCCTCCGCGTCGTGTTGCCCGTCGTCATCGTGCTCTCCGGGCTGATGGTGTCGAGCATCCGGTTCGACGCAATTCCCATGCCCTCCCTGGAAGCGGTGCGCACACACCCCTCAAAGATCGCCGCGTACGGACTCGCGGGGCTGCTGATCGTGGGGCTCCAGGAGCGAGGGCTTCTGATCGTCCTGACCGCGTACCTGTTGCACGGCGTGGGACGGGCCCTCTACAAGCTCATGCGGGCGCTCGTCGCCCCGGTGCCGGACGAGCGGTTGGGCTCCTGAGAACACCGCCGGCCCCTTCGTCACTCTCTGCCGTTATCCGCATCCAACGTCCCCCATGTACAAAGCTACGATCTCGATCACCCTCCGGCCGTCTATCCTCGACCCCGAAGGCAAAACCATCCAGCACGCCCTGACCAACCTCGGGTACGACGCGGTGGATCAGGTGCGCATGGGCAAGCAGGCCGAGGTATGGATCGACGCGGCGAGCGAAGCGGAGGCCCGTGAGGTGGCCACGGAGGCCTGCGAAAAGCTGCTCGCAAACCCTGTCACCGAAAACTTCGAGATCCAGATCGAATCTGCGTCCCGCGAGGCGGTCGGGGAGGGAACGGCCTGACGGCGCAGCCGTCCTCACCCCATTGGGCATTCGATGCGTTTGCCTGCGACGGTCCGTTCACGAATTCGACTCGTTTGCTTGTCATGACTGAGGGTTTTCCGCGACGCACGCTTGGGGCACCGGCTGAGCCGGACGTTCAGCCGGCCCCGCCGGAGGTGGAAGAAGCCGACCAGGAGGAAGAAAACGAGGGGACCGATGAGCCCTGGTTTGTCATCCTCTTCAATGACGAAGTCCACACCTTCGAGGAGGTCATTGGGCAGTTGGTGAAGGCCACGGGCTGCAGCCGCAGCGAGGCCGAGGACATGGCCTGGACGGTCCACAATGAGGGCAAGGCAACCGTCTACGAAGGCACGTTTGAGGAGTGCTTCGAGGTGCAGAGCGTGCTGAAGGAGATTCAACTCGTGACGGAAATTCAGGGGTAGGCCGTCCCGGTGGGGCCTACGAGGCGGAGCGGCGCCACACGTGAAGGAGGGTTTGAGGGGTGGGATGGGCGTAGCGGGTCGTTCCGTTCAGGGCCTTCACCCGCACGGAATCCGGGCCCGGCACCACCACCGAGCGATCGTCGAGCCAGCCCCACACCGCCCCGTCGACCCGGCCGAGGCGTCGGGTCTGCCCCTTCACCCGCACGGCGGCCTGCGAGGACGCGTCGCTCCGCAGGGTAAAGGCGATGCGGTTGCCCGACGGCGACCATCGGGGATGCACCTGGTCGGCCGTGGTTTGGTCGGGAGAGACGAGGAAAGTGGGGCGCGAGCCGTCGTAGACCACCACCTGACGGTGGCCGGACGCCTCGACCCGTACATCGAGGGCCACCTCGTTCGTCTCCGGGGCCCATCGGTGGTGGCGAGCGTGGCGCTCGTTGCCGAACAGCGTTTCGGGATTGGTGCCGTCGGGGCCACTCAGGACAAACGACGAGTCGGGCACGTACTCGCCGCGGTCCCGGTCGTACTCGAGCTCCCGGTAGATGTAGGCCATCTGTTGGCCCGTGGGTGCGTAGCGGAGGTGGTGCATGCGGCGTATGTCGAGGGAGGCCTGGGTGGCACAGTCGCCCGCGTCCACCACGTACAGGTTGTCGTCGGTTCGGGCGGCGAGCGAGCCGTCCGGAAGCCAGTGGAGGACCTCGCGGACGCTGCTGCATCCCACGTCTCGGGTCGTGCCGTCGGGCGTCACCACCTGGAGCCCGCCGGGCCCACGCCCGCCGTCGTCGGTGGGGCGGTAGTACCCGACGGCGAGGCGCTCCTGGTTGGGGTGCCAGGCCAGAGAGTAGGCGACCGACGTCCCGGCCGCGGCGTGCACGCGGTGCGCCTGTTGTGTCGTCAGGTCCAGCAGCGTGAGGTGGGACGAGTCCGCCGTGGCGTAGCTGAAGGCAAGGTGCCGGCCGGACGGCGATACCGCCCGGGCCGGCTTGGCCGTGGCGCCCGCGGCGAGGGTCCGGCTTTCATCGGTCCGTGCATCGTGTAACACCAGGCCGTCGGCCGGGGTTGTGTGCAGCAGAAAGAGGGACGGCCCCGAGGACACCGCTGGTCCGTTCGCCTCGGTCGTGGAGCCGGGCGGCTGTGAGGACGAACAGGCGACCCCGAGCCCCAAGACCCCGATCAATGCGCACAAAACGAAGCTACGGGGCGCCGACGAGGGAAAATGCATAAATCGAAATAGACCGACAGAGCGTGGAACGGGTGGAAGGTCGGCACAAACCTAGCAGGACGAGCCGTGAAGGTCAGACGAAGCCTCCAGGCGGCCTCATTCCGATCAGGTCAACGCTGAAATCGGGACGGAGGGCGTTCCAAAAGCGTTCCACATGGCCGCAGAACAAGTGCGAAGAGGTCGCATAAAAGACCGATGTAAATAAAATTCCGGGTCCTTTTCCCCTGTGGAGAGGGAGTCGGAGGTCCGCTGAACGCGAACATGAGAAGATCTTAACTGAGTTATGGAGACAGGAACCGTCAAGTGGTTTAGCCCTGCCGAAGGATATGGATTCGTTGAGCCCGACAACGGGGAGGACGATGTTTTCCTCCACCACAGTGAGGTGCCCGACGAAGACCTGGAAGAAGGCGACCGTCTCGAGTTCGAAATCGAAGAGACGGAGAAGGGGCTGAACGCCGTCAACATTGAGGCCCTTACCGAGCCCGAGTGGTAAGCTCGGCCCGGTCCACCCGAATGCCCCTGAGCGTCCTGCTCAGGGGCATTTTTTGTTTGGGGGCTCTGTGAGGCGCGGCTGGACCAAGAGGCCTGGAGCATCCAGGAGTCTTCTCTGAATCCCTCGGGCCTGCGCCCCCTTCGTCAGGGAAACGTCAGGGAAAAGGATCCGTGTCCCCCGATCTTGTGGCGTCAAGGTCCCGAGGGGCGTTGGGGCGTGGCTCCTGACTGTTCTCGATTTCGATCCCGGGACAAGTGCGCCTCGCCCGTACGATGCAGAAGGGCCTCGACGCATGCCAATCCGGCTTCTCCAGACGTATGTGGCCGCGACGCATGCCACAGACTGCGCGCCGAATGTCCCCGCATGCCGATCGGCGTACGGGCGACGCAGCCGCCGTGTGCGCGTGCCCGACAGCCCCGCCGATCAACCAATCTAGCGCTTCCTTCCCGCTCTGCGCGGTGAGCCGTCCGGCTGGTCACGAGCCTGGGCCCGGACTTCCGTCCGCGGTTTTGATTCTACTCTCGCACCCGCGTCGTGGGCGACCGGGAGGACGAAGGGGACTGCACGTCCCGGAACCGACGACTCAGAACGTCAAAGTTGCGCCCAATCGACGCGCCGAGGGCGGCCTCTAGGTCGCGCACGTGGTGCGTGTGGACGGGTGGGTTGGAACGCTGAGTCTCCGTGTCGCGCCGGAAGGGGGATCGGAAGAGCGAAGAAGAGCTTTTCATAAAGAGTGCCTATCGGTGTCGTAGTGACGTATCCTGTGTCCGTTCGCACAATAATTTATCCGATAGGCTTATTAATGTTCCTCACCGGACTTTGAAATTCCCAGCGCCATACTCGTGACTGAATTGAAACACGCAAAACTCAAATGACTTTAGGATCCCCGTTTTGAGTGCAAAATCGCTCACCCTGATATGACCATCAACGAGCTGCAGTCTCTGAAGCCGTACCTGAAGATCTCGGCGCTGGCCGACGAGATTGAGGGCATCAACAAGCACACGTTGCTCTCAAAGGTGCGGCGGGGCACCGAGCTCACGATCGTGGAAAGTGACAAGCTCGAGGCGAAGCTGGGTGAGGTTATGACCCACGCCGGGTTTTCGCTTGCGCGCGAGTGAGTGTTGCGGGGCGGGTGCGTGCCCCCCGTCCGTGTGGTCGGGGCTCGGACGGGGGCGGTCCTGACTGATGAGTGTGCCCGCCGAGTGAAGGCCCTTCGGCCAAAGCCTGGAGGCACAGTCGAAGGTCCGAAAAAGGGAAAGCTCCCCAGGGCTACCGGAGTGCGTCCTCCAAAACCGTGGCGGCGTCGGTGTCGGCGTCGCGGTACTTGACGATGACGGGGGTCGAGAGGGAGAGGCCGTGCTCTTCTCCGAACGCCGAGTCGACGGACCGGGAGCCCGGCACGACCACGGCATTCTCGGGCACGACCAGCGGCTCGTCGTCGGAGGCGGTGTGTACCGTCTCCTCCGCGAGGTCGTACAGTCGGGTGGAGGAGGTGAGGGTGACGCCTGCGGCCAGCACGGCCCCGGCCCGCACGATGCAGCCCTCGTAGAGGCCCGCGTTGCCCCCAACGAAGACATCGTCCTCCACGATGACCGGGGTGGCGTGCACGGGCTCCAGCACACCCCCAACCTGGGCGGAGGCGGACAGGTGCACCCGCTTGCCGATCTGGGCGCAGCTTCCCACCAGGGCGTGGGAGTCGATCATGGTCTCCGCGTCGACGTACGCCCCCACATTGACATACATCGGAGGCATGCAGACCACGCCGGGCGCCACGTACGCCCCGGTCCGGATCGCCGAGCCGCCCGGCACGAGCCGCACGTTGTCGGCCTTGCGGAGCGGCTTGACCGGGAACGTGTTCTTGTCGTAGAACGGGAACCGGTCGCCCGAGTAGTCGACGGTGCGGCCGATTCGGAAGCCCAGGAGGATGCCTTCCTTCACCCATTCGTTGGCGTGCCAGGTGCCGTCGTCGGCGGGGGTGGCGGCACGCACCTCGCCGGCGTTGAGGGCCTGCACGAGATCGGCCACGGCATCGCCGGCGGTCCCCCGGTCCACGCCTGAGGGCTCTTTGGACTGTGCCACCAGCGATTCGATGCGATCTTGTAGGTCGGTCATGCGTCGGAAACCAGTGTGTGGACAGACGATGAGGGCAAATCGTCCCCGTTGCGCGCATTCACCATGAAGCTCCGAAGCGATAGACACATTGTAAACCCGTGTCCCGTAGCATTTTTTGTGCAAAACGCTTTTTGGCCCCTGGTGACAGGGGCGTTATGCGCTCGCGTCTCACCAAGTTCACCGTCGTCCATGAAACGATCGCTCGTATTTGCGGCCCTTCTTCTCTGTGCCAGCCTCACCTCGTGCCAGTGTGCCGACCAGCCCGACGTGGGGCCGGTGGAGGGCGAGGATGAGCAGGCCCATCGGATCCCGACCGAGACCGCGGCAGACCGGGGCCGGATCGCGTAGAAAAGACCCTCCGGCCACGCCTCTAATCCACATGTGTGCCGTGTCTCCTGCACGGTGCTTCCCCAGTCATGGCCATCCCGGACGAAAAAATTGAAGAGGTCCGCACCGCGGTTGATCTCGTGGAGGTGGCGGAAGACTACGTCCAACTGAAGCAGAGCGGGTCGCGGTACATGGGGCTCTGCCCGTTCCACAACGAGGACACCCCCTCCTTCAGTGTCGACCCGGACCAGAACCTCTACTACTGCTTCGGCTGCCAGAATGGGGGGGATGCCTTCAAGTTTGTTCAGGAGATCGAGGGGGTCGGGTTCTTGGAAAGCGTGCGGATGCTGGCCGACCGGTACGGCGTTCCGCTGCCGGAGGAGGAGACCGACCCCGACGCGGCCAACGAGCGCGAGGCCGTTCTGCACGCCCTGCGCTTCGCGGCCCGCTTCTTCTATCGCCAGCTCACGCAGTCCGACCGGGGGCGGCCCGCGCTCGACTACCTCCGCCGGCGCGGCTTCACCCCGCAGACCATCAAACAGTTCGGGCTCGGCTACGCCCCCGACGAGTGGGACGCCCTGTTGACGGTCGCGGAGGAGGAGCAGATCGACCGGGAGACGCTCGAAAAGGCGGGGCTCATTATCGAGCGCAACGACGGGAGCGGGTACTACGACCGGTATCGCGGGCGGATCATCTTTCCCATTTTCTCCCACATCGGCAAGGTGCTGGCCTTTGCCGGGCGCATCCTCGATCCCGACGACGAGCGCGACCAGCCGAAGTACATCAACTCGCCGGAGACGGAGGTTTACCACAAGAAGGAGGTGCTCTACGGCCTGCACCAGGCCAAGCAGGCCATCCGCAAAACCGACGAGGTTCTGCTCGTGGAGGGGTACACGGACGTGATTAGTCTGTCGCAGGCCGGGGTGGGAAACGTCGTCGCCTCCAGCGGCACGGCCCTCACCGAGCAGCAGATCGGCACGCTCGACCGGTACGCCAAGCGGGCGGTGATGCTCTACGACGCCGACGAGGCGGGGGAGCGGGCGGCCCTGCGGGGGATGGAGCGTGTCCTGGAGGCGGGACTGGGGGCCTACGCCGTAGAACTTCCCGCGGGCAATGACCCGGACGAGTACGTTCAGGAGCACGGGGGCGATGCCTTTTCCGACTACGTTCAGGAGCACCGGCAGGACCTTCCGTCGTTCGCCTACCAGCGGGCCCGCCGCAACGGGGTCCTAGAAACCCCAGAGGATCGGGTGGAGGTTCAACGCGAGATTATCGAGTCGGTCGCCCGGATTCCGGACCCGAATCTTCGGCGCGAGTACGTGGCCCACACGAGCGAGGTCACGGGCGTCCCGGACTCGGACCTGTTCCGCATGCTGGAGGAGGAACGGGAGCAGATGGAGCGCCGGGCCCAGCGGCAACGAAAGCGAGAGCAAAAGCGTCAGCAGAGACAGGCGGAGGAGGGCGCGTCGCCATCGGGGGAGCAGGCCGCCCCGCCCGACCGGAACGGCGCGTCGCCCCCGCCTCCCAATTCCACGACCGGGAAGACGGCGTCCGGCCCCGCGCTGCTCCCGGAAGAGCGGGTGCTGTTTCGGCTCATGCTGGAGAACGGGCGTCGCATGGTGAGTCTCGTGCTGGGGCACATGGCGCTGGACGAGTTTTCGGAGGGGGCGCCCCGTGACTTTGCGCGCGCCTTCGCCGAGATGTACGAGGACGGCACGGTGCGGCCCCAGCAGATTCTCAATGGCGAGCACGGCGAGGCGCTTCAGCAACTCGGCGCGTCGGTCATGATGGACGAGCATGAGGCCTCCGAGCACTGGGCCCAGAAGGAGGACATCTCGGTGCCCCACCTCAACGACCGCCCCTACGAGGCGGCCCGGAGCGCGATGAAGTTTTTGAAGATGGACCGTGTCGACGAGGCCATCGAGGCGGTCCGCGAGCGGATGTATCAGGCGAGCCAGCAGGGGGCGGACGAGGAGGTCCAGCGCCTACAGCAAAAGATGATGTCGCTGCAGGAGCTCCGGAAGGGCATCAAGCGCGGTGAGTTTCTCGAGGACTGAGAGGCCGCCGCGCGACGCTTTCGCGCCGCGAGACTATGGCCGTCGCCGGAGCGTATCGGGGACGGCGGGGACCGTGGACGAGAGGTCGGGGGGACGGCCCTCAAGCTTCATTCGGCCCGTGGCGCGGGTCGTCGCGTCGGCCAGGTCCTGCCAGGGACTGGACATCCAGAGCCGTCGGTGCGTGCTGATAATGCGAAGCTGGCGGCGGCGGTACCGGGTCGGTCGCTGTTCGGCGAGGGTCTCGAAGCGGTCGTGGAGCTGAAGCAGGCGCTCGCGGTTGTCCTTGGTGAAGCCGAAGTGGGCGATGTCGTCGACCAGGGCCTCGTACTGCCGATCCCATCGGGTTACCTGACTTGGGCTGGGCCCCGCGTAGGTCGAGGCGTCGTACCGAAAGGTCGCGGGCGAGTCGAGGGCCCGAATCCCCGCGGCGCGGAGCACATCGGGGGCTCCCAGCGGGAGGAAGAAGCGCACGGCCTTGCCGTCGATGGTAGAGACAAACCGTACGTTGCCGGCCTCCGGAATGGACCTGCGAGGGGAGGCCGGCAGGTCGATGTGGGGGTTCAGCGCGCGGAAGCGGTCGTATGTCGTCCGGGCGGTGTCGGCGGCCGGCCCCCAATCGAGCGACCGGGCCGTGGTGTCGAGGGGGGCGAGAAGATCGCGCAGCGTCACTGAGGTGCCCGGTTCCACCTGCAACCGGACGGCCTGGAGTGGGGGGGATTGGTCCACCGGGCGGTCGTCGCGGGCCGTAAGGGCGCCGTACGCGGCGGGGACGTAGCCGCGGGAGTCGCCGCCGAAGGTGGATCCGTCGCGCACCGTGTCGAAGCCCTCCGTCACCGCCCAGGCGTAGGCGTCCGCCACGGTCGAGGAGGCGGTAAAGTGGTCCGAGGTGTAAAACGCGCGATACAGCGTAAAGATGTTGCCGGGCCCGGCGTGGTAGGCGGACAGGCCCGGCAGTTCGTGCCCCACGGCGTTGGCGTAGCCGCGCAGCAACAGGAAGGCGGGCTCCAGCACGAGGAGGGGGTTGCGCTCCTCCCGGACGCGCACCCAGGCGTCGGCCTCCGTCGGAAGCGTGTACTCGGTCACGCCGCCCCGGCGCAGGATCCAGGGCAGCATCTGGTAGCGGCTCACGGCCCCCGCCGTCGACACGAGGTGATCCTGGTTGAACGTCTCAACGGTTCCGATCTCTGTCGCGAGCAGGCTCAGTCCCAGGTGCTCGGCGAGTCGGCGCTCGTAGGCCCGGTAGGCCCGATCGCGCTCGTGGGCGGTTTCGACCTGATTGGCCCGTCCCCAGCGGACGATGATGTCGTCGAGGGGAACGCCACGCCGCTCGTACTTGTCCACGAGCCGGTCCATCTCCTCGTGGCGCCGCTCATCGACCGTGTTCCAGTCTACGGGGGCGCCGTTTTCGTACGCGGCCCGGAGGTCCGTGAGCGCAAACAGCTCCAGCACCTCGTCCGTCCGGCGGTCGATGACCCGAATCGTGAAGTTGTCGTCGTGGGCCTGCCGGTGGACGTACTGGTCCAACAGGTCGTGAAACTGCCGGAGGATCTCCGGATTGCGGCTTGTCGCGAGGGGGGCAGACGGGGTGAAGTAGGGGGCGAGTTTCGTCGACGGATGCGAAGACCGGTCTGCCAGGACGGGAGCCGGGCTCGCGTCCGAAGGGGCAGGGCCCTGAAACAGGGGAGAGGGAAAGAACGGAAGGTCGGAGAGAACCTGGGACTGGCCCGGGGAGAACGGCGCGACTGCACTCAAAACGACGAGCAACGTCACCCCGCTGAGCATAACGGCCGAGAGACGACGAATGAGCCGGGCGGCCTCGGGGGAGGACGCGTCGACGCCGTCGTCGGATTGGTCGGACCAGAAGGGGAGGCGCATAACAGTGCAGTCGTGAACACCGACGAGAAGCGAGGGCGCGGGCCGTCAGGCCGAGGAAGGGACAGAGGCCGTCCGGGCGTGCCCTAGAAACGCCCGAAAGAGCGGTCGGGTGATGTCCCCCATGCGTTCGGGATGAAACTGAACGCCGAACAGGCGTCCACTCTCGTGTTCGATCGCCTCGATCACCCCGTCCGGGGCCGTGGCCACCACCGAAAATCCCTCCCCAACCGTCGCGATGGCCTGGAGGTGGCGCGTGTTCACGGGTAGGGTGTCGACGTCGAGCCACCGATGCAGGTGGGAGGACGAATGCAGGGTTACGGGGTGCGTCGTGGCCCCACGTTTCTGGCTGTGCGTCTGCGCGCCCTCGTGTTCAGCCTCTACGTCTCCGTAAATCGTGCCCCCTGCGAGGGCGTTGAGGCGCTGCATACCGTAGCAGATGCCCAGAATGGGCCGCCCGGCCTGCCAGCAGGCCTCAATCCAGCGGCGGTCCGACGCGGCCCGCTGCGGGCCGAGGGCGTCGAGCTCTTCGGGGAGCGGGCCGGTGAGGCCTTCGGAGACGGCCGGCCCCCCCGGCACCACCAGCCCGTCAATGCGGCCCAGCGTCTCCTCGACCGTCCGGTCGGACGCGGTGATGGGGAGCACCACGGGGACCCCACCGGCGTTTTCGATGGCCGCCGTGTACCGGCGGTCCAGACGCTGAGTCCCGTCCGTGTGGGCGGTCGTAATGCCAATGTGAGCGGGCATGGGCGACGGCGAAGAGCGGTGCAGGAAGACGGGTGGAGGGTAGGGTCAAATTGCGTGCCATCCGACCGGAAGACGGCAGGCGGCCCCAGTCGAGGGGGCCCTCAAGGCCGCACGTCGCGCAGCGTGATGGGGGTCGGGTCGGAGGGGGCCGTCAGGTCGAGGGCCAGGGTGAGGGTGTCGCGGGAACGGATGATGTTCGTCGCGTGGGAGCCGAGGGATCCACGATCGAGTTGATCGTGCAGGGCGCTCTTGATGGTACGGCGCTGGCCCTGCGTGGTGGAGGAGCCGTGGATCACTTTCAATTGGCTCCGCCCGCGGGTCTCGGCGAGACGAAGCGTGGTGTAGGTCACGTCGAGGGCCTCGTCGACCGACAGGCCGTGCAGGTCGAGGGTCACCGTGGAACCGTCGTCGTCAAGCGTGGGCGTCGCCATGGGCCTCGGGGTGGGGCATAAAAGCAGTGCGTGTGTGGTACCTTCCCGGCCGAGAAGAGATTCGGGGGGAGCCCGGTCCGAAACGGTCCCCGTGGAGGGGCAGTGCTGTGTACGGAGCACTGGAAGGGGCCCCGCAACAGCCATCGGGAAGTGTGTGAACGCTTCGCCGCGTCCGCCCGGACGAGGCATCGGTCGTTGGGGCACGATGGTAAGGCGGCGCCCACGGTGCGTTTCTACGTCGGCGAAGGGCAGAACGGTTGGTGTGAATCGGATCCGGGAGTGCCGCGCCGACGCGGGGCAGCGGAGGCGGCAGGGCGGCCGTGCCCGCGGAGAAAGGACACACCATCACGCCGCCCAGGCCGGCAGACGCGACGTTGAGTCGACGGAGGCGCCCGCCTTGGCACTGATCAACGGCCCTGCACCCGGGCGTCGCACGGAGGGCACGGAAACGGGCCTACGCAGTGCCGTCGGACGGATCGGACTCTCCAATCAGACGGGCCCGCTCCCGTTCGATCTGGTCCAGGAGACGGGGGGCGTGCTCCACGAGCCGCTCGATGAGGGTGCTCAACTGGTCCCGATCCATGTCCGCTAGAAGATCGGCGACCGCGGCAGGGTCCGATTTGAGCACCTCGTCGCTGTCGAGCACCTTCAGTACAGTGGCGACGACGTGCTTGCACCAGGAGCCCTCGTAATACGGACACGTGCACTCAACAGCCGCGATGTGGTCGGCCTCGAACTGAACGGTCACCACGTACGGGTGCACGTTGCTTCCCTGTACCTTCGCCTTCAAGGTGTGATCGTCGGTTCGCTCCACGGACTGCACAGCCCCGTCGTGGAAGTATTGCCGGCCGCGCTCGAAGGACCCGCCCGCGGTGTGCTCCCGGAGCTGGTCCCTGGTGACGGGAAGAGTGGTCATGATGGCTGAAGGGAAACCAGAATTATGCGTTCAGGGGAGAAGAGGACGTCTCGGGGGCGGAGGCCACGTGGTCGAGGAAATTCTCAAAAACGCGGGTGGCGGTCCCGGCCGCCTCCACGTTGGCGTCCGTACAGGTGTCGAGGGCGCGCTGGATCTTGCGGCCGGACAGGTCCTTCGAGTGAATCATGGCCTCGGCGGTCTTTAGGTCGTACTCGGGGTGGAACTGCACGCCGTACACCTGCTCGTAGCGGAGCGCCTGTACGCCCGTCTCGTTGGAGGCCAGCAGGCGGGCGTCGGGCGGCATCGTCACCACGTGGTCGGAATGGGTGGCGAAGACGGTAAAGGGATCCGGAAGCCCGTTCCAGATCGGATCGTCCGCCTCCTGTTGAACCTCGATGTAGCCCAGCTCATAGCTGCCCCCGCGAACGGTCCCCCCTAGGATCTGGGCGAGAAGCTGGTGGCCCCAGCACACGCCAAGAAGGGGCAGGCCGTCGGAGATGGCCCCCTCTACCCACCGGCTCAGCTCTTGTATCCAGGCCCGGTGGCTGTCATAAACGGAGGACTGTGAGCCGCTGATGATGGCGCCGTCAAACGACGGAGGCGTCTCGCCGTCCGTCTGAACGGGAGCGGGCTCACCGATGGGTGGGGGCATCTCTCCCTCGTTCGCGTTGTAGACGGTGAGGGACGCATCGACTTCCCGCTCGAAGTTGCGCTGGGCGTGAGGGGTGCCGAGCGATGCGTCGATGAGGGCAAGATGCATCTCGAAAGGTGCGTTCGGTTCAACAGATTCTCACGTAGATCACCGCCGAGAACGAAGTGCGTTCCGGCCCTTGGACGAGGACAAGCGATGCGCCGAACCCGGAGGGCCCTTGACTGAAAGCCGGCTCGTCCGTAGCGTCTATACCACGGAGGTCCAAGAAGTCGTCCCCCGGCGGGCGCAGATGAGCAAGGCATTCTCCGACCCCGCGGAAAGCAGGGGGGGAGTGAGTGACGGCCTGCCCATTCGGCGCTCCGCCCCGGGGAACCGTGAAAACTTTCTATAGGGCCCCTCGTGTCAGTGTTCGCACTCCCGACGCCGCTGCGTTCACGATCCCCATTGTCTCCGCCCAAATGACTGGTCCCAGCCCCGGGCCCATTCGTCGCGTCACCGTCCTCGGGATCGCGCTCGTGACCACCCTGATCCTTGGGGCATGGTCAACACCGCGAACAGCACGGGCGCAGCCGACGTCCCGCCCGGACCGGTCGAGGACAGTCCCCGACTCCTCCTGGAACCAGGAGGGCGTACGCGATACCAGTCGGGCGGCCCGGTGGCGCCGCGTGCGTCGCCAGAAGGCCCAGTCGATGGAGGAGCACAGGCCGTCCTTCGTAGAGCGGGCCGTGTCGTTTGTGAGTAGCTTCGGTGGCGCCGTCGTGCCCCACCGCCTGATTCTCGATGTGCCCCGGGTGGAGATTGCCGACTTCCACCCGGTCTTTGGGGGGCTTGAGGGCAACGCCGGAACGACGGCAGGGGTGCTCTACGCCCCGACGTTCTGGGCGGGGGAGCAGCGCCTCGCCGAGGCGGAGCTTCTTGGGAGCCTCCGGGGGTACTACGGAACCGGGATGCGCTTTGGGGGCGTCTTTGGGCCCTACGTGGGATACGCGTACGCCCGGTATCAGCACCGCCCCCGCGAGAGCTTCTACGGGGTCGGTCCCGACAGCCAGGTGGACACGGAAGCCGGCTTCCGGTTGGACCAGGGGGTTGTGGGGGGGCTTCTGGGATGGTCGCCCCGCCCCAGTGCACTTCTTGGGGGACACGTCTCGTACCAGGCGAACCGGTACGGGACCGGGCAGGGCGGCCGGCCGACGGTCGCGGATCAGTTCGGGGCGACCCTCCCCGGCATAGGGGACGATGTGGACTACCTCATGCTCGGGGCGTTCTTCGAGCTTGACGCCCGCGACACGCCGTACACCCGCGCCTTCGGACACCGATTTGCCCCGACGGAGCCCCGACTGCGCGGGGTGTCGCTCGATGCATCGCGCGGATTCTACCTGGCCTCCGAGGTGACACACAATTTGAGCATGCGCGGACAAGACGTCGACTTTACCCGCTTCACGCTCGATGTTCGGGAGTTCGTGCCGATTGGAAAAGAGCTGCTCCACGGCTTCTCCTTTCGCCAGTTTGCGTCGGTCACCCACTCGGGGGGCGGGCGTGTGCCGTTCTATCGATTGCAATCCATCGGGGGGGCCCGATCCCTCCGGGGATACCCGTCGGGGCGGTTCCGCGACCGAAACGTGCTGCTGGCGAACGGAGAGGTGCGGTGCCAGGTCTGGCACTGGATCGACATGGCGGTCTTCGCCGACGTGGGGCACGTGTTTCGCGACGTTCGCGACGTCGATGCTGCGGATCCGCACCTCGGGTACGGCCTTGGGTTTCGGGTCAAGAACGACGGGAAAACGCTGGGGCGCGTCGACGTGGCCCGGGGACGAGAGGGATGGGAGCTGCACCTTGACCTAGGCTCTCTCTTCTAATCACCATGTGCGCCGCGTTTTTCGGTTCAACTCGTGGGCTGCGGGTCCGGTGGGCCGGAGGGCTGCTGTGCCTGTTGGCGCTTCTCGGCGGGAGCCCCTCGTCCGCAGCCGCGCAGCGGTTTCTCTCCGATGACCCGCTGTGGCACGACCCCGATCGCATGGACATGCCCTTCCCGGAGCCGACCCCGTCGGACCGTGGGATTGGGCCCCTGGAGTTTTTTGAACGGAGCTTTGGGGTGCCGGGGGAGTACGCCGTACCGGCGAAGAACGTCAACACGGTCGGGGGCGTGCCCAACTCGTCCTGGTACACCAATCGGCACTACCGGTCCCCCATGTCGCCGGCCGCCCTCCGACAGGGCCCCAACCAAGGGCCGGGGCCGTCGGCGCGATCCCCGTGGCGCGTGGTGGAGCTGGGCCCCCCGGGAGGGCTGCCCCGTGCGATCATTCGGGACACCACGGGACGCCCCTTTCGGATTCTCTTCGACGCGCCCGCGCACCCGGAGATGGCGACGGGCGCCGCCATGATCAGCAGTCGCCTGCTGCACGCGCTCGGCTACAACGTGCCGCAGCACTGGCTGCGTCGCGTTCGGGCGGGGCGGCTGGTGCCGGAGCCGGACAGTGGTGTTACGCAGTCCCGTGTGGACAGCCTTCTGGCGTCGGCCGCCCAGCGTCCGGACGGCACGTACCGGGCGCTCGTAACTCGAATCCCGGATGTTGAGCGCCGCATCGGACCGTTTCAGTTTAAGGGGACCCGTGCGGACGACGGGAACGACGTGTTTCCCCACGAAGACCGGCGTGAGCTGCGGGGCCTTCGGATCGTTGCGGCCTGGATTCACCACAGCAAGATTCGGCCCCGGCATACCCTCGATGTGGGGGTGCAGGTGGAGGGACGCCGCTTTGTGCGGCACTACCTGGCGGACCTACACCTCACGCTCGGCAGTGCAGGCGCGACGCCGAAGTCGGAGTGGTCGGGGCACGAGCACGTGCTCGAATTGGGCCGCATCTTCGAGCGCATCGGCACGCTTGGGCTCAGCGGTGGGGACTGGGCGGAGGTTGAGCCGCCCGACGACCCGGCCCTCGGTCGCTTCGGCATCGGCGGGTTTGATCCGCAGGCGTGGCGTCCCGAGTGGCCCAACCTCGCGTTTCAGCGCACCACCCCCGCCGATGCGTTCTGGGCCGCGAAGAAGATCCGGAATTTCTCCCGCGAGGACCTGCGTGTCATCGTCTCCACGGCCAACTACTCGTCGGCGGAGGTGGCCGACTACATGGTCCGCACCCTCCTCGCCCGACGGGATGCCATCGGGCAGGCGTTTTTGGACTGGGGAGGGGGCCTGGATCGATTTGCGGTCCGGTCCGGACGGCTCACCTTCGAGGACCTGCGCGCCGCACACGGACAAGCGCCCGACACTCTCCGGCGCACGGTCACGTGGCGGGCCTACGACAACCGCGCGGACGCGGTGAGCCCCGTTTTGACTCGCATGACCTCAAGCCGGGAGGCGGTGCCGCTTCCCGACTACTCCCCGTCCTACCTTCGCGCCTCCCTGGTGACGCCCCGAGCGGGAACCACCCGTGTCTATGTGCGCCAGACCGAGCAGGGGCAGGCGTCGCCGGGGGGGAAATTGCGTCGCCGGGTGGTTGGGGTCGAGCGCACGGCCCCCTCCACGGCGGAGAGGCCGTAATCGGCCCTACAAAACGCAGATTTGGGAGGAAAAAGACCTTGAACGGACGTGAAAGTTGAATTTCTCCTAACGTCACGCCATACTAAATGATGGTTTTCCTCTCCAAGCAAAAGTGCCCAATGTTATGTCATTCTCGAAGGTCTGGATTGTACCCGTCCTGTTTGTCGTCGTAGGATGTGGAAGTGCGGAGGAATCGCCAATGGACACTGAGGCCTACAACGGGACGATTGCCGAGGTGGACGCCGAAGCGCGCATGGTCCACGTTGAGGTGCCGGACGAAGGAACCATGGAGCTTGCCTTCACGGACACGACGCAGGTGCTGAAAAACTTTTTGGAGGTCCCCTTTGACTCTCTGGGCCCCAACCAAAAGGTGCGTGTCGAGGTTGTGGAGACCGAGGATCAGCCAACCCCAACGACCGTCACGCTGCTTGAGTGACCCTGCACTGTGTGTGACCCTGCACTGTGTGTGACCCTGCGTTGGAGGACGGAAAGCAGCAGTGCTACGCGCAGTCGGGGAAGTTGAACACCGATCCCGGCTTCGTCCATGCGTTCCGGCAGTTCACGGCCCCGAGGCTCCGTGTCCCTCCGGTTCACCGTTCCGTACCCGGCATATCGGGCGGACGGCCGGGGCGCCGGGCGGGTACGGCGGGCGTGTTCGGCACCACCGACCGGCCGACGCCCCGGACGAACGCCGTAGGAAGCGGAGACGGCGCTCAGTTCCCCTTCAGGGCGATGTTGTCGGGACCGAAGATGCGCTGGGCCCCCCGCATGAACTCGGCGGTCGGCTCCACGACGTAGGCGCGACTCCGGAGGCGCTCCTGGCCCCGAAGCTCAGGGGCATCCACGTCGAAGTAGAGCGTGCAGTTGCCTTCGGTCCGCTCGCAGAGCTGCCGGAAGGTCTGGAGCTCGTCGGGCATCACCTGGTCGAGGTCCACCGTCAGGATCACCTCGCTCACCATCTGCTCGCGAACCTTCCACATCGGGGTGAGGTCCTTCGCGAGCACCTTCACGGTGCCGCCGCGGACCTCCACGTTGCCTTTCGCGAGGACGACGTTGTCGACCTCCAGGTAGGGCTGAACGCGGTCGAGGATGCTGGAGAAGATGACCATCTCGCCCTGGCCGGTGAAGTCCTCAATCGTGGCGAACGCGATCGGCTTGCCGGACTTTGTGGTGTTGCGGTCCACCTCGGTAATGATCCCGCAGAAGGTGCGGACGGGCCCCCGGTTGCGGCCGTCGCCCCCGGCGGCCTGTTCGATGACCTGTTCGAGCTGGTCCGGCTCGCCGAAGTGGGCGGTGGCGAAGGCGTCGGCCTCGGCGCGGTACTCGTCGAGCGGGTGGCCGGAGACGTAGAAGCCCAGCACCTCGTGCTCCTCCTTCAGGCGCTGCGACTTGGCCCAGGTTTCCACGTCCGGCAGGCCCGGCTGCATCGCCTCGGTGCCCGCGTCGCCGTTGCCGAAGAGCGAGTTCTGACCGGCCATGCGGTCGTGCTGCACCTTCTGGCCGTAGCGCACGGCCTTGTCCATAATCTCCATGAGCTGCGCGCGGTGGCCCTCCAGGTCGTCGAGGGCCCCGGCCTGGGCGAGCGCCTCCAGCGTGCGCTTGTTGACCGTGCCGAGGTCCACGTTCTTCGTGAGGTCGAAGATGGAGTCGAAGGGGCCGTGTTCCTCCCGGGCGTCGATCAGGGCGTTGATTGCCTTTTCGCCCGCGTTTTTGATCGCCGCGAGGCCGAAGCGGACGCGGTACGCGCCGTCTGGGCCCTGCTCCACCGTGAAGCGCGACTGGCTCCGGTTGATGGAGGGCGGGAGCACCTCCAGGCCCATGCTGCGCGCCTCCTCCAGCACCTTCGACAGCTTGTCGGTGTTGTCCATCTCGTTGGTCATCGCCGCCGCCATAAACTCCGGCGGGTAGTGGGCCTTCAGGTAGGCCGTGCGGTAGGCGACCAGCGAGTAGGCGGCCGAGTGAGACTTGTTGAAGCCGTACCCGGCGAACTCGTTGATGATGTCGAAGAGCTCGTCCGCCTCGTCTTCCGGGATGTCATTCTCCGCCTGGCACCCCTTGATGAACTTCTCCCGCTGCTTGCGCATGAGCTTCTCCTTCTTCTTGCCCATCGCGCGGCGCAGGATGTCCGCCTCGCCGAGGGAGAAGCCGGCCAGCTCGCGGGCCATCTGCATCACCTGCTCCTGAAACACGGCGATGCCGTACGTCGGCTCCAGAATGTCCTCCAGCAGCGGATGGGGGTACTCCACCTCCTCCTGCCCGTGCTTACGGGCCACGTAGGTGGGGATGTTCTCCATCGGCCCCGGCCGGTAGAGCGCGTTCATGGCGATCAGGTCGCCGATCTCCGTCGGCTTCAGCTTGCGGAGGTGCTCCCGCATGCCGGTCGACTCGAACTGGAAGATCGAGACCGTATCCCCGCGCTGAAAGAGCTCGAACGTGGCCTCGTCGTCGAGCGGAATGTCGTCGATGTTGAGGTCCACGTCGCGGGTGTCCTCGACGAGCTCGACGGCGTCTTCGATGAGCGTGAGCGTCTTGAGGCCGAGGAAGTCCATCTTCAGCAGCCCGAACTCCTCCACCCAGTCGCCGTCGTACTGGGTCGTGACCACCTCTTCGCCCTTGCTCTTGGCGACGGAGACGGGCACGTAGTCGCTGATCTCACCGGGGGCTATGATGACGCCGGCGGCGTGGACCCCGGTATGCCGCACCGACCCCTCCAGCACCTCTGCGTATTGCATCATCTTGCTGACCTCCGGGTTGTTTGCGTCCTTCAGCGCGCGGAAGTCGGGGTTCTCGTCGAAGGCCTGTTCGAGGTCCACGCCCGGCCCGTCGGGGATCATCTTGGCAATCTCGTCGGCGCGGTCCAGCGGAATGTCCAGCACGCGCGACACGTCGCGCACCGCGGTCTTCGCGCCCATGGTGCCGAAGGTGACGATCTGGCAGACATTCTCCTGCCCGTATTTCTCCACCACGTAGTCGATCACCTTTTCGCGGCCCCGGTCGTCGAAGTCGATGTCGATGTCGGGCATCGACACACGCTCCGGGTTGAGGAAGCGCTCGAAGAGAAGGTCGTATTCGAGCGGGTCCACGTTGGTGATGCCGAGGCAGTAGCTCACGCAGCTGCCGGCGGCGGAGCCCCGCCCCGGCCCCACGCGCACGTCGAGTTCGCGGGCCGCGTCCGTGAAGTCCTGGACGATGAGGAAGTAGCCGGAGTAGCCCTCGTCGGCAATAATGCCGAGCTCGTGGTTGAGCCGGTCGACGACCGTCTGCGGCAGCGGGTCGCCGTAGCGCTCCTTCGCCCGCTCGAAGGTGAGGTGGCGCAGGTACCCGTCCATGTCCTCGAACCCCTCCGGAATGGGGTAGTGGGGCATCAGGAGGTCCCCCATCGGAAGGTCGAACGAGCACTTGTCGGCCACCTTGTTGGTGTTGACGAGCGCCTCGCGCTGAAACTCCTCCGGGATGCCCGTGAGGGCCTCCATCATGCCCGCCGAGTCCTTCAGGTAAAACTGGTCGTTGCTGAAGCGCATCCGGTCGGGGTCGTTGTAGTCGTCCCCCGTCTGCAAACAGAGCAGGATGTCCTGTGCCTCGTGGTCCTGCTGGTCGACGTAGTGGACGTCGTTGGTGGCCAGCACCTCCACGTCGTACGCCCGGGCCCACTGCAGCAGCACCTCGTTGACGGTGTGCTGGTCGTCGATGTCGTGGTCCTGGATCTCGATGTAGTAGTCGTCCCCGAAGATGTCCAGGTACTCCTCAAACTTTTCCTGGGCCGCCTCCTCGCCCTGGTTCAGAATCATCTGCGGCACCTGGCCCTGCAGGCAGCAGGTGGTGGCCACGAGCCCCTCGTGGTGCTTGCGGAGGAGGTCAAGGTCGATGCGCGGCTTGTAGTAGAAGCCCTCCAGGAAGGAGGTGGAGGAGAGCTGCATCAGGTTCTCGTAGCCGGTCTGGTTTTTCGCCAGGAGAACCTGGTGATAGCGAGTCGGGTCGGATTGGTCCTGAATGCCGCTCGGCGTCAGGTAAAACTCGCACCCAATGATTGGCTGGACATCGGACTTCTGGGCCGTGGTGTAGAACTCCGGAACGCCGTAGAGGTTGCCGTGGTCAGTAATGGCGACGGCCGGAATGTCGCGGCGCTCGGCGCTCTCGATGAGGTGGTCGATGCCGGCGGCGCCGTCGAGCAGGGAGTACTGCGTGTGGCAGTGGAGGTGGGAAAAGTTGGGCATACGAGCGCGGGGCGTCAGGGGGGACGGTTCCGGGGCGGAGAGGCTTCAGGTCCAGTGCCCAACTAAAACGACGCCCGCTCGGGAATCAATGGATTCCCGGCGTCTTCCCATCAGGGCGCGTCGCCGGCCCGCTCCGTTTCGCGAGCCGGGGTGAGGGCACACTGTCCGTGGGGCCCGCCGACGCAGCGGTCCCCTGTGCGGCCGGGGCGCGGTCGTCTGTGGGAGCGGCCAAATCGGCAGATCGGGCGGGACCATTCAGGGGCCCACTGGGCTACGCGATCGGCTCGAAGTGGTCGTCGAACCAGTGCTGGGCCGACACGACGGCCTCGCGCATCAGGTCTTCGGCCTGGGCCGTCTCCCGGCCGGCGAGGAAGTCGTGCAGCAGGTCGGCATCGAGCTTTCGGGCGGCGTGCTCGCAGGCCTCCCAGCTGAGAATGCTACGCACCGCGCGGCCCAGGGCCTGCCTGGTGTCGTCGTATGGACGGGCCTGCACGTCATGGCCCTTCCAGCGGTCGAAGCCGGCGTCCTGCATGAGGCGGGCCATGGCGATGTTCAGTCCGTTGATGCGGGCGGCCTGGTCGATGTCGAACCGCCCGGGGCCGCCCATCGAGATGCCGTCGTTGTAGCCCTGGCTGTTGAGGTGGGTGTGGTGCATCATCCCGTTGTCGAGCTCCTCGATCGTATCGTGCACGGGGTCGAGGCCCACCATCTCGGAGTGGCCGATCTCCTTGTTGATGCCTTTCCGGTCCAGGGACACGTCGAACTCGTCTGCGATACGGTACCACATGACGATGGCGCTCGCCACGGTGGGAAGGAGCAGGGCCGGGTGCCCTTCGTTGGGCTTCGGCTCCAGGGCAATGAAGAGGGCCCCGCCCTGCTCCGCCTCAAACTGGCACAGTGTCGCCAGGCTTTCCTTCAGGTTCTGGTACATCCGCCGCAGCTCGGGGGTGGCGAGGTCGTACCCGAAGGAGCCGTTCCACACGACGAGGGAGGGGGCCTTGGCCGGGTCGTCGTTCCAGCCGGGGCGGAGGGGGCCGTAGGCAAGCTCGACGCTGCGCCTGGAAAACGCCTCGGCCGCCTCGCGCTCGTCGGGGTCGAGCGACGCGATCCCGCCGTAGGCGTAGTGCAGGTGGGCCCCCGGTGTCACCATTGCCAGGCTCAGGCCCGTTGCGTCCAGGGCGTCGGCGATGTCCGCCGCATTCTCCTCGTTATACTCGTTGTCGTAGTGCAGCTCCACGCCCAGCTCCACGTGCTCGGGCAGGCGCGGCGCCACTTCATCTTGTACCAGACGGACGAAGTCGACGGTGTCGAACTGGTCCGGCCCCCAGGCTGGGCGGACGCCGCTCGGGACGAATCGGCCCGTGCCCTCGTGGAAGGTCCAGCGGCAGAGGCTGTGAAGCGAAGGGTCGGACATGGTCAGGTTGGGCGGTTGAGTTGGTGAGCGAGCGTGTCGGTCCAGCGGGCGTACGCCTCCGCGTAGGCCGGGGCCTGTTCGGGGTTTGGGGGCACCGTCGTCACGGGCTCCAGGCCCCCGAAGGCATCGCTCGGGGCGGCATAGAGGCCGGTCCCCACCCCGGCCCCGCGGGCGGCCCCTTCGGCCCCGTCGGTGCGAAGCAGCTCGACGGTCGTGTCCGTGAGGGTGGCGAAGGCGGTGGCGAAGAGCGGGCTGCGAAACATGTTGCCGTGGCCGGCCCGAATCGTCTCGGCGGAGAGGCCCATGTCGCGCATGATGTCGAGGCCGTAGCGCAGGGCGAAGACAATGCCCTCCTGCGCGGCGCGGAGCAGGTGCGACCGGTCGTGGACGTTGAAGTTGAGCCCGTGCACCGACGCCCCGAGGTCGCGGTTGCCCAAGGTGCGCTCCGCCCCGTTGCCGAAGGGGAGCACGGTGAGCCCCTCGGCCCCGATGGGGGCCTGGGCGGCCTCCGCGTTCATCTCCTGGTAGGAGAGGCCGTTGGCGCCGGCGAGGGTCCCGCGCAGCCACCGGTTCAGGATGCCGGTCCCGTTCACGCACATGAGGGTGCCGTAGCGGGGACGCGCCTCGGGCTCGTGGTTGACGTGGAGGAAGGTGTTGACGCGAGACTGCGGGTCGTAGGCCGGCGTGTCGCCGACGCCGTAAATGACCCCGGACGTGCCGGCGGTGGCGGCCAGCTCGCCGGGCCCCAGCACGTTCAGCGAAAACGCGTTGTTGGGCTGGTCGCCCGCCCGGTAGGCCACGGGAATGCCGCTCGGCACGCCCACGGTTGCGGCGGCGGTGGAGGTGACGGTGCCCTGCTCGGAAAAGGTCGGGACGGGAGCCGGCCAGAGGCCCGGGTCGAGGTCGAAGTAGTCGAGCAGGTCGACGGCCAGGCCCTGCCGCTGGACGTCCCAGAGCGTGCCCTCGGAGAGGCCCGACGGGGTCGTGCGGACGGTGCCGGTCAGCCTAAGGGCGAGGTAATCGCCGGGCAGCATGGCCTTGTGAACCCGGTCGTACACGTCCGGCTCGTTCCGCTGCACCCAGGCCAGCTTGGCGGCCGTAAAGTTGCCGGGGCTGTTGAGGAGGTGGCGCAGGCACCAGTCCGTGCCGAGCGCCCCGAAGGCCTCCCTCCCAATGTCCACCGCCCGACTGTCGGCCCAGATGATGGCCGGACGGAGCGCCTCGTGATTCTCATCGACGAGCACGAGCCCGTGCATTTGGTAGGTGATCCCGATCGCCTGCACGGCCTGAAGGTCGGCGTCGGGCCTCGATCGGAGCGCGTCCGTGGCGGCCTGCATGTGGCGCCACCAGCGGGCGGGCGGCTGCTCGGCCCAGCCGGGGCGCGGGGCGTCCATGCTCATCTCGTGGTCCGACGGGGCGCGGGCGGAGGCCACCGTGTTGCCGGTGTCGGGATCCAGCAGGGCGGCCTTGATCGCCGAGCTGCCGATGTCGTAGCCGAGAAGCATGGAAGGAAGACGGCAGGTGAACGAGAATGTGTGTTTCGGGGCCGTCCTGCCTTCGGTCTCACCACCGATGGGAGACCGGCGCATGGGGGCACGGTCGTACGCGTCGTGGATCACACCGCCACGAGCCCGATCAGCCAGCCACAGCCGAGCGCGGCGTAGATGCCTAGAATGTAGCCGGCCACGCCCATGAGCAGGCCCACAGGCGCCATTGCCGGCAGGTAGACGCCCGCCACGATGGGGGCGCTGGCGGCCCCGCCCACGTTGGCCATGCTGCCGGTGGCGACGAAGAAGAGGGGAGCCTTCACCATCCGGGCGGCGGCCAGCAGGAAGGCGATGTGGATGAGGATCCACAAGACCCCCGCCAGCAGGTACAGGGGGACGTCCAGCACGGCGGCGAGGTCGGCCTTCGCGCCGATGGACGTGAGGAGCAGGTACAGCGCGAAGTAGCCGAGCCGGGACGCCCCCGCGTTCTCCATCTCCTGGAGGGGAGTGAACGAGAGCAGAAGCCCGCCCGTCACCACGAGGAGAATCGCCCAGGTGTCCGTACTGATGACGGTGGCGTCCGCAGTGCCGATTTCCGGCATCGTAGCCCCGATGGTCTTAGCCGCTACTGTAGCGGCGAGGGCGAGGCCGATCATCAACGCGAGGTCGCGCAGGGTGACGGGCCGCAGCTGGTCCTCCATGTTTTTCATCTTCTCGTTCAGGCGGTCCATCGCCGACGTGTCCGCCTGGATCCAGTCGTCGAAGTGGGCCTGGTAGGCGCTCAGGAAGATGAGCACGCCCATCCAGCCGTACCCGGCCACCACGTCTACCACCAGGAGCGGCCCGAGCGTGCTGTCGGGGGTGCCGAAGCTCTGCTTCATCGCCACCATGTTGGCCGTGCCCCCGATCCAGCTTCCCGAGAGCGCGGCAAACCCTTTCCAGGCCACCGGGTCCTCGAAGAACGGGCCGAACAGCGCGAACACGACCGGCCCGCCCACGATGATGCCGAGCGTTCCCGCGCACATCATGAACAGCGCCATCGGCCCCAGGCGGAGGATGGCCTTCAGGTCGACCGTGACCATGAGGAGGAAAAGCGAGAAGGGCAGCAGGTAGGCCGACATCCAGTCGTACACCGGGCTCTCGGCCGGGGTGAGGCCGACGGTGGTGCACAGCATGGGCACGAAGTAGGCCCAGATGACCGGCGGGAGGTACTTGAACGCGGGCTCGAAGACCTCGAACGAGTCCAGCCAGAAGACGATGCCGAGGATGGCACTGAAGAGCGCGATGATCGCCATCGGCTCGGAGACAAGGGGGGAGGCAAACACAAGGCAGGAGAGACATGGAGAGACCGTGACGAAACCGCCCACAATCTGGCACAGCGTGAGGAGAGGGTCAACTGCAGAAGGGAGGCAGAGCGTTTGGGACGAGCACGATGCGTGCGGCATCGGGATGGACGAGGAAAAATTAGCGACACCCCACAGGGAACCCCCTCTTAAAGATGAGCCGATTATTTGCGTTTGGGGTGGGGGGTGGAGTTGCTTAATGCGTGGACGAAGCCGCAACGGCTTGTGCGCAAGAAACAGTTTAGCGTGTCGAAATGCAGGGCGGTGGAGGAAGCCCCGGGAGCGTGGCCGTCGCTGCAGCACACGCCCCAGTGAACGCACGGGCTGAGTTCGGGCCGATCGGACGAAGGCACAGGTTCCACGGTCGCCGATCTCGGCGGGCACGCCGATCCTGTAGTCCTCCTCCTTTCTCTGTTAAGTGACGGATGCCACCGGCACGCGCTCACCTATGATTGCCTACCACCGACTCTTCGGGGCTTTCCTGATCTGCATGACGGGAATCATTGGGGGGGCCGGTCCCCTCCACGCCCAAACTGTAGAGCTCCTGTACGAGGAGGGCGGTGTGTTCGGCGACGCGCGGCGCGTGACCATCGGCCACGCCGACGAAAAGGGCACGGTCCCGCCAGATACGAGCGTCGTCCGGGCGTCAGACCGGGTCTATTTTGCAGTCCGGCCGGCTGGGGACTGGACGTTCGACCCCGACGACAAACAAACCTTGCAGAATATCACTCCGGTGCAGGACGCCTCGGCACTCGTCCCCGAGACCCTGACGCTAGTCGGAGGAGAGGGGGGGGCGCGTGCTGCGGTCATGTCGATGCCCAAGTCACGGATCGATTGGTTCGCCCCGGTCACGTTCCGCCACACGATCGACACGACGAGCGGGCTTTCGCTGAGGGAGCAGTACGCCCCAGCGTATCCGTTCCTCCGGCGGGCCTATCAGGAGGGGCAACGGCACCTGAACGTCGGCAGGCCCCTCCGTGCCATTAGGGCCCTCCGCCCGTTCCACGGCCCCGAAACCCCGTCGTTTTCGTTCGTAGACGAGGCAAAGGCGCTTCTCGACACCGCCAGCACGCAGGTTCTCGACGAGGCCCGGTCGCGGTTTCGAACGCTACGGCGGGACCTCGTGTCCGAGCCCGACGCCGCGGGGCTCGCCCGCCTCGACTCGTTTCGCGTGCGCCTCGATTCGATCCGGCCGGCTCTGGTCTCCTACGCCGAAGCGAGGGCGGAAACGGACCTGCCGGTCCAGAACCGAATCGAAACCCTCGTCCACTCCGCCGACCAACTCTACTCCGACGTCCGCAGCACCTATCGCCGAGAAACCCTGCGCATTTTCCTGCGCGGAACGTACGACAATCCGAGACTCCGCCTCTACCTCGCCGCCTTGACACAACTGCTCGTCACTCCAGACTCAGCCTTCGCGGTCTCAACCCCGCAGGTCGATCCCCTTCAGCCAGCGGCGCTTGACAGCCCGCGCCACGCCGAGTTGCAGCGTCGACTCCGGTCCGAAGGCTGGGCCGCAGGCTTTCGGGAGGTCGTCCGCCTCGTAAATGAGAACATCCGGGAGCGGAACGAGGTCTTCGGGGCGGAAATTATGAAAAGCCTTCGACTGCGACGGCCGGCGGCGCCCCAGCCCTACTTCGAAGTCATTGCGGCGATGAATGCACGCCTCGCCGAGGACCAGACGCGGTTCGCCGACGCGTGGGGCCGAGCGCTGGAAAAGGTGACCGACGTTTCCCTCCTAAATGATTTGCAGCGATGGCGATTGGCCAGCCGGATCGCCCCGGGCACCGTCCCGGAGCGGGCCTTGCGGCTCGCAGAGGAGGCCCGTTCCCACCGGCGGGCCGGCCGACTCGGCGCCGCAAACGCCCGCCTCCAACTGGCTGCACGGCTGGCCGAGCCGTACGCCCCCCTGTACTACGAGCTGGGAGAGCTCAAGCAGGCGCAGGGGGACACGTTGAGGGCCCGGGAAGATTTCAGACGGGCACGTGCCCTGGCCAGCGCGTACGCCCCGCCGGAGGTAAAAATGCTCCGTCAGTTGTTGGCGCAGCAGAAGTACGAGCGGGCCTTGACGCGGGCCGACTCGCTCCTACAGGAGCAATCGTACTGGCTGTTGTATCTGCCGAAGGCGCGGGCCCTGTTGGGGATGAATCGGCACGCCGAGGCGCGTCGGGTGCTTCGGGGGCGCTGCGAGCCCCTCAACGACGAGAGCCATGCCCTGTACGCGCTTCTTGCGGAGGCCTACGCCGGCATGGATGTCTGGGAGGGGGTCCGGTGGGCCGTGCAGCAGGCCGAAGCGCTACGGCCGCGCCGCTCAGCGTTTGTGGAGCGGGTGTCGGCGGTGCGCGCCACGGCCACCGAGCGGGGCCTCTCCCTCACCAAGGCGGCAGGGGACTCGATAAGTGCCGAGGAGCTCCGCCGGCGTGCCGACACGACGCGGGGGATTCGGACCCAAGACCGAAACCGACCACAGGACGACTGAGGCTCAGGCACGAGCGGGGGACGAGGAGGGAGTGGAGGCCCGCTGCCACAGCCAAAGGCCCACCGCCACGGCGGGCACGCTGAGCAATTGGCCCATGCTAAGCCCCATCGGCAGTGCCGCCTCGAAGTGGATCTGCCGCATCTTAAAGAATTCCAGCACGATGCGGACGCCAAAGATCAGCGTGAAGAACAGCCCCACCAGCTGTCCCCGTGGGGTCTCGGCCCCCTGCTGCTGATAGAGGCGCCACAGGAGCCCGAAGACGAGGAAGTAGCAGATCGACTCGTAGAGCTGCACGGGATGGAGGGGGACCGCCTCAATGCCCCGCCGCACCCGGGCTGCGCGCTCGAAAACCACGCCCCAGGGCAGGTCGGTGGGCACGCCCAGAATTTCGGAGTTGAAGAAGTTGCCGAGGCGGATGAGGCTGCCGGTAAGTGCGACCGGGGCGGCCAGGCGGTCGAGCAGCCACAGGAATGGCTGGTCCTCGCGGCGCCGGCAGTAAAGCCAAATGGCCAGCACGACGCCGATGAGGCCCCCGTGGCTGGCGAGCCCGCCCCGCTGGATCATGGGAATTTCGAGCGGATTGCTGAAGTAGTACCCCGGCGCGTAAAACAGAATGTGTCCGAGGCGGGCCCCGAAGATCGTCCCCCCCAGCAGATAAAACAGCAGGTAGTCGAGGTCTTCCTCCGGCTTGCCCTCCCGCTCGAAGACGTGCCGCATCAGGTAGAAGCCGATCAGGAAGCCCAGCGCGAATAGAAGGCCGTACCAGCGCGGGGCGAGAACGCCCCAACGAAAAATCGTCGGGTCGACATCCCAGTGGATCTGCAGGAGCATGCGAGCGGTGGGGGAAGTGAAAAAATTGGCACTGTACCAAGCGATTCCGCCCCGTCGCGTTCAGGGCTTCGTCTAACCTTTACACACGCCGATGCCGGATTCAGAAACCTCGGCGATTTAGATTCGATCTAAATAGCCAGTTGCATCCTTAGGACCCTTGATCCACCCCCTCATGGCTTCTTCCGTTCCGTCCGACACGTCCGTTCTCTTTGCGACCGATCACGGCTCCGTGGAGCGCACGACGCAGGGCCGCGTCCGCCTGCGGTTCGGGGGCACGAGCTGGATTCTGGCATCGTCGGACGTGCCGGGCCTGCGCGACACCACGCGATCGCTGGCGAGTGAAGTCTACCACTGCGAGCGCGACTGTCGGTGGCAGCTCCGGGTGGACGGACACCCCACGGTCGTGCTGGACTCCGACGAGGTGCTCCGGCTCGATGCCCTGCTCGACGGGGCGGTGACGATGCTCGAGCTCGACGCCATTCTGGACGGTGCGTCCATTTCCCGGCCGGTCGTGGCGTAGGAAGAACACGCGGGGGGCGACAAGACCGATTCAGTTCTCTTCGCTGTCGTCCGGCGTCCTCACATCTGTCGGGGGGCGGAGATGCCGAGCACCGTGAGCCCGTTCTTGAGGACCGTCTTTGCGGCCAGTGCAAGCCGCATGCGGGCCGACGCCAGTTCCTGCTCTTCCCCAATAATGCGACAGTTGTCGTAGAACTGCGAGAAGGCGGTCGCCACGTCCCGCAGGTAGTTGGGGACGAAGTGCGGCGCCCGCGCGTCCGCGGCGTTCTGTAGTTCCCGCGGAAAGCGGAGCAGCTCCTTGATGAGGGCAATCTCGTCCTCGTGGGTCAGCAGGGCGAGGTCGGCGTCCTCGTCGTGGGAGAAGCCCACCTCCTCGGCCTTGTCGAGCACCGAGCAGATGCGGGCGTGGGCGTACTGCAGGTAGAAAACAGGATTCTTCTCGCTCTCCTCCTCCGCCAGCTCCAGGTCAAAGTTGAGGTGCGTATCGGGAGAGCGCATCAGGAAGAAAAAGCGCGTCACGTCCGCCCCTACCTGTTCGATGAGGTCGTCGAGCGTGACGTAGTTGGCGCGGCGGGTGCTCATCTTGACGGGCTCGTCGCCCCGCACGAGCGTGACGAACTGGTAGAGAATCACGTCGACCCGGTCCGTGTCGTAGCCGAGCACGTCCAGGGCGCTCAGCACGTCCGGGTAGGCGGCGTGGTGGTCGGCCCCAAAGACATCGACCATGAGGTCGAAGCCGCGCTCGAACTTGGCGGTGTGGTAGGCGATGTCGGGGGTGCGGTACGTGGGCTCGCCGGTCTGCTTCACGAGCACCGTGTCGTCCTCCGTGCCGAACTCGGTGGTTTTGAACCAGAGCGCGCCGTCTTCCTCGTAGGTGTAGCCGGCGTCGGCGAGGCCGTCGAGCACCGCGTCGACCCGCCCTTCGTCGTGGAGGGCCTGCTCGTTGGCATAGCCGTCCATGTCGATGTTGAGGGCGCGGAGGGTGGCCTCGATGTCGCCGAAAATGGCCGTCTCCGCGGCCGCCCGGAACGGCGCCAGGTCGTCGGTGGCGCAGAGGGCGTCCCCGTGCTCGTCGTAGAGGGCCTGGGCAATCTCCACGATATACTGCCCGAGGTAGCCGTCCTCGGGGAAGGTCTCGGGCACCTCCACGGTCGTGTCGTCGTCGAGCGTGAGGGTCGTGGTGGGGACGTTGCCCGCCAGTGCCTCGTAGCGGGCCCGGACCGACTGGGCGAGCACGCGCATCTGGCGCCCGGCGTCGTTGTAGTAGTACTCGCGCGTGACGTCGTAGCCGGTCCAGGCCAACAGGTTGGCGATCGTGTCGCCGAGGACCGCGTTGCGGCCGTGCCCCACGTTGAGGGGGCCGGTGGGATTGGCGCTCACGTACTCGACCAGTGCGCGCTCCCCGGCCCCGGCGTCCGTCTGCCCGAACGTGTCGCCCTGTGCCAGGAGGTCGGCGAGCCCGTCGAAGAGGTAGTCCTGCGCGAAGCGGAAATTGACGAAGCCGGGCCCCGCCACCTCCACGCTCTTGATGCGAGCCGGGTCGACGCGTTCCCGCAGCCGCTCCGCCAGGGTTTCGGCGATGGACCGCGGGTTGTCGCCGAGCACGCTGGCGAGGCGGAGGGCCGTGTTCGTGGCCAGGTCGCCGTGCTCCGGGCGGTCCGGCGCCTCAAGCTCGATCTCGAAGTCGTCCGGCACGTCGCCCAGGGCGTCGAGCACACGGCGGATCTGCGTTCGGAGGTAGTCTTTCATGGGGGCATGATGGATGAACGGTTTCGGTGATACGACCCCAACCTATAGAACCGGCGGATGCTCCGAAATGGCCGCCTCGCCGTTTCGATGGGTTTTTGTGGACGCAACGGATCGAGGCTGTCCGTTTGGAGGCATGGAAAACTGCTCCGAGGCGTTTCTTGGTAAAGGTGCCTCTGTGCTCAGCAACGCTCTTCGCATGGAGGTAATAATTTGGGCGACGTGGTGGTTTTCATCGCAGAAACAGGTCTTGCCCATTGCCCCTTGACTGCATCCGTGTCCCAAATCGTTCAGCTTGCCGTTCTTTTCGTTGGATTGGTGCTTGTCGTGCTCGGCTGTGCGCAGGGGCTCCAGAGAAAATCCCCAACTGGGTCTCCGTCAGGGACCACGCAGGGGGCGGATCACGCAACTCGTCTTGAGGAGCCGGGCCGGATCCTCGTCGATTCGCTCCCGTCGGGCCCTGATTCCCTCGTTGCTGCCAAAGGGGCCAGGATGAAGGCATTCGAGGCGGCTGAAGTCGACCCGGGAATGTTGCTGTATACGGAGCCGCCGCCGGGGACGAACATGCCCGTCTTCACCCCGCCGGACAGTGTGGATCCTGAGATGATCTGGCGTCCAAGGCCGTGACGGAACGCAACGATTTGAGGCGCCGGGCGGTTGGTATGAGGCATTGCACTCCTGAGTCTCACACGCCGCCCCGGCATGCCTGTTCATTCCTTCGACGCCCTCGACCGCTCCGAGAAGATGCCCGGGTACCTGGGCGCGTTTCTGCACGGCGAGAACATGACCGTGACGAGCTGGGAGGTCGAGGCCGGCGCATCCTTTCCCGAGCACAGCCACCCCCACGAGCAGATCTCGATCGTCGTGGCGGGGGAGTTCGAGCTTACGATCGACGGCACGACCGAACCCCTAACGCCGGGCCGCGTCGCCGTCATTCCGCCCGACACGCCCCACTCGGGCCGCGCCGTCACCGCGTGCGAGATCCTCGACGTGTTCAGCCCCGTCCGGGAGGACTACCAGTAAGCCGCTGGAAAACGCAGCCCGGCCCGGTGGGTTGGGCCTGCCCTCGCGTTGTTCGTGTCAGAATGCCCCCCCCGTCGATCGCCCATGCCCGATCTCTTCGACGAACAGGCCGAGCAGGCCCGCCAGGAGCGTGCCCCCTTGGCCGACCGCATGCGCCCCCGCACGCTCGACGAGTTCGTGGGACAGGAGCACTTCATCGGGGAGGGGAAGCTGCTGCGCCGGGCCATCGAGGCGGATCGGGTGACCTCCGTCCTCTTCTGCGGCCCGCCCGGCACGGGCAAGACGACCCTTGCACGCATCATTGCCCGGACGACCGAGGCGCACTTCACCTCGCTCAACGCGGTGCTGAGCGGCGTCACCGACCTCCGGGAGGCGATCCAGAAGGCGAAGAACCGCCTCAAGCACCACCAGACGCGCACCATCCTCTTCATCGACGAGGTGCACCGTTTCAATACGGCCCAGCAGGACGCGCTGCTGCCGCACGTGGAGGACGGCACCGTCACCTTCATCGGCGCCACGACCGAGAACCCCTACTTCGAGGTCAACGACGCACTGGTGAGCCGCTCGCGCGTCTTTGAGCTGGAGCCGCTTGAAGAAGAACACCTCCGTCAGGTGGCGGCCATGGCGCTGACCGACGCGGAGCGCGGCTACGGCGACCGCGATGTGGAAATTACCGAAGAGGCGCTCGACCACCTCATTGGCACGGCCAACGGCGACGCCCGCTCGGTGCTCAACGCCCTGGAGCTGGCCGTCGAAACCACCGCGCCGGACGCCGAAGGGACCGTCTACATCGACCTCGACGTGGCGGAGGACTCGATCCAGCAACGGGCCGTGCTCTACGACAAGGAGGGCGATGCGCACTTCGACACCATCAGCGCCTTCATCAAGAGCCTGCGCGGGTCCGACCCCGACGCGGCGCTCTACTGGCTCGCCCGGATGCTGTACGCGGGGGAGGAGCCGCGCTTCATCCTGCGGCGGATGCTCATCTTCGCCGCCGAGGACGTGGGGCTGGCCGATCCCCAGGCGCTCCAGGTGGCGCAGAGTGCGGCGGAAGGGTTTGACTACGTGGGCATGCCGGAGGGGCAGTTCCTGATCGCCGAGTGCTGTCTCTACCTGGCCACGGCCCCGAAGAGCAACAGCACTTTTGCCTACTTCGACGCGCTCGACCACGTCCGCGAGGAGCAGACCGACGACATCCCGCAGCACCTAAAGGACCCGAGCCGCGACCAGGACGGCCTGGGCCACGGCGAGGGCTACAAGTATCCCCACGCGTACCGCGAGCACTACACGCCGCAGCAGTACCTGCCCAACGAAATGCAGGGCACCTACTTCTATGATCCGAGCGGAGAGGGGTACGAGGAGCAGGTCGCCAACCGGCTGGCGCAGTGGCGGGAGCGCGACTTCGACGAGGACGTGGTGAAACGGGCGCACCAGTACGCCGACGACGAAGCGTAACGTCTTCGTGGAGCCGACGGGGAGGCCGCGAGTGAACCGGTGGTGCCGGAACCCGTCGTATGAGTTTGAATTACGTATCTCGAAGTTAGCCAGCAGTCGTCCGTAAAGACGGCACTGGTCGTCTTTCGAACCATCCGCGTTCATGCACATGCGTCACGCCGACGTGCGCAGTTCTCACCTCTTGTCCATTGCCTGGACCCTCACTGCGCCGGTGTGTCTCTGTTCGTGTTTGTGTGGCATGAGTGCGTCCTGTCGCGGATAACGTCGGCTCCCGGAGCCTTTTTCCGGTCCTGATGCGGGCGTTTCGCACCGGGCATCTTCTTCCTAGCGGGACAAGACTGTGTCTCGCGTGAATTGACCGGTGGGGCTGAAGTGGGAGAGAGTACAGCGCTCCTGCCTCCCACCTGGACACGGAGAGTGTCTGTGGCGTCCCCTGCGGCCGTCTCCTCATGTACGAAGGGCCCTGTGTGTCTCCGTCCTCCCCGCGCTCATCCCGACTGTCGAATCCCCCTTTGTTTTCGTTCAACAACCCAACACCATCCTTCAACCATGAGTACCTACGCGAATCCCGATGTTCTCGTCTCCACCGACTGGGCCGCCGATCGCCTCGACGATCCCGAGGTGCGGTTTGTCGAGGTGGACGTCGACACCTCCGCCTACGAGGAGGGCCACGTGCCCGGCGCCGTGGGCTGGAACTGGGAAACACAGCTGGCCGACACGCAGACGCGTGACCTGGCGTCGAAAGAAGACTTCCAGTCGCTGCTGCGCAGCTCGGGCATCGACGACGACACGACGATCGTCCTCTATGGCGACAACGACAACTGGTTTGCCGCCTGGGCCTTCTGGCAGCTCACGTACTACGGCCACGAGGACACGAAAGTCCTAGACGGCGGCCGCAAGAAGTGGCTGGCCGAGGACCGCCCCCTGAGCACCGAGGCCCCGGACTACGAGGCGGGCAACTGGTCGGCCTCGGCCCCCGACAATTCCATCCGTGCCTTCTCCGGGTACGTCCAGCAGACGCTCGACCGCGACGACGTGGAGCTGGTCGACGTGCGCTCCCCGGAAGAGTTTAGCGGTGAGAAGCTGGGGCCGGACGGCCTGAACGAGGGCGCGCAGCGCGGCGGCCACATTCCCGGCGCCCACAACATCAGTTGGAGCGAGGCCGTGAACGAGGACGGCACCTTCAAGAGCGCCGAGGAGCTGAAAGAGATCTACGAGGAGCGGGGCATCACGCCCGACAAAGAGACCATTGCCTACTGCCGCATTGGCGAGCGGTCGAGCCACAGCTGGTTCGTCCTCTCGCAGCTGCTCGGGCACCCGCGCGTCCGGAACTACGACGGCTCGTGGACCGAGTGGGGCAACCTCGTGGGCGTACCCATCGAGACCGGGGCCGACCCTGTGGCCGCTTAAGGCGCCGGGTCCCCCGTTCCGAGAACCGTCAAGGGCCGCTCCGATCCGTCACGGATCGGGGCGGCTTTTGTTGTTGGGTGTTATTGGGGGCAGAAATGGGCCCGTTCGCTTGCGGATGCGGCCGCCAACCGGTACCCTTGCCGTGTCCAACGCACTCCGCGAACGACCAACGCCACCCGGCACATGGACCGCTGGCTTCGGTGGGCCCGCCGCATCGACCGCCTGAACGACCGGATCGGCCGTCTGCTCTACTGGCTGACCCTCGCGATGGTGGGGGTCGGTGCGTTCAATGCCCTGGCCCGCTACCTTGGCAAGTACACGGGCCTTGGGCTGAGCTCCAACATGTGGATCGAGATGCAGTGGTACCTCTTTAGCCTCGTCTTTCTGCTAGGGGCGGCCTACACGCTGGAGTACGACGACCACGTGCGGGTCGACGTGCTGTACAGTCGGCTCTCACGCAGGGGCCGGGCGTGGGTCGACATCCTGGGCACGCTGTGCTTCCTCCTGCCGTTCTGCGGGCTGGTGCTGTGGATGTCGATTCCGTTCGTGAGCAATTCGTGGGCCATCCTGGAGGGGTCGCCCGACCCCGGCGGCCTGCCCCGCTACCCCATCAAGACCGTCATCCCGCTGGCGCTCCTGCTCGTGATGGCGCAGGGCGTGGCCCTCATTATTCGGAAGGTGGCGGTGCTCCGCGGACACGAGGTGACGGACCCGGTGGACCGCGAGTCCCGACCGCGTGCGGGGTGAGGACGCGTTCCGTCGCTGCCAGAGCTCGTGCTTGAAGCCGGTCCCTGGTTGTGACTGCGATCTCCGAGAAGTTGACCCGTGATGCGTGAAGAGGGAGGAGGGGGCATTGCGAGTGGGTCCTGAGTCACGAGTCACACCTCACGCGGCACACTGACGCGAATTTTCGAGACAACGACGCAAATTCTCATGGGTGCCGATCTTCTCGCGCCGCTGATGTTTGCGGGGGCCCTTCTGCTGATCTTTTCCGGGTACCCCGTCGCGTTTTCCCTCGGCGGGACGGCGCTCGCATTTGTGTTTATCGGCGAGCAGGCGGGGCTGCTCAGTTGGGGCCTTCTGCGGGCGATGCCGTCCCGCATCTTCGGGGTGATGTCGAACTTCATCCTCCTGGCGGTGCCCTTTTTCATCTTCATGGGCACCATGCTGGAGAAGTCGCGCCTGGCGGAGGACCTGCTTACGACGATCGGGCAGCTGTTCGGGGTGGTGCGCGGGGGGCTCGCGATCGCCGTCGTGTTCGTGGGGGCGCTGCTGGCCGCGGCCACGGGCGTCGTGGGGGCGTCGGTCGTGGCGATGGGGCTCATTTCGATGCCCGTGATGCTGCGCTACGGATACTCCGAAGAGCTGTCCTCCGGTGTCATTACGGCGGCGGGCACCCTCGGGCAAATCATCCCGCCGAGCATTGTGCTGATCGTGCTGGCCGACCAGCTCGGCATCAGCGTGGGGGACCTCTTCATCGGGGCGCTCGTGCCGGGCGTTGCCCTGGCGAGCCTGTACGCCCTGTACGCGGGCGGGGTGGCGCTCCTCTGGCCCGACGTGGCGCCGGCCCTGCCCGCCGACACCCGTGACATTTCGCCGGGGCGGCTCGCCCAACGCGTGCTTCTCGTGATGCTGCCGCCGCTCGTGCTCATTCTGCTCGTGCTGGGCAGCATCTTCGCCGGGGTGGCCACGCCCACCGAGGCCGGGGCGCTCGGGGCCGTGGGGGCCATGGCCCTCGCCGCGGCCAACGGGCGCCTGTCGATGGATGCCCTCCACGAGACGATGGACGAGACGATGCGGCTCACCTCCATGGTCATGTTCTTGCTCGTGGGCTCCACGGCCTTCTCGCTCGTGTTTCGGGGGCTGGGGGGCGACTTCTGGGTGGAGGGGCTGCTGACGAACCTTCCGGGCGGGGTGATCGGCTTCCTACTCGTGGCCAACCTGGTCATCTTTCTGCTCGGGTTCTTCATCGACTTCTTCGAGATCGCGTTCATCATCATTCCGCTGCTGCAGGCGCCGGCCGCTCGGCTGCTGCCGCCGGAGTTTGGGGCCACGGCAGACGCCGCGCTCGTCTGGTTCGGGGTGATGGTGGGCATGAACCTGCAGACCTCGTTTCTGACGCCGCCGTTCGGGTTCGCGCTCTTCTACCTCCGGGGCGTGGCGCCCGACGAGGTGGCCACCACTCAGATCTACCGGGGCGCGGTCCCGTTCATCGTGATTCAGGTGCTTGGGCTGCTGGCATTGACGCTCTACCCCGAAATGGTCACCTGGGCGCTGTGATCGGCCCCTGTTGAGGCGCTAGGTGTAGACGGCGAGGCGCCAGAGAAGAGAGAACGACACGCCGTACTGCGCCGCGACGAGCAGGGACGCGCCCACGAGGGCGAGTGGACTTAGGGCGGCGAGGGGGAGAAGCGTCCAGGCCGGGGCGTCGGTCACCCGCCAGTAGTCGAAGAGCACGCGGAGGGTCACCGAGAGAAGGACCAGGGTGCCGCCCCCGAGTAGAACGAGGGTGGAGAGCGACGGCGACAGTGGCGCGTTGGGGCCGGCGGCGAGGGCGACTGGCGGGGCCAGTAGGACCGGCCAGCAGGGCCATGTCACGAGCATCAGCCCCTGCGCCACCGTGAAGCGCGTCCCGAGACGGGCCATCGCCACCCCCGCCCCCGTCCAGAGCAGGAGCAGGACGAGCGCCCCCCCGCCGACGGCGACTCCAGCCAGCGTCGGGTGCTCAACGCCCGGCGCCAGCGCCGTTCCCACGACACGGGGCAGGGCGGCAAGCACGCGCTCGGTCTCGGGCTGGGCCGTTGCCAGCCGGGCCATGCGGGCGGCCGCCACGCCCAGACTCCCCCCCACGAGGCCCAGCAGCAGGCTGTTGGCCCCGAACGACACCTCCCGCCCGTCCCGAAGCGCCTCCCGATAGAAGCCCGGGGTCGTAAAGTACCGAACCGCCGTCTCCCGAACAAAGAGGCTCCTGGCGTACAGCAGTCCGAGGACGGCCACGAGCCCCCAGCCCACGAGAACGAGGCCGGACGTCCCCGCCGGGGCCGATCCGTCGGGGAACGCGAAGGTGCGCTGGGTGCCCGAATAGAGTCCCCGAACCACCGTTGCCGCGGGGCGGGGCGTCCCGGCGGCGTCGTGCAGGCCGTAGCGCCGGGAGGGGAGGAGCGACGCGTCATCATCCTGCCAGCGGGCAACGAACACGACGGGCGGGGCGGCACGGGTGGGGTCGAGAAGCCGAGACAGGGTGGTTTCCAGGTATCGTGCCTGGCGTTCCGCGGAGTGGGGCACCCGAAGGCCCGAGGCGGCCGCCGGACGGGTCCACGTTCCGAGCGCCCCGATCCCGACCGAATCCGTCCGCGTACGCCACGCACGCCACCGGTCTGTGGGGCGCGGGTGGCCGCGGAGGTCGAGAAGGGGCTGGTCCACGGCATCCGCACACCGATCGGCGGAGGGCACAAATGGCGTCACGTAGTAGGTGTGGAGGGAGGCGGACGCGTCGTGGATCCGCTCCGTCCAGCGACGCAGCCGGTCACAGCGTCGGGACCCGGTCGTACTGGCGCCCCGCGCGAGGCCGACGTGCGTAATGGAGGCGTGGCGATTGGCAAGCGAACGCAGTTGGTCCAGCGACGCGTCGGCCTGGGGCCGTGCCTCGTCGGGCCGAGGCGCCGACCCGTCCGCCATCGGCAGGTCGACGTACAGGCGGAGGCCCAGTGAGTCGGCCCGGGTGGCTATCGTAGTTGCTGTTGTATCGGCGGGGAGGTGCGTCAGCCGGACGGCTGTGGCGCCGGTGGCTGCGATGCGGTCGAGGGCGGCGAGGGCCGAGTCGGGGGCTGTAGAAGGAGTCCACACAACGCCGAGATCGGGGGCATCTGAGGAAGCCTCAGAGGGGACATCCTGCGCGCTGGCGAGCTGCCGAGGGAGAATGTTAGGCAGGAAGAGATTCACCAGCAGGGCGAGAAAAAAGCACCGTACGGTATAGGAGCACTGTGGATTGTTCATGCGCAAGCCTGACGAGAAATAGAGTGGCGAGAGAGACTCCCACTGCCAGCATGATAGTGTTGACAGCACGATGGACTTTCGAAAGGAGATTCGTGCCGGAAGACGGTTGTCTCCGGTAAGAGGATGGGGGACCGTTGGGTCCGTCGGGTCTTCTCCATTGCCCCCACTGGTCAACGGGCTTGTGCGACGAAACGTCTCAAGGAAAAAAGACGAGATGAAAAAGAATTTATTCCGCCGGAGACGTCAACAGGGCGGCCGAGAATAACACGTACGACAAAATCAATGCGCCGGTGTCTTTCGAGCCGGCGAATCGATCCCAATTCATTGAGTGGCGTTGGGGGGGATACACCAGAAGCATTGGAAGAGCCTGGTCTAAATCTGTGTGCTCACTCTATGGTAGATTATCTGTTGAAGGATCGCACCCAACACTCCACTTCTACCTGGGTTGAGCTACCTTGAAGAAGCCCCCTTGTGAACTATTCAACTACGACATCTTGTCCAACTTTGTGGTTTACTTTGGTTGGTCAATTAACTGAATTAATGAGTCGCTAAAGAAGAGGCAATCGACTGGTTTGAAGGCCACTATTAACCTCGCAGTTACACGCAAAACGTTTCGACACGAACGATGAAGCAGCGACATCAGGATGCCACGATGTGGCGGGTTCTTTTCGGGGGGCTTCTCGCCGGTCTGATTCTCATTGCGGTGCCTCCATCGGCGGTCGCTCAGCGTCCGGACGCGGACGAGGACGACGACGACGATGGACCAACGGCGCTATCTGTCGGCAATTTGTCATCGGACTTTACCTTCGGTGGGTCGGGGGGATACAATTATGACGGGAGTGCTCGGGCCCTCATGGTCTCCGGGCCAAACGGTTCGTTGATGGTCGACTATGCCTCTGGGCTGGGAACGGGGCAGTTTGACCGGGACACGCGGCGGACCATCGGTGCGGAGGCCCTCTTCGGCGGAAATGCAACGCTCTTCGACGAATTTCTCCGCCTGCCGATCAGCGTGTACATCCCGATTCGGATCAACCTCGACTACCGGTACCTCCAGCCCCGCAATCCGGATCAGTCGAACCTGCATCGCGGCGGCGCGGGTCTCGGGGCCGGTGGCGGCGCTCAACTCCAGCTTCCCGTCGGCCCGGACTTCATCAAGGACAATTTGTACGTCCGGGGATCGGCCCTTCTCGTTCCGGCGGTGGCCACGACCCTGAACGGCGGTGACGACGAGACCGCCCGAACCATTGGGGATGACACGCCCATCAGCGCGTCGCGAACACGGATGCGCCGGACCCTCGACCTTAATCTGGAGGCTCACTTCACTGAACTGATCGGGGAGGACACAGGGATCATGGCCGGATACACGTTTCGAGCGTACGGCCGGTCCCGGGAAGAGCCGTCGAGTGTCGGGGACGTGATCGATGCCGCGACCCTGAGCGGAAGCTACGTCCAGACGAACGTTCAGCACATGATCCGAGTGGGGCTCACGTGGTAGAAAACAGCCCTCTTCGGTTCTGGGGCGAAGGACCATGGAATGGGCTGCGGAGGCCGGGCGGTCACTGACAGTCCTGTAGGGCGCCCCGAAATTGTGACGGGGTCGACGCTGTGGAAAATGAGCGGCCGTGGCGGGCGGGACAGGCCGAACCGGAGTGCGAGGCCGTCCCACTACGGCAGGCCGGGGGTGCAACAATCTCCGGGGAGCCTGAATACCGTGTACGGCGAGCGTCGTACTCTCCGTTTTTCCACCCCTCCCCAGTCTCAAAATGACCGTTGCAGTCATCGGTGCCCACGGCGGCATCGGCCGTCGCCTCCTTCCGCGCCTCAACGAGGCGGGCCACGATCCCATCGGCGTCGTTCGCTCTGAGGACCAGTTTGCGGCGATCCGGGACCGTGGGGCCGAGCCGCGGCTTGGGGATCTGGAGGGAGAAGTTGCCTCAGCCCTCGACGGGGCGGATGCAGTCGTCTTTACGGCGGGGGCCGGGGGAAGCACAGGGTGGGACAAGACGATCCTGGTCGACCTCTGGGGGGCCGAGCGGGCGGTCCACGCCTGCGAAGAGAAGGAGATCGACCGGTTCGTCATGGTCAGCTCGCGCGGCGCCGGCGATCCGGAGTCGCGACAGGGGCCGATCAAGCCTTACATCGTGGCCAAGCATGTCGCCGACCGCACGCTCCAGCGCTCGTCGCTCGACGAGACGATCCTGCGGCCCACGCGCCTTACGGATGCGGAGGGCACCGGTCGCGTCGCGGCCTACGTCGACACGGATCCCGATGCGGGCGATCCCATTCCGCGCGCCGACGTCGCGCAGGCCGTCGTTCAGTGCCTCGCGGACGACAACACCGTTGGGCACGCCATCACGCTGTACGGGGGCGACACGCCGATCGGAGAGGCGCTCCGCCCCTCTGGTTAGGGACGGTCGTACACCTCCATCCCGAGGTCGTGTAGGTAGGCGTAGGTAGGGGCAAATTCGTCCAGAAGGCGTTCTTCGAGGCCGGGCGTGAGCATGTCCGCCTTCGCTCCCGCCGTGCCGAGCACCCGGAGGAGGGCACGTTTGGCCGTACGGGCCGCCGGGTGCCCGAGCAGCCAGCGATACGCGCCAGGAAGGGAACGGCGCAGGGGGCGCACGGTCGCTCGATAGACGGCCCGGAAAGCGGCGCTGCCGGTCGGGTTGGCGGGGCGGCCCTCGTCGGTCGGACGAGGGGCATCCGGGAGCGACAAGAAATCGAGGAGGGTTCTCCAGAAGCGGTCCGGGGCCTCTTTGCCGGCCTCCAGGCTTACGACCGTGAACTGCTCGGGCCCGAACCGCTCCGTGTAGGCCGGAAGGGTCTCCTCGTAGTGGCTGTCGCGGAGGAGCTCCGGATCGCGACCGTCAAGCGCCTCCGACAGGGATGTCGACTCGTCCAGGATTCCGAGTTGCTTGTGGTACTGAAACTGGGAGAGCAGGCGCTCAATGGGGTCCCGGACGATGGCGAGCAGTTTCGCGTCCGGGTTGTACGCCCGGATGGCGTCCGCGGTCGCGGCGTGCCGGTAGTACATCACGGTCGCGTCCCCGAAGTAGCGGTGGTCCTGGTCGAAGGGGAAATGGGCGTGGTAGTCCTCCAGGGTACACGGCGCTTCTTCGTCGCGGCCCGTGTCGCCGAAGTAGTAGAGCTCTTTTTCGTCGGCCATGAAGATGTCGGGGTGCCGGTTGAGCAGGGTGTACAGCCAGCTCGTTCCGGCCTTGTTGACGCCGATGAGAAAGAGGTTGACCCGGCTCATGGAGCAGTGGGGTCCCGAATGAGATACAGCTGGGCGGAGTGGCGGGGCGAGGACTGCGCGGCCCACAGGGCAGAACACAGGGCGACGAAGGGGGCGCGGAGCAGCCAGCCGCCTTGGTAGCGCTCGCTCAGCAGGGACACGTAGAACGCATCGAGGCGCATGGGGCGGACCTCGGCGACGTCCAGGTCGAACCGAGCGAACAAGCGCCGGACGTCGCGGGGGCGAAAGTGGGACAGGTGGCGCGGCACGTCGTACGCGGCCCAGTCTTCGCCGTAAAACTGTGCGTCGAGGGACAACCAGTTCGGAACGGCGACAACCAGCGTGCCCGAAGGAGCCAGCGTGCGTTTGAGGGCCTTGATCGTCCCGGTCAGGTCCGGCACATGCTCCAGCACGTGCCAGAGCGTGATGACGTCGAAGTGCCCGGACGGAACGTCTCGGAGGCGCCCGGGGGGCTCAACGGTGAGGCCGTGTTGTCGGGCCGCCACGGTTCGGGCCGTTTCGTCCGGATCGAGGCCACGGGCGTCCCATCCTTGCGACTGGCAATGGGCCAGAAATTCTCCTGTGCCGCACCCGAAATCGAGCAGCCGGCCGGGCGGATCATCGACGAGGGTGGTGATGAGACGACATTTTGACCGCAAGGTGTAGTGGCGCACCCACCGGTATAGGGTGTCGATGACGTTCTGACCGGTGTCCTGGTGGGGCGTGTAGTCCTCGCTCTCGTAGTATTGCCCGAGATCGTCCGGGTGGGGGCGCGGGTTGGTGAAGCGAAAGCCGCAGTGCTCACACTCGACGATAGGGAACGTCTTCCCCGAGACCGTGTGATCCTGGCAGGTGAGGACGTGCCGGGTCGATTCGTTGCGGCAGAGGGGACAGTGGTCGAGGTGAATCACCGGCTCGGTGGGAAGGAGCGTGAGGGAAGAGCCACCGGGCTTGCGTGTAGTGATTTTCCCATGGGGCCCAGTGGCGGAAGGTGCTCGCGCTGGAACAGCGAAAATACCCGACCGTTTCGAGAGGCTCGTGGAATCGAGTGGGCCGCTCGGCCCGCCCTTCTCCTGTCGAGTGCGTCAGCACGTCCCGTCTTCATGGCCTCTTCTGCCCGGTCTCCTGCCCCGCGAGCCGCCCACGCCGACACGATGTGGACGCGTCTTCCTCCGCTTGCGCGGCACGGGGTCTGTCTGGGCATCTTTCTGGTCCTTGCGCTGTCGTTCTACTCGCCCGTCGTCTTCGAAGGAAATACCTTCCAGGGGGGCGACAATACGACCTTTCGTGCCAACGCGCAGGTGACGATCGAGCACCACGAGCAGACAGGGGAATGGCCTCGCTGGGCGCCAAATGTATTCAGCGGGATGCCCTACATCAACTACAAGACGGCGGTCACGCAGCTCGACGATGTTGTGAGCATGGCTCGCAGTGTGGCCTGGCCGGTGGGGCATCTGTTTGTGCTAATGATGGGGGTGTACTTCCTGGTCTTCTATCTGACCCGAAATCAATTCTCGGGCTTGCTCTCGGGGGTGGCGTTTGGCTTTACGACCTACATCCCCATCATCATCGCAGTGGGGCACAACACGAAGTTTATCGCGCTGGCCTACGCCCCGTACGTCCTGCTCGCCTTCGCGTACACCCTGCGCAACCCGTCGGCATGGGGGAGCCTCCTGTTTGCGGGCGCCCTGGCCCTCCAATTGCGGGCCAAGCACCCGCAGATCGTCTTTTATACGGGAATGCTCCTCCTGCTCTGGTGGGGTGTGGAGGTCATTGGGGCGGTGCGGGAAGACCGGGTGCCGGCACTGGCCACGTCGACTGGCTGGCTCGGCCTCGGGACGGTGCTGGGGCTCTGTATGGCGGCGCATCCCTACCTCGCCCGGTACGAGCACAAGCAATTCTCGGTGCGGGGGGCGGCCGCCACGGCCGGCGGGGGCGACGGTGGGGGGGGCGGTGGCATGGGCTGGGAGGCGGCGATGCGCTGGAGCCAGGGACCGGGCGAGCTTTTCACGTTCGCGGTGGCCGATGCCTTCGGCGGCGGGGGACAGACCTACTGGGGGCCTAAGACCTTCACCGAGGGGCCGCACTACCTGACGGGGGTCGTCCTGTCCCTAGCGGGCCTCGCTGCGTGGAAGGTGCGAACCTGGCTGGTATGGGGGCTTGGGCTCGCCACGCTCGGCACCGCGCTGTTCTCGCTGGGCAAGTACGCCGCCTGGATCAACTGGCCCTTCTTCCAATACTTCCCTTTCTTCGACGCCTTCCGGGGGCCGGAGATGTGGCTGAGCATCACGGCCCTCACCCTGATCGTGCTCGCGGGAATTGGGCTCGACTACGCGCTGCGGCGCGACGAGACACAGAGCCGTCGGCAGCGGCAGCAGACCGACCCTCGACAGCGACCCATTTTGATTGCGTTTGGGGTCGTGTTCGCGGTCGTCGGTCTGGTCTGGCTGGCCCCCAACACGGTTCTCGACTTCGAGAAGCCGAACGAAGAACAGCGCATCCGGCAGGCCCTGTTGCGCCAGAATCCAAATGTGTCGCCCCAAAACCCCAAAGTCCAGCAGGCGGTGCGACAACAGGTGCGAAAGCTGAAGGAGCAGCGCCGGGGGGCCTTCTCGACGGACGCGCAGCGCACCCTGCTGTTTTTGGCGCTGGCGGCTGGGGCTCTCGTCCTGTACCGGCGCCGCACCCTTCCGGCGTGGGGGGCGGGGGTAGCGGTGGTGGCGGTGGTGGCCATCGACCTCTGGGGGGTGGACACCCGCTACATGAATGAGGATCGCTACTCGCCGGGCGGGACCGAGCAGACCATCCCCACCTACCAGTTTGATCAGTTCATCAAGCAGCGGCAGCAGGAGGCCGGGGGGCTGGGGCGCTTTCGCGTCCTTTCGTTGGCGGAGGGCAATCCCACGAGTACGGCCCGTCCGTCGTACCACTACGAGTCCGTCGGCGGGTACCATGGGGCCAAGCTGCAACGCTACCAGGACTACCTCGACCACATCCTGCGGCTGACGGAACGGGGCGGCCCGAACGAGAACGCCCTCGACCTCATGAATACGCGCTACATTGTGGCGCGGCAACAGCTGCCGGGCACCGAGGTAGCGTATCGCAGCGAACAGTCCGGCGTGCTGGTGCTCGAAAATCCGGATGCCGTTCCACGAGGATTTCTCGTCGGGGAGACGGAGGTCGTGGACGGGGCTGAGGCCACCTGGGAGCAGCTTCGTGATTCCTCGTTTGAGCCGCGCCGAACGGCCCTTCTTCCGGAGCCCCTTGATGCGCCGGTCGCGCCCATCGACAGCAACAGCACGGCGGACGTGACCCTGGAGCAGTACGAACCCGAGGAGATCCGGTGGACGGTCAGCACGGACGCGCCGCGCTTCTTCGTAGCGAGCGAGGTGCACTACCCGGCGGGCTGGAACGCGTACCTGGATGGGGAGAGAGTGCCGATTCATCGCACCAATTATCTGCTCCGGGGCGTGCACGTGCCGGAGGGCGAGCACACGCTGGAGATGCGATTTGAGCCGGCGGCCGACCGCTACGGCCGGTGGATTGCGTGGACCAGCACAATTCTGGTCTACGGCGGTGTCCTGACGCTTGCGGGCCTCCGCGTCCGTCGCCGCTGGTTTGAGGAAGAGGCCGCGGACGAGGCGGACGCCTCTTGAGGCCCCGTGCACTCTGCGACCCCTCGTATATCGTCCCCAACCGGATGGATCGACGCGTCCTGCTCCTGTCGTATTACTTTCCGCCGGCCGGAGGCCCCGGTGTGCAGCGGGCGCTCAAGTTTGTAAAGTACCTGCCGGAGTTCGGGTGGGCGCCGACAGTGCTTACGGTCCGTGAGGGGGCATTCCCGGCGCACGACCGCTCTCTGGCCGCCGACGTCCCGGCTGCGGCCTCGGTCCACCGCACGCCGTCCCTCGATCCGCACTGGTTCTATGCTCGCCTCGCGGGCCGCTCGGACGACGAGGTAGATGTGGGATCGGTGGAAGGGCAGCAAGAAACCGGGATGGAAAGGGTCGCGCGCTGGATTCGGGCCAATCTTTTTCTGCCCGATGCCCGCGTCGGGTGGGTCCCATTTTCCGTGTGGCGGGGACGCCAACTGGTTGCAGAGGGGGACGTCGATGCCATCCTGACGACGGGACCGCCGCACTCTACCCATCTCGCCGGCGCCGCGCTGCAGGCGCTCACGGGCGTGCCCTGGGTGGCGGACTTCCGCGACCCGTGGACCGACATCAACTACTACGACGAGCTGCCCCACACCCGGTGGGCGCGTCGCCTGGACGCGGCCCTCGAACGAACGGTGCTCCGGCAGGCCCGAGCGGTGACGACGGTCAGCCCGACCTGGCGCGACCTCCTGACGGGAAAAACGGGGCGGACGGCGGGCGAGGCCATCACGGTTGTGCAGAACGGCTTCGACGTGGACGATCTGTCTCCGGGGGAGGCGGTGCCGTCGACCGAGGCGTTTGAGGTGACGCACGTGGGCTCGCTCTACGCGTCCCGGAACCCCACGGGGCTCTGGCGTGCGCTCCGGCGGCTGCGCGACGAGGGTGTGATGCCCGCGCTCCGCATTCGACTGGTGGGCACGGTGGACGCGAACGTCCGAGACGCCCTCCGCGCACAGGGGCTGATGGACGTGACCGAATTGATTCCGTACGTGCCCCACGACGAGGCGGTGGCGTACATGCGACGGGCGGGACTGCTGCTGCTTTCCATCGAATCCTTTCCGCAGGACGAAGGGATGATGACGGGCAAAATATACGAATACCTGGCCGCAGGACGGCCCATTGTGGGAGTAGGGCCCCCGGGCGGCGACGCGGCGGCGCTGCTTCGCAAGACCGAAGGGGGCCGCCTGTTTGGTCGCGACGACGTATCCGGGCTCGCGCAATACATTCGGCACCACTACGAGGCCTGGGCGGCGGACACGCCTCAGCGCGGAGCCTCTCCCGAAGCGCTCGATCCCTACCGACGCCGCGCACAAACGAAACGAATGGGAGCGGTTCTGAGCGGCGTGTGCTCCGACGAGTAAGGCTCCCGGAGAGCGCGTCACGTCGTCCAATTCTTGCACTGAGGGCTAAAAACCGAAGGAACGCTGTGCGGCGGCCGGTGTGCCAACACCGCGAGTGTATCGGCGGGTTGAAGAGTCTCCGGCCGTAGAACATTTCTCACGACTGCCTTTGTCTCATGGACGTCCTCCGAAAGCTTTTTTCTCTCCTGACGCGGCGAGAACGGCGAAATTTGTATATTCTCTTCGTGGCCGTTCTGCTGATGGCGAGCCTGCAGGTGGCGAGCGTGGCCTCCATCATGCCCTTCCTCTCGGTGGCCTCCGATCCGTCGATCATTCAGGAAAATGAGTACCTTCGCTGGGCCTACGCCACGTTCGGGTTCGACGACGACCGATCGTTCCTCATCGCCTTGGGCCTGGGGGCGCTTCTCGCTCTCGTTGTCAGCAACGTCTTTATCATTCTCACCCGCTGGGCGATGGAGCGCTACTCGTGGGGGCGAAACCACAGCCTCTCGCGGCGGCTGCTCCGGAGCTACCTGTACCGGCCGTACGAGTATTTTTTGACCCGAAACAGCTCGGAGCTCGGGAAAAACATTCTCGAGGAGGTGAAGGAGGTGACCGATCAGATGCTGAAGCCCACACTCCGCGGGGTGGCAAAGGCCGTCGTGGCGCTCTTTATTGTCGGCTTCTTGGTGTACTTCGATCCGGTCGTAGCCCTGATGGTCACCGTTGTACTGGGCGCGGCGTATGGGGCCATCTACCTCGTTGTGCGGAGCCAACTGGACGAGCGGGGAGAGGCCCGCGTCGAGGCCAACACGAAGCGATACCAGTTCGTCGGGGAGGCCTTTGGGGGCATCAAAGAGGTCAAGATTCAGGGCAAAGAGGAGGCCTTTCTCAATCTCTACGACGATCCTTCGGAGCGCTACGCCCGAAATCAGGCGCTGTATCGCGTGATCAAGAAGGCACCGCGATACATCATTGAGATGGTGGCCTTCGGGGGCATCATTCTGATCGCGGTGTACCTCATCGCGGTTCGGGAAAGCCTGCAGCAGGTGATTCCGGTCCTCGGGCTGTATGCGTTTGCGGGATATCGCCTCTTGCCGGCGCTTCAAGAAGCGTTTCATGGGCTGGCCAGCGCCCGGTTCAACATCGCGGCGCTGAACAAGCTGCACCGGGACCTGAAGGGCCTGGCGGAGGCCCATTCCTCCGCGTCCGGAGGGGCGGACGGGACCGCCGCTCCGCCGCTCCTGCTGGAGGAAGAACTCGCGCTCCGCGAGGTGAGCTACACCTATCCAGATGCCGATCGACCCGCAATCAAAAACCTTTCACTCGCCATTCCGGCCCGTTCGATGGTTGGGTTTGTCGGCAAAACGGGCTCGGGAAAGACGACGGCCGTCGACCTTGCATTGGGACTGTTGCGTCCTCAAGAGGGAGAGATCACAATTGACGGCACCCCGTTGCGGGCGAACAACCTGCGGCGCTGGCAGCAAACCCTCGGCTACGTTCCCCAGCACATCTACCTGTCGGACGACACGGTGGCGCGCAACATCGCCTTCGGAGTGCCCCGAGACCAAATTGACATGGAGACGGTCCGGGAGGCGGCCCGCCGGGCCCACATCCTCGACTACGTAGAGCAGGACCTGCCGAACCGGTGGGAAACGGTCGTGGGGGAGCGGGGGGTCAAGCTGTCCGGCGGACAGCGGCAGCGCATCGGCATTGCGCGGGCCCTCTACCACGACCCCTCGGTCCTCGTCTTCGACGAGGCCACCAGTGCGTTGGACCAGTCCACGGAGGCGGGCGTGATGGAGGCCATCTACGACCTGGAGGGGGAGCAGACCATACTGATCATTTCCCACCGCTTGAGCACCGTTCAACGGGCCGACAACATCTTCATGCTGGAGGAGGGGCGAAAAGTAGGGGAGGGGAGCTACGACGAGCTCTTGGATCAGCACGCCAAATTCCGCTCGATGGCCCTCTCGTAGTGGCGGATGCAGTGCCGACAGTTTCACCCGGACCCTCGCCTCGTCATGAGCGACGGTACACTTCCCACGTTTATCCTCATTGGGGCCATGAAGTGCGGAACGACGAGCCTGCACCGGTACCTCGGCGCGCACCCGCAGGTCTGCGTGTCGGACCCGAAGGAGCCGGACTTTTTCCTACGGCGCAATGAAAAAGGCCTGGCCTGGTACAAACAGTGTTTTCGAGAGTCGGCCCAGGCGTTCGGGGAGGCCTCCACCAATTACACGAAGTACCCAGCGTTTCGGGGCGTGCCGGAGCGGATGCATCGGCTGCTCCCCGACGTGAAGCTCTTGTATCTCGTCCGCGACCCCATTGAGCGCGCCGTGTCCCACTACGCCCACAACCGGGTGGCCGGGCGCGAGTCGCAGTCTGTCGACGAGGCCTTCCGACCCGTCGATGGCAGCCACTACCTCCAGACGAGTCGCTATCACTTCCAACTCTCGCAGTACTTGGAGCACTATCCCGGAGAGCGCGTGCTGGTGATCGAGTCGGAGCGGCTGCGGGCCGACCGGAAATCGGTGCTCCGAGAGGTTTTTTCGTTTCTAGGGGTCGACCCGGCCGTTGAGGCCTCTGCGTTTGAAGAGGAATACCACACCACATCCGGAAAACTGAAGCCCGGTGTCTCGACGTTCCTTCAAGAAACTCAATTCGGACAGTTCCTGACGTCTGTAGGGAAGGCACTTCTCCCGCAGGCGCTTCGTGAGCGCGGGCTGTCGGTGTTTCGGAGCGACGTGAAGCGGCCGTCCCTCTCCGAATCTACGCGGGCGCGAGTGCGGGCTCATCTCCAAAACGACGTGGATCAGCTTCGGGCGCTGACTGGGAAAGAGTTTTCCGGCTGGTCCCTGTAAGGCCGTGGACAGAACGGGTTGAGGCCCTGGAGTACGACTTGGTCAGAGTGGAACGCGAGTGGACGTTATTCGGGCGCTTCCTTCCGACAGTACGTCAGGGCCCCGTACAGCCGGAGGTATCGGAGAATCCAGTCGGCAATGTACAGGCGGAGAAACTGATGGGCCGGAACGTCGTGGGCTTGCTCTGCGACACGGCGCGGGTCTGGAGGCACGGCGTGGAGCAGAAGTTCGATGAGAACCGACGTAGTGTCCCCGGAAGCGGTTGACGGGTCGCAGAGGCGGGCCAGGCCGCGTCCCACGCGCAGGGCCTTTGCGCGGTGCGCCTCGAAGGTCGTACGGGCGGGGTGGCAGACCACAATGTCGTCCCGGAAGGCGGTGGTCAAATCTGGGTGGCGGTGCACGCGTTCTCCAAACTCCTTGTCGCCCCCGGAGACTGCCGTTTCGTCGAAGCGCCCGACCTTCTCGAAGACGGCGCGCCGGACGGCAAGACACGAAGTGGGGACGAACTGCTTCTCGTCGTAGTGGTACCGGGACGGCAGGCCCATGACCGTATCGTACCAGCCCCAGAAGCCTGCCTCGTCCTCCGGAACGTAGACGTCCACCTCGTACCCGAGGTAGTCCGCCTCCGAGGCGGAAAACGCTTCGTGGACGTCCGTGAGCCAGTACGACGGCGCGGCCATGTCGGCGTCGATGAAGACGAGAATCTCGCCCTGTGCGGCCTCAATGCCGGCATTCCGGGCGGCGTAGGAGGACTGAGTATCGTGTTCGGATGCCGGACGGATGCGGTTCGGATACTGGTGGGCCCACTCCCGTATCACCGCTGGGGTCCTGTCCGTCGAGTTGTTGTCGACCGGAATCACTTCGTAGTCCGAATGGTCCTGCTCCATGACGGACCGAAGGGTCGCGTCGATGCCGGACGGGTCGTTGTAGACGGGAATGATGACGGATATCTTCATCGCGGGGGAGACGTGGAGGCAAGCGGAGGAATCCGAAAAAAGGAATGGCTGCATAGGAAGGTTGCTCCGTCGTGCGTTTTGACGTTGGACGCCCCCCGAGATCCTGAAGAGAAGACGGGGGCACAGCCCTGGACCTCTCGTTTCGAGTGAGGCACAGTTCTAGGGACCCACTCCATAGGCCGGCACGCTGCCCAAAACACCCATCTTATCGTGAGCATTCGCGTCGCGCACCTTTGCAAAGACTTCTCGAAGCGGTCGGAGACCTTCATCTACGACTACGTGACGGAGCTGGAGCGGCAGGGGGTGGACAACCATGTGGTGGCCAACGAGCGCGTGAATCCCGACGAGCGGCCCTTTGAGAACGTGACCGTCGTGCCCTGGCCCGCACTCTGGAACCCACGACGGATGGGACATCGTCTTCTCGAGGAGCTGGGACTCGACGGGGCGCTCGATTCATCGTGGCGAGAATTATGGCCGGGGGCTGAAGAGGCGATCGAGCGGGTCGCTCCTGACGTGTTGCATGCTCATTTCGGCCGGCCCGGGGTCAAGGCCGTGCCGATTGCTAGGCAACTGGATCTACCGTTCGTCGTCACCTTCTACGGGTACGACATTTCGAAGCTGCCGCGTGAACGACGCTGGCGAGAGGCCTACGAGTCCATTTGGCGTACGGCCCAGGCGGTCGTTGTGCTCTCGGAGGAGATGAAAGAAGCGGCCGTCCGTCTCGGGGCGCCCCCCGACGCCGTACAGGTCGTCCATCTCGCGCGGGACCTCGACGACTTTCCTTACCGTCCCCCGAGCGCTCCGGTGTCGGAGTTCATTAGCGTGGGGCGCCTTACCGGGAAAAAGGGCCACTTCGACGCCATCCGGGCGGTGCAGAAGCGAATTGAGGCGGGGGATGATCTGCAACTGTACATCGTGGGCGACGGGCCGCAGCGGGACGACCTGGAGCAGTACATTCAGGCCCATAACCTGCAGTCGTCCGTTGAGCTTCTCGGCTCCGTTCCGAACGCAGAGGTCGCGCGGCACCTTCAGAAGGCCGATGCCTTTTTGCTCTGCAGCAAGACGGCCGCGAGCGGAGACCGGGAGGGCACCCCGACCGTGCTGATCGAGGCCCAGGCGGTGGGGCTTCCGTGTGTGTCGACCACCCATGCGGGCATTCCGGAGATGCTTCCGGAGTCCAATCATTCGCTCTTGGCTCCGGAGGGGGAGGTGGACGCCATTGCGGAGCGCCTCCGACGGCTGCGGGCGTGCTCGGACGAAGAGCTGCGTGGGGTGTCGGCGGCCGGACGGGAAATAATTGAGACCTCGTTTAGCCTGTCGTCGGAGGCAGGGGCATTGCGGAAGATCTACGAGCGCGCGGTCCACGATCGGGAGCACGCCACTGCTTCCTAGGCGATCCCAAGCCGACGGAGCGTCTCGACGAGCGATTTGGTGTACGAGAGGGTGTTGCGGTGAAGCCCGCGGAGGCCCCGAAGCCAGAGGGGGACGCGTGCCCCCGTCAACTCGTAGCCAAGGGCCTGCAGCAGAGAGCCGGCTTCCTCTTCGACATCGGCAGTCTCGCGGGAACTGAGGGAGTGTTTCCAGACCTGGGCGCGAGAAGGATCGACCGGAGCATTCAGCTTTTCGTGGAGATGGGCGTGCTCGTCGGGGACGGACGCGTCGCCGCTCTCGTCGAAGGCGAAGAGGGCCTCGGTGAACTCCAGATCCAGCCAGTCGCACAGATCCCGTAGGACAGATTCGGGATTGCGAACCAGGTTTTCGTAGAAGAGCTCCCGGTAGCGACGGGCGGGGAGAGGGCGTCCGGCCTGGCGTCCTGTGTGCACCTCTTTTTTCCAGTGCCGAGCCGATCGTCGCATGCTCACTGTAAATCCAGCCTCGACGCGGCTTCGGGCGACATCCCGCCCGTCACGGATCATATGCACGAATTGGGACTCCGGGAACGCCTCGGACAGCCACTCGATGTGCCGCACGTAGTGAGGCGTTTTGTCGCCCCATCGCTGCTTGCCGTGCTTGTGGGCAGAAGCGTGAAAGAGTGCGTCCGCAGCGCCCGCGAAATCGGTGGGCGCACGGTCGGACAGAGCGGTCTCGGCCTCGTGGATGCTGAGGTCGAAGATGGGAAATGCGTAGGCGCCCATGGAGACCTCTGTCGTCTGGAGGTCGCGGATAAAGAACCACCGCTCATGAGGTTCGCTGAAGTCGCCGTAGCGGTCGGTGTTCTCATGAAGTGAGAGCAGAAATTCCGACTCGGGAGGAATGTGCATATGGGGATGCTGCGTGAGCATGAGTCGGAGCAGCGTGGTGCCGGAGCGGCTGCACCCAACGATGAAGACCGGCGGTTCAGACGGGGACATGGGGAAGTAGTGTGCAGACCAGGGCCGAGGAGATCTTTCGTCAGGCCGCTGTTTCAGCAGGCTCGTCGTGCTGTTTGCGGAGGAAGGGCCAATAGCTCGTGAGATCGACGCCGAGGAGGGTGCCCAGGTCTTGATTTTTGCGGGCGAAGATCTGTTCCAGGCACGCCCGGACCGAGTCGTTCATCGGGGGCGGACGACGGGGCGTCAGGTTGAGTTGTCGAAGGTGGTGGACGAGGCCTTGCAGGGCGTAGCTCGACTGGGGTTGTGCCGGATACGGAAGCTGGCCTTCGGAGCGCGTCTCGATCCCGGTGGTGCAGTAGTTGAGCAGGAGTTGGAGGCCCGGCCACCGGGGCACGGGCGATCGATTTTGGTGGGCGTCCACGCCTGCCACGTCCACAGCGGTTTCCAGTCCGAGAAACGAGCAGACCTCGTCGACGACGGCCTGTGTGTGATCCACGAAGCGCTCAAAGAGAATGACTTTTACTTGATCTTCAGGGAAAAAGTCAAAGTAGCGTTCCAGTTGGGGCTTGTAAAAGCTACGAAGGAGAAGGGTGCTGGGGCCGTGCTGAAGCTCGTATTCGAAGCCGTGAACGGCCCGGCCCGTCTTCACACGGTGCCAGTAGTGCGAGTACGTTCGGTCCACCGGATTTCGTAGCATGAAGAGGAGCTTGACGTCCGGGAGCAGGCGCTTGATGCGGAGGGGAGCGTCGGGGGCCGGCAGATAGGTGGACGAGTAGTCCCCGACGCACTGGTCGGGATGGGCCGGTTCAAAGAGTTGCCTGTACCAGTCGAGATTCGTCTCGCCGTGTCGGTCGTAGTCGGGCGCTCGTTGAGACGGAGCCCGAGCGGGGAAGAAGAAGCCCGAGTGCTGGACGGGGTCGTCCATGCAGAAGAAATGCGTTTCCCCGTCCGGGAGATATACCTGCTCGTGATTGGACAAGAGATGGTGCAGGGAAGAGGTGGCGCTTTTCATAGCCCCTCCGATGATGAAGTCCGGCAAGGAGGGAGGCGTCCGAGTGGCGGGGTCGAGCATTCCGGAGGCGGGATGCTTCAGAAGGAGGGAGTAGTTTGAGGGGACGGCTGGCCGCTTGCGTCGCGACGGGCGGAGCCAGAGGATGGGAACAGCTGTGGACCACCGCTTTTGTCCTACAGAGTTCCTCCAGAACGAGGTTTCGTCCTCTTGGCGGCCGCCTGCTCAACCATTCCTGGGCCCAATGGTGTGAAGTTGTTCTTGCAGAAGACGCTGTCCGTCACAGGTGCCGTCGACTTTCTCCTACTTCGACGCGGCGGCAAGGTCATGCTCAGGGGGCGGAGGCCTTCTGCGCCGGCGTATGTCCATTTTGGTGGCCCCAAAATGGACGCGACGAGCGAAGCGACTCACGAAGTAAAAAAGGCCTGGCTGGCAGAAGATGACCTGAGACCCACGTTCGCTCCACCGCGCGGGATGACCCTTCAGGCCCCTGAAATTTATCGAACTTCCCTTCCATTCGTCCGGCTCAGCCCAAGACTACTTCCTCGCTTCGCTCAGGGCGCGGGCATGATACATTTCGGGCGTTCCGCGAACCTGGGTCTCCAGGCGGTCATTTTCTGAAGGCCAGGGGGCGACCATCGGGGACTCTCTGAAGTTCTATCACGTGAGGCTCATTCGAGCAAACAACTTCACACTGTTGTCCCGGGCCCAATGGGACTGGTCAACCCCGTCCCACGCCGCACGGCGAGAGGGGCGCAGGGACCGCCGGGACGACGTGAACCGACTGTGTGGGCCCTCCCCGGAATGGAGTTTGCCCCGGAATGTGGTTTGCGCCGTGCTCCTCGTCGCGGACGCAAACGAGAACGTCCCCATGTGGCCTGAACCCTTCGTGGGGGCCCTCCGTTAGGTGTAGGCTATTTACGCCATCTCGCCCACGGGAGCCCTGGAGGCGCCGCATGCTCGACGACGTACTTGCGCTAATCCGAGAGCACGATCGGTTTTTCATCACCACTCATCTTGGTCCGGACGGGGACGCCGTTGGATCCCAGCTGGCCCTCGGGCGCTTTCTGGAGAAAATGGGGAAGTCCGTCGCGATGGTCAATGCCGACGAGGTGGACTACAACCTCGACTGGATGCCCGGCGCCGGGGACATCGCCGTCTTCGATGGATCGCTGGGGCAGCACGAGGCGCTGGCAGAGGCGGAGGTGGCCTTCGTGCTCGATACCAACGACGAAGAGCGCATCGGCAAGGTGGGGTCCCTCGTGCGGGACGCCACCGCGACGACGGTCCTCGTCGACCATCACCTGGAGCCGGAGCACTGGTTCGACGTGTTCTTCGTTCGGGAGGAGGCCGCTGCCACCGGCGAACTGGTCTACGAGATCATCGACGGCCTCGCGCCGGACCTGATCGACGAGGGGATTGCCACGGCCCTCTACACGGCCATCATGACGGACACCGGCTCCTTCCGCTACAGCAGCGTGACGCCGGCGCTGCACCGGAGCGTGGCGGACATTCTGGAGCGGGGGGGCATCGGCCCTGCGCCGATCCACGAAACCATCTACGACCGAAAATCGATGCCGGGCCTTCGTCTGCTCGGGCGCATGCTGAACCGCATCCGCCTCCGCTACAACGGCCAGCTTGGCTACTCGGTAGTCACGCAGCGAATGGTCGAGGACACGGGGGCGAGCTGGGACGACAAGCAGGGCTTCGTCAACTACGTCCTGTCGATCGAGGACGTGAAAACCGCACTGCTCTTCTCGGAAACGGACGACGGGGCCAAGATTAGCTTCCGATCGGAAGCCGACGTGCGTGTCGACCAGTGGGCCCGTCACTTCGGCGGGGGCGGCCACCGCAACGCGGCCGGGGCGTACGTCAAACGCCCGACCTTCGAGAAAACCATTGAGACCGTCATCGACGCGGCGTCGGACTACATTGCCTTCGACGCCCGCCATGCCCCAGACGACGACCTCTCCCCGGAGGATCAGTCCTATCTGGAAACCCTCCTGGACGACCCCTCCGACTCGCCGTGACGCGTCGGGGCCGTTGGCGCTGTGAATCGCACCGGACCCCTGTGCCCTGACGGTTGACGTTGGCCGTGCGTGGCGATTAACGTGTTGGCGGACGGCCGCCGCATGGCCCGGCGCCGACAAGACCGAGACCGCGGGCCCACCCGCTCCGGCTCGGCCTCCGTTCGCTGCTGTCTTCAACGTGTCCTTACGAACCGACCCGACGCCCCGATGCACATTCAGCGCCCCACCTTTCAACGCCCCGAACCGCCAGCGCCGAACGGCGCCCCCACGCGCCTCGCCATCACCCTGGGCGACCCGAACGGAATCGGGCCCGAGGTGGTGCTGAAGAGCCTGCACGACCCCAGCCTGATGCCGTCCATGACCCCGGTCCTGATTGGGTCGGCGCACGTGCTGCGGGTGCACGCCGACGTGCTCGGCTTCTCGGACCTCGACATTCACATCGTGGACGAGGTGCCGGAGGAGGTGCCCCACGGGGACGTGGCGGTGCTCGACGTGGCCGAGGACCCGGAGCCCCCCGTCATGTTCGGGTCCATCACGGCGGAGGGGGGGCGCCTGGCGATGCGGGCGGTGGAACGGGCCGTGGAGGCCTGCCAGGCCGGCACCGTCGACGCGATGGTGACCGCGCCCATCTCTAAGGACGCAGTGCGACAGGGCGGGTACGACGTGCCGGGCCACACCGAGTTTTTGGCGGACAAGACGAACAGCCCGCAGCCGACGATGATGATGGTGGCCGGGGGGCTACGGGTGGGGCTCGTGACGAGTCACACTGCCCTGTCGGAGGTGCCGTCGGCCGTTACCGAGGAGGCCATCCTCGAAAAGCTGCGCGTCATCGACGCGTCCCTGCGCGACGACTTTGCGATCGAGCAGCCCAAGATTGCGGTCTTCGGGCTGAATCCGCATGCGGGAGAGGCCGGCGCCTTCGGTCAAGAAGAGGAAGAGGTCATTGCCCCCGCCCTGCGGGCCGCGCGGCAGGAAGGGTTTCGGGTCGAGGGGCCCATGGCGGCGGACGGGTTCTTTGGGACGCAGCTCGACGCCGACCACGACGCGGCGCTGGCGATGTACCACGACCAGGGCCTCGTGCCATTCAAAGCCCTTGCGTTCGATCACGGCGTCAACTACACGGCGGGGCTGCCCATCGTGCGAACCTCCCCGGATCACGGAACGGCCTACGGCATCGCGGGCAAGGGAATGGCCCTGCCGGGCAGCATGCGAAACGCCATGGAGTTGGCCGTGGCCATTGCCCGTCATCGTCACCAGCAGGCCACGCCCGCGACATAGCCCCAGGCCTGTGGGGGCTCCCTTGCGGTGGTGCGCCGAGGGTCCTGTCCGTCGGGGGCGTCTCCGCCTGACAGGACAGGAAGGGGGTTGACCCTTCCCGCCTGGACCCCGATCCTGTTGGCTCCTCTGCCCGGCCTGATTTCCCTGTCCGTGATTGACTTCCGCGACGTATCCATCTCGTTCTCCCTCCCGAACGGCGATCAACGTTCGGTTCTAGACGAGGTCTCCTTCCACATCGATCAGTCGCAGAAGACCTACCTGGTGGGCCCCACGGGCAGCGGCAAGAGCACAATTCTGCGCCTGCTCTATATGGACCTGTTTCCCGATTCCGGGGTGGTCCAGATCGGGGACTACCGGTCCGACCAGATTGAACGGGACGACATTCCGTACCTCCGGCGCTCGCTCGGGGTGGTCTTTCAGGACTTCCAACTCCTCCCGGACCGAACGGCGTACGAGAACGTCGCCTTTGCCCTCCACGCCACCGGCACGTCCGCCTCAGAAGTGCAGAGCCGGGTAACGAAGGTGCTGGGGCGGGTGGGCCTCAGTCACAAGCACCGCAGCTATCCCCACGAGCTGTCGGGGGGCGAGCAGCAGCGCGTCGTCATCGCGCGGGCGATCGCCAATGACCCGTGGGTCCTCTTGGCCGACGAGCCGACCGGAAACTTGGACCCGTCCGTGGCCGACGAGATTCACGAGCTGTTGCTGGACCTCCACAAGCAGGGAATGACCCTCTTCGTGGCCACCCACGACCACCGGCTCGTGAAGTCCTACTCGGCCCGAACCCTCGCGATGATGAACCGCCAGGTGGTGGAGATTGACCCGGAGACGCTCTAATTCGTCCCAGGCACGGACCGGAGCGTCAGAACGACGAACAGGCAATGGCGTTGCAGTACCCATCTGCGCCGCACAACTCCCGATCCGGCGTGCGCATGGTGTATCCAACCCGATGCTCCCCCTTACGGTGTTGCGTGCGTTCCCATGAGTGTCGTCTCTGCACTTCTTCGCTTCAACAGCCGTGTCTTTGATGCTTTCGAGGAGTGGTGGGAGGGCGAAGGGGCCCGCCGCGTGGTGGCCCGGGTGCTCGTCGGGGGGTTTTTGCTCTCCCTGGTGGCGATTGAGCTGAGCCGGATGGGCCTGTTGCCCGACTCGGTGGGGCGTTCGGTGTCCACCAATCACTTCAGGGCCATCGACGTTGCGTTCACCCTTTTCCTCGTGGTCGAGCTCGTGGGGCTCGTCGTCGGCCTCGCCACGAGCGTGGCCGACACGGCGGGGAAGCAGTTTGAGGTGTTTTCGCTCATTCTGCTCCGCCGCTCCTTCAAGGAGCTCGTGAAGTTCGAGCAGGAGCCCATTCGGTGGAGCATGGAGGCGGGGCGGGAGGCGGTGCAGTACCTCGTCGTGGACGCCACGGCGGCCCTGGCCATCTTCGTCATCCTCGGCGTCTTCTACAAGGTGCAGGTGCACCAGCCGATTACCGAGTCGGAGGGGGAGCAGGAATTCTTCGTCCGACAGAAGAAGCTGGTGGCGAATGGGCTGCTCCTCATCCTGGCTGGCCTCTCGGTGTATGCCGTGGCGGCCCCGCTCCTCGGCGGAGCGGCCATTCCCTTCTTCAACACCTTCTACACGGTGCTTATCTTCAGCGACATTCTCATTGTCCTGATGTCGCTGCGCCACAGCGTGACGTACCACGTGGTGTTTCGCAATTCCGGATTCGCCGCGGCGACGGTCATGATTCGCCTCGCCCTGTCGGGGCCCCGCTACCTGGGGGCGGCACTGGGCGTGGGCGCGGCCCTCTTCAACCTGGGGGTTGCGGCGGCCTACTACTACGTGACCCCGGCGGCGCAGGCCTCGGCCCAACGCAACCAAGAGCAGACGTCCTTCGACGACACGTCGCCGACGAGCCCGGCCGACACCGAGGACCAGCCCGTCGCGGCGGACCCCGCCGAGCCCGAATCCACGCCGGGCGTGTAGGGGGCCGTCGTGCCACTCGCTCGGAGGATCAAGGTCTTGACCGCACGGGCGGCCGATGTCCGCTAATTGGCACTCAGCATCCATTGCCGAAGCCCTTCGGGTCCCAGCTCGTCGTACATCGTCTGGATCCGGGCCACGCCGTCGTCTGTGATGTTGGCACGGAGAATTTTCTCGATCATTGTGGCCAGTGCAGGCGGCATCTTCTGCTCAACATCGACTTCGAGGGTCCGCTCTCCTTGGTTTAGGGTGCGAAAGGCGAGCGGGGCCGCGGCCGCCGTGGCGGTCTCGGAGGGCAGATGATCGGATAAAATCTCCTGCACCACTGTCGCCGGGGAGCGGGCGTTCTGGTCCTGTGCCGTGCCCATCAATGCCTCCAATTCCGCTCGCACCTCCTCCGACAGCTGAAGGTCGTGAAGCCCATTCGTTTTCAGGTGGGTGTGAAGGCGTTGCGCCAGGCGTTCCGCCTCCTTTTCGTTTGGGATGTAGGTGAGTGTCCAACCGCGCAGCCAGTCCTGCGCCGTCGGCGTCTTGGAGGTTTCCATGTCGGTGCGTGTCGGGTCGGTTCGTTGGAAGAACGCGCGGCGTTCGGGAGCCCCCGTCCACTCGTCCCCTCTCGGCTCGGGACGAGCGTGCCACGCGCAGATTGTCGTCTGAACCCAGAAAAAGACGAACAACAGATGCGCCGAGAACCTCAATTTCCGTTTAGAATGTGGTCAAATCCCTCACAAGGACTATTCCACAAGGGGGCTGACTCGGCGAGGGCCGCCAAAGCGTGTTGCGGTGGGCGTTGAGACAACAGGCCAGGGGGAGGCGGGGTGGGCTACTCCGATGTGCAAGAGGCGAGTGCACATGTGGACGGCGGTACGAGGGCGACCACCAGGCGGACGGGTCCAAAAACGAACGGAGGTTTGTTAAATAAATGTTAAATTAAGGAGAAGTGTTGACAAACACACGCTCGCCTCTAATTTTAGAACATGCTAAGTTCATTCAACGGTGGGGCCGCCAGGAAGGCGATGTCCTCAAAACGGAGACTGGGAAGGGCTTGGGGGCACCGCAGCGCAGTCCAACGGCTGTTGGGGCCCTCGTCTCGATCTGTCGGGGGAAGACGCGTGTCGTCCCCGATCCGGAGGTCGCAGTGTCCCATGATCCGCTTGTCCGCGCCCCCTGCGTTGGCTATCGAATCGGTAGAGCAGAGGCATGTCCGACCGCGTGGTTGCCCAAGTGAGTCTCCGGTCCGCCGAGGGGTCGTCTGTGTTGGACGCCGACGAGCCCATCACGTCGGACAATGTAGACGACTACCGGGCCGGAACGAATGCGATTGAGGGCGCGAAGGAGGCGCTCCGCGGCCTCGGGTTTGACGTTGTTCAGGCCAGTGAGGTGGGGCTTTCCATCTCGGGGGACAAGGACCGATTCGAAGAGGTGTTTGACACCACGCTGAAGGCGCGCTCCAAGTCCGCCGACGCGGAGCCGGGCGATCGCCAAGCGTACGAGGCAACGGAGCCGGTTCAGGTGCCGGACGCGCTTGTGGCCTTCGTGGACGAGATCACCTTCCCCGTTCCCCCTGAGTTTCACTAGCTCGCTCGATGCACACCCGACGTTCACCCTCGATGAGCTCTTTCATCACACACCAGAAAGATCATGTCTGACGCCGAAGCAGACCAGGAAATCGTCACCATCATCTCAACCACATCTAAGGGAGGACGTTCTCTTTTCGAAACCGAAGAGCCCGTCACGGGAGCGAATGTTGACGAGTACAACTCGGATCCGGACGTTACGGAGGAGGCCGAGCGTGAACTCCGAGAATTGGGATTTCGCATTTTGGACGTGGGCCCAGCAACCATCTCGGTCGGGGGCTCGGCCGAGCAGTTCCAGGATATTTTTGGGGTGGCCCTCGAAGGCAAAAAAAAGGAAGTGTTTGACGGAGAAGAAGCGGAGTACTTCGATGTCGAGGAGGATGGCGAAGAAATGGCCGGGGCGCTGGGAGACTGGGCGGAGGGCGTCACTCCGGTCGTTCCCCCCGAGTTCCACACGGAGAGTCCCCTCTCGCCCATCGCGGAACCGCACTCGGACGCGTACCACTACTTCACGGTGCCCGACGAGGTTGCCACGATTCTCCGCGCCACGCGGGTGCACCGCAACGGCATCACCGGGTCGAAGGTGGAGGTCGCGATGCCGGACACCGGATTCTACGAGCACGAATTTTACGAGCGGCGGGGCTACCGCACGCGCTCGACGATACTCGGGCCCGGCGCCAGCAACCCGTCGCAGGACAACTACGGGCACGGCACCGGAGAGGCGGCCAACATCTTCGCGGCCGCCCCAGACGCCCAGCTCATCCCGGTAAAGATGGGGAACGACGCGGTCGGGGCGTTCAACAAGGCCTGCAATCAGAGTCCAGACATCATCACGAACAGTTGGGGCTGGTCCGTTGACAGCCCAGGCACGTCGTGGAGCGACATCCGCAACCGCAGCCGTTCCCTGTACAACACGCTGAAGGCGATGGAGGCCGCGATCGCCAACGCCGTAAACAACGGCATTGTCGTGTGCTTCTCCGCGGGAAATGGCCCAGGTGGGTACGGGTTTCCGGCGAGCCACCCCGACGTTATTGCTGTGGGGGGCGTCCACGTGAACTACCCGGACCTGGACCTTGAGGCCTCCAGCTACGCCGCCAGCTTCGACAGCAGTTTGTACTCGGGGCGGCAGGTGCCGGACCTCTGCGGGATGGTCGGGGACGACGTATCGTCTCTGCCCGCCCCGCTCCTCATGCTTCCTGTGCCGCCGGGAAGCCGGCTCGACACCTCGTCGACCGGGGCCGCAGACGACAGTTGGGGCCTCTTCAGCGGAACGTCGGCCGCGGCCCCGCAGGTGGCGGGGGTGGTGGCCCTGATGCTGGAGAAGAACAACTCCCTCAGCCCCTCCGACGTGAAGAAGAAACTCGTCAACCAGGCCGCCAAGGACGTGACCAAGGGCCAGAGCGCAATGGGCGACTCGGCGGGGCCGGGCGACGACGCGGCAACCGGCGCGGGCATGGTGGACGCCAAGTGGGCCTGGGTGGTGTCCATGGGCGACACGATGGCCCGCTTCTTCGAGGCGACCCCGGAGCGGCGCGAACGGCTCATCGAGGAAGACGCCGTTCCGGAAATTGACGGGGAGTTTGTGGAGGACATGATGCAGACCCTCCGTTCGCGGTCGTAGCGGTCCGCCGCCGCTCGACACCGGCACTGCCGAGTGTGGGGGCCGATTCCGTGCCTCCGCTGCTCGCAGTGCATCTGTACCGGCCGAGGGGGCCCGTGCCGCACAACGGGCAGCCAACCGACGGAAGTAAGGACCAGAACGGTCGGTTGGCTGCGTTGCCTGTGTGGGCAAGGGCCCCCCTCCGGCGTGTCTGCCCCTCGCTTCCCGCGCTTCTACGCTCGGTTTCCGACTGGCCGACGGCGTGTCGGCATACCGGAGGCAGGAGGGAATCCACGTCCGCGGAGAAATTGGGGGCCGTTCTCCCGTACGAGTGTGGGGGACTCGTCTCGAACGGTGCTCCCTACGCCTCGTCCGAGAAGTCGCGGTGCCCGAAGTAGTGCAGGACGTACTTGATCTTCGACGCCTTCGCCGGGCCAAAGCCGGGCAGGTCCTGCAGGCGCTTCTCGATTGTGTCCAGGTCGGCGCCGTCGCTCCACAGGTTTGCCGCGTTGCCGTCGTACTCGTCCGCGATGTGCGCGGCCACCTTCTGGGTGTTCTCCGCCATCTTGTTGACGAACCGGTGGACGGCGGGGGATTCGGAAAAGTGCTCCTGGAACGGCTCGAAGTCCATCTCGGCGATCGTCGCCATGTCGAGGTGGCCGAGGCGGTCTTTGAGGCGGAGCGGGCCGGTAAAGGCCGACTCGGCGCGGACGCGCTGGTCGTAGAGCAGGCCGAGGAGGGCGGCGTTCGGGTCGTCGCGCAGACGGTCGTCGTCCTCGATCTCGCCGGTGAGGGTGCCTTTCTCCTTAAACCGGTCCATCATGCGGACGAGGCCGCCGGAGAGGTCGCTGTAGTCGATGTGGGTAATCTCAACTGCCATTTTCAGGGTGTAGGGGTCGAGGATGGGGGAATGCGGGTGTAGGGGGAACGTACACAGGGGAACGGCGAATTCGAAGCGTGTCCCCTGAAATTCGTCATTCTTCCAGCCAGCGGGCCGCGTCCTCCGCGAAGTAGGTCAGAATGACGTCGGCCCCGGCGCGGCGAATGCCGGTGAGGGCCTCCAGTGCACAGGCCTTCTCGTCGAGCCAGCCGTTTTGGGCGGCGGCCTTGATCATGGCGTACTCGCCGCTCACGTTGTACGCGGCGACGGGCACGTCGCTGTGCTGCTGCACGCGGTGGATGACATCGAGGTAGGGAAGCGCCGGCTTCACCATTGCCATGTCGGCGCCCTCGTCCAGGTCGAGCATGAGCTCGCGGATGGCCTCCTCGCCGTTGGCCGGGTCCATCTGGTAGGTGTCCTTGTTCGCGGGGATGTCCTTCTCAGGGGCCTCCGCCTTGTCCTCGGGCGCCGAGTCGAGGGCGTCGCGGAACGGGCCGTAGTAGTTTGACGAGTACTTGGCGGTGTAAGACAGGATTGCGGCGTCGGTGTGCCCGGCGTCGTCGAGGGCAGCGCGGAGGGCGCCCACGCGCCCGTCCATCATGTCGGATGGGGCGATGATGTCGGCCCCGGCCTCGGCGTGGAGCACCGCCATTTCGCACATCACCTGAATGGTCGCGTCGTTGTCGATGCGGCCGTCGCGCACGATTCCGTCGTGCCCGTCGCTGTTGTAGGGATCGAGGGCCGTGTCGGTGATGATCATCAGTTCCGGCACGGCGTCCTTGAGGACCCGGATCGCGTTTGGGTAGAGGTGATCAGGGTCGAGGGCGTGCTCGGCGTCCGGCGTCTTCAGGTGATCGGGGAGGGCCGGGAACAGGGCCACCGCCGGAATGCCAAGGGCATGCAGCGTCTCTGCGTGGTCGACGAGCCGGTCGATCGTGTGACGGTACGTGTCCGGCATCGACGGGACTTCTTCCCGCTGATTGTCCCCCGCCATCACGAACAGGGGCGCAATGAGGTCGTCCGTCGACAGCCGTGTCTCCCGCGCCATGCGTCGGATGTTGCGGGTCTTGCGCAGTCGACGGGGGCGGAGGGGAAGGTCGTAGTCGGAAGAAGCCATAGAGACCTCAGTGGATGGATTGACAATCGGAAAATCTGATGCGGGTGGGGACGCCCACGACATCCCGCCGTGTGTCACGAATTACGCACCATTCACCCCACCTGCTCCCGCCGCTCCCATTCGGTGCCGTCGGGGGTATCCATGACCTCGATGCCCAGCGCCTCTAGCGTGTCGCGGATGGCGTCGGCGCGGGCGTATTCCCCGTCGGCGCGTGCGGCCTCCCGGTCCTCCAGAAGGGTATCGATGGAGTCGGAGAGGTGAGCGGGGGCCAATCCGTTCTCGGAGCCCGCGTCGGTGCGCTGGTCCGCCTCGTGCTCGGGCTCGACGACGCCGAGGAGCGCATTCGTGCGGTCGAGCCAGTTGCGGGCGCTCCGGGCCGTCGCCCCATTTAGGCGGTCCGTCTGCTCGATGGCCTTCACGCCATCCAGGGCGGCGGCCGTGGCGGCGGGGGTGTTGAGGTCGTCGCACATCGCCTCGAGGGTGCGGTCGTAGATGGGGCGGAGCCGGCCGCCCAATTCGTCGGGGCCGTCGGCGTCCGCCGCCAGGGCCGCGTCGACGCGCTCCGCTGCGTCCTGGTACCGGCGAACGTGACGGGCCGCCGTGTGGAGGGTATCGAGCGTGAAGTTGAACGGCTTGCGGTACTGGCCCTGCATCAGGGCGTAGCGGAGGGCCAGTGGGTCGACGCCCCCCTGCTCCCGAACCGAATCCGGAACGTGGTCGTCGTCCGGGCCGGGGGCGATGAGGTCGCGAACGGTGTAGAAATTGCCCTTCGACTTCGACATCTTCTCGCCCTCTACCTGCAGGAAGCGGGTGTGCACCCAGTAGTTGACGACCTGGTGCCCGGCGAGGGATTGGTTCTGGGCAATCTCACACTCGTGGTGCGGAAAGATCAGGTCCTCGCCGCCGGTGTGGAGGTCGAAGCGGTCGCCGAGGTACTGCATGCCCATCACCGAGCACTCGATGTGCCAACCGGGGTAGCCCCAGCCCCAGGGGCTGTGCCAGTGCATGAGGTGCTGGGGGTCATGCTTCCACAGGGCAAAGTCGCGCGGGTCGCGCTTGTCAGGGTCCTCTACCACGTCGCGCTCGGTGGCCTGTAGCTGTTGGGCCTCCGTGTTGCCGCTGAGATGGCCGTAGTCCTCGACGCTCTCGACGGAAAAGTAGACGCCCTGGTCGGTCGTGTAGGCGTGCTCCTTCTCGACGAGCTCGATGACGGCCTCCAACTGGTCCGTGACGTGCTCGGTGGCGCGGGGGCGCACCTCCGGCTCGCGCAGGTTCAGTGCGCCCCAGTCCTCCAGAAACGCCTCCGTGTAGTGGCGCGCCAGGTCGTAGATGTTGGCGAAGCGCTCGCCCTCCCGCTCCAGGGCCCGTTGCATCTTGTCCTCGCCCCCCGGGTCCACGAGGTCGTCCTGCGTGAGGTGCCCGACGTCCGTGATGTTGCTCACGTTGGTCACGTCCCACCCGATCGCCTCGGCGGTGCGCCGGATGAGGTCGGCCGTCAGAAACGACCGGAAGTTGCCGATGTGGGCGTACATGTACACCGTGGGCCCACAACTGTAGAAGCGGAGGTGCTCCTCCTCGATTGGCTCGACCGGCTCGGTCTCGTGCGTCAGCGTGTTGTAGAGGCGGAACGTGGGCGACGGCATGTGCGAGTGGACGGGCGGCGGGGTGAGAAGAGGTTGTGACTGGGCAGACCGTTCGGCTGTACCTCGTGCCTCGTGGATTGTGCCGTGACTTCCACGTGGACCGAAGACGAGCCGGACGGGAACGTATGGGAGTGGGACGAGGGGACAGGGTCGTTCCAATTACTCCGTGGCATCTACATCGTCGGCGTCCCACCGATCAGCTGCGTCGCGGAGCGCCTGCAGGTCGTCCCAGTAGCGGGCGATCGTGCGACGGCCATTCTCGCTCAGCGACACGGTCGTCACGGGCGTCTTGTCCGCAAACGACTTGTCCACGTCTACCAGCTCCGCCTCTTCAAGCCGCGACAGGTGGCTCGAGAGGTTGCCCCGCGTGAGGCCCGTCAGGCGCTGTAGGAACGTGAAGTCGGCCTGTCCGCACGACGAGAGGGCCGTGAGAATTGACAGCCGCGCGGGCTCGTGGATGAGCTTATCCAGTTCGGCGAGACGCTCAAACGGCACGTCGGAGTCCGGGTCACGCATCGGCGCTCACCTCCGTGTCGTCCATCGGGCCGAGGGTGCCGACGAGGAGGCGATGATTGTAGAGCCCGACCCCGAGGATGACGGCTCCGAGAAGCCCGTAGTTCACGGCCTGCACCAGGACCATATTGGGTGTCACCAGAGGGAGGAGGGTTACCAGGAAGAGAAGAATGCCCGTTGCCGCGTACGTCCAGCGGAGGCCAGGGAGCGGCGCCAGTAGGCTCGCAACAATTAGCATCCACCCCGGGAAAAACACGAGAAAATGGTTGTCGCCGAGGGGGGTGTGCTGCGGAATGTAAAACGTGACGAGTGCAATCCAGCAGAGGGCTCCCGTCAAGAGGGGGACGAAAGTCCATGCCGACAACACATCCCCGAGGGAACTTCCGTGTCCTTCGCGGCCTCGGACCCGCCCGTACGCGCTCTCGTAGCGTCGGTGCATGTACCATATCCACGGGGACGTGAGAACGAGGAGGGCAAGCGCTCCGAGGGGCGCCCCATGAATCAGCATCTGTGGACGCACGAGCAGACCTCCGAGCACGCCGAGAAGAAGCAGCCCCCCTGCAGGCGCGTAGCAGAGCCCCTTCAGTTGGTGATAGAACTGAGTAAAGAACCGGACCTGGTCCGGAGAGCGAGGCGGGCCCGACGCGCGTGCTCTTGCGGAAGACATCGGACGAGGAGAGGCCTGTTGGGAACGCCGACTTGTTTGCACTGCAAACAATCGCTGGGGAAATTTGCTCGGGCCGGTTGATGTGCCGAGCAAACCTGTTTGCGTCGCAAACCCAGCACGGTCACCGCGGGGCCGACCGGATGAGAGACGCGAGCAGCCTCATTACTGCTCTTCTGCGGCCTGTGGTCGGCCGTCCGCGGCCGGGTGCTCTTCGTCAAACCACCGCGGGGGGTCGTAGCCGTGCCCGCCCCACGGATGGCAGCGGAGCAGGCGGTGGACCGTGAGCACGAGGCCCTTGAGTGCGCCGTACTCCCGAAACGCCTGGATTGCATAGGCCGAGCACGTTGGGTGAAAGCGGCAGGTGCGCCCCAGGTGCGGGGAGAGCACGAGCTGGTACAGGCGCACGAGCCCAATCAAGAGCAGGCGCGGGAGGCGGGCCAGAAGGGAAAGGGCGCGGCGCATTGAGAAAGAAAGGTTGTTCATGCCACGGGTAAAACAGCAGGCCTGGAGACAGGTTCGAACAATCAACCCCATGCTTCTTTCCTGCCTCGAACCTGCTGTCTCTCGCAATGAGCGACCCGCTTCTTGACGCTGCCGACTTCACCGACGACGGCCTGATCCCCGCGATCGTGCAGGACGCCGAGACCGACCAGGTGCTCATGATGGCGTACATGACGGCGGAGACCCTCCAGGAGACCCTCGACACCGGCCGGATGGTGTACTGGAGCCGCTCGCGACAGGAGCGATGGGTGAAGGGGCAGACGAGTGGTCACACCCAGACGGTTGAAGAGGCCCGTCTCGACTGCGACGGCGACACGTTGCTTTTTCGGGTGCACCAGGAGGGCGGGGCCTGCCACACCGGCTTCCGTTCGTGCTTCCACCGCCGCGCCGCCGACGACGGGTGGACGACCGACGGCGAGAAGGTGTTCGATCCGGACGCGGTGTACGAGTAGGCCTACGACGACGAAGCCGTCACGGGCGACGAGGGGGCGGTGGCGTAGCTCGCGCCCAGAAAGGCCGTCAGGGTGATGGGCCACACCAGGATGGGAAACGTGGCGGGCGAGAGGTACAGGTTCCCGACGGCGCTCCCCAGGCCCGCCGCCACGGCCGCGAACACGCCGGCCCCCGTCGTGCGGGGCCACAGGACCAGAAAGGCGAGGGGCAGCCCCAGCGTCGCCCCGAGGCCCACGAAGGCGAACTCAATGATGTCGAAGATCGTCCCGGGCCGCCAGTAGGCCAGGCCGACCCCGAGCAGGGCCATCACGCCCACGATTCCACGTCCGAGACGGATCATGCGGGCCGGGAGCACGCCGCCGGCGAGTTGCGTCTCGTAGAGGCGGGTCAGGTCCGCCGAGGTGACGAGCATCATCGAGTCGGAGGTGGACAGGACGGCCCCGATGATGCCGGCCAGCAGCAAGCCCGCGAACCAGTCGGGGAAGAGTTGTACCATCATCTCCATCGCCGCCGACTCGGGGTCGTTCATTGAGCCGTAGAGCACCCGGCCCGCCATTCCGATGAAGAGCGGGACCGTGAGGCGGAGGGCCTGAAAGGCCAGTGCGATGACCGAGGCGCGGCTCAGCAGGCGCTCGGACCGGATGGCCTGGAACCGCATGAGTCCGTGCGGCTGGCCGAGGGCGCCGAGGGCAAACGCGAGCCAGGAGCCAACCGAGAGCGCGAGGGCCGTGCCGGTCTGCCCCGCCGTCATCGACAGGAGCGTCGGGTCCGCGGCCCGCACCGCCGTCACGAACGCGCCCCAGCCGCCAATCTCTGCGATGGCGACGAGCGGGAGCGCGAGCGCCGCCAGAATCACGAGCAGCCCCTGCACGAAGTCGGTCCAGACCGACGCGTCGAAGCCGCCGAGCGTCGTGTAGAGGGCGACGGCCAGGCCCCCGGCCCCCACCGACACCGCGTAATTGAGGCCGAGGCCCGTCTCCATGGCCTCCCCTACCGCGATGATCTGCGCGCCGATGTACGACGCCATGAACACCACCACCGCGAGCGTGGCCGTCCACCGGATCCGTGGGCCCCAGGGGGAGTCGCGGAAGACGAGCGCCAGGTGGTCGACCACCGTCTGGCTGTCGAGCGCCTCCGACTGTCGCCGAAAGGTGGGGGCCACGTAGCGGTACAAGAAGAGAACGACCACGAGCATCGCCATCGAGAACCAGAGCCCGTGGAGGCCCGTGGTGAACCCGACCCCGACCCACGCGAAAAACGTCCAGCCGCTCGCCACCGAGGCCACCTCCGAGAGGGCCAGGGGCCAGGTGCCCACGTCACGGCCCGCGAGCATGTAGTCGGTGAGGCGCCGGGTCTCGGTGCGGAGGAAGAAGTAGACCCCGATCCCGACGAGGACGAGGAGGTAGAGCCCGAACGTCAGTGAGAGGCCGATTGACATGGGACGCTAGGACGCTGAGGAGCGATGACCAAGGATCGTCACGTATCCATCCCCCCGCTTTGCATCGACGCGGCATAGGGCGTAGGCGAGAAGGGGAAGGGTCCCAACGACCGCGAGGGCTGCGGCCGTGCCCAGTGGAAGGCCGAACAGGGTCATGCGACGAGCGGTCGTCAGGGACGTGAGTGAGAGGGGCCGTGCAGGTCCGAAAGGGGCTACTCGTCCAGGTCTTCGGGGATCTCTTCCGGAATGGTCCAGCGGTACACGGTATCCCCCTCCAGATCGACCGTCCGGTCCGGGGCCCACCGTCCCATGTCGAAGTCGTGGGACACCACCGGCGTGCCGGGGGACAGCTGCTCAAACAGAATGGGGCGAAGTTTCTGGTTGACCGAGGGGAGCAGGTACAGCGTCACCACCGTCGCCTCGCTGATGTCGGCCTCGAAGAGGTCCCCCTGCCGGAACTCGACGAGATCGGCCACGCCGGCCTCCTTGGCGTTCTTGCGGGCCTTCTTCACGAGATCGGGGTCGATCTCAATGCCGACGCCCCGCGCCCCATGCGTCCGCGCCGCGCGGATCACGATGCGCCCGTCTCCGCTTCCGAGGTCGTAGAGGACATCCGTCTCGTCCACGTCGGCCAGCTCCAGCATGCGGTCGACGACCGGCTTGGGGGTCGGTACGTAGGGCACGTCCGACTCCTGCTCGGGCGGCATCTTCAGGCCCGGAATCGTTGTCTCTGCGGTGGTGTCCGTCTGCTGGGCGTATCCGGACCGAGGCCCGTGGCCCAGCAGGAGGCCGAGGGCGAGCAAAACGACCGAGAGGAATCGGAGACGGGACATGGGACGTCGAGTGTGAATGGGGAGCAGGAAGCGAACGAGGGTGGAGGCGGTCAGGAGGAGGCCTCCTGGGAGCGGGCGGTCCGCAGGGCCAGCAGGGGAATGCCGGCCAGCAGCACCCCGACGCCCAGCAGGGCGCCGGCGCCGGCGTAGGCCACGCTGGACCAAAGCATATACAGACAGGCCGCGCAGAAGAGAAGCGGAACGGCCGGGTACAGTGGAACCCGGAAGGGCCGATCCGTCTCGGGCTCGATCCGGCGGAGAACGAAGAGGGCCGCGCCGGCCAGCCCGAAAAACAGCCAGAACACCGGCGCCGTGTAGTCCACCATTGCCTCGAACCCCTGCCGAGTCCAGGCGCCCACGCCCACCAGCCCGAGCGCGACGGCCCCCTGGACGAGGAGGGCGTTGGCGGGGGTCTCGGTGTCGGCGTCCCAGCGGCCCAGGAAGCGAAAAAAGCGAACGTCCCGGCCGAGTGCGAAGCTGGTCCGGGCCCCGGTGAAAATGGTCGCATTTGTGGAGCTGAGGGCCGCCGCCACGACCAGCAGGCTGATGAGCTTGGCCCCCGGAGCGCCAGAGGCCGCGCGCATCAGGTCCGCCGCGACGACCTCCGAGCCCGCCATGCCGGCGAGGCCGAGCCCCTGCAGGTAGGCCCAGTTTACCAGCAGGTAGAGCCCGGCGATCAGGCCGAGGCTCCCGAGCAGCCCCCGCGTCATGTTGCGGGGGAGGTCACGCACCTCGGCGGAGAGGTAGGCTGCCTCGTTCCACCCGCCGTATGTGAGGAGCACGAAGACCATGGCCATGCCGAAGCTCCCGCCCCCGCCATCTGAGGCCCCGCCATCTGAGGCCCCCGTGGCGGCAGCCTGCCCGGCCGACTCGGGCACGAGGAAGAGGCCCGCCCCGATGAGGACGAGCAGGCCCACGATCGTGGCGACGGTAAGGCCCCGCTGCACGTGTTTTCCCTGCCGCACCCCAAGCGCGTTGAGCAGGGTGAGCCCGGCGACGGCCAGGGCGGCGTAAATGGACGGCGAGTACTGCGCCCCGATCGGCCACAGCTCCGTGGCGTAGTCGCCAAACACGAACGCCAGCAGGGCGATGGAGCCGGTCTGGATCACCACGAGGCGGGCCCACGCAAACAGGAACGCCAGCCAGTCCCCGAAGGCGCGCTGGAAGTAGAAATAGTCCCCGCCAGCATGGGGGTACGCCGTAGTCAGTTCAGCGTAGCAGAGCGCCCCCACAATCGACACGCCGCCGCCCAACGTCCAGGCAAGCAGGGCGGCCCAGCCGCTGCCGGTATTTCCGGCCACGAGAGCGGGGGTCTCGAAGACGCTGGCCCCAATGACCACCCCGACGGTCAGGGCCACGACGTCCACAGTCGAGAGGCTAGAAGCCAGTCGCGCCTGAGAGGGGTCGTTCATGTGGAAAGGCCCGAATGGGAATTGAGAGAACCGCTGTGCCCCGGGGCAACGTATGAAGAGTGGTAGAGCCCGGTCGGGAGCGAAGGCCTTGAGGCTTGGGGAGCCTTGGGGCAAAATTCGCGATCCCTACACGGATACGGCCAAGGGACGTTCGCCGTGAGGAGCGTCTCGGTTTGGGAGGGCTCCAAACGGACGGCCGGCGGTGAAAAAGTCCGTGGGGGCTTACCTTGCACACCAGTAGTCTCCTGTCTTGTCCAGCCGAACGATGTTTAACGACTGGCGCCGCGTACTTGCACTTTCGGGAAAGGCCCTCGGGGCAATTCTGTTCTGTGAGGCGGTGGGGCTTTTGGCCGCGTGGGTCACCCAGACCTCCGTTACGACCTGGTACCCGACCCTCACCAAGCCGAGCTTTACCCCGCCCAACTGGGTGTTTGCCCCGGCCTGGACGACGCTCTACGCCCTCATGGGCGTCGCCGCGTTTCTGGTGTGGCGTTGCGGCCCGGATCGGACCCGGGTCCGGACGGCCCTCACGGCATTTGGGCTCCAGCTTGCCGCCAACGCCGGATGGTCGTTCGCCTTCTTCGGGGCCCGGTCGCCCGCCCTCGGGCTCGTCGTGATTCTGGGGCTGTGGGGGCTGCTGGCCTGGACGATGGACCGGTTCTTCCGCGTCCGGCCGGTGGCGGGGTGGCTGCTCGTGCCGTACCTCGCGTGGGTGACGTACGCCCTTGCGCTCAACGCGGCCATCTGGGGCCTGAACTGACGGGAACGGGGCGAGGGCGTCTACGCAGAAGTGGGCACGCTCCGTGCCGTCGATGCCTGGGGCGAATCGTCCCCGTCAGCGGTGCGCTCCTCGGCCCAGTTGGCCAGGGCGCGAAGCTGGCCGGCAAACAGGGGGCCGTGTACCCAGCGGGCGAGGGACCAGTACAGCGTCCCGGTTAGCCCCTTGGGTTCGAAGAAAAGGGTCTGTGTAATGCGGCTGCGGGCGTCGGCGTCCTCGTGGGGGGAGACCTTGAACTGCAGCCAGGCACGGCCCGGGAGCCGCATCTCGGCCCGCAGGCGGAGCAGCTGATTGTCCTCGCGGGTCTCGACCCGCCAAAAGTCGACCGTGTCGCCGACGCGGAGGGTATCGGGGTCTCGCCGTCCGTAGCGGAAGCCGACCCCGCCGACGAGTTGATCGATCCAGCCACGCAGGCGCCAGAGGGCGTCCCCGTAGAGCCACCCGGTGTCGCCGCCCAGTTGTTCGATGGTGTCGAAGACGAGGGCGGGCGGGGCGTCCACGTCCACGGCGCGCTCCTCGCGGTACAGGCCCTCGCTGAGTTCCAGGCGGGTCGAGGGCGCCTCGTCGGGCACCGAGGAGACGGCGCTGTTCCAGACGGTCGGGATGGTCCCCGTTTCCGCCCGCCGCAGGGCAAGCCGCAACGCCGCCTCGAACGAGATGGGCTCGACGTCCGGGAAGAGGGAGTGCGCCTTTTCGGGGTCCTCCACGACCACCTCGTTATCGAGGCCTTCGATGAGCGGACGGGCAATGCTGTTCGAAACCGGGGTGACGAACCCGATCCAGTGCGAAGAAAGCCGAGGGGTCAAGAACGGCACGTTGACGACCCACCGGTTGAGGCCGCGCACCTCGGCGTAGATCTGGAACATCTCGGCGTAGGTAAACACGTCGGAGCCCCCAATCTCGACGATCTCCCCCGCACTGTCCGGCTGCTGAAGCGCCGCCACCAGATACTGCAACACGTTCCGGATGGCGATGGGCTGGGTTGGGGTGTGCACCCACCGGGGGCAGATCATGAGGGGCACCCGCTCGGTCAGGTACCGCACCAGCTCAAACGACAGGCTTCCCGACCCGACAATCTGGGCGGCCCGGAACTCCGTGACGGGCACCGCTCCGTCCCGCAGCACCTTGCCCGTCTCGATGCGGCTCTGGAGGTGCTTCGACTGTCGCTCCCCTTTCGGCCGCATGCCGCCGAGGTAGACGATCCGTTGCACGCCGGCCGCCTCGGCGGCACGCCGGATGTTGGTGGCGGCGCGTCGGTCCTTGTCTTCGAACGCATCCTCACCGGCCCCGAGCGAGTGGATGAGATAGTACACGGCGTCCACGTCTTCCATGGCGGGGGGCACGGTGTCGGCCTTCAGGGCGTCGCCCACCGCCACCTCCACGTCGTCGCTCCAGGGCTGGGCCTGAAGCCGTTCGGCACTTCGCACGAAGCACCGCACCGCGTATCCTTCACGGAGCAGGCAGGGAACGAGACGGCCGCCCACGTATCCGGTGGCGCCGGTCACAAGTACGGTCGAGGAGGAGGGGGACATGGAGGAAGCAAAGTATGGGGTCCGTGGCGCGGCTCCGTACACGGACGAGGAGGAAAATAGATTGCGAATGCGTGCGAGGCCGGATTGTCACAACGGATTTCCCATTACGAGAATGTTTCACCTCGAGACGGAAACCAGAGATCCCTTGTGGACTTCCATGTGGGTGAACCTCGAACAGGTGCGAGCCCCGAGGTCAGTTTCTCCCATACACATCCAAAAACGAACCCGCACGCAGTTATGGCTGAAGTAGATGACACCAAAACATGGCCGGAGCTCGCCATCGGTCTGTACGACAAGCTCACGGGTCGAGGCGCCCAGATCACCTACGAGTTTGAGGACTTCGACCTTCAGGTGCCCAGCAAGGTTGGTGGCGACGCCCGGCATGCTCACTGGAATATGGACGGGACCCTAAAGATTCGGACGAAAGACAACGAATCGTAAACCAGTTCCCAACGCGCTTCCACTTCCGTGTCGGCGCGGCGGGGGCGTGCATGCGCCTCTGCTGATGTCATCAGCCCCCGCCGGTGCCGACCTTTGCACGTCGACGCTCTGGCATCTTTGTGGTCGTTCCGAAAGACGCGGCGGGCCCCGACGTCCGACGGGGCTGGACCGCCGGGGGCACGCTGAACCGTAGCGCCCCCCACGAAAAGCGCCCTCCACTTTTTCATCTCCAGCCTGTGTCTCACCCGGTAGTTGATCCGGTCCCTGGAGAGCAGGTGCTGACAACCCCCCCCGCGACCGACATGGCCCTTCCCCTCGAAGTTCTCGCTGATCTCCAGTTGGCCGTTGACGGAGAGGACATCGACATTCGGGGGACGGGAGACCGAATTGTCGTGGACCTCTCGAGCCTTCGGGCCGGGCGCCGTCTTCTCGCCTCGGGGCCGTTTGCGTCGGCCCAACGAGCGCGGACGACCGGTCGCGTTCACGAAGCCCTCGACATTGCGGGGCTCACCGTGGAGGTGCGGCTTCGAGGCGACCCTGTGGCCCGCCTTGGGGCTGAGGCGCAGCCCGGTACGATCGGGCGCCTGCTGAACCTCGACGGCATTGAGGTGCGCCCCACGCAGCCCTTGCGGGCAGTTCTGCGCCGCCGGCCCGTCCTTACGGCGGCCGTCGTGATTGGCCTGGTCGCTGGGCTGGGATGGTGGCTGTTCCGGCGCGGGGACACGTAACGAAGGCCCCGGGGCGCCGACGAAAGGCAACACCACCCGCTGTGATCGCCCACCGACCCGTCCCAACTCATGTGGCCCCGTGCCCTCGCGCTCTGTTCAATGGGCTCCCTTCTTCTCTTCGGGCTCGCCCTCGGGTGCAGTCGCGCTCCCACCTCGTCGGAGCCCGACGCAGACCCCATTACGGACCGCCAGTACCTCACGGCGGATGTCTGGAACGACGGCCAGGCGGAGGTGGTGTTCTATCGGGTCGAGCGGACCCGCGACCAGTACGGCCGGGCGAAGGAGCAGGCGTTTATCATGGGGACGTACCTCGTGAAGCACCGGTTCAGCCCGGCCGACATGACGAAAGTGACGGACGGCACGGGCGTCTCGTCGTTCAAGTACGCCGCATTCTACGAGCTTGAGAGCGGCTCGTACCAGTACAAACGCAACTGGGTCGTCAACGCACGGCAGAACGACCTCCGGCCCTTCAAGCAATCGTTTACCAGCTTCGACTGGTGTTCGAATCGCTACCGCGAAGTGGCCTTTCCGCCGGACGGGCCGGTGGAGGTGCGGATGCGGAGCGACGACTACGGCAACCGCCGCGCCTCCTTTGCCCACCGCTCGAAGGCGTACCCGCCCGCTCAACTTCCTTTGTTGATTCGGGCATTGGACTTCGGGGCGGCCGACACGCTTTCCTTTTCTGTTCCCGTCGCGGACAGCAGTGCGTACGTCTCGGCCCGGGCGGTTCGTACGGGAACGGAGACGGTGGAGACCGAGGCGGGCGCCCACGACAGCGAGCGCATTGTCGTCCACTACGAGACGCCAGTGCCCTCCCCGATCGGGGAGACCAGCGATACGACCGAGACCTATTGGCGCGGGACCGGGGCGGAGCGGCGTCTCGTTCGGATGGAGGCGGAGGGCGGACGATACCAGATGACGCTCGTCGAGCACCTCCGCACCCCGTATTGGCGGGAGAACCTGTGGCCGAAGCTGGACCGCATCGACGACCGTCCCTGAGGCGTCGGCCGTTCGTCTGAACCGTGCGGGAGGCCGTTGGTGGGGTTAGTCTGCATCCCCGGTCCTGCGTCTGACGGCCGAACGGGGGCGGGCACCCCTCGTCAGCGGTCGAGGCCGGGGGAACCATGGCCCAGCGCGTCGCCGTTGGCACAGGCCAAACTCAAGGAGCAATTCACACAGCTGCATGAAGCGTTCACTCCGTGTCGGGTCCGTAGCGGGGATTGGAATTTTCCTGCACTGGACCTTCCTGCTGCTCGTTGCGGCCATCTTCGCCTACTATTACGTCCAGAGCCAGAGCCTGGGCGCGGCCCTTTCGGGGATGGGGCTCATCCTTGGGGTGTTCGTGTGCGTAATTCTCCACGAGCTGGGCCACGCCCTAACCGCTCGTCGCTTCGGGGTGCCCACGCGGAGCATCACGCTCTATCCGATCGGGGGACTGGCGCGGCTGGAGCGCATCCCGTCCGAGCCGATGAAGGAGTTCTGGATTGCCATCGGCGGGCCGGCGGTGAACGTGGTGATTGCCTTCGCGCTCGCCCTCGTGCTGCTGGTAACCGGGGGCACCCTCGCCCCGGTGGCGCTGGAGGCGCCGGGCAGCCACGCCCTGGCGTCCCTGATGTGGATTAACGCCGTGCTGGCGGTCTTCAACATGCTGCCCGCCTTTCCGATGGACGGGGGGCGCGTGCTGCGGGCGCTTCTGGCGCTCCGCTGGGACTATGCCCAGGCCACCCAGACGGCCGCCAACGTGGGGCAGGGCATGGCGGTCCTGTTCGGGCTGATCGGGATCATGACGTGGAATCCAGTGCTCCTGTTTATCGCCCTGTTCGTGTACGTCGGGGCCCAGCAGGAGTCGAAGCAGGCCATGTACCGCGCCTTCACCGAGGGGACGCCGGTGCGGGAGGCGATGGTGACGCGGTTCGCGACCCTGACGGTCGACGACACCCTCGACGACGCCGTGGATGCGCTCCTGGCCGGTACCGACCACGACTTTCCGGTCCTGGAGGCGGGCACCGTCGTGGGCCTGCTGCGGCGCAAGCAACTCATCCAGGCCCTGTCCGAGCACGGCCGCGACACCCCGGTCGCGGAGGTGGCCGACGCGGACTGCTTCACCACGGCCCCGAGCGCCCCGCTCGACGAGGTCTTCCAGCAGATGAACGCGCGGAGTTGTTCGACCGTGCCGGTCGTGGACGGAGGGCAGCTCGTCGGCCTTCTAACCCTCGAGAACGTGGGGGAGCTCATCATGGTGTCGAGTGCCCTGGAGACGCGGTCGCACTCGCGGGTCCCGCGCGACCAGCTCTCCGAGGCGCCACTGCGGGAGCGCCCGGACGGGGCGGCCTCCTCCGGGGCGCCGCCCGTCCCGTGAAGACTTCTGGGGAAATCCGGCGGACGCGGCTCTCGTCGTGCATTTCCACGTGGGCTCTTCTAGATTTGGGGCGGCTTGCGCCGCAGCGCACCTCGAAGCGCAGGCCCCTCCCTGCGCGTACTGTCTCCCCACCCGCTTCGAAAGCATGGACCGCCGAACAAAAATCGTTTGCACGCTGGGCCCGGCCACGACGGACCCGGAAACACTCCGTCGTCTGGTCGCGGCCGGAATGGACGTTGCCCGAATGAACTTCTCACACGGCACCCACGAGGAGCACCGGGAGCGCGTGGAAACCGTTCGGGAGGTGGCCGAGGCGGAAGGGAAGGGCATAACGGTGTTGCAGGACCTTCAGGGCCCCAAAATTCGAGTGGGGGCGGTACAGAACGACTCGGTCATGCTGGCGGAGGGCGACGAAGTGAGGGTGAGCACCGACACCCCGCGGGAGAGCACGAACGAGCACATCTTCATCGACTACGAGGCCCTCGCCCGGGACGCCCGAGAGGGGGAGCGCATTCTGATCGACGATGGCCTGCTGGAACTCCGGGTCATCGAGACGAACGGCTCGCAGCTCCGGGCGACGGTTGTGGAAGGGGGGCCGCTGCGGTCTCGAAAGGGGGTAAATCTGCCCGACCTGCAGGCCTCCACGCCCCCGATGACGGAGAAGGACCTGAAGGACCTCGAGCTCGGGCTCGAATTGGAGGTCGACGTCGTAGCCCTCTCGTTCGTGCAGGAACGGTCCGACGTGGAGGCGCTGGTCCACCGCATCGAGGAGACCGGGAAGAAGACCAGCGTCGTGGCCAAGATCGAGAAGCCCCAGGCCGTCCACAACATCGACGAGATTCTGGAGGTCGTGGACGGCATCATGGTGGCGCGGGGCGACCTCGGCATCGAGATGCCGATGGAAGAGGTGCCCGGCACCCAGAAGCGGCTCATCCGCAAGAGCATGGAGGCCGCCAAGCCCGTCATCACGGCCACGCAGATGCTCGAGAGCATGGTGGAGGACCCGCGCCCGACCCGCGCCGAGGCGAGTGACGTGGCCAACGCGGTCCTCGACGGCAGCGACGCGGTGATGCTTTCTGCCGAGACGGCGGTTGGGGATCATCCGGTTCGGGTCGTGGAGGCGATGAACCAGATCATCCGTCAGGCCGAGTCCTACTGGCACGAGGAACGACGGGCCCTTACCATGACGCCCGATCACTTTGAGCAAGGGGCGAACGTAACGAATAGTGTTAGCTTCACGGCCTGTCGCCTCGCCGAGCAGGTGGGGGCGGAGGCCATCTGCTGCCTGACCAACTCGGGGTCGACCGCTCGCTCCATCGCCCGACACCGGCCCAGCATGCCCATCTACGCCTTCACCGACAACAAACGGGTGGTGGCCCAGCTTGGAAGCCTCTGGGGCACCGAGGCCTTCTACATCCCCTTCCAGCAAGACACCGACCAGGGCATTGCGCGTGTGCACGGCGTCCTGCACGACTACGACCTGGTGAGGTCGGGCGGCCACGTGGTGCTGACCGTCGGAATGCCGCTGCCGGCCCGCGGGCGCACCAACACCGTCCACGTCAGCACCGTGCAGTAGGAAGGAGTCGCAGTAGGAGGGATTTGGGGCGTGGAGCCGTCCCAGACGGATCCCGTGGCGGCGCGCTCCCATTGTAGAAGCCGCATGTGGTTTTTCCTCTTTCCCGACGCGACTGGCGTGTCGACATGGGTCGCTTTTCTCCTCGGGGGCGGACACAGGTCCGTACGGTGTGCGGCCTCCTCTTTCTCCTCGTCGGGGCCGGACTGCTGATGAGCTGTGGGCGGGGCTCGTTCATCGGCCGCCAGTACGACGACCTCACGGCCTACTACAATACCTTCCACAACGCCACGCAAGCCTTCGAGGCCGGCCTCGAATCGGTGAACGAGTCGGGGGGAGACATCGACCGGACCCGTTATCTCTCCGTATTTCCGCCGCCCCAGGGAGGGGCCGGCCAGTCGTCCTTTGGGGAAGCGATTCAAAAGAGCGCAGCCGTGTTGCGCGAGCACCCCAACTCGGAGTGGGTCGACGATGCGCTGCTCCTCATCGGACGGTCCCGGTACTACCAGCAGAACTACGTGGGGGCGGTCCAGAAATTTCGGGAGGCGATTGCCCTCGACGCGGAGCGGGAAGGAGAGGCCCGCTTCCGGCTTGCCCAGACGCTGGTGGTGGCCGGCCGGTACCGGGAGGCCGCAGACGCCCTCCGGACGGGACTCGACTCGGGGGAGGAGTACGGCAGCTGGACGGCCCGAATGCGAGTGGTACAGGGAGAGCTCTTCGTGCGGCAGGAGAACTGGGAGGCGGCCGATCAGGCCCTGGCCCAGGGCCTGAACGACAACCTGCCGGACGAGACGGGCGCCCGGGCTGCCTTTCTGTTGGGGCAGGTGCGCGAAACGCTCGACGATCCCGAGGGGGCCCGGGCGGCCTACCGACGGGTATCGGGGTACGACCCGCCGTACCCGTTGGCGTTCGCCGCCAAGCTGGCGGCCATCGAACTGGGCGGGGAGACCGGCACCCCTGGGCGGGCCCTAGAGCGGCTGGCAGAGCTGGAACGGGACGACAACACCCGTGAGATGCGGGCGGAGATTGCCCGGGTTCGTGCCCGGCTGCACCGCGCGCAGGGACGGCCCGACCGGGCCCAGCAGGTGCTCACGGCCGTCCTGCGGGGCGACCAGGCGCCACGGGGGAGCGGGAAGGGGCAAACTCACTATGAGCTGGCGACGCTGTACCGGGATGCGTACGAGGACTTCACCCGGGCCGCGGCGCATTTCGACACGGCCTCGGCGACCCTCTCGTCCGGCCCGGATGAGGGGACGGGGGCGGAGGAGGCGGCCCAGGTCCTTCCGCGGGCGCCATCGGACGCGAGGGCCCAGGCAAACCGCTTCCGAAAACTGGCGGATCGCTCCCAGGCCGTCGCCCGGATGGATTCCCTTCTGCGCCTCGGCCGCATGGCCCCCGCGGAGTTCCGGGCCGTCGTGGAGAAGATTCGCCAGCGGCGACTGGAAGAGCAGGAGGCGCGAGCCCAGCGCACACGTCGGCAGCCGCAGTTCCGGGGCGGGAGACGTCCGGCGGCGGGAGACGCCTCCCCGGCCCCGTCCGAACAGCCCGCCGTCCAGACGCAGGGGGCCGACGCCGGCTTCCTGTTTCACCGCGATCCGACCCTCGTGCAGCAGGGACGCCGCCAGTTCGAGCAGACGTGGGGCGACCGGCCCCTCATGGACGACTGGCGCCGTGCAGAGGCGATCCGGGGGCGTCCGGACGCCCGCCCGCGTGCCGACCAGACCGAAGACCAGGCCCGCCCGCAGTCGTCCGCGGGCGCGTCCACCACGGCCAGTGTCGTGGACGTGTCGGCCGTGCCGCGGGACTCGATCAGTCGGGCGGAGATGAAAGACCAGCGGGCCGTTGCGCAGTACGAGTTGGCCAACGCGCTCTTTCGGGCGGCAGGCCGTCCCGACTCGGCGCAGACCTGGTTTCGTCGGGTGCTCGACGAGACGCCGGATCACCCGGTGGCGCCCCAGGCCCTCTACGGGTTGGCCCAGGCGCACCGGGCGCAGGGCGATACGGCCGCCGGGGACGAAGTGTACCGGCGCCTCATCGACGAGCACCCCGACACGCCCATCGCGAAGCGGGCCCGTGAACAGCTGGGATTGGCGACGACCGACGAGGACCCGGAGCGGACGGTGAGCCGGGCGGATTCGGCGTACGCCAGGGCCTACGAGGCGTGGCGAAGCGGGCGCCACGATGCGGCCCTCAGGGCGTTCTTAAAGGTGGCCGACGCGTATCGCGAAACGAGCGTGGCGCCGCGTGCGCTGCTGGCCGCCGGGGTCGTGTACCATCGAACCGCCCGCCACGATTCGAGTGGGCAGGGGCGGGCCCGTTTCACGCGCTACGCGGATTCACTGGCGCAGGCCGATGCCCCTGATCCCGGCCCCGACCCGACAGGCAGCTCGTCCCCGGACGCGACAGCCCCCGCGCCCCCCTCGTCGGACGCCGCGGCCCCGGCGCGGCCGGCTCCCGCCGACACGACGGACGCCAGTGCCCCCGAAGGGCCGCCGCGCCGGATGATTGACTCAACGGCCGTAGCGAACCAGGGGGCGTCGGGCACGCCGTCGGACAGTGCGGTGGCGTCGCCTTCTGTCGTCCGGGACACAGCAACGGGTCCTTCGGGGCGATCCGAGCCACCGGATACGACCACGTCCGCCGTAGCGAGGGAGACGGCGAGGTCGGATTCCACGAGTGCTGCCCCCCAATCGCGGAGAGAGCCGGCCGATCCGTTTGAGATTCTCCTGTCCCACCTTGTGGCCCGCTATCCCGAAACGGCCGAGGCGGAGCGAGCACAGGCCCTTCTCGACCAGCTGCGCGAGCGGCGCACTGGACAAGGGGGCACCACGCGGGATTCGACCGGTGCGGGAGCGCCGGACGGCCCCGGAGCGAACCGGGAATCGGGGACCGTTGCTCCGGAGGTAGACACCACCAAGGACCGCCCGCGGCCCCCCGACGAGGCAGCAGGCCCTGCTGCCCGTCGTCGGCCCGCGCCCACCACTCCGTCCCAATCTGGACGAGAGAGGGCCACGCCCTCCCAGCGTCGTGATTCGTCCGCAACGCCGACCCGGAGTGCTTCTTCCCTGCAGGCGAACGCGTCGCGCCGCCCCCCGACCTGAGCCAGGGATAATCCGAACGACCTCTCTCGCCTAGGTTTGTGTTTCTGCATCGTGTCGTCGCCCGAGGCCATGCACTCCAATGCTGATTCACCGTCGAGCGGCCCCGGCCTGCAGCCGGTGTGGACGACCCTGCGCTCCCCATATGTGTTCTGGATCGGGGGCGCCATCCTCCTGGCTCTTCTCGTTCATCTCGGGATCAAGTGGCAGCAGGCGAGCGCCCCCGTGCGTATCGAGTACAGCACGTTTCTCGAGCACGTGGAGTCGGGATACGTCGAGCGGGTCGAGATCGTCAACGGCAAGCGCATTAACGGGACCTACACGGCCGCGGCGGTACAGAACGACCGGGTCGAGACCCGCCCGCCCCCGGCCGCCCCAATGGGGGCCGTCGTCGACCGCTCGCGGCGTGCCTTCGCCACCCACAAGCCCACCGCCCACGAGTTGACGGCGTTCCTGCGACGCCACAACGAGGCCGCGACGGGGACGGGCACGGCCCCGGTCACGTTTGCGGCCACGCAGGAAAGCGACTGGGTCGGGACCCTTCTCTTGTGGGGGCTGCCCCTGGGGCTCATCGTGGGCATCTGGCTCTTCTTTATGCGACGGATGGCGACGGGGGGACGTGAAGAGCAGATTGGGAGTGACACGGCGGCGCTCTTCGAAGAGGCGGGCGGGCGGCGCGTAACCTTCGACGACGTGGCCGGACTCGCCGAGCCGAAGGAAGAGGTGGCGGAGGTCGTTGAGTTCCTACGACGCCCCCAGAAGTTTACGCGGTTGGGGGGCGCCCTCCCCACCGGCGTCCTGCTGGTGGGGCCGCCTGGCACCGGAAAGACCCTCCTGGCGAAGGCCGTGGCCGGCGAGGCGGGAGTGCCCTTCGCATCCATTTCCGGGTCGGACTTCATGGAGATGTTCGTGGGCGTGGGGGCGAGTCGGGTTCGGGACCTCTTCGACCAGGCGAAAGAGCGGGCCCCCTGCATCATCTTCATCGACGAGGTGGACGCCATCGGGCGGACGCGGGGCGGACCGGGAGGTGCAGGCACCGGGGAGCGGGACAACACCCTGAATCAGCTGCTCGTCGAGATGGACGGGTTTGACTCCGACGAGGGGGTGGTCATCATGGCGGCCACCAACCGGCCCGACGTGCTCGACGCCGCCCTCCTGCGTCCGGGGCGGTTCGACCGACAGATTTCCATCCACAAGCCCGATCGACTTGAGCGGGCCGACATCTTTCGGGTCCACGTCGCGGACCTTCGCCTGGACGCGTCGGTCGATCCCGAGGCACTGGCGCGTCAGACGCCCGGCTTCGCCGGTGCCGAAATTGCGAACGTCTGCAACGAGGCGGCCCTCCTGGCGGCGCGGCGGGGCAGAAACGCGGTGCAGATGGACGACTTCGACCAGGCCCTCGACCGCGTCATGGCGGGACTGGAGCGAAGCAACAAGCTGATCTCACCGGAGGAGCGGCGCGTCATCGCCCACCACGAGTCGGGACACGCCATCGTCGGGTGGTTCCTCGAGCACACCGATCCGGTCGTGAAGGTCTCGGTCGTGCCTCGGGGCCTGTCCGCGCTCGGCCACGCCCAGCACCTCCCCAAGGAACGAGACCTCTATTCGAGGGAGGCGCTGATGGACCGGATGACGATGGCCCTTGGGGGACGGGGGGCCGAAGAGATCGTCTTTGGGCGGGCGACGACCGGGGCAAAAGACGACCTCGAACGGGTCACGGAGACGGCCTACGCGATGGTCGTGGATTACGGGATGAGCGACCGCATCGGGCCCCTCAGCTACAACCGGGCCGAGCGCCGCGCCGACGGCCCCCTGTTCGAGAAGCCCTACTCGGATGCCATGGCCGCGGCCATTGACGAGGAGGTGGCCGACATTGTCGGGGAGGCGCGGGCCCGGGCGAACGACCTTCTCCGAGAAAAGCGCCCGCTGCTGGACGAGATGGCCGAGAGACTTCTTCGGGAGGAGGTGCTCGGGGTCGAGGCGCTCGTGGCGCTCCTCGGCTCCCCTCCGCATGGGGAGTACGCATGGCTCAAAGAGGGCGATGGGACCTCTCGGAACTCCGCCTCCGCAGAGGGGGCATCTCCCTCCTCACAGGGATAAGATGGAAGTTCGTCTGAATCCGACGAAGTGTCGTGGCGCGTGGAAACCCCGTCGATCATGGTTTCGTAGACCCCTTCTGCAGAGAAGACACCCGGCTTGGGTACGCCTTGGAACAGTTAGGCAAGCACAGTTGCGGCTTGCCTTTTTCTTAGCCCTCGGTTCGCAGAAAAGATTGGTCAACCGATACAGAGCGGTATACCAAAATAGGCGGACTTTCGGGCCCCTGTGCCGGCGGCCCGGGCCGGAAGAGTTGTTTTCATTTCTTCTTTGCCCCGCATTTAGGACCCTAACTGCCGGACGGACGGTAGTTAGAAAGTGTGCATACTTGAGAACGGTCAAGTACGCACCCGTGACGTCCCTCCGACATCGTCCCGACAAACGACCAACACCGACGTGCCGACGACGCAGCAGTTGATTCGAAAAGGGCGAAAGACCGAAGAGGAAACGAGCGACGCCCCCGCGCTGGAAGGCAGCCCGCAGCGACGCGGGGTATGCACGCGGGTATACACGACCACCCCGAAGAAGCCGAACTCGGCGCTCCGAAAGGTGGCGCGTGTGCGGCTCACCAACGGCAACGAGGTCACCGCGTACATCCCGGGCGAGGGGCACAACTTGCAGGAGCACTCCATTGTGCTCGTTCGCGGTGGGCGCGTGAAGGACCTGCCGGGCGTGAAGTACCACATCGTGCGGGGCGCCCTCGATACCGCCGGCGTGGAAGAGCGTCGGCAGGGCCGCTCGAAGTACGGCACGAAGAAGCCGCGTGAGTAGCACGCCGCTCCACTGAACCCTGTTCTTGACGACAGCCAGTTTTCCCTATGTCACGAAACGAGGCCCCTGAGCAGCGCACCACCCAGCCGGATCCCGTCTACCGGGACGACATGGTCTCCCGGTTCGTCAACGCCATCATGCGGGACGGAAAGAAGAGCCTCGCCCGGCGCATCGTGTACGACACGTTTGACGTGATTGAGGAGCGCACGGGAGAGGAAGAAGGGCTGGAGGTCTTCAAGAAGGCCGTGAACAACGCCGCTCCTCTCGTAGAGGTGCGGAGCCGCCGCGTGGGCGGGGCCACCTACCAGGTGCCCACTGAGGTGCGCCCCGAACGGCGCATCACACTGGCCTTCCGCTGGATCATTCAGTACGCCCGGGCCCGGAACGAGAAAAGCATGGTGAATCGCCTTGCGAGTGAGCTGGTCGATGCCGCTCGCGGCGAAGGCGGTGCCGTAAAGAAGAAGGACGACACGCACCGCATGGCCGAGTCCAACAAGGCCTTCGCTCACTTCCAGTTCTAGATTTGCTGGACGGATCGGGCCGCCACCCGGTCTGTGCTGAGCGTTCAAGTACCCAACTTTGAGCTTTATACCCATGGCTACGCAGACAAACGAGAGCTTCCCGCTGGAGAAGACCCGAAATATCGGCATCATGGCCCACATTGATGCCGGGAAGACCACCCTCACGGAGCGCATTCTCTTTTACACCGGGCGGTTGCACCGGATGGGGGAGGTGCACGAGGGGGCCGCGACCATGGACTTCATGGAGCAGGAGAAGGAGCGGGGCATCACCATCACCTCGGCGGCCACCACCTGCTACTGGGATGACCACCGGGTCAACATCATCGACACGCCGGGCCACGTCGACTTTACGGTCGAGGTGGAGCGGTCCCTCCGCGTGCTGGACGGGGCGATTGCCCTGTTCTGTGCGGTTGGGGGCGTGGAGCCGCAGTCGGAGACGGTCTGGCGCCAGGCCGAGAAGTACGACGTGCCGCGGATCGGGTTCGTGAACAAGATGGACCGAACCGGGGCGGACTTCGAAAACGTCCTCGAGATGATGGAGGACCGCCTCAGCGCCAATCCGGTTCCGGTGCAGTATCCCATCGGGGCGGGCGACATGTTTCGAGGGGTCATCGACCTCATTGAAGGCAAGGCCATTATCTACGACGACGAGTCCCAGGGCATGCAGTGGGACGTTAGGGAGATTCCGGACGACCTGGAGTCGAAGGCCGAGCACTGGCGCATTAACCTTCTGGAGAGCGTCGCGGAGTACGACGACGAGCTGCTCATGAAGTACCTCGATGAGGACCAGGAGGTGGAGCCCGAGGAGCTGCACACGGTGATCCGGAAGGCGACGCTCAACCGCGACATGACGCCGATGTTCTGTGGCTCTGCCCTCAAGAACACGGGCGTGCAGCGCGTGCTCGACGGGGTTACGAACTACCTTCCGAGCCCGAACGACGTGCCCGCCATTACGGGCCACCACCCGCAGGACAAGGAGGAGGACATCACCCGCCATCCGCGGGAGGACGAGCCCTTCAGCGCGGTCGCGTTCAAGATCACGACGGACCCGTACGTCGGGAAGCTGACGTTCGTCCGCGTCTACAGCGGCACGCTGGAGTCTGGGTCCCGCGTTTACAGCCCCACCCGGGACGAGGACGAGCGCATCGGGCGCATGATGTTCATGCATGCCGATAGCCGGGAGGACGTGGACGTGATCCGCGCCGGGGACATCGCCGCCGTGGTCGGTCCGAAGAACCTCAAGACCGGAGACACGATCTGTGACCCGGACCATCCGGTCGTGCTCGAGTCCATGGACTTCCCGGAGCCGGTCATTCGGATTGCGGTCGAGCCCAGAACCAAGGCCGACCGGGACAAGCTGACCAACGGCCTTACGAAGCTCGCCGAGGAGGACCCGACGTTCAACGTCCGTACCGACGAGGAAACGGGGCAGACGATCATTGCGGGAATGGGAGAGCTTCACCTCGAGATTATTATCGACCGGCTCAAGCAGGAGTTCAAGGTGGAGGCCAACGTCGGCCAGCCCCAGGTCGCCTACCGGGAGGCGCTCACCGACATGATCGACGAGCACTACGTTCTGAAGAAGCAGTCTGGAGGGCGCGGCCAGTTTGCCGAGGTCTACATGGACGTCGGCCCAATTCCGGAGGAGGAGGAAGAAGAGAGCGGCCTGGTATTCGAGAACGAGATTAAGGGTGGGGTCATCCCGAAGGAGTTCATTCCGTCCGTTGAGCGCGGCATCGAGAGCGCCATGGAGGACGGGCCACTGGCCGGATACCCAATCGAGGGGGTGTGGGTGCGCCTCTACGACGGGGACCACCACGAGGTCGACTCCGACCAGAACGCCTTTGAGATTGCCGGTCGGCTTGGCTTCCGCGAGGCCGCCCGCCACGCCAACCCGGTTCTAATGGAGCCGGTGATGGAGGTAGAGGTGGTGACCCCGGACGATTACATGGGGGACATCATCGGCGACCTCAACGGACGGCGCGGCCAAATCGGCCAGATGGGGCAGCGGAACGACGCGCAGGTCATCAACGCCGAGGTGCCGCTGTCCGAGATGTTCGGCTACTCGACGGACCTTCGCTCCCTGTCTCAGGGACGGGCCATCTACACGATGCAGTTCGGGAGCTACGAGCCGGTCCCCGAGGAGGTCGCCTCCGAAATCATGGACGAGCAGACCATGAGCGCGACGGCGTAGCCCGTCGGCGCCGCGGGACACAGGTCTCGCGTCTGCCTCCGTTCAGCCATATTCGAATCCACACGCACACACCGACCACACATCACCATGGCCAAGGAAGAGTTTGCGCGGGAGAAGCCGCATGTGAACGTAGGAACGATCGGACACGTCGACCACGGGAAGACGACCTTGACGGCGGCGATCACGAAGGTACTGGCCGAGCGCGTCGGCGGGGCGGCGGAGCAGACCTTTGAGGCGATCGACAACGCGCCGGAGGAGCGGGAGCGCGGCATTACGATCGCGACGAGCCACGTCGAGTACGAGACGGAGAACCGTCACTACGCCCACGTCGACTGCCCGGGGCACGCGGACTACGTCAAGAACATGGTGACGGGGGCGGCGCAGATGGACGGGGCCATTCTCGTTGTGGGGTCGGACGACGGCCCGATGCCGCAGACCCGAGAGCACATTCTTTTGGCCCGTCAGGTGGGGGTGCCCTACCTGGTGGTGTTCATGAACAAGACCGACCTGGTCGACGACGCGGAGCTGTTGGAGCTGGTGGAGATGGAGGTCCGGGAGCTTTTGACCGAGTACGAGTTCCCGGGCGACGAGGTGCCGGTGGTGCGGGGGTCGGCGCTGCAGGCCCTCGAGTCCAGCGAGGAGCACGAGGAGAAGATCATGGAGCTGATGGAGGCGGTCGACGAGTACATTCCGACGCCGGAGCGGGACGTGGAGAAGCCGTTTTTGATGCCGGTGGAGGATATCTTTTCGATCACGGGCCGGGGGACGGTGGTGACCGGTCGGATTGAGCGGGGCCGGGTGCAGCTGCAGGACGAGATTGAGATTGTCGGGATGCAGGAGGAGAAGATGGACTCGGTGGTCACCGGCATTGAGATGTTCAACAAGACCTTGGAGGAGGGGGAGGCAGGGGACAACGCGGGGATTCTCCTTCGGGGGATTGAGAAGGAGGAGGTCAAGCGGGGGATGGTATTGGCGGAGCCGGGGACGGTGACGCCGCACAAGGAGTTTGAGTGTGAGGTGTACGTGCTCAGCAAGGAGGAGGGGGGTCGTCACACGCCGTTTTTCGACGGGTACCAGCCGCAGTTTTACTTTCGGACGACCGATGTGACCGGGTCGATTGAGCTGCCCGAGGGGGTAGAGATGGTGATGCCGGGGGACAACGCGACGTTTGAGGGGAGCTTGATTGAGCCGGTGGCGCTGGAGGAGGGCTTGCGGTTTGCGATTCGGGAGGGGGGGCACACGGTCGGCGCCGGGGTGGTGACCGACATCCTGGACTAGGACTTTTGCGGCTTCAGGAGGCTGGCAAGGACAGCCGCCTCCTGTTCGCCAACACTCTGCATTCGAAACCCGATACGGATACATGGCTGCGCAGCAGGACATACGGATCAAGCTCAAGTCGTACGACCACACGCTGATCGACAAGAGTGCGGAGAAGATCATCCGCACGGTCAAGTCGACCGGTGCGGTTGTGAGTGGCCCAGTGCCGCTGCCAACCGAGAAGAAAATCTACACCGTTCTGCGAGGCCCGCACGTGGACAAGAAGAGCCGCGAGCAGTTCGAGCGGCGCCACCACAAGCGCCTCATCGACATCCTTTCGTCGAGCAGCGACACGGTCGACTCGCTCATGCAGCTTGAGCTGCCCAGCGGCGTGGACGTAGAAATCAAGGTGTGACGCCAGTGGACCTCTTTCGCCCAGTGTTTCTGGGAGTGGCCGGAGCGCTGCTCTGCGCCGGAGGACTCCTGCTCGTCGGCTGTGACGGGGCGGGCTCCAAGCGGGCCTCGCTCTATGAGCGCCTGACCGGAAAATGGAAAATTGAGCGCGTGGAAGGGGCACTGATTGCTCCGACCCGGCTCGACAGCGTCCGGCTAGCGTTCCGGCGAGATGACAACGGGCCACGGTACCGAATCTCAGGGCCGCCTCCCTCCGGTTCGGCAGAGCTTCCGATTGAGGGCGCCGTTGTATTGACGCGCAGTAATGAGTTGCAAATGGCATCGGGCTTCCGCCGGGTCGTGATCTGGAACTACAAATTTCAGGGAAGCCAAGCACTGCTTGCCGTACGGTCAGGTTCTCTTGCATTCCTAAATGCTTTGACTTCGGAAGGGACCTCCAGCCCAAACATGAAATTGAGGCTTGCGCCTGTTGACAGATAGAACTGGCGGGGGCTCGCCAACGATGGACATACCATTGCACGGAGACCAGATTTATGAGTAGCGGACTGATTGGAAAGAAAGTCGGAATGACCAGCGTCTTCGACGACGAGGGCAACAACGTGGCCTGCACGGTCGTGGAGGCGGGGCCCAACGTCGTGACGCAGGTGAAGTCGGAGGGCCGTGACGGCTACAGCGCGGTGCAGCTTGGCTTCGACAACGTGAAGGAGAAAAACGTGACGCAGGCCATGCTGGGCCACTTCGAGAAGGCCGGGTGCCCGCCCAAGCGCATGCTCTCCGAGTTCCGCGACTTCGGCGACGATGTAGACCTCGGCGATGTCGTGCGCGTTCAGGACCTCTTCCAGGAGGACGAGCGAATCGACGTGGTCGGCGTGTCGAAAGGAAAAGGCTTTCAGGGCGTGGTGAAGCGCCACGGCTTCAGTGGCGTCGGCATGATGACCCACGGCCAGTCCGATCGCCAGCGGCACCCCGGATCGATTGGCGCGTCGGCGGACCCGTCGCGCGTCTTCAAGGGCGTCCGCATGGCGGGCCAGACCGGCGGCGAGCGCACCAAGATTCAGAACCTCCGCGTGGTCCGAATCCTTGCGGATCAGAACGCCATTCTTATCCACGGCTCCGTGCCGGGGCCGAAGAGCGAATACGTAGAGCTGCACAAGAAATAGAGGAGCCGGGAAAGCCTGGGCGTCCGCCCAGCTTCCGCATCGATGCACTGCAAACTGTTGAGGCCACGAACCCATGGACGTTGAGATCTACCAAGAAGACGGGGTAGAGTCGGGGGAAACCGCCGCGCTCGACCCGACGGTCTTCGACATTGAGCCGAACGACCACATCATTTGGCTGGACGTGAAGCGCATTCAGGCCCATCAGCGACAGGGCACGAGCAAGACCAAGGAGCGCGGCGAGGTGCGGGGGTCTGGCCGGAAGCTCTATCGCCAGAAGGGAACCGGAAACGCTCGGGTCGGCGACGCCCAGTCGCCCATCCGTCGGGGCGGAGGACGGGCCCATGGGGCGCGGCCTCGCGACTACGCCCACGACCTCAACCAGAAGGAGAAGCGCCTGGCCCGGCGATCCGCCCTTTCGTACAAGGCCGCGAACGACAACATCCAGGTGATCGAGAACTTCTCGCTGGACCGGCCCGACACCCGAGGGCTCACGGACCTCTTCGAGCTCCTGGGCGTGGAGGGGCAGGACATCCTGCTCGCAACCGCCGAGGTGGAGCGTGAGGTCTACCTGAGCTCTCAGAACCTCCCGGACGTGAACGTGCAGGAGGTCCAAAGCATCAACACGGTCGACATCCTGGACGCCGACGTCGTTCTGCTCCAGGAGGGCGCGCTCGACTGGCTCACGGACGTCCTTTCAACCGACGAGGCCGTGCCGGCGTAGCGCCCGTCCCCGGCTCCGATCTGCCTGTTGCACTCCCCAACGAGCACCGTTGACCCATGAGCAAACGCGTACTGATTCGCCCCTACGTGACCGAAAAGACCACCCAGCAGATGCAGGAGGGCAAGTACTCCTTCATGTGCGGGCTCGACGCCACGAAGACCGAAATTCGGAGGGCGGTGGAACACCGCTACGATGGCGTTGAGGTCGAGGACGTCCGGACCCAGGTCGTCCCGGGGAAGCGTCGTCGCCAGTTCCGTGACGGAAACATGATTGAGGGCCGGACCTCCGGCTTCAAGAAGGCCATCGTGGACCTGGACCCGGACGGAGAACAGATTGACTTCTTCGAGGGCATTTAGGTGCCCTTTCCTGAGCCTATACGACCCTTTGAACCGCTGACAACCCAGCGCCATGTCGATTAAAAAGCGAAAGCCGACCATAAACAGCCAGCGCCAGTACTCGGTGGACGACAAGGAGGACATCACCACCACCGATCCGGAGCGCAGTCTGCTGGAGCCCCTCCCGAACAGTGGGGGCCGCAACAACCAGGGCCGCATGACGATGCGCTACCGGGGGGGCGGCCACAAGCGCCGCTACCGCAAGATTGACTTCAAGCGGCGCGACAAAGACGGCATCCCGGCCACGGTGAAGACGATTGAGTACGACCCGAACCGTTCGGCCCGCATTTCGCTGCTCGCCTACGCCGACGGGGAGAAGCGGTACATCATCACCCCCGACGGGCTGGAGGTGGGGGATACGGTGATGAACGGCCCTCAGGCACAGGCCGAGGTGGGCAATTGCCTTCCGCTGACCAGCATTCCGCTGGGAACGAAGGTTCACTGCGTCGAGATGACGCCGGAGAAGGGGGCCCAGATGGTCCGCGCCGCGGGCACGCACGCTCAGCTTACCGCCCGCGAAGGCGACTACGCGACGCTTGAACTTCCGAGCGGAGAGACGCGCCTCGTGCCCTCGAAGTGCCGGGCGACCGTCGGCACGACCAGCAACGTCGAGCACGAGAACGTGGTGCTCGGCAAGGCCGGACGGAAGCGATGGCTCGGTCGCCGGCCCCGCACCCGCGGCGTGGCGATGAACCCGATCGACCACCCCATGGGCGGCGGTGAGGGCCTGAAGTCCGGCGGCCATCCCCGGTCCCGAGAGGGCGTGCCGGCGAAGGGGTACAAGACCCGCAAGCGCAACAAGGAATCAAACAAGTACATCATCCGGCGCCGCACGGAGTCGAAACAAGGAACCGGGGGCCAGTAATCGTCCCGATCAGCTGGGGCCCTCGACCCCACCCGCGAGCCGCCTACACTTTCGGATTCAAACTTCCCCGACGACATGCCTCGCTCTCTACGCAAAGGCCCGTACGTATACTACAAGCTGCAGCGCAAGGTCGACGCGCTCAACGAGTCCGACGAAAAGAAGGTCATCAAGACCTGGAGCCGCGACTCGATTATTACGCCGGACTTCGTCGGCCACACGTTTGCCGTTCACAACGGACACCAGTTCATCCCGGTGTACGTGACGGAGAACATGGTGGGGCACAAGCTCGGCGAGTTCGCCCCGACGCGCACATTCACGGAGCACTCGCAGGCAAAGGTGGACCAACGGATCCGCAAGCCGGGCCAGTAGCGCCCGGTTGACGGCGCTGGCTGGACCCCAGTGAGCGCCCATCCCTGCTCCGCGACCCTGATTTTCCCCGCAAACCGCACGACGAGACATGCAAGCACGAGCCGTCCGCAGGCACATTCGGAGCTCTCCCCTCAAGATGCGTCGCGTCATCAATCTGGTGCGCGATCGGAGTGTGCCCGAGGCCGTTGCGATTCTGGACTACATGCCGCAGAAGGTGACCGGCGTCGTGGAGAAGACGATCCGCTCCGCCGTCTACAACCTGATGGACCAGCACGACGAGCGCTTCGACGAAGGGGCCTTGAAGCTGAAGGAGATTCGGGCCGACGAGGGCCCGACGTTCCAGCGCCATCAGGCGCGTGCCCGAGGCCGTGCGGCGCCCATTCGCAAGCGCACGACCCACCTGAAGGTGGTCGTGGCGGTCGAGGAGGAGGCCCCCGAAGAGGCGGCCGCGTAGCCTGCACGCCGTTTTCGACATCACACGTTGCTCTCTGAACTAATACACGAGGTACACACCCGTGGGCCAGAAAACACACCCCATAGGCTTTCGCCTCGGCGCCATCCGTGGTTGGGACTCCAACTGGTACTCCGAGACCAACTTCCAGGACAAACTCGTCGAGGACGAGGAACTGCGCCGCTACCTGCACACGCGCCTCAAGCGCGCCGGCCTGAGCCGGGCCGTGATTGAGCGCACGCCGGAACGGGTCATCCTGACCCTCCACACGAGCCGTCCGGGCGTTGTGATTGGCCGGGGCGGGTCCGAGGTTGAGAAGCTGAAGGGGGAGCTCGAGACCCTTACGGGCAAGGACATTCAGATCAACATCAGCGAGATCAAGCGTCCGGAGCTCGACGCCACGCTCGTGGCGAAAAACATCGTGCAGCAGCTGGAGGGACGAATCTCCTTCCGGCGGGCCATGAAGCAGGCCATGCAGGCCGCCATGCGCATGGGGGCCGAAGGGGTGCGCATCCGTGCCGCCGGGCGTCTGGGCGGGGCCGAGATGGGGCGCACCGAGGAGTACATGGAGGGCCGGGTGCCGCTCCACACGATTCGTGCGGACATTGACTTCGCCCAGGAGACCGCCCTTACAATCTACGGCACAATCGGCGTCAAGGTCTGGATCCACCGCGGTGAGATCCTCGGCAAGCCGGACCTGAGCCCGAACGTGCAGGCGCAACAGCGCAAGATGAAGGAGTCGCCCCAGCAGCGTCGCCAGCGCCGCGGGGGCTGATCCCCTGCATCGGCGGCCCACCCTCTTTGAACCGATCACACGCACCTGCTTTTACGACCCATGCTTGAGCCCAAAGACACAAAACACCGCAAGGTCCAGCGCAATCAGGGCCTGAAGCGGAACAAGTACGCCGTGAAAGGCACCCGTCTCAGCTTTGGCGACTACGGCCTGAAGTCCCTCGAGGAGGGCGAGGTCAACAGCCGTCAACTTGAGGCGGCCCGGGTGGCGATCAACCGCTACCTGAAGCGGGACGGAAAGGTGTGGATCCGCGTGTTTCCGGACAAGCCCAAGACCAAGACCCCGGCAGAGACGCGGATGGGGAAGGGCAAGGGGGAGCCCGAGCACTTCGTCGCGCCGGTGCAGCCGGGCAACGTCATCTTTGAGGTGGGCGGCGGTGCCGACGAGGAGTCGGCACGAGAGGCCCTGCGCCTGGGCAAGCACAAGCTGCCGCTCAAAACAAAATTTGTGGTCCGTCCAGGCTCACGGGCCGAGGAGTAGGTTCGTGCGTGCGTGTTCGGGACCGTTCACCCAAGCCATTTAGACTGATGGATGCCGACCAGATTCGAGACCTCAGCATCGCGGAAATTGAGACGCGGATTGACGAGGAGGAGGAAGAGCTGGAAGAGCTTCAATTCCAGCACGCCATTCGGGGACGCCTAGAGAACCCGATGCTCCTTCGGACCAAGCGTCGTCTCATCGCCCGCCTGAAAACGATTCGCAACGAGAAGCAGGCCGTCGAGGAGGAGCCCGCGTAGCCGTTTCCGCCGCGCCCGCCGATGCACCCACTCAGACGATCACATTGCCGATAGGGTATTATGGAGCAGACTGAAGAGCATACCGACACGCACACGGACGAGCAGGACGAAGCCGTCGACCGCAACGACCGCAAGGAACGCATTGGGGTCGTCGAGTCGGCCAAGATGGACAAGACCATTACCGTGTCCGTCCGTCGCCAGATGAAGCATCCGATGTACGGGAAGTACCTGGAACGGTCCTCCACGTTCATGGCCCACGACGAAGGCGACGAGGCCAACGAAGGGGACACGGTCCGGATTATGGAGACGCGCCCCATTAGCAAGAACAAGCGATGGCGACTTGTTGAGATCATTGAGCGGGCCAAGTAACGGACGCATCCTTCAGCGGCGGCCCGGACCCTTCCGGCCCCCATGTGGCCTTTTCACTTCGAACACTGAACCTGGACGACACCCATGATTCAACAAGAGACGCGACTCAATGTGGCCGACAACAGCGGGGCCAAGGAAGCCCAATGCATCCGTGTGCTCGGCAGTAGTGGACGCCGCTACGCCGGCATCGGGGATCAGATTGTGGTTTCCGTCAAGTCGGCCATTCCGAGCGGAGAGATCAACAAGGGCGACGTGAGCCGGGCCGTCGTGGTACGGACCGCCAAGGAGACGCGCCGCGAGGACGGCACCTACATCCGCTTCGACGAGAATGCGGCCGTGCTCATCAACCAGGAGGAGGAGCCGGTCGGGACACGCGTCTTTGGGCCTGTGGCGCGGGAGGTCCGCGAGAAGCAGTTCATGCGCATCGTATCCCTTGCCCCCGAGGTGCTGTAGCTCCGTCGGGTCATCCCGGTTGCACTTGCGAACCAACATCTACCGCGAAGCCCATGGCTCAGAACAAGTTACACGTTAAGCAGGGCGACATGGTTATGCTCAACAAGACCATTACGTCCGCCAAATCCGCCGGCGAGGACCGAGAGGCCGGGTATGTGGGAAAGGTCTTGAAGGTGTTTCCCGACGAGCAGCGCGTGATTGTGGAGGGCGTTAACGTGCGCGTCTTCCACGAGAAGCCGAGCCGCTCCAACCGGGAGGGGGGACGAACCGAGCGGGAGGCGCCCATTCACGTTTCCAACGTCAACCCGATTGACAGCAACGGCGAGTCCACGCGGATTGGGCGAAAGAAGGTGGAGGATCCGGACACCGGCCGATCCCGCTGGGTGCGGTACGCCAAGACGACCGGGGAGGAACTCGACGACTAGTTCGAGGCAACGCGCGGCATGAATCGCCCGTGCAGCAGGAACCCCGCTCGTGCATCATCGATTTTCAACGTCTGCGGCCGTCGAGTTACTCTGGACGCCGCGGCGCAACTTCCGAGCTTTGACCCTTTGAGCTATGGCCGACGTTCCGCGACTTCAGAAGCAATACCAGGACGAGGTTCGTCCCTCGCTGACGGACCAGTTTGGGTACGAGAACCCGATGGAGGTGCCCCGTCTCGAGAAAATCTGCGTCAACCGAGGGGTCGGGGAGGTGTCGGAGAACCAGAAGGCCCTCGACCAGGCCGTGGAGGAGATGCGGAAAATCACGGGCCAGCACCCGACCATTCGGCGCGCGAAGCGAAGCATCGCGAGCTTCGACGTGCGGGAGGGCATGCCCGTCGGCGTGAAGGTGACCCTCCGGGAGGCCCGGATGTACGAGTTTTTCGACCGGCTCGTCACGCTCGCCCTGCCCAACATTCGAGACTTCAGGGGCGTGCCCGACCGCAGCTTCGACGGCCGCGGCAACTACACGCTCGGCATCGACGAGCAGATCATCTTCCCCGAGATCGACGTGGACAACGTCGACCGCATTGACGGCATGGACATCACGTTTGTGACCGACGCGGAAACCGACGAGGAGTCCTACGCCCTCCTCAAGGGGCTGGGCATGCCGTTCGTCCGGCGTGGAGACGAAGAGCCAGCCGAGGCGTAGTGGCGACCGGCGTTCTGGCGACGCCTCCCGTGCGCGCTTAGATCTATATAGGACAGATTCTACACACCGACGATATGGCCAAGAAAAGCTGGATTGCCCGTGAAGAGAAGCGGGAGCGACTCTACGAGAAACACAAGGAGGAGCGGCGGCGGCTCAAAGAGGAGGAAAAGTGGGTCGAGCTGCAGAAGCTTCCCCGAGACTCCAGTCCCGTTCGCCAGAACAACCGGTGCGAGCTGTGCGGCCGGCAGCGCGGGTATCTCCGCAAGTTTGGCGTCTGCCGAATCTGCTTCCGCGAGCTTGCCCTTGAAGGCAAGATTCCGGGCATCCGGAAAGCCAGCTGGTAGCCGCTGCGCCCCGACGGTTGCGAGCACAGCCAGAGCGGCCCTCGCCCTCTTGGTCCCCGAGTCCCCTTCCGAACCGACGATTCGACGCCCGAAATGAGTGGTATTTCCGACCCCGTCTCGAACTACATGGCTCAACTCCGCAATGCGCAGGAGGCGGAGCAGACCTATGTGGACATCCCCGCCTCTAAGCTGAAGCGGGCCATGACCCAGATTCTCCTCGAAAAGGGGTACATCAAGAACTTCGTCAACATCGACGATGAGAAGCAGGGCCTCCTCCGGGTCTACCTGAAGTACGACGAGTACGACCAGCCGGCCATCCGGATGCTGGAGCGGGTCTCGCGTCCGGGACGCCGTGAATATGCGGACTCGGACAACCTGCCGGAAGTGAAAAACGGCCTCGGCATTGTCATTTTGTCGACGTCCCGGGGCGTGATGAGCGACAAGGAAGCCCGCCGGTTTGGGGTGGGCGGCGAAGTGCTGGCCAAGGTCTTTTAACCACGACCCTGTACTCACGGGCGTGCCTGCCCGCCAACTCCGTTGCACGAGACGAACGATTGAATCCATGGCTCGAATAGGAGACAACCCGATCCCGTTCGGTGACGAGGTCACCGTGTCGGTCGACGATCACAACGTAGTGACGATCGAAGGGCCGAAGGGGACCCTCACGGAGCAGATTGACCCGGAGATGACCCTAGACATTGCCGACGACCACGTGGTCGTCCGGCGCCCGACCAACCAGAAGCGGCACCGCTCGCTGCACGGCCTCAGCCGGTCCCTCATCGTAAACATGGTCGAGGGGGTTACGGAGGGCTACAAGAAAGAGCTGAAGATTATTGGGGTTGGCTACCGGGCCCAGATGTCCGACGAGACCCTCGAGATCGCCCTCGGCTATTCGCACCCGATCTACTTCCTGCCGCCGAGTGATGTCGCGGTGTCGGTGGATTCGGATCGGGGCCAGGACGACATCATCATCGTGGAGGGCATCGACAAGGAGTTGGTGGGACAGGTTGCGGCGAAAATTCGCAGCCTCCGTCCCCCGGAGCCGTACAAAGGAAAAGGGGTGCGGTACGTGGACGAGCACGTGCCCCTCAAGGCCGGCAAGACGGCGGCTCGCTAGTCCCTTCTCTTCGGTCGTGCCCCGCATTGTGGGGCCGGCCTGCTTCCATCGAACGACCACGACGACACAGCGGTTATGCCAAAGGGTAAAAAAGAAAAGGTCGAACGCCGACAGCGAATTCACGACAGCATTCGGGAGTCCATGTTTGGGACCTCGGTGCGTCCCCGCCTGTCGGTATACCGGTCCAATGAGCACATCTACGCCCAGCTGGTTGACGACATGGAGGGGCATACGCTCACCTCCGCGTCGACCCTGGCGGACGACGTAGAGGGGGAGACCCCGACGGAGGAAAGCCGGTCGGTGGGCGAACTGCTCGCCGAGCGGGCCGAAGATGCAGGCATCGACAAGGCGGTCTTCGACCGAGGGGGGTACAAGTATCAGGGACGCGTTCGGGCCTTGGCGGAGGGCGCCCGTGACGGCGGCCTTCAGCTGTAGTCCCCCGACGATCGTAGCAACTATCCTCGCACGGAGCACCACGTACAGACATGGCGGATCGAAAAGAACAGAAGCGCGTCAACGCCGAGAAGCGGCAGGAAAACTGGGTGGACCGACTCGTGTCGGTCAACCGGGTCTCGAAGGTCGTGAAGGGCGGGCGTCGATTTTCCTTCAACACCGTCGTGGTCGTCGGCAACGAGGACGGCCTCGTCGGCACGGGCCTGGGCAAGGCCAACGAGGTCTCAAGTGCCATTTCGAAGGGGGCGGACGACGCAAAGAAAAATGTCATCCGCGTCCCGATGCGCGACGGCACGATTCCCCACAAGGTGGTGGGGAAGCAGGACGCCGGCAAGGTCCTCCTGAAGCCGGCCTCGCCGGGAACCGGAGTGATCGCGGGCGGAGGCGTCCGGGCCGTGCTTGAGTGTGCCGGGTACCGAAACGTGCTTACGAAATCGCTCGGCACGTCCAACCCGCACAACCAGGTCAAGGCGACGATCAACGCCCTCGCGGAGACCGAGGATGCCCTGGAGGTGGCCCGACGCCGGGACATCCCCCTCGAGAAGGTGTTCAACGGGTAGTGGGTGAGGGCCCGAAGCGACCCTCGGGATGGCGGCCGGCCTTAACTTGCACCGCGGTGGGCCCGGCGCCCGAAGACGAGTACCGCACGCGCACGTCATTTGAGTTACCACAAGGACGGACGGATCGACATGGATTTGAGTAATCTGAAGCCGGCAGAAGGGGCGACCCAAGCGGGACAGCGCCTCGGACGAGGCGAGGGCTCCGGGCGGGGCGGCCACAGCTCGACCCGCGGAACGAAGGGACAGAGCAGCCGATCGGGGTCAGGGACGCGCCCGATCTGGTTTGAGGGGGGACAGACGCCGCTCTTTCAGCGGGTTCCGAAGCACGGGTTCAACAACGCCCCTTTTCGCACCGACTACGCCATTGCGAACGTCAAGCGCCTGCAACGGCTGTTGGACGAGGAGGTCCTGGACGAGGACGAGCCCGTCACGCCGGAGGTGCTCGCGGACCTTGGAGTGGTCCGAACCGCCAACCGGGTCAAGATTCTGGGCGACGGCGATCTGTTCGACGCGCTTGAGGTCAAGGCGCACGCCTTCAGCGAATCGGCCCGACAAAAGATCAAGCAGGCGGGCGGTTCAGTAACGGTTGTCGACCAGTGAGCTGGTTGGCGTCGGGCCCCTCTTCCCCGTGGCTTACGCATCAACGAGGCTGACTCATGGCTGGCTTTGCCGAAAGCATCCGCAACATCTGGAGTGTACAGGAGCTCCGGGAGCGCATTCTGTACACGCTCGGCATCCTCCTCATCTACCGGCTGGGCACGCATGTGACCCTCCCCGGGGTGGATGCGGCCGCCCTCGCGCAGGTGCGGGCCCAGGAAGGAGGCGGGGGCCTCTTCGGCTTCCTCGATATGTTCGTCGGGGGCGCGTTCAAGCAGGCTGGCATTTTTGCGTTGGGCATCATGCCCTACATCACGGCGTCCATCATCATTCAGTTGATGGGGGCCGTCGTCCCGTACTTCCAAAAGCTACAGCGGGAGGGCGAAGAGGGACGACGACGGATTACGCAGCTCACCCGATACGGGACGATCGGCATCACGGCATTGCAGTCGATCGGATACTCGATCAACCTCTTGGCGGGGGCCACCGGGCGGGCCGTTGTGATCAACTCGACCCTGTTCACCATCACGACGGTCGTGGTGTTGACCAGTGGGACGGCGTTCGTGATGTGGCTCGGGGAGCGCATCAGCGAGGACGGCATCGGGAACGGCATCTCGTTGATCATCACGATTGGCATCATCGCGTTCCTGCCTCAGGCTCTCTACAACGAAATCGGCCTGATCGGCGACAACTTCTTCATCCTGCTCGTTGAGATCGGGGTCTGGGTGCTCGTGGCGGGGGCGGTGGTCCTGGTGTCTCAGGGCATGCGCCGGATACCGGTGCAGTATGCCAAGCGCGTGGTGGGGAAGAAGGTGCAGGGCGGAACGACCCAGTACCTTCCCCTCCGGGTGAATGCGGCGGGCGTGATGCCGATCATCTTCGCGCAGTCGATCATGTTCATCCCGTCAACGATCGCGTCGTTCTTCCCGAACAATGCGACGATGCAGCGGGTCGGCGGCTGGTTCTCGGACATTAGCAGCATGAGCTACTCGGCGGTTTTCTTCGTGGTGGTCGTGTTCTTCACGTACTTCTACACCGCGATCACGGTGAACCCGCAGGAGATGGCCGACACCATGAAGCGGCAGGGCGGGTTTATTCCGGGCATCCGGCCCGGCAAGCAGACCAGTGAGTTTATCGACACCGTTCTGACGCGGATCACGTTGCCGGGCTCTATATTCCTTGGCCTCGTGGCCATTTTCCCGGCCTTTGCGATGCAGGCGGGGGTATCGCAAGGATTCGCGATGTTCTACGGGGGAACGAGTTTGCTCATTCTCGTGCAGGTGACCCTCGATACCCTGCAACAGATCGAAAGCCATCTGCTCATGCGCCACTACGACGGCTTTATGAAGAGTGGCAAGATGCGCAGCCCCCGGCAGGGCGGGGGCCTCTAGGCCCTTTGCGACTGAACGAGCTTTTTCATGCGGTGGTTATCCCGCCTCTGGAACCGAACCTTCGGAGCTTCTATGGTGCATCTGAAAAGCCAACGCGAAATTGACTGCCTGCGCGAGAGTGCCAATCTCGTCGGGCAGACGCTCGCCGAGGTGGCCCGCCACATTGAGGTGGGCGCGACGCTGCGGGAGCTCGACGCCGTCGCGGAGGAGTACATCCGAACACAGGGAGGGGAGCCTGCATTCAAGGGCTATCAGGTGGGGGACAACGTTTTTCCCAATACGCTGTGCACGTCCGTCAACGATGCGGTCGTACACGGCATCCCGGACGATTATGCGCTTCAGGATGGCGACCTACTGTCCATCGACTGTGGGGCAAAATTGAACGGCTATTACGGCGACTGGGCATATACGTTTGCCATTGGGGACATTGCAGAGGAGGACGCCGCGCTCTGTCGCGCAACCCATCGGGCTCTTTTGAGGGGGATTGAGCAGGCGGTTGCCGACCAACGGGTGGGCGACATCAGCCACGCCGTGCAGTCGCATTGCGAGTCCCAGGGGTTTAGCGTGGTGCGCGACCTTGTGGGGCACGGCGTCGGTCAGGACCTGCACGAAGATCCGCAGGTGCCAAACTTTGGGGACCCGGGGCGCGGCCGTTCGCTGAAGCCCGGCCTCTCAATTTGCATCGAACCGATGATTAACCGGGGCACGGCCCGGGTCGTCACCGACGACGACGGATGGACCGTGCGCGCCGCCGACGGGCTTCCCTCCGCCCACTACGAACACATGGTGGTCGTGCGGGACGGAGAGCCGGAGGTTCTCTCCGACTACGGATACATTGAAGACGTGATCGACCCCCCTTACGAAGCTGACGCTCTTACAGAAACCACCACTCGCTAATGGCAAAAGAAGAAGCCATCGAGAAAGACGGGGAAGTCATCGAAGCACTTCCCAACGCGCAGTTTCGCGTTCGACTGGAGAACGGCCACGAGATCCTCGGGCTTCTCTCCGGAAAGATGCGGATGAACTATATCAAGATTTTGCCGGGGGATCGGGTCAAGGTCGAGATGTCCCCGTATGATCTTTCCAAGGGGCGGATTGTGTATCGCTACAAGAACTAGCTGTCTCCCCGGAAGGCGGGAGAAGCTGTGGGGTGGGGAGCGTGCGTAGTGGCTGCTCGGACTCTAGAACGAACCCAACTGACAAGTCATGCCGAGAATTGAAGGAGTTGACGTGCCGGACGACAAGCGTGGAGAAATCGCGCTCACCGACATCTACGGGGTGGGCCAGTCGCGGGCCAGTGAGATCCTGGAGAAAGCAGAGGTTAGCGTAGACAAGCGCCCCCGTGAGTGGACCGAGAGCGAGACCAAGCGTGTGCGGCGCATTATTGAGGAAGATTACACCGTCGAAGGCCAGCTCCGCACTGAGGTGCAGATGAACATCAAACGGCTGAAAGAAATCGGGTGCTACCGCGGCAAGCGGCACCGCGAGGGGCTGCCCGTCAACGGCCAGCGCACGCGGACCAACGCCCGGACCCGGAAGGGCAAGCGGAAGACTGTGGCGGGCCGCAGCCAATCGACCCAGAAGAAGTAGGTCGGCCTCGGCACTTTGCATTTCCATCCCGGCACGGGCCAATGCTGCACGCCGGGTTCTCTCCCAAGACAAACACCGAATAGTTTCATGGCTGACGGAGACGATCGAGGGGGCAAGCGCACGCCCCAAAAGAAAAATGTTGTCGTTGAATCCAACGGTCGGGCGTACGTGAAGGCCACGTTCAACAACGTCATCGTGACGTTGACCGACCAGTACGGGAACACCATCTCGTGGGCGAGTGCCGGCAAGATGGGCTTCAAGGGAAGCCGCAAAAACACGCCCTACGCCGCCCAGAAGGCCGGGGAGTCTGCGGCCAACGAAGCCTACGAACTGGGCCTCCGGCGCGTGGACGTGTACGTGAAAGGACCGGGGTCGGGACGAGAGGGGGCAATCCGGGCCATGTCCGAGTCCGGGCTGGAAGTGGCGAGCATCCGCGACGTGACGCCGCTTCCCCACAACGGCTGCCGCCCTCCGAAGCGCCGCCGCGTCTGAACCGACTCTGCGAGAGGCGCGCGGGCCCCGCGGGGCGACACGCCCCGAACCCCGCTCCGCACCCCTCGCCCTGTTTGCACACAACACCTGACACCCGACACCGAATATTATGGCTCGCTACAGAGGTCCGAAGCAAAAAATCGCCCGACGCTTCAAGGAGCCCATCTTTGGGCCCTCCAAGGCGTTGGAGCGAAAGCCATACCCGCCCGGGCAGCACGGCCAGTCGCGCCGGCGACGGGAGAGCGAATACGCCGTGCAGCTGAAGGAGAAGCAGAAGACGAAATACACCTACGGGCTGCTTGAGCGTCAATTCAAGAACCTGTTCGACAAGGCGTCCCGCATGCAGGGCGTGACGGGCGAAAAGCTTCTGATCCTGCTGGAGGCCCGCCTCGATAATACGGTCTTCCGGATGGGCATTGCCCGGACGCGTCGCCAGGCCCGCCAGTTTGTGGCGCACCGCCACATCATGGTCAACGACGAGGTCGTGGACATCCCGTCCTACGAGATGTCCCCGGACGACGTCGTGTCCGTGAAGCCGAGCAGTCAGGACCTCGAGGTGATCCAGACGAACGTGGAGCATCGGCAACGGACCTTCTCCTGGCTGGAGATGGACCGTCAGGAGATGAAGGGGAAGTTCATCGACTATCCGAACCGGGAAGAGATTCCCGAAAACATCGACGAGCAGCTCATCGTCGAGCTCTACTCGAAGTAGAGTCGGGCGGCGTCCCGCGCCCACCGCGCCGAGCGCACCACGACGCGCTCGATCCAAACCACGACATTATTCCTTACAACTTGCTGATCCGAGCGTATGAGTAACCACGGGCTTCAGATGCCGGAAGGCGTCCACGTTGAGGAGGTCTCCGATTCCGAAGGTCAATTCGTCATGGGGCCGCTCGAACGCGGCTACGGCGTGACCATCGGAAACGCCCTCCGTCGCGTGTTGCTGTCGTCCCTGCGCGGCCTCGCCATCACGGCCGTCAAGATCGACGGCGTCCAGCACGAGTTTTCGACCATTCCGGGCGTCACCGAAGACGTGGCCGACCTGATCTTGAACCTGAAAGAAGTGCGGTTCAAGGCGGATGAGATGCAGGAGGGACATCTCCACCTGAACCTCGAAGGGCCCGGCAATTGGACGGCCGCCGACATCGACGAGGCCACCGCGGAGTATGATGTTTTGAATCCCGATCAGCACGTCGCAACCCTCGCCGAAGACGCCGTCGTCAACGTGGATCTCCGGGTCGGATACGGCCGTGGATACGTTCCGTCCGAGGAGAACAAGCGGGAGGACGACCCGATCGGCGTCATTGCGATCGACTCGATCTTTACCCCGATCAAGAACGTCAACTACGAGGTCAAGCCGACCCGTGTGGGGCAGAAGATCGACTACGAGGAGCTGCTCCTGGACGTGGAGACCGACGGGTCCCTTACGCCGGAGGAGGCGATCACACAGGGGGCCTCGATCCTCCGGGACCACGTTAGCTTCTTCATTCAGCTGGAGGAGGAGCCCGAGCCGGTCGTGGAGGAGCAGGAGGTCGACGAGGAGGTCAAGCGCATCCGCGAGCTGCTCGCGCAGCCGGTCGACGAGCTCGACCTGTCGGTGCGCTCGCACAACTGCCTCAAGGCAGCCAACATCAAGACCATCGGGGACCTTGTGCGTCGCGAGGAGGACGAGATGCTCAAGTTCCGCAACTTCGGGCGCAAGTCCCTTCAGGAGCTCGTGGAGGTCCTCGATGAGCGCGGGCTTCAGTTTGGCATGGACGTGGAGGAGTACCTCGAAGAGAAGAAAGCGTCCTAGCGTCCGCCGAGAAGGTTCTCGGGGCTTTACCCTCGGACGGTTCCGTCCGCACTGCATCGCGATTCGTCACCCGTTAGAGACTACCAATGCGACACCGCAAGAAAGGAAAAAAGATCGGGCGCACGGCGTCCCACCGCAAGCGCACCCTGCAGTCCCTCTCCAATGCGCTGATCGAGAACAAGAGCATCACCACGACCGTGGCGAAGGCGAAGGCCCTGCGCCCGTTCGTGGAACCGCTGATCACGCGGGCCAAGGAGGACACGCAGCACAACCGCCGAGAGGTCTTCCGGCACCTCCAGAGCAACGACGCGATTGACGAACTCTTCGGTGAGGTGTCCGAGCGCGTGGGCGACCGGCCCGGCGGGTACACGCGAATCATCAAGCTCGGGCAGCGCTCCGGCGACGGCGCCGAGCTCGCCCTGATCGAGCTCGTCGACTACAACGACGTTCCCCCGGCCGATACCGGACAGGGCGGATCCGGAGGGACGCGCCGAGGAAGTGGAAAGGGGCGTCGTACGTCAACCGAGGAGGAGCAGGCCGACGCCTCCTCGTCGGGCGATTCGTCCGATGAAGAATCGGAGTCCGTGGAGGAGGACGAGGCCACCGCGGAGGAGGCGTCCGCCGACGCCGAGCAGGGTGAGGCCGAGGAAGAGGAGGAATCCGAAGAGGACAACACCTAGCTACTGGACGGCCTCCCATTTTTCTGGACAACGCAGGGCGTCGTGAGTCGATCACGGCGCCTTTTGCCATGTGGGGCGGGCGTTGGGGGGCGGATGCACCCGCGGCCCGACCGGGGCATGAGGGAAACCTACGGTCCCCCTGGAATTTAAAGGCAGCATGAGCATAATCCTCAAGATGTCCTCTCCACCCTGCCTATGATTCAGGCGTCGGCCGTCCCGCAGAAGAGCGAGATCGAGATCGATCCGAAGTATGAGGAGCGTCTCGAGGAGCTGCTGTTGTGCTGCCGGACCCATCTTCCCACCGTCGACGAAAACATGATTCGCCGGGCCTTCCGGCTGAGCTACTGGGCCCACCGCAACGACTGGCGCGAGTCGGGGGAGAAGTACGTCAGCCATCCGCTTCGGGTGGCAACCATCGTGGCCCGGGACATTGGGCTCGACGACACCAGCGTGGCGGCCGCGCTGCTTCACGACGTGGTGGAGGACACCGAGCTCTCCCTGGACCTCATTCGGGATGAGTTTGGGGACACCATGGCGACCATCATCGACGGGCTCACGAAGATCGAGGGCGTCTTCAGCAGCCAGAAGCTCGGCCAGGCCGAAAACGTCCGCAAGCTGATGCTCTCGATGGCGTCGGACCTCCGCGTCATCCTGGTCAAGTTTGCGGACCGGCTCCACAACATGCGCACCATCGAGGCGCTCCCGAAGAAGAAGCAGCTCCAAAAGGCCAGTGAGACGCAGGAGCTGTTCGCGCCCCTCGCCCACCGGTTCGGGCTGTTCAAGATCAAAAGCGAGCTGGAGGATCTCAGCTTTAAGGTCCTGGACCCCGAGGCGTATACCCACATCGTGGACCGGCTCGAAGAGATGGCCGAGCAGCGGGAGGCCTACATCGCCGGGTTTATTGAACCGCTCGCGGAGCACCTGGAGGAGGAAGGGTTTGAGTTCGACATCAAGGGGCGGGTCAAGAACGTCTACTCCATTCACCGCAAGATGGAGCGGAAGAATAAGCCGATCGATGAGATCTATGACATCTTCGCGATCCGGGTGATCCTGCAGAGCGGCGGCCGGAAGGGAAAGGAGGATTGCTGGCGCGTCTACTCGCTGGTGACCGACCTGTACAAGCCGCTCCCCGAACGCTTCCGCGACTTCATCTCGGTGCCGAAGTCGAACGGATACCAGAGCCTGCATACGACCGTTTTCGGGCCGGGGGGGCGCCGGGTGGAGGTCCAGGTTCGGACGCAGGAGATGCACGAGGTGGCCGAGCGGGGGGTGGCCGCGCACTGGAAGTACAAGGAGGGGACGGAAAACGTGGACGAGGAGATGGAGCGCTTCCTGGAGTGGGTGCGTGACCTCCTCGAGAACCCGGAGCCGGAAGAGGCCACGGAGTTTGTCAAGGAGTTTCGGCTCAACCTCTACGACGAGGAGATTTACGTCTTTACGCCGCAGGGCGACCTGCTCACGCTTCCGCAGGGGGCCACGCCGGTCGACTTTGCGTTCAAGGTGCACACGGAGGTGGGGATGCAGTGCCTCGGCGCGAAGGTGAACGGGAAGATGGTGCCGCTCTCGCAGGAACTGGAGAGTGGGGACCAGGTCGAGGTGATCACGTCCGAGAAGCAGAACCCCAGCCCGGACTGGATCAACTTCGTCGTGACCCACAAGGCACGGAGCCGCATTCGGAAGTGGACGAACGAGGAGCGGCGCAAGGCCGTGGAGCTGGGCAAGGAGATCTGGGGCAAGACGAAGGACCAGGCGGACCTCGAGATCAGCGACCAGGACCTGCAGGAGGTGGCCCACGAGCTCAAATTCCCCGACCTCCAGCAGTTGTTTTACGAGATTGGGAAGGGGCTTTACGACCCGGATGAGCTCGTCGATTACATAAAGGGCAACACCCAGACGGAAGAGAAGACCGTCGAGGAGTTCGACGAAGAGTCGCTCCGGGAGCAGTACGAGCAGTTTCTCGACGCGGCGCAGGAGACCGAGAAACAGGCCCTCGTTATCGACGGGGAGGTGCAGAAAGACCTGGCGGTCAACTACGCCTCCTGTTGCAACCCGATCCCCGGAGACGAGGTGTTCGGCTTCGTCAGCAAGACGGGCACGGTGAACATTCACCGCTCCAATTGCCGCAACGCGTCGGACCTGCTCGTCAACAAGGCCGATCGCATCCTAGACGTCGACTGGAGCCACCAGAAGGACGTCCAGTTTGTCGCGGCGCTGCGCCTCATGGGCGAGGACCGGGTGGGGATGGTAAACGACATTACGACGGTCATCTCCAAAAACCTGAAGACGAACATCCGGTCCATCACGATCGACACCGAGGACGGCATTTTCTCAGGAACGATCATGCTCCACGTCTCGGACCTGGAGCACCTGCAGCGCCTCATTGAGCGCCTCAAGCGCATCGACGGCATTCAGGGGGTGTACCGGTTCAAAGAGTAGCTGAGCCCCGCTTGCACTCTGACACACGTTCCTCCCTCGATGGCAGACCAAGTCGATACGGCAACGAAGGAAGACGTGGCCCGCCGCGTCGCCAACATCCAGGAGTGTCCCCTCTACGAAGCCAAAGAGCAGGTCCGGTCCGTCCTCACGGCCCTGGGCGATCTCATGATTGAGGCGGACCCGGAGCGGCGGATTGAGCTTCGGAACTTCGGGGTGTTTGAGGTGAAGAAGACGAAGGCCAAGCCGACGGCCCGCAATCCCAAGACCAACGAGCCGATGTTCGTGCCCAGCCGGCGCAAGACCCTGTTTCGGCCCGGCAAGCGGGTGGAGGAGGTGCTGAAAACGCCGCTCCGCGAGCTGGGCTACGAGGTGCCGGAGGGGAGTGCGGAACGAGACGACGGCGAGGCGGACGACGAGTAGCATCCGCCCCCGAGAACGTCAGTTTCTCCAATACACCGTGCCCGCCAGTCTATTGTGAGCACCCGTCTATCGTGAGCACACTCTCATCAGAGGCCCGCGTCGTAGGGATCGACGTCGGCACGAAGCGCGTCGGCGTGGCCGTGGCCGATCCCCTGCGCCTCTTCGCCCAGCCCCACGGCACCTACGCGCCGGACGAGGCCCTCGATGTGCTCCAGGCGCTGCGGGACGCGGACGGCATCGCCCGCATTGTCGTGGGCTGGCCGCTCACCGAAGAGGGCACCGCAGAGGAGGCCACGGAGATGGTGGAGGCGTACGTGGAGCGCATCCGCGAGGCCCTGGGCACCGTGGAGGTCGCCCGGGAAGATGAGCGCTACACCTCCGAGATTGCGAAAGATCTCCTCCGAGAAGCGGGGGTAAGCCAGCCGGGGCGGTACGACAAGGGCCGCGTCGACGCGGCCGCCGCGGCGGTCATTCTGCAGGGGTTCCTGAACCGCACGGGGTAGGAGAAAGACCCAACTGCTTCATTCGCTGCCCTCTACGTGGTCCAGGATGCGGTGCGCTACGGTCCGGTTGAGATCGGGGGCGTTGCCCCAGGCCCGGTTGTTCGCGATCACGTTGAGCGTCGCGTTTTGGGCCTTGGCCCGGAACGCCAGCGCCGTCACGTCGAGGACCATGTCGTGGGCCTGCTCGGTCTCGCTGAGCTCGGCGACGGGCTCTTCGAAGGGATGGGCCGTCGCGTAGGCTTCCGCGTATTTCGTATCGCGCGGGGTAAGCAGACGGGTCACGACCTGCCCGTCGGCCGCGGTCAGCCGCTCGCCGCTCATGGACCACTGCCGGCGCAGGGGCGGCAGCCAGGTCCAGTGGCTAAAGACGTGCCCCAGCCCGCGCTCGGCGAGCCAGTCGAAGTAGGGGCCGCGCAGGAGGTGCTCCGAGCGCAGCTCGATGTGGGGCTGCGGGGCATCGGGGAGGGCCGCAAAGAAGTCGTCGAGCTGGCGGACGTTCTCGTCGGGGCGAGGACTGTCGGCCACGCGCTGGTATTCCTGCTGGAAAATGATTCCGTCCAGCCGATCGCCCAGGATGTCGAGGGCCGGCTCGTGGAAGGTGCTCACGTATCCCTCAGCGTCGAGAAAGCTGGGATTGTCGACGAACTGTCCGTCCCGGCGGAGGGTACGGGCAAAGAACTTCTGGGGGGCCTTGACCAGGAACGAGGCGTCGGCGGGGGCGTGCTCGGCGTAGTTCGAGAGGACGTGGTAGTTGGAGCCTCGCTCGTCGTTTTCCTCCAGCAGCGGACGGTAAAAGGTGAAGTCGAGCTCGAGCACCTCAAAGTGCTCGAAGTAGTCGCGCACCGACTCGATGGGCACGCGTCGTTCCGTAAAGGTCTCGCCGCCCATCTTGCGGGACCGGGTTGACACCTGATCGGCGTACCGCTCGGGGGGGTAGATCTGGCCGATCCAGCCGCCGTATCGGTTGCTGGCCGTGCCGAAGCGGACGTGCGGGTGTATGCCCCGAAAGTCGTACGCGTCGACTGTGGTGCGGCGGTCGTCGATCGAAGCCGTGCTCATGGAGCAGGGTGGGGAAACGTGTGGGTCACTCGGAGGGCTTCTGTGCGGCGGGCTTCGTCGTGTCGCGGGCGTCGGGGGCCATGGCCGCGCGGAGCTTGCCGTAGGTGGTTTGCAGGTCCTCGGGGAGCACCTTCGTGTTCGCGGTCGTGGCCATGAAGTTGGTGTCCCCGTCCCAGCGGGGCACGACGTGGGCGTGGAGATGGTCCGGAATGCCGGCCCCGGCCGCGCGGCCCAGGTTCATCCCGACGTTGAAGCCGTCGGGGGAGACCGCCTCCCGGAGCCACCCCATGCACCGGTCCAGGGCGGCCGTCAGGGCCTGTTGCTCGGGGGCGTTGAGGGCGTCGTACTGCGTCACCTCGCGGTAGGGGAGAATGAGGAGGTGGCCGCTGTTGTAGGGATGCCGGTTCATGATGACGAACACGTGCTCTCCCCGCCAGAGGATGAGGTTTTCCTCGTCCCGCTCCTCCCGCAGAAGGGCCGTGAAAATCGACTCGTCGTCGGTGGGCTCGCGGTCGTTGGCCTCCGACACGTAGGCCGAGCGCCAGGGGCTCCACATGCGATCCATCAGCCACAGCGGGTGGGTGAAAAGCAGGACGAGATGCCATCGGTTTTACGAACCCGTCCGGACGGGTTCGGTTCGATAGGCGCCGAAGAGTTGTCCGCTTTTTCCGGAGCAGCCCCGCCGAACGGCCCCTTTCAGCGCGTGCAGCAGCCCCCGCCCAGCCCCGATGCCCGACGCACCAGTCTACGCCGACCTCCACGCCCACACCCAGTGCTCCGATGGGCATCTCGCGCCGGAGGCACTCGTAGCGCGGGCGGCCGAGCAGGGCCTTCAGGCGTTCGCCGTGACGGACCACGACACTGTAGCGGGCCTTCCGGCGGCCCGTGAGGCGGCAGCGGCCCATGGCTTGCGGCTCGTGCCCGGCGTCGAGCTCAGCACGGCGGTGGACGGTCGGGGGGTACACCTTCTCGGCTACGGGTTTGATCCGGAGCATTCGGCCCTCACCGATTACCTGACGGCCTTCACCTCGCGCCGCCGAGAACGTCTCCGGCAGATGGTTCGGCGGCTCGCGGACCGCGGCGTCGATGTCTCCAGCAATACGGTCGAACAGCACGTCGGGACGAGCGCAGCGCCGGGCCGTCCCCATTTGGCCCGGGCCCTGGCGGCGGAGGGGCATGTTGAGAACTACCGCGAGGCGTTTGAGCAGTACTTAGGCACGGACCGACCGGCGTACGTGCCGGCGCCGACACGGCCTGCGGGGGACGCCATCGATGCGGTGCACGCCGCGGGGGGCGTCGCGGTGCTGGCGCATCCCGGCCAGTGGACGCCGAGCCCTGTGCGCCGGGCCCTTCGTGAACAGGGACTGGACGGCATCGAATGCCATGCCGCGAGCCACCCCGCGTACCTCGTCGACTACTACCGGAAGATCTGCCGGGCCCACGATCTACTGATAACTGGGGGCTCCGACTACCACGGTGGGCCGGAGGCGGAGGGCGATGCCCCCGGCACCGTGGGCCTCACGCGGGGCCAGTGGGAACGATTCCGGGACGCCGCCCTGTAACAGCGTCGCTCGAATCCACCACCCTTTGTCTTTCACCCGCCTACTCAATGCCCACGCATCTCGAAGGCGATCTCGTCGTTGACGGCCACCGGTTTGCCCTCGTCGTGGGGCGCTTCAACGAGCACGTCACCGAGGACCTGCTCGGCGGCGCCCTGGACACACTGGAGCGCCACGGGGCCGATCTGGACGAGGTCACGGTGGTCCACGTGCCGGGCTCGTGGGAGATTCCCGTCGCGGCCCAGAAGTGCGCCCGCACCGGCGACTACGACGCGGTGATCTGCCTCGGCGCCGTCGTTCGGGGCGAGACGCCCCACTTCGACTATGTCTGCTCGGGGGCCACGAGCGGGACGATGCAGACGTCGCTCGATACGGAGGTGCCGGTGCTGTTTGGAATTCTGACGACCGACACGGTCGACCAGGCGATCGCCCGGGCGGGATCGAAGGCCGGCAACAAGGGGCGCGAGGCCGCCGAGGCCGCCATCGAGATGGCGACGCTCATGCCCAAGCTCGAAGGCTAACGGAGCGCGTCCCAGCGAGTCGGAAGGGGTCACGGAAAGTTCACGGCGGGACCGGGGGCGTGCCCGGCCTCGGACGAAACGTATCGGCGCAAATATGCGTCCCAAGGGACACAAAAAGTGGCGAGTCCTGCCGCTTAAGATGGTGGGTGTAGCTCAGTCGGTTAGAGCGCTAGGTTGTGGTCCTAGAGGCCGTGGGTTCAAATCCCACCACTCACCCCGCCTGCGATCCTGAAAACTGGGGTCGTCGCTGCTGATGCCGCGTTCGTCTAGCCTGGTCTAGGACGCCGGCTTTTCACGCCGGTAACACGGGTTCAAATCCCGTACGCGGTACCATTCTGCTTGTCCTAGGGCCCCGGACGTATGCTTCCGGGGCTTTTTCTGTTTGGACACAGCGGCCTACGCCGGGGTGAGGGGCTGCTCCACAACGGTTTTGAACAAATCGTCGTAGTCCGCCGCGTGGGCGCCCCAGTCGAGGGGGGCGGGCATCTGACGCAGGGTGTCGGGCGGCAGGGGCCGCTCCTCCCGTTGCAGAATGGAGCGGAGCACCGCAAAAAGGTGGTCCGCGTCGTCGTAGAAGATCGGGGCGTGGAGGAGGGGGCGGTGGTGCGTCTCGGGGATCAGCTCCGGATAGCTGAGGCGGTTGGGCAGCACCGGGTGGCAGCCGCAGTAGATGGCCTCCTGGATGGCCCCCCCGAAGAACTCGTGCCGGGCCGTGGACACGACCACGTCCGCCCGGTGCAACAGCCGGCTGTACTGGTCGAAGTCCTCCGCGTAGCCGTAGTGGAGGATGCGCCCGGCGTAGCGTTCGAAGGCCCGCTCAAACGCCTCCGGCTGCTCGTGGAAGTGTTTTCCCGCCAGGATGAGACGAAACGGCACCTCGGCGTCGTCGAGCCGGTTCATCATCCGAAAAAAACCCGACGGGTTCTTGTCGTACTCCCACCGCTGGTTCCAGAGCACGACGGGCGGGGCGGTGCCGCGCGGCGTCCGGCCCGTGTCGGCGCTTCGGTACTCGTCGTGGGCCGCGAGGTCGATGCCCGGGTGCAGCACCGTGCTCTTGTCGCGGATGTCGCGCACGGTGTGCATGTTGGTGAAGTCGGGGAAGTCGCGGAGGAGCTGGGGAAGTGCCTCGGTGAACTCGTCGAAGTGTGACTGGGTGTTGAAGACGACCCGGTCGGCGGCCAGGGCCGAGAGGTAATTCGTGATGGCGTAGGCCCGCTCCCGCTCCTCGTCGGGCGGCACCGGATAGGTGAGTTGGTTTTCGTGGAAGTACACGACGGCCGGCACGTCGTCGAGATGGGGGCGGGCGAGAGACAGCACGGCCGGCAGATTGACCATGTCCGTGGCAAAGAGCAGGTCGGGCCGGAAGCCGTCGTCCACGACCGATCGTACTTTCTGGGCCAGGGTCACCCCACCGCCCTCCATCCGCCACTGCCAGAACCGCCCCGGCATGGTGACCGAGCGAATGTCATGGGTGCTGTGCTCGGCAAGCCCATCCAGAAAGCGGCGCCGAGACCCGCTGTGCCAGGGCTCCAGGGCAAGAACGTTCATCGGGGAGGCGGGCGGTGATACAAAAGACCAGCGGCGGGGAGCGACTACTGGGCGTCAAGGCGCTCACTTAGGGCCTCGTCCTCGGCAGGGGTCGCGGGACGAACGATTGCGATCGACCGCTCCTGAAGCGCCCGCCGAAGGGGGGAGCTCCGCCCCTCCTCCGGGGTGATAAACGCCTCTTCGTCGGGGGCGAGGCGAAGCTGGCGGGACGACAGAGACACCTCCACGGCCTCGGACCCGTTGTTCTTAATTAGCATGCCGCGTCGAATCCGGTCGGACATTGGCCCCGATGTGGTCGTGAGGGATGGAGGCCCGTGCCTCTTCATGTTGACTCCACACCGTGCAACCTATACACTGCCGAGTAGGGTTGCATCCCGACGACGGCATTTTATTGAAAATCAGTCCTGTCGGCCGGAGCGCTGGTCGGAGAGGGGGGGACCAAAGAGTGTCCGATCGACCGTCCGTTTCATCGAGCATCGTCCGGTTCGTGCGCGATTGTGCACGGGGCCTGCTCGACGTCGCTTACCCGCCGCGGTGTCTCGGGTGCGGCGGGCGGGCCGAGTCGCCACAGCTCCCGCTGTGCCCGACGTGTGTGCGGTCGCTGGAGCGGGCGCCCGAGGTGGAGGTGACCGCCCGGCTCGATCGGCTGCCGATCGGGACGAGCATCTTCGACGAGGCGCTGGCCCTGTGGGTCTTCGACAAAGGGGGGACCCTGCAGGCCGTCCAGCATGCGCTCAAGTACCAGAACCGCCCGCGGTACGGCGTGCCGCTAGGGCGCCTCATGGGCGAGGCCTTCGCGGAGCGGCATCCGACCCCCGACGGCGTAGTGCCGGTGCCGCTCCACCGGACGCGGCAACTGGAGCGGGGGTATAACCAGAGCGCCGTGCTCGCGGAAGGCGTGGCGGAGGCGTTGAGCTGTCCCGGTCGCCCTGACCTCTTGGCGCGGCCGCATCCCACCCGTTCACAGACCGGACTGTCCCGGGAGGAGCGCTGGCGCAACGTGCGCGACTCCTTCTCGGCCGATCCGGCAGCGGCCGACGGGCACTGGCTCCTGGTGGACGATGTGCTCACCACAGGGGCTACGGCCGTGGCCGCCGGGCAGACGCTGGCGGGGGCCGGCGCCGACGCCCTCAATCTCATGACCCTCGGCCTCGCCCGACAGTAATGCAGCGGCCAGGCTCGGGGGCATCGGCGAAGAGACACGAGTTCATCCCTGCGTCGTCAGGAGGTCGGACGGGGGCTCTGCCCCTGCAGCTTGTCGGCGTGCTTCTTCCGGAGCTTGGCGACCTTCGGAGAGATGACGGACTGGCAGTAGGGCTGGGCCGGGTTGCGCTCGTAGTAGTCCTGGTGCTTGTCCTCGGCCTCGTAAAAGGTGTCCAGGGGCTCCACCTCGGTCACAATCGGGTCCCCGAAGACCCCGTTGGCCTCCAGGCGCTCGATGAGGCCCTCGGCAATCTCCCGCTGCTCATCGTCGTGGTGGAGAATGATGGATCGGTACTGCGGGCCCACGTCGGCGCCCTCCTGGTCCTTGGTGGTCGGGTTGTGGATCGTGAAGAAAATCTCCAGCAGGTCACGGTACGCGATCACGGACGGATCGTAGGTCAGCTGTACCACCTCGGCGTGGCCGGTGGTGCCGCTGCAGACCTGCCGGTACGAAGGGGCTTGGACGTGGCCGCCGGCGTAGCCGGAGACAATCTCCGTGACGCCGTCCACTTCTTCGTACACCGCTTCCAGGCACCAGAAGCAGCCGCCACCGAGGGTTGCGTGGTTGAGGGTCGACACGGGTCGAGTAGGGACTTGTGAGAAGGACAGCGGTTTTCCAATGCACGCGGGGAAGCCCTGTTGCCCCGAAGACGCACAGAGCAGTGTGGATGGCACACTCGTTACGAGCGGGCTTTTGGGATTCACGGATGACTAACACCAGGGGGACTGCAAAGAGACGTGCATCCCATACCTTGAGGATGTCGACGCGTGGGCCGCAACTCGTGTCAACGCCGCGAGCCCACAGTCGGAGCCGTCTCATCATCTCTCATTCTTTCCCTCTTCTGCAGCCATGGCCACCGAACGCACCCTCGCCATTCTCAAGCCCGACTGTGTCCGCAAGGAAAAGGTCGGCGAGGTCCTTCGCCGCATTCAAGACGCCGGGTTTCAACTCTGCGCGATGAAAATGATTACGATGTCGAAGGCCGAGGCCGAAGGCTTCTATGCGGTCCACGAGGACAAGCCGTTCTTCGACGACCTGACCGACTTCATGTCGAGCGGGCCGTGCGTGCCCGTCGTTTTGGAAAAAGAGAACGCCATCGCGGACTTCCGTGAGCTGATTGGGGCGACCGACCCCGACGAGGCGGCGGAGGGAACCATCCGGAGTGATTTTGCCGGGTCCATCCAGGAAAACATCGTTCACGGCTCCGACTCCCCGTCGAACGGGCAAAAGGAGGCCGGCTACTTCTTTCCCGAGCACGAAATCGTCGCCAACACGTGAGTGTTCTCCCAGGCCTTTTTGGATCGCGGCGCAGGGCCTACTGCGGGCTGTTGCTCTTGGGAGTCATGGCTGCGGGACTGATGGGGTGTGCGCCGGACGAAGAAGAGTCCGCACCGGTACGGGTGGGGGCCGAGGTGCTCGCCGAGAATGACTTTGCGTCCCTGTCCGGCCAGCGGGTCGGACTGATTGCCAATCACACGACGCGGGTGGACACCTCGCACCTGGCAGATCGCCTCGCCGCGGCCCCCACGGTGGAGCTCGGGGCCCTCTTTTCGCCGGAGCACGGCTTTCGGGGGACGGCCGGCGCGGGGGAGAAGGTGGGTAACGCCCGCGATCCCCGCACGGGGGCGCCGGTCTACAGCCTCTACGGCGACACGCGGCGGCCGACGCCGGAGATGCTCGAGGGGCTCGACGTTCTGGTGTTCGACGTGCAGGACGTGGGCGCGCGGTTCTACACGTACATCACCACGATGGGCCTGTCGATGCAGGCCGCCGCCGAGGCCGACCTGCCGTTCGTGGTGCTCGACCGCCCAAATCCACTGGGGGGGACGTACACCGACGGCTTTGTTCTGGAGCCCCCCCACGCCTCGTTCGTGGGGCGCTACCCGATCCCAATCACCCACGGCCTGACGATTGGGGAGCTGGCCCGCTACATTCAGTCCGAGCAGCTGCTCGCGGGCGTCGGGGCACTGGATCTGTCCGTGGTGGAAATGAAAAACTGGTCGCGCGATACGCAGTGGCCGGACACAGGGCGCGACTGGAGGCCGCCGAGCCCCAACCTGCCGACCTGGGAGACCGCGTTGTTGTACCCAGGAATGTGCTTCTTCGAGGGCGTCCGGGTGGGTGAGGGGCGGGGAACGGAGCGGCCGTTCCGTCAGATCGGCGCGCCGTGGCCGCCGGCAGCGGCCCAGCGGGTGGTCGACACGCTTCGTGCCCGAGATCTAGCCGGCGTGGCCGTGGACACGGCGGCCTTCACGCCTCGCTCCATGCCGGGGGCGCCGGCGCCTCGGTTCGAAGGCGAACAGCTGTACGGCTTCGAGGTGCGGGTGACAGACCGCCGTGCCGTGGAGCCGGTCAAGGTCGGTCTTCACGCCCTCCATGCCATGCATGAGCGCGCGCAGGTGCGAGGAGATACGGCGTTTGTGAGTCGGCCCGAGCACCTCACGCGACTGGCGGGCACTGATCGGCTTGTGACGCAGCTCCGGGCCGGCGCGTCCCCGGAGGCCATCATCGCGTCCTGGGCGAAGGGCGTGAAAGATTTCCGTGACCGCCGGGCCTCCGCTTTGCTCTACGAGGCCGAGACGGAACCCCGCTAGCTACTGCTCCTCCGCCGCGGACTGCTCATCGGGAGCCCACAGAAGCGCGTAGATGATTTCGGCGTATCCGCCGATGATGAGGACCGGGGAGACGTAGAGGGAAATGAAGCCCAGGTACTGCCCCTCAAGGTACATGGCCGTAAAGCCCACCACGATGAGCGCTACGCCGATCAGAAGAAGGACGTAGTTCCAGTTCGCGAAGACAAGCGTCCCGGATCGATTCTGGCGCCGAGAGGACTGGGGCATGAAGCGAAAGGGCCTAGATGCAAGGCGACACGCCGAGGCGGTGACGAAAGCAGGATCGTCCAGGGGATGGGGAAGAGCGCTTTTCGTCGAGCACAAGAAACCATGGATCACTGAGGAAGGTTCCAGCCGTCGTCCATTCTCGCAGCCTTAAGTGCCTCTCCTCCATGTACCGCCGGTGCGTTCTCGTCGCGGGAATCCTGCTCGCCGTGGTGTCCCTACCGACAGAAGCCCTGGCGCAGCCCCTCCCGGCCCGCATCGATTCGCTGCTTCAGGAGCGTCGTGCCGCCCATGCGTTCTGGGGGGTCAGTATTTACGACCTCGAGGGCGACAGCCTCCTGTACGAGCGGAACGGGGACCGCGGCTTTCTACCGGCGTCCAACCAGAAGCTGTTCACCACGGCCGCGGCGCTCGATCTGCTGGGACCAGAGCACCGGTACGAGACGACGCTTTCTTTTGACGGAACGACGCGGGACTCGGTGATGCGGGGCGATTTGCGGCTCGTCGGATCCGGGGACCCGACGTTCGGAAGCACCGCCCTGGAGCGCACGGACCCCCTCCGCAACTGGGCGGAGCGATTGGCCGAGATGGGGGTCCGTCGGATTGAGGGGCGCCTCATTGGGGACGACCAGGCGTTCCTGAATGGGTTCTATCCGGACGGCTGGAGCGTGAGCTACCTGACCCGGCAGAAGGGCCAGCAGATGGGCGTCCGCGCCGGAGGACTCAGCTACCGGGACAACACGGTGCCCGTCACGGTTCGGGCGACGACGCCGGGAACGCCGCCCGAGGTGCGCATTCAACCCGAGGGGGTGCTCTCGGTGAAAAACGAGGCCGTCACGAGCGAGCGGTGGCGGGGGAGCACGCTGCTCATCAACCGCACCTTTTCGACGAACAGGATCGTGCTGACCGGATCGGTGGCGCGGTCCTACGGTGGGGTGCGCAACGTGCCGGTCAGCGACCCGACGGCCTTTACGCTCCGCATCTTCCGGGAGCGTCTTCAGGATGCCGGCATCGAGACGGATCTGGAGCTCGTCAATGCGGAGGCGGTCGATGCCCCGTCCGGGGGGGGCAAGCCCCTGTTCGTGTACGTCTCGCCCCTGTTGTCCGAGATCGTCACCGAGATTAACAAGCGCAGCAACAACTTTTATGCGGAGCAGGTCCTTCGGACGTATGGATGGGGGGGCTCCACACGGGGGGGCATTCAGCGCACGGAGTCGTTTCTGCGGCGGGCCGGCATCAACACGCGGCCGCTCTCCCTCAACGACGGGTCGGGGCTGTCCCGCAAAAACCTCGTCACGCCCCGGGCCCTCCAGGCGCTTCTCGCCCACATGAACGACCACGCGGCTGGCGATGTCTTTCGGGCGTCGATTCCGCGCGGGGGCGAGCGCAACACGACCCTCCGCACGCGTCTGGGCCGCACGCAGGTGCGGGCCAAGACCGGGTCCCTCGCCTTCGTGCGGGGACTGAGCGGGTACGCCGAGCGTCCGGACGGAGGGCGTGTGGCCTTCGCCCTGTTCGCCAACAACTACACCGGGCCGTCCTATCAGATCACCCACACCATGGACGACATCGTCCGGTTGCTCACCGCCCCTCCATCCTAACGGACCTGCAGGCCCCGCACGTTGCGTCTGTCGTCCCTCTTCCTGTATGTCGCGTTCTGCCCGTCGACTTCTCGCCGCGGTTGGGGTGTTTGGGCTGCAGTGGCTCATCGTGGGCCGCCTGCGGATCTACGGCGCCTACCCCGACGCCGTGCTCCTCTTCCTCGGGTGGTACGCGCTGCGGGAGGGGCGCCGGCGCGGCACGCTGGCGGGGGCGGGGCTGGGCCTGGCCCTGGACGTGGCCTACGGCACGTGGGGGATCCACATGTTCGTGAAGGCCCTGATTGGGTTTCTGGTGGGCCGGTTTGCGGTGGAGGAGCACACGCCCCTCATTATCCGGCCGCAGCAGGCCCTCCTCGGAAGTCTCGTGGTGGCCCTGTTGCACAACGGACTGTTCGTTGCGCTCGTCGCGCTGCAGACCCAGGCCACGACGGGCTTTTTGCTGTACGGCCTGTGGCTGGGCTCGGCCGGCTACACGGCCGCCGTCGGCGGCATTGTGGCACTGTTCGCCCGGTAGGGGCCTCTCGGGCGTGCGGCGGTGGGGCGCGGCCGGGCCACGTCAGGCGACCGTGACGTCAATCAGGTCGTCGAACGCCGACAGCACGCGCTGGCGGACGGGGGAGCGCTCGTCCATCGGCGTGAGGGGCAGGCGCACGTGCGGCTCCATCCAGCCGAGCGCGGCGCAGACGTCCTTGATGGGCACCGGGTTCGTCTCCAGGAAGCAGGCCCGCATGGCCGGGAGCAACTCGGCGTGCCGGTCGCGGGCCGTCGCCAGGTCGTCGTCGAGCCCGGCCGCCACGAGTTCGCAGAAGGGCCCCGGCAGGGCGTTGCTGATGACGGAAACCGCCCCGTCCCCGCCCATGGCGAGCAGGGGGAGCGTCATCTCGTCGTCGCCCGAGTAGACCCCGAAGCCGTCCGGCCGGTGGGCCAACAGGTCGTCGATCTGTTCGATGTCGCCGGAGGCCTCCTTGATGCCGGCCACATGGGGGACCTCCTCGGCCAGGTGCAGCGCGGTTTCGGGGGCGATGTTGAAGCTCGTGCGGCCGGGCACATTATAGAGAATAATCGGCGCCTCGGCGGCCGCCGCGATGGTCTCGACGTGGGCCGCGAAGCCGGCCTGGGAGGGCTTGTTGTAATAGGGGCCCACCACGAGCAGGCCATCGGCCCCGGCGTCCACCGCTGCCTTGGAGAAGGCGACGCTCTCGTCGGTGTTGTTCGTCCCGGTGCCGACGATAACGGGCACCCGCCCGTCCGCCGCGTCCAGGGCGGCGTCGACGATGCGGCGGCGTTCGTCCTCGGTAATCGTCGGATTCTCGCCGGTGGTGCCCAGCACGACGAGGGCAGAGACCCCACCCTCGATTTGGGCGTCGATCAGGCGCCGAAACGCGGCCTCGTCAATGTCGTCGTCGGACGTGAAGGGGGTGACCAGGGCGGGGGCGACGCCGCGGAAGAGCATGTCGTGTGCCATGGGGGAAGGAATTGGGTTGATCGGTGGGAGGAGAGGGTGCGGTCGACAAAGTGGGGTCAGGCGTTAAGCCAGTCGTCCAGCACGTCGTCCAGCGTGAAAAGGCCGCGACGCCCGCGGAGCCACTCGGCGGCCCGCAGAACGCCCGCGGCAAACCCGCGTCGGTTCTTGGCGCGGTGGCGGAGCGCGACGCGGTCGAAGGGACTATCGAACGCAACCGTGTGCTCGCCGAACGCCGTGCCGGCACGGGTGGAACTGACGTGCACGGCCGAGGGATCGATCCGTTGGTGTTGCGTCTCCGGCTCGACGTGGTCCTTGCGGCTGAGCCCATCTACGACCTGCTCGGCGAGCATCTGGGCCGTTCCGCTGGGGCTGTCCGCCTTCTTCGTGTGGTGCAGCTCCTGGACGAACGCGTCGTAGTCGTCGAGCGCGTCCATGAGCGTGGTGACGTGGCCGAGGGCCCGGGACAGGACCGCGACCCCAATCGAAAAGTTCGGGGCGTACAGCACGCTGGCGTCGTGCTCCTGGACGAGCGTCCGGACGTCATCGAGCGCGTCGTACCACCCGGTTGTGCCCATGACCACGGGCACCTGCCACTCGCAACAGCGCCGGAGATGCGGGACGGCCAGCTCGGGGAGGGAAAAGTCGACGGCCATGTCGGCCTCCCCCACGGCCGAGCGGGACGCCTCCAGGAAAGGCCGGTCGGAATGAAAGCGGGCGACAACCTCGTGGGAGTCGGCTTCGGCCTCCCTCGCCACGGCGCCTCCCATCTGTCCGGTGCCAACGAGCGCAAGCTTCATAGAGAGAAAGGAATGGTGAACGAGTGTATGACGGCATTCATACGTGCCGCTCAGTCGTCTTGTTACTCACCCCACCCCACCCGTGATGCCTCCGTGGTCGGTCGGAGCAAATTCGATGAAACAACGTCCAAACTCCGCCGCTCCGGAACGCGAGAAAAAGCTCAAAGTAGGGCATAATCGCAAATGACGGTGACGCCACTACGCCCGACATCGCCACAACAGACGTCCTACTTTCGGGGCCATAGCTCAGTCGGTAGAGCGCTTGCATGGCATGCAAGAGGTCCGGGGTTCGAATCCCCGTGGCTCCACTTTTGGGTGCCCTGAGCCGTGACCCTCCCCCCGCCCCGCGGCTCTGGGGCACCTATTTTTTTGTCCAATCGCATCGTTTTGGGGGCCGCCCGGCTACTGCTCCCCGAGTTCTGCCTTCGTCGTCGCACGCCCTCAGACGCCCGGCCCGGTACAGTGCCAGACCGCAGTCTTTTCCTTTTCCGCCGGGACCTTCGACTGGCCGATAATACAGGGCTGGCCCGGGCGTGCCGGGCGTCGGACGAGGTCGTTCCGGCGTTCATCTTTGACCCCCGACAGTGCGACCCCGACAACAACGCCTTCTTCAGCGAGCACGCGTTCGCCTTTCTGGTCCGCTCGCTGAAAGAACTCCGGCGGCGTTTGCGGGAGCGAGGGGGGCGGCTTTTCGTCTTCGAGGGCGACCCGGCCGCCATTCTTTCCGAGCTCGTCTCCGCAGGGGACATCTCGGCGGTCCACGTCAACAGGGACTACACGCCGTTTGCCCGGCGCCGGGACGACCAGCTGCGCTCGGTGTGCCGCGAGGAAGGGGCTCGGTTTCAGTCGTCAAACGCGCTTCTCCTGACCGAGCCCGAGGAGGTCCAGCCCAGTGGGGGAGGCGCCTACCACACCTTCACCCCGTTTCGGCGGCGCGCCCAATCCGTATCCACGCCCCCTCCGAGGGGCAAGGTGGAGGGGCCGTTCTGCGACCGCGCACTCTCAGTCGAGACGACTCCGTTGGAGACGTACGACCGCTACCCCACCGACGACCTTCGGGCGAAGGGCGGACGGGCGGAGGGAATTGAGTTCCTCGAGGAGATCGAGACGCTGGGGGCCTACCGGGACGCCCGCCACCAGCCGGCGAAAGAGTCACTGACGGCCCTCTCGGCGCACCACAAGTTTGGCACCATTTCGATCCGGGAGTCCCTGTACGTGGTGAAGAAGGCGTTCGAGGACTACCACAAGCTGATCAGCCAGTTCTACTGGCGGGACTTCTATACCCACCTCCTCTTCCATCGCCCCGAGCAGTTGACCACCTCACTGCGCCCGATCGGCCGGCACATCCCTTGGCGCAACGAGCGGGGCGAGTTCGACCGGTGGCACGAGGGGGCCACAGGCGTGCCCTTCGTCGATGCCGGCATGCGCGAGCTCCGCGAAACCGGCTACATGCACAACCGGGTGCGAATGGTCGTCGCCAGCTTTCTCACGAAAGACCTGCTCGTGGACTGGCGCTGGGGCGCACAGCATTTTGCGCGGACGCTCACCGACTACGACCCCGCCGTGAACGCCGGCAACTGGCAGTGGGCCGCCTCGGTGGGCACCGACTACCGGCTCCGCATCTACAACCCCTACTCCCAGGCCGAGAAGCACGATCCGGAGGCCGAGTACATCAAGCGCTGGGTGCCGGAGGTGCGGGACGTCGATGCCGACCGGCTCGCCTCCGGAACGCAAGAGGACTTCTCGGACGCGGCCCCCGGCTATCCGGCTCCGATCGTGGACCGAAACGACGCCTACCATCGTGCAAAAGACGCGTTTCGGGAGGCCGGTCGCGCACTGGAAGAGGCCCAGTGAGGCCGCGTCCCAATGCTAGCCACATCGTGTGGCAGGAGACATTTGCAGGGCCAGCGATGAGTGCAGGGCCAGTGATGAACGGTCACCCGTCAAACGCACCGTCCCCTTCCACTGCGCACGCGGCCTGCTTTGCGCCCCCAGACGTCCTTCCTTGCCGGCCGGGCAGGGCCCGAGGCGTGCCCGGAGCGGGGGCTCCGGAAGCGGAGAAGGGGCCCAGTGCTGGTTCGGGGCCCTCTGCCGCGAGGGGGCTGTTGCAGCGCGGGCCTTCGCCGTCCACGCTGCTCCGCCCCGGGCTGTGCTCTCTCCGCTGAATCTCCTTGCTCCTTATGCGAAGTCTTTGTCGAAGGCCCTTGCACCCTCGCCCGGGCCATCGTATCGTGTGGTTGTGCGTTGCGCATGACAACTAGCTGACCGTCGACCTTCGGGTCGACCGGTCCGGCTACGCGTTCTGCGGAACGCCGCTTAAAGCCTGCTCGACAGCGCCCTCCCCCGCCCAGCTGTCGATGCAGGCTTTTTTTGTTTGGGGCAACGAGGGGGCTGCCCGCCGTCCGCAACCCATCTAGGGGGGTACGCTGAAGCACGAGGCCACACGGGGCCTCCGTTCCCGGCGCCGCGCTGGGATTCTTCGTGGGGGGCGGGACGGAGACCCCCGAAAGGCCACATCAAGGGGCACGACGACCGGCTGGACCGCGCGAGGTCATCGGGGCGACCGGGTCGTGGGGGGCGGCTGGTCCTGGCGGTCCGAGGAGTCCTTCTCGTCCCAGAAGTAGTGGACGAATAGGGCATAGAGGACCGATGCGACACTGATCTCAACAAACGTTCCGACCGACCACGCGGCAGGAGTCCCCGCAAGGTAGTTGAAAAGCGCAGTGATCGGAAGCAGAAGCACGAAAAAGATCCCGGCGCGTACGGCCCCCTTCTGAAGTGGGGGCTTGGTGCGGAGGTTGAAGAGGTAGTTGAGCATTGGGGATGATGTGTTTGTGGGCGGCCCGTCAAGAGACAAATGCTGAAGGCACTTACGATTGCGGAAAACAGTCCGTTCGGTGTCGGGAAAAGCCGCCTCCCTACCCACACTGGACAGTGACGTGTTCTGCGTGAATGGGGGCAAGAGCAGAACCCCGGGATAGTCCCCATGACTCAGTACGTGCACGAGGTCGCATCGAGCCCCACGATCGTCCGGTTGTCGCCCGCCCCTGAAATCCCGTTAAGATATGCGTCGTCCGCGGAGGCGACCCGCGTTTTGGTCTGCATGAGGGCTGTGCACGCCTCCAAGTGAGCCCGGATGCTCCCTGCAGATCGTGCGTCGGAGGTTTCTCCCGTGGACTGTACCACCGCGGATCAATGGCCACTGGGGGCTGGGGGCATACCACGCCCCCAGCGTGGAGGCCTGACTGCCACCTGCAGGCGCTGGATGTACGTGATTTGTGTCCGTGCACACCCCGTGGGTCCCCTTTTTGAGAACCCATCCGCCCCCGTGTGGACCTTTAGCGGCCTGCCGACTTTCCGCAGTCCGGACAGTAGAGCTCACCGTTTGGGCCCTTGAACCAGCCCCGTTCCTGAAGAACAACCTCCGGGGCGTTCGGCGAATCGGGATCGGGATAGAGGCCGCGGGCATCTTCCCGAGTCACGGTTAATCCATCGGTACAGCCGGAGCACTCGTACGTGGAAGGGTAAGAAACATCAGGCATGGTCGTGAAAAACTGGCGGTGGGGATATCGGGCTGGCGGGGCACTGCGCCCTGTTCGATGCCGGGGCAAACTCGGCGTCTCCTACACCAAACAATTTTTAAAAATTAAAATTTCAAAGCGGCATGTGTTTTTAACTGGTGGAGCAACACCAATCTAACAACGTTGCCCCCTGAATCGTCAAGGGACATCCGTAACGGAATCAACAACTCGGGCCGTGGCGTCTCCCGAGTGTCGAAAAATACTCGCGGACGGAAGGCCCACAGGGGGGACCGGTACGGTGAAGATCGAGACCGGTCCCGGTTCTCGTTGCCCTGCAGGTTCGTGGTTGTGCACGTGCACCGACCGCACTGAAAGCGCTCGTCGGCCGGGGCCCGACGTCTCCGTGTTCACAGAGTGGGGCCGGTGGCCCGGTTTTGTCTCCCGCTCGCGCTTCCGGGGCGGTCCCTGCGCGCCATCCAGGCTTCGACTGTGGGTCCCCCTTCCGTTGGCGCGTGATCGCTTGGGGGATGCGCTCGACTTCGTGGGGGCCGCGTGTCTGGATTGATTGGGCGTGCCCCGATTGTGGAGGGAGGGCTTCGGCGGAGACGACCTGGCCGGGTCTGCGGAGGATTCGACTGGAAGGGAAACGTCCTCTGTGCGTAGCCCCAGTTGTTTTAGGCATTTGCCATGCGCCTTCCTGGCCATTCCTCTCGATAGATGGGGGCCTTTGAGAGGGGGCTGAGCCCCGTTCTCCCCCCGCAGGCACCGGACAAAATGATCCGCCCAGACCTCGCGGTGCCACCGATACGTGCGGTCCACGTAGCCTCGTCTGCCCAACTGCGCTCGGAGGCGCATCGGCGCCCAGGTGACCGTTAGGTCGGGTAGTGCGTTTTGGAGAAGCCGGCCCGCGCTGCTCGTACAAACTCCCGTCAGCAAAAATGCCCCGGTCCCGCACGATCGGGCAAAGTCCTTCCGGATCTGTTTCGCGTCTGATGCGGGGAGATCGAGAACCTGTACCCACGCGCCCCGCCACTCATTTGCCCGCTTGTATTCCGCCTCCGTTTCGCCGCATTGCCAGTCGGTCTCGAAGCTGTGCACCGCCCCGTCGATGATCACGGCCGTATGCCCCCGGGGCCAAAAGCGGACCGGCTCAAGGATGCGCGGGTCGAACCTGCCCTGGTTAAACGTGACGACCTTAATCTCCGGAGGGGAGGCCGCCGCCGTTCCGAAGGGGGGCTCGTCAGCGGGCTCCGTGCCGCCCTGCGGCGGTTGGAATGGGGCCGTGAGGGGAACGCCCTCTTGTTGCTGCAGGGGCAGGACGACGAGGGCAACGAACAGAACGACCGACGGAGCCCTAACAGACTTCACGGATGTCATCAGCACGTGCACGCGGGCTCTCTCAGCAGCGATTCGCTCCGACAGTCGTGGGGCAGGGAGACCGCAGGCCGCTTTCTCCCGTCGACGCGCCTGTGCCGCATACGCACCCGGTGCCCGGCACTGGCCTGCCGCGCGGGGGCTTTTCGGTTTGAATCTACACAAACAAAACGAAAGAAAGTCAATCCGCCGGGCCGGGCCTGGTGGGACGAAAGGTGCGGGTGCGGGCCGCACGAAAAACGATGAGAAAGGAGAAGGAGCAACGGACGGTCGGAACAGCGAGTACAGCCGATCGAACCGGATGACGCGTTGAGACTTGGGGGCAGCCTCCTCAGAATGAGGCGAGACTATCGGAGGCGGTAATACGCTTCAATCCCGGCGTAAACCAGGAATGGGAGCAACAGAGTCCCCAAGGCACCGAGTGCCCCAAGCTCCAGGGTCGTGCCGTTGGCTTCAAACGACACCGTTGGGTTCTCGATTGAGGAGCCTTCTGAGACTTGGGTTCTGGCCCGACAGAAGAAGTAGGCCCCGATCGCTATTCCCAGAAGCAGTCCGGTCTCCGAGGCCGCCCAGAAGAGGGCCAAAAGCCCCTTCGCGGCGGCTTTCAGCCCGCCCCCGAGCGCCTGAGACACGGCAATGCTGGTGTATGTGGCGGTCGTCCCGTAAACGAGGAGGGACGGGGGCGCCACCGCCTTCCCACTGCCCGCGTAGGCGGCGGGTACGTACAGGCACCGGAGGGCCGTTGTCAAGAACACCGCGTGGGCCACCGTGACCACTGAAAAGGCCACCGCCTGCGCCCCCCGATCGAATCGGGTCCGGAAAAGCCGCCACACCGTGAGACTGAGCAGTCCCGCCAGCAGAAGGGAGGAGGCGACGAGAAAGCTCTGCGACTCCATGACCTGATCCGCTATCGAGACCACCACGGATTGAAGCGCACGGGTCGTCTCCGGGTCGACCTCCGAAGAGGGGTCATTTGAAACCACGCCGGACACCTTCGCAGTGTACGGCACCCGCGCCCCGGATCGCCGCGGGCTTGCACTCCAGGAGCACCCGCCCCGGGCGTGGTCGGAGTGGTGACAGCGGCCGATGAGGACAACGCCCACCTGCTACTGCCGGCCGGGGGCGACGCGGCCCAGCCGTGTGGTACTAGATTTACACAAGTCGCCCGAATCTCGCTTTCTGCGACTCTGTTCGAAGGACTCGCTCGACGCATGTCCCATTCCCCCCAAGGCTCTCGTGCAGAAGTCCTCTCCCGAAGCGTCTCCGTCCGGTCCGACCGAAGAGGGTACGGAAGACCACGAGGCCGAGGGCACGACGTCCCCCCGATCCTTCGCGTACGAGGAGCGCTTTCCCGACGCCCAGTCTGCATTTGGGCTTGACCTGAGTCCGCCCGACGCGGCGGCGTCCTCGACCCTGGTGTTCTTGGATACCTCGGCGCTCCTTCTTCTGTACGACGCGACCGAGGCGGCGGCCCGGGCGGCCCTCAATGCGTTCGGTCGACTGCGGGAGGACACTCGGCTGATCGTGCCCGGGCACGCAGCCCGGGAGTACGCCGTTGTGCGCTCCCACAAGATCACGGATCTGTACGACGACCTATCCCGGCAGGTGGGGCCGCCGGCCCTCCCGAAGCGGGCGGGGGCGTTCTCGAATCGGGCGCTCGTCGAGAGCCTTGGGCATGCGGACCGCCTCAATGAGCTCCGTCAACAGATCGCTGCGCTGACGGAAGCATACCAGCATGAAGCCCGAATGCTCATGGGGGAACTCGAAGCCTGGGCGGGGGACGACTTTATCAGTGAGGCCTACAGTGCGCTCTTCGAGGGCGAGGCCGTTCAGGATCTGGATGCGACTGTCCGGGATGTCACGGCGGAGGTCCAGCGTCGGGATGACATCAGCCGCCCCCCCGGCTACCTCGACAGCGGCAAGGACCAGAACGCCGCCGGGGACCTGCTGATCTGGAACACCCTTCTGGCGGTCGCCGCCCGCCGCGACCGGGACGCGGTGCTGGTGACGCAGGACCGGAAGTCCGACTGGTGGCATCAAGGCGGCAAAGGCACCGCCCTCTATCCCCGGACGGAGTTGATTCACGAGTTTGACCAGCAGACCGGGGGGCGATCCTTTGGCCTGCTGACCCTGCCGGGCCTGCTCCAAACGATGGACGTCGAGGCGACCCACGTACAGCGGGTGCGGGAGGCGGTCGGCGAGGCGCCGTCGACCGAAACCATCGAGGTCGTGGGGCCGGCCGAGCGGGTCCGGACCGTCGCCACCGTGGCCACCGGCGCACACGATGCCCGGTCGACTGGGGACGGGCGCCTCGGGACCCGGCGGGCGACCAGTCTGCAGGTGCGGGAGGACGAGGCGGACGCGGTTGCGCAGCTCGCCCGCGACGCCGATCTGGACGTGACCCGCAACGCCGACGGCCGGGTCGCCCGGGCCTTTGAGCGGCAGCAGAACAAGGCCTCGGAAGAAGACCCCGCCGGCGGAGGACCGGCGGAGTAGCAGCGCTCCCTCGTGCACGGCGCCCGGTAGGGCCGGGCACAGGTACACCCCGAAGACGACTCCAAAACGCGATACAACCCACCCCACAAGCCCCCAACTCATGGACGTTGACTTGGACCTACTCGCCGACCTCCTCGAATCCTATGAGGAGTTCGCCCCCCACGACGCTCCCGATTTTCCGGCGGCGCCCGGCGTCCTTGTCGACGACAGCGACGCGCCCGTCGCGTCGGGGCAGCTGAGGCCCGCCGACCGGATTGCGAAAGAACGCGTGGACGAGTCCGATTCGGACCAGCCCGCAGCGGAAGAAGTGCGACAACGTGAGCTCCAGACAGTCTATCACCACGTTGGACTGCTGGTCCACGCCGAATGTTTGACCCCCCAGGAGGACTTTTACGGGGGCCTGCCGGCCCTTGAGAGCCCCGACAGCCACGATATCCATGTCCTCACCATGAAGGGGCACCAGCTCCTCGACCGGCTCAGGGACGACAGCGGCGGAGACGGGGACATTGGCTTCGCAACGTCCTGAACACCCACCGGAGGTGCCCTGCCCAGGCGGCGTGGTCCGCGGACCCATGCGGGCGGACGTGCTGGGCGGCCCCCAGAGACAGGCCGAGGTGAGAAGTCCACACTCCCGCTGCGGGGCCTCGCTCCCGAAGCTTGACCTGCGCGAGGGGTGAGGTCAGTCCCGACACGCCCCGTCTGGAACCGCAGCGTCCCGTGCCGGACGACGCTGGACGGCCGCATGGCCTCTCATGAGTGACGGAACGGGTCCTACCCGTCTTCCGTAGATCGCCGCAGCAATATTTTGGAATCTCTCGCCCTTCCGCACCCCGTCCGGCCCGCGATGATTGAGGCTTTCTTCGACCTCCGTTCCAGATTCCGCTCTCGTCTGGCCACCGCATCCGCCCTTGAGCGGATTGGGCTTCTTGCCGGTGCCTTCTTTCTGGCGTCCCTCCCGATTGCTCCTCTGCTCGCGGTGGTCGTTCCTGGGTTTGAGGGATGGGGGCTTTTCCAAAGAACGTGCACGGCGGTTCTTTGGGGCGTAGGCATGCACTCCTTTGGAGAGTGGACGGAATCGCAGCACGCAGGGTGAGGCCGGTGCCGTCCCGAGATTTTCGTCGAGCCCTTGGCGTTCTGGGTCCTGGATGTGTAGTAGGAGGGGAGGACTGAGTCCTGAGACGCCGAAATGAGGCGCGCATCGACCACGTCAACGGCCGCGGCGTCTCATGATTGTCCGGGGCCGTGCTGCTCTTGGTCCCGACTGTGGGGCTTCCCTGGCTCGAAGGTAGTGATCACGAAGATGATCAGGGGCTCGGGACCCGTGTTGCGGACCGCGTGGAGCGCGTTTCCGCGCACTGTCGTGATCGTGCCTTCCTCAATGGGAACGCTGCGCGCCTCGGCCTCGGCGTGATCCTTTTCGAGGTAGGTCCCCTCGCCCCGCATCACGACGTAGAGCTCCTGTTCGTTGCGGTCGCCGTGCGTATGGAAGCCGGCGCTGTCTCCACGGGTGGGGAGCACCATGTAGGCCCCGATTCGGTTGTTGACGAGCTCCCCGTCCTCGAACATCTGCAATAGGTACGTGGTGCCGGAGCCGCCGTACATTTCCTCCCGCTTGTCGTAGCGGACGGCCGACCGCGGCTCGGCGCCGTAATGGTGTACAGTCGTGTCCATGACCGCGTCGAGCAGGGCGTCGAGGCGCTGCTTTTCGTCGGGGGAGAGAGGGCGGCGTTTGCGGGCCATGAGGAGAGAGGAACGTGGAGGGGGATAGACAGGGGCCGGCAGAGCCGGTTGGTCACCGAAGCGCGCTGTGCCTCGGCTGGAGGGAGTGGGTCCCCCGCGAGACAACCTCGGAGGCAAGAAGGAAAGGGGCCGGAAGCAGAAAGGTTCACAGCAGTCCCTCTTCACCTCGTTGCCGATGGGGGCCTGGGGATTGCGCCGGTACCCGTTGCGGCCCTTTTGGCCCCGGACACGATCCCCCGCATCGTCCTGCCGCCGCGCGTGACCGCCGATTGATCGGTAGAGCGGTCTCTTTCTGGATGGGGCCCAAGGGAAGCCCCACCTCCGGCCGTGGCCTCGAGAAATGAGGTGTCGGAACGCCACCGCCACGGGAAATTGGCCTCCCGGAATGCTCCCGCCGAGGTGTGAGCCGGGGCCGCATTGAACCCGTGCGGGCGTCGGCCGGGCCGCTACCGAAGGCCTCTGCACGCGGTGCCGCCGCCGTTGTCATACAGCCTGTGCGGTTCATTGGGGCGGCGGGAACCTGAGTCAGCCAGTCCCCGGTGAAGGTTCGGGCACTCACATGAATGACGGTGACACACGCCCAGCACGCCATCGCGAAAGGGCAAAAGGAAAGCCCCTGAGCCGCCATGGGGGCGATTCAGGGGCGTACGTTGTGGAGATGCCGGTTCCATGTGGTCCTGATCACCATACGGACACTACCGCCCAAAATGGCAAAAAAAGGCTCTATAGACGCTGAGTCCAGATTTGGATTGATTCTGTCCGAGCGTTGACCGACGTTTAGTGCACCCATAAGTGCACCCAATCGACTTCATTTAAACGCCCTCAGGCCCATGGCCTCCCTCACGATACAGTGCCGAACGGAGCGCACCGAGAGCAACGGATACGCTCCGGTCCGGCTTCGCATTTCGCATTCTGGCAAGCGCAAGTTCGTCTCTCTGGACCTTGACGTTCTCGCGTCGAAGTGGAACGACGATCGCCAGCGGGTCACTCGGTCGCATCCCGACAGTTCTCGCATCAACGCTCGACTGAGTGAGGTCGAGTCCGTGGCGCAACGAGCCGTCTCGCGTCTCCAGTCAGCCGGAGAGGTCATCACGGCCAGTCGCATCCAACAGGTGGTCAAAGAAGAGCTCTTCGGTGAAGAGGAAGAAAGTGGCTACGACGATTTCATCGCTTTCGCGTGGGATGAGGTTGAGGCGTATCGACGGCGCGACCAAATGACAACATTCCGACACTACAGGACCGGGATCCGCAAATTCCTGGGTTTTCTCGAAGATGAAAGCGGACAAAGCCAGGAGGACATCACCCTTTCGTTCGATGCTCTAACAGTCCAGCTTATCCGTGAATTTCGGAATCATATGTACGAGGTGAGAGGAAATGCGCCAAACACTGTTGGCAAGACGCTGACCCAGATCAAGACGATGTGGAATGCAGCAGTGAAGGAAGGACATGCAGACCGCGACCCTTGGCCGAAAATCACAATCGACTCGGCACCGTCCCAGAAAGAAAAGCTCGACTTCGAGGAGATCGAGGCGCTTGAAGAGGTCGATCTGCCGGAGGAAGGTAGTGAGCGTCGGGCACTTGACTACTTTTTATTCGCTCTCTACGGAGGTGGAATGCGGTTCAGCGATGTCGCCACGCTAAAACATAAGCACCTGGAGGGGGGGCGGATTCAGTACAAAATGAAAAAGACCTCGGAAGGGGCGGGGGTGCCCATTGTCGACAAGGCCGAGGCTATCCTTGATCGCTATGACAATCGACCTCAAGAGCCCGAGTCCCGAGTTTTTCCGATTCTGGATGGGTACGATCTGGATGAAATGGAAGACGTGCAACGGGCGATTGAGAGCCGAAATGCGTATGTAAATCGCCAACTGAAGAAGGTCCGGAAAAAGGCCGAGATCGAGACGAATCTCACTTTCCATCTGTCGCGTCACTCTGCAGCGTGGAAGCTGTACAGGGAGATGGGCGACATCTACAAGGTGAAGCGCATCCTCGGCCACAGTCGCGTCGAGGTGACGGAGGAATACTTACGCGGGTTTCCGGACACCGAGATGGATGAAGAGTACGAGAACGTCTTTTAGGTCGCAGACTCCAGTGCTTCCTGCTGCTCATTCTCGCCGTCTCGCAGGTGTTCGATCACCGTTGGCATATGGTAGAAGCGGGTCTGCCCACAAGTTGAGTCAACGGGTACGTTCCACCGCTTCAACGTTTTCCGACTCACGTCGAGCCAGGAAAGAAGTACGTGCTCCGGAACGAGGTCCTGTGTAACCGCGAGCGTTTTCAAATGGCCTTTCAGACTGTCAATCTTCTTTCCTAGATCCCTGACGGCTTGCTTCGCTCCTAGATTTGCACACCGTTCTCCGAAGCGCTGCAACTCGGATTCGCTCAGTCGGTAGATTGGGTCTTTTGGCATAGCAGTACAGAAACTTCAAGGTCAGTACAATTCTCGATCGAGGGGCGATATCATGTCTCTCGGAAGCTTGGGGCGAATAGTGCTCTGCCCGGATAGAGGAACTCATTACCCACCGAGCTGAGAAAATACGTCCTCCAAATCATACACATTCCTCCTTCCCGGACTTGATTCCATCGGTTCAATACCCCACGCCTCAATTGTGCGCTCGCTCTGTCCTAAGAGCCACGCGAGGTCAGACTTGTAACATTTGCCGCCCCGAATCCTGAGAACCATTTTCAACTTCTCGAACTTGGGATTGAGGTCTCGGCTGAGGCGCTCCACTGTTTCTTCCACAATCTCCTCGATTCGCCTCCGGTCTTGGCCTCTGGTCAATTCAATTCGGCTTGTGCTCATCATAGCAGATCTCGAGATTTTTGAGCTTTGAGTTCAAGCCCACCTTAGAAAACACGGCCCGTGCTAAAAAACACTGGACGGTTGTCTTTTCGCGTACATTCCTCTTTTCGGATCTGAGACCCTACAACGTGCAATTTTAGTCTTAATTTCCGTCGTTGGCACTCCAAAAATGATCACTACATAATCACCGTTAGAGCTATGGGAGTATACGACGCAGCGAATGTGCAATCTGAGATGCGGCCAATGGAGCCGCCTATGTGGGTCTGGTACCTTGACTCACCCCAAGATGTGGGAGAGAACACGTTACCAGCTGATCTACGCCGCGAAGCCCTTTCCCCCAAGGAAAGCCAAGATGAGTCCGTCACTGGTATTGGTGACATGCGGCAGTTCGTTCAGCGGCACTGGACGCAGTTTGTTGATCTGCTCCACGGGGAAAACAGAAAGGAAGGAACCGCGACCGGCTACCGGAGGCTGGCTCGACTCCGTGAGGAGCTTCAATTACGGCTAGAGACCCTTACCGAACGGATTGCCATCACGGAAGACCGGATTGATTACGTTGCACTTGTTTTTGAAAGGCTCGTCACCGATTTGGTCGAAGAAGTTGAAGCAAAACCGAGGTGGAATCTCGCATTGAGAGCCGCCGAGTTTGAACCGAAAGACATACGGGCATGGAGTCTCACCGAAAAAACAGTCGAGGACGTTTTCGAAGAAGTGATCGAGGAGAGGATCCTCGCAGATCTGTTCGCAGGAGAAAGTAGGCTGTATCCCCCTCAGATCATCATTTCTGATGAAGAGATTCGAGATGAAGGCATCGAGCCAAAGAATCTCCGCAGTACCCGCGTTGCGCTTGGACAGGGAGTAAAGTATGAAAAGACTTCTCGCGAAGACTTAATTCCCAGCCGACTTCCACTCGATCCGGAGTATGGGGAAGACGCAACGTGGGGGGGCACCCTCACTGAGTTGATTGATACCCACGAAGTTCTCAAGGAACAGCGAACGGCAGCTTGGCGAGCCAGAGACATGGCTGACTTTCGCCTCTCCGTTCTCGACAACGTGCTCTACCGATTTGAACTTTTTGGCCGTGTAGAAGAAGATATTCGCAAATTTGTAAATGAAGGCAAATTAGAGGTGGCGGGGGCTGTGGTGCGGGCGTCCAAAGACTCAGATATGGGATGGGGACGGCGAGAAATTACGAGGAAGGCTGCCACTATTTGCGACGACGAAACAGCAGAAACGTACCGGACAGTGGAAAGGACGCTGGGGAGCCTCTATCCCAAACAGAGTAGGCGTGGAAATCCCGGAAGCGACAAAGAAAATCTAGGACGCCTGATGGTGGAACGGTGTAAACGGTACGTGGATGCCTTTACCTATTAGCTAACCCAAGTTGTGGGGTATGTTGGGGCAGCGAGAAAAAGCGGTGCCCATGCCCGATCTTGGAGAAGTTGACCATCACATTTCCTTCTCCCAAACGGATCGACCATGGACACCGCAATCATTGGAATGTGCTGCCTTATGGATGATTGGCTCCAGGCCCGCCGGCATCAAGAAAGCTCCCAAAAGAAAGCTCCCGGCGTAGTCTCGTCGACGCAGAGATTATCACCATCGTCCTGACGGCGGCCCGCTTTTTGGGCGGCAACTTCCGAGCCGCTCAGTCGATGCTCATCGAGCAGCGCTACCTGACCGATGGGCTTAGCTGGAGCCAGTACAACTGGCGCCTGCATTGAACCCAGCCGCTTCGGGAGTCGCTCTTCGATTGGCTTAGTCGTGTCCACAGGGCTGCGGCTCGTGAGGACGTGTTTCTGATCGATAGCTGCCCGGCAGGGGCTTGCGACAATATCCGCATTCGAGACTGTAGGATCTACCCCTCAGCGGCGACAGAGGACGTTTTTCGAGGCCAACACCGCTAGAACTGCAAATGCAAGTGCTAAAGCTGAACCATATAAAAAAATGAACCAGTGAAAGAAGGGGGCACTCTGTCCCAGCGTGGACAGCTGTTGGAGTTGAGCTGGAACGTTTTCGGCTAAATACCTGAGATAGACCCAAATGATGTGCGCCCGAAAAGTGAGAGGTACGGTAGGTTTACTCTCCGACCAAAGGCATATTTCTTGGGGGTGTACTAATTCAAGCTAGACTGGTCACCCACCTCTTAGATCATCTCTTCCATGTACGTCCTCGGTTTTTTATTCTGGCTCGCCCTCGCCGGGCTGGTCGGATATGTAGCCAGTGAACGAAATAGAAATCCCTTGGGCTGGGCGTTCATCTCAATGCTCTTCAGTCCTATAATCGGATTTCTGGCACTGATCGCCGCTGGTGATGCTACCCCTGAGAAGGGGGGTAAGACACGGAGTAGCGGAAGAGGAAAAACGAAGGCTTGGGAGAAGCCAGACGACGGCTCGAACAGATCTGGTGGCAAAAAGCGAAAGTGCGTGAAGAAAAACGGTGTCCGCCTTCCTGCGGATTACGAGACCTGTCCTGCCTGCCGTAAACCAGTAGATAACGGGAAGCATCCTGTGGTTAGAAGTTAGAGGTAGCTCTCTTCACTTATCTGTTGACACGTGGCTTATAGGGGTATGCCGTCCGTTTCTCCATCTCCGAAAACCTCCGTCAGACCGCTTGAAATACCGATTTTCAGAACTGCGGTAGTAATGAGCCCGACTTCCTCCCCCGATTTTGGGGGTGTATCACCCGTTCAACGCCGAAAACCGGGAGTCCTTGCTGCGACTTGCGAGCGTTCGGAAATCAAGATTGAAACCGTCCGTCGCCTCCCGTAATCTACCGCTACGGAAAGCCCTGTGGCTCACCTCCTACCCTGAATAGCCTTCATCGTCTGCCGTGGTCTTCGGCATCCTCTTCCTTCAGGCTGTCACATTCGGCGTCCTCTCTGCCATCATTGCCTCAAACAAAAACCGAAGTGCTGGTGGGTGGGGGGCTCTTGGTTTCCTATTTGGGCTCTTCGGCTTCATAGCAACAATCGCTGTCGGCGAAGCTGAAGACGACACACGTTCATCTCGCAGGCAGTCTTCCCAGCAGAAGCCCAATTCCTCAGAAAAGAAGCAGACACCAGGCAGCAAAGAGAAGCGATCAGCCGCTCAGGGCTTTGACCCCGACAATCACGAGAAAAAGTGTCCTGACTGCGCTGAATACATAAAGCTGGAGGCTCAGGTGTGTAAGCACTGCGGGCACAGGTTCTCCGATGAGGAGCTAGAGCGGCAGATTGAAGAGACGGAAAGCGAGCTACAAGATGGAAAACAGACCGAGGAGGACAGCGAAACGAAGGGAATTGATACTGAGGACTTGTCAAAAGGGATGAGATATATTCTGAACACTCACGATTTCGGCGAGGACAGCGACGAATGTGAAAAGTGTGGCGTATCAAAGTCGTATGTCGTCAAACATCAATACAAATGCCGCTACTCAGAGCGCTAATCCGTCAGAGTTGAATAGACGCCCTCACCTATTGTGATTACAGGCATCCTTCTGATTCAAGCGGTGACGTTCGCCGTTCTCTCAGGCATCGTTGCCAGCAACAAGAACCGAGACCCCGCTGGGTGGGGAATAATCGGTTTACTATTCGGAATCTTTGGCTTTATTGCGGCAATCGCTGTCGGTGAAGCGGAAAGCGATATACGGTCGCCCGGAAGGCAGTCTTCCCGGCAGAAATCCAGCTCCTCCGAAAAGAAGCAACCCTCCAGCGAAGAAGACAACCAGCAATCGAGTGCTCAGGGTTTTGACCCCGACGAACACGAGAAGAAATGCCCCGACTGTGCTGAATACATCAAGCTTGAAGCTCAGGTGTGCCGCTACTGTGGGCACGAGTTTTCCGACGAGGAGGTTGAACAGCAGATTGAAGAGGCAAAGGGGAAGGCAGTAGAGAAGAAAAGTGGATGGGAATGTCGATGTGGGTCAGTGAATGGCAGTGAGCACGACCTGTGCCCTGAGTGTGGTCGCTCCGCAAATGCGGTTATCTGAGATACTTCCTATTGGCTGATTGCTTAGGGAAAACTGTCACCCTTTTTCCTTGCCTCGCCGCTTCTTCGCATACCGGTTCAGGCGGTCATATTTGTTCATCAGCTCAATCCACTCCTTTTCCGCAAGTGGGCTCCCCTCCGGTGTGCGCTGTGCTCGTTTCGCTTTTCTGACTGCTCTTTGTCGGGCATCGGGAGGTAGTTGAGAGGAGGGGGCTTTACCGCCTCTTCCTCAATGGTAGTGAGCCTTCCGTGGATTCCCAGTTTGAAATTTTGAATTTTGGAATTTCAATTTTCCAAGCTCTCACACCATCCACCGTTGAAGGGAGCCACTGTCAGGATACAGGATTGGGGAGAATGTATTGAGACTGAAGACCGACAGGTTAGAGCAAAATCCCACCCTCTCTCGTTTCATTGGCGGCAAATCCTCGGCTTCCGATCTCTGTCCTCTTCTTGCGCCTTTGCGTGCCAGCCGTTTACCTTCTTTTGCTTGTGGGGTGTCCGCCTCACAACGAGATTCTCCCACCGTTGCACCGAGCAGATCTCTTGAATCTTAAGCTTCACTATGTTCAGAGACAGGTTTTTTCTCCTCCCGTTAGTCGCTGTCTTCTTCGTTCTGGGAGCGTGCCAGAGTGAAGGAAAGCTGACTGGGGAGGTGTTCATCGTGACGGAGGGACGAGAGAACATTGAAATGGGACTGGTTGATGTTAAGGCTATCAGGGCTGACTCAGTAAAAAACTATCTTCAAGGGCGTTACGGTCGGGCACAACAGGAAGTGAAAGCCAGAGCTTCGGAAGTTGAAACGCTACTCGACTCCCTTGCCAAACTTTCCAAAAATAGTCTATTGGTTCCTTCGTATGAGGCATATACGCTGGATACACCACAGGGAAGCGCAGATGTCGGAGATCGAGTTGTGGCGATGCCAATAGGAGAAATAGATTTAGGCAGAGACAGAAAACTCACAAGTAATACGACTGGAATATTAATATCGAAGTTAGAATACGGTTTTTACGAGATAAATTTCGGTGAGTATAAGGGTCAGGTTAAAAGAGACAGAATAATAAGTATTTCGGATTATAATGAAATTAAAGAGAGAAGAAAGGGTGTGGAAGAGAAAAAAGAGAAAATAAAGGAAATAGAAAAGAGCTTTGGAAATATATTTCGAAGGATAGAAAGGTGTGTCTCTCGGAGCTACTACTATCGTGATATGCCCTCTCCCAGCTCCTCTTCAGAAACTGGCTCCGATGGAAACTACGAGTTGACTGTGGAAGGCGGCGTTCCCTACTATCTCGTCGCACGGGCGAGTCGGTCAGTCGGGGACGAAGAAGAGCAATACTACTGGATGGTGAAGACGACCGTTGGGGGTGGAGAAGTGAAGGAGGTCAACCTCAGCAACGACAATCTCGGGGGCGTGGTGAACAAGGGATATGCCCTAAATGAGCGCACTCTCTCCACAGTTAGAAGGATATGGGAGTCGTCTATTGGCTTGGCGAAAGAGGGAGAAGAGCTGGAATGGGAAAAGCTCATCTACCGAACGGCATTTCCAGACGATACAACAGGCGTCCCAATTCCTGACGATCTCGACGTGCCAGAAGACGAGTTGCTGAGCGACCGATAAGAACACCAGTCGTTCGGGCTGATAATCGCCATTCTAAGTGCTCTGAAGGGAAAAATTATGAGAGTCCTGCTTCCTGTTTGATGTAAGCCATCATCATTTTCTGTAGAACAGCGAACGGGACATTGCTTCCCTGCTCCCGAACGAAGTCCTTCGCCTGCTGCCACGCCGAGGAGTGTTCGGCGGCGTCGAGAAACTCGTGTCCCTTCCACGTCAAACCACCGACGGCTCCAACCATCCACTCCTTCTCTTTTCCTGTTCGGGTGTTTATTACTTCACTCAGATTGACATCTACGAGGTCGTTCTCCTCCATGATTTTGAGGTGATAGATAATCTTCTCTTCGGAGTGTCCGTCGATTTCTTCCTCCACGTGGTAGTTGCCATCTCTGAGCTGGGCGAGAATTTCCTTAACCAATTCCATATCTCGCTCCATAGCTGGTTTGTTTCCCTCTTTTCAGGCTGCGAATTACATAAAGTGAGAGCCCACCGGGATGAATACCCAACGGACCACTCATCCGTTGTCCCGCCTCCGTAAATCCCACTCAGACGGCGTGAGAGGCAGATCTGGAGAAGTGCGGTAGTAAAAGACCTTGCTACCCACCCCGATTTTGGGCTTATATCACCCGTTCAGTTCGGAAAAACGGGTGTCCTCTCAAACCTTTTCCCGGCTGCTACCATTGGGGGCTCGGTCGGTTGGAGCCTTCCCTGCGCTCGCCTGTCTTAAAGTGTTCTCCTATTCCCCCAATCTCTACCCAGAACCCGATGACAGAAAGAGAGGAAAAGCTGCATCGAACGTGGACTGAACTCCTACTCGAACGGGGAAACCAAGAACTCGCTTCGATTGCCGTGGAATCGGAAGTTGAGATTTCTGAGGGTGAATGGGGAGTCGAATCGATTGTGTTAGGACTTCCTCCATCGGCCCACGGAATCGTGAAGGGGAGCGAGGATGTCAGAAACGACTTGGTGAACTATCTTCACGACGTGTGTGCGGGTAATGTATACAATCAGGACGGCATTGGGGAAAGGGACCCGCACATAGAGGTGAGAATGAAACTACTTGAAGTCGACGAGGACTGGCAGGAGGAGATGCGTCGGCTTATCTCAGAGACGAAGGGCTCAAATCAGGGCGCAATTTCAGAGAAGGTAGCGAAGCGGGAGGGCAGAGATACTCACACCTATAACGAGATGACCTTCGGGTCGAAGTCGGAAATCCGAATCGCTCAAGAGTTGGAAGTTCGTGACCTCCTATTCTTTCCGCTTCCGTTGGGAGTGCGAGCAGAAACGGGCGACCGCTGGAAAGACCGCCGTGAACCTGATTTCCTTGTGTGTCAGGACGGGGCGTGGGGAATCTTGGAGGTGGCGTATCACCCCGACCGCTACGAGAAGGATGCCGAAAAGGCTACTTGGTTCAAGGAGGCTGGCATTCTATGTGTGGAGCACGCCACGGCTGAACGGTGCTACAACGAGCCTGTCGATGTGGTTGATGACTTCCTGAACGTGCTCTCGAAGCATCGGAGCTAAACTTTCGCTCTCGTCGCCACCTTTCCTGCAACCTGCCTCGATTTCTCTCTAACGAAGCCTCTCACGCCCGATGATAGTCGGTATTCTCCTCTTTCAAGCTGTAGCGTTCGCCGTCCTCTCAGGCATCGTTGCTAGCAACAAAACCTTGACCCTACTAAATGGAGCACTTTGGGCTTCCTCTTCGGTATATTCGGCTTCGTTGCGGCACTGGTCGTCGAGTCAGCAGAGCTCAAAAAAGGAGAGCCCCAAGAAGCCCAACGCTCCGAGCGAGTTGAGAGACAAACCTCGACGGCACGGAAGTTTGACCCAGACGAACACGAGAAGAAGTGCCCGATGTGTGCTGAGTATATCAAGTTGGAAGCCCGACGATGTAAGCACTGCGGACACGAGTTCTCCGAGAAAGAGGTAGAGAACGCTGTGGAAAAGGAGAGGAGGCAGTTTCTTGGGCGCTCCCTGTCAGACGAAGTTGATGAGAGATACTGCCACCTTTGTGGTGACGTGGCGGAGGAAAACCACGCCCAGTCGCCCTATTGGGCTTGCGAGGACTGTGCTGAGGAAGTTCCAGTGTCCTGACCTTTTTGCTCGCCGTCATCACTCTTCTCCCGACGCTTCTTCGCATACTGGCTCAGACGGTCGTGCTTGTTCATCAGCTCGATCCACTCCTCTTCGGTGAGCGGGCGACCGCTGGGCTCCTTTCGCTTCTCTTCGCTGTTCGGCTGCTTCTCGTCGGGCATTGAGGACGGGGGAGGGTTGATTGACCGATTTTCTTTTCGGAGTGTGGGGGCTGCGTGCAATCTGCCGGGGAGTGGTCAGGAAACAGAAGTGAGATTTCCGCTAACAGCGAACTAGTCAGCATACCAGTGGAGTGAGCCAAGAAGCGTTCCAGCAACGACAGGAATGATGAGAACCCGATACGCTGGGAGGAAAGAAGAAGGAAAACCGGCAAGCGGGACACCGTAGACGAAGAAGGAAACGCCACTCCACTCCAACCACCGTGCTCCCTCGCCAGCATTTACCTCTTTGACCTTCTCCTGCACACCTTGAACTCTCTCTTGAACCGTCTCAATCTCTTCCCCAATCTTGCCCTCCAGAAATTCAATCTCCTTGTCAACGTGACGGCGATTAGCCTCCACCTCATTTCTCAGGTCTGCGATTGATTGCTCAAGCTCCCGAACACGTTCCGACAGGGTCTTGGGCAACTTGAGCTCCTTCTTTAAGGTGCCGCCGAATGCATCTATCGCCTCGGCTTCGTCCTCAATCTCCGCTGAACCTCTGATCGTCGTATCAAAGACGCTGGGAAACTCGCAGATCCAAGGCAAAATGCGACTGGTGGAGGGCGTCTGCTCAAACTTCTCCAACGTCCGTTCCAATCCGTAGGCGGCAAAAATGAAACCGAAGAGCTGGAGGAAGACGCCGGTGCCCCGAACCACGGGCTTCGGCTTCGGAAAATACCCGACGAGATAAAGCCAACCGCAGAGCAAAACCGTAATCCCCAGAACGGCTCTGACGACAACAGGAGCGTCCTTCAACCACTCCTGTAAGTTGCTTCCGATTTTCCTCCAAAACCAGCCCTTGAATAACTTGCGGTTCAGCCACCCAGCCATCTCATCCGTCGTCGGACGTACTTGTAAATGTTGTGTGCGCCCAACCTACGGTCCAAGACACCCGCTTGAAAGCCGACGCTGCGCTGCTCACTCCTCTGCGTCCGTGTCGTTCAGGCGTCGTGTCCGTTCCTGCCGTACTCTTCCAGAAACTCCTGACTCGTGAAGAGTGGTTTTCCTTCACGGGCGACGACGAAGTGGTCTGGTTTCCGCTCTCGGAGAAAGCGAATAGCACCTTCCGTCGTCAGCGACCACCTAACACAGCTCCGCCCAATGGCGTTCTCGATGTCGTAGCACACGGCACTTAGCGAGACGGAAGGGGCCTTGCGGGCGTAGAGCACGTCACCAGCGACCGAGATCGTAGTCTCAAGGAGGCAATCTGCCAGCAGCTACCCGGCGTGATCCAGGCGCCTTGCCATACCGAGGAATCCCTCGGTGTACACCTTCGCCGGAACGTGCCCAAGCGTGTCGCCTAACGAGTGGCGAGACTCGACGAAGGACCTGATGGATGAGGTTCTTCAAGCTTCCAGTCAGCCGGAGGCGTGGCGGATCTTCGAGGAGATTCTCGGAGGGGAGTGCCGACAGATGGTAACCGTTGCAGATAAGGACGGTCAACCTGAAGAGATCGATGCCTATCGGAAGCTTCGGGAGGAGGCGGCCCCTGCCTTCCCTGCCTTGGCTAACCTCAAAGAGAACCTTGAAGACGCCACCGCAGTCCTTGCGCTGCCCGGCAAGTACCGTCGCCGACTACGGACGACAAGTGTGACCCAGCGCCTGACCGAGGAAGTTCGTCGTCGGGAGAAAGTCATCCGCATCTTCCCCAACATCGACTCGACCTGGCGGCTGATCGGAGCCGTGCTGGCTGAGAAACACGAGGAGTGGCCCGAGCGGGCCGGAAGCACCTCGATATGGCTGAGTTCCGCAGTTGGAAGGAGCAAGCCAAAAGGCCCGAATCTGAACCCGACGAGTCAACCGAACGACAACCAGCGATGGCTACCTAACCTCATGCAGCGCACCTTTACACAAAAAATGGGACTTGATCGAGAGAGCCGATTAGGGGAATCCAATCGGGTTCAATAGGAAGTCAGGAAGCAACTGGAGCATTCATTATACTGAAAATCCGCTCGAAACCTCTCACGTCACACGCCCGCGTGCGGATGTCCATCGTCTGATGTAACTTTCCACTTAGCCTCGATCTCCCAGCTTCGGTCATGCCGCCCTAATATTTCTGTATCAGATCCGCGAAAACATAGCTTTTGAAAAAAGGAACCCGCCACTCTGCGGCAGGCCCCTGATCTGGAGTGCTCTCGTCTATTAGAACTACCGGCCAAGCTCGATCCGCTCAAAGAGCCGGGGATGAATCTGCCGGGCGACGGCCTCCGGAGTCCTCGGGCCGAGACAGTTTAGGTCCGCTCCGGTCCAGCAAATGCCGCTATTATCACGGGAGAACACCGCGCCGAAGCCTTCCAGTTCGGCGGTGCCCACGGGCCGGTCGTCGAGAAAGACCTCGTCGGGCGCGCCAGTATACCGCTCGGTATTGTCACCGAATAGACCTCGGTTTGTGACGGCGGCGAACACGTTTGCCGCGCCGGTGTCCTTGTCATAATCGAGGAAGTACGCGTAGCCCTCTGGTTCAGAATCATTGGGATCGGGCATGATATCAGGCTGATCTATTAGATCTATTAGGAAGTGATCGAAAGCGGAGAACCATCACGGAGGCTGCGCCGCTACTTCAGCCGGATTCCTCGCAGTAGATTTCCGGAGAGATCGGCCCGGTCTCATTGGCGGCGTAGTAGATGTCGATCTCCGACCACTCCTCGCCGTAGTGGCGCTCGTAGTGAGTAGTCACGAACTTGAGGAGGGCGCCGAGCTTGTGGCCCTGCCGGCACGGACGGAAGTCGGTGAAGCCGGCGGTCTCCTCGATCCAATCCTCTGGGCCTGTGGAATGCCACGGGTGAAAGCCCGGGTAGCTCGTGTAGCGGTCTTCCAGCCAGGAGGCAAAGTCCCGCAGGTGTTGGCCCTGCCGCTCGAAGCCAGCGTCCCGGCAGATATGCCGCCGGAGGAAGCGGCAGAAGGTCCGGGTCACCTCGACCTGGATGTAAAGGCCGTCCCGACGTTTTCCGCCAACCCCTTCGAGGCGCACCTCGGGAGCAGCCTCCCGGAAAGCGGTCTCCAATCGGCGGCGGGACACCTCCAGACAGGCGTTGGCAACGGCCTGTTCGTGGGCCTGGAAGTCGAAGCGATCCGGGTCGAAGTCATCGCCATACCGATCTCCGAGAGACGGCATCGGGTCGAAAAGTCCCTCCGTGCCCCAGAAGCCGAAGAGCCAGGTCTGATGCACGTGCGGCTCGAAACCAGCAAGAGGGTAGCTGGCGATCAGGTCTTCGCCGGAAAGCTCTTCGCTGGAGAGACGCTCATTGGAAGTTTTCTGTCGCGTAGACATAGTTGGGGTGTGTTTAACCGGAGTAGAGCGAGAGAGGCCTCGCTGCCGACATGCAGCCAGGCGGAGAAAATCGTGAGGCAGTGCGACCTCACTTTTCGGGTAGAGGAGATACAGGCGTGGTCACTCAGGCACGGACGGCCCGATACTCCTCGGCCACCTCGTTTGTGATCTGGTGCACCTTCTCGATCGTGTGGAGGTAGTAGTGCTTTTTGATGGAGCGCGGATCCGGGGCGTAGACGAGATGAACGCCTCCCGGGCCGGCCAGGACGACAAACCGCCGGAAGGCTGGTTGGAAGTCGAAGGCCCATCCTGACCGCCTGTAGACCGGGCCGCCGGGCCAGAGCGCCCTTACGAGGCGCGACTTCGCTGTGCGGGAAAGAATCTCACTGGCGTCGGCCCGCCAGTTCCTTTTTCCCAACTCGCGGTGCAAAAGCCGATGGAGGTCGATGATTGGCGTATGCGGGCGCTTCCCCGGAGAGACCGAATGCCAGTCCCTCCGTTCGCCCGACGGCTTGTTGAACTCGTAGGGAATCATACTGGAAAGGTGCTTTCGTGAGAGGTTCGGATGGGTAAGTCTGTTGAGACTGAAGGCGCGATTTAGTGGCCGAGGAAGACGTGCTTCGTGTCGACGCCGGAGTCGACCAAGACCACGTCGCCGCCGAGGCGTGCGTCTTGGGCGTAGGCCTCGAAGTCAAAATACCTGGCCATCGCCTCAGGCACACCCGAGAAGAAACCTGTCGATTCGAGGTAGCGACGAGCCCACTCTTCCAGGCTGGAGAACGTCCCGAGGTAGCGTTCCTGGAATGCACGGGGCCACTCTTCTGGTGGCGTTTCGCAGTGGAACTCGGCTTCGATGAAAGCCTTCGCCGCGCCTGTATCTTCCAGGTCACGGAGCCGGACGTATGCCATGACGTTCTCGGTGTCAATTCCGCCGTGACGGGGAATGAGGGCAGAGGGAATGCCCTCGTAGTCGTCGATTCGAAACTCCTCTATCGGTCCACAGACGCCGCTTAGGGGCTCCTCATCCCAGGTTTCGAGGAGGGACGATATAGCATGGCGAAGGTGTTCGGCGTTTTGGTAGCTGCTCAGGCAAAGCCACTCGCCTCGCAGGTGGCCGGCGTTGTAGGCCGCCAAGTCCGCGACGTAGATCTTCGGCTCAGGGAAATCAGACATAGGAGTTACGCTGTTTAGTCGTGTTAATGCGATCAGGCATAGAAAAACCCGCCCTCCGTTTTGGCAGGAGTGGCGGCAACAGGGAATTCAGAATGGAGGCGTCTTCCGCAGTATGTCAGTACCGCAGCTAGTCAGTAGTAGATTGCGCGGCGGCCATGGCGGGCAAACAGGCGAGCGCCGATGACATCAAGCCAGGGATTGCCCTTTCCGGGCCTGCTCGCCTGAACCGTGCCATCACGGACGCGAACTTCGCGCCTGCTTCCGTTCCAGCCGGAGGAGGGGTCTCTGATCCCTGCGAGAACGCTTATGGATTCGATCGCGCGCTGATGATAGGCTTCGTAAATGTCTTCACGGATGCCTGATTTGTTTGGCCCAAAGCCTTGCCGTGCGCTCCACGCAAAGAGCCGTCGTTGTTCTTCCTCGTCTTCAGGAGGGATAATCATGGGGGAAGAAGGGGTAATCATGGAAGGAAGATGATCATGAAAGTGAAGACGTTAGCAGTGGTTATCGACAAGATGCCACACGCGCCGCTCAGCAAGCTCCTGAAGGCGCTCATCGCTGAGGTGGCCCATGCCCTGGGGCGACCACGACTCTTCAACCTGAAAGCGTTCTCCAAGCTTTAGAATCACGTCTCGGTACGGCGCTTTGCCATTGTGCGGATTGTTTTCCCATACGTGCATCCATCCGTCATGGCCGAACATGAGTCGCTCTCGAAAGCAATCGACATCCGAGAGATACGCCCGTCGGATGCGGCAATAGTCCAGGCGGAACGGTTCGCTGGCGTTTCCGAGGCGGATAGCGTCGCGGACATGGCCGTATTCGGCCATCTCTTCTTTCTCGTCTTCAGGAGGCACCCGATGGCCGTCCATCACGCCCAGGTCGGCAAGCCAATCCAGTCCGGCTTGCTGGCATCGGGCGATGATGACGTAGGAACGGCTATATTCGGACCGCCACAGGTAGAGGGCACTACAGGAACTATTCGGTCCCGTGATGAGCCGCGAAAGCGTCTCGTCGCATTCCAGAACGGGGAGACGCTCGTACGTACGGCCATCTAGATTCAGGTCCAGGATGGGCGGATCGTCGGTCGGGGCGTTCCCCGAAACCTTCGTAGTGGATGAGCTCGATTCAGTAGAAGACTTTGGTTTAGGCATAGTAGAGCAAGAGCAATTCGGGAGAACATGACAGGTAGAGGAGTGCTCTCGGCAGGGAACCTGCTTCCGCTGAGTCAGGGAAAGTTGTCCCAGGTGGGACAGCTACGGGAAACAGGTCACGGGCCGATGCGCAGGCGAGATCGACAAAGATACGGCGGTCGCGCCGCTCCGGCTTGCTGGTTAAGACCTCACCGCGCCATAACCATTGTGCCTAAATCTGCGGGAAATTTGCGGGGCCTAGAGGAAGTGAGGGGGCTCCGGTTGGTTGTGTCCCGATAATTGTGTAACTGATCCGGCTGGATAGACCGAGCCGAGCTGTCTTACAACCCTCCTATTTAGACGGACCCCTCTGAGCGACTCCCCTGAGAGCGGATAAATCGGTCGTCTACAGGGGAAGAGCTCGCTCCATCCGATCTGAAAAGGACCTATATTCGACGCTCTAGCTGACCTCAACCGCAACCCCTTATGACTGACCGAAGCAACTCTCCCGTTTCTTCTGGTGCCCTGGAGGAACTGACGCGAGGCATCGAAGAGAAAGCCCGAGACACCAACCCCTCATTTCATCTTGTACCCTCTCCCCCTCACCGGGATGCTCCAGAGCTAGGCACTGTCTGATAAAAAGCCTGTATGAACGGGTTGCACAGTCTACCGGACTGATCAGGGCGTTCTGTTATGCCTCGACGCCGCTGGAAGCTGTCGCTGTTGGCTCACTGATAAGCAATACGAACGTATCGAACCTCTTCTTCCAGAGGTCGAAGGCCGCGGTTGTCCCTGCAACGATCACCGCAAGGTCACGGGCGGCATCTTCTAGTCCAAAGCGCTCCGGCGCTCCCTGGCGAGACATGCCTGAGCGGTACGGCAGTTGGTGGGCCGCCCATGACCGCTTCCGACGCTGGCGGACCGATGGGTGACACAAAGGGGCCCGAACCGGGCGAGACGAAGGTGTAGGCCCGGCGCTCGGCTATGGACCTGTCGGTCCTGCGAGGTGGGTTCTCAACCTCTGGTCTACCTGCCCCGAGACCGGCAAGGCCTTCCGCTTGGGGCCATCCTGTCGGCCAGACAACGCCACGAATCAGCCTTCTTCACCGACCTTACAGGCGAAGTATCGATACCTCGGTCCCGGGTACGGCCCCGGAAGCGCCCAGACGCCGTCGCTGGCGATCGAGCCTGCGATGCCGCCTGGATCCGACACTGGCTCACTGGCAAAGGCATCGAGTCGGCTATCCCAGCCCGCCAAGGCCTCCGTGGGGGACCCGGACGCCCGCCAACCTGCAATGACCAGAGGTACCGCGACTGAAATACGGCTGAGCGCTGTATTGGACACCTCAAGGAGCGCCGCCGCCTGGTGGCCTATGTGAAAAGAAAGCGAGTCACACCGAAGCGACAGCTTCAAGCCATGGTGCTCTGGGCGTTCGCCCGGAAATACCTGAACCGATAATTATCAGACGCAGCCTAGACACCGATCATGTGGAGTTTACCGAATGAGAGAACCTAAAAACGTGGAAGGAGAGACAGCTCAAGGAGGACTTCACCCTCTTGGTGAAGCACGAGGGGGAATCGTAGATTTTGGTGTCTAATAGTCACTCTTCATTTTTATTAATCTTCTTGGGAACCATTTACACCGAATCCATATTTGAAGAACCTCAGTCGAAATTTGAATAAGCATTGCATCCAGCTGACTGAGCGCTTCGAAACGCTGATTCAAACTTCCCACGTTTCGACTCCATGAGTCAAATTAAAGCCTCAACCCTCGCGTCTACTTTAAGCGATAACCACATTCGTATTCTAAAGACAGCAATCGAGAGCGGAGAGACGGCACGGCAAGCAATTGAAAAGCTACCGCCCAAAGTCAAGGCGGCAATCCTTTCCATAATAGGTACGGCTAGCCTTGGAAGGGCAATCCAAATATTAGTCAGGGAGAACTAGTGACCCCCTGCGCTTTCATACATCGATAGATACAGTGGGCCTCGGCTAGATCAGCCGAGGCTCTTCTGTTTGAGTTGACGCCAGTCACGGGTTGAATAAAAGTTGGCCGTCGAAGCGCTCGGTGTGTAGGATGAAGTGACCGCTTTATCCATCACCGACTCGCTCCGGCGGCCATGGACAACCTAAAACACCGACTTGTCGAATGCTATGTGTTCGTTGATGACTACTTGAAGGCCCATTCTGGATCAGTAAACTGGCGGCGCTCGAACAATGATGATCCGGCCTTTACCGACGCTGAAGTCATCACGATTGCGTTGATGTAGGGGTACTTTTAAACCGATACGCTCAAACGAACCTACCAGCTTGTCTCAAAGAACGCCCCAGAGGCGTTTCCAACGCGTCCCGGCTACAAGCAATGGGTCCGCCGTTTGAACCGACTGACGGATTTGGTTGGTCGGTTGGTCAGGGCTGCGGCTCTGCAAGCAGCCGCCAAAACCCTGAAGCGACTCTACGTGGTTGATTCGTTTCCCATTCCGCTCTGCCAGCCGGTTCGGCACGGTCGAGTGAGGCTTCCGGGAGAAGACGGGGCCTATTTCGGACGGTCAGCTAAAGGGTGGTTTTTCGGATTTCAGGTGCATGCCCTCATTCATCAGCCCACTGGCGCAGTGCTCACGGCAATACCTCTTCCTGGCAATTGGGATGGCCGTCGCAGTTGGGATGACCGTTGGGTTGTTCGGGCTCTCGCTCTTTCTACTGCGGAAGGAATACTTCTCGGCGACCAGGGCTACAGCGGAAAAGAGACCTTCGACTGGCCGTGCGGCCAGGCCCAGACTCTACGCGCGGGTGCCATCCGATGAGAAAAAAGAAGGCCTCTCCACCGTCAGTCAGGTCCGCCAGCGCATCGAAAGTAGCTTCTCAGGGCTGTGGCGCCGGTTTGCGGATCGGGTCTACTCCAGGTCATGGCGTGGCCCACAGGCGAGCCTGTTGCTGAAGATCTTAGATTTTGACATGGAGCGCGCCGGAATCATCGAAACTGTGTGATTCAACCCGCGACTGAGGTTTGCTCATACTCATAAAACGATGATCGAAACCGACAACCCCGTCTCCGGCGACAGTACACCCGACGACGATACAGAGGTCTCCCTCTCGGAAGCCGCCCAGGCCGTTATGGACGTGCTTGTGGAATGCCACGGAAACCTGGAGGCCGTGCGCCACCGCTTGGACGGAGATGAGATCGACGTGGACATGGATTCCTCTGAGTTACCGACTCCCCGTGAGCAGGTGCTCCACATCGCTGCCCAGCTGGAATCGTGTGCCGGGGCTTTGCGGGACGCAGAGAGGGGGTGAGGACTCAGTTTCGCATACGGTTCCACAGTCCAGAGAGCCTCTGATTCATCCGATCGGGTCTGCATCTCCGCCCGGTTGGTTTTACGTTCGAAACGCGCTCAACTCTCCGCTGAACTACACTCACACTTGTTGCATGAGCGAACAGCAGAATCTCTTTGGCCGGAAGCTCCACGCCGACCTCGAAATCGAAGACGAGCTCTGGGAGGCCGCCGTGGATCTCCGGGGCACCATCGCTCCGGCGAACTACAAGAACTATGTCCTGCCGCTTCTCTTCCTCCGGTACCTGTCTCTCCGCTACGAGGAGCGCCGGGAGGAGCTGGAGGAAAAAGCCGAAGATCCGGACTCATACTACGTCGAGGAAGACCTGAGAGAAGTAGATGAGTACCGTCAGGAAGGGGCGTTTCTGATTCCAGAAGAAGCCCGCTGGGACTACCTCGTCGAGCACGCCCAGGACGACGACATCAAGGTGAAGGTCGATCGCGCAATGGAGCTGTTGCAGCAGCGCTACGACGACCTAGAAGGCGTCCTTCCACCGATGTATGCCGGGAGCAACTTGACCCAGGAAAACCTTGCCAACCTGATCAACCTGTTCTCCCGGGACATCTTCACCGGCCAGGGCAAGCAGCAGGCCGATGTTCTAGGCCGAGTCTACGAGTACTTTATCACCAACTTTGCCGATACCGAAGGCTCGAAAGGTGGGGAGTTCTTCACCCCGCGATCGGTGGTCCAGGCGCTGGTGGCCATGCTAGAGCCGGAGGATGGCTCGAAGATCTTTGATCCGGCATGTGGGTCTGGCGGGATGTTCGTACAGGCCGCCGAGTTCACCGATGACAAAGAGAGCCTGTCGTTCTATGGGCAGGAGAGCGTCGACCAAAACCTCCGCCTCTGCAAGATGAACCTGCTCATGCACGACTTGCAGGGGGACTTGGAATCTGGAGACTCCCTTTTGAACGACAAGCATGAGGGCTTGAAGGCGGACTACGTGATCGCCAATCCGCCGTTTAACATCCGGAGTTGGGGCGCAGACGAGATTCCGGGCGATGACCCGCGCCTCCAGGTGGGCGACCGTCGCCTCCAGCCCACGGACTCCAATGCCAATTACATGTGGATGATGCACTTCCTGCATCACCTGGAGGACGGCGGCACGGCGGGGTACGTGATGGCCAACGGGTCGATGACGACGAGCCTCACGAATGAGGAACCGGTCCGAAAGGCCCTCGTCGACGAGAGGTTTGTGGACTGCATCGTGCAGCTCCCCGATAAGCTCTTTTTCGGCACCGGGATTCCGGCGTGCCTCTGGTTTCTCTCCCGAAACCGGGATGGCTCCAACGGGGAGCGGGAGCGGTCCGACGAAATTCTTTTTCTCGACGGCCGAGATATGGGGGAGCTTCCCGAGCGGGCCAAGCGAGTCCTTACCGACGACGAGATTGGACGGCTGGAGACAGCATACCGCAACTTCCGGATGCCCGATGAAAAGGTCGAGGAAGAGCCGGGCTTTTCCGGTGTGGCCTCACTGGAGGAAGTTCGATCGAACGACTACAAGCTCACACCGGGACTCTACGTCGGCTTCGAGGACGACGATGGGGACCGGGTGCCCTTTGAGGTGAAGATGCCCCAACTCGTCGATGAACTGGAGGATCAGTTTGCTGAATCGGAGCGGCTGCAAAGTCAAATAGAGAAGCAGTTAGCTGACCTACTGTAATTAAGCCCATCTACCGAGCAATACTAACCACTCTCTTGTACTATGGCGAAATGGATTAGGAGGATCCTTGATGATCTACCAGTCGATTTTATTGACGGTGACCGTTCTTCTCGGTATCCGACTAGGGATGAACTGAAAGATGAGGGATTTCTATTCTTGAGCACTAAAAATGTGACAAAGAAAGGTCTAAGACTTGACGATTTGGATTTCGTTAGTCCTTCTAAGTTTGAAGAAATAAAGAAAGGTAGACTTAGGCCCAACGACATACTTATAACTACCCGCGGAAGCATTGGTAAAGTTGCTCTTTTTGAGTCTCCAAAGTATAAGACGGGCCTAATAAATGCTCAACTTCTGATACTTCGATCAGACGATGAAAGTCTGAGCCCTTCGTTTCTTTACTACACAATGAAGTCTTCCAGCTTTCAAAAAAGGCTGAAGAACTATGCATCTGGTTCAGCTCAACCTCAGATTCCAGTGAGGGATTTGAAGGAGATTGAGATTGAGGTCCCACCACTCACCATCCAACACCGAATCGCCAACATCCTCGGGGCCCTCGACGACAAGATCGAGCTGAACCGCCGGATGAACGAGACCCTGGAGGAGATGGCCCAGACACTGTACTATCACTACTTCGATGGGAGCGTGGAGGGGGGTGACATCGGACTTGAAGAGCTCGTCGAAATCAAACCCCGAATGCCAGTGCCCGATGACGATGAGGTGCTGACTTACGTGGGGATGGCCGATGTCGAGCCCAACCGTATGAGCGTCACTGACTATGGGAAGAAGGAATATACCTCTGGTCGGCGGTTTGTGAACCACGACACCCTCATGGCACGGATCACACCGAGCCTAGAAAATGGGAAAACCGCCTTCGTCGATTTTCTTGACGACGGGGAGATGGCATTTGGATCTACAGAGTTCACTGTCATGCGGGCCCGAGAGGGCACAAGCCCCTGCTTCGTCTACTGCTGTGCCCGTGATGAGCGGTTCCGAGAGTATGCCATCTCGACGATGACGGGCTCTTCCGGACGACAGCGGGTCCAGGAGAATTTGCTTGGCGAGTATGGCTTCGAGGACTTCGATCAGAGCCGAATGGACCAATTCCATAATCGAGTAGAGCCGCTCTTTAAGCTCATCCGGTCCAACACGTCGGAAAACCAAACCCTCGCCGAAACCCGCGACTACCTCCTCCCGAAGCTGATTTCGGGAGAGATCGAGGTGGAGGCGGCTGAGGAAATGGCTGACGAGGCTGTCGACGCGTCCGCGTAGGCATTTCCCGAACCTTCTGTCTGATTGGTGGTCTGCTATGTGGTATTACGCCGTCGACGGCGAAAAGCATGGGCCCGTTACCAAAGACGAAATTCAGGGTTTGATTGACAACGGTGAGTTGGGCCTAGATAATCTCGTGTGGAGCAGAGGGATGGAGGACTGGAAAACTGCCTCTGAGGTTGAGGACATCCATCCAAGCCCACCTCCGCTTCCCGACGACGAAAAATCCCCATCCCCCCCTCCAATCTCGAAGAAAGAGCATAGCCAGGTAACCAAACAGCAGGATTCCAAACCTGAGACCGACGAGCCCACTTCTCCGTCTCAAGAGGACGACATCCACACAGACGGAGATGCGACGTTGTCGGCAGAGTCCACCGATAGAGTTGGCTCCAAGACAGTTGGCATTACCTATGCAGGCTTTGGAAGCCGGCTGGTAGCATACGGGATCGATATACTGATCACTGTCGTCGTGTCTGTCATTCTGGGAGCCGTCGCACTCTCTGTGGACTCCTCTGCGGATCCTGATCTTCTGACACGAGGAATTGGATCTCTGGTGACCTGGTTTTACTTCGCAGGGTTTGAAAGTTCAAAGCGACAGGCTACGCCTGGGAAGCAATTGATGGGATTGAAGGTGACGGACGCGAACATGGGCTACGACGGGATCGGATTTCGGAAGGCTTCCGGACGGCACTTCGGAAAAATTATCTCGGGAGCACCCTTGCTGCTTGGCTTTATCATGGCCGCGTTTACGGAGAGGCACCAGGCCTTGCATGACAAGATGGCCGGGTGTCTTGTTGTTAAAAACTCCTGAACGGACAGTCTCAATCTTTTCCACAAGAGTGATTCAGCAATGTCGGACCTTGGAACGCTCGAAAAGCTTGACCTTCGATCTGTCTGGGAGAATGAGGCAAGGGATTTTACGCCCTGGCTTGCGCAGGAGAAGAATCTCAACCTCCTCGGGGACACAATTGGAATCGAGCTACAACTTGACAGTACAGAGAAGAGCGTTGGGCCCTTCAACGCGGATGTGCTTTGCAAAGATACCATAGATGATCAATGGGTCCTGATCGAAAACCAACTGGAACGAACCGATCATCCTCATCTTGGTCAGCTCTTGACGTATGCCGCGGGTCTCGATGCCGTCACCATCGTGTGGGTTGCCCGTCAGTTTTCAGACCAGCACCGAAGCGCCCTCGACTGGTTGAATAAGATTACCGATGAGGACATCAACTTCTTTGGCTTGGAGATTGAGCTTTGGCAAATCGGGGACTCCTCTCCTGCCCCGAAGTTCAACATTGTCTCGAAGCCGAATGACTGGTCAGAGACTGTCAGCTCGGCGGCCAGGGGTGAAGAGTTAAGTGAAAGCGATAAGCTCCGTCGAGAATACTGGGCTACGCTAAAGGAACGTCTGGAGAGTCGAGAGAGTCGCGTCCAACCTCGAACACCCAGACCCAACAGCTGGGCTCGCTATGCGGTAGGACGCACGAGATGCCGTCTTACTGCACGCATTAGCTCTCGAAATGAAAAGACTTCAGTCGAACTCACGCTAACCGATGAGGAAGAGGCTGAGCCTCTCTTCCATCTTCTTCAAGCGGATAGAGAGACCATCGAGGAGGAAATTGGAAAAGAACTTGATTGGCAGCCGAAGCCGGACATGAAGCGATTTGTTGTTGCTTACGAGTGGCCGGCTAACCCTACTGATCGAGAAGCGTGGCCCCAGCAGCACCGCAAACTTGCAGGGATGTTAGACGCCTTTCACCGTGCCTTTGCTCCTCGGTTGAGGCAGTCGAACCCGGACGACTGGACGGAAAAGACAGAAGAGTCTTCAATGCAGGAGGCCAACGTACGAGACGAAAATCCAGAGACCACCCACTTATAAATACGAAGTGTGCCCTCATGGTCTTGACTTTGGGCCTGCAACGTAGACATCTCTGCTAGAAGCGTCCCCTCCTCTCAGCTTTCTGCTCGCTCCAGTATGTCTGACCAACTGCAGATAGCACTTCTGGAAGAACAGCCTCTCGGTGATCCTGACGAGAACCTGTTCGAGGAGACCACCATCGAGCGCCTGGAGAACCTTGGCTACCGGTCGGTCCACGGGCGAGATCTTCGTGATCCCGAGACCTTTCCGGACACGGAGGTCGTCCACCGGCCCACGCTCCGGCGGTTTTTCCGGGCACAATACCCATTTCTCGATGAGACGGCCCTCACGCAAGCTGTCCAGACGGTAGCCAGTCCCGATGGAGTTGGCCTAGCCCAGCGTAACAAGGAGGCCCACCGGCTCATCACCGAAGGGTTTGACCTTCCTTATGAGAAGGACGATGGGACGGAGGCTTACGAGCACGTCTACCCCATCGACTGGGAGCGTCCCGGGGAGAACGACTTCTGGGTCGTACAACAGCTCTCAATTCACGGGGACAATGACCGCCGCCCGGACCTGATCATCTACGTCAACGGGCTGCCGCTGGTCGTCTTCGAGCTGAAAAATCCCTACCGGGAGGACGTAGATGTCGAAAACGCGTTCAACCAGCTCCAACACTACAAGCAGGAACTCGGTCGCCTCTTTTCCTTCAACGCGTTTTGCGTCTTGTCTGACGGCACGGAGACCCTACAAGGTGTCCACTCCGCCTCCCGGGAGTGGTTCAAGCCCTGGATGAGCGCCGATGGGGAGACGATTGCCGACGACCGGCGCCAAAGCATCGACACGCTGATTGAAGGCCTCTTCCCGAAGGAGCGGCTTTTGAGTTACGTCCGCAACTTTATCGTTCACGAGACCGTCGGGGGCGGCATCCGGAAGAAGGGGGCGCTCTACCACCAGTTCTTCGGCGTCCGTCGGGCGGTGGAGGAAACCCTCCGAGCCACCGGCCCGGGCGGGGACCAAAAGATCGGGGTCATCTGGCACACGCAAGGGGCAGGGAAGAGCCTATCGATGGTCTTCCTGGTCGGCATCCTGCGGCGGCGCCTAGGCAACCCGACCATCCTGATCGAGGTGGACCGCAATGACCTTGATGAGCAGCTCTACGACGCCTTTGTGGCAGCGAAGCCCCTCGTCGGGTCCGTTCACCAGGCCGAGGGCATCGAGGACCTCCGGCAGCGGCTCCAAACCGAGGGCGGGGAGGTGGTCTTTACGACCATCGAGAAGTTTCAGCTGAAGGGTGAGGAGACCGAGCATCCCCAGCTCACAGGCCGAGACGATGTCGTCGTCATTGCGGATGAAGCCCACCGTACGCAGTACGGCTTCGAGGGGGAGGTGCGCTACGACGAGGAAACCGGAGAGCACTTCACCGCCTACGGCTACGCCAAGTACCTCCGCGAGGCCCTGCCCAACGCGTCGTTTATCGGCTTCACCGGGACACCGATTGCAGAGGATGACCGGGACACCACGGCGGTCTTCGGCGACCTCATCCACTCCTACGACATGAAGCAGGCCAAGAAAGACGGGGCCGTCGTTGGGATTCAGTACGAGCCCCGCCTCATCGAACTGAAGCTCACCAACGAGAACATCGACGAGGAGCTCAGCGAGATTGCCGAGGGGGAGGACGTGGAGGTCGAAAAGCAGAAGTGGTCGGCCATGGAAGAGGCCGCGGGCACCGACGAGCGGCAGTCCCAGCTGGCAGAGGATCTGATCGAGCATTTTCAGAAGCGCTGCCAGTCGATCGAGGGGAAGGGCATGATCGTAGGGATGAGCCGGGAAAACTGCGTGGGTTTGTATGAGGCCATCGTAGACCAGCGTCCGAGCTGGCATGACCCGGCCCTCGACCAGGGGAAGATCAAGGTTGTCATGACGGGCAACATCTCCGAGGATCCCCCGGAGTGGAACGAGCGAGGCCACATCACGACCAAACGGCAGCGGGGACAGCTTAAGGAACGGTTCAAGGACCCGGATGACGAGCTCAAGCTGGCCATCGTCTGCGACATGTGGCTCACGGGCACCAACATCCCGTGCCTCCACACCCTATACATCGACAAGCCGATGAAGGGGCACAACTTGATGCAGGCCATCGCCCGGGTAAACCGGGTCTTCCGGGACAAGCCCGCGGGCCTCGTCGTGGATTACATCGGAATCGGGACCGAGCTGAAGAAGGCCACGAAGCGCTACACGGACCAGGGCTTCGACGAGCCGACGGAGGAACTCGAAGAGGCGGCCTTCGGGCAGTTCGAGGAGGCCCTGTCTGCGGTTCGAGAGACGCTCCCCGGCGGCACCGATAAAGATGACATCGCGGGCTGGCGGGACCTCTCGAAGATCGACTTCGAGGACTTCGTAGGGCGCCTGTACGACTTTTACTTAGAGACCGACGACCGGCGGGACGACTTCCTCAAAAAGGAGAAGCGGCTCCGGAAGGCCCACAGCCTCATCCAGCACCGAGATGAAGTCGAAGACTATGCCGATGAGGTCGCCTTCTACCAGTTCGTGCGGACCCAGCTCAAACGGACGAAGGAAGGCGGAGGCGGTGATGGCCGAGACGAAGATGAAGACCGGGCCGCGGCCATCCGGGATCTCGTCGAGCGCAGCATCGACGCGGAGGAGGCGGTCGACATCTACGAAGCTGCGGGCCTGGACAAACCCGATATTTCTATCCTCGATGAGGAGTTCTTGGAGGAGTTCAAGTCGGGGGATGGGCGAGAGAACCTGCGCATCAAGGTCCTGGAGAAGCTCCTTCAAGACGAGATCCAGGTCCGAAAGCGGGAGAACCTAGAGAAGTACCGCTCGCTCCAAGAGATTCTGGAGGAGACCCTGGAGAAGTACCGCCGCAATGCCATCACGGCGGCGGAGGTGATGAAGGAGCTGGTGGAGATCAAGAAGGAGGCGATGGAAGAAGACGACCGGATGGAGGAGTATGATCTCTCCAACGAGGAGATCGCTTTTCTCGATGCCATTGATGGGGTCCGCGAGGACGTCTACGACATGGACTTCCTCTGCGACCTCGTGCGGGAGATTGTCGATGTGGTCAAGAGCAACGTGGAGGTGGATTGGACGAAGCCCCACCGGGAGAACGTCCGGGCTGGAGTCCGAAGTGCCGTCAAGCGCGTTCTCCGCCGAAATGAGGTGGATGGAGACGACATGCAGGCCGTCCAGGAGGAAATTATGGAGCAGGCCGAATCGCTGTACGGGGACTGGCCTGAATAATATCATCGCTCTGGGGAGATTCGCGCTTCTACTTTTTATCACAGCAGGTCCAGTTCAATGCTCCGCGAACTTCGCTGTGAGAACTACAAGGCGTTTGGAGACGAGACGCGTTTTCCACTGTCTTCTCTTACGGTGCTGGTGGGCCCGAATAACGCAGGCAAGAGCACGGCACTCGACCTCGTACGTCTGACGAAGAATGGACACAGCCTGGATCTGACATCGGGCCGCGGGAGACTTCGCAGGTTCGAAAACCTGTTATGCAACCGGGAGCCAGAATCTCTGACGCTGGGGAGACGAATTTCAACAGAGGTGGCTTCAAGTCCTGGAAAATCCGGTGGTCCAACTTTTCACCTCGCAGATGATCTCTCGCTTGAGTCTATATTCGTGCCGTTCAGAAATGGATTCGTGCTCAAGCGTTGGGACGTGTTTCTGCATCCGGCAGGAGACCGAGGATCAGCCGAGCAGAGAATACTTTCGAAAAGTGTCGAGGTAGGTCCCGTAAATGAGGTCGGCGCCGAGCCGGCGAAGCCCGCGCAAGATCCATTGGACTGGCTCACTCGGGAAGAGGGTGAGGAGTCCAATAATGACGCCATGCCCAGTGAACTGTGGTTCGGACTACTTTGAGGTGAGCAGTCCGGAATCCGGAAGAAAGACTCTGACAAAACGACCTCCGGACCGAAAACAATGTTCAGTCCTACTGGCCCATATCGGCGCACGATATCGAAGTCTTATACCGTCGATGCGAGTCTGATCGGTCTAATTTTCGATATGATACGCACGACTCGGCAGCACAACACCGAAAAGTCCCCGCTCGATTTATCAGCTGGGCCGTTTGAGCTCAGTATGACCGAGAGTGCAGACGTCAACTCGGAGGAAGAGCCACCCCCCCTCGAATACATCCCACCCATGACGTTTTAGAGAATTGGGTGGGGTCCAGTCCGGCATGGCTCCCCTCCAACAAGGAAGATATGTGGGACGCGGCACGAATGGCGGTTTTGTCTCCGCTAGTCGAAAAAAATAAATGACAGCTTCGACCGCATGGACTCGACACACTTGCCTTCCTTCCAGGCCCGCCCGGAGCGGTACTACGGCCCTCAAGACCCGCTCACTCCCCTTCTGGAAAAGCATCAAGACGCACATCCGACGGTCCAGGATGACGTGGAGGAATGGCTGGATGTCTTTGACCTTGGGTCCGACCTTGACGTCGAGTCCGTGGCTCCATACCTCTATGCCGCGTCGGTTCGCCGGAACGGAGGGCGCCGGTACCTGGCAGATCTTGGGTCTGGGACGGCGCAGCTCCTGCCCCTCATTCTGAAGCTCACGGTCGGACATCCCTCCAGCGTTTTGCTTTTGGAGGAACCGGAAGCGAACCTCCACCCGAACCTCCAGTCCCGGCTTGCCGACCTGCTGGTGGAGCTCATTGGCAGCGGCCATCAGGTGCTTGTCGAGACCCACAGCGAGTACCTCGTCCGGCGTCTCCAATACCTGGTGGCGAAAGGCCGGTGTGATCCCGACAGCGCCTCGGTCCTCTACGTCGACGCGACGGACAGCACGGACACATCTACGCCTGATGTCCGGTCTATTTTCATTGACGAGCATGGCCAACTAAGCGAACCGTTCGGCGGTGGGTTCTTCGATGAGGCCACAGACCTGATGGTTGATCTCTTCAAGTACGGGAGTGAGAACTGATCCCGCTCAACATCGCTCATCACGATGCCCAATGACCGGTTTTTGACGGCCCACGTCGACCTTCCCGTTCCTGCACAAACTCTTCCGCGAGAAGCCGGAGGACCTGAGCAAAACGCCAGATGACGACTTGAGCTTTCCCCGATCGAACGGACACTTTAGAAAGGGCAAGTGTCCGGGTGTTTTTGATCACCCTTCAGCCGCCAGGGAGGTTTCCCTGGGGGGATGATGCTGTGCTTCAAACTCCACCGGGCTCACATATCCAAGCGCTGAGTGGAGGCGTTTTCGATTATACCACACCTCGATGTACTGGAAAAAGTCCCGCTTCGCTGCTGTTTTGAGCGTGGGGCAGGCCTGAGAGGCCTGCAGGTTACGCGCTGAGAAGTCTTTGGTCTTGCCCGCAATGCTGAGTCATCACTTTCGGTTCTCTTAAGCTATTTTGCCCTGCTACCCTATGGCTAGAAATGTTAAGCTTGACTACTACCGAGTTTCCGTTCCCGACCCAAATCTGGACTTGTCAGATGCATTAGAAAACCTTTTGGGGCATCCTGAGGATAGCGAGGAGCGGCTTGTATACGATGGTGAAAATGTGAACTGGGCTTACCAGTTGGAACACGACGGACAGTACTATAAAGGCGACATTGTTCGAGTTGACATGGAGCGGGGTGCGACGAAAGCTGAAGTATTAGGGGACCTTGAGCCGGTGAAGCTCTCTGAAGGTGAAGGAATGGGGTACCGGACGGCTTTTTTGTACGACCCTCAGCTGAACACTTTGGTGCTGCAGGCAACCAGGCGCGGTATTACTCCATCTCGTTTCGCATTTTTTTTCAATGTTTTTAGCGATGCCAGTCAAGATATTGAACTCTTACCCTACATGCGTCAAGACGGAATGGATCGGCTTAACCGGTTAGAAAAAGCACACGTCTTTTCTGTGAAGATCGGAAACACGGGTACGGCGGCGTCTCTTCAGAACACTGGGCATTCTGCAAAACAAAAAATAGAAGGTCTTGCAGAGCACGTAGAGGCTCCTAAAATGGAAATTCGATTTACCTGTGGCAGGCAGTGGAGAAGTGAAAATTTGGACCTAGACGCGATCCGCAACTCCATTGCTGAGTTTATTACACCTGACGGGGAGATAGAGGCTGAAGAAATCAGGATAAATGGCAGAGGCCCGGATGATCAGTCGGAAAAGATACGGCTAGTCGAAGAACATTTTCGGGACGAGATGAGTGTTGAGCCAGGTAACTTCAGGATTCTTCCGTATCAGGCACGGGTCCAAAATTTGGAAGCGAGCTATCGCAGGAATCAAGGGGCAATCCGTGAGCTTCGCTCTTAATAGAAAAAATATTGAGTCCTCGTATCCAGTATTCACTGGTTCAACAATCGGACTATGCCTGATTGGCATTTTTCTACTAACGGATGTTACGGTTAACGAGACCCCACTTGCCTCAAACATCTCTAGCGTGCTCGCTAGTGCTGCAGCAATCTCTGGTACGATAGTAGGTTTTCTATCTACCGCCCTTTCAATTCTCTTCGTTCTATCAGATAGACCGTATTTGAAGTCGGTATCAAGATCTGGGGCATTAGATGACCTCATATCTTACATTGTGAGGTCTATCTTCCATTGGGTCCTTCTTGCCATCTCGAGTATTACAGGCCTGTTGACCCAGGGTGTGATAGCGGCAGGCTGGTATGATATCTTTCTTGCCGTTGAGGCTGGTTTGCTAGTTGCTGCCTTTCTTAGCTTCTACCGTGCGACCAGTTTGATTGCATCCCTACTCAGGAAACAAGTAGGCTATCGAGGATAGATCTGTCGGGACTGAGGCCTTCTGCTAGTTTCTCGGCTCGATATACACATCGCACGACTAGCCATCGATCAATGCCCTCCGTTTGTCAGCACTTGACGGCCTGTATGGAGGCGTGGATTTGAAGCGGCACTGAACCATTTCCCGAGAATAAAGCAGGCGTATGAGACCCGGAACGACTTCCTGAAAATCTTTGAGATCAAAGACTGCCAGAAGGCCGGCAAGACTCTTCGAGGTGCGCCCGAAAAGTTGGACTGGCAGGTCGACTAAGACTGAGGCTGAGACGCAGGACGTTTGGTTTCCTGTGAACCGTAGCCAATCCAACGATACGCACCATGGGACAACGCACCTACAGCCGGAGAATTTAAGCTCCAAGTCGTACCCGAAGCGCTCCAGTCCGAAGGAACCGACGCGGAGGTCGCCAGGGCCTACGACGTTCATCCTGTTACGCTCTCCGGCTGGAAGACGAAGCTGAAAGAAAACGGCTCCAGAGCCTTTGGCGGCTCCGACGAGTTGAAGGAGAAGAAGGAGAAAATCGCCAAACTCGAACGCATGGTCGGTCAGAAGGAAGTCGAAATCGCCCTGCTGAAGAATTTTTTGGGCGAGAGCTGACCACCGCCGAAAAAGTCCGCCTGGTGGATCAGCACAAAGAAGAACACGGACTGAACCGGTGCCTTGAGGCGATTGATCTGCCGAAAAGCACCTACTACTACCGGAAGAACCGCTCGGATGAGCCTTCCGAAGAAGAGCAAGAGCTGATGGACCACATTCGTGAGATTATCGGCGAGCACCCAAGCTACGGCTACCGCCGGATTCTGCCGGAGCTTGAGGAGCGCACCGGTCAGGCGGTCAACCATAAGCGGCTCAGACGGCTTCTTAGCGAGCATGAGTTGGGGTTGGCCCGTCAGGTGTCGGGGCACAGCCCCTCACCCGTGCAGGAGATTCTCGGCGATGCTGCCGGGAACCTCAACCTTGTAGCCGGCCTCGATCCGGGGCCGCTTGAGGCCTTTTCAACCGACTTTACGGAGCTGTCGTACGCGGAGGGAAACCGCAAGGCGTACCTGATGGCCGTGGCCCGTCTGGAGAGCTTCTGCGGGTCCGGGTTGGGCGGTCGGGCCGAGCGGGAATCGCAAGCTCGCCATGCGCTGCTGGAAGCAGGTTCGCGAACGGATGGCGAGCCTGGACGAGAAGCTCGGCGGGAAGATCATTCATCATGACCCAGGCAGCGTCTACACCAGCTATCGGTGGCTACGGGCGATCCTCCTCGATGACGAAATGCGCATCAGCTACTCCGAAAGCGGGGCGAAAGGCAATCCCTGGATCGAGTCGCTCTGGGGACGGACGAAGGGTGAGGTCGGCTCACGGATCACGGAAGCCTCGTCCTTGCCGGCCCTGCGAACCGTCTTTGACGAGCGGTTCATCTGCTATAACTAGGAGCGGGGGCACTCCTCGATCGGGCAGATTCCACCCCAAAAACATCTCGGGCAAACTCTCTTTGCTTACGAATCAGAACCTTAAATCGCTGCTGCGTCTTAGCCTGAAATAGTCGCTCAACTGGCCCAAAAATTCGGGCACGCATCCGGATAGCTGATAGCTCATAAGCTTTGGAGTGTCTCCAAGTTTTTGCGGAGACGAGCGTTCTGATGAGTGACCAGTTCAGCATGATCAGCACGCTTCGCGAAATCACCCAGTACGGTTCGAACGGCAATGCTAGACCCGAAGGTGATGGCCATAGTGGTCGGCTCGCCGACAAGAGCAGCCTCCCGGAGTGCCGACTCTACGACAAACCCAGCTCCCAAGCTTCCGCCGGAAAGTGCTGTTTCCTCAGCAGCGTCCTCAAAGGCCTGCTGGGTGTTCTTTGCACCCTTGTAGACCTGAAAGCCTTCCCTCATACTATGAAGGGCACTGGCTGTGAGCGTACCGACAAAGATCTCCTCGAACAGATGCTCAAAAGCCTCGGGGCCTACTGCGTCAACTCCAGCTTCAACAATCTCCGTAGCGTGCCATGAGGGAGAATCGATAGGGATGAGATTCAGATCCAATCCTTGCTCTGCCGCCTGGCTCTGAACCTCCTCAAAGACGTTCGATGGGACAGCAAACTCTATGTCCGCAACGACCTCACCGTCCGGAGTTGTGATCTCACTAGCCTCAAGCTCGGCCTGTGTTTCTGCCATCTCGCTCGTGATATAGTCCGGGTCGCCGGATGTCTTAACATCGATGTACCGAGTGTCGCCGCCTGGGGGCTGATACACGATGTCATATCCCTTCTGGTCACTTAACTCAGCAAGCTGAACCTTCCCTTCGACCTCTTCGGAAGCGGCTTCCAGGAACTGGTTTTCTCCAACTCGCCCCTTAATCGTGCTGATCCATTGCTGACTGACGCCGCTCCCACCTTCACGGAGCGCTTCCGCGATGCGTTCTCGCGCCTCCTGGTATGAATGGACCTCACCACTCGTCAAATTTCGGAAGGCATCCCGCAGCTCTTCAGAGACCTGATCATTCAGTCCATCCTCGTGAATGAGATCGGCCAGAACGACGCCCGGCCCTATCGAGCCATGTAGCAGATCGTCGGCCTTCCACCGGTGGAAGATACCGTCGGCGTCTCCGGCGTCGTACCTGTCTGCAAACTCTTCAATGGTAGTTTCAGGCATACCGAAGTCCGAGAAGCTTTTTCAAAGAAACAGCTCAGGAAGAAAGCGTAAGTCAGTGTGTTTTCCTGAGCTGCTCCACTTCATCCTCAAGTTTGTCGATCCGATGTAGGGCTCCCTCCAGCTTTGAGGCAAGCAGATCGTTGTATTCCTGCTGCTTTTCTAAGCGCTGAAGAAGCTCCTGGATGAGCTTCTCCCCGGTAAGCTCTCGCTTCTTTTCGCTCGCTCGATCTACACCGGACTGCACGGTTTCAGCCGCCTTGCCAGCAGCGGACTCGATATTGGAGCGGGCCTCTTCTGAGAAGTTTTCTTTATACTTATCCTTTGCTTTCTCTGCACTTTTTTCGGCCTTTTCCATACTCTCCTCTACTTCATCAGGTGCCTTTTCCTTCAAATTTTTCCATTTGTCTTTCAGTCCCATGGCGTTGGTAGATTAAGAGAATGGATCGAGTGAATCTCAGAAGTTGTTTAGCGGAATGTCTGTGGCCTGCGACTTCGCAGATCATGCGTAGAACGGGTTCGGCACTCGCACGGTAGCGCTGCTACAGGGGTTGCCTGGGCCCCGTTTGTGCACGTCGCCCGCTGTGTCTCGGCTGAATATCTATCCGCAAAACAGCTTCTCAGCTCTTCAAGTCGGCCTGTTAGAAAAACGGTCGGAGACGGACAGACCGAACGGTCTACAGGACCATTGACTTAATTTCATGTACGTCCTCCTCCGAAAGTGATCCACTGTCGCGCATTTCACGGGCTTCGAAAAGGACTTCTTCGACACTGTCGTCCTCTATTCCATGAATCAAACGTTTCAAGAGACTTTTCTTCACGTCTCTGAACTCTTCCTCGTCTATCATTTCGGTTTCTCGAAGCTCTTTGTAGTCTCGTACTTTTTTGGAGAACTCCTCTATACTCAAGGGATTAGCTCTTTCACCGTCGTGGCCTCCCTGTCGTCTCCAGTTCATCTCCGCCCGTGGAGAAGGTTCCACTCCATTCTCGATTATATTAATTGCTGCGAACCCCAATACTGGACTTACGAGCAGGGAGATTGCAAACCACTTGATCGCGCCTCGATCCATTCGGTTCGCGTAGTAACCCATCGCTACGCTCAAGGATAACCAAAATAGAAGGGCTGGAATCATACTCCTAGTGTGGGTTTGCAAGTAAAAATTTAGTTAGTAAATTCAAATTGTAAAAACGGTAGAATAAATGTACGAAGGTCCCAAAAAGCTATGATTATTTGGGTGTTCGACAGTTCCACCGACATCTGCGGGCCTTTGCTTATGCTAGATCATCAGTGCTTATGCTAGATCATCAGCCTCCTCGTTTTCTGAGTCGCCGGAGCGCCCTTTTACTTTTGTCCACTGGATACAATGCTTTTCGACCTGACTGTGGACTGCTCTGACGAGATTTTTGGTAGTGGCTCAACAAGTAGTGAACTTCTCTATTTGAACCAAGCCGCGTCTGGCTCATCAGTACATCCGGCCCGGTGATCAAAGAGACCTATGAGTGCAGAGGATGCGGCTCCTCCTGTGTCGTCGAAAAACGGCCACAGCGCTAGTGGCTCCCAGTAGCAAGATTGAAAGGATTGGGGGGCGCACAAGGTGTTTGGTTTTAGAACCTCGAGGCTACCCAGAAGAGGAGAAAGAGAAGATTCTTCGGACCTACTGCAAACGCGATTCAGAACGGGCGATTAGCCGCATCTTTTGAGTCAGTCGCTATCGCCTTAAACCGATGGCTTGAAAAAGGGACGCGAAGCCGATCCATTAATCGATGGGGTCAAGCTGGCCGAAGGAAACGATATCCTTGATCCCGATGAATGCTACGCATATGTCCGAAAACGGTCAAATAAACGATGGCTCAAGGCCCAACTCTGTCGCAGGACCCGACAAGTCGTGGCGTTCGTGATCGGGGACCGTTCGGCCATAACCTGCGCCCGGCTCTGGAGCCAAATTCCGGAAGGTTACCGCCAAGCCAAAAGCTTCAGCGACTTCTGGAAGCCCCCTGAAGCGACAGCTTCTCCCAGCGTTTGAGAACGATCCTGGCCATCAACAGGTCGGAAAGTGCGGTGGCGAGATGGCCCACGTCGAAAGACTCTTCGGACGACTTCGGCAGAAGTTGGCCTGATACCTCAGGCGGACGTGAGCAGCCCTTAGTCAGAAATATTGCTCTATCTGACGACGAAACTGTTCGCGGGGTAGCACAATGAACAAGCTCATGATGTCCAACCGATAGCGATCGCCTTATCTCGTACGGTGAGCATATCATTACCCTTCGGGATAGGCTAAAGCACCTCCGACTTGATTTCAAGCACATCCTCTTCCGAAAGTATCCCGTTGTCTCGCATCTCTCTGACCTCAAATAGAACTTCCTCTGGACTGTCTCCCTCCATTCCATGGGTTAGGCCCTCAAGAAGCCTCGACTTCACGTCTTTGAACTCTTCCTCGTCTATCATATTGGTCTCTCTGAGCTCTTTGTAATTACCCACCTTCTCGGAGAACTCGTCTACGGTGAGGGGGTCGACTCTCTTCACTTCAATACCAGTGTCTTCTGGTTGTCCGCTCGAACTATCAATAGGTGCCTGGTTTGACGAAGGTGAAAAATCCGACTCGCTCTCCAAAACAACGAGTGTTATGAATGCAATGAGTGGACTTATCAATATGGCTATTGCAAACCATTTGATCGGGCCTCTATCCCTTTCTCGCGCGAAATATGCAATTCCGGCGCTGAATGCTATCCAGAGTAAAAAAACGACCATGAGTCTGAATCGGGCGTTGAGGGGGAAGCAACCGAAATAACTGATGTCAGAATTTCACGAATGGATTGGGTGGGTATGTGGTTCTGAAGTGAAGAGCTCTGGTCGTGCCCACCGTTTTATTTTTCCTCATCCTTCCTCTCTGTTCGATCAATCCAGTCTCGATGGATCTGTCCTCCTGAAATATGCACCACTACCGATGTCTCAGATAGCATCTGGACAATAGGAGCGTCCTTCCGGAAAGCCACGAACTGCTGCTTCGGCCAGATCATCAGCCTCCTCATTTTCTGGGTCGCCGGAGTGCCCCTCCACTTTCGTCCACTCAACTTCATGCCGGTCGACTTGCCTGCGGACAGCTTCGACGAGGGCACGGTTCTCACTGGCATTCCATTCGCCCGAAGCAATTTTGATCGCGTATCGGGAGTCTGAACGGATCTCGACCTCCGAATCGCTTGGAATCTCAGACAGGGCCTCTCCAATTGCCCACAGTTCCATACGGTTGTTGGTCGTGTCGTCCACTCGGCCCATGATGCGCCGAACCTCTCCATCATGGACGATGACAGCGGCCCATCCGCCAGGTCCCGGATTACTGATGCAGGCCCCGTCGGTTGAGATGCGATAGCGACCCTCAGGAGTGGAGGATGGGATAAGAGAAGGGGTGATGCACTTGGGAATTTTGATTCGTCGGTTGGTCTGCTGAATCGCGATCACGGGACCGAACACTTGGTCCCATTTCTCCGGATCCCAGGTGTACCAAATCTCCTCTTCGGCGTCCCATCGGAATCCGATCTGCTTGAGAGCTTTTCTGATGGGATAGGTGTTACCTGCCACCTCGTACCGCTGTCCACCGCTGGGTTCTGGAATCTCGCCACCGGTCGTTTCCTGCTCACGCCCGACGAGCCGAATGATCTCCTCTTCGACCTCGGAAGCAGTCCTCTCGATATCGATGACGGTTCCGCCGTGCTTATCGACCAGTTTCGTGAGGGTCGAGTACCGCTGGTGGACAGGCTTGAGAACGAGCCGGCAAACGCCGCCGGGAAGGTCGGTAACCACCCCAAGTTCATGTCCATTGAAACGGATTGTATTCGGATCTAACTCGTTTGGGTCTATGTCATCTATGTCGGCCATATCATAAACTGTATCCTATTAGTGTCCATCGATCTATGTCTCCTCGTCAATTTAGGAGAGCGAAAATATAGGGTTGGTAGTGAACCGAGACTAGTACTCCCTCCTCCGAAGTCGTTTTTCAAACGCCGTTATGCAGGTCCACTAAACGAGGTTAGAAGCGATGAGCGGAGGCGAGGATCTAATGTCCGGTTGTCCCAGCATGGAAAACGTATACTGTCAAATTGTCATAATTTAGGTTTTATCAAGACGGGTCTAGGTCAAAGTGATCCGTCACTATCGAGTCTCTCACAGTGCCTCCCCTAATTTCGAAAGGTTCCATTCGGAGCGGGAGCAGGCTGTCTGCTATTCCAGAAATTCAGAGCCATAGTCCACCGTCAAGTCGGTTTCGATGGGAGGGCCCTCCAACTGGGCGGATAGTGCGCTGCAACCCTTCTGGAGGGCCTCACAGGCTTTCTCGTAGGTGTTCCGATACTTCCTGGACTTGTGTCGTTTTGGTTTAATCGTGACGCCGTCGTGCTGCCAAAGGCCGAATCGCAGTTCGTCGTCTTCCAGGACAGCTTCTCCTACTGGTAGCATGACCCGCAGCTCCGCGTTCTGCATATGCTCCGCGAGCACGCTTTTCGCGTCCCGCTCGTCGCTCGTCTCGATGCGTCGGCCAAAGCAGTCCTCGATTCCGCCCTGTGTGTCGATCCGACTGAGGATCTCCTCGCGCTTCTGGAGGAGCTGGCCCACGAGTGGGTGGCGGAAGAGTGCCTCACCAATCTTGCTCACTGCCTTCTTCGGCTCCGAACGGTTACCGAGGAAAAGCCTGACCATCATCCTCGCTGATTCAAGGTACTCGGCGCGGTCGGTAGAGTCCGCATATGGAGTGCCGAGTGTGCGTAGGTTCTGCTTCCTCATGCCGAAGAAGAGACCGTACGTGAAGCCCTTGAGCACACTCTTTACCTGTTCAAAATCTTGTTCGGGGTTGTACCTGTGGGCAGGTAGCTCTCGGCTGAGCCATCCGGTCAGTTCGTGCCACCAGTCCCTATCGATTGATTTCCAGTCGGCGTTAACAGACTGTGGTTGCTGTGGGCCCTGCGACTGTCGGGCGTCGAGACTAGCGGTATCGGCGGGCGAGGAGAGGAAGTCCCGCAGATTTTCCAAGTCGCCCCACGACGAGGCAGCTAGGGCCAAATGGGCAGAGGACATGTCGACTTCCAGGTAGTCGTCGAACACGGCCTGCCGCATCTCCGTCGGCAGCGAAGCGAGACTCGGGCCGGCGGGCGTGAGGCGAAGTGTCCTGCTTGTGAACTTATAAAGCGGTTTCGGTCGATCTGCGATGGTCCGCAACTGGCTCTGGTACGGAATCCCGCGTCCATCGGTGGAGCTTTTGCGCTGGCGGGCTAGCCTGGCTAGTTCGGACTTCGCCCTCTTGACCAGTCGCGTAAAACGCTGCTTTGGCAGCTGGTTGAGACGCTGCTGTAGTTGCTGGACGCGGACGGGCACGTCCCGGTGGTGCGTAGTCCGATCGGCTTTCTGCCGGGTGTCCTTCCGCCGATCGCTGCGGTGCCTTGGGTGATCCAGGGTCCACTTCTGGAGGTTTGCCTTGTCTCCCTGTATGAACACCTCAGCGCATTCTGCCTCGAACGCTCGCTCTACTGGTGCCGGGAGGCTCAGGTCGCGTATCTGCGTGCAGTTTCTCCCTTTCCGGTGACTAACGATCTCGAACGGGGGATCTGCATCGGTATCCTCTCTGAGCGTACCCTGTAGGCGGCAAGCAAGCTGGTACACTTTTGCCTCACCCCTACTCGCTAAGCTCGGGGCCTGGCGGATGTGGGCGACCGCCTGCTGGTGGAAGGGCAGATATCCCGAGCGGTCGTCGGGTCGGGCGACCAACCCAAGGTAAACCAAGGCCCGGCGAAGCGTCTCGTCGCGGGCTACATGCGGCAGGTGACTGTCGATTGCGCGGTAGAGGTCCTCGGAAATGAGGTTCGGGATCGTCAGACGCCCTTTCTCATCCCCGTGACGGCTTCGATATCGCCAAAGTCGTACGACCTCTACACTGGTTGCACAACCGGTTTCGTCCAAAAATTCCGCCCCAAAAGTAGCCATGAGTCGGCTTCGACCCTCTTGAACCTCCGCTAAGGCCCGTCTTGCTCTTTTATGCTTCGTTCTTTCGGTATGCCATGTTGAAATACCATGTGGGGTATATGCCCGCCCCAAAGAACAGCTTTCGTTCGAGGAGTGGGTGGCATACCGTGTCTTGGTAGAAGAAGGTGGGGAAGTACGAGTAGTAGAAACAGGTATAACCGGATGAGACGTATCTTCAGGATCAGGATTTAAAAGCTCTGAACCCGTGTTACTGGCAGGACGGTGTAGATTGGCGGGAGGTAAGGATGCGGGGAGTTGCCAGCGAGATACGTCCTCGGTTGAGTGGCCGGTGTCGCTTAAAGGGGATCGATGATCGTCGTGCATTGATAAGCAGTCTTTCTGGCAGGTGCTTCGAGTCGGTTTGAATGGTGCTTGGTCGAAGATGCTGTATCAACAATCACAGCAAGTAAGAGGGAAAGTACCAGCGGTTAGAAGTGGATTTGTCCGTTTTACACCGCTGAGAGGGGGTTTTTCGTGCGTGCTACCGGTGTGCTTCGAAGCAAGAGAAAAAGGTGAGGCGCACTGAATCCACACCTCAATCCCTGATCTGTGTTACCAGGGGTGGCATCCGCTATCAAACTGAGAAGCTCGGCTTTGGAGGTGAGAAGAAGGAGGAGGAAGAAAAGGCCAACTAACCCTCTATCCGAGTTGTCCCATGGTGGACAATATCAGATCAATCACCGAGAAGGCTTCCAGGAGGAGGTCGGGTCGGAGTAGGCATTGAAAAGAAATGCTTCCGGGAAGTAGAGAAGTGGGGCATACCGACTGTTGGCATCTCTTGGAATACCTCCTGCGTCAGCACCCATGATCACAGACTATGCTTCGGCCTGGCGTTGGTCGGGATGTCATTCTGAGGCTTCCCGGTGCTCAACAGGTCCCGCCAGTTCGCCTCGCACTTCAGAGAAGGTAGCAGACTAGAAAAGCCAGAAGTATTAATGCCATATTCGAGGATGTCTACGAATGCACCCAAAAATGCACCCAAGCCAAAAAGAAAACCCCGTAAGCCGTTGGGCCTACGGGGTTTAGGGAGAGAGCGTTGTGGAGATGCCGGGAGTCGAACCCGGGTCCGTGTAGCCGCACAGGCAAACCTCTACCTGCATAGTGAATGCATTGGCGGTTCACGTCGCCCGTCTGCCCATTCACAAGGCCAGGGCGGCGCTGAGACTGATTAGATTTCACCGGCGCATCCGCAGTCGGAGAACGCGGCGGCTACACCCTTTTTGTCGATGTCTCACGCTCCCCAAGGGCCAGGAGCGACGCGAGACAGATGGGGGCTGTTACGCCGCCATCGCGTACGAATAATCGTCCGCAGTTACAGTTCCTGACAGGTTTTACGAAGCGAATCAGGCTGCTCGGCAGGTCAGTCTGCTGCACGCTTACTACACGTCGAAGCCGTGTCATCCCCATATGTGAAAGAGCGGTGCGCAGAGCAGTCCACATGCCTTGGACTGTGCATTTGCGCATCTATTTCGACGCAACGTTGCTGGCGATGTTCCCGCGGGGGAGGAGGCCGCCGACCCGACACACAAACACGCGGCGCTTCCGCCGGTAGGGATTCTAGAACCAATTGCTGTTGCAGCAACCCTTCGGCACCGCTTGCATCCATGCCCGACCCAGACGCGTCCCCTGCCGGCAAGATCTACGAATCTCAGTTCGCCGAGCCCGCCGAGCGGCTGGAGGCGTACGCGGACCTGGCGGCCATCGTTAAACAGCTGCGGCGCGACTGCCCGTGGGACCGGGAGCAGACCCACGAGTCGGTAAAGCACCTGCTTATTGAGGAGGCCTACGAGGTGGTGGCGGCCATCGACCATGGAGACTGGGACGAACTGGCGGAGGAGCTGGGCGACGTGCTTCTGCACGTGCTCTTTCACGCCGTTATTGCGGAGGAGGGCGGGCGATTCACGCTCGCGGACGTGATTGAGGCAGAAACGGATAAGCTTGTCCGGCGCCACCCGCATGTCTTCGGGGACGCGGCGACGGGCGACGCGGATGCGGTGGCGGCCTCCTGGGAGGAGATCAAGCAGCGGGAGAAGAACGGCGAGGCGGAGGAGGCCTCGGTGCTCGATGGGGTGCCGGCCCAACTACCGGCTTTGCTGCGGGCCCAGCGGGTGCAGGAAAAGGCAGCGGGCGTGGGGTTCGAGTTTCCGGACCGAGACGAGGCCTGGGACAAGGTCCAGGAGGAGTTGGGGGAGTTTCGGGAGGCCGTGGCGGACGACCGGTCCCCGGAACGGCGGCAGGACGAGTTTGGCGACCTGCTGTTCGCCCTGGTGAACTACGCGCGGTACACGGACGTGACGCCGGAGAACGCCCTGCGGGAAACCACCGATCGGTTCACCCGACGCTTTCAGGACGTGGAGTCGCGTCTGTCGGGACAGGGGACGTCCATCGACGAGGCGGACCTCGCGGAGCTGCGTCGGCTCTGGAGGGACGCGAAGACGCGGGAGGAATGAACCGCGCGAGGAACGAGCCGCAACCCTGCCCTGGGAAATACATACGCCTGAGACGCAGGCGCTTCTGGTTTTTGGAATAACTGTGCGCACACGATGGCCGACGAGACCGCCGCGGTGGGAGAAGTGATTGAGGCCACGACCCGACAATTTGTGGCCGAGGTATACGAGGAGGCCGACGCGCCGGACTTTGGGGCCTGGGTGCGGGTGGAGCCGGACGGGGCGCCGACGCTCTACGGGCTGGTAAGCCACGTGGAGACGGGAAGCTACGACACGAACCGGCAGGCCGTAGCGCTCGGCCTCTCGCCCGAAGAGCGGGCCCAGGAGATGCCGATGGTCGATGAGCTGCTCCGCACCACCGTCCGCGCCCAGATGCTGGCCTGCCGGGGGCCCGACGGGGACATCCGGCAGACCCTCCCGCCACAGCCCCCGGACATCCACGACTTCGTCACGCCCTGCACGGACCCGGAGGTTCGGGCCTTCGCGGCGCCCTACGATTTTCTCCGTACCCTCGTCGAGCACCCGGACCCGGACGTGCCCGTCGACGACCTTCTCGTGGCGGTGCTCCGCGGCATCCACGCGGCCCACGGCGGGGAGGAGGGCGGCCGCGAACCGGTCGTGCGGGCCGGACGTGCCCTAAGCCGGCTTCTGGACGACGACCACGAGCGCCTGCAGTCCATTCTCCGGCGGGTGCTGTAACCCCCGTCGCGGTGCGGGGTCGTAACTTCCTCGGGGAGAGGCCGTTATTCCATCGTCTCGTAGTGTCCGATGGACCCTCCTTGCACATCCCATGTCCGAATCGCCCGCCCCGCCGGACGAGCCGTCCCGGTCCGAGGTCGTCCGGGACGTGGTGATCTTTCAGGCCAAGCTGTGGCTTGAAGGGTTCAAAGACGTGGCCCTGATGCCCCTATCGTTCGGCGCGGCCGTTCTGGACTTCGTCTTTGGGAGCTCCACGCTCTACGCCGTGATGAAGCTCGGCGACCGGTTTGAGCGATGGGTTCACCTGTACGGCGCGCTGGGGGACGAGGCCGGGACCGAAGGGCCCGAGGGCGACCTGCGATCGCTCGATCACCTTCTGAACGAGGCCGCAAACGGGATTGAGGACCAGGCACTGGGGGCGAGGGCAGCGCCCGACCCCCCACCGGCGTCGGAGGACGACGCCGCGGCACCTTCCGACTCCCGGTCGGGCGGCTGAGCCCAACATCCGGGCGGCAGGCCTGGTCGGGGTCGAGGCGCACCAATCAGAGACCAATCAGAGGATGACCCCAACCCGAATCGGGAGGACCAGGGTGGTCGACTCCTGGCCGACGAGGAACCCAGGGTTGAACTCGACGAACAGCGAGCTTTCGTCGAGCAGCCACGCCCGGCCGACGCCCAGGTTGAAGGTCGGGCCGCTCTCGGTGTTCGTGTCGCCGAACGGGACGTAGGCGCCCGCCCCAGCGTGCACGTACATGTTTTGGGCGCGAGCGGTGGAGAACGATACGATGGCCGACACCTGCGGGTCGAGGGCGAAGGCCGCCTGGTCGCGCCCCCGAAAGATAAAGCCCGTCAGGCCGGATCCCAGCGCCAGTGATACATCGGAGTTCAGGGGCGTGGACGCCCGAAAGTGAAGGCCGGGGCCCACGTTGCCGCTGGCCGTACTTCCGAGCATCTGGATGCCGAGTCCGAACCGAGAGGGGCGGTCGTCCTGGGCCTGTGCCGGGGCCAGAGAGAGCGTGAGCCCGAGAAAGAGCAGGAGACACGAGAGGCGTCGCATGGAAGAACGAGGGGGTGGAATCAAGGAGAAGGGTGCGTCGTAGCACGTACCAGTCCGAAGGGACAGAGACTGCCGAGATCCTCTCGACTGCCTTTCGGAACGTACGTTTCCGTGAGGCGATGATCAATAGGAACGGCACGCGGCCGGCCGCGTGCCGCCCTTCCTCCGCGTGTATTCGCCGTTCTCTCATCTTTCGACGCGACAGTCATGCCTCAGCCCGCTCCGCCCGATCCTAAGACGGCGCCGTCTGCCCCCGACGTGTCCACCTCCGAGACGTGGGACCCGACCGCCTTCGATCCGCCCGACTTTTACGACCTCGAAGCGCTTTTGTCCGAGGAGGCCAGGCACGTCCGGGACGACGTGCGAACCGTCGTGACGGAGGAGGTGATGCCCATCATTGAGAAGTACGCCCAGCGCGGCGAGTTTCCCCGTCACCTGATTTCGACATTCGCCGAGCACGGCCTCTTGGGCTCCACGCTTCCCCCCGAGTACGGCGGCGAGGGGCACAGCAACATCGCCTACGGCCTGATCATGCAGGAACTGGAGCGGGGCGACTCCGGCCTCCGGTCGTTCTGTTCGGTCACGGGTGCCCTGGTGATGTACCCCATTTGGCAGTACGGCAGCGATGCGCAGAGGGAGCGCTGGCTGCCGGCCCTGGCGAATGGCGAGGCCATTGGCTGCTTCGGGCTTACGGAACCGGACGTCGGCTCCAACCCCGCCGAGATGAAGACCCGCGCCCGGCGCGACGGAGACGGCTGGGTGATCGACGGACACAAGCGGTGGTCCACCAACGCCACCATCGCCGACGTCGCCGTAATTTGGGCGAAAGACGAGGACGACACGGTGCGCGGCTTTCTGGTGGAGACGGACCGCGACGGCGTCGAGACGCCCCCCATCGACGATTCATGGTCGCTACGGGCGGCGGTGACGAGTGAGGTGGTGCTCGATGACGTGCGCGTTCCGGATGCGGCCCGCCTGCCGGAGGTGTCGGGGTTGAAGGGCCCCCTCTCGTGCCTGACCCAAGCCCGGTACGGCATCTGTTGGGGCACCATCGGGGCGGCCATGGCCTGCTTCGATACGGCCCGGCAGCATGCGCAGAACCGCGAACAGTTTGGGGGGCCCATCGGCCGGTTCCAGCTCATGCAGGAGCGCCTCGTCGACATGGTGCAGGAGATCACGAAGGCGCAGCTCTTGAACTGGCGCCTGGGCACGCTCAAGGAGGCCGGCACGATGCGCCCGCAACAGGTCTCCCTCGCCAAGCGCAACAACTGCCAGACCGCCCTGGACGTGGCCCGGTCGGCCCGGCAGGTGCTGGGGGGGAACGGCGTCACGAGCATGTATCCGGTGATGCGCCACATGAACAACCTGGAGAGCGTGGTCACCTACGAAGGCACCCACGAGGTACACACCCTCATCGTGGGGGAGGACGTCACGGGACTGAACGCCTTCACGTAGGAAAGCGGCCCGCCCGCGCGATGACGAACGCCGACGCCGATGGGGGCCGTTACAACGACGCAACGGACGACACACCGGTCGGGTCTGGCACCGGATTTGTGCATTACTATAGTGCTATGGAACGGCCGGATTTGCCCTCTGAGATGAGGCCAGCCGTCAGTCTGTCACGGGGCATTGGTGATGGAGTGACGGCCCCGACACGACACTCCGACACCGCATCCGCTGAATAAACCAATATCCTGACCCATATGCCTACGACCAAGACGCAAACGACCGACACTGCACACGGCGAGCCCTGGCGCCCGCAGCAGATGATCGAGGACAACCCAATCGGGCTGGACGAGGAGGTTGTCGAGCAGTTGATCCCGAAGCTCGACGAGATCCAGTGCACGCTCTGGACCCTGTACCACCAGTACCAGAAGCACCACTGGCTCGTTGAGGGACCGCAGTTTAACGACCTCCACCTCTTCCTCGAGGAGAATTATGAGGAGGTCCACAAGTACCTCGACCGTGTGGCCGAGCGCATCACGGCCCTGGGCGGCATCCCGACCAGTGCGCCGGACGCGCAGGCGGAGCTGTCCCACGTGGAGCACGAGCCGGAAGGCACCTATCGCGTCCGACAGATGCTCCAGCACGACCTGGACGCGGAGCGCACCCTCGCCGAGATCCTGCGGGAGGTTATCTCGGAGGCGCAGGACCTCGGAGACCCGGGGACCGAGCGCACGCTCAAGAAGGCACTGACCAAGGTTGAGGATCGGGCCCACCACCTCGATCACTTCCTGGGTGAAGACAGCCTGGAGCACGGGCGTCCGAACGGCGAAACCGCCTAGCCCACCCCCGCGTGCCCGCATCCGTGGGGACGAACACACGCACGAGCCCGGTGTCGGCCTGTCCGGCACCGGGCTTTTTGTGTGCGTGGGGGCCGTGTGGGGACACAACGACCCGGCCGAGGGGGCTCATCCGGGTCGCCGTGCCGGATTCAAAACACATCGATCACAAAGTCCCTCGGAACGACCGTCCCGTAGCGAGCGTGATCTACCGGCGCTCTTTTCCCAACGGGTCGCCGTGTCATCTCGCCGTCGACCGCCTGCCTCTTTGTCACCTCCGAATATTCTAGTTTCTATGAAGCGTTTGGTTGTCGTTGAGTCCCCGACCAAGGCCCGGACCATCCGAGAATTTCTTCCGGAAACCGGGTATCGCGTCGAGGCGAGCATGGGACACATTCGGGACCTTCCCGCGTCGGCGGACCAAATTCCCTCGGAGTACAAGGACGAAGACTGGTCGCGGCTCGGGGTGAAGGTGACCAATGGGTTCGAGCCGCTCTACGTGGTGCCGCCGGACAAAAAGGAGGTCGTCCGGGACCTGAAACAGGCCGTGTCGGACGCGGACCGGCTCTACATCGCGACGGACGAGGATCGGGAGGGCGAGTCGATCGGATGGCACCTCATCCACACCCTCGATCCCGACGTGCCGGTCGAGCGGATGGTTTTCCACGAGATTACGGAGGACGCCATCCAGCGGGCCCTGGACGACACGCGCGACATCGACCAGCACCTCGTCGAGGCGCAGCAGACGCGTCGCATCCTAGACCGGCTCGTGGGGTATTCGATCTCGCCGCTGCTCTGGCGCAAGATTAAGCCGAAGCTCTCGGCGGGCCGCGTGCAGAGCGTGGCGGTGCGGCTGCTGGTGCAGAAGGAGCGGGAGCGCATCACGTTCGTGCCGGCCACCTACTGGGACCTCGACGCGCAGCTGGCCAAGCAGGGTATTGGGGTGGAGGCCGAGATGACGCACCTGAACGAGGTGCGGCTCGCGTCCGGCAAGGACTTCGACGAGGACACCGGGCGGCTCAAAGAGTCGCTGACCGAAGGGGAGGACGTGGTCCTGCTCGACGAGGAGCAGGCCACAGCCCTTGCCGAGGGGCTCCCGGAGACGAGGTGGCGCATCGACGACATCAAAGAGCGGACGCGCACGAAGTCGCCGTTCCCGCCGTTCATCACGTCCACCCTCCAGCAGGAGGCCAACCGGAAGCTCAACCTCTCCTCGAGCCGGACGATGAGCGTCGCGCAGTCGCTCTACGAGAACGGCTACATCACCTACATGCGGACCGACTCGACGAACCTGTCGTCCGAGGCGGTGGAGGGGGCCCGGCGCACCGTCGCCCAGCGGTACGGCGACGAGTACCTGAGCGACGGGGTGCGCCAGTACAGCTCCTCGGACAGCGCCCAGGAGGCGCACGAGGCCATCCGGCCGGCCGGGTCGGAGATGAAAACCAAGGACGAACTCGGGCTGAGTGGCATCGAGGCGGCGCTCTACGACCTGATCTGGAAGCGGATGCTGGCCACCCAGACGGCGGACGCCAAGGTCCGCTACACGAATGTGTATTTCGACGCCGAGGTGGACGGGGACGTGGCCCGCTTCCGCGCCTCCGGCAAGCGGCTCGACTTTCCCGGCTTCTTCCGCGTGCTGGTGGAGGGGAGCGAGGACCCGGAGGCGGCCCTGCGGGACCAGGAGCGCCCCCTGCCGCCGCTCGAGGTGGGGGAGACCGCGGCGCAGTCGGCCGACGACGATGGATTCCAGGTCCGGTCGGTCGAGCCGCTCGGGCACGAGACGAAGCCGCCGTCCCGCTACACGGAGGCCTCCCTCGTCGAGACCCTCGAGGAGGAGGGCATCGGCCGCCCCTCCACGTACGCCTCCATCATCGGCACCATTCAGCAGCGCGGCTACGTGCGGAAGAAGGGCAGCGCGCTCGTGCCCACCTTCACGGCCTTCGCCACGAATAACCTGATGGAGACCCAGTTTGAGCCGCTGGTGGACGTCCACTTTACGGCGGAGATGGAGGACGTGCTCGACGACATCGCCCGGGGGCGGAAGGACCCGACGCCGTACCTAAGGGACTTCTACAAAGGAGAGGAGGGCGTTGAGACGCGCGTGGAGCAGGGGCTCGACGACATCGACCCCAAGCAGATCAGCGAGATGTCGTTCCCCGACCAGTGGGGCGAGTACGTGGTGCGCGTGGGCAAGTACGGCGCCTACGTCGAGGGCGAAATGGACGGGGCCACCGTCACGGCCTCGATCCCCGACGACCTGGCGCCCGGCGACACCACGGAGGAGCGCCTGCGCGAGATTCTGGAGGAGGCCAACCGGGGCGACCGCGTGCTTGGCATCCACCCGGAGGCCAGCCTCCCGGTGCTGCTCAAGTCCGGCCCCTACGGCCCGTACGTCCAGCTCGGCGACGACGAAGAGGAGGACGACCCGAAGCGCGTCTCGCTCCCGCCGGACGTGGAGCCCGAGGACGTTGATTTCGACCTTGGCGTCCGGATCGTCGACCTGCCCCGTACCCTCGGCGAGCACCCGGACACCGGGAAGGAGATTGAAGCCGACATCGGCCGCTACGGGCCGTACGTGCGGCACGAGGGCACCTTCGCGTCGCTGCAGAAGGGCGACGATGTGCTGGAGGTGGGGCTGGAGCGCGCCCTAGAGCTGATTCGGCGCAAGGAGGCACGCAACGAGCCGGATCGGGTCCTCGGCCCGCACCCCGGATCGGACGAGCCGGTGGAGGTATGGAATGGCCGCTACGGGCCGTACGTGAAGCACGACGGCACCAACGCGTCCCTCAAGGACGACCAGTCGATCGACGACGTGACGATGGACGACGCCCTCGACCTGCTGGCGGAGAAGGGGGACGAGGCCACCCAGAAGGTGCGGGAGTAGATCGTGGGGTGCATGTGGGACACGGGAGAACCCAAGACCACGCACCACCACGCATCACGTTTCACGCAGCACGCATCAATACTCCGGCGCCTGCTCTTCCCGGAGCGACTCCAGGATGGCCAGGTAGCTCTCGTGCCGCTCCGCGTGGACGTCGCCCCGCTCCACGGCGGCCTTCACGGCGCAATTGGGCTCATGGTCGTGCGTGCAATCCGGAAACTGACAGGCGTTGACGTAGGGGGATAGGTCGGGAAAGTAGTGGGCCAGGTCCTTCGGGTGCACGTCGCGCACCCCAAACTCGCGAACGCCGGGGGTGTCCACCACGTAGCTGTCGTCCGAGAGGGCATGCAGCTCGGCATGGGTGGTGGTGTGGGTGCCCTTCTCGGTGGTGGAGCTCACGGAGCCCGTTCGCAGCTCCAGGTCCGGCTCCAGGGCGTTGAGGAGGGTGGACTTGCCGGCGCCGGAGGGGCCAGTGATGGCGTTGACCTGCCCGTCGAAGGCGTCGCGGAGCCGGTCGAGCCCGAGTTCCTCCGTGGCGCTCGTCGCAAGCACCGGATAACCAAGGTCGGCGTACCGCAGGTGCAGGTCCATGACGTCCGGCAGGTCGTCCTGCGTCATGAGGTCGATCTTGTTGATGATCAGGCCCGCCGGGACGTCCTGCGCGGCCGCCCCGACGAGCAGGCGGTCGAGGAACCGCGGGTTGAGGGCGGGCCGCCGCACGGCCTGCACGCTCCAGATGCGATCGACGTTGGCCACGAGGACGTGCTCCTGACCCTCCCGCGGCCCCGCGGCCCGCCGGCTCAGCTTGTTCGTCCGCTCGTGGATGTCCGTGATGAAGCCGGTCTGGTCCTCGTCGGCCACCCGGAGCGTTACTCGATCCCCGACGGCAATCGGGTTGGTGACGTCCTGTCGGGTCAGCCGAAACTTGCCCCGCATGCGCGAGGGAATGGTCCGGTCCCCGACCTGCACGTCGTACCAGCTGCCGGTCGAGCTCGTCACGACCCCTTCGAGAAGGGGGCCATCGGACGTGTCCGTCGGGGGGGGAGAGGTCATACCTGAACGTTTGATCGGGAAACCATCTGTTCCTGCTGCACGTCAGCGTGACGCCGACACTCGGCACTTCCGTGTAAATGCTGTCTTCCAAACGAGGCCTCGCGCCCAACAGTTCGTTCCCATGCCGACCGATGACGACTACGAGCAGACCCGCCGCCGCTTCGACGAGCTCGAGGTGGAGCAGCAGGCTCAGTTCCTCATTGAGGCCTCTGCCTCGGCCCTGGCGAAGGGCATTGAGCAGGCGGGGAAGGCGCTTGCCGATGGACTCGAGGACGCTGTTCGGCGTCCGCATCGGTCGTCGTGCGCGTCTCGGCCCGCCGGACCGGGCGCCGCGGAGCCGGAAACGGCCCAGCGACAGGCCCCGAAGGACGGAGGGGCGTCCGCCGACGCGGACGCCTAGCCCCGGGCAGAGGGCCCGTGGCAGCAGACGCCTTTTCCATCGACACGCCCCGACACATGTCCCAGGAACGTTCTTCGGAGCGCCGCGAACCCCACAACCTGAACTGGCTCGGGAAGACGGTCTATGCGGGGGGCACTGTGCTTCGCCTGACGGCCAACCTGGTGGAGGCGACCGCCGACCGGGTCTCGAGTATCGCCGCCGAGTCCAAGAAGGCGTTCGACCGTGAGCTTGACCCGAACATCGAGGAGGCCCGTGTGATCGAGGAAACCCCGCGCCGGGATGCCGAGCCTGAAGCGTAACGGGCCCACGTCCACTTCTCTTTTCGGCACTTCTCCCTTCGGTGGAGAGCCGGGCCCACCCCCCGTCCGCTTCCGCTGAAGGCCGGGCCGCACTGACAGAGGGCATCTCGATGGCCTCAGTCCGCCCTTCCACGGTCGCTGCGGACGCACCAGCAGGCCTGTCTCGCGTCCGGCAGCAGCAAGCGGGCTGGTCAGGACGACGAGAAGACGTGCTTCTGGATGGCGGTGTCGAGCTCGTCGCGCTTGAAGGGCTTGGAGAGAATGCCGTCCACCTCGTCGTGGGCAGATTCGGTCTCGGTGTAGCCGGTCAACAGCACCACGGGAAGGGCGGGGGCCTCGTCCTTCAGGGCGTGGGCCAACTCCGCCCCCGTCATCTCGGGCATGCCGAAATCGGTAAACACGATGTCGTACGCGCCGGCGGAGAACATCTCCAGTGCCTTCGCCCCCGATGCGGCCCGATCCACCTCGTGGCCGCTGAGCGTGAGGAGGCGCGTGACGGTGGAACGGACCATCTCCTCGTCGTCCACCACGAGGATGGACACCCCCTCGGGCGCTGCCGGCTCGTCCGACGGCTCGTCCACGGGATCCTCGGCGGCGGGCGCCGGATCGCCCTCGGCGGGCGGGAAGGTGAGGGTAAACCGCGTGCCCTCGCCGGGCTCGGACGACACGTCGATGGTGCCCTCGTGCTCCTGCACGATGCCGTAGCTGGCCGCGAGGCCCATGCCGGTGCCGTCGTCGCCCTTCGTGGTGAAGAGGGGCTCGAAGATGTTCTGCTGCACCTCGTCGCTCATGCCGATGCCCGTATCGCCGACGTCCACGCAGACCTGCCCGGCCCGGTCCGTGTAGGTGTCGAAGCGGAGCGTGCCGCCCTCCGGCATGGCCTGGACGGCATTCAGGACGAGGTTGACGAACACCTCGCGCAACTCGGACGCGGCCCCCAGAACGTCCGGGACGTCCGCCAGGTCGGTCTCGACCGAAATTTCGATGCCCTGGCGGCGGGGCTCGTTGTACCAGTACGGCTCGGTGAGGGTAATGCAGTCCTCGATCAGGTCCGTCAGGCTCAGGGGCTCGAAGTGCTGCTGCGTGTCGTGACGGATGTAGCGCTGGAGCTTCTCGATAAGGGCCGCGCCGTCCTCCGCCGTCGTCTCGATGGTTTCGATGGAGGGGCGGATCGAATCGGTCAGCGAGGCGCGCTCCACCTGGTCCTTGAGAAGTTCAATGTGGCCGATCAGGCCGCTCAGCAGGTTGTTCAGGTCGTGGGCCACGCCCATCGTCATGCGGCCGAGGGTTTCCATGCGGTGCCGCTGGGTCTGACTCAGCATCCAGGACGGCGGCTCGGCCAGCACCTCCCCGCTCGCCGTGACGGCACGGGGGCTGTCCCCCCCGGAGGCGTCGTCGTGCACGGGAATGAAGTTGAGCAGGACGGGAAGGGGCTCCTCGCGGTGATGGGTTTGGGCGGACACGAGCCGGTTGGTGACGAGGGCCCCCTTTCGGGCCCGGAGCACCGCGGACTCGGCCACCTCCTGGTCCTCGTCGGACAGGCGGGCCCAGGGGCGATCGGGGGTGCCGAGGATGGAGGTCCACGGGTCGTTGCAGTATCGCGCGTCGCCCGACAGGGAGAAGGTGGCGGTGAGCAGTTCGGGCTCTACGGTGGGAACCGGACCAGACGCATTCTCGCCGGGCGAGGGATGGCCGTTGCCCGAGGGCAGCGAGTCTGGGTCGAGGTCGCGTTCCGTCATCGGAGAATCGGCGGACGGTGAGTCGTGCTCGTCCGGCCGGTCGGGCGCATCGGGGAGGGGCTCCCTGTCGGGGGAGGGCTCCGTGTTGAGGTGCTCCTCCAAGGCGTCGAGAAGGCGTTCGGCGTTCTGGGGCGGCACGATGACCCGGCTTTTCAGGCGGGCCTGCACCGTCCCGGGGACGATCCGAACGAAGTCCACCACGACCTCCTCGGGCGACGACCGGACCAGGACCGAATTTGCGTAGGTGCCCTCGGCCATCTCCTCGTCCACGTCGAGGGGAAGCTCCTCCGGACCGTCCCGGAGGCCGTCGAAGTCCGGCATGCGCAGACGGCTCGTGCGGACCGTCTGGTCGGGGGCGTCGTCGGGGGGAGGGGCGGAAAACGCCTCGGCAATCTCCCGGGACGACTGAGGCGGCGACTCGACGTCAGACATCGAAGGGCGGAGGCGGTGCGGGAGAAGGGGAGAGGCGAATTCGAGCGTCGCTACGCGGCCCCGTTGCCGTTGCTCTGCCCCACATCGGCGAGCGCGCTGATTAGGTCGCTCTTGGTCAGAATCGAGTAGCTGCCTTGGCTCTCCGGGCCGTGATCGACCAGCACGGCGCCCGCGTCTTCTTCTAGGTAGGCGGAGAGGTGCTCGAGGTGTAGGGAGGCAGGAACCACCGGAAACGGCGTGCCCATGATTTCACGAACGGGGGCTTTGCGGGACTCCGGGTCTTCGATGAGCTCGTTGAGGACGCGTGTTTCGGTAATGCTGCCGACAACCTCCTGGTCCGCGTCCAGGACGGGCATCTGTGAGATGCCCTGGTCGGTCATGGTTTCGATGACGTTGCCGAGGTTGTCGTCCGGCGCGGCGGCGATCACGTCCGTCTCTTCCTGCTGCACGTTGAGGACCTTGTCGGCCGTTACGTCGGGGCTCTTCTCCAGGAAGCCGTGGTTCTGCATCCAGTCGTCGTTGTAGGTCTTCGACAGGTAGCGGAAGCCCGAATCCGGAAGCAGGACGACCACCACGTCGTCCGGCGTGAGCTCGTCGCGATGGGCTTTCACCCACTGGAGGGTGCCGGCAACGGCCAACCCGCAGGATTGTCCGATGAAGAGGCCCTCCTCCCGCGCCAGCCGGCGCGTCATCTGCATGGACGCCTTGTCGTTGACCTCCACGAAGTCGTCGACGATGTCGAAGTCCATGTTGTCGGGAAGAATGTCCTCCCCCACCCCCTCGGTGAAGTAGGGATAGATCTCGTCCTCGTCGAAGACACCCTCGTGGAAGTACTTGTGAAAGACCGACCCACAGGGATCCACCCCAATCACGCTAATGTCGTCGTCCTGCTCCTTCAGGTAGTTCGCCGTGCCGCTGATGGTGCCCCCTGTTCCGGCCCCCGCCACAAAGTGCGTGATTTGGCCCTCCGTCTGCTCCCACAGCTCCGGCCCCGTCGTCTCGTAGTGGGCCTTTGCGTTGGCGGGGTTGTCGTACTGGTTCAGGTAGATCGAATTGGGGATCTCTTCGGACAGGCGGCGGGCGACCGAGTAGTAGCTGCGGGGATCGTCCGGCTCCACGTTGGTGGGGCACACCAGCACCTCGGCGCCCAGGCCCCGGAGCACGTCGACCTTCTCCTGGCTCTGCTTGTCCGTGGTGGTGAAAATGCACCGGTACCCCTTGGCGATGGCGGTGATGGCGAGCCCCGCGCCCGTGTTGCCGCTGGTCCCTTCGATGATGGTGCCGCCCGGTTCGATGCGCCCCTCCTTTTCGGCCTCCTCAATCAGCGCACGCCCAATCCGGTCCTTCACCGAGCCCCCCGGGTTGAAAAACTCCACCTTCGCGAGAATCGTAGGCGGGAGGTCACTGCCAATTTCATTCAGCCGAACCAGGGGCGTGTCTCCGATCGTGCCGAGGACGCTGTCGTGCCACATAGGCATAGGAAGGAAAGCAGGTGAGCGGACGGGGGGTGAGAACGAGGGCAGGGAAGTCCATAGGTGAGACTCCGCCGCCACTCGTAAAAATAACACGACGGGCAACGGTTTCGGGGCGGACGACGCACGCCTGGACCGGAGCCGCTATTTGCGGGCCCACCAGAGCACGAGCAGGGCCACCACGGCGAACGTGAGGTGGGGAAGCCAGGCGGTCCAGGCCGGGCTGAGGGTGCCGGCGTACCCGAGCGGCTCCGCGAGCTTCTGAACGGAAAGGTAGACGAAGGCGATGAGCAGCCCGATGGCGAACCGAACAGCCTGCCCGCCGCGGCGGCGGGTGGAGGCGATGGGCACCCCAATCAGAACCAACAGTAGGTTGGCGAAGGGGTACGCGAACTTATTGTAGTAGGCGACCAGCGGCCGCGTGAGCCCCCCAACGCCGGACCGGCGCAGGGCCGCCAGGTACTCCGCGGCCGCCGGAATGGTCATGGCCGCCACGTCATTTTTTGAACGGGCGAGGTCGCGGGGGTAGACCTGAAGGGTCGTGTCCAGCGAGGCGATGGTGCGTTTGCGCTGCGTCTCGCCCTTCACGAACGTGCGGCGTGTTACGTCGTCCAGCCTCCACACCTCGAGGGAGTCGTCCCATTCCATCCGGTTGGCGTCGACGCGGCGGGCCAGGCGGGCGTCCCCCGCCAGCTGCTGGAGGGAGACGGTGTGGGCCCGCTCGCGGTCCGCGTCGTAGTAGCCCACCGAGAGGATGCTATTGGGGCCGTTTCGGCGGTGAATCTCGCTCGTCTGGACGCTCTTTTGGTTGCCGGGCAGGTATTCGTTCTCGTAGCGCACCACCACCTCATTTGTCTTGGGCACCACCCACCCGTTGAACCCGAACATGAAGACGGTGACGAGCAGTCCCACCCCCAGGTACGGCCGCATGAGCTGGTAGAGGGACACCCCGGAGGTCTGCAGGGCCACGAGCTGGAGCTCCTGCGCGAGGGTGCCGGTCAGGTAGATGCAGGACAGAAACAGCGCCAGCGGGGAGGTGAGCCGGATGATTTCCGGGACGTAGTTGGGGTAGAAGACCGTAAACACCTCCCAAATGGTGGCCCCGCCGTCGAGGAAGTCGTCGCTGTACTCGACCCAGTGCAGCACGATGAAGAAGACGAGGAGGGCCCCCACGAACAGCACGAAGCCCTTCAGCAGCCGCTTGATGATGTGCCGTTCGAAGGTCGACATGGCGGCGGGGGGGCGTGAGGGAAGAAGGCGGGGCGGACGGGACCGCTTGCGAACACCCCGCAAAAATGAGCAGCCTGCTAGACCTTGTCCTCCCCGACCGTTTACTTGCCAGCAAATCTGACGTTCATCCAATCCGCCCCACTCCATGAAGCTCCACGAATACCAAGCAAAAGGTCTCTTTCGCGACTACGGCGTATCGGTTCCGGACGGCATCGTGGCCGAGACGGTCGACGCGGCCGTCGACGCGGCGCGCCGGCTGGAGGAGGAGAACGACGCCACCCTGTTTATCGTGAAGGCGCAGATCCATGCCGGCGGGCGCGGCAAGGGGGGCGGCGTCAAGCTCGCCCACAGCGTCGAGGAGGTCCGCGAGCACGCCGACAACATCTTGGGCATGGACCTGGTGACCCACCAGACCGGCCCGGAGGGCCAGACGGTCCGCAAGATTCTCGTAACCGAGGGCGTCGACATCGATCAGGAGTACTACCTGGGCGTCACCCTGGACCGGGAGACGAGCATGAACGCCATCATGGTGTCGACCGAGGGCGGCGTCGACATCGAGACGGTCGCGGAGGAGTCCCCCGAGAAGATTCAGCGGGTGTGGGTGGACCCGTCGATTGGCCTGCGGCCGTTCCAGACCCGCCAGCTCGCGTTCGCCATGGGGCTGGAGGGCGATGCCTTCAAGCAGGCCGTCGCGTCGATTCAGGGCCTGTACGAAGCGTTCGAAGAGAACGACTGCACGCTCGCCGAGATCAACCCGCTCGTGCAGACGCCCGGCGGCGACATCGAGGCCGTCGACGCGAAGGTGAACCTCGACGACAACGCGCTCTTCCGCCACCCGGACCTGGAAGAGATGCGCGACCTCCACGAAGAGGACCCGACGGAGGTGAAGGCCGGCGAGCACGGCCTGAGCTACATCACGCTCGACGGCAACGTGGGCTGCATGGTCAACGGCGCCGGCCTCGCCATGGCGACGATGGACATCATCAAGCTGGCGGGCGGGGAGCCTGCAAACTTCCTCGACGTGGGCGGGGCGGCAAGTGCCGAGACGGTGGAGGCGGGCTTCCGCATCATTCTGGAGGACCCGAACGTGGAGGCCCTGCTCCTCAACATCTTCGGCGGCATCGTGCGGTGCGACCGCGTGGCCCAGGGCGTCATCGAGGCGGCCAAGAACATCGACATCGACGTGCCGCTGATCGTCCGCCTGCAGGGCACCAACGCCGAGGAGGGCAAGCGCCTGCTCGACGAGAGTGACCTGTCGCTCCGGTCGGCGGTCCTGCTGAAGGAGGCGGCCGACGAGGTGACCGCGGCGCTGGGGGAAGACTAGTGCAGGCCCGCAGGACGGGGCGCGCTACTCCTGCGCGGCCGCGCCGCCGAACCGAATGCGGAGGCCAATCCCGAGAAGTTGATTCACCGAGTCGAAGGGGCCGGTGATGCTTCCCTTGGGCGAGCGTTCTACTTGAACGTCCTCGGGATAACTTGTGCCGTCGATGGCGTTGTCCGGAAGAGTGAAATTGAAGCGGGATTCCACGAAGAAGGACCACGTGCTGCTCAGTGGAATGTCGATCCCGCCGCCCACGGAGGGGCCAAACCCCGGACTGGCAATGCCCTCGCCCCCAAAGGTAACGTTAGCGCCTGCGTCCAGGTATGCCGCAACCGACTCGCCCGCAGCCCCAAACGTATAGCGAACCAGAAGTTGCGGCGTGTGTCGCCAAGAGTCCGAGATGTCGTTACTCCCCGTCGAGTGTCCAACAATTGGGTAGTTGCCGGTCTGAACACCGAGCACGAGGGCTAGGTTTGAAGGGAATTCGTAGCCGATCTCGGCCGTGAAGAGGTACGGGGCCCCAGATCCGGTGCTTATTTCCTGGAAGTCAAAGGGATGACCGGTGTTTCCAATCGGAAGGTCGCCGGTGTAATCCGAGAGTCCGACCCCAATGAGTTTAAGAAAGGGCCCGCCCTCGTTGCGTCGCGGGGGAGCAGGAGAAGGCTCTTCTGTCTCCGTCTCCGCGTCTGCTGTACCTTCGGTATCTTCTTCTTGCCGCACCAGAGAAATAAACAGGTCGTAGGCGGGCGGGTCGTTGACCGGATCGGCCGTGTACTCGGGATCGATGTGGAGGATATTGGTGACCGCGGAACGGGCCTGCACGAGGGCGCCCTGTCGCAGTGACGCCAGCGTGATGAGCCGATACGCCTGGATCACGATCTCGTCTTCGAAGGCCGACCGGTCTGTGCACTGAGAGGCGAGTGTGACTGCCTCCTGGTAGTTGCGGTTCAAGTACGCCTCCTCCGCGGCCGATACGGTGTCGGTGCACGGGGACGTTGCGTCTTGTGCGTAGGCCGCGCTTGGGGGAAGCGCCGCGAGAACACCACAGGTGATCAGGGCGAGCGCGAGGTGGCGTCGTGCCGTGATGCTACGAAGTGCACGTTGCCACGTAAAAGCAACGGAGGGACGAGACATTTACGCTAGGGCGTTAGGAGGTAAACTGTTCGGCACTTAGCGAAAGGGTCACTTGGCGAAGGAAGCTCTCAGCGAGAGAAAATGGGACCTGTCTCGGCAATAGGAGAGGGCCCGAACCGCGTCACCCCGCAGGGCACAGGCACGGATCCATGCCATCCAGTCGATGCTGCTCAATCAAAACTTCGTGCTTGCTGTATCTCCCTGCTCCGAAGACGATGCCGACCGTAATTCTTGAAGACGATCGCGGCGACGGGGTCTGTCATTGGTTGAGTACGGGTGCCTCGTCGTCTGTCTGACCCAATATCGCGTTATGATCTAGGCACTGTCTGACAAAAAGCCGGTATCAAGCAACCGAGTCGCAAGTGGAGCTGTTCTGATCTGAAGCTATGGCCCGACGTCGTCGCTACGAACTGACCGACGAGCAATTCGAACGGATCGAAGAGGCGCTTCCTGAAGTCGACGGAAGAGGTCGGCCTTACGAGGATCATCGGAAGGTCGTGAATGGCATCTTCTGGGTGCTCCGTTCGGGGGCGCCTTGGCGGGATCTTCCGGAGCGTTATGGGTCATGGAAAACCGTCTACGACCGATTCCGACGATGGGCCGAAGATGGCACTCTACAGTCGATTGTCGAGAAGCTCCAGGGAGAACTTGACGCTGAAGGCCATATCGACTGGGAGCAGTTCAACGTGGACAGCACCACGATACGGGCGAGCCGCTCTGCGGCTGGAGGACCGACCGACGATAAAAAGGGGACCGAGCCGCCCGAGAAGACGAGGGAGTAAGCCCTGCTCTCGGATACGGTCGGGGAGGGTTCTCCACCAAAATCCATCTTGTTACCGATGGCAACGGACTTCCGATGGGTGCTCTTCTCACGGCGGGGCAGCGCCACGAATCAGCTTTTTTCACCGACGTGATGGACCAAGTTCGGGTGCCTCGGCCCACCGGGCGGCCCAGAAAACGGCCTGAGGCGGCCTAAAGGGACCGAGCCTACGACTCGAAAGAAAACCGAAAGTGGTGCTGGAAGCGGAATATCGAATCGGTAATTCCGGCCCGAAAGGGAATGCATACCGGGCCCGGACGTCCCCCAACTTGCGATGAGCAAAAATATGAACGCCGGAATGTTGTCGAGCGCCTGGTGGGCCGTCTGAAGGAGCGAAGGCGAATCGCAACCCGATATGAGAAGAAAGCCAGCCACTACCGGGCGATGCTCCAGTGGGCCTTCATCGGCGAGTATCTGAGGCGATAATTCTCAGACAGAGCCTAAAAGCTCTCATCGACGCGTGCACGCCACCAAAGTAGCTTCGGTGTCCTCCAGAGAGACGGAGAAGCCGCTCGTGCGGTGATTCACAACCTTCGACGCCTTCCCCCTCAGCCCAAGCGCTCGGCGTCCGGTTCGGTTTAAACTTGGAGGGCTTTTCCAAAAAGAAAGATAGAAGGGGCGGATGCATGCTCTTCTCCCCAGACTGCCGCGCCGTCTTTGGCTCGCTTGCGAGTGCGAAGGGCACGTCATACGTTTTATAAATCCAGCGCAACTTGTCTTTTTCGAACCGTCCTCTGTTTCGCATGCGGACTGCCCTTCTCCTCCTGAGCCTCGCGGGACTGTACCTTTGCGCGCCCGCCCAGGCTCAAGACCGGCCTCACGTCTTCCGAAACGCCACCCTTTACCCGATCAGTGAAGAGCCCATCGAGCAGGGCGTCTTGGTGGTGGAGGGGGGCACAATTCAGGCCGTCGGGCCGGCCGGGTCGGTCGACGTGCCGGCGGGGGCGGTGGAGCACGACGTGGCGGGGAAGGAGATCATGCCCGGCCTCGTGGACACGCATTCCCACATCGGGGAAGTGGGCGGCGGGGATGGGTCCGCGGCGATGCATCCGGACGCCCGCACCATCGATGCCATCAACGTGCGCCACCCGTCGTTGAACCGGGCCCGCGCCGGCGGCATCACGACCGTCCAGCTGATCTCGGGCTCCGGCCACCTGATGAGCGGCCAGACCACCTACCTCAAGTTGCGTGAGGGGGGCACGGTGTCCGAACTGTCGGCCTGTGAGGAGAAACCGGTCGAGGACTGCGGCGGCATGAAGATGGCCAACGGCACGAACCCCCAGCGGGCAAGCGGGGCCTTCCCCGGCACCCGGGCCCGGGCCGCGGCCATGGCCCGCGAGCAGTTCGTGGCGGCGCAGGAATACCAGCGCAAGAAAGAACAGGCCGACGATCCGTCCGAGGCCCCGGACCGAAACCTTCGCATGGAGGGCCTGATCGACGTGCTGGAGGGGCGGCGGACGGTGCACTTTCACACGCACCGGCACGACGACATTCTCACCGCGATCCGGCTGAGTGAAGAGTTCGGCTTCGACCTCGTGCTGCACCACGTCAGTGAAGGATGGAAGGTGGCCGACGAGATTGCCGAAGCCGACGTGCCGGCCTCCATTATCGTGCTCGACTCCCCAGGCGGCAAGCACGAGGCCGATGAGCTCGTGTACCGCACGGGGCGTGTGCTCGAGGAGGCGGGCGTAGACGTGGCCTACCACACCGACGACCCCATCACCGACTCCCGGCTGTTCCTCCGGTCCCCGGCCTTCGGGGTGCGGGCGGGCATGTCGCGGGCGGCGGCGCTCGAATCGGTGACCCTGGCGGGGGCGCGCATGCTGGGGCTGGAGGACGAGGTGGGATCACTGGAGGAAGGCAAGGACGCCGACTTCATCGTTCTGTCCGGCGACCCGCTTAGCGTGTACACCAAGATCGAACAGACCTGGGTCGAGGGCACGCCGGTCTTTGACCGGTCCGACCCCGATGACCGCGAGTTTGCCACCGGCGGGTACCGGGTCTACGACGGGGCGGCTCAGCACGTCCATGAGTAACGCCTGTCTCGCATCCTCCCTCTTGTCCGTCTGCTTCCGTCTCTCAACTGAGCGTTCTGCCATGTCGACGTCGCGTCTTCGCCCCCGCTGCCTATCCGTTCTGCTCGCCGCGCTCCTGCTGTGGGGCGGCCTGCCCACGGCCTCCGCCCAGCCGCAGCGGGCCGTGCGGGCGGACACCCTGTACACCATGACCGGCGACCCCATCGAAAATGGAGTGGTGCTCATCGAAAACGAAACGATCGCGGCCGTCGGGCCCACCTCGGAGGTCGACGTGCCGGCGTCCGCCGAGGTGCACAAGGCGTCCGTCGTCACCCCGGGCCTGATCGACCCGCGGGGCACGGTGGGCCTGTCGGGCATCTACAACGTGCCTGCCGACCAGGACCAGCTCGACACCTCCGAGCCCATGCAGCCTGCGCTCCGGGCCCTCGACGCGTACAACCCACGGGAGCAGCTCGTGTCCTTCGTCCAGCAGCTGGGCTTCACCACCGTCCACACCGGCCACGCGCCGGGCGCCCTCATCAGCGGGCAGACGGCCACGTTCTCGACCGCCGGCACGACGGTCGAGGCCTCCCTGCGCGATTCGATCACCACGGTCGCCTTCACGCTAGGGCCCGACGCGCAGGCCCGCTTCGAGAGTCCGGGGACCCGGGCCAAGGGCGTCGCGATGCTCCGGCAGGCCCTGCACGACGCGCAGGCCGCGATGGACGGGGGCGAACCGGAGGGAGGGGATCTGGGGCAGGACGTCCTGCAGGATGTGCTGCGCGGCGAGGTGCCGGCCCTCATTACGGCCCACCGGGCCCACGACATCCAGACGGCCCTGCGCCTGCAGGAGGAGTTCGGGTTTGACCTGATTCTGGACGGGGCGGCGGAGGCGTACCTGATGACCGAGGAGATCGCGGAGGCCGACGTCCCCGTCATTCTGCACCCGACCATGGCCCGCCCCTCGGGCACCACGCAGAACGCCGCCTTCACCACGGCGGGCGTCCTGCACGACGCGGGCGTCCCCGTTGCCATCCAGACCGGCTGGGAGCCCTACGTGCCGAAAACGCGCATCGCGCTTTACGAGGCGGCCATCGCGATGGCCCACGGCCTGCCCCGCGAGGCGGCCCTGGCCAGCATCACCCGCGAGGCGGCCGAGATCCTCGGGTTGGACAACGTCGGGACCGTGGCTCCGGGGCAGCGCGCCGACCTCGCGCTCTTCGACGGCGACCCGTTCGAGTACACCACGCACGTCTGCACCGTCCTGAGTGGGGGAGAGGTCGTGAGCGACGAGTGCAAGTAGGCGGGGGACAAGTGGGGGAACAGGGGCCTCATTCGGCCGACCGCGTCACGATGTCCGTCGCGTCGACCCAGGAGACCGGGGAGGGCATCGTGCCCTTCCGCACGATCGCCCCGAGGACGCCGTCCGTCGCCGAGAAGGGCCGAACCGACCACTCATCTGCGGGGGCGGAAGAGGGGGCGCTGGAACCGGGCGCGTCGCGGAGTGCCACGACCGTGGAGCCGTCGGCGATGCTCTCGACGGTCGTCGGCGCACGACGTAGGCCCTCGCCGGTCGCTTTGAGAAACGCCTCCTTGCACGTCCACAGGTGCAGGAGGGCCGCCTGTCGGCAAGAGGCGGGCCGGGACCGCCATCGGTCCCGCTCCGAAGCGGTAAGGACCCGTTCCGCGAGCGACGGGGCGTCGACCGATCGGGTGTGGGGCTCCACGTCGATTCCTACGGGCTGAGCCTCGCTGACGGCCGCGACGACCACGGGGCCGGTGTGGCCGATGTTGAAGTGGAGGCGGGGGCCATCGGCCGGCGGGTCCTGCAGTCTGGGCTTGCCGTGAGGGCCCTCCGCGATTGCGAGCGAGGCGGGCGTGCAGTTCTGCCAGCGGGACAGGACGAGGCGGACGAGGGCACGGCCGGCGAGGTGGCGGTGCCGGTCGGCCGCGAACGCATAGCGACGAGCCCGGTCGTGCTCGGACGGAACGGTCAGCCGGCGCAGCACCGCTTCCGGATCGCCGCCGAGGGCATTCAGGCGAAGCCGCCAGACGCCCACCGGGCGCCCCGTCGGCCACGACGACGTCCATGTGGGGGCGGGCAGGTGCATGTCGGGGCGCCGTGCTAGCAGGTGGAATGAAAGAGGCCCGCGACGGCCTCGTCGGCGGCCTGCAGCTCGTTGTACCGGTCCACGGCCGAGTCGGTCGGAAGCACGTGGATGTCCACGCCCGCGTCGTCGAGCCGATCGAGGGTCTTCGGCTGTACCTGGAGCCGCTCGTTCATGCCGCGGGACAAGACCACGACCGAGGCCCCATGCTCCAGCAGTTCCTCCACGTCGGCCGGTTGAATGCCCGGCGTGTGGGACGTGCCGGTCTCGTTCCAGTCCCATGTGCGCGCCCCGCCCGGATACAACTTGGCATCCTTGAACGACCGGGTGCCGTCGTCAGATGCGCATTCGACCTCAAGGCGGCCCCACGACACGTGCGTGATGCGCGGCGACGAATCGAGCTCTGGCATGGCGACGAAAGGGCGCGTGACGGAAGCGACGTGTGACGTATCCCCCAATGAGGAGACCATTCCCAAAACGCCACTCTGGGGGGCAGGTTCACGCCCGACTACGTCACGATCGTGCAGGTGCCCGTCTCGTACGCCTCCCGCAGGGCCTCCGTGGCGGCGGTCCGGAGTGCCTCGGGGGTCTCGTCGGTCCACAGGGCCACGCCGACGCTCGCTCCGCCTTCGAGCTGTCCCTGCTCCTGCGCCATTGCCGCCTCGAAGTCTGCGATCCAGGGCTCGATGGTGTCGGGCCCGGCCCGGAAGAAAACGCCGTACGTGAGCTCACCGAAACGTTCGACCCGCTGGCTGGGGGCTTTCTGTTCCAGGCGGGCCTCAAACAGGCGCTCGGCAGAGGCGACGGCCTCCTCGCCCTGGCGGGCGATGGATTCGGCCCGGTTGAGGTGGACGAGGGCCAGAGCGAGCGGCTCCGACGATGAGCGGGCGGTTTCCATCTCCTCCGCGATGAGTTCGCGGCGGGGACGGGGCGACGCCTCCGGGTCCTCGTCCGCCTCGAGGTCGGCCTCCGGTGTGCCGTTTGCATTCGGGGCCAGCAAATCGGCGTCCTCAACCTCGTGGGCGCCTTCGGGCGAGGAGGTTGGCTCCGGCCCGTCGGGCGACCGGTCCGTGTCGAGCAGGAGGGCCACCGTGTCGGCGAAGTGGGACAGCACAGTGCGCGCCCGAGACGCCCCGAGGTCGACGTCCGAGGAAGCGTCCGCCACGAGAAACGTCGTGGAGGACGAATCCGGCTGGGCGACGGGGGCGAGGGCCAGGTGGTCTACCGTCGGCGGATTGTCGTAGTAGCCCAGGTCTTCGACCGCCACCTCAGCCCCGGTGAGGGACCGGTAGGCCACCGATTCCCGCGACATTGTGGCGGTCAGAAGGGGCGTCTGGGTGTCGAACGAGCCGCTTTTCCGAACCGACGGGTGGCGGCTGGCGAGGGCCTCAATCCGGTAGGTCAGCGCCACGTCTTCCTGGACGAGAAGACCGACCGTTCGGGCGTCCAGGGCTGCGCGCGCGGCTTCAAGCAGAGGCGCGAACACGGAATTCTCCTCTCCGTCCGTATCCTCCTGTGCCGGTGGGTCCGTGGCGGACGAGGGCTGAGGCGTGTCGACGGATGTCGGAGGGGGCCCGGAGGATGCGTCCGATTCAGCGGGGGCGGCCGTGTTTGGGGGCGTCCGGGGGCCGCTGTGCTCGGCCGCCTCGTCCGAGGGGGGCTCCGACGCGTCGGGCCCTGCCTCCTTCGGCTGGATGTCCATGATTCCGAGGTCGTCGAGCGACGGGTCCTCGGTGTCGGGCGCAGGGCTGGGGGGCTCTGGGGCCGCCTGGTCCTGCCCGAACGCGGTCCAGAGCCACCAGCCAAACCCCCCGAGGCCGCCGACGAGGATCAGACCCGTCGCGACGTAGAGCCACGGACGGCCGAACAGAACGGCAAGTCCGACGACGAGGACGGCCAAAAGCACGAGCAGGAAACGGACCATTCGGGGCGGGACGGAACTCCCTGTGCGAGTGAAAAGTGACGGGGAATAGAAGGTATCTCGACCCACCGGTAATGTCAACAGAATGAATCCCGATTCGCACTACGCGCTGGCAGGGCGTGCCTCCAGCGAGCCGTTCGTCGGAATGGTATCGACGTCGGGAGGCAGGTCGACCGGCGGGAGCCGGAACGGGAGATCGCGGCCCTCGGGCACCGGATTCGGCTCGGCCCAGAGCGTCCCGTCGTAGCTCTCCATGAGCACGTGGTCGCCGGCTCGGCCCTTCACATAGCTGCGGTTGAGGGGCACTTTGCCGTGGGGCGTGTCGAGGACGTAGTCTGGAATCGCAAACCCGGACGTTCGTCCCCGGAGCTGTCGCATGATGTGCATGCCCACCTCGATGGGTGTACGCAGGTGGCCGGTGCCGCCAATAATCTGTGCCTGGTAGAGGTAGTAGGGGCGCACCCGCATGCGGACGAGCCCTTCGTTGAGGGCTTTCATTGTGTCGGGGTCGTCGTTCACGCCCCGCAGGAGCACCGTCTGGTTGCCCACGGGGATGCCGGCGTCCTTGAGGCGGCCGATGGCCGCGGCGGCATCGCCGGTACACTCCTTCGGATGGTTGAAGTGGGTGTTGATCCAGAGCGGGTGGTACTGGGCCAGAAGGTCGCAGAGATCGTCGGTAATCCGGTACGGAAGCTTCACCGGCATGCGGGAGCCAAAGCGGATGAGCTCTACGTGGTCGATCGCCCGCAGCCTGCTGAGAAGCCACTCCAGGTTGGCCTCGTTGAAGGTGAGCGGGTCGCCGCCCGTGAGTAGCACGTCGCGAATCTCGTCGTGGGCGGCGATGTAGTCGATCGCCGCCTGGTGCTCATCGGTGCGCATGAAGTACTCGGCGTCCCCCACCATCCGCTTGCGCAGGCAGTAGCGGCAATAGATGGCGCACTCGGCGGTGACGCAGAAGGCCACCCGGTCCTCGTAGTTGTGAATCAGGTTTTTGACCGGCTCGTGCCCGGTCTCGTCGAGGGGGTCGAGCTCGTCGACGATGTCGGGCCCGAACTCGTCCATCGTGGGCACGGCCTGGCGCCGCACCGGGCACGACGGGTCGTCGGGGGCCATCAGGTGGGCGTAGTACGGGGTCACGTTCCACCGAAACGCGTCCCCGGCCCGCTTGATGGCCGCGCGCTCGTCGTCCGTCGGGCGAATCCACTTCCGAAGCGCCTCGGCACTGTGGATGCGGTTTTGCATCTGCCAGCGCCAGTCGGTCCACTTGTGCCGAGGAACAGACCCCGAGCGGGATGGGGAAGAAGACATACGGCGCGATCATTTTGTGAATGAATCCGCGAAGCGTTCCCTAAACGCCGTCAATTCAGGCATCGACGCCGTCCCGATAATGCACACGTAGCTCAGTCGGTTGATTCACCTTCCCCGAGGCAGAAGTCCACAGCGGGAGGCGAGAGGGAACCAGTGGGATCTACGGTGATGTACACAGCTCGCGGTGCTCAACAAACCCTTTTCTTCTGGAGAGATAGTGTCATGGTAAATGACTTTATTGAGGTAACTCCTGAGAAGCTAGGGGGAACACCCGTGTTCCGGGGGACGCGGATTCCCGTGCGGGTTCTTTTCGATTATCTTGAGGAGAGCTACACGGTCGATGCTTTCCTCGAACAATATGAGATTGACCCCAATCTGGTGCATGGGTTCATCGAAGCACTTCGGGACTCATTTACGACAGACAGAAAGGCTGAAGTGTGAGGGTTCTGCGTGACCACAACATTCCGCATGAGCTTCGTCGACTGTTCCCAAAAGACCACGATGTCTACACTGCCCAGTTTCTCGGCTGGGAAGACTACGAAGACGATGAGCTTCTGAATGCGGCCATGGACAACAATTTCGCAGTTTTGGTAACGATGGATATGAGCCTCCCTTACCAGCGGAATATCGATGCCTTTTCCCTCGGAGTGGTTGTTTTGGATGTCCATCCCGCAACCCCCGATGTCCTGACGTCTCGGATGGACCGCTTGGTTGAGGCCTGTTCACGGGCAGGGTCGGCCCGAGAGGTGGTCACGCTGAACTGACGCTGACTTCTCGCCGACCCCGCGAGCACAACCATTCCGCTGTGGCTTACGAGAGTCCCAATCGCCGCAGCCCCCGTCCGAAGACCTCGGCGAGGTAGTCGACGTAGTCGCGGCCCATGAGCTCGGCGACGATCGCGAAGGTATCGTCGGGCTTAAACGTCGGCAGCGGGTTGATTTCGAGAAACCAGGGGGTTCCGTCGCCGTCCACCCGGAAATCTGCGCGGGCAAAGTCGCGGCAGTCGAGCGTGTCGAAGGCCCTGCGGCTGAGGGCCTGCAGGCGGTCTTCGAGGGCGGGGGCGAGCGTGCCCCGCAATTCGTATTCCCAGTCCTGATCGGCGGTGGGGGCGCCGCGGTGCTCCAGGGCGTGCAGGCCGAGGCCTGTCGTCGGCTCCACCCCGCGCTGGAGAACGGGCAGCGCCTCGGGCGGGTCGTGCCCCACGACGGCCACCGTAAACTCGCCGCCGCCCGCCACGAAGGGCTCCGCCACGGCGTCCTGGTCGTACGTCGTCGTGATGCGGTCCACCGCGCGCCGCAGGGCCGCAACGTCCTCGACCTTGCTGTCGGGCGTGATGCCCTTCGACGTCCCTTCGTAGCGCGGCTTCACGAACAGGGGAAAAGCGCCCGGAAGGTCGTCTGCGTCGACGGCTTCGGGCGCGCTGTAAACCCGATGCGGCGGGGTGGGGATGTCGGCGGCCGCGACGAGGTCTTTCGTCCAGGCCTTGTCCAGCGTCACCGAGAGGGTGAGGGCGTCGGAGCCGAGGCAGGGGACGCCGGCCATCTCCAGCAGAATCGGGACGTAGGCCTCCCGGTTGCGGCTGTGGGCCCCCTCCGTGATGTTGATCGCGGCGTCGAGCGACAGTCCCTCCCCGAGCCGGTCGCGCAGGTCGGCCGCGGTCCCGACGCGGACGGGGGTGTGCCCGAGGTGCTCCACGGCGGCCGCGAGGGTGTCGACCGTCTCTTCGGGCTCGTACTCGGCGTCGGCGTCCGGCGGGTCGTCGTCGGCCCACGAATAGGCGTCGAAGGTGTCGTAGAGGAGGCCGATGCGCATGGGAGAGGTTGAGGGAGACGGTCGGGTCTGTTCGCGCGGGATCGTTCGTCGGGCTCCTGCTAGGGCGGGCGTCGTGAAACGTGAAGCGTGATGCGTGAGGAATCGTCCCCGTCACGCGTCACGAGTCACGGCTCACCCGAATAGCCTGAAGCGACTTCTAAGGTCGGGGTCCGATGTGCTCATACGGCGGACAGATCCGTTCAACAAATCCCGCCTAGCGTCGTTCACTCCGCGTCTCGACTCTGCGGGAGCAAAACTCCAAACCGATGACCCAGAAGGCGCTGATTGTACGCACGGGGCCCGACGGCCACGAGGGGCTTAAGCAGCTAAATCGTCACCTCGAAAAGGGATGGCGGGTGGCGACCGTCCGTCCGATGGGCGGGGCGGGAGAGGCGGGCGGCGCCCCGTGCCACGCGGCGCTCGTGGTCCTGGAGCAACGGGGCGAGGGACCCACGGTGGCGGTGGAAGCCCTGGAGCGTGCCGAGTCCGAGGCCCAGTCGGTCGTCGAGGAGATTATGCGGGATGTTGGGGGACTGATTGACGGCAACGGGACCGAACCCCCCGACGAGCCGCTTCGTTGAGTGGGCCCGCGCGGCCCCCGCCCCCACTGTGCTGCGCCGTTGATGTGCTGCGCAGTTGGCGTCCGTGTCCGTCGATGCCTTAGTTGGGGGCTGCGATGCGCCGCCAATAACCTGTTTTTTTCGTTCATGCCCGACGCCGCCGAGCCCGACGCCTCGATCACTGACGTGCAGGAATCCGGATCTGTTGCTCCCGAGTCCGACGAGGACCCTGATGGAGGGACGCCGTGGTGGCGGCGCTGGCTGGTGGCGGCGCTGGTGCTGGGGGGGCTCGGGGCGGCGGTCTACGTGGCCGGCGACATTCCCAAGACCAACGGCCACTACGGCTTCTGGTCGGTCCTGCCGCCGCTCATCGCCATCGTGCTGGCCTTCTGGCTGCAGGAGGTGGTGAGCGCCCTCTTCATTGGCATCGCGGCGGGCGGCATCATTGCGGGGCAGGTCAACATCATCGACGCGTTTCTGCTGCCGGCCATCGGGACGGAGGACTTTGCGCTGATCCTGCTGGTCTACCTGTGGGCGCTGGGCGGGCTCATCGGGCTCTGGACCCGGACGGGCGGGGCGATTCGGTTTGCGGAATGGGCGGGGGAGAAAATGGTGACCGGGCCCAAGACCGCCAAGTTTTTTACCTGGCTGATGGGGCTTCTCTTCCACCAGGGCGGCACCATTTCGACGGTCCTCACCGGGGCGACGGCCCGCCCGATCGGGGATCAGCACGACGTGTCGCATGAGGAGCTGTCGTACGTGGTCGACTCGACGGCGTCTCCCGCCGCCACCCTTATTCCGTTCAACGTGTGGCCGATCTACGTCGGCGGGCTGGTGGCGGGCACCATTCCGCTCATCGAGACGTCACAGGAGGGCATCGCGTTTTTCTTCTCGTCGATCTGGGCCAACTTCTACGCGCTCTTTGCGGTCGCCCTGACGCTTCTCTTCGCCTGGGAGGTGCTGCCGTGGGTCCCGAGCAAAAAGATGCGCGACGCCACCGAGCGGGCCCGCACGACCGGCAAGCTCGACCGGGACGAGGCCACGCCCCTCACCTCGCGGGAGCTGACGGAGATGAACGTGCCGGACGACTACACGCCCGGTCTCGTCGACTTCGTTGGGCCCATCGGGACGTTGCTGGCGGTCGCCATCCTGCCGTACCTGTACACCTACTTCTACCTCGGCAATACCGAGGACCCCACCCTTCTCATCGCCGAGGCGTTCGTGCTGGCGGTGCTGGCGGGGCTGGGCCTGGCGCTGTTCAAGGGAATGGAGTTTCAGGAGGCAATCGACGGGTTCATCGACGGCTGCAAGGGGGTCACCATCGGCGCCATCATCCTCGCGCTGGCGGTGTCGCTGAAGGAGGTGGCCGACGCCATGGGCACCGCCGAGTACGTGGTGGCCAGCGTCGGCGAGGCGATCCCGCCCGCCGTGCTCCCGGGCCTGCTGGTGGTCCTTTGTCTCATCATCGCCTTCTCCACCGGCACGTCGTGGGGCACCTACGCGGTCGTCTTCCCGGTGGCCCTGCCGCTGGCGTGGAGCGTCTCGCAGGACCCGCTCTTCATCACGCTTTGCTTCGGGGCGGTCGTGGGGGGAAGCGTCTACGGGGACCAGTGCTCGCCCATCTCGGACACCACGGTCCTCTCGTCACTGGCGACGGGGGCGGACCTGATGGACCACGTGAACACGCAGCTTCCCCTCGCGTCGGTCGCCGGCGGGCTGGCCATCGTCCTCTACACGGTCTTGGTTGTGCTCCTCGTATAGGCGACTCGCGTAGGCGATTCATGCAGGCGGCGCGGACGCGAGGGGCGCCCGGCTACGCGGCGCGGGCTTCTGCCTGAGCAACGTGCCGGAGGACGTTGGGGACACTGTCGGGGGTGACGGAGATGGAGTCGATGCCGGCTTCGACCAGGAACTCCGCAAACTCGGGATAGTCGCTGGGGGCCTGCCCGCAGATGCCTACCGGGCGCCCGGCGGCATGGGCGTCCTCAATCAGTTCCGCGATCCGCCGCTTCACCGCCGCGTTCCGCTCGTCGAACAGGTGGGTGAGGCGCTCCGCGTCCCGGCCCACGCCCAGCGTGAGCTGTGTCAGGTCGTTCGTGCCGATGGAGAAGCCGTCGAACCGCTCCGCAAATTTGTCGGCCAGGGCGATATTGGCCGGGATCTCGGCCATCACGTACACCTCCAGTCCATTCGTGCCGCGCTTCAGGCCGTGGTCGGCCATCACGTCAAGCACCCGGTCGGCCTCCTCCGGCGTGCGGCAGAAGGGCACCATCGCCACCACGTTCGTGAAACCCATCTCGTCCCGGACGCGCTTGAGGGCGCGGCACTCCAGCGCGAAGCCCTTCTCATAGGCGTCGCTGTAGTAGCGGGAGGCACCGCGCCAGCCGAGCATCGGGTTTGCCTCCTCGGGCTCAAAGCCCCCTCCGCCGATGAGGTCGGCGTACTCGTTGGTCTTGAAGTCGCTGAGGCGGACGATCACCGGATGGGGGTGCTGGGCGGCGGCAATCGTGGCGATGCCCCGCGAAAGGTGGTCGACGAAGTACTCCCCCTTGTCGTCGTACCCCTCGGTGAGCTTCTCGATGCGACGCTGAGCGGTTTTGTCCTCCACCTCGTCGAATGCCACCAGCGCCAGCGGGTGGACCTTGATGATGTTGTTGATGACGTATTCCATGCGGGCGAGGCCGACCCCCTCCACCGGCAGCTTCCACCAGTCGAGCGCCGCGGACGGGCTCGCCAGGTTCAGCATCACTCGGGTGTCGGGGTCCGGGAGCGCGTCGAGGTCGATCTCCTCGCTCTCGTAGTCGAGCTCCCCCTCGTAGACCTGCCCGGCGTCGCTGTGGGCACACGACAGGGTCACCGTCTGGTCGTCCCGGAGCGCCTCCGTGGCGGTTTCGGAGCCGATGACGGCCGGAATGCCGAGCTCCCGGCTCACGATTGCGGCGTGGGACGTGCGGCCCCCCCGGTTCGTGACCACACCGCCGGCCCGCTCCAGAATGGGGCCCCAGTCGGGGTCCGTCATTTCGGTGACGAGGATGTCCCCGTCTTCGAACCGCTCGGCCTCGTCGACGCTGTCGAGCACGCGGGTCGTCCCCGACACGATGGACGTCCCGATGCCGACGCCCGTGACCAACGGCGATGCCTCCTCCGTCAGCCGGTACGTGCGGAGCGTGCCTGCGGCCTGCTGGGACTGCACCGTCTCGGGCCGGGCCTGCACCACGAACAGGTCGCCACTGTCCCGGTCGCGGGCCCACTCCACGTCCATCGGGCGGTCGTAGTGCTCCTCGATGATTTTCCCCCACCGGGTGAGTGCGAGGATCTCCTCGTCGGACAGCACGAAGCCGGACTGCTCGTCCTCGGTGGTCGGCATCGTGGTCGTGCCGCCCTCACCCGTGGAGACGATCTTCTGGGCCTGGTCGCCCTGGGTCTTCTCCAGGATGGGAGAGAGGGTCTCGTCCTCCACGAAGGGGGTGTAGACGGTGTACTGGTCCGGGTTGACAATGCCCTTCACGACGCTCTCGCCAAGCCCATACGCCGCGTTGATGACGCTCGTGTCGGGAAAGCCCGTCTCGGTGTCGATCGTGAAGAGGACGCCCGACTTGTCCGCCCGCACCATCTTCTGGATGCCCACCGACAGGGCGACGTCGAGGTGGTCGAAGCCCTGCTTCTCGCGGTAGCCCAGGGCACGGTCGGTGAAGAGGGAGGCAAAGCACCGCTTGCAGGCCGTGAGGACGGCGGTGACCCCGCGCACGTCCAGGTAGCTCTCCTGCTGGCCCGCGAAGCTGGCGTCGGGCAGGTCCTCAGCCGTTGCGCTACTCCGCACGGCCACGTCTGCGGCGTCGGCGCCGTAGGCGGCACTGAGGGACCGGTAGCCCTCCCGAATCTCCTCCGCCACGTCCTCGGGGAAGGCCCCCTGCCGGATTCGTGTGCGAATGGTCGTGCCCGTCTCGTTTAGGGACTGCTCCCCTGCGTTCCAGGCGTCGAGCTCCGCCCGAATGTGCTCCGTGAGGTCGTTCGCCTCCAAAAAGCGTCGGTAGGTGTCGGCGGTCGTTGCAAACCCGTCGGGCACACGAATGCCGGAGTCCTTCAGGGCCCCGATCATTTCACCGAGGGAGGCATTCTTCCCACCGACCAAGGAGATGTCTTCATTGTCGAGCGTCTCGAACCAACGGATCGCGGAGGCTGTCCTGGAGGGCGTCGTGGCGTTGGGCATAGGGGATGGGGGAACTACTGACGAAAGGAATGAGGAGGACCGGTGTCCAGAAGAGGCATGTGCGCTGGTTCCAAACAACCTGCCTTGTATACACTAGACTTGTAAAGGCAATATGGATGCTGCGTCCCGGTTTTGAAAGCGCTTCCAAAACGCGTGACAGGATCGTCGAGTTGATTATTATTCGACGAACCGTCCGCCGCCTTCGGACGGTGGCATTTTCGAGTCGGAAGGGGGCGCGTGCAGTGTGGGGGGACTTCGGGTGGGGCTGGGGCCCTTCCCCGGTGAGATCTCCCAAAGGAATGTTTGCCGCACGACGATATGGGACGGGCACCGGAAGCAAGGAGGGGCGCCCCGAAAACCATAGATGAATTGGGGGGAGATTTCCGCCAAACTTACAAACTGTTGGCCGGCGCCCCGGTAGCACCAATCGATCAGTAGTACTTTCCACCGGGCTGTCGCGCACGCACTCCGGACTTCCGGTCGCGTGGGGCATATTTCGTCGCGGTCTGGGATCTCTTGGACTTGTCTACCACAAATCAACGCCATCAAGCCACATGGATCACAAAGAAGGACACTACAAGGTACGCGACTTGGGCCTGGCCGACGAGGGCCGCAAGCGCATTGAATGGGCCGAGAGCCGGATGCCCGTGCTCATGGAGCTCCGTGAAGAGTTTGCCGACGAGAAGCCCTTCGAGGGCTACAAGATCAGCGGCTGCCTGCACGTGACGAAAGAGACCGCGGTGCTCGTTGAGACCCTGCAGGCCTGCGGCGCCGAGGTGGCCTGGAGCGGCTGTAACCCGCTCTCGACCCAGGACGACATCGCCGCCGCCCTCGCCAACGGCGGAACCGAAATCTACGCGTGGCACGGGCTCGACACCGAGGACTTTTACTGGTGCATCGAGCGGACGATCGACACGCCGCCGCACCTCACGCTCGACGACGGCGCGGACCTCATCTTTACCGTCCACTCCGACCATCCGGAGATGGCCGACCACATCATCGGCGGCTCCGAGGAGACCACGACGGGGGTGCATCGGCTCCGGGCGATGGACAACGACGGGGAGCTGCAGTATCCCGTGTACGCCGTCAACGACGCGGAGACGAAGTGGGACTTCGACAATGTGTACGGCACCGGCCAGTCGACGATCGACGGCATCCTGCGCGCAACCAGCACCATGATCGCGGGCAAGAACTTCGTGATCGCGGGCTACGGCCACTGCGGGCGGGGCGTGGCGACCCGTGCCAAGGGCATGGGTGCCAACACGATCGTGACGGAGGTCAAGCCGGCGAAGGCGTTGAAGGCGACCCTCGACGGCCATCAGGTGATGAGCATGGACGAGGCCGCCGAAAAGGGCGACATCTTCGTCACGGCCACCGGCATGAAGGACGTGATTCGGGGCCGTCACTTCCTGAAGATGAAGGAGGGGGCGATCGTCGCCAACACCGGCCACTACGACGTGGAGCTCAACCTGGAGGAGCTCGCCGAACTCTCCACCGACGCCCGCGAGGTCCGCGAAAACAACCGCGAGTACACGATGGAGAACGGCAAGCGCGTGTACGTGCTCGGCGACGGCCGCCTGGTGAACCTGGCCGCGGCGGAGGGCCACCCGAGCGAGGTCATGGACATGAGCTTCGCCAACCAGTTCCGCGCCCACCTCGACCTCGTCCAGCGCCACGAGTCCGACGCGATGCTGGAGGACAAGGTGTACGACATCCCGCAGGACATGGACGACGAGATTGCGGAGGTGAAGCTGCGCACGATGGGCATCCAGATTGATGCTCTCTCCGACGAGCAGGAGCACTACGCCACCGACTACTCGGCCGGAACGTAACTCACGGCCCCCAAGCATGTGCGACCGCTCCCGGTCGCTGATGCCTGCGCCGCTTCGCCCCGACATTGTTCGGGGCGGAGCGGCTTTTTTATTGGTTGCTTCACTGGTGGCCCCAAGCCCTGTGGGGGTCAAAATTAACCGCCGCCCGCCGATAAATGGGATGAATCAGACGTGTGTCTTGAGAACTGTCCCGCATTCTCCGCTCCGATGACTTCACGCATGAGAACGGACGCCCACACATGCTCCATCGAATGGGACGAAGACATAGACGCCGTCGTGTTTCGATGGCACGACTCTGCCTCGGGGGACCGATTCCGGGAGGGGACCCGTACGTTGCTTGAGGCTGTACGATCCACGGAGATCCACGGAAGCGTCGAAACTCCTCGTCGATGCCCAAAACATGACGGCCCACGACAAGGCGGACCAGAGGTGGCTCGGGAACGAATGGATGCCCAAGGTCATTGAGGCCGAGATCGAGCACTCTGTCACGGTCCATGAGGCGAATCCCTTCGCGGAAGCCGAGATGAAAGCCCTTCTGTCCCGGCTCGACGGACACGACGTTTCGTCAATCATGACCTCCGACATGGAAAAAGCCCGAGCGTGGATCGCGGACAAGTAGCGTCTGCGGGGAGACGCCCCCTGGTCCGCGTCCCGCAGAAAGGCGGCCGCCAACGAACAGCACCGCCGATGGCGGAGCGGAAGCGCCGGACGTTCCGCTACGGGTAGGATCACGCGATATCGGAGTGAGGTGTGCGTGTCGTGAGTGGGCGGGCACCACAGGGGCAGGGCCGAGCTGCGGTGTGACGGCGGTGCGGATTGTCGCGTCCGCGAAGTCATGTCGGTCATTTGTGAAAGAGAGACGTGATAAGGGAAGGGAGGACGAAAAGCCATTTCTTTTTCGACGGGCATGGGTTTAGTTCAAAAGCACGTTGCGGCTGTGTGCGCTGCGGCCGCTGTGGTTCTGCGAATCCGTCTCTACCGCGATACCCATGACTGAGCTGCGATACCTGCCCGACAGCGACGATGTCACCACCTTCACCGCAAGCGTGACGGACGCGACCGACGACTACATCGTCCTCGATGGCACTTATTTCTATCCGGAGGGGGGCGGGCAGCCTGCCGACCACGGCACGCTCCACTGGGACGGCGGCTCGGCCCCCGTGGTCGATGTGCAAAAAGAGCACGGCGCGGTGCGCCACTACATCGACGACCGGGAGGGCGAGCGTCCGGAGCAGGGCGACGAAGCAACCGGCCAGATCGACGAGGCGCGTCGCCGGACGCTGCGCCGCATGCACACCGCGCAGCACGTCCTGTCGAAGGTTGTGCTGGATGTGTTTGGGGCCCAGACGGCCGGCAATCAGATCCACACGGACCGCTCGCGCATTGACTTCGAGCCCGCCGACTTCTCCGAGGAGGACGTGGCGGTAATCGAGGAGCGGACCAACACGGCCATCGAGCAGGACCTGCCAGTCGAGAAAAAGGAAATGGAGCGTGCCCGGGCGGAGGAGCACACCCCGGAGGGCCGCGGGCTGCTCAACCTCATCCCCGACCACGTGGACCCGCTGCGGATGGTGCAGATCGGCGATCTCGACCTCTGCCCGTGCGGTGGCACGCACGTGGACCGCACCCGCGACATTGGGCGCATCCGCATCACCAACCGCACGTCGAAGGGCGCGGAGGTGGATCGGATCGAATTTAAGCTGGAGGACTGATCGGTCCCCCGGTCCTACGCGTCTCTCGTTGATCGCCCGTTGTCTTCTGGACGACCGCCGGCCTCCATGTCCGTTACCGCCCACGCCCCGGGGAGCGTCACGCCGATCTTCGTGCCGCGCGACGGCCGGTCGTCGCTCGGCATCAGCTTTGCCACGGCCGACGGCGTGACGGCGACCGTCGAGTCGGCCCGCGAGACGCTGGTTTACTTGGACGGCCGCCCCGCGAAGGTGGCGCCGGTGCGTGGGCTGCTCGAACGACTCGGCGTCACCGCCACGGTTCGCCTCGACACGGCGGTCCCCATCGGTTGCGGCTTCGGCGCCAGCGGGGCGGCCACGCTCGCCACGGCCCTGGCCACCAACGAGCGGATGGATCTCGGGCACGACCGCGAAGCACTCCTGGAGGCGGCTCACCGGGCGGAGGTGGAGGCGGGCACGGGCCTCGGGGACGTCTTCATCCAGGAGCGGGGCGGACTCGTGTGGGACCTGGGGGACGGCCTGACGCACGCCACGCGCAGCACGCGGATCGAGTACCAGAGCTTTGGGGGCATCACGACCGCCGCGGTGCTCGGGGACGAGGGCACCGTAGAGCAGGTGACCGACGCGGGCCGGGCCGCCCTGTCGGGCATCGATCCCGACGGGCCGATTGCAGACCTGCTCGAGGCGTCCTGGCAGTTTGCCCAGGAGACCGGCCTTGCCACCGACCGTGTGGCGGAGGCCGTCGCGTCGGTGCGGGCGGTGGGCGGCACGGCTACGATGGCGATGATCGGGGAAACGGTCGTCGCGACCGGGGCCGAGGGCGGGCTCGACCACGACACGCACATCACGCCGGAGGGCGCGGCCCTTGCATAGTCGACACCCCCTGTCACGCACCTACTTCACCATGCGAGTTTTGACTGCTCGACGCGCGTCTTTGGCCCCTGCCATTGCCCTCGCCTTGCTCGTCGCGGCGGGGCTCTCAGGGTGTGGCGTGGGACAGGGGCCAGACGAGACGGAAATCTTGTGGGACACCTGGGGGGTGCCGCACGTGTACAGTTCGAATACCGACTCGCTGATGTACGCCTTCGGCTGGGCGCAGATGCGGGCCCATGGGGACCGCGTGCTTCGCCTGTACGGGGAGGCCCGGGGGCGGGCCGCCGAGTACTGGGGCGCCGAGCATCTCGCGTCGGACCGGCGGGTGCGCACCCTGGAGCTTCCGGAGCACGCGCGGCGGTGGGCCGGAAACCAGGACATGCCGTTCGGGGGCTACGTGGAGGCGTTCGTGGCCGGGATGAACGCGTACGCCGAGGCGCACCCCGACCGCATTTCCGAGTCCCGAACGGCCGTCTTGCCCGTGAAGCCGCGGGACGTGTTTGCCCACACCCTGCGAACGGTCCACGCGACCTTCGTAGCCGGGCGGGACCTGCGGCAGGCCCAGCGCTGGCGGCGCGCCGGCTCCAATGCGTGGGCCGTGGGGCCGTCCCGGAGCGCGAGCGGCAATGCGATGCTCCTCACGAACCCGCACCTGTCCTGGGGCGACCGGTTCACGTGGTTCGAGGCGCAGCTCACGGGGCCGGACATTGACGCGTACGGGGCTGCCCTCCTCGGCATGCCGTTTCCGGCCGTCGCGTTCAACGATCACCTCGGGTGGACCCACACCGTGAACCCCATTGACGCCTCGGACCTCTACCGCCTCCCGCTTGCCGGGGACGGATACAGGTGGAACGGAAGGGTGCGCCCCTTCAACACGGACACCAAGGTGCTAAAGGTAAAGCAGCCCGACGGCTCCCTTCGGGCCGATACGCTAACGGTGCGCCGATCGGTGCACGGGCCGGTGGTGGGGCAGCGGGACGGCGCGGCGCTGGCCCTGCGCATTGCGGGGCTCACCCAGTCGAAGCTGTTCGAGCAGTACTGGCGCATGCTCCGCGCCACCAATCTATCGCAGTTTGAAGCCGCCCTCCGTCGGCAACAGATGCCGATGTTCAACACCGTCTACGCCGACGAGGACGGGCACATCCTGTACCACTTTGGGGGGCGGGTGCCTGAGCGCGACCGCGGGGGGTGGTCGTACTGGCAGGGCGTGGTGCCGGGCGACACGTCGGCCACGCTGTGGAACGCCGTCCACGACTACGAGGATCTTCCGCGGGTGGTGGATCCCCCGAGCGGATGGGTGCAGAACGCCAATGAACCGCCGTTCACGTCCACGCTGCCGCCGCGGGTGGACTCGGCGGAGGTGCCCGGCTACATGACGCCGCGCGCCCCCGCAAAGTCGGCGTACATGTTCCGCCCCCAGCGCTCAATCGAGATGCTTGAAGGGGATTCCTCGATCACCTTTGCCGAGCTGCAGGCCTACAAGAACGACACCCGGATGCTCGCCGCCGACCGGCTCCTCGACGACCTGCTTCCGGCGGCGCGGGCCTCAGACCGCGAGCGGGCCCGGCGCGCCGCGGACGTGCTTGCCGAGTGGGACCGCACCGCCGACGCGGCGAGTCAGGGGAGCGTGCTCTTTGCCCGCTGGCTGCGCGCGATGGTCGGCGGGGCGGAGGCCCCGTTCGCCACCCCGTATCGCCCCAGCGCCCCCCGCACGACGCCGGATGGGCTGGCCGATCCGGAGGCGGCCGTCCAGACCCTCGCGGAGGCCGCCCAGACCGTCGAGGACCGCCACGATTCGCTCGATGTGCCGTGGGGGGCTGTGCACCGGCTGGTGGGCCCGGAGGGATCGTACCCGGCTTCGGGGGGAGATGGTCTTTTTGGTCTCTTCCGGGTTCTCCGATTTGACGAGATGGAGGGCGGGCGGCGGCGCGCCACGTTTGGGGACTCCTACGTCGCCCTCACCGAGTTTACCAAGGAGGGACCGCGGGCGAAGGCGGTGCTGCCCTACGGCAATGCGTCCCAGCCCGGCTCGCCGCACCGGGGCGATCAGCTTCAGTTGTACGCCGAGAAGAAGATGCGGCCGGTCTGGCACAGTCGGGACAGCGTGCGCGCCCATCTCGAGCGCAGGGTGACGTTCTGAACGTCCCTCCCCGATGGGTTGAGAAAAAGCGTCAACCGGGCGTGAATTGAAGAGGGAGTCGGGACGATCTGACGGCGCGCTGATATCACTACAAGCATTCCCTACGCATCGGCACCGGAGCACGCTATGTCCCTGGAAGATCGTCTCATCAAACGGCTCGGCCTCGAACCGCTCGACCGCCACATTGCGGGATGGATGCAGCGCAATGGGCTGTTTGTGCTTCGGGTGGGGCTGGCCGCGGTCTTTATCTGGTACGGGATCCTGAAGCCCTTCGGCATGAGTCCCGCCGCGGAGCTGGTGCGTCGGACGGTGTACTTCGTCCCGCCGGACCTCTTTATCCCCATCCTGGGCTGGTGGGAGGTGGCCATCGGGGTCGGCCTCCTGTACCGCCCCCTCAATCGGACCGCCATTTTTCTGCTGTTCCTGCAGATGCCGGGCACGCTCCTTCCGCTCGTGCTGCTGCCCGAGGTCTGCTTCACCCACATCCCCTGGGGGCTGACCCTGGAGGGACAGTACATCGTGAAGAACGCCGTCCTGATCGGCGCGGCGCTCGTGGTGGGGGGGACCGTCCGGGAGCGTGCGGAGAAGCGGGAACGGGCGTGACGCGACGTGAGGAGGAGCGGTGCGGTCCTGCAGGCGCCGTGGCTACACGTCCCACGTCAGGATGTCTTCCTCGGACTTCTCCTCGTCCTCCCACTCCTCGGCGTCGTCCAGGGGCCCGGTCTTCTCGGTCACATTGTAGCCCAGTTCGCGCCACTGGTTGGACAGGTACTCGTTCCACTGGATGTAGTGTTCGTACTCCTCCGGCAGCTGGTCGTCCGGATAGATGGCCTCAACGGGACACACCGGCACGCACGCGTTGCAGTCGATGCACTCGTCCGGCTGAATGGCGAGGAAATTGGGGCCCTCGTAAAAGCAGTCGACCGGGCAGACTTCCACGCAGTCGGTGTACTTGCAGTTGATGCAGGGCTCGGTGACGACGTAAGGCATACGGGAGGGAAAGGGCAGTAAGAGCGCGTGGGTACGGCGGACGCTAAATTGCTACAGTGTGGTAGATCAGTTGGAAAGAGCGGTTCCGAGTGCGCCCGCCCGGGCCGGACGTTTCCGCAGAAGTCACGGCCCCGTTGAGTCTTGTCCGTGTCGTCCGCCTTTCGTCCCGTGCCCGACGGGACGGATGGCCGTTGGTTTCGATCGAGCTATTCCTGATCGAAGAGGTCCTGATCGGCGGCTGGGGAGGAGCGGTCGAAGTGGTCGTACGCCCGCTGGAGGGCGACGCGGCCCTGCGGGGTGCGCTCCATAAAGCCCTCCTGGATGAGGTAGGGCTCGTAGACCTCTTCGAGCGTGCCGGACTCTTCGCCGACGGAGACGGCCAGGTTTTTGAGGCCGGTGGGCCCGCCGTCGAAGTTGTCGATGAGGGTGAGCAGGATGCGCGCGTCCATGTCGTCGAGGCCCTCCTCGTCCACGTCGAGGGCATTGAGGGCACGGTCGGCGATGGCCTTCGTAATCTCGCCGTCGCCCTCCACCTCCGCAAAGTCGCGGGTGCGGCGCAGCAGGCGGTTGGCGACGCGAGGGGTCCCGCGGCTGCGGCGCGCAATCTCGTAGGCCCCGTCGGGGGTGGTCTCCACGTCGAGAATGCGGGCGGACCGTTGCGTGATTTCCTGGAGGAGGTCTGCGGTGTAGTAGTCGTAGCGGAAGTCGATCCCGAAGCGGGCCCGGAGGGGAGCGGTCAGGAGGCCCTTGCGCGTCGTCGCCCCCACCATCGTGAACGGGGGCAGGTCGATCTGTACCGTGCGGGCGTTTGGGCCCTGGTCGATGACGATGTCGATGCGGTAGTCCTCCATCGCCGAGTACAGGTACTCCTCCACGACGGAGCTCAACCGGTGGATCTCGTCGATGAACAGGAGGTCCCCCTCCTCCAGGTTCGTGAGCACGCCCGCGATGTCGGCCGGCTTTTCGAGGACCGGGCCGCTGGAGGTGCGGATGCGGGCGCCCATCTCATTGGCGATTATATGTGCCAAGGTGGTTTTGCCCAAGCCCGGCGGCCCCGAGAGCAGCACGTGATCGAGCGTTTCGCCCCGCTGGAGCGCCGCTTTCATAAACACATTCAGGTTTTCCTTGATCTTCTCCTGGCCGACAAACTCGTCGAGGGACTGTGGGCGCAGGAGCTTTTCGACGTCGTTGTCCGAGCGGTCGGCCTCGGCCTTGAGGGCGTCGGAGCGCGATGTGCTCATGGGCGGGGAGGGGGAGATAAGGGAGTGAAGAAGAGGGGCCTACCGGACGGCTGTTGGGAGGAGAGGGTTTCATGTGTGCCCATTGTGTTCGGGGGGCGTCTGGGACACAGAAGGCACGGGGGGAACGCCCGTCGTAAACTTCTGCCGGTCGTCTCAGTAGAAAAAGTCCGAACAATCGGAATGAATTTTGCTATGATGTATAGCCGGAAGCGAAAGGAGGCGCCCTGCGCCCGCGCATCCTCCGGACGGCACTTCACGTTCGTCACACCAGGCCGGCCTCTCCCACAGTCGTATGAGCAGTAACGTCCTCGAGCTCAAGCAAGAGCAAGACCTTCAGCAGAAGCTCTCGCCGCAGCAGATTCAGTACATCAAGCTGCTGCAGCTGGACACCTTTGACCTGGAGCGGCGCATCGAAGAGGAGCTTGAAGAGAATCCCCTGCTCGAGGAGGGGCTCGGCGAAGAGGAGCAGCGGGAGGAGGACGAGATCGACGCCACGGCCGAAGAGATGGAAAACGAACTGGAGACGGAAGACGACGAGGAGGACTTCGACGTGGAGGACCTCCTCAACAACACCGACGACATGTACGGCTACAACGCCAGCCCGGGCTATCAGGGCGACGACGAAGACCGCGATCGCCCGATGCCGGCGGACCAGTCGCTGCCCGAGCAGCTCCAGGGACAGATCTCGTTCCTGAACCTCGACGAGACCGACGAGATCATCGCCGATCAGATTATCGGGTCGATCGACGAGGACGGATACCTGAAGCGAGAAATCGACTCGATCCTGGACGACATCCTGTTCAACCACGGCATCGAGATCGAAGAAGAGGACGTGCAGAAGGTGCTGCGGCAGGTGCAGTCGCTTGAACCGGCCGGCATCGCCGCCCGGGACCTGCAAGAGTGCCTGCTTTTGCAGCTCCGGCGCATGCCCGAGGACGTGGACGGGCGCGACACGGCCATCGCCATGCTGGAGGACGAGTACGAGGCGTTCACGAAGAAGCACTTCGACAAGCTCCAGAAGCGGCTCGACGTCGACGAGCGGGAGCTCAAGACGGCCTTTGACCTCATTCGACAGCGCCTCGACCCGAAGCCGGGCGAGGGCGAGTTCTCGGAAGAGACCAACTACATCACGCCCGACTTCTCGGTGCGGTACGTGGACGGGGAGTTCGTGATTACCCTCAACGGCCGCAACGCCCCGGACCTGCACGTCTCGCGCCACTACCGCAAGATGCTCGAAAAGCTCAAGGCGCAGAAGAAGTCGGACGACGTGGACGAGGTCGACGAGGAGACCGAGGAATTCCTCAAGGACAAGTTCAGCTCGGCGCAGTGGTTTATCGACTCCATCAACCAGCGGCGCCACACGATGTACCTGGTGATGGACGCCATCGTGCAGCTGCAGGAGGACTTCTTCCGGTACGGGGAGGGGCATCTCAAACCGATGATCCTGAAGGACATCGCCGAGATCATCGACATGGACATCTCCACGGTCAGCCGCGTGGTGAACGGCAAGTACGTGCAGACCGAGTGGGGCGTCTACGAGCTCAAGTACTTCTTCTCGGAAGGGCTAGAGACCGTCGACGGGGAGGAGGTCTCCAACAAGGAAGTGAAGGCCGAGCTCCAGCGGATCGTGGACGCCGAGGACAAGACCGATCCGATGTCCGACCAGGACCTGGCCGACGCCCTCGAAGAGAAGGGCTTCAAGATTGCCCGTCGCACGGTGTCGAAGTACCGGAAGCAGCTGAGCATCCCCGTCGCACGCCTGCGCCGGGAGATCGTCCTCAGCGAGGAGGCGTCCTCGGAGGACTGATTCGGGGCCGCAGCCCCCGTGAGATACGGGCTGTTCACCCCCCTAGCGGCCGTAGGAGAGCGATACCGTGAGGCCGGCGACCGCCGCGAACCGGCCGTCCTGAACGAGCGGATCGAGACCCGTGCCCACCAGAAGCCCAGGCTGCACGCGGGCCCCGTCGAGCATGACCGACACGACGGCGCGGTGGGTGGTCCGGTCCGGGCTTGAGCTGGAGAGGCGGGGCCGCCCCGCTATGCTCAGCCCCGTCATGAACCGCTCGCCGTTCCACCAGAGCTGGGCGCTGTAGGGAAGCCGCCAGCGGTTCTCCGTCCCATCCGTCCCGGTGCGCTCGGCCGAGGCGTACGTGAGTCCGGAGCGGAGGCGAAGGGAGGCGCGTCGCCCGAGGGGAAGACGGCCGTTGAGAAGGACGGAGGGCGCGACGGATTCGTCGCGGAACGCCGCGGTGCGCCCCATGTCTGCGCGCCGCCCCGCCTGCAGGGCCTCGTTGGTGGGGGTGGCCGGAATGCGGAGGCCGAGCTCAAGCAGGATTGGCAGGGAGGAGCTACTCAGACCGAACCCTACGTACGGGTTGCCCACGGCCGTGGAGGCGTCGTCGGTGGCGTAGCGGGCCACCGGCAGCTCGGCCGCCAGCTCCACGTTGTCGTTCAGAGAGCGGGTGGCCGTGAGGAACGCAGCGCCCGACGCCACCGACGCGTCGTCGGCCGGAAGGTCCGGAACGATCGCCTCCAGGGCGATCTGGTTGGGCTGATAGGGGCGAGACCAGATGGTCTGGCCCTGGGCCGGGACGGCGAGCAAACTCATCCCGGCGATTGCGGTCAAAAGAACGAAAAGGTCGCGCATGGGAGCGTCGGCGGCGGTGAGGGAAACGAGAAGAGATGGAGGATCCTCTTTGAGGTGAGCGTATCTCTCGACGGGCGGACTGCATCTCTCGTTCGCAGTTCCTACATTATCGTATGGAATTCAACCAACAATCTGGTCTTTTCGTCGCCCGCGACTGATTGCCATGCTCGATTCTGCTCCCACCTCCTCAATCGCCGCACGCGCGCCTCGCTCGGACCGGCGATCGCAGTTGGACGCCCTCCGCCGCGCTTTTACCGGGCTCGACACCGAGTACCCGCTGGCCGACGGCACGACGGCCCCGCGCACCTACCTTGACAGTGCCGCGTCGACCCTGCGCTGCAGCGCGGCCGACGACATCGTCCGGCGGGCCCTCCGGCACTACGCCAACACGCACTCGACGCTGCACGCCGGGGCCCGCATCATGACCCACCTCTACGAACAGGCGCACGAGATTGTGGGGCGCTTCGTGGATGCCCCGGACGACTACACGACGGTCTTCACCGGGAGTGGGGTTACGGGCGGCCTCAACCGCATGGCCCGCGTGCTGGCCGAGCGGCGGCCCGAGCGTGACCTCGTCATCACCACCCTCATGGAGCACCACGCCAACGACCTGCCCCACCGCAAGCACGTCGGCGAGGTGGTGCACGTGCCGTTGGAAAACGATCCGGACGGGGAGGCCGGACGCGTGGATCTTTCCGCGTTGCGGGCCGCCATCGACGAGCACGCCGACCGGCTGAACTACGTGGCCGTCACGGCGGCGTCGAACGTGACCGGCATCGTCAACCCGGTCCACGAGGTCGCCCGGCACGCCCACGCGGCGGGCGCCCTGTGTGTGGTCGACGCCGCCCAATCGGCCGCCCACGTGCCGATCAGCGTGCAGGGACCCGACGCGGCCGAGGCGCTCGATGTCGTATGCATGAGCGGGCACAAGCTCTACGCGCCCGGCAGCCCCGGTGTGATCGTGGCCCGGGAGGCCCTTTTCGAAGGGCTGGAGCCGCAGGTGGTGGGGGGCGGCATCGTGGATCGGGTGGAGACGGACCGCTACGAGATTACAGACGCGCTGCCGGAGCGGGAGGAGGCGGGCACGCCCAACCTGCCCGGGGCGCTACGGCTGGCTGCTACGCTTCAGCTGCTGGGCCGCATTGGCATGGACCTCGTGGCGGAGGACGAGCGCGAGCTGGCCCAGTACGCGCTGGAGCGCTTCGCGGCGATCGACGGCCTCACGATCTACGGGTCCCACCGGCTGGAGGTAGCCGACCGGATCGGGGTCATCGCCTTCAACCTCGCGGACCTGCCGCACGGCCTCGTGGCCGCGGCGCTGAACGACTACTTCGGGGTCGCCGTGCGCAACGAATGCTTCTGCGCGCAGCCCTTCGTGCGCGAGTTACTGGGCCGAGCGGGCAATGCCGGAGGGGCCGCGGACGGTGCCGAGTGTGGGCCCGAGACGCAGCCGGGCATGGTGCGGGCCTCCCTCGGCCTGTACAATACGGAGCAGGACATCGATGCGGCCGTCGAGGCGCTGTCCGACCTCGCGGCCCGGCCCGACTGGTACCGTGAGCAGTATCGCCCCCGCCTCGACGGCAGTGGCGACTGGGTCCACCGCTCGTTCGAGCACCCGCCCGAGCAGGCGTTCTCGTTGGAGGAGGAGGTGGACGCGTGGCTCCAGTCGGCCAGCTAGCGCCCGTCCCCAATCTACGCCGCGGCCGCCGGAGCCGTCGTCTCGTCGACGACCTCCTCCTGCACGTGGCCCGGCATCTGCTCGTAGTGGCTGAACTTCGTATGGTGCAGGCCCCGGCCCTGGGTGAGTGAGCGCAGCGTGGTGGAGTACTGGTGGAGCTCTGCCTCCGGCACCTCGGCGGTGATTTTTTGGAGCGCCCCCTGCGTATCGATGCCCTGCACGCGTCCCCGTCGCGTGTTGAGGTCGCTGATGATGTCGCCCGTGTAGTCGTCCGGCGTGGTAATGGTGACCTCGTGGATGGGCTCTAGGAGAACGGGGCCGGCCTTCTGGAAGGCCTGGCGGAAGCACTCGAAGGCGGCGCGCTTGAAGGCCGCCTCGTTCGAGTCGACCGGGTGCATGTCGCCGTCGTGGATGACGATCCGCACGTTTCCGACGGGAAACCCGGCCACCGGCCCCTCCTCCATGGTGTTCAGGACGCCCTTCCGGATGGAGGAGAAGAACTTGTTCATGTCGATAACCCCGCCGACGATGGCGTCGACGAAATGGATCTCGGCGCCCCACTCGGTTTCGACCGTCTCCTCCCCCCGCACCTCAATCGCGTCCGGCGGGTCGAACGCGCCGTCGAGGGGCTCGACGAGCATCGAGATGTCGGCAAACTCCCCGGCGCCGCCCGACTGCTTCTTGTGGCGGTGCTCGGCGGTCGCCCGATTCTGGATCGCCTCGCGGTAGGAGATGCGGGGTTCTACGAACTCGACCTCCACGCCGGCCTGCCGCTCAAGGCGCGACTTGGCGATCTGGAGGTGCATCTCGCCCACGCCGCTAAGGGTAAGCTGGTTGAGCAGCGCATCGTGGTTGAAGACCAGCGACGGGTCTTCGTCAGTGATTTGATGGAGGCCCCGGGCGAGCTTGTCCTCCTGTCCCTCCTGCACCGGCCGCACGGCCATCCGGTAGCGGGGGGCGGGAAACTGGATGGACGGGATGACGACGTCGGACGCCGGGGCCCGGAGGGTATCGTTCGTGGTGGTGTCCTCCAGCTTCACGAGCGCGCCAAGGTCGCCGGCAATGAGGCGGGGGACGTTGTTGCGCTCCTCCCCGTTGAGCTCGTAGATCTGCCCGAGGCGTTCGGTGGCGCCGGTGCGCGCGTTTTCGAGGTCCTGGCCCGACTGAAGGGTTCCGTCGAACACGCGGACGTACGAGTATTCACCGACGTGCTCCTGGGCCATCGTGCGGTAGACGAAGGCAACCGGGTCGTCGTCGGGGTCGGCCGTCAGTTCCTGGCCGCCCTCGGTCTCCAGCAGCCGGCTGGCGGGGGAGGGGCACACCGACCCGATGAAATCGAGAAGGCGGGAGACGCCGACCTCCTCCGTCGCGCTCGTGACGAAGACGGGATACAAGTCCCGCTCAATTATGGCCGCACGGAGCCCGTTCCGCATCTGGTCGTCCGTCAGCTCGCCCTGTTCGAAGTAGGCCTCCATGAGCCGGTCGTCACTGGCGGCGATGTCCTCGACGAGCGTCTCGTGGAGCTCGCGGGCCTCGTCCTCAAAGGCGTCGTCGATCGGCTGCACCTCCGGCTCGGTCTCGCCCTCCGGGTAGTACAGCTGGCGCATGTGCAGCACGTCAACCAGGGTGCGGGTGCCCTCGCCCGCCGGCAGCTGAACCGGTGTGGCCCCCCGCCCGAAGCGGTCCTCAATCTCGTCGACGATGCTCCGAAAATCGGCGCTCGCCTGGTCGATGTGGTTGATGACGAACAGGGCGGGGGTGTCCGTCTGCTCGCCGTAGGACCAGGCCATCTCCGTGCCGACCTCGACCCCCGAGCGGGCGTCCATCACGTAAAGCGCCGTGTCGGCCACCCGCATGGAGGCAATCACCTCGCTGGCGAAGTCGGGGTAGCCCGGCGTGTCGAGGATGTTGATCTTCGTGTCGTCCCATGAGGCGTGAAGCAGCGTCGCAAAAATCGACATCTGCCGCTCCTTTTCGCTCTCGTGGTAGTCGCTTTGGGTCGTGCCGTCGGGCACGGAGCCGACGCGCGAGATGGCGCCGCTTGTGTGGAGCAGGGCCTCGGTCAGGGCGGTTTTGCCGCTGCCCTGGTGGCCGACCAGGGCAATGTTGCGGATCTGTTGGGCGTCGGAAACGGTCATGGGGACTGGGGGGATTTCCGCAGAACTGCTGAGGAGAGACGGCGGGGCAGAAGCGGCTGATCAATATTCGTGCCTCCCCGGTTCTTTAAGTTCAGAAAAAGAAGGGGCGGAGTCAAGATGAGGACTGGGGTAGAAAGGGGCCCCGACTGCCAAACGCATGGACCCAGAAGCACGGCCCCCGGCGGCCGGATGGACGTGAAGAAGGGCCGAGGCCCATCGCGAAACACGGGTCTGGGGGTTGGGGTTCTGAAATTGTCTATTCCCCACAGACTGTGCCCTCACCGCCATGGCTTCGCTCGCGTCGTATCAGACTCACCTCAAGGCGTTTGGGATTGGCATCGTCCTCGCCGCACTGGGCGTGGGGGCCTATCTGCAGTTTGGCCCGTCGGCATCGGCGGGCCTGCCGACAGTGACGGTGTACAAGAGCCCCTCGTGTCAGTGCTGTTCGGATTGGGTCGCCCACATGAAGGAGGAGGGCTTCGAGGTCGAGGTGCAGTCGAAACTACGCATGAAGCCCGTGAAGAAGCAGGTGGGGCTGCCCGCCTCGCTTGCGGCCTGCCACACGTCCGTGGTGGGCAATTATGTGGTCGAGGGGCACGTGCCGGCGCAGGAGGTGAAGCAACTGCTCCGGGAGCAGCCGGACGTCCGAGGCCTAAGCGTGCCGGGCATGCCCGTCGGGTCTCCGGGCATGGAGCGGGGGAATCGGGTGGAACCGTACGAGGTTGTGACGTTCACCCCGTCGGGGGAGACCACGGTGTTTGCCCAGTACGGACAGTAGGCCATGTCTCGTCCCCCTTCCCGCCCCCGGATGATGTGCGCTCGGGTTCTGCTACTGCTGTCCGTGACCGGGCTCGTCCTGGCCTGCGAGACGGGGCCATCGTCGGGGGACTACGAGCAGGCCGTCATGCAGGACCGCGTGCAGCGGGACATGCAGATGCGAGAGAAGGAGAGCGTACTGCCCCCCGGCCGCCGGGAGGCCTTTCGGGGGCTCAACTTCTACGAAGTGGACCCGGCCTACCGGTACACAGTGCCGCTCCGGCGGTTCGAGACGCCCGACACGGTGATGATCCCCGAGAGCACGGGCGATCTGCGCCCTCAGCAGCGGATCGGAGAGGTGACGGTGCCGCTCCCGGAGGGGCCGGAAGAGCTGGTCGTATTTCGGGGCGAGGGCGACACGCCCCGCGGGCGGCTGTGGATCCCGTTTGCCGACTCCACGAACCGACACGCCACGTACAAGGGCGGGCGCTACGTGGACCTGACGTCGACCGATTCGGACTCGGTCGTGGTCGACTTCAACCGGGCGTACAATCCCACCTGCGCCTACAATCCGGACTTCGCGTGCCCGCTGCCGCCCCCGGAGAACCGAATCGCCGTGCCCGTGGCGGCGGGGGAGAAGCGCCCCACCTTCGGGGGGTAGATCACATTGCATCTGCGAGCCGGGGCAAATACCTTATGGGCACGGCCAGGGGTACCCGTTGCTCGTCGAGCACGGGCTGAGACACACCCTTCGAACCTGATCCGGCTCGCACCGGCGCAGGAAGTGCTTCGGCACCGTCCGGAGACTCGTGCATGAGCGACGTACCGTCTGGCTCCACCGTTTTCCTCGTACCAGGAAGCCAGTCTCTCATGCGTGATCCCGACTCGCAAGTTGTTGTCATCACCGGGGCCAGCCGTGGGCTCGGCGCCGCCATTGCCCGGACCTTCGGGCGGGAAGGCGCCCGCGTGGTGGTCAACTACTACCAGAGCCCGGATCGGGCCGAGGCTGTCGCCGCCGACATTGGCGACCGGGCCCTGCCCGTCCAGGCCGACGTGCGCGACCCGGACGCCGTGCAGGCGATGATCGACACCGCCACGGACCACTTCGGGGCGCCCGTCACGACCGCCGTCCACAACGCCCTGATCGACTACCAGTTCGACGCGGAAAATCGGGAGACCGCCGATACCATCGACTGGGAAGACTATCAGACGCAGGTGGAGGGGTCGGTGAAGGGGGCCCTGCACCTGCTCCAAGCCTGCCTTCCGGAGATGCGGGCGGCGGGGGAGGGGCGGTTTGTCGGCATCAGCTCCAACCTCGTACAGGCCCCGGCCGTCCCGTACCACGACTACACCACCGGCAAGGCGGCCCTTCTCGGGTTCACGCGCAACATGGCGGGCGAGCTCGGGGCGGAGGGCATCACCGTGAACCTGGTGTCGGGCGGGCTGCTCGACGAGACGGACGCCAGCGCGGCCTCGTCGGACGCCGTGTTCGACGCCATCCGCCAGAACACCCCGCGCGGCACGGTGACCACCCCGGAGGAGGTGGCCGACGCGGTGCTATTCTTCGCGTCCCCCTGGGCCCGGGCCGTCACGGGGCAGAACCTGATCGTGGACGGCGGCCTCGTGATGCAATAGCCCCCGTCCGAATCGTGCTTCCCTCACCTCCATTCCGCGCTCGTGATTCTTCTCGCCCTCGAAACCGCAACTTCCACCTGTGGCGTGGCCGTCCTGGACGACGACACGGTGGTTGCGGAGGCCCATCTCCGTCGCCCCCGCGTGCACGCTGAGCGCCTGACCCCGCTGGTCGAAGATGTGCTCGACCACGCCGACGCGACGCCGGCGGCCCTGGATGCCGTGGCCGCATCGATGGGGCCGGGGTCGTACACGGGCCTCCGCATCGGGGTGAGCACGGCAAAGGGATGGGCGCTGTCCACCGACGCGGCGTTCGTGGGGGTGCCAACGCTGGCGGCGTACGCCGCCCAGCTGCGTCCGGTCGCCGCGCCCGGAGACGTGGTGTGCGCACTGCTCGACGCCCGCCGGGACGAGGTGTACGCCGGGGCGTACCGGCGAACGACGGACGGACTGGACGAGCACGCGTCCCCGACGGCGCTTCCGGTCGACGATCTGCCCGGCTGGGTGGGGACGGTGGACGGGCGGCTGTGGCTCGTCGGAGACGGGGCGCCGAAGAGTCGGGCGGCTCTCGGCGACGCGTTCACGTGCACACTGATTCCCGCCGACGAGAGGCCCCCGTCAGCGGGGTGGGTGGCCCGCTGCGGCCGCCGGCAGCTTGCAATGCACGGCCCCGACGACATGGCGACGGTCGAACCGTTGTACGTGAAAGACGTGCATGCCACTCCGGCGCCATCCCCCTTCGACTGAGCTTCGTTTGGACTTTACGGGCGGCGTTTCTGATTTTCTGCTAGGGCGATCCCCGTCCCTGGGGCCCCTGCTGGTTCGCACACGATTCTTCGTACTCGTCTTTTCCCTCTGTTATGCCCCCCTGGTTTCGGCGCGAGAAGGCCGGCATCCGCACCACCCGCGAAGAACAGAATGAAATGCCGGAGGGGCAGTGGGTGAAGTGCCCGGAGACCGGCGAAATCACCAACCGGCGCGAACTGGAAGAGAACCTGCTCGTCTTTCCCGGGTCGGGGTACCACTTCGGGATGGACAGCCACCAGTACTTCGGCTTCCTGTTTGACGACGGCGACTACGACCTGCACGACACCGATCTCCGCTCGGTGGACGCCCTCAATTTTGAGGACCGCAAGCCCTACAGCCAGCGGCTGGAGAGTGCCGTGGAGGAGACGGGCCAAAACGAGGCCGTTCAGGCGGCCACCGGCTCCGTTGGAGGACATCCCGTGTCGATGGCGGGCATGGACTTTAGCTTCATTGGGGGATCGATGGGGTCGGTCGTTGGGGAAACTGTGGCCCGGGCGATCAAGCGCGCCTACACGGAGGGCATGCCGCTTATCACCATTGCCCAGAGCGGCGGGGCCCGCATGATGGAGGGGGCCCTCAGCCTCATGCAGATGGCCAAGACGAGTGCGCACCTTACCCGACTCGACGAGGCGGGGCTGCCGTTCATCTCCATCCTAACGCACCCCACCACGGGTGGCGTCACGGCCTCCTTCGCGATGCTCGGGGACATCCACATCGCCGAGCCGGACGCGCTGATCGGGTTTGCCGGGCCGCGGGTGATCCGTGAGACGATTGGGTCCGACCTGCCGGAGGGGTTCCAGAAGTCGGAGTTTTTGCAGGAGCACGGGTTCGTCGACATGATCGTGGACCGGCGTCGCCTCCGCCGTCGCATCATCCGGCTGCTCAACCTCCTGATGGAGTAGGCTGACCCCTCTATTTTCGCTCCGTCTCGGTGCCGGCCTCCGCTCGTCGAGACCATCCCTTTATTTTTTGCGCGGCGAAACGTTATCCTTCCCGACGGGCAGAGAAGATTGGTCGGGTCCCGTTCCGAGCCGCTACCTCCTGACTGGGAGGCCCTCTGCGTTGGGGGCCGGACATCAGGCCGTGGCCGGAACGTGAAAGGCCTTCCAGAGCGCCCAGGTCTCATTACGAGGGTGTGAAGAATACCTGGTGGCATCTCCGAAACCCCATCGACGGAGATGGCTATGATGAGATGTCGTCTAGTCTTGACTCTCGCTTCGTACTTTCCGCGGATACCTCCTTCGATCCTCATGAAACGAATATCGCTCCTCCTCAGCATCGCACTTTGTCTCGTGGTCTGGGGCCTCCCCGCTTCGGCCCAGACGACGCCCACCGGCTCGGCCGTTCAGATGAACGGCTTTAGCCGTGCCCTCGATGTGGAGGGCAACCGGGTGTTCGTGGGAGAATCGCAGAATATCCACACTCCCGGGCGGGTGTACGTTTACGAAGACGAAATGGACGGCTGGACGGAAGCCGCCTACTTCGAGGCGACCGACGGTGAAGTCGGCGACAGCTTTGGCTCGGCCCTCGACGCGGCGGGCGATCAGGTCGTCGTGGGGGCCCCGTCGGCCAACGCCGCCTACGTGTTTGAACCGGGCGCGGACGGATGGGCCCAGAGCGCTCGCCTGACGGCTGCCGACAGCACCTCGGACTTCGGGCAGAGCGTGGTGCTGGACGGCGATCGGCTCTTCGTCGGTACCTCCGCGACCGTGTCGATGACGGAGGGGGACACGCTGACGACCGGTGCCGTCCACGTCTTCGAGCGGCAGGACGGGACTTGGCAGCAGACCGAGACGCTCCGGAGCGAGAAGGTGGGGGCGGACGCAGGGTTCGCGAGTGCCCTGCTCACGTCCGGGGATCACCTGCTCGCCACGGCGCCGCAGCACGAGGGAGGGGCCGTCGTGGCCTTCCACCAGGGCACCGACGGCTGGACGGAGCTCCAGACGGTCACGCCCGGTGAGCTCAGCAGCAACGCCCGATTTGGCACGGCGATCGAGGCTGTCGGGGATCAGGTGCTCGTCGGCGCCCCACGGGCCTACGACGCAACGGGGCTGGCGTACACCCTCTCGTTCGATGCGGAGGCGGAGAGCTGGTCCGTCGACGGACGGCTTCTTCCGTTCGACGGTGCATCCCGTCACCTCTTCGGGGCGGCCTTTGCCTACAACGGCACGGACCTGTGGGTCGGGGCGCCGGGCGCGTCGGACCGGAGCGGGGCCCTCTACCGCTACGGACACAACGAGGGGGCCTGGACCGGCGTCACGCGGATGACGCACCCCGGGACGGAATCTGGCAATGGACTGGGGGCCACGCTCGCAGGCAATGAGGATGTGCTCGCGACGGGGCTGCCGGGGGACGACCACGGAGCCGGCACGATGGGGCTCTATTCCATCGCGTCCGGCGAGTGGACCCGAACAACCCCCATTGCCCCCTCAACCGGACAGGCCCTCAGTGCCATGACGGGCGAGGAGCGAGACTGCGCGGACGGCAGCGTCGCCCAGTTCTCCTGTGAGAACGTTGACATGAAGTCCTTCCTTCCCATCGACAACATCGGGGGCGAGCGCGGGATCGACCTGAACGACATCTGGGGCTGGACCGACCCGGAGACGGGCACGGAGTACGCCCTCGTAGGCCGGACCGACGGAACGGCCTTCGTGGACGTGAGCGACCCCACAAACCCACAGTACGTCGGCGAGCTTCCGCTCACGGATGGGGCGCGCGTGAACTCCTGGCGCGACATCAAAGTCTACGACAACCATGCGTTCGTGGTGGCGGACAATGCCGGGGATCATGGCATGCAGGTCTTCGATCTGACCCGTCTCCGCGACGTGGACGCCGACCAGATGCCCGTGACCTTCGACCACGACACCCTCTACGACCAGGTCAACAGCGTCCATAACGTGGTCATCAACAAGCAGACGGGCTACGCCTACGCCGTGGGCAGTAGCGGCGGCGGCAAGACCTGTGGCGGCGGGCTCCACATGATCAACATTCAGGACCCGCTCAACCCCACCTTTGAGGGCTGCTTCTCCGACCCCTCCACGGGCCGCTCCGGCACCGGCTATAGCCACGATGCCCAGTGCGTCGTCTACGAAGGCCCGGATCCCGAGTATCAGGGCCGCGAGATCTGCGTCGGCTCCAACGAGACGGCGATCAGCGTCGCGGACGTGACGAACAAAGATGATCCGAAGGCCATCTCGACGGCCTCGTACCCGGACTACGGCTACGTCCACCAGGGCTGGTTTGACGAACAGCAGCGCTACTTCTACCAGAACGACGAGCTGGATGAGGCGCAGGGCAAGGCGAGCCAGACCCGGACGCTGGTGTGGGACATGAAGGACCTTGACAACCCGAAGCTCGTCAACCAGCTCATGCTTCCTGAGGAGTCGATCGACCACAACCTGTATGTGAAGGGATCGACGATGTACCAGTCCAACTACAAGAGCGGGCTGCGCATCCTCGACATCAGCGACCGCGAAAACCCGGAAGAGGTGGCCCACTTCGACACGCAGCCGTACGACGAAAACGGAACGGGCTTTCAGGGCTCCTGGAGCAACTACCCGTACTTCGAAAGCGGCATCATCATCGTGTCGAGCATTGGTGAAGGCCTGTTCGTGCTGGAGGAATCAAAGCAGGAGCTCTAGAACAGGGTATCGGGGGCCCCGCCGAGGGCATCGTCCGCGTGGTCCCACTGGTTTGATTCTCCTGAACCAATATCCTCACGCATCATCATGCGCCGTTTCCTTTCGGTTTTGATCGTCGGCATGCTCCTGTGCGCCACACTTCCGGCGTGGGGGCAGGCCTCAAGTCCGAAGCTGTACGTGTGCAATCAGGGCGAGGCCACCGTCTCGGTGATCGACATGGCGTCGATGGCCGTCGAGACGACCGTCGACCTCAAGGAACGCGGGTTCTCGGAGAACGCGAAGCCGCACCACGTCGTGGCCGAGCCCGACGGGAGCCACTGGTACGTGAGCCTGATCGGGGCGAACACGATCCTCAAGATGAACCGGCAGAATGAGATCGTCGCGCGCCTTGACAACTTCGAGGTGCCGGGGCTTCTGGCCCTCGACCCGTCGAAGGATGTCCTGTACGCGGGGCGCTCCATGAGTGCCGTAAACCCGCCGAAGAGTCTGGGCATGATTGAACGGTCCGACATGGAGATCATGGAACGGGTCGGGACGTTTTTTCCGCGTCCCCATCCCCTGGCCGTGACGCCGAACGGGGAGCACGCCTTCATCGCGAGCCTGGGCACCAACCAGCTGATGGGCATTGACACGGACACGCGCGAGACGCAGCTGACGCGGCTGGAGGGGACGACCCAGACCCCGGTCCAGTTTGCGGCGACGGCCGACGGGTCGACCCTCATTGCCGGGGGGCAGAAGACGGGTCAACTTCTCGTGTTCGACGCCAGTGAGGCCCCAGCCCTGTCTGTGACCGACACCCTTGCGGTGGGAAGCCAGCCGTGGCATCCCGTCATCGGTCGCCAAAGCGGTCTGGCCTACGTCCCGAACAAGATGTCGAACTCCATCAGTGTGGTGGACGTCGACAACGCGTCGGTGCAGGCCACCATTCGGGGGGACGGCCTCGCCCAGCCCCACGGCACGGTCCTCTCGGCCGACGGGCAGCATCTCTTCGTGTCGAACAACAACCGCGAGGGCACCTACGAGCCCCGTGGAGACAATCCCGAGGCCGGAACGGTGACGGTGATCGACACGCGGACCAACGAGATCGTGAAGGTGATCGAAGTGGGGACCTATCCCACCGGGGTGGGCACCTTTGGCGGGGCGCAGCCCACTGGCTCCTAGCGGCCGGTCGAATCCTCGTGCTCCGCTGATGTGACCGCTCCTTCAGTTTTGATGCCACGCATTCGCGCCTTCCTCGTCGGCCTCGTCGGGATCGTCCTGGTGGGCTGTGCCGGGTCCTCGCAATCGGTGTCTCCGGATGCCTCGTCGGCCTCGTTTCCGGACGACTACCAGCGCGTGGTGGCGCCGTCCATTGAGGTCGCCGACACCGACGGCGCCCTCATTCCGAACCCGTTCTACGGCGGCTTCAACGCGCCGCGCCCCCAGTTTGTGGACATTGACGGGGACGAGGACTCGGATCTCTTTGTCCAGGAGCGTCCCGGCCAGCTCGCGTTTTTCGAGCACGTCACCGAGGGGGACTCGTCGCGCCTCGTGTGGCGTACGGACCACTACCGGGACCTGCAGATCGGCGAATGGTACCGGTTTGCGGATCTTGACCAGGACGGGGTGCCCGATCTGCTCACGGAAGAGCCGTACAGCCATCTCCGCGCCTACCGGAACGTCGGCTCGGCCACGGCGCCGACGTTTGAGCTGTACGCCGACACGTTGCGGACCGTGGAGGGGGAGCCCATCTTCTCGGACCGTCAGAACATCCCGAACGTCACGGACCTTGGCTGCAACGGCCGGCTGGATCTCTTTCTGGGGCGGCTCGACGGGACCATCACCCGCTACGAGTCGGTCGACGGGACGAACGGCATGCCCCAGTTCGCCCACGTGACGGACGAGTTTGAGGGCATTAAGATTGTCGGGGGGACGGGCCAGAAGGGGCCGTCGCTTCACGGGGCCAACACCCTCACCTTTGCGGACGTGGACGACGACGGCGACTCCGACTTGTTCTGGGGCGACTTCTTCGAGCCTGGACTGCTCCTCATCGAGAACACGGGGACCTGCGGCAACCCCGTTCTCAGTGGACAGCCGGAGCGCTTTCCGTCGTCGAATCCGCTTTTGACCAGCGGGTATAACGCCCCCGCTTTCACCGACTGGTCCGGCAATGGACGCCCCGACTTGTTCGTCGGGGTCCTCGGGGGATCGAGCGGGTCCAACAGCAGTCTCGCGGACAACTTCTACTTCTACGAGCACACGGCGGACGGATATCAGCTCCGGACGCGCCAGTTTGTCGGGGGGATCGACGTGGGGAGCGAGAGCACCGTCGCCCTCGGGGACATTCAGGGAGACGGCCAGACCGACGTGCTCGTGGCAAACAAAATCGACCCGACCCAGGGCGAGACTTCTCTGGTGTACCCGCTGACCCCCACCGGTGACAAGGGGCCCCCTCGCCTCCGGAAACGTTCGCCCCTGGACTTGCCGGACGCGTACCGCTACGCCCCGGCCCTCGGCGACCTGAACGGCGACGGGGCCGACGACCTCATTCTCGGGACCTGGCAGGGCGCCCTCTCCTACCACGAGAACCAGGGCGACGGCACGTTCGACGCGGTCGACGGGGCCCTGGATGGCCTGTCGGGCGGGAGCAACGTCGTGCCGGCCCTGGGAGACGTGACGGGCAACGGCGCCCCGGATCTCGTACTGGGCACTGCGAGCGGGACCCTCACGCTCCACCGCAATACGGGGGGAGAGGCGTCCCCGAACTTTGCCTCGGAGGGCGTCACGCTCGCAGAGCTGAACGGACGGGCCGCCCCCACGCTCCACGACGTGACCGGCGATGGGCGGTTGGACCTGCTGGTCGGGACGAAGACGGGACTGGTCCTGCTTCGGAACCAGGGCGGCACCGATGGCCTGGAGTTCGGGCCGCCCACCTCAGTTAACCTCGACGGCATTCCCCGAAATGCTACGCCAGTCTGGGGGGACCTGGATGGGGATGGCAGAACGGACCTCGTCGTGGGCGGAAAGCGTGGTGGGCTCGTCCTCTTCCAGCCCTCGGCCGCCACGGAGTAGAGGGACTTGGGGCGCTCGTGCCGGGGTCACCATAGCCCCGTAAGCACATCCCCGAGTGAGGTCGACGAGGAGGTGCCGTCGTCCGGGTTGGACGCCCCTGCCTCGTCCAGTGCCTGATTCAAGGCGCGCAGGCCAGAGCGGAACTGGTTCGTAAGCCGCTCGCGCGTCTCCTCCGAAAGGGCCTCGTACGCCCCGTCCCGAAGGGCCTTCAGGGCGCGGCGGTGGTGCTTCCGGGCCCGTTGCAGTTCATCCTCGGGCCGGCCCCGCAACTGCTCGACCGCCTCCTCAAGACTCGACGCGGGACGGTCGAGAGGCAGCTTGGCGGGCGAAAACGAGCCATCGGAATCGGGAGACGCCTCGTCAGACTGAGCGGACACCGTGGGTGCAAGCATATTGGGCAGAGCGTAGCAATGAGCGACGTACCGACGGGCATGTGAACACGCGCCGGCCTGCCGACTCAGACCGACGCAGAATAGAGGTAGGCATTTTTTCAATGTGGAACCGCTTCCAAATTAGGAGTGCGCCCACATCTTTTTGTCAGAAACCGGTCAAGATTCAGCGACGAGTTCTGGAATGTACGGTACACCTCCGTTGAACCGCCTGTTGGGGACCCCGACTGGACCGTGACGTGGACGATGACGTCGGTGAAATTTCTGGGGGAACGGCCAAAACCCAACAGATGCGAGCGGATTCAAACCCTTTGTGATTCTTCCCTGCAAACAACCGCGATGCGGACATGACGGAGGTCCTGAACGACCGGACGGATCAGTTTCAGCTCGAGTCGGACTTTGAGCCCATGGGCGACCAGCCGCAGGCGATCCGCGAGCTCGTGGACGGGGTCGGGAGGGGCGACGAGCACCAGACCCTGCTCGGGGCCACGGGGACGGGCAAGACCTTCACCGTGGCAAACGTGATCGAGGAGGTGAACAAGCCGACCCTCGTCATGAGCCACAACAAAACCCTGGCGGCCCAACTCTACGGGGAGTTGAAGCAGTTCTTCCCCAACAATGCTGTTGAGTACTTTATCTCGTACTACGACTATTATCAGCCGGAGTCGTACATCGTCCCCAACGACACCTACATCGAGAAGGACGTGGCCATCAACGACCGCATCGAGCGGTTGCGGCTCCGGGCCACCTCCGAACTCGTCAGCGGGCGGGATGACGTGATCGTGGTGGCGAGCGTGTCGTGCATCTACGGCCTCGGTTCGCCCGCGGAATTCCAGAAGGAAATCCTGCCGTTGGAGCGGGGCCTGGAGGTGGAGCGCAACGACCTGCTCCGCCGTTTCATCGACCTGTTCTACGAGCGCAACGACATCGAATTCACGCCCGGCACCTTTCGGGTCCGCGGGGACGTGGTGGACATCTTTCCGGCCTACCGCGAAGAGATCGCCCTTCGAATCGAGTTCTGGGGCGACGAGATCGACCGCCTGGCCCTGTTCGAGCCGGAGAGCGGGCGCGAACTGGAGGAGGTGAATCAGTTTACCCTGTACCCGGCGCAGATCTTCGTCACCCCGGACGATCGCTTGGAACGGGCCATCGAGGACATCAAGGAGGAGCTGCGCTGGCGGCTGGCGGTGCTGCGGGAAGAGGGCAAGATGGTGGAGGCCCAGCGCCTGGAGCAGCGCACCATGTTCGACCTTGAGATGATGCAAGAGGTCGGCTACTGCTCGGGCATTGAAAACTATTCGCGGCACCTGACCGGCCGCGAGCCGGGCGAGCGTCCCTACTGCCTGCTCGACTACTTCCCGGACGACTTCATGCTGGTGGTGGACGAGAGCCACGTCACGATCCCGCAGGTGCGGGCCATGTACAACGGCGACCGGCAGCGCAAGCTGAAGCTGGTGGAGCACGGCTTTCGCCTCCCGTCGGCCCTCGACAACCGCCCCCTCACGTTCGAGGAGTTCGAGGAGCTGACGCCGCAGACCATCTACATGAGCGCCACCCCCGCCGACTACGAGCTAGAGCAAAGCGGAGGCGTTTTCGTGGAGCAGGTGGTGCGCCCCACCGGCATTCCCGACCCGGAGGTCGACGTCCGGCCGACCGGAAATCAGGTGGACGACCTGATGGAGGAGATTCGCAAACGCGCCGAGAAGGGCGAGCGCGTGCTCGTAACGACCCTCACGAAGCGGATGACCGAGGACCTGGCCGACTACCTCGACAGCTACGGGGTGGACGTCCGCTGGATGCACTCCGACATCGACGCCCTCGAACGGGTGGACATCATTCGGGGGCTGCGCCTGGGGGAGTACGATGTGCTCGTGGGCGTGAATCTCCTGCGGGAGGGGCTGGACCTGCCTGAGGTGTCGCTCGTAGCCATCCTCGACGCGGACCAGCAGGGCTTTCTGCGCTCGGAGACCTCGCTGATCCAGACGGCCGGCCGTGCCGCTCGCAACGTGAACGGGGAGGTGATTCTGTACGCCGACGAGATTACGGACGCGATGCAGAAGATGATTGACGAAACGGAGCGGCGCCGGGAGCGGCAGCTTGAGTACAACGAGACACACGACGTAACGCCGGAACCGATCCGGAAGTCCCCCGACGAGATCAAGATGGGCACGGCGATCGCCGACGAGAAGAGCGAGGGGGAAGAGTCCGGCTCCCGGCACCACTACGGCAGTCCGGATCAGCTCTCCAGCGAGGTGGCCGACCCGGTGGTCGAGTACCTCTCGGAGGACCAGAAGGAGGACCTCGTCGACCAGATGCGGGAAGAAATGGAAGAGGCTGCCGAGAACCTCGAGTTTGAGCGGGCCGCCGAGCTCCGAGACAGCATCGAAGAGCTGGAGGAGGAGCTCGCCGAGAGCGGAGAGTAGAATGTTGAGGCGGGGGCGCAGGGAGGGCAACGGCCGCTCGCTTCCGGCCCCCGCCGGGACCGTCGACGGATCTCCTCAGCACGTCCCCTCCGAGGCCGGGGCTTGGGCCTCTGCGGAAACGGGCGTGTCGTGCCCGCTCGCTGCCGCCTCGGCGCCCGCCGCCGTCAGGGCCTGACTCAGGTCTGCCCGGAGGTCGTCGGTCGACTCGATGCCGACGGAGAGACGGATGAGGCCGTTGGTGATGCCCGCCGCCTCCCGCTGCTCGGGGGCCATCGACGCGTGGCTCATGGTGGCCGGGTGCTCGATCAGCGACTCGACGCCCCCTAGCGACTCGGCGAGGGCAAAGACCTCGGTGGAGCGCAGCAGCGCTTCGACGTCCACCTGTTCGTCGTCGACGAAGAAGGAGACCATGCCGCCGTAGCCGTTCTGCTGAGCGCGTGCGATCTCGTGGCCGGGATGGTCGTAGAGGCCCGGGTAGCAGACGCGCTGCACGGCCGGGTGCTCGTCCAGAGAGCGCGCGAGGGCTCGCGCATTGGTTTCGTGCTGGCGCAGGCGGACCGGTAGGGTCTTGGCCCCGCGGAGGACGAGCCAGCTGTCGAACGGCGCGGCGACGGTGCCGTGCGCATTGGCCGCAAAGTCAACCCGATCGGCGAGGGCCTCCGTGCGGGCAATGATGGCGCCGCCCACTACGTCGGAGTGGCCGTTCAGGTACTTCGTCGTCGAGTACACCACGAGGTCGGCCCCGTAGTCGATGGGCCGCTGCAGGAGGGGAGAAAGAAAGGTGTTGTCGACGACAAGCAGTAGATCGTGTGCGTCGGCGAACTCGGAGAGGGCCTCCAGGTCGACGATGCGAAGAAGGGGGTTGGAGGGCGTTTCCACCCACAAGGCCGTCGTTTCGGGCCGCACGGCGTCGGCAAGGGCGTCGCGGTCCGAAAGGTCTTCGTAGGAGACGGAGAGTTTGTCCTGATCGTCGAGACAAGAAAAGAGGCGCTCGGTGCCCCCGTAGCAGTCGTGCGCACAGATCAGGTGCGCACCGGCGTCGAAGAGCGACGTGACGGTCGACACGGCGGCCATGCCGGTGGCGCACGCCACGGCGCCGGCCCCGCCGTCGAGGTCGGCCAGCGTGTCCTCCAGGGCCGCCCGCGTCGGGTTGCCGCTACGGGTGTAGTCGTACCCTTTCGTCTCGCCGACATCTTCAAACTGGAAGATGGCCGACTGGTAGAGGGGGGGCACGACGCTATTGAACGTGTCGTCGAGGTCCTGCCCAGCGAGGGAGAGCGTTGTTTCCGGGTCCAGGTCCATAAGAAAAGTCGTCTCGGTGAGTGAAGAAGCGGGGTGGCCTCACCAAGACGACGACAGAGGACCTCAAGGACGCACGCTCGCGTGCTCGAAGCAATCCTCTCATCTGTCCCCACGCGGGGCGGGGCAGGAGTTGGCACCAGGACGACCCCTCGCGTGGAGGGGTCCGGTTGCCACGACGTCATCGGGCCTGTTCCCTCAGTCGTTCTTGATGAGACAAATTCATCCTAAGAAACGGGGGGCGGGGTGTCAAGAAGCCGATGCGTCGGGGCGTGCGGCCCTCGCTCGTTCTTCACGCACGGGCGACACGTCCCCGAAACTTTTGGGGGACGATGTCGTGCACCAATGTCGACGATGCCTCTTGACTGACTGAGCGAGTCCACCGACGGCCCCATTATGCAACACGATCTGCACCCCGAGTACAGCGAAGTAACCATCCAACTCGCGGACGGCTCCGAAATCACGACCCGGTCCACGATGGAGACCGACTCGTACGAGACCGAGGTCGACTCGACGAATCATCCGTTCTACACCGGCCGCCGTCAGTTCGTCGACACGGCCGGCCGCGTTGAGAAGTTCAACCGCCGGTACGGGCTCACCGATGACGACGAGGGAGACGACGAAGAGACGGAAGACGCCGCCGACGAGTAGGGGGCCGTCTTCATTTCAAACAGTGAAGGTCACCTGTGCAAACGGGTGGCCTTTTCGTTTTTCAGGGGAGGGCCTGTCGGAGGCCGGCGGTCGGGGTCCAGGCATGCCCCCGCCCCTCGTTCCACCCACCCACCATTCTCCAGTTGTATGAGCAGTGTCAACCCCGTCCCCCTCATCGCGGCCAAACGTGACGGCGAGTCGCTGTCGAAGGCCGATCTCAAGGCCCTCGTGGACGGCTATACCGAAGGCACCGTCCCCGATTACCAGATGAGCGCGTTTTTGATGGCGGCCTACCTCAACGGCCTCTCCGCTGCGGAGGCGGCCGCCCTGACCGACGCGATGCTCCACTCGGGCACCCACATCGACCTCTCCTCGGTGCCGGGCACCAAGGTGGGCAAGCACTCGACGGGCGGGGTGGGCGACAAGGTGTCCCCGATTCTCGTGCCCCTCGTCGCCAGTTGCGGCGTGCCGGTGGCCAAGCTCAGCGGGCGCGGGCTCGGCCACACCGGCGGCACCATCGACAAGCTCGAATCCATTCCCGGATTCGGTACGGACCTGAGCGTGGAGCGGTATCGGCGGCAGGTGGAAGAGGTGGGCGGGGTCATCGCCGGGCAGACCGGGGCGGTGGCCCCCGCCGACAAGAAGATTTACGCGCTCCGCGACGTCACGGCCACCGTCGACTCGATCCCGCTCATTGCCGCCTCGATCATGAGCAAGAAGCTCGCGGAGGGCAACGACGCCCTCGTGCTCGACGTGAAGTGCGGGCGCGGGGCCTTCATGAAGACGGACGCCGACGCGCGAACGCTGGCCGAGACGCTGGTTGCCATCGGGGCCGAGCACGACACGCCCGTCGTGGCGGTCATGACGAACATGGACGTGCCGCTGGGGCGGGCCGTGGGGAACTGGCCCGAGATTCGAGAGGCGATCGCCTGCCTGCGGGGGGAGCACGCCGACTCCGCCCTCATGGAAATTGTCCGCGGCCTGGCCGGCGAGATGATTGTTCTGGGCGGCGCCGCGGAGACGCCGGCGGAGGGCCGGGAGAAGGCCCGCGCGGCCATCGAAAGCGGGGCGGCGCTGGATCAGTTCCGGTCCCTCGTTGAGGCACAGGGAGGAGACCCGACGGTCCTCGACGATCCGGACGGGCGGGCCGACAGCGCACCGGTGGCGGAGGTCACCGCCCCGCCCGACGCGGGAGGGTACGTCGCGGACCTCGACGCCCTGTCGATTGGGCAGGCGGCCGTGAAGCTCGGGGCCGGACGCCAGACAAAAGAGGCGTCGGTGGACCCGATCGCCGGCCTGACCCAGCTCAAGAAGCCCGGGGATCCGGTCGACGACGGAGACGTGCTCGCCCGGCTTCATGCCGGCGGAACGCCCGACCTGGAGGCCGTTCGGGCCGCCGTGCGCAGCGCGTATACCTTCTCCGACACGCCTCCGGCCGCCGCCCCGGCCCTGCAGGCCCGCTACGACGCCGAGGGCTGGACCCGTCTGTCGGAGGGCGCCGCGGAAGAGGTGTAACAATCCACTTCCGTGCAAAGTATATGAACTGCACATTCGCCGATCCTTCGACACCGCCCCCCTTGCCATGTCTATCTGGTCCCGATTCAAGCGCGCAGTAAAGTCGCTCTTCGGCGGCGCCGTCTCGGCGATGGAGGATCCGCGGACGATTCTCGAACAAAACATCCGGGAGCTCAACGATCAGGTCCCGGAGATGAACGAGAACATCGCCACGGTGAAGGCGAACAAGATCATGCTCGAGAAGGAGGTCAAGAAGACAAGAGACCGGGTCGAGCAGCTTTCCAACCGTATCAAGACCGCCCTCAAGTCCGACCGCGAAGACATTGCCAAAAAGTATGCGAAGCGGCTCGAGGACCAAAAGGAAAGCCTCGAGCGGACGGAGGAGCAGCTCAAGGGCGCCGAGCGGGCCTACGAGAAAGCCCTTAAGGTCAAAAAGGCCTTCATGCGCGAGAAGGAGCAGAAGATTCAGGAGGCGAAGGATGCCCTTCGCCAGCACGAGCGGGCGCAGTGGCAGGCCGAGATTGCCGACACGATGGAGCAGTTTGAGGTGTCGGGGCTAGACCAGACCCACGACGAGATGGTACGGCGCCTGGACGAGGAGTCGGCCAAGAACGAGGCCCGGATGGAGATGGCCCTCGATTCGGTGGACACCGAGGCCCTCCAGATTGAGGAAGACGCCGAGGAGCTGCGGGCCCAGCAGGTCGTCGACGAATTCAAGGCCGACATGGGCATGGTCGACGAGGAGGAGACGCTGGACTCGGAGTCCGTGGAGGAAGAGACGATTGACCTGCCCGAGGACGAAGAGATTGAGGAGCCGTCGAAGACCATCGGCAAGCAGCGCAACAAGTCGGAGTAGTCCGGTTTCGGGCGATTGCTGATTGACAAGTCTGAACGCCTCGACCCAGCGCGCACAAACCGCCCCCGACCTAGCCATGACCGACGACGAATTTCAGCGGCTGAAGGAGACCGAGAAGCGGCACCTGCGGGCCAAAAAACGCCTCCAAACGACCCTCGATCAACTGAAGCAGCAAGAGGAGGTCCAGGGCGTCGTGCGGCGCATGACGCAGGGCGCCCGGCGCCTGCTGGCCGAGACCGAGTCGCTCGTGGATCGGCTGCGGGGGGCGGTCGCGGAGCAAGAGGCCCGCTTCGAGGTGGCCCTCGACGACGAGTGGGAGGAGGACGAAGGGCTCCGTGAGGCCGAAGAGGCCCTTCGGGACGAGCGCGCCGAGCAGCTCGTCCGTCGGATGAAGGCGGAGGAGACCGAATCGTCCACGCGTCCGGGGGCGGCGCCCGGTGCCGACGACCTGTCTGCCTCCGGGGCAAAAGAAGAGGCGGCGGAAGCAGACGAGCCGGACCCGGAGGGGCCCGACAAAACCATCGGCCGCATGGGCGACCTCCGTGCCGACGACGCTTCGTAGCCCGAACAGCTTCGTAGCCCGAACAACTGCCCCGTCATGGACGACGACATCAACTACACGAAGGAGGCCCTCTTCAACACCTGGAATTTGGTGTTTCTGATCACGGTCGTGGCCGTGGCGGCGGGCCTCGGGCTGATCGGGGTTCTTCCCGCCTGGCTGCCGGAGCTCCTCCTGTTGCTGGGGGGCGGGGCGGAGCTCCTCTACCTGGGGGTGATGCCGCGGCACGACCGGTTTCAGCGGTACATTCGCGCCGAGAAGCGCTCCGAACAGCACCAGGCGCCGTCCCAGCGCGAAATTTTCAGCCAGCTCCGCAACCAGAGCCAGCGCCGCTACGCCAAGCTCCGGAAGCTCAAAGAGCAAATCCAGGCGAACTACCAAAAGCTCAGCTACGCCTCGCAGGGCATTTTGGGGAGTCACGTCGACAAGATCGACGGCCTGCTGGACTCGTACCTCGATCTGCTTCACCAGCGGGAGCGGTATCGGGCCTTTATGGACAGCGCCACGGAGGCGCAGATTCTCGAGTCCATCGACGCGCTGAAGAAGGACATGGCCGACGACGCCGAGCGGGTGCGGGCCGTCAAGCAGCGACGGCTGAAGGTACTGGAGCGCCGGCTGGCGCGCCTCCGCAAGGCCCACGAAAACCTGGAGATCATCGGCGCGCAGCTCAGCACCATCGAGGACGTGGTGCGGTACATCCACGAGCAGTCCTGGACGCTGCAGAACCCGGAGGAGGTGACGGCCCAGCTCGACACCCTGCTGCAGGAGGTGGAGGAAACCCAGAGCTCCATCCGCGAGATCGAAGACGTATTCGCTGCCCCCACCGACTACCTCGACGACGAGATGGCGGAGGACCTGGATGCGCTCGACGCGGAGCTGGACGGGGCGACGGACGGGGCGCTTGACGTGCCCGACAGCGACAATGGGGCCATGTCCGATTCCGAAGACACGGCTACGGAGCGGTCGTCCCAGTCCCGAGTTCGGGAGTAGCCGCTGCAGAGTACTGGCGGCCTCATTCAGACGATTCGGCTGCGGACCCGAGGGGCGGTACCCCCCGTCGCCCGTAGGCGAGCACAAGCTTGAGGTGAGCGACCGTCGGGTCGACCAGGCCGAGTGAATCCAGTCGTTCTTGAGGGGTCTCTGGAAGCTTTGGGGGACTCACGCGCCCCATCCACAGCTCCATCTTGTCGCCCAGTGCGTGGGGCCCCGGGAATTGGCCGTCGGGCAGGTGCGTGGTGTAGAAGGCGCGCTTCTCCTCAAGCCGGGCGCGCACCTCCTCGGCCACCTCCGAGAGCTCCGGGCGCTCCTCGGCCACCATTGCCTTCCCGAGGAGGTAGTTCCGGTACGTGAACGGAAGGTCGAGCAGCGTGTCGATGATCGTTGGGGCCCGGTCGGGCTCCTCTTCGAGCCCGACTTCGGCGGCCCGCGCGGTGGCCGTGGCGATGAGGCAGAGCGTCTCCTCGGCCACGAGCTCCGGGTCGGCCCCCTCCATGTCGCCGATGCTTTCGAGCACGGCGTGGGTCAGGTCCTGCGTGAGGCCCAGGGTGCCAACCGTGGCGAACGACGTGAAGCGGGCCACGCGGTCGAGGGCGGCGTCAGGGTCGTCGGAAGACATGGGGCGGCCGGCTGAGGGGAAGGAAACCGTGGTCGGGCGGAGACAGGGCTAGGATTCGGCGGGGGACGTGTCCTCGGACTTGCTCTTCCAGTTCCCACTTTGTCCGCCGGTCTTGGCGCGCAGGTGCACGTCGCCGATGCGGATGTCCTTGGTGACCGACTTGCACATGTCGTAGATCGTAAGGGAGGCGACCGAGACCGCCGTCAGCGCCTCCATCTCCACCCCTGTTACGCCGAAGGACTTCGTAAAGGCCCGAACATCGATGGCCTGCTCGTCCTCGTTGAACGTAAAGTCGACCTCCACGCCGTTGATGGTGGCGTCGTGGCAGAGGGGAATGAGCTTGTCGGTCTGTTTGGCCCCCATGATGCCGGCGATCTGGGCGGTCGTGAGGACGTCGCCCTTCTCGATGTCGTGCTCCCGGACGCGCCGGAACGCCTCCTCGCCCAGGTGAACCCGTCCGGCGGCGACGGCCGTCCGGGCGGAGTCCGACTTCTGGGACGCGTCCATCATGCGGACGCCTCCTTCGGGATCGGGGTGGGTAAGTGTAGAAGGATCGGCCATAGGTCAGTCAGCAAAAGCGAAATGAATGCGTACACACGGAGCAGGGCTCAGGGAGGATGCTCCGTCCGTTCGAATCGGGAGGGGGCCCGTTGGTTTCAAAACGCGAGAGGGGAAGTGATTAGTGTGCGTCCGGCCAGTCGGGGGTTGTGTGCACCGGAGTGCCCCCCAGGTACGTCGCCACGACCTCCGTGTCCAGAAGGCGGTCGGACGGCACCGTCATGAGGTCCTGAGAGAGTACCACGAAGTCGGCGCGTTTGCCTACGGATATGGATCCGATCTCGTCCTCCTGAAACGCAGCGTACGCGGCGCCCTGGGTGTGGGCGTAGAGGGCCGTGGCGCGGGGCAGCCGCTCGTCGGGCTGCCAGCCCCCGTTGGGCGCTCCGCCGGCGTCCCGGCGCGTGACAGCGGCATGAAAGCCCCGGATCGGGTCGGGGGGCTCGACCGGCGCATCGGACCCGAAGGCGAGGCGGGCGCCCGCCTCCTGCAGGCTTCGCCACGCGTAGGCGTCTGTGAGTCGGTCCGGGCCAAGCCGCGCCGGGGCCCAGTCGTGATCGCTCGGCGCAAATGCCGGTTGGACGGAGGCAATCACGCCGAGGCGGCCGAAGCGGGGGCGGTCGTCGGGGGCCACGATCTGGGCGTGTTCGATCCGGGGCCGGCGGAGCGGACGGGTGCTCTCTCGGGCGACGTGTTCGTACGCGTCCAGCACCTGTCGGTTGGCCCGGTCGCCGATGGCGTGGGTGTTGACCTGAAACCCACACTCGTGCGCCACCCGCACGTGCTCCCGGAACGCGTTGCTGTCGTGGAGGAGGAAGCCGCGGGTGCCCGGCGCGTCGGCGTAGTCCTCAAGGAGGGCGGCGCCGCGGCTGCCGAGCGCGCCGTCGGCGAAGAACTTGACCGACTCCACGTCGAGGCGGCCGGACGGGTGGTGCAGCGGACCCCGATCACAAAAATGCTCGAGCGTCTCCCCGCGCCCGTCGATCATGGCGTACAGCCGGAGCGGGAAGCGATCCTTCTCAAGGAAGTCCCGAACCCGTCGGAGGGCCGAGAGCCCCACCCCGGCGTCGTGCAGGCTCGTAATGCCGCGCCGGGCGGTGTGGCGGAGGGCCGTGGAAAGGGCACGGTCCTGGTGTGCCGCACCGGGGGGCGGAATGTGGTCCTCAACGAGGGCCATCGCGGCATCGATCAGCACCCCCGTAGGGGTGCCGGTGCGGTCGCAGTGGATGTGCCCGCCGTCGGGGTCGCTCATCTCGTGGAGGCGGTCGAGGCCCACGGTGGCCTCCAGGGCAGCCGTGTTGGCCCACCCGGCATGCACATCCGTGCGCGTGAGCCAGACGGGACGCTCCGGAAACGCGGCATCCAGGGCGCCACGGGAGGGGAGGCGAGCGGGCGTCCACTCGGTCTGGTCCCACCCGTGGCCCCGCAGCCACGCGTCGGAGGGAGGGGCGTGGTCGGCGACGAATGCCCGGAGTTTTTCCACGACCGCGTCGGGGGACGAGGCGTCCGTGAGGTCGGCCCGTCGAAGGGCGAGCCCCAACTCGTGCAGGTGGGCGTGGGCGTCGACGAAGCCGGGCACGACGGTCCGCCCCTCGGCGTCAATGCGCCGGGCCTCCGGAACGGCCGTCGACGCCTCTGCGGGCGAGCCAACCGCCGCAATCCGGCCGTCGCGGACGGCCAGGGCCGAGGCGGGGACGGGCCGGTCAGTCCCGCCATTGACGGGGTACACGCGGGCATTCGTAATCAGGAACTCGGAGGGGGGCATCGGAGGAAAAGCAAGCAGCAGGAGGTATGAAAAGACGGTAGGTCCAAATCAGGTGATTTCATGGAAGCGCTTTTCGTAAAGAACGGGTGACTGAAAGCGCTTTGCACAAAATCACAATTTGATACTCACAGGGCTTTCACTCATATAACGGGTCCCTTTACACGGACTACGAAAAATAGGCCATTCCGGGCGGCTGCCCGGTTTGAATAGGCAGTTTCCATTGCGGCACGACCCGCGACACGACCATGGGCTCCTCCCTCCCACCCCCATCCCTCGTGCAATCCCCAGCCCGTCCGTCACTAGGCCCCCGGCGCGAGCGATCCAACTGTGGCGTCGGGGTCCTCATGGACCTCAACGGCACGAAGAGCCACGCAATGGTCGACGAGGCGCTCGGCCTGCTTCGCCGGTTGGACCACCGTGGGGCGCGTGGCGCCGAAGAAAACACGGGCGACGGGGCGGGGGTCCTGATTCAGAAGCCCCATGCGTTCTATCAAGATGTTGTGTCGGGCCTCGGCGCCGTGGACTCCTACGGGGTCGGCCAGTTTTTTCTCCCAACCGACGAGCACGTCCAATCGGCGCTCCGCGACTTCGTCGATCAGCGGGTACGGGCCGAAGGCTTTGAATCGGTTGCGTGGCGCTCTGTGCCGACCGACGCCTCCGGCCTCGGCCCCACGGCCCGCGCCACGGAGCCCGACGTGTGGCAGCTCTTCGTCCGGCCCGCCGAGTCGCTTTCGCCCGAGGCGCTCGACGCCCGGCTGTACGTCCTGCGTCGTCTCCTCGAATCGGCGGTGGCGAACAGCGGCCTTGACGACAGCGAGACGTTCTACGTCTGTTCGTTGGATCGGCGCAGGGTGGTCTACAAAGGGCTCCTGACCAATGCGCAGGTCGCCAGCTACTACCCGGAGCTGACCGACGATCGGGTACAATCGACCCTGGCCCTCGTCCACTCGCGCTTCTCCACGAACACGTTGGGCGCATGGCGCCTCGCCCACCCCTACCGCACCGTCGTCCACAATGGAGAGGTCAACACGCTCCGTGGCAACCTCAACTGGATGCGGGCCCGGGCGGCAGACCTGCATACCGACGCCTTCGGGGAGGACCTAGAGCGAATCCGGCCCATCACCACGGCGGCGCAGAGCGATACGGCGGTGCTCGACAATGTCTTGGAGCTGCTTGTGGAGAGCGGCCGCTCCCTGCCACACGCCCTGCGGATGCTCATCCCGGAGGCCTGGACCAAGGACGCCCGCATGAGCGCGCCCCGGCGGGCCTGGTACGAGTACCATTCGACCCTCATCGAGCCCTGGGACGGGCCGCTCCTCGTGGCCTTTACCGACGGGGACAGGGTGGGGGCGGTGCTCGATCGCAATGGCCTGCGGCCGTGCCGCTACTGGGTCACCCACGACGACCGGATCGTGATGGCCAGCGAAGCGGGCGTCGTGGACCTGCCGCCCGACCGGGTGGCCCGGAAGGACCGCCTTCAGCCCGGCCAGCTTTTCCTCGCGGACGCAGCGGCGGAGCGCATTGTGCCGGAGGACGAGGTGTTCGGGCGACTGACCGACGAGAAGTATGAACGGTGGCTCGACACGACGCGGGTGCGGCTTCGCACGCTGGTGTCCGCCGATACGTCCAATGGCGGGGCGTCAGTGCCCGAGGCCACACTCTCTATGAATGGGGATCCGGATGCCCTGCCCCGGCGACAGCGGGCCTTCGGCTACACGCGGGAGCACGTCCGGCGCCTCGTGCAGCCGATGGTGGACGACGGAAAGGATCCGGTGGGCGCGATGGGCAACGACACCCCGCCCGCCGTGCTCTCGGACCAGAGCAAGACGCTCTTCACCTACTTCAAGCAGCTGTTTGCGCAGGTCTCCAATCCGCCCCTCGACTACATCCGCGAGGAGCTGGTCACCTCGCTCGAAAGCCACATCGGGCGCAAGGGCAATCTGCTGACGGAGCGCCCCGAGCACTGCCGACAGGTGCACCTCGACTCGCCCCTCCTGAGCGACGCGGAGCGGGACGCCCTCCACGACATCGACACGAACGGCATCCGGTCGACGACAATCGACACGACGTTCGGGGACGAGATGGGCCTGGAGGCCGCCGTCGAGCAGATGTGTCGGGACGCGCGGGAGGCCGTGGCGACGGGCGACGAAATTCTCCTCCTGTCGGACCGCGGCACGGGGCCGGATCGCCTCCCCATCCCGAGTCTGCTCGCCGTGGGGGCCGTGCACCACGACCTGATTCGGGCGGGCCGCCGGACGCACGCGGCGCTCGTGGTCGAAAGCGGGCAGCCCTGTGCGGTGCACCACGTCTGTACGCTCCTGGGCTACGGGGCCGACGCCATACATCCTTATCTGGCCTACGCCACTGTGCGCGACTGGGCAGGGCGCAGCGATGCGGTCCCCGACGCCGAGACGGCCATCGAGCGATACGTCGGCGCCCTCGAACAGGGCCTGCTCAAAGTGATGGCCAAGATGGGCATCTCCACCCTCGAAAGCTACAAGGGGGCGCAGGTCTTCGAGGCGGTTGGCCTCGACTCGGAATTTGTAGAAACGTACTTCTTCGGCACCCCCTCGCGAATTGAGGGGGCGGGCATCGACGAGCTGGAGGCCGACCTGCGCGATCGTCACGAGAAGGCGTTTGGGAATGCGTTGCCGGGCGCAACGGACCTGGAGAGCGGGGGCGAGCTGTACTGGCGACGCGACGGGGAGCATCATCAGTGGAGCCCACAAACGATTGGGACCCTCCAGCAGGCCGTGCGGCAGAACGACCGCGGGGCGTACGACGAGTTTGCCGCGCTGATCAATGATCAGTCGGCCCAGCACCAGACGCTGCGGGGCCTGCTTGAATTTGATACAGACCCGGACGCGGCCATTCCCGTCACGGACGTGGAGCCTGCCACATCGATTGTCCAGCGCTTCTTCACGGCCTCCATGTCATTTGGCTCCCTCAGTCCGGAGGCCCACGAGACGCTCGCCGTCGCGATGAATCGGATTGGCGGGCGGGCCAGCACCGGCGAGGGCGGCGAGCAGGTCGACCGCTTCGGCACCGAACGCGAATGTGCGATTAAGCAGGTGGCCAGTGGGCGCTTCGGGGTGACGAGCACCTACCTCAAGAACGCCGACGCCATCGAAATCAAGATGGCGCAGGGCTCGAAGCCGGGGGAGGGCGGCCACCTGCCGGGGGAGAAGGTCAATGACCTCATCGCCGAGACGCGCTACACGACCCCGGGGGTCTCGCTCATTTCGCCGCCGCCCCACCACGACATTTACTCGATCGAGGACCTCGCGCAGCTCATCCACGACCTCAAGAGCGCCAACTCGGCGGCCGACGTGCACGTGAAGCTCGTGGCGGCGGCCGGCATCGGGGTCATCGCGGCGGGTGTGTCCAAGGCGAAGGCCGATGCCCTCCTCATCAGCGGACAGTCCGGCGGGACGGGCGCGTCGCCGAAGACCTCCATCAAGTCGGCGGGGCTCCCGTGGGAGCTGGGCGTGTCGGAGGCGCAGCAGGTGCTCCTCGAAAACAACCTCCGGTCCCGCATCCGCCTCCGGGTGGACGGCGGCCTCAAAACCGGGCGGGACGTGGCCGTGGCGGCGTTGTTGGGAGGCGAAGAATTTGGCTTTGGCACCGCGGCACTCGTCTGTCTGGGGTGCATCATGCTGCGGAAGTGTCACTGCAACACCTGCTCGGTGGGCATCGCCACGCAGGACCCGGAGTTGCGCGAGCAGTTCGTGGGCGCGCCCGAGCACGTGATGCGCTACATGCACTTCGTGGCGGAGGAGCTGCGCGAGATCATGGCGGAGCTCGGGGTGCGCACCGTCGACGAGATGGTGGGGCGCACGGACCTGCTTCGGCAGCGAGAGACCGACCACCCGAAGGCCCGTCGGCTGGACCTGGGGTCGATTTTGCACCGTCCGGTCAGTGACGACGATCCGCGGAAGACAACGGAACAGGACCACAAGCTGGACGACAAGTTGGACCACGCCCTCATCGAAGAAGCCCGCCCGGCCCTCGACCAGCAAACCCCGGTCCAGATTGCCCGCGACATTCACAACTGGGACCGGGCGGTTGGGGCGATGCTCAGTTCCGAGGTGACCGGTCGCTACGGGCCGGACGGGCTCCCCGACGGCACCATCGAGATCGATCTGGAGGGGGTTGCGGGGCAGAGCTTTGGGGCCTTTCTGGCCTCCGGGGTGACCCTGCGGCTCGTGGGAGAGGCCAACGACTACGTCGGGAAAGGCCTGTCTGGGGGGCGGGTCATTCTGCGCACCCCAGAGACGGCGGGCTTCGAGGCGGACGAGAACATCATCCTGGGCAACGTGGCCCTCTACGGCGCAACCCGGGGGGAGGCGTACGTCAACGGCCAGGCCGGCGAGCGCTTTGCGGTCCGCAACTCCGGCGTACAGGCGGTCGTGGAGGGCGTGGGCGACCACGGGTGCGAGTACATGACCGGCGGCGTGGTCGTCGTGCTTGGAAGCACAGGCCGCAACTTCGGGGCGGGCATGAGTGGAGGAGAGGCGTACGTGCTCGACGAGGACGGGACCTTCCAGGACACGGTCAATCGCGAGATGGTGCATGTTGAGGCCCTGACCGATGAGCGGGACCGCCGCCTCGTTCGCCGCCTCGTGGAGCACCACCTGCACCACACGGGCAGCGCCAAGGCGACCCGCGTGCTGGACGCGTGGGACACGTGCGTCGGCCGGTTTTGCAAGGTCATGCCCGACGCCTTCGCCCGACAGGTGGAGGCCCATCTGGAGAACGGGGAGGACATCCGGCCGCCCGTGCCGCCCGCACCGGGGGCTTCCTCCACTGTTTTGGCCTAGCGCCCTTGGTTGAGCCGTTCCCCCGTGAAGTGTATTGCGTAGTGCGTATCGCGTAGGTTCATCATCGACCTCGTGTGACGATACGCAACACGAAACACGCAATCCCCCGAGTCCGGCGTAGCGCTCCCTGCACGTCGCCTACCAGCGAACCTCTCCTCACCGACCCCGTCTGCCCCATGCCCCGCGAACATCACCCCGACGGATACCGGAAGCACCCGCGCCGTCCCATCGGCAAGCGGTCGGCCCCCGAGCGCACGGCCGACTTTCGCGAAATTTGGGCGCCGGAGTGGAGCCCCGAGGCCCTGCAGGATCAGGGGGAGCGCTGTGTTGATTGCGGCGTGCCCACCTGCATGAGCGGCTGCCCCATCGGCAACCGCATCCCGGAGTGGAACGACCTCGTCCACAAGGAGGACTGGAAGGAGGCCCTGCAGCAGCTCCACGCCACCAATAACTTCCCCGAGTTTACGGGCTACACCTGCCCGGCCCCCTGCGAGGACGCCTGTGTCCTGGCCGTCAACGACGATGCCGTGGCCATCAAGAGCATCGAGCGGGCCATCGTGGACAAGGGGTGGGAGGAGGGCTGGATTCAGCCGGAGCCGCCCGCCGAGCGGACGGGCTTTCAGGTGGCCGTGGTGGGGAGCGGGCCGGCCGGCCTTGCCGCCGCGCAACAGCTCAATCGGGCCGGCCACCGCGTGACGGTCTACGAGCGGGACGACGCCCTCGGCGGCCTCATGACGTACGGCATCCCCGACTTCAAATTTGCGAAGCGGCGGGTCGACCAGCGGATCGATCAGCTCCGGCAGGAAGGGATCACGTTCGAGACGAGCACGGAGGTGGGGGGTGACCTCGCGGCGGACCGGCTCCACGACGCGTACGACGCCACCTGCCTCGCCCTCGGCGCCCAGAAGCACCGCGAGCTCCCGGTGCCGGGCACCGGCCTGGACGGCGTGCTGCCGGCCATGGAGTTCCTCCCGCAGGAAAACCGTCGCCAGCAAGGCCAGGCCGCCCCCGGCGGGATCACGGCCGCCCACAAGAACGTCGTCGTGCTGGGGGGTGGGAGCACCGGGGCCGACTGCGTCGCCACGGCCCACCGGCAGGGCGCGAAGCAGGTCGTCCAGATTGGCATCAACCAGAAGCCCCCCTCCGAGCGGCCGGCCGACAACCCCTGGCCCGAGACCGCGCAGGTGTACACCAAGACCTACGCGCAGGAGGAAGGAGGGGCGCAGGAGTTTGCCGTCAACACCACCGAGCTCGCCGACCTCGACGGCGACGGCCGCGTCGACGAGTTGCGGGCCGAGCGCGTGGACTGGACCTACGAAAATGGCTCCCGCACCGACAAGACGGTCGTGGACCCCGACGTTCGGGTGCCGGCCGACCTCGTCCTCGTGGCCATCGGGTTCGTGGGGCCGGAGCGCAATCCGTTTGCAGACCTCGGCGTCCGGCAGACCGACGACGGCACGGTCGCGACCGACGACCGCCTCATGACCGATGTCGACGGCGTTTTCGCCGCGGGGGACGCCCGGATGGGGGCCTCGCTCGTCGTGTGGGCCATTGGGGAGGGGCGCGATGCGGCCCGCCAGGTCGACCGGTACCTCACCGGCGATACGGAGCTTTCGGCGAGCCTCCAGACCGCCAACCCGCCGCTCGGGCGGTGACCTGTCCAGTTACTCGTCCGCCCGGCGCTCCACCCAGAGCGTCACCGGGCCGTCGTTTGTGAGGCGGACGTCCATCATCGCGCCGAACTCGCCGGTGGGGACGTCTTGACCGAGGTGCCCTTCGAGCTCGCGAACGAAGTGCTCGTAGAGCCGGTCGGCCCGGTCGGGCGGCGCGGCCTCCGTAAAGGAGGGCCGGTTGCCTACGCTTGTGTCGCCGTAGAGCGTGAACTGGGGCACCACCAGGGCGTCGCCCCCGGTGTCGAGGAGCGACTCGTCCATCTTGCCGTCGGCGTCGGGAAAGACGCGGAGGCGTGCGCACTTCTCGGCGCACCAGGCGCTTTCGGTGCGGGTATCGTCTTCGTGCACACCGAGCAGGATCAGCAGGCCGTGTTCGATGGCCCCGACAGGGGCGCCGTCGATCTCGACGGCGGCCTCGGAGACGCGCTGGACGAGGGCAACCATACGGAATGACGTGTAAGCGTGACAGACAGAGACGAACGGCGGGGGTCAGCGGCCCGGGTCGGATTTGAGGCCTGAAAGGAAGGTCCGAAGGGCGTCGAGGGCCTTTCGGCGGTGGCTAATCTCGTTCTTGTCTTCCGTCGGCATCTCCGCGAACGTTTGGTCGGAGCCGTCCGGGCGGAAGAGGGGATCGTACCCAAAGCCCCCGTCGCCGTGTGGGGCCGTGGTGATGGTGCCTGCACAGCGGCCCTCGAAGGTGTGTGCGGTTCCGTCCGCGTCGATGAGGGCCACTACGGTGCGAAAGCGCGCCCGTCGGTCGTCCACCTCCTCCAGGACTCTCAATAGCTTCTGCTTGTTGTCTTCTGGGGTGGCGTCGGCACCGGCGAATCGGGCCGTATGGACGCCCGGCCCGCCGTCGAGCGCCGCCACCTCCAGGCCCGTATCGTCGGCGAGGGCGGCATGGCCGGTGTGTTCGTGGTACGCCCGGGCTTTCTTCTGGGCGTTGCCGGCGAGGGTGTCGGCGTCCTCCACCACGGTGAGGGAGTCGTCGAGGTCGCCGGCAGGGAGGAGCGACAGGTCGAGGTCGGCCAGCAGGGCGCGGAGCTCCTGGACCTTTCCGGCGTTGCCGGTTGCCAGCACCAGGGGAGAGCGTGTCGTCATGCGGAAAAGGGATTGGGGGAAGTGACACTAGAACACGGAAAAGAAACATGCCTCTCACATTCGCGTTTCCACTTCGCAATTTGGTTGCTATCCACTCTATTTCAAAACCAAACTCCCTACGGAGGGATCTACCTTGGCTGTTGGTGTAAAAGTCCGAAACAACGAAGACATTGATCGTGCGCTCAAGCGCTTCCGGCGTCAGGTGAACCGGAGTCGTGTGCTGCAGGAGTATCGGCAGAACATGACCTACATGAAGCCCTCGGAGGAGAAGCGGCTCGAAGAGAAGCGGTCCCGCCGCCGGCGCCACCGCCAACGGAAGCGGGGCGACAACCGGAAGCGCAAGTAGAGCGCCGCACATTTGGTCGCCGGCGTCGGTGAATCGGCGTCCGGCAACGTTGTTGGGGACGGGCCCGAGCGGGTCCGTCCCTTTTTCTTTTGAGACTTTTTCGGGCCCCTCAAGCCAAAGGGCCCCGTCAACACAAAAGCCCCACCGCACTGGGTGGGGCTTTCGCTGTTGACAAGAGAGTGACAAGAGAGGGCTGTTAGAGGCCAAGGGCGTCCCCAACCAGCTGCTCCTGTTCCCGGTCGTGCACCTTGGCCGATCCGGTGGCCGGACTGGCACTGGCGGGCCGCCCCACGTACTGAATGCGCTGCTCGCAGGGGCCGTGAATCTCGTCCAGGAGCGTCTCGAAGCGGGGAGACACGAACGACCAGGCGCCCATGTTCTGAGGCTCCTCCTGCACCCACACCGTCTCGTCGGCCTCGGCGTAGCGCTCCAATTCCTCTTGCAGGTCCGATTCGGGGAAGGGATAGAACTGCTCCAGGCGCGTGATGGCGATCTCGTCGCGGCGATCGGTGTCCTCCAATGCCGTCACGAGGTCGTAGTACACCTTGCCACTGCAGAGAATGTGCCGCATGGTGCCTGCAGGGTCCGCCTCGGCCGGAATGATCTCCTGCACACCGCCCTCCATGAGATCCTCGGGCGTCGAGACGCACTTCGGGTGGCGCAGCAGGCTCTTGGGCGTCATGATGATGAGCGGCTTCTTGACGTCGCGCTTCACCTGCCGGCGCAGGGCGTGAAAGTAGTTGGCCGGCGTGGAGAAGTTGGCGACGATCATGTTCTGTTCCGCACAGAGCTGCAGAAAGCGCTCCAGGCGGGCCGAGGAGTGCTCGGGGCCCTGGCCTTCGTAGGCGTGGGGCAGCAGGGCCACGAGGCCGGAGGTCTGGCCCCACTTCTCCTCGGCGGCGCTTACGAACTGGTCCCACACGATCTCCGCCCCGTTTGCGAAGTCCCCAAACTGGGCCTCCCAGCAGGTGAGGGCGTTTTTGTCCACCACCGAGTAGCCGTACTCGAACCCGGCCACGGCGTACTCCGAAAGGAGGCTGTCGTAGATGAGGAGCCGCTCCTGGTCATCGGTCAGGTTGTTGAGGGGCGTGTACTCCGCACCGGTCTCTTGGTCAATGAGGACGGCGTGCCGCTGGCTAAAGGTGGCGCGGCGCGAGTCCTGTCCGCTCAGCCGGACGCGCGTGCCCTCCTGCAGCAGTGAGCCGAACGCCAGGGTTTCGGAGAAGGCCCAGTCGATGCGCTTCTCGTCGTAGAAGAGGTCGTCGCGCTTGCCGAACAGGCGCTCGAGCTTCCGGTGGACGTTGAAGTCGTCCGGGAAGTCGGTGAGGACCTCCACGACCCGTTCCAGGTGCTCACGCTCGGCCGTGGTGTCGACCGGGGGCAGGCGATCGTCGGCCGTGCGCTGGACCCGCTCCTCCAGCGCCTCGTCGGCGTCTTTCTCCTCCAGGTCCTTGGTGCGCTCGAAGGCCTCCTGCAGCCGGCCCCGGTAGTCGTCGAGCATCTGCTCGGCCTCGTCCGGCTCAATCTCGCCGCGTCGGAGCAGCATCTCGGTGTAGAGCTTGCGCGGCGAGCGCTTCTCCTCAATTTTCTCGTAGAGGAGCGGCTGCGTGAAGGTCGGCTCGTCGCCCTCGTTGTGCCCGTGAACGCGGTAGCACATCATGTCGATCACCACGTCCTTGTTGAAGCGCTGGCGGTACTCGAACGCCAGCCGCGCGATGCGGACGCAGGTCTCGGGGTCGTCGCCGTTGACGTGGAAGATCGGCGCCTCGATGGCACGGGCCAGGTCGGTGGCGTAGGTCGAGCTGCGGGCGTCGCCGGGCGGCGTGGTGAAGCCGATCTGGTTGTTGATGACCAGGTGGACGGTGCCGCCGGTCGTGTAGCCGCGCAGCTTGCTGAGGTTGAGGGTCTCCGCCACCACGCCCTGTCCGGCGAAGCCGGCGTCGCCGTGGATGAGGAGGGGCATCACGGCGTCGTGGTAGTCGTCCTCCGCCGCCTCGGGGTGTTCGTCGCGCAGCAGGTTCTGCTTGGCGCGGGACATGCCCTCCACGACCGGGTTGACGGCCTCCAGGTGGCTGGGGTTCGAGGCGAGCGTCACGGAAATCTCGTTGCCGTCGGGCGAGGTCACGTCCCCTTCGGCCCCCAGGTGGTACTTCACGTCGCCCGAGCCCTGGGTCGTGTTGGGGTCGATGTTGCCCTCGAATTTGGAGAAGATCTCCTCATAGGGCTTGCCGATGATGTTGGCCAACACGTTGAGGCGACCGCGGTGGGCCATGCCCATCACCACCTCCTCCACGCCCTCGTCGGCGGCGTCGGAGAGGAGGGTATCGATGAGGGGGATCATGGTCTCCGACCCCTCCAGCGAAAAGCGCTTGTGACCGATGTACTTGGTGTGCAGGAAGCGCTCGAACGCCTCGGCCGCGTTGAGCTTCTGGACAATCCGGTGGCGCTCCTCCTCCGACGGCGAACCGGCGTTCCGCATCGGCTCGATCCGGTTCTGGATCCACGTCTTCTCTTCGGGGTCGGAGATGTGCATGAAGGCCGTCCCCACCTTGCTGGTGTAGGACTTCCGCAGGATGGAGAGAATCTCGCGCAGGGGCAGCTTATCCTCGCCCCCGAGGCCGCCGGTGATGAACTCCCGGTCCAGGTCCCAAACCGTGAGGCCGTAGGTGGCGGGGTCGAGCTCCTCGTGGTACTGCCACTCGTAGCCGAGCGGGTTGATGTCGGCCTGCAGGTGGCCGCGCACCCGGTAGGCCCGAATCAGCTGAAGGACGGCCGCCTGCTTCTCGGTCATGTCGAGCTCGTCCTGAGGCCGAGACCGCCCGAGCTGCGGCGTGGAGTCGGTGGCCATCCGGAACGGCTGATAGGGCACGCCCAGGTCGGAGAAGATCCGCTGGTAGAAGTCGTGGTTGCCCGTCAGGAGCTCCTCAATGTGGTTGAGGAAGGCCCCGCTGGTGGCGCCCTGAATGACGCGGTGGTCGTAGGTGGAGGTCAACGTCATGACCGGGGAGACCCCAGCCTTGCTCGCCACTTCCGAGTCGTACCCGCGGTACTCGGGCGGGAAGTCGATGGCCCCGGCCCCCATGATGACGCCCTGTCCGGGCATCAGGCGCGCCACGCTCATCGACGTGCCGATCATGCCCGGGTTGGTGAGGGTGGCCGTGGTGCCCTGAAAGTCGGACAGGTCGAGGTCGCCGCCCAGCGCGCGGCCAACGATGTTGTTGTAGGTCCCGAGGAACTCGGCGAAGCTGAGGCTGCCTGCGTCCTTGAGGTTAGGAACCAGGAGCGTCCGCTCGCCCCGCCGCTCTACGTCAATAGCGAGCCCCAGGTTGATCTGGTCGGGCTTGACGTGCTCCGGCGTGCCGTCCTCATTTCGCCGAAACGTGGTGTTCATGTCGGGATACTTCTGCATCGCCTGGACCATCGCGTAGGCGATGATGTGGGTGTACGACACCTTCTCGCCACCGACCTGCTTCTGATAGTCGTTCAGGAGGTTGCGATTCTCGTCGAGCAGCTTGACCGGAATCGTACGGGCGGAGGTGGCCGTCGGGATGCCGAGGCTGTCTTCCATGTTCTCGACGACCTTGGCCGACGGGCCGGTCATGGCCGTCACGTCGGCCTGGTCCTCGTCGACCGCCGGGGCTGAGGCGGGGCGCAGGGGCTCCACGACGCCGTCGTCGGCCTCCGCCGGCGGGGCCGAGGACGCGTCGGGCGAGGAGTCGCGATCTGTCGGCTCCGGTTCCGTGGGTTCTTCGGGGGGCGTGGTGGCCTCCCCGTCGCCCGCGGTGGTCCGGTCGACCGGGATGAAGGAGGCGTCCGGGTCATAATCGGCGAAGAACTCGCGCCAGCTCTCGCTTACGCTGTCGGGGTCGTCCTGATACTGCTTGTAGAGCTCTTCGATGTAGCCCGTGTTGAATCCGAGGCTGCTCACGGTGGAACGAGTGCATTTGGTCGTAAAAGAGACGTGGGCTCCCCGCCTGGAGCGACTACCATGTACGACGCATTCGCGACGAGGATTCGCGGGGGGCTTGGGCGGGGGACCAGCGCTACAGCCACCCGTGCTCCTCGTACCAGTGAAGGGTCCGGGCCACCCCATCGTCGAGGGGGATCGACGGGTCGTAGTCGAAGTCGCGCGCGGCCTTTTCGCTGGAACAGGCCGTACAGGCGTGCCGAATTTCGCGGGTCTTATCGCGGTTGAGGGGCGGATGGGCGCCGGTGGCCCAGCCCCAGGCCTCGGCCATCGCCCCCACGGCGCCGAGCAGGGGCCCCGGCACTGGGAGGGTGACCGCCCAGGTGTCGAGGGCCGCGGTCGCGGCCTGCTTCACCTCGTTCCAGGCGTGGGGCCGCGCGCTGCCGAGGAAGTAGGTCTCCCCATGTGCGCCCGGATGGCGGGCGGCGTCGACCATGCCGGTGGCGAGGTCCCGCACGTGAACGAGGCTCAGGGTGCGAGCGGAGCCCCCGCCCACGATGGGGCACACGTGCCGCTTGACGGCACGGAAGAAGTCGAGGATGTCGCGGTCGCGGGGCCCGTAGACGGCGGGGGGGCGGACGACGGTGAGGGGAAGGGTCTCCGCGTACGATTCCGGGGTCGTCTCGGGCCGTTCACGGAGCGCCTGTTCCATCTGCGCCTTGCTCCGCCCGTACATGCTGACGGGCCGGAGCGGCACCTCCTCCGTCGCCACGTCGTCGTGGCACCGCCCCACGGCGGCCAGGCTGCTCGTCACCAGCACGCGGTCGAGATCCGGCGCGGCGTGCTGGACGGCGCCCAGGAGGTTGAGGGTGGCTTGCACGTTGGCCTCGTAAAACGCGTCCTCGGTCGGGGCCCGGGTCCGGCCCGCCACGTGGTACACCTCGTCCACGCCATCGAGCGCCTCCCAGAGAACCTCCACGTCCGACAGGTCCCCGTGCACGGGCGTCACGTTCAGGTCCGAGAGCCACTTCGGGTCGGTGCGGACGAGGCACCGCACCTCGTCCATGCCCCGGTGCAGGAGTTCCTCCACAAGGTGACTCCCAACGAAGCCGGTGCCGCCGGTGACAAAAGCTGTTCGTTCTGCGTACGAGGCCATCAGTTACAAACGGAGAGAGCAATGGGGACGAAAAACAAGGGGGAGAATGGGTGAGGCCCATTTCTGGGAAGGGAGAATCTGCGACGAAATCGTCCGAATGCCCGCCCGTCTCGACAGGCGCGCTGGGGGCAGTGCCTGGATGCCGACGGGACTGTCCACACGGGCCACACGGGCGTCGCTATCGGTGATCTGCGTGTGGCAGCCACGGCGCGCCCCGCCAACTCCGGGGGCCCTTTCTCTTCTCTTCGTGAAAGGCCGACCGGTGGCGTCGTAGGTTCTCTGGGGGGAGGTGTTAGTCCGTCTGCGAGGCGGACGGGGAGGGGCCGGGGACATCGTCCGTGACGAACTTGTACCCGATGCCGTAGACCGTCTGCAGGTAGGCGGGCTCGTCCGGCGTGGGTTCAATTTTCTTGCGCAGCGACGCCACGTGGCGGTCGATGGTGCGGGTGGTAATGTCGCCACTGATGCCCCACACGTCCCGGAGCAGCTGCTCGCGGCTGACCGTTCGGCCCCGGTGCTCGATGAAGTAGGTTAGGATGTCGAACTCCAGGTCGGTCAGACCGACCGGTTCACTATCCCTCGTGACGGTTTCGTCCGGAAAGTGGACGCTCACGTTTCCAAACGCAAATACGTCTCCGGTATCGGGGAGGGCCGATTGGCTCCGGGACAAGACCGCCTCGACGCGGGCCGCGAGCTCCTTTGCGTCGAAGGGCTTGGTGACGTAGTCGTCCGCCCCGAGGTCGAAGCCCCGCAGCTTGTGCTCGTGTTCGTCCTTGACTGTGAGCATAATCACAGGGGAGTCCACCCCGGACTGCCGCGCCTCCCGCAACACTTCAAACCCATCCTTCTGCGGCAGTCGCACGTCGAGGAGCACGAGATCGTAGGGGGGGAGGGTCGTCATCTCTTGGAGGGCATCCTCGCCCTCCGTGGCGTGATGCACCTCGTAGCCGTGCTGGGCAAAGAACGACTCCAGGCTGCTTCCCAGGTCCGGATCGTCCTCCGCAATGAGGAGCCGGGCCTCAGAGGCCCCTGTCGCACTACTGGGGAAAGGCATGACTGTGCCTGTGGCTTACGAGAATTGCAAGTGGAGTGAGGCACTCCAAAAAAATTACCCCTCCGGTGTTCAAAGTGCAAGATGCGGGAGGGCACACCGGACGGCGGGGATGCAGAACGGCCAAGCAGATTGTACGTACATGGGAGCCCATAGAATTTCCTCGGTACGCGCCTTCACGCATGGACGCATCGCCGCTCTTCGATCCCGAATACCTTCCTATCATCGCCGGAACGCTCATCGGGTTCGCGTTGCTAGCCGCGCTGCTCCTCGTGCCGATTTGGCGGTTTCTCGATCGGGAGGAGGAAGTGGCGGAGGAATGGACCCCGGAGGCCGTCGCGGAACGGATGCGTGAGCACGAAGCCTCGACGAACGCCCCGGAGAGTGTGGAAGAGACCGATCCGTCCCCCGAGCAGGGCGAAGCGGCCCCGCGCCCCCCCGGGTCGTAAGCGTACAGGAGGGCGCGCCCGGTTCGCTATTTGGAGGCGCTGTCGGGGGCCGTGACGCGGACCATTGGACGGAGGGTCGAAAGGGTCTTTGGGCCAATGCCCCTGACGCGCTCCAGCTCGTCGACGCGTTGGAACGGGCGCTGGGTCGACCGATACGTCACGATCCGCTCTGACAGGGCCGGTCCAATTCCCGGAAGGGCATCCAAGGCCTTCGGCGGTGCCGTATTCACATTGAGGGGCTGCTCCGCGGAGGGGGACCGTGGCCCCGAAGACGCCAACGACGGGGGAATCGAGTCTGTTGGGGACGGGGCGACGAGCGAGTCGGCGGCCACGGGGGGAATCTGTTGCTGCTGCAGGTGGCGCACCGCGAGGCCGAACAGAAACAGCACCGCCAGAGCGAGAATGGCAAGCCCCTCCTGACGGGTAATGGAGAGCCGCTGTTGCAGTCGGTAGAGCCAAACCATGGCGGCGACGAACCTGTGGAGACATGCACCACGCCGTGCCCTTTCGGGGAGGAAGACACATGCGGAGGCGGAACGTAACGTGTGTGGCTCGGGAGGGGCGGGCCGCCAGCCCGGATTCTGCCGCCGACGCGCGGTCGTCCCCCGAACAGGGATCGTGCCCCCAAACCTGTCAGCATCTCGTGACCATGGCACAGCGTTCAATTGTCCGGACGAAGGCCGTCGTCCTCCGGAGCATCGACTACGGCGAGACGAGTCAGATTGTGACCCTCTTCACGCAGGAGAAGGGCAAGCTCGGCGTGATGGCGAAGGGGGCCCGGCGCCCCAAAAGTTCGTTCGGGGCGACCCTGCAGCCGATGGCCTACACGCAGGTGGTGTTCTACCACAAACCCTCCCGCACGCTACAGACCCTCAGCGAGAGCAGCCACGTGCAGTCGTTCCACCGTCTCCGTGAGAAGCTGCCGACCATCACGGTGGGGCTGCGCATCGTCGAGCTGGTCGACGCCCTGATGGAGGAGGAGGACCCGCAGCCCGCCGCCTTTGCGCTGGTCGTCCGGGCCCTTCATCGACTCAATATCGCGGAGGCGCGGGTGAGCAACCTCTGGCCGTACGTGCAGCTCCAACTGGCTCAGATCCTGGGGGTGGCACCGGCCGTCGATCGGACACGGGTGGAGGCCGTGACCGGGGACGAGGGGCTCCTTTCCCTTGCGGACGGAGGGGTGTATCCGGCGGACGGGACGCCGGACCAGCCGAAGCGAGCCTCCCGGGCCGCCCTCCGGGCCTACGCCGTCTGCGCCCGTGCCGATCTCGACACCGTGATGCGCCTGACCATGTCCCCCGCCGTCCGGCGCGAAGTGGAGGCCCTCGTGCGTGACTTTCTGCGGTATCAGTTCGACGACGCCTATCCGGATCGGAGCCGCTCGGTCATTGCGCAGATTGAGGGGGCGAAGCCGACCGACCGGGCCACTTGACCTTTTCCGGCGTTCTGGATACCCTACTGTGTGAAATATGTGGCCGTCTCTGCTCCCGTAGAGTACGCCGGCACTTCATTCATCAGCTGAGCGCCACCGCCTCTCCGCTATGGGTCGGAAGAAACTCACTGCCAAGCAGCACGAATTTCTGCAATTCCTGATCGATCACACCCGGGAGACGGGGGTGTGGCCGACCTACCGGGAGATCATCGATCACTTCGGCTACAACTCCCCCAACAGCGTCACCCAGAACCTGAAGGCGCTTCACCGCAAGGGGCACCTTACACGGGACGACCAGGGCTACCACCTCGCCACGCGCTACCAGGAGCAGGAGGAACCGGGCATCCCAGTCAAGGGCATCATCTCGGCCGGTACGCTCCAGGAAGCCGTGGAGGCGGACCTGGGAACCATCACGCTCGACATGCTCTTCCCGAACCTGGACCAGATCTTCGCGATTCGGGTGTCGGGGCAGTCCATGCGGGGGGCGAACATCCGTGATGGCGACTACGTGCTGCTCATTGATGAGGACATCCCGGAGGGGGGGATCGGTGCGGTGCTGTACGACGGAGAGACCTCCCTAAAGCGCGTGCACCACGACGACGAGGGCCTCCGCCTAGAGCCCTGTAATCCGGAGTACGACGACATCCACATCCAGCCCGATGTGTTCGAGGAAGTGACCATCCTCGGGCGCTATGTGGGCCACATCAACGACGAGGGCATTCATAAGAAGAGCGGCCAAGGGACTCCGGCGGTCCGCTAGCGCCCCGCGAGTGCCTGTGCACACCTCCGATTGCTTCGATCTCACACCTTTGCGTTCATGAGCGACCTGCCGAACTGGAGAGACAATCTGCGCCGCGAGGGGGGGCACTGGGACGACGGCCGCTGGTACGACATCCATCTTGAGCGGCGGCTTCCGCAGGCCGTTCCGATGCTCGAAGAGTTGGCCATGGCCCTTCCGCCCCTGCCGCCCGGCGCCACCGTCTGCGACCTTGCGTGCGGCACCGGCAATGCGGCCGCGACCGTGCTCGATGCGTATCCGCAGGTGGAGCTCGTGCTGCTGGACGAAGACCCGGACCTGCTCTCCATCGCACACGAGAAGGTGGGGCAACTCACGCGCAACGCCGAGCCGCTGCAGGTGGCCGTGCCCTCCGACGGGGCGCCGCTCCCGGGCGGGCCCTACGACCTCGTCGTGGCCTCGCTGGCCCTCCACGCCATCGTGGGGCACGAGGTGGATCCGGCAGAGGCGGAGTCGCGCTACGAGCTGCTCTTCCGCAGCGTCCTTGAGCCCCTACGCCCCGGTGGGCACTGCCTCATCGGCGACCACGTTGGTACCCTGCCGCTCTATCCGCAGCTCAAGGCCATGGAGCGTGCCGGCTTTACGGAGGTCGACTGTGCGTGGCGCCAGGACGACTTCTTCGTAGCGGGCGGCCGAAAGAGCCCCTGAGTCGGTGAACAGGCCACGGCGGGTGGCGCAGGCGTTTCCTGCAGGTAGCCGTTCGCGGGGCTTGCCGGGCTCGGGGGGCTCCTTCCGTTCGGAAACTGCCGTGCGAAGGAGGGGATGCAGTGAGGGACGATGGGGGCGGCCCCTGTCGGTGTAGAGCCTGTGGCTTCCCGGAACAAGACGAGGAGGCGGAGCGCGCGACGTGCGAAGACTCTGTCCTCAACCGCGCTCGTTCCGAATTCGCTGGTACGTCTTGTCCAGGTCCACGACGGGTTTCGGATAGTCGGCCCCGAGGACGCAGCCGTACTTCTTCTGCTGCTCGTGACTCATGCGGTTGGGCTCGTGCACGTACTTGTCGGGCACGTCCGCCAGCTCGGGGAGCCAGTAGCGGACGTATTCGCCGTTCTCGTCGTAGCGCTTCGCCTGCTTCACGATGTTGAAGTACCGGGCCCGCGGGTCATTGCCCACCCGGGAGTTGTAGGCCCAGTTGCCCCAGTTGGAGGCCACGTCGTAGTCCACGAGGCGCGACTCGAAGTAGGCCGCCCCCATCCGCCAATCCAGCTTCAGGCTCTGTGAGAGCATGCTGGCGACATTCTGGCGGCCCCGGTTGGACATGTAGCCGGTTCGGTTGAGCTCCCGCATGTTGGCGTCGACGAACGGAATGCCGGTCGTGCCGGCGGCCCACCGCTCGAAGGACTTGTCGTAGTAGCGCCAGTCGATGTCGTTGCCGTTGATGCCACCGGGGCGGAAGAGGCGCTCGCCGGCCTTCCACGTGACGTAGCTGAAGAAGTCGCGCCAGATCAGCTCAAACTTCATCCAGTACGTCGACTTGTTGTCGACCCGTTGGTCCTCGTAGCGCTCCACCTCCTCGTGGATCTGCCGGGGCGTAATGCAGCCGTGGGCGAGCCAAGCACTGAACTTCGCGGAGTAGTTGGCCCCGAGCAGGCCGTTGCGTGTGGCCTTGTACTTCTTCAGAAAGTCCCCGCGCCAGATGTATTCGTCGATGCGGTCGTGCCCGCGGCTCTCGCCCCCGCGGAAGGGGAGCACGCCCCGCTCGTCGACGGTCCCGTCGTCGTCGAAGCCGAGCTCGTCGAGGGTCGGGATCGACCCCGGATTGAGGTCTTCAGGCAGGGGGAGCAGCGAGTCCGGCGCGTCCAGGGTGGGCCGGACCGTGCTCTTTTTCTCTACGGCCTTTCGAAAGTTTGTGTAGACCTTCGGAATGTCATCGGGGCCGTCGAAGGGAACGTCGTCGATGTGGTAGAGCGTCTTTCCCCAGAAGAAGCCGGGCGTGGCGCCGGTGTCCCGGAGCGCATCCTCTACGGCCGTCTCCACGTCCTCCTCCTCGCCCCCGATCTCCTGGAACTGAAGCACCTCGTTGGCGCCGGTTTGCCGCACGAGCTCCGGCAGGATGTCCTCGGGACGCCCCCCACGGACCACGAGATCCGCCCCGAGGTCCTGAACCGAGTCCCGCAGATCCTGCACGCTTTCGCGGAGAAAACGGGCCCGGATGGAGCTCATCTTCGGCAGGTCGAACATCGTCGTGCCGAAGTGACGCGGGTCGAAGCAGTAGACCGGAATGACCTGGTCGTAGTGGTCGGCCGCGTAGCGGAGAGGGGCGTGGTCGCGCACGCGGAGGTCGTTCCGAATCCAAACGAGGGCGGTTGAAAGCACGGTGTCGGTACGGTGGACTGGTGAGGGTCGGTGTGACGCACGCCGAAAGAAGAACGGGCAGGGACGTCCCGGGACGCCTGCGCGCTACTCCTCCTTGGCCCAGGGGATGTGGTCGCGGTCCTTGTTGCGGCGGCAGCGTTCGCTGCAGTACTTCACGTTTTCCCAGTCGTCCTCCCACTTCTTGCGCCACTCAAACTCGCGATTGCACACGGGACATGTTTTCGTGGGGAGATTTTGGTGACTCATGGCACGCGGACGCTTGTGTCTGAGAATATCGTTCGGGCATACGGTCCCGGCGAAAGGGCGTGCCTGAGCGGTGGGGCTTCTTACACGCTCGTCAAGACCGGCCGACTTCGCACGGTTCTCACGACATTTCGGCCGACGAGCGGATGCAGGCACGCGCCGCACAGGAACAGACGCAAAAAAGGGACCGTATTTGCCCGTGTCATACAAAAGAGGCCAGCGGCAATTGCCGCTGGCTGCCTGTCTGTCTGGGGCCATAGCTCAGCTGGTAGAGCGCTGGAATCGCACTCCAGAGGTCCTGGGTTCGAATCCCAGTGGCTCCACTTCTTGTTCGCAACCCGGGCGCGTCATGCGAGACCCCCGCTTCTGTCTTCAGGCAGGAGCGGGGGATTGCTATGTATGAGGGAATGGGCGCTACTCTTGTAGGTGGGCGGGAATCTCATCGGGAATGGTCCAGAGGTACAACACGTCCCCGTCCACGGTGACCGTCGAGTCGGGCTCCCAGCCGTTCATGTCGAAGCTGTGGGAGACCACCCGCGTCCCCGGGTCGAGCTGCTCGAAGAGCATCGGACGAAGCCTCAGGTTGACCTCCGGGAAGAGGTACATCGTCACGACGGTCGCGTCGCTGAAGTCGGCCTCGAAGAGGTCCTGGTGCCGAAATTCCACCCGGTCGCTCACCCCGGCGAGCTTGGCCCGCTTCCGGGCCCGCTGGACGAGGTCGGGCTTGATCTCGATTCCGACGCCGCGGGCGCCGTGTTGCTTGGCAGCCGCGATGGGGACGCGCCCGTCGCCACTGCCGAGGTCGTACACCGTGTCGGACTCCGTGACGCCGGCGAGCTCGAGCATGCCCTCGACCGTCTTCTCGGGGCTCACGACGAAGGGGACGTCGGCATCGACCGTCGAGTCCACGATTGAAGGGGACGTCGCGGGCGCAGGGCCCTGCACGGCCGAGGTGTCCGGCCCACGGGTCGACGATGGATCCGGATCCTGCGCACAGCCGGCGAGGGGAAGGAGTCCGGCCCCCACGAGACTGCACACGAGGAGCGGAACGACCAGTGTGCGCGCGAAGGGAGAGGCGGGACGCATGGTTGAAGGGCAGCCAAGGGAGGGAACGCGAGTAAGATGCTACGCCCGCCGCGGCTGCACCGTGGAATCGGGAAGCCAGGACCAGTCCGGAAGCTTCGACCGCACGGTGCGGGCCGTCAGTTCGAGGCTCACGTAGGCGACCGGAATGAGCAGCAGCGTGATGAGCGTCGACGCCGTGAGTCCCCCGATGACGACTCGGGCAAGTGCGGCCTGAATCTCTGCTCCCGCCCCGATGCCCAACGCCAGGGGCACAAGGCCCAGCACGGTCGTGAGCGTGGTCATGAGGATTGGACGCAGGCGCAGGCGCCCCGCCTCGGCCACGGCCTCCGTAAGCGGAAGATCCCTATCGCGCCGCATTAGATTGATGTAGTCGACCAGCACGATGGCATTGTTCACCACGATGCCGATGAGCATGACAAACCCCATCACGCTCTGAATGTTGACGGTGGTGCCGGTGAAGACAAGCGTAGGCAATACGCCTACGAGAACGAGCGGGACACTGAACATGACGATGAGCGGGTCCAAGAACCTCTCGAACTGACCGGCCATCACCATGTAGATGAGCACGAGCGCCATGAAGATTGCGATGAGGAAGTCGGTCTGCGCCTTCTGTTGCTCGCGATACTGGCCCCCGAAGGTGACTGAAAACCCCTCGGGAAGGGATAGGGTGGAAACTTTCTGCCGGGCCCGATTAACGACCTCTCCGAGGACGGCGTCGCTGGTCAGGTTGGCTGAGATATAAGTAACGCGCTGCCCATTAATGCGCTGAATCTCAGTCGGGCCGCGGCCGCGCTGAGTGGTCACGAGTGTCGAAAGAGGAACCGAATTTCCGTCTGGCGTCTGAATCGACACATTATCCAAGTCCTGTACGGAGAGGCGATCCTCGGGGCGGAGGCGGACAGTAATGGGAAATTGCTCGCCGCCGGTGCGGTACGAGGCGGCCCGGCTGCCGCCAAGATTTGTCTGGACCGCTCGCGCCACCTCCTGGGTTGTGAGGCCAAGAGACGAGATCTTGTCCCGTAGAAATCGGATGTTCTGTTCGGGCTGCCCCTCGCGTCGCCCGCTGCGAGCCCCGGCCACACCCTCTACGGTCTCGAGTTCCTGTTTCACGCGCTGAGCAAGCTTCTGGGCCTGCTCAAGATCATACCCGCGGAGTTGAACCCGTAGGGCTTCGTTTCCACCCCCCACGCTGAAGACGCGGCGCAGGATCCAGAGGCCCGACTGGGCGCTCACACGGAGGTCGGCCCCCGGAACCTTTCCGACCACCTCCGACCGGATACTGTCGGCCAGCGCGAAGGTGTTGATGGAGCGTTCCTCGGCCGATTTTAGCTGCACCTCGACCTCCGCCCCCCAAGGCTGTACCTGCTTGGCAAAGTTCTCAACCTCGTCCTGCGGGAGCATCGGCTGGACCCGCTGCTCCAGCTCCTCCAGGTACTTCATCACCACGGCGATATTGGTACCCTGTGCCATCTGCATATCGACGTCGATCTGATTGGCGTCGGTCTGCGGTGCCAATTCAACGGACACGTAAGGCCAGAGCAACAGGGCCCCCACTAGCAAAGCCCCTGTTGCACCGAAGACCAGCCAGCGGCGCTGTAGCGCGGCACGGATGGCGTCGGAGTACTGGTTTTCAAGGCTTGCAAAGGCGCGCTGGAACCAGGACTTGGATGTGTCCTCGGCGGCATCCCCTTCGCCAGCATCGACCGTGAGGAAGCGACTGGCCATCATCGGCACCAATGTAAGCGCCACCAGCAACGAGCAGGCCAGGGCGAAAACCACAACCAGCGCGAGCGACTGAAAGAGAGAGGCTGTCGTGGTGCGAGCGAAGACGAGCGGAAGAAAAATCACGGAGGTCGTGATCGTCGAGGCCAGAATGGCTCCCGCCACCTCGCGGGTGCCCATGGAGGCAGCCTCGCGCAAGGATCGGCCGTTTTCCTCTCGCTGTCGAATGATGTTCTCCAGAACCACAATTGCATTGTCGACGATCAGGCCCACCCCCAGGGCCAGCCCCCCGAATGTCATCTGGTTCAACGTGAGGTCGTTGAAGAACAGCAGGGCGAACGTCGCGATGATCGAGATGGGAATCGACAGCGCGATGATGAACGTCGTCGATCCGTTCCGGAGGAACAGGTACAGCACCAGAATGGCCAGGAGAGAGCCCCAGATGGCCGAGCTCTGGACGTTGTTGATCGACTTCCGGATAAAGTCGCTCTGATCGCTGACGACGGTTAGATTCAAGTCAGAACGCGTTTGATTGACGCGCTTCACTTCTTCTCGAACTCGGTTCGCAACGCTTACGGTGTTAGCCCCGCTCCGCTTCTGGATGTCGAGACGGAGCACCGGAATCCCATTTAGTTCCGCGATCCGGCCGAGGTCCTCGTATCCGTCAATGACTTCGGCCACGTCCTGCACCCGCACAGGTGTTCCGTTGGCCGTGGTGACGACGGTGTTGCGGATCTCATCCAGCGACTCGTACTCCCCCTGTGTACGGACGTAGAGGTCCTTCAGGCCCTCCTTCACGTTGCCCCCCGGAAGCGCCACGTTGGACGAGGAGATGGACTGCTGCACCTGCGCGGCCGACAGGTCGTAGCTCATGAGCCGCTCCCGATTGAGGTTGACCTGAACTTGCCGGTAGATCCCGCCCTGCACGTTGATCGTACCGACCCCGGGAATCTGCTCGAATTGCTTGCTCAGGTTGCGCTCCATCAACCGGGTTAAGGAGGGCAGATCGCGGCGCGACTCCACGGAGATGGAGACAATCTCCTGGCTATTGGGGTCAAACTTCCGGATGCTGGGCGGTTCGGCCTCCACCGGCAAGTCATCCCGAATGCGGTCGAGGGCGGCCCGGACGTCGTTGGCGGCAGCGTTGAGGTCGGTCCCCTGCCCAAACTCCATGTTCACGCGGCTCGACCCCTCAGAGGACTGAGAGGTGATCCGCTCGACGTTTGACACGCTCGAGACGGCGTTTGCGACCGGGTCGGTGATGATCTGCTCCATTTCCTCGGGCCCCACGTTCGGGTAACTGGTCGTGACCGACACTTGGGGATACTCGATCTCGGGAAGCAGGTCTACCGGGAGATAGTAGAAACTCACGGCGCCCACAACAATGACGACGAGGAACGACATCGTCGTCGCAACGGGACGCCGGATTGAGGTATCGTAGAGAGCCATGGGAGAAGAAAGGAGAGATAGAAAGAAACTTGCGGGAGAGGAGAACGATCAGCTCCCGGTAGACGACTGAGCAGAGTCACTGGAGGTCGAGTCCTCGCCCCCAAAGCGCTGCTCCGCGATGCGCTGCTGGCGCTCGAGCACGTCGTAGAGCAGGTCTGTGTCCTGGAGTCGCTGCAGCGCCATCAGCCGCGACCAAGACATCGGACGCACGCGGGCATCCACCCGTCCCTGCCCGGCGGCGCTGATCTGGTTTTTGCCTACGGTCACGACCCAGTCACCAGGCTCGACACCTCGAATTCCAGCGGTCTGCTGGCCTTCCGCGACCACCTCAACCTTGCGGAAGGTGGTGGGGGTCGGTGGCGTGAGCGGGGGCGGATTGTCGGCGTTGAAGTCCTCGGGCACATCGACAGGGATTTCCGTTCCCAGTGTTGGGGCCACGAAGACGCCGCGGGCATTCGAGCCGGGGTTCTCGTAGAGGGCGCTGAGGGGGACGATCGTGGCCCGTTCGCTCTCCCCGTAGGCCACGTCCACTTCCACGAACATGCCGGGGTTTAGAAGGCGAGGGTCGTTTGAGACTTCGATCACGGCCTCGGCGCTGTAGGACTCCTCACTCAGAAACGGCGACATGCGGGCGACGGGCGCCACAAGAACAGTATCTTGCTGGGGTACGTGAATGCGTGCCGTCTGCCCGGGACGAATGCGCCCAAACATCCGGTCCGTTACCTCCACATTCACCTTCACGGAGTCAAGGTCGCCGATGGTGTAGAGGCGGGTGTCGGGGCCCACCCGCTGGCCCACCTGCACGTTGCGCTGCCCCACATGTCCACTGATGGGGGCGCGCACGACGGTTCGGCGGAGGGTGGTCTCCCGTTCCTGAAGGGTGGACTCGGCCTGTTCCACCTGGGCCTGGGCCTGCTCGTAGGTCGCCTCGGCCTGCTCCACTTGGGCCCGCAGCGATTCGAGCTGCTGCTGGCTCTCAAAGTCCTGATCGGCGAGGCGTTCGGTCCGTTTCAGCTGGGACCGAAGCCCGCGAAGGTTGGCCTGGGCGCCCTGCGCCTCCGCCTTGGCGGTCCGGAGGGCGGCTTCCGCCTGTCGAACCTGTTGCTCGTAGGTGACGCGCCGGAGGCGCACGAGGGGCTCGCCCTTCTCCACGTAGTCGCCCGTCTGTGCCTCCACGGCGACGACCGGCTGGCTCAATTCCGAGTAGATGGCCGTTTGGTTGCGCGCCCGAACCGTGCCGCTCATCCGTTCCTCCAGCGGGAGGGTTCCGTCGCGGGCCTGCACGGCCTCCACGGAGGGGGGAGAGCTGTTGCCCTGTCCCCGGCGGGAGGCGTCTCCCTCGCCGGAGGACGAGCCACAACCGCTTAGCAAGAGGAAAAACGTGAGACCGACGAAAGCCAACCGGGCCATGAGTGGATGCGGAGGAACTGGGAAAGGGATGTAAAAATAATACCGAATGGGCGCCGATGATGTGCCCCCCTAGCACCGGGGATGGCAGCATCGTTGCGCTTGTAGGAGGGTGCCTCTCTGGATCGAGAGGGCATACGCACCCGTCCATTCACTGCAGGTTTCTGGGCCGTCGATCAGTTGCACGACTGACGGTTCCAACTACACCTCGGCGCCGCGGAAATCAGACGGTTCCGCTTCGGAGAGCCGCCTGGGGGGGTTGCCTTTCATGCACGCTGGCCCATAGGTCATGACGGACACGTATCACACCCTTGACGGCTCGGGGCGGGCCGAGCACACCGTCGACGGGTCCCGGTTCCTGGCGGAGGCGGCCGCGGTGGCGAGCCGGGCGGCGGCCGAAGAGACAATTGCTGCCGTCCGCGCCCGGGAGCACAAGGCCACCCACCATTGTTCGGCGTACCGACTGGGCGTGACCGGCGACACGTTTCGGTACGACGACGATGGGGAGCCGAGCGGCACTGCGGGCCGGCCCATCCTCCGTCAGATTGACGCGTGCGATCTCACAAACACGCTCGTCGTGGTGACGCGCTACTTTGGCGGGACGGAGTTGGGGACGGGAGGCCTGGCACGGGCCTACGGCGACGCCGCGGCCGCGGCGCTGGAGCGAGCGGACAAGGTCGAGCGCGTCGTGCGGACGCCGCTCCGGATTCGGTACGACTACGACGACACTGCCCCTGCGGAGCGGGTGCTCCGGCAGTTCGACGCGGACGTGCGGGCCAGCGAGTACACCGACGTGACGACCCTGACCGTTGGCGTGCGACAATCAGAGGTGGATGCGTTCGTTGACGCCTTTACGAATGCCCTCTCCGATCGCGGCGACGTGTTGCGAGTTGGGCGTTGAGGGTTGGGCGTTGAGCGTTGAGGATTGGGCGTTGCGCAAGTGTGCGCATTTTTTCCACCCGTGCCCCCCCTCCCGCACTCAACTCCCGCGCCCCCACGCTCACTTATATTGCTCCATCGCGGCCACGGCCAACTCGTCGGCCATAATGTTCAACTCGTCGTCGGCGTGGCCCTTCACCCAGACCCAGTCGACCTCGTGCCGGTCCGCCTCCTCGAGGAGCGCCTTCCACAGGTCCTGGTTCTTGACGTCGTCGTTCGAGGAGGTCTGCCAGTTGTTGTCCTGCCAACTGTCGAGCCATCCCTCGTTGAACGCCTTCGAGAGGTACTCGCTGTCGGTGTGGAGCGCGACCCGACTCCGGTCGTCGAGGGCCCGGAGCGCCTCCAGGGCGGCCGTCAGCTCCATCCGGTTGTTGGTGGTATGGGGCTCCCCGCCGGTGAGCGGATCGGTGGCGTCCGAGTCGTCGTCGGGGAGGAGGATGGCGGCCCAGCCGCCGGGCCCCGGATTCCCGCTGCAGGCGCCGTCGGTGTAGATGGTGACCTCGTTCATAAAGCCGAAAAAGCAAAAGAGAGAGCGAATGCTTTCAAACGTACGCGGCGGGGCCGGACAGGTCCAGGACCGCGCCGAAAAAGCCCCGTGAAAACCTTGAGTGCAGGGCGGGCGTAAAGCAAAACCACGCACTTCCAATTCTAGACCAACCCGGGACTCATCCCTTCGGGCCCAGCATGAAGTTTCTTGATCAGGTCGATCTCAGGGTAAGCAGTGGCGACGGCGGCAAAGGCGTCGTGGCGTGGCGCCGGGAAAAGTATGTCCCCAAAGGCGGCCCGTCGGGGGGCGACGGGGGAGACGGGGGCTCGGTGTACGTGGAGGCCGACGAGAACCTCTACACGCTGATGGACCTGAGTCACAACACCCAGGTCTTTGCGGAGGACGGCGAGCCGGGGGGGCGCCGCGAGCAGACGGGGGCTTCGGGCGAGGACAAGGTCATTCGGGTGCCGCCCGGAACCGTGGTGAAAACACAGACGGGGGAGGTCCTCGGGGAGGTTGTGGAGCCGGGCCAGCGCATCTGCGTCGCCGAAGGGGGACAGGGGGGACGGGGCAACGCCTTCTTCAAGTCGAGCACGAACCAGGCCCCCCGCGAGTCGCAGCCGGGGGAGCCCGGCGAGGAGCGCGATCTGACGTTCGAGCTCAAGCTGATGGCGGACGTGGGGCTCGTCGGCTTTCCGAATGCGGGGAAGAGCACGCTCGTGTCGTCCGTGTCGGCCGCGGAGCCGGAGGTGGCGGACTACCCGTTCACGACGCTCACCCCCCAGCTGGGAATGGTCTACGTGAGCGAGTACGAAACCTTCGTGATGGCCGACATTCCCGGCATCATCGAGGACGCGCACGAGGGAAAGGGCCTCGGGCTCCAATTCCTTCGCCACATCGAGCGCACGTCGGTCCTATTGTTCGTCATTCCCATTACGTCGCAGGACCTGGGCGAAGAGTACGAGGCGCTCCTGCACGAGCTGGAGTCCCACGAGGCCAGTCTTCTCGACAAGCCCCGTGTCGTGGCGCTGTCGAAGATTGATATCCTGGCGCCCGACGAGCGAGCGCTGCTGCCCGACGTGGTCGCCGATGAGTTTCCGGACGATGTGCCCCTCCTTCCGATTAGCGCCGTGGCCGACGTGGGCCTCGACCAACTGAAGTACACCCTCTTCGACACCGTCCACTCCACGCAATCGGCGGACGCAATCGACGCATGAGACTTCCCCTGCCGGACGACGACGAACCGCCCGGCCAACACCAGGCCAGCGACCAGCGGGCCCTGATCGGCCTCTCGCTCGTGTCGGGGGTGGGGCCCCAGCGGCTCCGGGCCCTCCTGGCCGCCTTCGAAACCCCCACTGCGATCTTTCGGGCCTCGCGGTCGACCCTGACGCAGGTGGACGGGGTGGGCGACCAGACTGCCGAGGCCATCCTCACGTTCGACGACCGGGCGGCCGTGCGGCGGGAAATGGAACGGGCCGACGATTTGGGGGCGTCGCTCGTCTCGCCGTGGGATGCGCGCTTCCCCGATCGCCTCCGCGAAATCTACGACCCGCCCGCGTTCCTGTGGATGCGGGGCACGCTGCCCGAGGACGCCCGCCCGATGGTGACGGTCGTGGGCACCCGCCGCTGCACGGACTACGGGCGGACCCAGGCGCATCACTTTGGGGCCGAGCTGGCCCGCCGCGGCTTTACCGTGGTGAGCGGGCTGGCCTACGGCATCGACGCCGCCGCGCACAAGGGCGCGCTCGACGCCGGCGGCCGCACGGTTGCGGTCCTCGGATCGGGCGTTGGTCACATCTATCCAAAGAAGCATACGGCCCTCGCGGAGCGGATTGCCGAACACGGGGCGGTGCTGTCCGAGTACGGGCTCGACGCGGAGCCGGACGCGCCCCACTTTCCGGAGCGGAACCGCATCCTGAGCGGGCTTGCCCTGGGCACGCTCGTGGTGGAGTCGTACGCGGAGGGGGGCGCGCTGATTACAGCCCGCCTCGCACTGGAGCAGAACCGGGAGGTATTTGCCGTGCCGGGCGCCATCACGAAGGACTCCAGCCGGGGGACCAACCGGCTCATCCAGAACGGGCATGCCAAGCTGGTGATGGAGGTCGACGACCTGCTGGAGGAGCTTCCGGCGGTCGTCGTTGATGATCCTGATACGGTGGATGCGGAGACGGTCTCGTCCGGGGCTGGGCGCGATCCGACGGAAGAGCTATCGGGCGAGGCGGAGCGGCTCTACGACGCCCTGTCGGAGACCCCGGTCCACATCGATGCGCTGTGCGAGGAGACGGGGCTCTCTCCCTCGGAGGCCCTGCCAACCCTTCTTGAACTGGAATTTCAGGGGTGGGTGCGCCAGTTGGCGGGGAAGCAGTTCCGTCGCTCGTAAATTGGTGCTGTTTCGTCTCCTGTGTTCCGTGTACAGTACCGGACCTGACTCCCTGCGCCGGTCACGCCTCGCGCGTCACAGCGACGAGTGTCATGACGGCGAGTGTCACAACGACCAGCAGGCCGAGATGCGGCGAACGCCGGCGGGGGAGAACACGTGGTAGTGTCGCTGCTTCTCGTAAAGGGATCCCGCTCTCCATGACCCCCGAAGCGCTCCGCGAGCACTTCCCCCACACCGAGCACCAGACGTACCTCAACCACGCGGCGGTGAGCCCCATGAGCCGGCCGGTGCGCGAGGCCATCGACACGTACGTGGGCGAACGGCACGGGGCCGATCCGGAGGCGCCCGTCGAAAACTTCGAGTCCTTCCTGCCCGTGATTCAGGAAACGAAAGACCGGGTGGCGACGGTGCTGGGCACCGAATCGAGTCAGGTCGAGTTCGTCCCCAACACCTCGACTGGCCTCAACGTGCTGGCCCGTGGGTTCGATTGGGAGCAAGGGGATCGCGTCGCGGTTCCTGACGGCTCATTTCCGACCAACGTCTATCCCTTCTTGAATCTGGAGGCGGAAGGTGTGGAGGTCGATTTCGTGCCGACGGAGGAGGGGGCGTACACCGTCGACGACGTGGAGGACACCCTCCGGCCCGAGACGCGGCTGCTGAGCGTCTCCTGGGTGCACTTCCTCTCGGGTTTTCGGGCCGACCTGGAGGCGCTCGGCGCGCTGTGCGAAAAGCACGATGTGCTCTTCTGTGTGGACGCCATTCAAGGGCTCGGGGCCCTACAGGTGGACGTGGAGGCGGCGGGAATCGACTTCCTGACCGCCGGCGGGCACAAGTGGTTGATGGCCGCGCAGGGGATCGGCGTGCTGTACTGCGACGAGGCGCTTCAGGACGACCTCCGGCCGCCCACCGGCTGGCTCCACGGGCCGGTCGACTGGGCGAACCTCGACGACTATGAGCTCACGTTCCACGAGGACGCCCGCCGGTTCCAGACCGGCACCCTGAACAGTGTGGGCGTGGCGGCCCTGCACGCGGCCCTCGGCCTCTATCTGGACGCCGGCCCGGAGTGGTGTGAGGAGCGCGTGCTTCGGCTTTCCACAATCCTTGCGGACGAACTGAGCGACCGCGGACTGCCCCGCTACGGCACCGATGCCCCGGCCCACGCAAGCGGCATCGTGACGGTCGCGCCGGACGCCCCGGAGGCCCTGCTCGAACACCTGAAGACACACGGCATTACCGGGGCGGTGCGCAACCAAAAGCTCCGGCTCGCGCCGACGTATTACAACGATGAATCTGACCTCGGCGCCATTCTCGACGCTGTTGACTCGTTCCGGTGAGAGGAAGCACGGACGAACGGTCGTTGCTCCGTGGTGCGTGACGCGTGATCGGCGAGCCGCCCCCGTTTTCATGTTTCACTATTCATGCTTTACGCTTCACGCACAGTAAGGACATAGGGCAGGTCATGACACAGACGCCGGACGCATTTGACCCAGCCGACTACGAGGCCGACGTCCGTCGGGAGGAGAACGTTGTTGAGGTGGTTGTGCCGGAGACCGAAACCGGTGGGCCGCGGATCGACAAGTACCTCACGCGCTTTTACCCGGAGGCGTCCCGCACCAAGATCCAGCGCGCGATCAAGAAGGGCCACCTGAAGGTGAACGGGACGGATGTCAAGAAGTCGTACGGGGTGGAGCCGGGCGACGAGATCGTCTTCCGGCTCATCCGCAAGCCGCCGATGCAGGCCGAGCCGGAGGCGATTCCGCTCGACGTGGTCCACGAGGGCGACGACCTGCTCGTGGTGAACAAGCCGGCGGGCATGGTGGTGCACCCGGCGCCGGGCCACCGGTCGGGCACGCTCGTGCACGCCCTGCTGCACCATGTAGACGGGGGCGAGGTGGCCGCGGACGACGAGCGGGATGAGGTGTCGGAGGACGAGGTCGGCCTTTCCCTGGTCAATGCGCTACCGCAGTCGCCGGACCACCCGGTCGTGCGCCCCGGCATTGTGCACCGGCTCGACAAGGGGACGTCCGGCCTGCTGGTCGTGGCGAAGCGGGGCCGGGCCCACCAGCCGTTGGCCGAGCAGTTCAAAGCCCATACGGTGGACCGGCGGTACCGGGCGATCGTCTGGGGACGCTTCGCCCCGTCGGATGGGACGATCGAGGGGGCCATCGGGCGGGATCCGCACCACCGGCAGCGGATGGCCGTGGTGCCCGAGGACGAGGGCAAGTGGGCCCGGACGCACTACGAGACCGTCGAAACCCACGCGCACACGTCGGTCGTCGAGTTCGAACTGGAAACGGGGCGGACCCATCAGATTCGCGTCCACGCCCGCGCCCAGGGGCACCCGCTCCTCGGCGACCCGAAGTACGGCGGGCAGCGGGTCCGGTACGGGACGCAGAGTGGGACCCGTCGGACCTTTTACGACCAGCTCTTCGAGACCCTGCCTCATCCCGCGCTTCATGCATATCGTTTGGGCTTCGACCATCCCACCACGGAAGAGCGCCTTCGCTTTGAGGCCGATCCCCCGCCGGCGTGGCGCCGCGTCCTGCGCGAGTTGAGACAGGAGGAGGGAGCAGGGACGACGGACCCGTGACCCAGGCTTTACGAAAAGAGAAACGTTACAGGCCTGCGGACTTACGGGGCATCTCGCGGGGAAACAAAGGGCCCCACCCTTTGATACGGCATCGTGAACTTTTGGCTCTGCTTGCAGCGTTGACATCCCGAATAATCACCGGGCATGCCGGTGGAGGCTCTCCTCTTCCGAACTGATTCTACACAGGTCGTGCCACAGGTCCGTCCCGTCCCCACCGAAGTGGGGCGTGAACGACAGTCCTGCACTGCACGGGAGGCTCGTTGCCGATGAACGGGCATGTTCTCGTGCTAAACCAGGACTACAGCGCCCTCACCGTCTGTAGCGTGCAGCGGGCCGTCGTGCTCATGCACCTGCAGAAGGTACACCTCGTGGAATCGGCGGACGATCGGTACGTGCGTTCGCCGAGCGTGGAGCTGCCGTGGCCGAGCATCGTGCGCCTGAAGCAGTACGCCAACGTCCCGTACAAGCGCGTCATGCTCTCCCGCAAGAACGTCCTCAAGCGGGACCGCAACACGTGTCAGTACTGCGGGGCCCAGAGCAACCTGACCATCGACCACGTGGTGCCCAAGTCTCGGGGCGGGCGCGACACGTGGGAGAACCTCGTGGCGGCCTGCGTCACCTGCAACAACCAGAAGGGAGACTCGACGCCCGAGGAGGCAGACATGGAACTGGCACGCCAGCCGTTCCGGCCCAGCTACGTGATGTTTCTGCGGGACTTCGCCGGTGAGATCGAGGACACCTGGAAGCCGTACCTCTTTTTGTCATAGAGCGGGCCAGGGGCGACTTTTCATGCACAATCCCCGACGCCCCCCGATCGACTGTAGGCCGCCACCGTACAGACCCATTCCTTACTTCATTCCCTCTCGTTAGGTCAACTCGCTTCCGATGATCCGCTGGATTGCCCGTGCTGCCTGGCTTGTCCCCGTCCTGATGGTGGTCCTGTCGCTGCACCAGGGGAAGGTGGCGTACGACCTGCACAGCACCAAGACCCAGGGCACCACGGCCACCGCAGAGGTCCAGACGGTCCACGCCTCAAACCGGACGCAAGTGACGTACGACTACGTGAGTCTCCGCGTCCCGATGCCCGACGGCTCCACGCTCACGCGAGAACGGCTCTCGCTGCCTCACGGCATCGTGCCCGCCCTCAAGGGACGAGAGACCCTGCAGGTGCGGGTGATGTCGGGGGGCAGCCGGTCCATCGTGGTGACGGAGGCCATCAATTCGACACCGGTCGTGGACACCCAAATCCGGATCGCCGGGATCAACGGCCTCATGAGTTTCGGGGCGGCTCTGCTCTTCGGCATCGTCATTTGGTTCTGGAACCGAAGCCTGCGCCGGGACGGGGACCCGGCGGAACGCGGACTCACGGAGGCCGACCCCAACCATCCGGCGCGGCAGGTGGTGCGGTAGAATATGAACCACGAGACAGAAGCGCCGAGCCCCGCGATAGGGACTCGGCGCCTCTGCGCGTGGAGGTCGCGACGGATCCGTGGCGGGCCCCTCACGCTGCCGGCTTGATGTAGACCATCTGGAGGTCGAGTGCCCTGAGGCTGGCTTCGGCGGCGTCAATGCGGTCGCCGGGCGCCCCGTCGGCATAGATAAGTGCAGCCCGGGCGGCATCCGCGGTGATGCGCTGGCGGACCGCGTCGGTCAAGCTGGACATCTCTACCGGTTCGTCGCCGATGAGGAGACGGCCCTCTTCGTTCATAAGGACGCGGACACGTTGAATCCCGGCCTTCTCGAAGAGGCGACCGCCGGAATTGGCCTCGGACGCGGCGCTCGACGTAGTGGCATCGTCGCCGGATTCATTCGCTTCCCCGTCGGAGCCGTCATCGAGCCGAAAGGTGACCGGCAGCGACATCTGGACCTTCCGGGGCTCGCCGTCCTGTCGGCCCGGCGTGAATGTCTGCTCTTCCACCGCTTCAATCGCGGCCTCGTCGAGCACCTTGTCGACCCCCTGAGTGACCCTGAGGTTTGTCACAGTCCCCTCTTCGTCGACCACGAACTGCACGATGACCCGTCCTTCGAGTCCCGCCTCCCTCGCCACCTCAGGGTACTCGACCGACTGCTGGAGGGCCTTCATGCCCCCCTCGAGTTCCGGTGGATCGTCGACGACCATGTATACCTCATCGTCGTCCGCCGCCGTGGAGGGGGACGACTCCGTGGCTTCCTCCGGTGAGGAGGACGGCCCGACGCTATCGGAGCAGGCCACCACGCCCAGCGTAAGCGTGAGGCCGACCGCCACGAGGGCGGTGCCCAGGGCGGCACGAGACGTGAGGAAAGAGGGTATTGAGGAGCGCATGGCGGAAAGTCGGTCGATGAGGGAAGAGGGCGATTCGGAAAGGGAAAGGGCACTGCGGCGCGGAGAGGAGGCCCGGTCCGCGAAGGCGGTCAGGAGGCGGGCATACTCGCCGGCGGGCGTCTCCCCGTCGTCGAGGACGGCCGCGTCGCAGGCCCGCTCCCGCGCCTCGCCAATCTGCCGCCGGAGGCGGCCCACGAGCGGGTGCGCGGCGAACAGGGCGGCGACGAATCGCTCGAGCAGCTGCGCGCAGTCGTCCCACCGGCGGACGTGGACGAGCTCGTGGCGGAGGGTCATGCGGAGCTTGTCGGGGGCCGCAGCGAGCCGCTCCGGCACCAGAACCGTAGGGCGGCGGCCGCCGAGCGTCATGGGCACGGTCGCGTCCGGCGAAATGCAGAGTTGGACCGAGCGACGGACGCCGAGCCGCTCCTGAAGGCGATCCACCTCGGCTTCCAGGGAGGGCGTCACCGCAGTGTCAAGGCGCCGACGAACGCGGCTTGACACCAACACGTCCAGCCCGAGGCGCCCAAGGCGGAACAGGCCAATCCCCAGCGCGCCGACAGTAAGAAGCCCCACCGCGTGCATCCATGTCCATGAGCCGGCCGGGACCGATACGGGGCCCGTCTCGATCGCCGGCAACGCGACGACCGACCGGGCAGGACGCAGGGCGGACTCTGAGGCGTCGGGCAGCATCTCGATGACGCCGACCGCCGCAATACCGACCGGCAGGGCCGCAAGGAGGAGCTGCGAGAGGCGGTACTCGGCGTTCGGGTGCAGCCGATCCGTCCACCGGAGGAGCGCCCAGAGAGGGAGGGCAAGGGCAGTCCATGCCAGAACCGGGCGCCACAGTGGATCGATCGTGGCCGTGCCGAGGGCGGAGAGCCCGTCAAGAATCATCTGCATCATCGGTCTCGGGGTCCTTCTCGTCGAGGGCGTCGATGAGGGCCTTGATCTCTTCCCGCTCGTCGTCGCTCAGGTCCTCCCGCCGCACGAGCGTCTGCACCAGGGCCGATGGGGATCCCTGGAAAACCTTGTCCATGAGGCGTCGCAACAGGCTGTGCTGTACGGCGTCCGGGTCCTCCGCGGGCTGATAGACGTACGAGCGGCCTTCCTTGTGGTAGTCGAGGTAGTCTTTCTCGGCCAAGGTCTTGAGCACCGTCATGACGGTGGTGTACGCCACGTCGCGGTCCTCCAGGATGCGTTCGCGCACGTCGGCGACAGTGGCCTCGCCGAGGTCCCACACGTGATGGAGGACCTCCATTTCCGTTTCGCCAAGATGGGTCAGGGACTTTCGCTGCATGGATCAGTGCCTTTTTGTGTTATTACTATCTTCTTAGTACTACGTAAGCCGTATTAATTCAAGCGTGTTTGTCGAGTATTCATATTGGGGCGGCCATCCGTCAGGAACGGGGCTGCTGGTCGACGGGGCCGAGTCGGTCGGGGTACAGGGAGGCCAGCAGGTCCGGGTCGGTGCCCCACAGGTAGTGGCCCCACAGGTACAGGTTGAGGAGCTGCTGGCGGAGCGGGCCGTGGCGCCGAAACCGGCGGGCCGATGTCGTGACGGCCGCGTCCAAAAAACGAAACCTTCCGTGTCCCTGAAGCCGGGCGGCTAGCTCCAGGTCTTCGAAGAGGGGCCAGTCCGGGAAGCCGCCCACGGCCTCGAACGCCGACCGCTCCACGAACTGGCCCCGGTCGCCGAAGCAGAGACGAATCCACGGCCATCGGGTGCACCACGCGTAGAAGCGGAGAAGCGGCGTCGGGTCGTCGAAACGCAGACGAAACGTGCCGGCGATGGCATCCGGTGCGGCCAGGGCCCGCCGAATCCGGGATAGTCCGTTCGGGGGAAGCCGGGTGTCCGCGTGCAGAAAGAGAAGAATGTCTCCGCTGCTGCAGTCGGCCCCGTGGTTCATCTGGGGCGCCCGGCCCCGTGGGGCCTGCAGGACGGTCGCGCCGCGGGCCTGTGCCACCGACCGAGTGTCGTCGGTAGACCCCCCGTCCGCGACCAGAATCTCAACGGGCCCCTCTTGGCGACGGGCCTGGCGCAGCGTGGGGGCGATCGCGTCTTCCTCGTTCAGGGTCGGGATGATAATCGAGACGAGCCGTGGGGCAATCACGCCGACGCGGTCGGGCGTTGTGACAAAGGAGCGCTAGGGGCGTCGAGGCACCGAGGACACGTGTTGGTGCTTGGGGGCTGTTCTGGAGGCATCTCCCCACGCGTCCCACATTGTGCAGCACCCCATGTCTAGGGGCGCGACCCCCTATGTGCCCTCACCAGATCATCTGTTTCATGCAGAAGACCGACCCGCCGGACTTCATAAACTCGCTGGTGTCGAGTTCCACCGGGACGAAGTCGTGATTCCGCAGTTGGGCGTTGGTTCCCTCACAGCCTTCCTGGATCAGGACGTGCGCCCCGTCGGGGCAGTGGGCATTGCAGGCAAACTGGTGCCGCGCCTCGTGGTCCGGCACCTCGATGACCGTTTCGAAGAGGGCATCAATGAGGGCACGGCCCGCGTCGTCGAAGGCCTCCGGGGCCACGAGTGCGTGCCGGGCGTCCAGGGGACACAGGCAGGTATCGAGGTGGTAGTAGTCCGGGTCGACGAGGCGGAGGGCCACAATGGGCACGTCGAGCAGGTCCCCGAGTGCCTCGTACGCCTCCGGGCTCGTCCGGTAGCCGTACCCGCCCCACAGGAGGTGATGGCCCGGATGCCAGAGGGCATCCCCCATGCCTTCGAAGTCTGCGTCCAGGTCCTCCGGCAGGGTGTCCACGGCATACCCTTCTTCCTCAAAAAACCGGGCGTAGTACGGCACCTCGTCCGCCCGCTGTTCGCTGTGCATGCGGCTGAGCACCACGCCCTTCGAGTCGGACGCGGGGTCGTAGAAGGGGAGGGTCTGGTTCGCGCAGAAGACCATGTCGGGCAGCCCGGACTGGCCGTTGACCAGGACGGGCGTGTGGTCGAGGGCCGTGTAGGCGGCGCGGAGGGCCTTCCACTGCTGCCAGGCGACGTCCGTGTTCACCGCGCCCACGTTCTCCGACATGTGCGGGTTGATGACGTATTCGACGTCGAAGTGGGTCGGTGTCGTTAGAACGACGCGCCGCGGAGGGGGGAGCGAGGGAATTCGATCGAGCTGGAGGTCGAGGGCGTCGGGCGTCTGGTAGATCATGGGGGGACGGACCGTGGATGGGCGATGGGCCTAAAAATAGGAAATGCGGTGGGGGAAGTCCACGCCCGGAGCGAAACGGGCCGCCCCCACGGTCAGAAGTCCCGCCGCACGAACCAGTAGCCGGTCACCGCGTAGGCGGCGCCGCCGAAGAGCAGCGACGAGACGAACGGATACCAGGACGATACCGACTCGCCCTTCGCCAGGGTAGAGACGATCTGCGTGACTTCTGTGAAGTTGGGCAGGCCGTGGTACAGCCCCCAAAAGACGGGGCGGCCGACGGGGCCGAGGGTGGGGCCGATCTGGTCGGCGGCGGCCAGCACCATCGAGACGAAGATGAGGCCGTACGAGACGATGAGCCCCAGCGCCGTGCTTTCGGTCCAGACCCCCATCAGCATGACGGCCGCGTACATCACGGCAAACATGCCCACGACCAGGAGCAGCGAGAAGAGGAAGCGCGGATTCCACACCCCCGTTTTGAGGGACATGATGACCCACACGCCGCCCAGCAGGTAGACCGCGAGGATGCCGATCGCGCTCCAGACCCCCAGCATGTGGCCGAGCAACACGTTCAGGCGGCCGATGGGCTTCGACAGCAGCAGCTCCACGCGCCCGTCGGATTGGAGGTCGGGAAACAGGGAGGCGGAGGCAAAGAGCGCCAGCAGGATGCCAATCCAGTACGCCACGCCGGCCACGACGGACTCCACCGCGACAACCACGCGCGAAAGCGTAAGCGGCGGTGCGTCCTCCCCGCCCATGTCCTCGGGGGCGGCCTCCTGGCCGAACAGGCGGATGCCCGCGAGCGACCCCTCCACCACGTCTAGGTTCAGGGCGAAGGTGACCGCCAGCAGCACCAGGGAGCTGACGATGAACAGCCCCAGCACGATCTTCCGTGCCCAGAGCTCCCGGAACGTAATCAGAACGAGACCGAATAGGGGGCGCATGACGCTCAGGTTGGGGAATCGACCACGTCGATGAAGTAGTCTTCGAGGGACTGCCGGAGGGGGGTAATGGACTCGATTTCCACGTCGGCACTGCGCAACCGGTCCACGACCGCGTTGAGGGTGGTCCGGTCGTCGGCGTGGACCCGATACTGATCGAGGCCCGACGCTGCGGAAGAGCCGTCGGGCCCGGGGGTCAGGGGAAGCTCGGACGTGTTCAGGAGCGAGTCGGGGACGGGCGTGGCGACGAGGTCGTACACCCGATCCACGGCGGTCAGCTCCTCGACGCTCCCCCGCCGGACCAGCGTTCCGTTCCGCAGGATGGCGATCTGCGTACAGACCTTTTCGACCTCGGAGAGAAGGTGGGAGTTGAGAAAGATCGTCTTGCCTTCGTCCCGCAGCTCCAGCACGATGTCCCGAATGGCGCGGCGCCCCACCGGATCGACGCCGCCGGTTGGCTCGTCGAGGAACAGCAGGTCGGGCTCGTTGAGGAGCGCCTGGGCCAGCCCGAGTCGCTGGAGCATGCCCTTCGAGAAGGTCTTCACCTTCGTGTCGCCCCGCCCGTCGAGGGCGAGGCGGTCCAGCAGCTGGGGAATGCGGTCATTGCGCTTGGCCCGGGGCACGTCGGCCAGGCGCCCGTAGGCGTGAAGCGTCTGGGTGGCCGTGAAGAACCCCGGAAAGCGGTGGTTCTCGGGGACGAACCCGATCCGGTGGCGGGCGGCCGGGGTGCCGGCGGGCCGGCCGAAGAGGCGGGCGGTGCCGCCGGAGGGGCGGACGAGCCCGAGCAGAATCTTGACGAGGGTCGTTTTCCCCGCGCCGTTGGGGCCGAGGAGGCCAAAAATTGCGCCCTCCTCCACCGCGAGCGAAATGCCGTCGAGTGCCTGCACCGTCGATCGCCGTAGGAGTCCGGTGCGGTAGGTCTTCGACAGCGACGAGACGGAGAGGGCGGGCATGGGGATTATTGGTTCGCGTCCGGTTCCGGGGACGTGGGAGAATCTGGTGCGTCGCCTGCCCCAGGGGGGCGGGCCGGCGCCTCACGCCGAGCGACGTGCATGGTGCGCTGCGGGAACGGAATCTCGATGCCCTTTGCGTCGAAGGCGCGCTTCAGGCGCTGCCGCAGCTCTCGTTCTGCGGCGTACTGCTCGCCCGGCGTTACGCGCACCACGACCCGGGCCGTGACCGACGAGTCGCCGAAGTCCATCAGTCCCTGTACCTGGGGCGTCTCGTCCAGGACAATTTCCTCGTGTGCAGCCACCCACTCGTTTGCAACGCGTTCCATGACGGGGAGGATGGCGTCCACGTCCTGCTCGTAGCTGAGCCCCACCGGCACGATGGCGCGGGCCCACTGCACGCTCTTGTTGCCGAAGGTGCGCACCTCCCCGGCGGGGATCATCACGAGCTCGCCGTCGAACTTCCGCAGCTTGATGAGCCGCACCCCGATCTCCTCGATCGTGCCGGTGTGCCCGTCAATCGTGACGAGGTCGCCGACGTGCAGAATGTCGTCGAAGAGCAGAAAAATGCCCCCGATGACGTCCTTCACGAGGGTCTGGGCCCCAAACCCCACGGCGAGACCGGCGATGCCGGCGGTGGCAATCAGCGCCCCGATGTCGAGCCCCACTTCGCTGAGCACCATGATGCCCGCAACCGCCCATACGACGTAGCCCGCCGTGGACTGGAGCAGGGTGCCGAGCGTGACGGCCCGCTGGCGCTTCGGGTCGGTTGCCGGACGGTCCGCGACGGTCGCGATCCACCGTTCCGTCCCCCGCCGGACCAGGGCGAGCACGAGCGCCGCCAGGGCGAGAATAATGACGATCCGCACCGCCCCCAGCAGAAGGACCTGCAGGCCGGGCGAGTCGAGCCACGCCTGCGGGGCACCGAGCTGGAGGAGGAGATCGATCAAGGGAAGAAGCGGGCCGTCGGGAAGATAAAGGAACGCCGGGATGGGCTAGGCATCCGTGAGGGCCTCAACGCCGGGAAGGGGGGCGCCCTCGAGAAACGTAAGCAGGGCGCCGCCGCCGGTCGAGACGTGACTGATGCGGTCGTCGCACCCGGACCGGGTCAGTGCCGACACCGAATCGCCGCCCCCGACCACCGAAAAGGCACCGTCGTCCGTGGCGTCGGCCATGGCTTCTGCGATCGCGGTCGTGCCGTCCGCGAACGGGTCGACCTCGAACACGCCCATGGGCCCGTTCCAGACCACCGTCGCCGCGCCGAGGATGCGGTCGCGGTAGGCGTCGATGGTGGCGGGGCCGATGTCGAGGCCCATGAGCTCCGCCGGGATGTCCCCCTCCACGACCGAGGCCGTAGCGTCGGCCTCCGGCGCCTCGGCCACGACGTGATCCGTGGGGAGGGTGATGGTCCCCTCGGCCTGTTCGTACAGGTCCTCGGCCGTGTCCAGCCGATCGGCCTCCACGCGGGAGGCGCCCACCTCGTGCCCGAGCACCTTGAGGAAGGTGTAGCTCATGGCGCCCCCAATGAGCAGGTGGTCCGCCGTCTCCGACAGGGCCCGGATCGTCCCCAGTTTGTCGGAGACCTTGGAGCCGCCGAGGATGGCAACCATGGGATGGGCCGGGTCGTCCCGGACGCGCGTCAGGGCCTCAATCTCGTCCTCCATCAGGCGCCCCAGGGCCGCCACGTCCATGAACTCGGCCACCCCGGCGGTGGAGGCGTGCGCCCGGTGGGCCGCGCCGAAGGCATCGTTGACGTACACGTCGGCCAGGTTGGCCAGGGCCGTCGCGAAGGCCTCGTCGTTCGCCTTCTCGCCGGCGTCGAAGCGCGTGTTCTCCAGCAAGATCACGCTCCCCTCGCTCATGCCGTTGATCACCTCCTCGACGGTATCCCCCACCGTGTTGCTGGAGAACCGGACCCGTTCTTCGATGAGGGTGCCGAGGTGATCCGCCACGCAGGCGAGGCTCAGGTCCGGGTCGGGCTGACCGCCCGGACGCCCCAGGTGGCTCACGAGGATGGCCTTGCCGCCGTGGTCGAGGACGTGGCGAATGGTGGGAAGGGCCGCACGGATGCGGGTGTCGTCCCCCACGCAGGGGCTTCCGTCCTCGGAGGTGTCGAGCGGCACGTTGAAGTCGACCCGGATGAGGACGCGTTGGCCGCGTACGTCGACGTCGTCGAGGGTTAACTTATGCATGGAACGGGGAAGTTGGGCGACAGAACGGGCGATGGGTCATGCCGCCCCGCGCGGGCTGCAGCCGGGGCCGCGGGGCGGCACGAGGGCACAGCTACACGTTCATGAGCCGCTCCACGAGATCCACGGTCCGGTTCGCGTAGCCCCATTCGTTGTCGTACCAGCCGACCAATTTCACCTGCGAGCCGGCGACCTTCGTCCACGGCGCGTCGTAGATGCAGGAGTGCGGGTCGTGGATGATGTCACGCGAGACGATCGGGTCGTCGCTGTAGGCGAGGATCCCGTCGAGCGCGCCGTTGGCGGCTTCGTAGAAGGCCTCGTTGACGTCCTCGACCGTCACGTCCTGCTCCACGACCGCCGTAAGGTCGGTCACCGAGCCGTCCGGCGTCGGGACGCGCATGGCCATGCCGTCGAGCGCGCCATCGAGGTGGGGCAGCACCTTGCCGACGGCCTTGGCGCCGCCCGTGGTGGTGGGAATGATGGACTCGGCGGCGGTCCGGGCGCGGCGGAGGTCGCCGTGGGGGCCGTCGACGATGTTCTGGGAGGCGGTGTAGGCGTGTACGGTCGTCATGAGGCCGCTCTCCACGCCGAAGGCGTCGTCGAGCACCTTCACCAGCGGGGCGAGGCAGTTGGTGGTGCAACTGGCGTTGGAGACCACCTTCTCGTCGCCGGTGAGGATCTCGTCGTTGACGCCCAGCACCACCATGGCGTCCACCTCGCTCTTGGCGGGGGCGCTGATGACGACCTGGTCCGCGCCGGCCTCCAGGTGCTGGGAGGCCTTGTCGTAGGTCCGGAACACGCCCGTGGACTCGATCACCACGTCGGTGTCGTGGTCGCCCCACGGAAGGTTCGTCGGGTCTTTTTTGCTGAAGACGGGAAACTCCTGCTCGTCCACCACGAGGGTGCTGTCCTCCAGGTGCACGTCGCCGGGGAATTGCCCGTGGACCGAGTCGTACTTGAGCAGGGTGGCCAGCGTCTCGGCGTCTGTTAGGTCGTTGATGCCTACGATCTCGATCTCGTCCTCCTCCCGTTCCAGGAGGGCACGAAAGCACAGCCGCCCGATGCGACCAAATCCATTAATTCCAAGCTTGATTGACATAAGGGGGTAGAAGTCGTCTCAGTTCAACAGTGAGGCGAAGGCACGCCGCAGTGACGACGGCCCCAAGGAGGCAACGTAACCCTCCCGTGCGGTGAGGCAAATGCGCTATGCGTATCGCGTCGTTAAGGTATAAAAGAGCCGGAAGTCTCTTCGGTAAAGATCACATGCAAAACCGGGCCCGCCCCGGGACGGCCTGGTCGCGGGGGAAACGAATGAACGACGGCACGTTAAACGGAATTCGATACCCAATGCGGATCAGTTCGTGTGGACGCCCTCCATCGACGATCCGTCCTCTCGCGTTATCTTGATTTCGGACCCTCTCGCTGGACATGGCTGCCCTCAAAACGCCCGAAAAGACATCGCGTCGCCAAGAGCTTCGGCAAAACATTTTTGTCGACCTCTACGCGCGGGCCCTTCTGTTCTACGATGAGTACAAGCAACTCGCGCAGGGGCTCGGGGTGGCGCTTCTGGTGTTGATCCTGGCCATTCCGGGATACATCTACTACCATCAACAGCAAGAACAGGCGGCCAACCAGCAGCTCGGTCAGATTCTCCCGGTGTACGAGCAGGGCAACTTTCAGCAGGCCCTCGACGGGACGGGCGACCGGGCGGGGCTTCTCGCGATTGCCGACGACTACGGCGGCACCGACGCGGGCAACCTTGCTACCTTCTACGCCGCAAACGCCCTCTACCAGCGGGACGAGTACGACCGGGCGCTCACCTACTATCAGCGGTTCGAGAAAGAGAAGGACTTTATTGGCGCCAGCGCGTACGCGGCCCAGGCGGCCATTCAGGAAACCCGGGGGTCCTTCGAGCGGGCGGGCGGCCTTTACGAGCAGGCCGCCTCACAGTACCAGAATAAGTTGACGGCCCCCCGATATCTGCTCAACGCGGGACAGGCCTACGAAGAGGCCGGCCAGTACGAGGCGGCCATTGGGGTCTACGAGCGGATTCAGGAGGAGTACCCGGACTCCGAGCAGGCCAGCAACGCCGAACGGTACCTGGCGCGGGCGAAGGTGCACCAGGGTAGCACATCCTCGTCGTAGTCGCCTCTTCGGTCCGGGGCCGGGCATTCCGAGAGTGGGGCGGCAGCATGTGAGGGGGCAGCGTTCGGGGCGCCGAGCGTCCCCGTGCCGCCGGCCGGCCCTCTGACCTCCCGCACGTTTTACCTGTGGACGAGTCTCCTTTGGCGGCATGCCCACGATTCTGGTCGTAGACGACGAGGCGAGCATCCGGCGGACGCTCCGCGAAATTTTGGAGTACGAGGACTTTGGCGTGGAGGAGGCGGTCGACGGGGAGGAGGCGCTGGTGGCCCTCCGCGAGAATGCCTACGACCTGGTGATCCTCGACGTGAAGATGCCGAAGATGGACGGCATGGAGGTTCTCGAAACGATCGCCGACGAGGGCTACGAGGTGCCGGTCCTCATGATCAGCGGCCACGGCACCATCGAGACCGCCGTGGAGTCGACCAAGCTGGGGGCGTTCGACTTTATCGAAAAGCCGCCGGACCTCAACCGCCTGCTGGTGACCGTCCGCAACGCCCTGGACCACGGGGAGCTGGAGGTCGAGAACCGTCGCATGCGACAGACGATCACCGAGCAGAACACCGGGGACCTGCCCCCGATCATTGGGGAGAGCGACGAGATCCAAGCGATCAAGGACACGATCGAGCGGGTGGCCCCCACGGAGGCGCGGGTGCTCGTCTCCGGCGAGAACGGCACCGGCAAGGAGCTCGTGGCCAAGTGGCTGCACCACAAATCGGGCCGGGCCGACGAACCGATGGTGGAGGTAAACTGTGCTGCGATCCCGAGTGAGTTGATCGAGAGTGAGCTGTTTGGGCACGAGAAGGGGGCCTTTACCGGGGCCACGGAGCAGCGCATCGGCAAGTTCGAGCAGGCCCACGAGGGCACGCTGTTTTTGGACGAGATCGGGGACATGAGCCTCTCGGCGCAGGCGAAGGTGCTTCGCGTGCTGGAGGAGCATGAAATTGAGCGGGTCGGGGGGGAGCACACCATTTCGGTCGATGTCCGGGTGGTGGCCGCCACCAACAAGGACCTGATGGAAGAGATCGAGGAGGGACGGTTCCGGGAGGACCTCTATCACCGCATCGGGGTCATCCTCATCGATGTGCCCCCGCTCCGGGACCGGCGGGAAGACATCCCCCCGCTGACCCGACACATTGCCGAGCGGGTGGCCCAGCGCGACGGCCTTCCGCCGAAGGACTTCGCGGAAGAGGCGATCCAGCGGCTGCAGCGGTACGACTGGCGGGGGAATGTCCGCGAGCTGCACAACGTCATCGAGCGCCTCCTCATTCTCGTTGAGGGCGATGTGATTGAGGGGGACGACATCGATCAATTTGTGCAGCCGGGCGGAAACGGGGACGGCCCGACCCAAGAGCTCATCGAGGCGTACAACGACTTTAGTGACGCCCGCGACCAGTTCGAAAAGCACTTTATCCAGCACAAGCTCCACGAACACGACTGGAACGTAAGCCAGACGGCCGAAACGATCGGCATCCAGCGATCCCACCTCTACAACAAGCTCAACAAGTTCGGGCTTGAGCGGGGGGACTAGCGAGGGGCCCGGCTCCCGATGTGCCGAAACAGGGCGTGCATCGGGGGGCTGCAACCCAAGGGCTTGTGTTCACCACTCCATTGTCGCCGTTTATTCTGCCTTTCGCCGTGGACACGCCGCTGCTTCAGGTCGACGCCCTCCTCAAGCAATACGACACTGGGGGGGACGAGCCCCTCACTGTGCTTCGGGACCTCGATCTGGCCGTACAGGAGGGAGAAATTCTCGCCATCGTGGGGGAGAGTGGAACCGGAAAGTCCACGCTCCTTCACCTGCTGGGGGCGCTGGACCGGCCGACCGACGGCACGGTCCGGTTTGCCGGGACGGACCTCTTCGCGAAGAGCGACGAGGAGCTCGCGGCCTTCCGCAATCGGTCGATCGGGTTCGTCTTTCAGTTCCACCACCTGCTCCCGGAGTTTACGGCCCTTGAAAACGTGGCCATGCCGGCCCTCATCCAACACCGCTCCCTGGCGGACGTCACGCCGCGGGCCCACGAACTGCTCGCCCTGTTGGGCCTGGACGACCGTGCCGACCACCGGCCCCGGACCCTCTCGGGCGGAGAAAAGCAACGAGTGGCCATTGCCCGGGCCCTCATGAACGAGCCGGCGCTGGTGCTCATGGACGAACCGACCGGCAACCTGGACGCCCGCACGGCCGAGCCCCTGCACCGCGAGATTGAGCGGCTAAGCCGAGAGATGGACCACACCTTCGTGCTGGCCTCGCACGATCCGTCCCTGGCCGAGGTGGCCGGGCGCGTTCTACGACTCGAACACGGCACGTTGCACCCGCTGGCCGCAGCCGACGAGATGGCCCCCGAGGCCGGCCCGTCCGATGACGGGCACGCGGGGGGCTGATCTTGGGATGAAACGAAAATGATCCTTTAGCCGCGGGTGTCGAACTCCGGGTTCGGGGGCTCGTTGAGCCCAATCGAATGATGAGGCCGGCACACACTCGCACACCGGGCCCGGTGCGAGACGAATCCCTTCAGGAGAGGCCTTCCGGGTGCAGTACGAGGAACGATTGTCGGCCTGTCCCCGAGATGACCCTGTCCAACCGGTCCGCTCGGGTGCTATCTCTACGACATTAGGTGTTGTATTTCCATGGACTCGATTGACTCCCTTCCCCTGTTTCCGCTGAGCCTCGTCCTGTACCCGGGTGAGCAGCTGACCCTCCACATCTTTGAGGACCGGTACAGGGCCCTCACCGCGTACTGCCTGGAGCATGAGGTGCCCTTCGGCATCGTCCGGACCGACGGGGAGTCGTGGGCGGACGTGGGCACGACGGCCCGCATCGAGGAGGTCGTGAAGCAGTACGACGATGGGCGTTCGGACATCGTGGTGCGCGGCGAAGAGCGATTCCAGATTGACACCGTCCGCGACGACCAGGCGAGCTACTACACCGCCGATGTCGCGCTGATCGAGGACGAGGACACGACCGTCGACCTCGACCTGAAAGAGCGGGCCATCACGCAACACATGAAGCTGCTGGAACTGGCCGGCCGCACCGTTCGCCCGGACCTGTACGAGGATGTGGACCGCTTGTCGTTCGTCCTGGCCCAAAACGGGGCCCTGGACGGGGAGCAGAAGCAAGAGGTGCTCGAAGGAAGAACCGAGAACGAACGAATCCGCTACCTCATTCACCACTTCGAGTCGATCATCCCCCGCATCGAAGAGCAGGAAGGAGTGCGGCGGCGCATTCGTTCTAACGGGCACTTCAAAGACTTTCCGCCCGAAGAGGTCTAGCCCCCATGGACATTGGGGCCTGTGTTCGAGAGGTTACCTGTTCCCCTCTCTCGTCACGAACGCGCTGGTCCCCCGATGCCCGAAATTGGTCCCTACACGCTTCACACCGTCGACACCGGTCGCTTTGGACTGGACGGCGGTGCCATGTTCGGAATCGTGCCGAAGCCCCTCTGGTCGCAGCGCATCGAGCCGGACGAGCAGAACCGCATCCCGCTGAGCATGCGGTGCCTCCTGCTGATTGGGGACGGTCGCGTCGTGTTGATCGACACCGGCATCGGCGATACGTTTGAGGATACGAAGTTTCAGGACATCTTCGCGGTGGACCACAGCGGGGCCACCCTCGAGGGCTCGCTCGCAGCACACGGGGTGGCGCCGGTGGACGTGACCGACGTCGTCCTCACGCATCTCCACTTCGATCACGCGGGCGGAAGCACACGGCGGATCGATGGCGAGCCCGCGGTTGCCTTTCCCAACGCGACCTATCACGTCCAGCGACGACACTGGAACTGGGCCGCCGACCCGAACCCGAAAGAGGAACAGTCCTTTCGTTCCGATACGTTCGCCCCCATCGAAGAGGCCGGTCAGCTCAACCTCGTGGAGGGGGAGACGACGCTCCTTCCGCACGTTGACGTGTCACTCGTACACGGCCACACCGAGGCGCAACAAACCGTAACGGTGCGGGACGACGAGACGACCCTCGTCTACGTGGCGGACCTCCTGCCGACCACGCACCACCTTTCTCCGGCCTGGACGATGGCCTACGATGTCCGCCCGCTCCGGACGATCGAAGAGAAAGGCGAGTTTTTGGAGCAGGCGGCGGATTCGGAATGGAAATTGTTCTTCGAACACGATCCGGAGGTTGCGGTTGCCGACGTGGAACGCACCGACCGCGGCGTGCAGGTTGTCAATGAACGGTCCCTCGACGCTTTGTGAGGTTCTGCGACGGCTTCGGACAGACCCCCCACCTCACATCATCCCCTCTCCATTCCGCCAGTAGCGACCCGATAAAATGAGCGACTTCGAAGAGCCCGAAACGACGGACGAGCTCCACGAGGCCCTGTCCACCGTCTACCACGATCTCAACAACCCCCTCTCTATCATTTCGGGAAACGCGCAGTTTTTACTTGAACTGAGCCGAGAGGAGGAGCTCGACGACCAGTTCGCCTCGTCGGCCCAGGACATCCAGGAAGCCAGCCAGCGCATGGCGGAATCCCTCCAGCGGCTGACCCGCCTCCGGGACGCGCTCGAAGATCAGGAGGAAGCATGAGGAGAACCAGGAAAGAAACTCGCGGGCGCCGTTCGGCTACCAAGTAGCCGTGGCATCTTTTGTGTTTGGAATATGTCCAGAATGGCTGTTACATTCATACCGGGTGGTGAAATACTTCCCGATATGATCGATCCCTCCGTCGGTTTTTCCTGCAAACCCGCCACGGCCTGTTGATCCACGAACGCTACAGACGACGCCGCACAAACTGAGCTGCACGAGAGGCATCTCGAGCTAATCCGGGCCCATGCGCCGACGAATCCCGGGGCGGCACGGTGCGCTGGTCCAGGGGGAGTATCCCGCCCGCCCGCGAGTGCCCGGAAGGCCGATGTGCTCTCGTCGCATCCGGCGTTGACGTTCACTCTGTACGCGATCAATCCTCCTCTCCTATGGCTGATCAGGTTCTTTCTCGCGCGCCCCGCTGGTTCGTTGTCGCCTTTGGACTGTTCCTCGTAGGGGGGCTGACGGTGCCGGCCCACGGACAGGTCGCCCAGTCCTCGGCCCTCTTCCTCCGCATTGAGCCCGACAGCCGAGCGGCCGGGATGGGCAACGCCGGGGTGGCCACCGCCGACAACGCCAATACGATTTTCTGGAACCCGTCCGGCCTTGCGTTCCAGCAAGACACGCAGGTCGGAATCACGCACGCGAACTGGCTTCCGGAATTCAACGCCAACCTGTTCTACGAATACCTCGTCGGGTCGTACCACGTCGATGGCGTCGGGACGTTTGGGGGCAACGTCCAGTACCTCAATCTCGGCGAGACCGAGATCCGCGACCCGTCAGGGAACCGGCTCGGTGTGACGAACTCCTACCAGCTCGCCATCTCCACGTCCTACGGCGTGAAGGTGTCCGAGCGGTTGGGGGTGGGGACCTCGCTCCGATACATCCACTCGAAACTCACCTCTGGTCTACGAGAGGGAACTGGAGAAGGAAACGCAGCTACGCTCGCCACGGACATCTCGGCGCTGTACCGGTCGGCCCCTTTTGCGCTGGGCGGGGCGGACGCGACGTTCTCCGCCGGCCTTAATATCGCAAACTTAGGAGGAACACTCGACTTCAACGAAAACAGCCCGGACGAAGACCCCATTCCCGCGAATCTGCGATTTGGTCCGGCCCTGACCATCGACTTTGACGAATACAATTCGTTGACCTTCGCTACGGACTTCAACAAGTCGCTGGTGAGCACGGAGCGAAGGGTCGTGGATGGCGACACGGCTCGGGTTGGGAAAACAGGATTCGAGGCACTCTTCGATTCGTGGGGGGCGGCTCGCGGGCAGGTCGGGCCGAATGGGGAGGCCTCCAGTTTGTCTCTCGTGGAGCAGTTCACGGTCGGGACGGGTGTTGAGTACTGGTACAGCGACCTGTTCGCGCTTCGGACGGGGTACTACTACGAAAATCCGGACAACGGGGACCGCCAGTTCCTTACGTTCGGGGCCGGGCTCCGGTACAACATCGTCGGCGTGGACATCTCCTACCTCTACACCGCGGAGGACGAAAGTCCCCTGGCCAACACCCTCCGGTTCTCGCTCCTGTTCAACTTCCAGTAGGTCCTGCGGAGGCGGCCCGGGAGGGCGGAGCCGGAGGCTGTGCCCCGCTGTACAAGACCGGAGCCTGAGCCTGGAAGCGACCGGGGGAGAAGCTGCGGGCGTGCTCAACGTGGGGTTGGATCAGTGCCGATCGTGTAGTACATTGCCTCGTAGAAATGGGGACCGTCGTGTGCTCGCGGCCCCATCGCATCATCCAGTCACGAGGTGCGTCCCCGCATGACTACGGCGACCGACGGGTCGGAGGAAGCCGAACTCCGCCGCCACATTTTGGATACGGCGCGTCACCTGCTCGTGCAGGAGGGCTATAAGGCGCTGTCGATGCGCACGATTGCCGACGCCATTGGCTACAGCGCCACCAGCATCTACCTTCACTTCGACGGCAAGGACGCGCTGCTCCACGCCCTCATCCACGAGGGCATGATGGCGTTGCGGGATCGTCTCCGAGACGCGGCGGCGCAACACCCTGAGTCCCCGGTTCAGCGTCTCCACGCCCTCTGCGAATGCTTCGTCGAGTTTGGGCTCGAAAACCCGGAGTACTACGAGATTATGTTCCAGTTGCGGCCGGAGCGGATGGAACGCTATCCGCCCGAAAAGTACCGAGCGGCCCGTGAGAATCTGGACTTCTTTGCCCGGGCCCTTGACGAAGGCGTCGACCAGGGCATTTTCGAGGTGGACGACAGCCGGGTGTCCGCGAGCGCCGTCTGGGCGTCGCTGCACGGCACCGTGTCGCTGCTCCTGGCCGACCGCGTGGACGTGCACATCGACCCGGACGCGTTCATCGAGACCGCCATCCGCCAGGTCCTCCGTGGATTCCAAGCGCCTGCCGCGTCCACGTCCTGATGCGCCCTGAGACGCCCTCGGCGTGGTGCCGGGTTTCCTTTCACCGATGCTGACCCGCAGCTCATGTCCGGTCCCATTTACACGGCGCCCCCAGATGCTGGTCCCTGCGTGCGGGGGCGGACCATCCCTGATCTGCTGTACGAGGCCACCGACGCGTACGACAACCCCCAGGCCCTGAACCAGCCGACCGACGAGGGCTGGGTGCCCATGTCGCTCGATCAATTTCGGCGGCGGGCGGAAGCGACGGCCCTGGGCCTGCGTGCCCTCGGCCTGGAGCAGGGGGCGAAGGTGGCCCTCCTCCTGGAGAGCGACGTGCACTACTGTGTCGTCGACATGGGGTGCCTGATCGGGGGCCTCATCGACGTGCCGCTGTACCTGTCGAGCGCGGCGGAGCAGATGCAGTACGTCGTCGACCACGCCGAGGCAGAGGCGCTCGTCGTCTCCAACCCGAAGCGCCTCGGGCAGGCCGCGGCCCTGCTCCCGGACCTGCCCCGCATCGAGACGGTCATCGTCTGCGACCCCGGCGACGAGGACGCCCGCCCGGACCTGCCGGACCGGGTGACGCTAAAGACGCTGGAGGCCGTTCAGGCCCTCGGCCGCGCCGAGGTTGAGGACCCGTCCGCGGCCGTCGACGACCTGCGGGCGGAAATCGACCCCCAGGACCTCGCGACCATCATCTACACGAGTGGCACCACGGGGCGGCCCAAGGGCGTGATGCTGTCCCACGAGAACATCTCGTCGAACGCCATTACGTCGATCGCGGAGATCGACGACTTCGAGACCGGTCCGGAAGGGGAAGTGGTGATCTCGTTCCTGCCCCTCACGCATGTGTTCGCCCGCATGCTGCAGTACGCCTACATGATGCGGGGCATCAGCATCTACTTCGCCCACCCCGACGACCTCGTGGACGCCCTGCCGAAGGTGCGACCGACGGTCTTCGCGTCGGTCCCGCGCGTCCTCGAAAAGGTGTACGCCGGCATCAAGAAGAAGGTGATGGGCATGCAGGGGCTTCAGAAGCGCATCGGGGAGTGGGGGCTCCAGGTGGCGCAGGACTACGACATGACCCGGTCGCAGCCGCCCCTCTACGCCCTCAAGCGCGCAGCGGCGGACCGGCTCGTGTTTCGAAAGTGGCGAGCTGCCTTTGGGGGCCGGGTGAAATACGTGGTCGTAGGAGGGGCGGCCCTCCAGCCGGACCTCGCCAACATCCTGGCGGCGGCGGACATCACGACGCTTCAGGGATACGGCCTGACCGAGACGAGCCCGGTGATCTCCTACACCCGCCCCCAGCGCAACAAGCCCGGCACGGTGGGCGAGCCCCTGCCCGGCGTGGAGGTCAAAATTGCGGAGGACGGAGAAATCCTAACGCGGGGCCCCCACGTAATGCAGGGCTACTACAAGGCCCCCGACGAGACGGACGCCGTCATGGAAGAGAACGGATGGCTCCACACCGGGGACATCGGCGAGTTCGACGAAGACGGCTTTCTCAAAATCACCGACCGCAAGAAGGCCCTCTTCAAACTCTCAACCGGAAAGTACGTGATGCCCCAGCCCATCGAGAACCGAATGGGAAGTGACCCGCTGGTGGACAACGCCGTCGTCGTAGGCCGGGACCGCAAGTTCTGTGCGGCCCTGCTGTTTCCGGCCCCGGACCAGGCGCAGGCGCTGGCGTCCGAACGGGGCCTGGGCGCCGAGCGAGACATTGAAGATCTCCTGACTGAGCCCGACATTGTGAATGCGTACCGGTCGATCGTGCAGAGCGCGAACGAAGGGATGGAGCCCTGGTCGACCGTCAAGCGCCTGGCCCTCGTCCCCGACGAACTGACCGTGGACTCGGACCTAATGACCCCGACCATGAAGATCCGCCGGCCGGAGGTGCGGACGGCCTACGCCGACGAGATTGAGGCCCTGTACGACGAAGACGGAGCGGGGGGCGGACGGGGGGTGGTTCTGGTGGAGGTGTGATGCACGCAGAGAGGCGGGGCTGTCTAGGCGCCTCCCTCGGGCTGGAAGCGATTCCGGATCTTGATGCCCGCGGTTAACGCCGTTAACGTCGACAAATCTGTTCTCATTCACGTCCCGAACTGACGCCATGGACACCACATCCCTTGACACGCGCGCTCTCGACCTGGAGCCCCCCCCCACGCACCCCCCGTTCCGGACTGCGGCCGTGCTGGGGGCCGGCACCATGGGCGCGCAGATCGCGGCACACCTCGCCAACGCCGGCCTGGAGGTGCACCTGCTCGACATTGCGCCGGACGACGACGATCCGAACGCCGTCGTGCGGGAGGGCTTTGAGCAGGCCCGTGAGGCGAGCCCCGACCCCTTCTTCGCCGACGAGGCGGCCGACCGGGTCCACCTCGGCAACTTCGAGGAGCATTTCGATCGAATCGGGGCCGTTGACTGGATTGTGGAGGCGGTCGTGGAGCGGATGGACGTGAAGCGCGACGTGCACGCCCGCATCGAGGCGCACGCCGCGGACGACGCGGTCATCTCCACGAACACCAGCGGGCTGCCCATTCACGCCATCACCGAGGGGCGGTCCGCAGACTTCAAGCGCCGCTTTCTGGGCACCCACTTCTACAACCCGCCGCGCTACCTGAAGCTTTTGGAGTTGGTGCCCACCGACGCCACCGATCCGGACGTCACGGAGCGGGTGGCGCAGTTTGGGCGGCTGCGGCTGGGCAAGGGCATCGTCGTGGCGAACGACGTCCCCTACTTCATCGGCAACCGGATCGGCGTCTTCGCCCAGCTGCAGGCGATCCGCTACTTCACCGACGGCGACTACACGATCGAAGAGATCGATACGCTGACGGGAACGATCTCGGGCCGGCCCAAGTCCGCGACCTTCCGCACCGCCGACCTCGTGGGGCTCGACGTACTGATGGACGTGGCTACCAACCTGCGGGAGCTGGTCGACGACGAGGCGCAGCGCGAGGCGTTCGCCGTGCCGGACGTGCTGGAGCGCCTCGTGGATGACGGCCGGCTGGGGGAGAAGACGAAGGCCGGATTCTACAAGAAAGAAGATGGAGAGATCAAGTCGGTGGACCCGGACACCCTCGGCTACACGAGCGCGGCGGACGAGGAGCTTGGCGATCTCGGGGCAGTCTGGAACGCGGGGGGGCTGTCGGCCCGCCTCCAGGCCCTCTACGAGGACGACGGCCGAGCGGGGCGGTTCTTCCGGGAGACGACGCTGGAGCTGCTGGCCTACAGTGCGAACCGCCTCGGAGAGGTCTCCGACAACCCGGCGGACGTGGACCGGGCCATCCGCTGGGGATTCGGGTGGACGATGGGGCCGTTCGAGATGTGGGACGCCCTCGGGATGGAGACCGTCCTCGACGGCCTGGAGGCGCAGGCCTTCGACGTGCCGGGCTGGGTCCACGCCATGCACGAGCGGGGCGAAACCTTCTACGACACGCGAGACGGCGAGCAGGCGGTCTTCATGCCCCACGCCGACCGGCACGAGCCCGATCCGCGGCCGGCAGACGAACTTCGCCTCGCCCCGATCAAGCAGGACGCCGCGAACGAGCTCTGGAGCACCGACGACGCGGCCCTGCTCGACGTGGGCGATGGGGTGGCCCTCTTCGAGTTTCGGTCGAAGGCCAATACCCTGGGGCGCGACGTGATGATGGGGCTCCGGGAGTGCGTCGGGCGGGTGGAGCAGGACGCCAACCTGCGCGGAATGATCGTGGGCAACGAGGGCAAAAACTTCTCCGTCGGGGCCAACCTGGGGGAGATGGCAATGGCGGCCTCGGAGGGCGCGTTCGACGTGATCGACCAGTACATCGACGAATTTCAGCGGACGATCCAGCAGGTGCGGTACGCGTCGTCGCCGGTGGTGGTGGCCCCGCACCAGCGCGTGCTGGGGGGCGGCTGCGAGATGGCGATGGCCTGCCCGCACCCGGTGGCCGCCGCCGAGACGTACATCGGCCTCGTGGAGCTGGGCGTGGGGCTCATTCCCGCCGGGACCGGCACCATGCGCCTCGCCGCCAGGGCCGCGCAGGACGCCCCGAACGACAACCACAACGCGATCCAGGATCACCTGCGCCCCTACTTCGAGACGGTGGCGATGGCCGAGGTGGCCGAGAGTGCCGCGCAGGGCATCGAGATGGGCTTCCTGCCCGAGAACACGCGCGTCGTGATGCACGAGGACCGACGCCTCTACGCCGCGAAGCAGGAGGTGCTGCGCCTCAGCGAGCAGGGCTACGCCCCGCCGCCTGTGATGAACAAGATCAAAGTGCTCGGGGCGAAAACGCTCTCCACCTTCAAGGTGGCCCTGATGCAGTACCGCGAGGGGAAGTACATCACCGAGTACGACGAGCACCTCGCCACGCAGCTCGGGAAAGTGATGTGCGGCGGGAAGCTGAGCAGCCCGCAGGAGGTGCACGAGGACTACCTGATCGAGTTGGAGCGGGAGGTCTTCCTAAGCCTTCTGGGCGAGGAGAAGACCCAGGCCCGCATCCAGCACATGCTGGAGCACAACAAGCCCCTCCGGAATTAGGTGTTTGGCGTTGGTGGGTTGTGCGCTAAGTGTTTTCGTCTACGGTTCCTGTCCCACCGCTCACCCCCAACCCAAAACACTCAACGCCCAAACTCTCCAACCTTCAACCCAGACCCATGAAAGCAACAAACGACGCCTACATTGTCAGTAGCGTCCGCACGCCCGTCGGCAAGGCCGAGAAGGGCACCCTCGCACACTACCGGCCGGAGGACCTCGGCGCCGAGGCCGTGACAGGGGCGCTGGGCCGCGTCGACGGCCTGGAGCCCGAGATGGTGGACGACGTGCTGATGGGCTGCGCCTTTCCGGAGGGCCCGCAGGGAATGAACGTGGGCCGCCTGATCGCGCAGAAGGCCGGATTGCCGGACCACGTGCCGGGCGCGACGGTCAACCGCTTCTGCTCGTCGGGCCTGCAGACGATCGCCCAGGCCTCGCAGCGAATCGCCACGGGAACGGCCGACGTGATCGTGGCGGGCGGGGCGGAGTCGATGAGCCAGGTGCCGATGAGTGGCTTCTTCTTTCAGCCGGACCCGGAGCTGACGGAGGAAAAAGTGGGCACGTATGTCTCCATGGGCATTACCGCCGAAAACGTGGCCGACGAGTACGGGGTGTCGCGGGAGGACCAGGACCGCTTCGCGCTGCGCTCCCACGAGCGAGCGGTGGACGCCATCGACCAGGGGCGGTTCGAGGACGAGCTGGTGCCGCTGACCCTGGAGGAGACGCACTACCAGTCGGCAAACGGGCACGCAGGGGAGGCCACGACCGAAACCGTGACGTTGGAGGTCGACGAGGGGCCGCGTCGCGACACGAACCTGGACGTGCTCGCCAAGCTGCCCGCCGCGTTTCGGGAGGGCGGCAGCGTCACGCCGGGCAACTCCTCCCAGCGGTCCGACGGGGGGGCCGCGACCGTCGTGATGAGCGGCGACCGGGTCGCAGACCTCGGCGTGGATCCGCTCGGGGCGCTGAGGGGGTTCGCCGTGGCGGGCGTCGACCCGGAGCTCATGGGCATCGGGCCGGCGGAGGCGATCCCGCAGGCGCTGGCGCAAACCGGGCTCTCGGTCGACGACATTGGGCTCGTGGAGCTGAACGAGGCCTTTGCCTCGCAGTCGCTGGCCGTGATTCGAGAGGTAGGGCTCGATCCGAACATCGTCAACGTGAATGGTGGGGCGATTGCGCTGGGACACCCGCTCGGTTGCACCGGGGCGAAGCTCACCGCCACGCTGCTGCACGAAATGATCCGCCGCGAGGTGCGATACGGCCTCTGCACGATGTGCGTGGGGGGCGGGATGGGCGCCGCGGGCGTGATCGAAAACCTTCGGCTTTGACGGGCCGGGCGCGCCTCTGTATCAGACACGGCAGGTCTTTTTGTACGACCCGTTTTGTATATGAGCGCAAGAATTGAAGGGAAGGTCGTCGTGATTACGGGGGCCAGCAGCGGGCTCGGCGAGGCGGCCGCGCGGCATCTGTCCGACCATGGCGCCCGTGTCGTGCTGGGGGCGCGGCGTACCCAGCGCCTCAACACGATCGCCGACGAAATCGTCGAGGGCGGCGGGGAGGCACGTGCCGTCTCCACCGACGTCACCGAGCGCCAGCAGGTCCAGGCCCTGGTCGACGCCGCGGTCGACGCGTTCGGCCGCATCGACGTGATGCTCAACAACGCCGGCGTCATGCCGCTCTCCCCGCTCGATCGGCTCAACGTCGACGAGTGGGACCAGATGATCGACGTCAACGTGAAGGGCGTCCTGTACGGCATTGCGGCGGCCCTGCCCTACATGAAAGAGCAGGCGTCCGGCCACATCATCAACGTCGCCTCCGACGCGGGCCACGAGGTACACGAGGGCAGTGCCGTGTACGCGGCCACGAAGCACGCCGTGCGGGCCCTCTCCGACGGGCTGCGCCAGGAGGCAACACCCTACGGCCTCCGCACGACCATCATCTCCCCCGGGGCCGTCGAATCGGAACTGCCGGATACGATCTCCGAAGGGGACGTGGCCGAGGAGACTGAGTCGCTCTACGACGAGCATGCCGTGTCGGCCGATTCGTTTGCGCGGGCCGTCGCGTTTGCGATCGAGCAGCCGGAGGACGTTGACGTGAACGAGATCCTCTACCGGCCCACCACTCAGAATCTCTAACGTCGATCAGCTTCGGCGCCCGGGGATTCGCCGGCATATGCTTTGGAGACGAGGAGCGTTGCTTCGGTCTGCGCCCATGCGCACCGCGGAGCGCGCCGAGCAGAACGCTTCTGAGAGCCGTGGTTCATTTCTGGGGCCGCACGGACGTTCCGCTACAGCAGTAGGCGATGAGGAGGGCCGTGGGACGCCATAAGTATTCGGGTGGGACCCGAACAGGGCCTGTCGGTGAACTTGCAGAGGATAACACCGTTAATTATAATGATGACGTAAATTAACGGTGTTAACCAGCGCTCCACAGCGGTTTGCACCCGGTTCGACGATCGGGCCGGGACGCACGAATCTGTTCACCAGTTCAGAGGGCCCGCCATGACTCTTCCGTTGTTTGACTTCTTTGCCGGCATGCCGACGGCCGGTATTGTCGGGGGAATGCTCCTCGTGCTCGCTGTACTCGGCTACACCGGGGCGCCGCTCTGGGCGTGGGCCCTGGCCGGAGCCGTCGGGCTCTACGGGGGCGGCGCGCCGCTCTGGGTCTGGATCCCGTACGGGGGACTCGTGGCCGTCTTCAACATTGGGCCGATCCGGCGCCAGGTGTCCGCGGGCGTGATGGGATTGATGGAAGCGCTTCAGTTCCTGCCGACCATCTCGGAGACCGAGCAGACGGCCATCGACGCGGGAACCGTGTGGATGGAGGGGGAGCTGTTCTCCGGAAAGCCCGACTTTGAGAAGACCCTCGATCAGCTCTACCCGGAGCTCTCCGACGACGAGCAGGCGTTCCTAGACGGGCCGTGCGAGGAGGTGTGTGCGATGGTCGACGACTGGCAGGTCCACCAGCGCGGCGACCTGTCGGCCGAGACGTGGGACTACCTGAAGGAGAAGGGATTCTTCGGGCTCATCATTCCGGAGGCGTACGGCGGGAAAGGCTTTTCCGTTGCCGCCCGGAGTGCGGTGGTGCAGAAGCTGGGCGGGCACTCGGTGCCCCTGTCCATCACGGTGATGGTGCCCAACTCCCTCGGCCCCGGCGAGTTGCTGCTCCACTACGGCACCGACGAGCAGCAGGACCACTACCTGCCGCAACTGGCGAGTGGCGAGATCCTGCCCTCGTTTGCGCTCACGGAGCCGAACGCGGGGTCGGACGCGGGGGCGATGGAGTCCACCGGCGAGGTGTTTGAAGACGAGGATGGAGAGCTGAAGCTGCGCCTCAACTGGGAGAAGCGCTACATTTCGCTGGCCGCCATTTCCGGGGTGCTCGGCCTGGCGTTCAAGCTGCACGACCCCGAAAATCACCTGGGCAAAGGCGAAGACCTGGGCATTACCTGTGCGCTTGTGCCGACCGACACGCCGGGCGTCAAGCTGGGGCGTCGCCACGACCCCCTCGGCGTGGCGTTCTTCAACTGCCCCACGGAGGGGGAGGACGTGGTGCTGCCCCTGGACGCCATCATCGGCGGGAGAGACGGGGCGGGCGAAGGCTGGGCCATGCTGATGGACGCGCTCTCGGCGGGGCGGGGCATCATGCTGCCGGCACAGGCGGTGGGGGGCGGCAAGATGGTGACGCGTGTGGCGGGTGGGCACGCCGCCATCCGCGAGCAGTTTGGCCTTTCGATTGGGAAGTTCGAGGGCATCGAGGAGCCGCTGGCGCGCATTGCCGGGTACACGTACATCATGGATGCCGCACGGACGTACACGAACGGCGCGGTGGACCAGGGGGAGAAGCCGGGCGTGGTGTCGGCCATCATGAAGTACAACACCACCGAGCTGCAGCGCGACCTGGTGAACGACGGGATGGACGTGCTGGCGGGCAACGGGATCTCGCAGGGGCCGAACAACCTGATGGGACTGGCCTACCAGGCGCAGCCGATCAGCATTACGGTGGAGGGGGCGAACATCCTAACGCGGACGATGATGATCTTCGGTCAGGGCGCGATCCGGTGCCACCCGTACGCCCTCGACGAAATTGAGGCCTTGATGGAGGGGGACGTGGACGCCTTCGACGACGCCTTCTGGAGTCACATCGGGCACGTGGTGCGCAACGGCTTTCGCGCTCTTGGCCTCAGCCTCACCCGGGGCCGCCTGGCGAGCAGCCCGGTACGCGGCCCCGCCGCGCCTTACTACCGCAAGATGGCGTGGGCGTCGGCCAGCTTCGCCTTTTTTGCCGACCTGGCGATGGGCAGCCTGGGGGGCATGCTGAAGCGGAAGGAGAAGATCACAGGGCGTTTTGCGGACATCCTGTCGTGGATGTACCTGGGCACGGCGGTGCTCACGCGGTTCGAAAAAGAGGGCCGGCCGGAGGAACAGGAGGCCTTCCTGCATTGGAGCATGCAGCACGCCTTCGCGCAGATGCAGGAGGCGTTCGACGGCCTATTCGAGAACCTGAAGGTGCCGGGGGGGACCTGGCTCCTGCGGGGCCTGGTGGCGCCGTGGTCCCGCCTCAACACGATCGGTGAGAGGCCGGGGGACGACCTGGGGAGCACGCTCGCACGGGCGATTCAGGAGAAGGCGGGCGCCCGCGAGTGGCTCACGGAGGACCTGTACGTGCCCGACGATCCCGATCAGCCGCTGGGGGAGCTGGAGCGGGCGTTCCGACTCAGCCGCGAGGCCTACCACGTCGGCCAGAAAATCAAGGCGGCGATTCGTGCCGGCGACCTACCGAAGCGGCGTCCTCATCAGCTCCTCGAAGAGGCGGTGGAGCACGGTGTGATTACCGAGGAGGACCGAGCCCTCGTCCGCCGCGCCGACGCGGCGCGGGAGCGCTACATCCAGGTGGACGCCTTTGACCTAGAGGAGTATCGACAGGGCCGCATGCTTCCGGGGCAGCCCGCCGACCGGGGCGCCCTCGATTCCTCGATCGTAGAGGGACTAGAGCGGGACGTGACGGACGTGGAGGTCACGCCGGAGGATGTGGACGGCGGGGCGCCGCATCCGCGGGGGGATGGCGCCCCCGACGCGACGGACGAGGACGAGCCGGAGGCTGACCGATCGGGGACCCGCGAACCGGCGTAGGGGCCCCGGCATACAGACTGTGCCTATCGGTTTCCACGTGAACGTGCTTTCCCTGCTATGTCCGATTCCTTTGCGCCCGACCTCCTCGCCGATCAGCACATTGTCGTCACCGGCGGCGGGACCGGGCTGGGCCGCGCAATGGCCCTCCGGTTTGCCGACCTGGGCGCGGCTGTGACGATCAACGGGCGTCGCCCCGATCCGCTGGCCGAGACGGTGAGGGACATCGAGGCGGCGGGGGGCGCCGCGGAGGGCATCCAGTGCAACGTCCGCGATTACGAGGCCGTGCAGGCCTTCTTCGAGGAGGCGGAGGATCGCCAGGGGCCCGTGACGCGGCTCGTCAACAACGCCGCGGCCAACTTCCTGGCGCCGACGGAGGACATTTCGCCGAACGGCTTCGACGCCATTGTCCAGACGAACCTGTACGGGTCCTTCTACTGCACGCAGGCCTGCGGGCAGCGGTGGCTGGAGCGGGACGCGGAGGGCGTCGTGCTCTCCATCGCCACCACCTACGCGGAGACGGGCAGCGCCTACGTGGTGCCCAGCGCTATGTCGAAGGCTGGCATCGTCGCCATGACGCGCTCGCTGGCGGCGGAATGGGGAAGCGAAGGAATCCGCCTCAACGCCGTGGCCCCCGGCCCCTTCCCGACCGAGGGCGCGTGGGACCGGCTCGTGCCCGACGACGACCTGGAGCAAAAAATGCGGGAGCGCGTCCCGGTGCGTCGGTTTGGGGAGCCCGAGGAGCTGGCCACCCTGGCCAGCTTCCTTCTCAGTGACCTGTCCGCGTTCATGAACGGCGAGGTCGTCACGTTCGACGGCGGAGAAGCCCTGGCGGCGGGCGGCCAGTTCAACACGTTCACCCGCATGCCGCGTCGCCAGGTGAAGGCCCTCATGGAACAGATGCGTCCGGAATGACCGGAGACGGCGCCGAGCCGGAATGGTTTTTGGGCGGTTGACGACCCCGTGCATGATTTCTATGCACAACGTTGTCCGCCGCTTCACATTCACGCGTTCCGCCCCAGTCCCATGGACCCCCTCAGCCTGAATCTGTTTACCAGTGCCGTCGAGGACATTGAGCGCACTCAGTACGAGGTGCTTGCGGGCCTGGAAACGGCCCGCTCCGCGTTCGAGGAGCAACGCGTCTACCCCCACCTTGGCCGGCTCGCGAAGCTCCACGGCGCGCTTTCCACCATCCTGGACCGGACGGAAAATTTTCGCACCCCCGACACCGGCCGCATCGCGGGCATCAATTGGGAGGACAAAACCCTCACCTACGAGTGGCCGGACCTCGACGGGGGCGAGATGGCCGAGGTGGAGGACCTGATCCGGTGGGCGCTGCCCCACATCCGAGAAGTCATCGACGAAGGGACGGCCGTCTACGAGGAGGTGGAAGACAACCTGGAGCTTGAGACGGTAGGCATCGTGCCGTCCTACGTGCAGGAAGGCTATCTCATGGTGCCCCACCGGGACGACGAGGAGCTTCACGTCCTGCGCTATACACTGTCGCTCATCGAGGGGGACGGAGAGACCCACCGCGCCCTGAAAACGGTCCACTGCAAGACCGTCCCGGAAGAAGAGGTGGACGCGAATCCGTCGTCCGTCAAGCTCCAGCTCATCGAAGAACGCCGCGACCTGCCCACCCCGGCCACGTACTTCTCAAAAACCGACCTTGACGTCCCGTACCAGGAAACGCTCCTGCCGGTCGTGAAGCGCCGGCTGGTGCGGCAACTGGCCGCCGAGACGGGGACGGCCGATGCGCGGCGTCAGTGAGGCTGCGCGGCCCGCTCGTCCGTCTCGAGCAGGCGGTCGGCCGCCTCCAGGCCGGAGGTAAGCGCATCGCCCACCGATACGCCCGCCCGGTAGTTGCCGGCAAAGGCAAGGTGAGGGTGGGCCGCCTCCAGGGCGTCAAATGTGTCTTTGACCGTTCCGTACCCGAGCTCGTACTGCGGAATGGCATGGGGCCAGTGGACGAGGCGCCGAAACACCGGCGACGCATCCACACCGAGGAGTGAATCCAGGTCGCGGGCCACGCGGGCCTGAAGGGCCGCCGCGTCGGACGTGGCGTGGTGGGGGGCGCGTGCGCCACCGACGAAGGTGGTGAGAAGCACGTGCCCCTCCGGGGCGCGGCCGGGGAAGAGCGTGGAGGAAAAGATGGTCCCGAGGACGTCCAACGTGTCCTCCACCGGCGGCACGAGCATCCCGAATCCATCGAGGGCGTGGTCGATGGCGTCTCGCCCGTAGCCGAGGGCAAGCACACTCAGCGGGGGATAGGTCACCTCCCCAAGGGGCGCAAGATCGACGGGGGTGTCGATCTCCATCGCGGCGAGCCGATGGAGCGGCACGGTGCAGACGAGGGCGTCGAAGGAGCGGGTGTGTGCGGGGGCATCCGGGGGCGAGACCGTCACCCGCCACGCGGTGCCGTCGTGCGCGAGGGCGTGGACGGGGGCGTTCAGGCGGATGCGGTCGCCGAGCGTGTCGGCCAGTGCGTTGGGGAGCGTCTGCAGGCCGTTGCGGAAGGAGAAGAGGCCCGACGGAGTGTCCGGGGGGGCACCGTCGTCGCTGGTCAAGGCCCGTCGGATTGCGCCGAGGAGGAGGGAGCCGGACTCTTCTTCGAGCGCGGCGAGGCGACGGAAGGCATGCTGGACCGACAGGTCGTCGGGCCTCCCCGCGAACACGCCCCCCACGAAGGGGGCGACGGCATAGTTGAGCACCTCGGGGCCCAGGCGCCGCTCCGTGAACCGGGCCACGCTCTCCTCCTCCGCCGCGGCCCGTCCGATGAAGGGCTCCGCCAGGAGGCGCAACTTCGCCCGGGTCGAGAACAAATCGGTCGTGAGGAAAGAGCCGACGGAGCGAGGCAGGGGTGTAGGTCGGCCGTCGCGCACCACGTACCGGGTATCGGCCGCGTCGTTGGCCCAGACGCGGTCCTCGTGGAGGTCGAGGGCGTCGATCAGCGTCTCCAGACCGGCGGCCCCGGCCCGGATCGAGTTGGGGCCGTGCTCCACCAGGAAGCCCTCCGACGACTCCGAGCGGATCACGCCCCCCGTGTGCCCGGAGGCTTCCAGAAGGCGAACCGAATGGCCGTGCTCTTGAAGTCGGTACGCGGCCGCGAGGCCGCTGATGCCGGCTCCGATGATCCCGACGTTGGGCATGTGGAGGGGGCCGCTTCTCTACAATCAAGTGCGTGTTTGATACTCAATGGCAGGCCTGCCGTTCGGGGCGGGAGGGGGAAGCGATCTGTGATTGCGTTCAATTTCCCGAGGCCTGGGCGAGCCGTGAAGGAGGCCCACCCTGTACGCCTCCTCGAAACTGAGGAAACCCCGATGCTGGGAATGCGGTATTACTTGTCTTGCAGGCCGCAATTCTGTTCACGAACCAACAAAATTGGTCATGGCGACGGAAAAAATGAATGAGGACTGGCGTCGGATTCGGGATCAGATTAAAGACATCTGGGACGATGCCGACTTCGACAACAAACAAATGAAGCGGGCGCGGGGCAACTTCACGAAAATTGTTGGTCTGATCCACGACAAAACAGAGGAGCCCATCGAGGAGATTCGCCGCAAAATGAGCGCCATCCTGTAGCTTGTTTAGGGCTGGGGGCCCAGCGACGCGCACGTCAATTGGGCGCCTTGGTCAACATGCCCTCCAAGTCCCATCCACAAGGGCTCGTCCCCAAACCGGGGACGGGCTTTTTGTATTTTTTGAGCGGGCGAGGGGGGATCAATCGGCGGTGTTCTGCCAAATCCGCTTGAGCTCAGCCTCGGACCACACGGGCGCCTTCGCGTCCGTGTCTCGGCGCGCTCGGCGGGCCCTCCGGAGCTGCTCCAGTGGGTCCGTTGGGGGGAGAGACGACGATCTGCCGTCCGGCGGCGGCGAAGATCTCTGGGGATTGGGGGGCATGTCGGTCGTCCTCTCCTGCGCGAGGCAGGCGTTCAAGGGAGGGCGGTTTGGGGACAACGATAAAACTGCTCGTCGCGTGTGCCCGGTTGTGCGCGTCCGGCGACAAAGCGGAGTCACTTCTCGGGGCGCCCGGCCCGCTGGAGGGCCTTTCGGATCTGCTTTACCCGTCGCTTTTTCCGGGTCCGGAGTCCATCCAGCCGGGTCCGCCGGCGGGACCGATGCACGCGACGAAATGGGCTAGAAAAGAGCGTCTTCTGTTTGTTCATGCGTCTTCGTCTCTTTGTCACCAATAAGTGTAGATCGAGGCCCCCCTTGGACGCTTTGCTCCCGATAGGTTCCCGGTCGGAGTCATTTTTTAGTCGCCCCGGGCCGCGCGACGCCGTGAGGCGGACAGCATCCCGGGGGCGGCGACGCGTTTTGGATTGGGGACCGCGTCGGTTAGTTTGGGAGCAGCATCACACTCATTTTGTCGTCCGCAAAGTTTCTTGCTGCATGTCTGACTCCGGTACACTCGGCACCGAATCCCCCGTTGAAAGCGCTTCGTTTCAGGAGCAGGCGGCCCACTACCAGGCCCTCGTCGAAACGATGAAGGACCGCGCCGCGGAGGTGCGGATGGGGGGCGGGGCGGAAAAGATTGAACGCGAGCACGAGCGGGGCAAGCTCACGGCCCGCGAGCGGATCGAGTACCTGGTCGACGACCCGGCGGCGTTTGGGGAGCTGGGCCTGTTTGCCGGGTACGAGATGTACGAGGACGAAGGGGGATGCCCGGCAGGGGGGACGGTCATGGGGCTGGGGCCCGTTAGCGGCCAGGAGTGCATGATCGTGGCGAACGACGCCACCGTGAAGGCGGGGGCCTGGTTTCCGATTACGGCTAAGAAAAACCTCCGCGCACAAAAAATTGCGCTGGAGAACCATGTGCCCATCATCTACCTCGTCGACTCGGCGGGCGTGTACCTGCCGATGCAGGACGAAATTTTCCCTGATGAGGACGACTTCGGCCGCATCTTCCGCAACAACGCGAAGCTGTCGAGCAAGGGCATTCCGCAGATTGCGGCCATCATGGGGAGCTGCGTGGCCGGCGGGGCCTATCTGCCCATTATGAGCGACGAGGCCATCATCGTAGAGGACACCGGCTCTGTGTTTTTGGCGGGGCCGTACCTCGTGAAGGCGGCCATCGGGGAGGACGTGGAGAAGGAGGAGCTCGGGGGCGCCACCACCCACTCCGAAATCTCCGGCGTGGTGGACTACAAGGTGGAGGACGACGAGGCGGCGCTCGACAAGATCCGGTCGATCGTGGACCACTCCGGCCCGGTGGAGCGCTTCGGGTACGCCCGAAAGGAGCCGGCCGAGCCCGCCTACCCGGCGGACGAACTATACGGCCTTTTCCCGGCGGAGGGGAACGGCCAGTACGACATGCGCGAGATCCTGGCCCGGATCGTCGACGCGGAGTCCTGGACCGAGTACAAGGAGGGCTACGGGCGCACCCTCCTCACCGGCTACGCCCGCATCGACGGGTGGAACGTGGGGGTCGTGGCGAACCAGCGGGCCGTGGTGCGCAACCGGACGGACCTCGACTCGAAGGGGGAAATTCAGGTGGGGGGCGTCGTGTACGCCGACGCCGCGGACAAGGCGGCCCGCTTTATCATGAACTGCAACCAGAAGGAGATCCCGATCGTCTTTTTTCAGGACGTGACGGGCTTCATGGTGGGGAAGCGGGCCGAACAGGGGGGCATCATCAAGGACGGGGCGAAGATGGTCAACGCGGTGTCCAACTCGACCGTGCCTAAGCTCACCGTCGTGGTGGGCAACTCGTACGGCGCCGGCAACTACGCGATGTGCGGGCGGGCCTACGACCCGCGCCTCGTCCTGGCCTGGCCCACCGCCAAGATCGCGGTGATGGGCGGGCAGCAGGCCTCCAAGGTACTCAAGCAAATCAAGGTGCGCCAGCTCGAGAAACAGGGCAAGGAGTTGTCGGAGGAGGACGAGCAGGCGCTGCTGTCCAAAATCCAGGACCGCTACGAGGAGCAGACGACGCCGTACTACGCGGCGGCCCGTCTGTGGGTAGACGCCCTCATCGACCCGCACAACACGCGCGAGTGGCTCGCCCGCGGCCTGGACATGGTGGACCACAACCCCACGCTGGAGCGCTTCAATCCCGGCGTGATGCAGACGTAGGCCGAAGGGGATGAGGGGGCATCAATCACCGACCGGCGACTGCTCGTCCTGCTCGTACTGCTCGCCGTTGACGGTGAAGGCGAACGTGATGGTGGCGGTCTGGTCGACCATGTTCGACACCGAGCAGTACTTGTCAAGGCTCAGGTTGATGGCCCGGCGCACCTTGTCCGGGGCCACGTCGCCGTCGAGCCGGTAGTGCAAGTGCAGGTCGGTGAAGACGCGGGGCGGCTCCTCGGCCCGCGTCCCGTCAATCTCGGCGTGGAAGTCGTCGACGGTCTGTTTCTGCTTCTCCAGAATCGTCAGGAGGTCGATGCTGCTGCAGCCGACGACACTCAGGGCGGCCATTTCCATTGGGCTCAGGCCCTCCTGGTCGCCCGTCGAGGCAATCGTCACGTCGTGGTCGCCGTTCGTGCCGCGAAACTGGACGGCATCGTTGATCTGCTCTATGCTCAGGTGCATGCGCACGGAAAGGGGGTGGTGAAAAGACCTCGGGGCTCAGTATAAAAAACGGAAGGGAAAGAGTCAGTGGGCGTAAGCTGCCGTTATTGCAAACTGGGTTTGGCGTTGATCGGAAAAACGATCGGGAAGCAGGGAGGGAGCATTCGTTCACGCATCCCGTAAACTCTCCCCGTGTTTCTCACATCGCTCCGCCCGACATGGCCGACGGTCAGCCCACTCCTTCGCCTGCCCCGCAGGGCGATCCGTCGGAGAATTCCCCTTCCGCGTCCGTCTTTGCCCGACTCCGAGAGCGAATTCAGGGCGTCCGGGACACGCGTCTCGCCGACCGGCTGGCCCAAATCGATGCCGAGTTCGTCCGGGAGAATGCGCGGCGAATTACCGAGGCGGACCTCGACACGGTGGTCGATCGCGCCGAAGCGATCGAGGCACGTTTTCGGAACGACGGCGGAATCCGACGGCTGCTGGACGAGGGCCGTTTGCTTCTAGGGCTGGTTCGGGATGTCCGGGCGGGGCGGTACCGTTGCCTTCCGGTCTGGACGCTCAGTGCGGTGGGCTTCGCGCTTCTCTACGTCCTCAACCCGTTCGATCTGGTGCCGGACGCCCTTCCCGTCGTGGGGCTTCTCGACGACGCCGCCGTCGTCTCGGTCTGCCTTTCCCTGGTGGAGCAAGATTTGCAGGACTACCAAGCATGGCGACGCGCCAGCCGAAACGAGGAAGATCCCACCGATCGGGGCGCGTCCGGTCCGGACCTAATTTCCTCGTAACAGTAGGCTCCGTGACGCGTCGTATCTTGCGCGTGAGATGCTTCCGTTTCCTTCTGACTGGTCGCCAGTAGGCGATGCCCGCCATGCTTCCATGGAACTTTGAGGGCGAGGCCTCCGAGCCCGCACAGGACCCGACAATGGCGCCGCACAAGCGGCAGTCCTACGAAGAGGAACTGGCAAACGCCATCACGCACGGGGTTGGGCTCGTGCTAAGTCTGATTGGCTGGGTCGGGCTGCTCGTCCTGTCGGGGCTGGCGGGCGGCGGGTGGGACCTGGCCGCCTCGGCGGTGTTCGGGGGCACGCTGGTCTTCCTCTACGCCACCTCCACCCTCTACCACAGTGTCGGCACCGCCCGCCTGAAGCGGACGCTCCGCATCCTCGACCACGTCGCCATCTTCCTGCTCATCGCGGGCACCTACACGCCCTTTGCCGGGGTGCTCATGCGGGAGGGTTGGGGCTGGTCCGTGCTTGCGCTGGTGTGGGGGATTGCCCTCGCGGGACTCCTGTTCAAGCTGTTCTCGACGCACCGCTTCCACCCGGCGGCCACGACGCTGTACCTGCTCATGGGCTGGCTGGGGGTGCTCTTCGCGGACCCGATGAGCGCCGCCCTGCCGCTGGGGGGGCTGCTCCTCATCGTGGCCGGCGGGCTGGCCTACACGATCGGGGTGCTCTTCTACGGGTGGCACTCCCTGCGCTACAGCCATGCGATCTGGCACGTCTTCGTGCTGGTGGGGAGCGCGTGCCACTACGCCGCGGTCGTGCTGTACGTCCTGTAGCCCCGCGCTACCACGCGTACGTTCCGAGTTCCGCGCCGAGATCGGTGTGGGGAAAGACCTGTCGCGCCTCCCGGAGGGCGTCGCGCTTGTCTCCGGGAGGGAGGTGGACCAGGAGGAGCCGGTCCACCCCGGCCTCGGCGGCCACCTCCGCCGCTCCCGCCGCGGTCGAGTGCCCGTCCCCGACGCCGTTGGCCTCGTGCACCAGCACGTCGGCCCCCTGTGCCAGGTCCACGACGCTGGAGGTGGGGGCCGTGTCGCAGGAGTACGCCAGCACGCCGTCGCCGCCGGCGTGCTCGAAGCGGAGCCCCACGTTCGCCGTATCGCCGTGATCCACGGGCGCCGCGGTCACGGCCCACGGGGCCTGGGTCCAGACGGGCGCGCCGTGCTCGTGCGGCACCGTGCGCCAGTCGATGGGCGGGATGCCGTCCCAGCCCTCGTGCACCGGCGCAAACGCATCCCACAGGCGCTGGGCCTGGGCCCGGGCGGGCTCGATGCCGCAGACGGGGATGGGGCGGTCGCGCCCGTCCAGCCAGATCTTCTCCATGAAGAGCGGAAAGCCGCTCGCGTGGTCCATGTGGGCGTGGGTCACGATGAGGCCGTCGACCTCGTCGATGGACCGGCCGCAGGCCTGTAGGCGCTGAAGCACGTCGCCGCCGCAGTCTACCACGAGCGTATTTGCGGGGGAGGCGTCGTCCGACACCGCGAGCATGGTGGTGGTGCGGTGCGGGTCGCTGAGGGCGGCGCCGGTGCCAAGGAGGTGAAGGGCAGGCATGGCGGGCAGGGTTGAATGGCGAGTGTCGAGTGGCAACGTGCAGGGGCCGCAACCAGACCTGCTCGCCCTCCGCCCCCCCAATCCGCCGCGGCCCTACCGGGAGCGCTGGATGGCAAACTCCGTGAGGCCGGCGAGCGAGGCGCGGGCCTCGGACGGCGGAAGGGCGCTTAGCAGCGAGCGGGCGTCCGCGGCCAGGGATTCCATCTTCCGGCGGGCGTGCTCGATCCCGCCGTACTCGTCCACGAAGTCCGCGATGGTGCGGAGGTCGTCGCGGTCCTTCTCGTCCTGGTCGACGATGGCGAGAATGCGCTTCTTCTCGCGTCGCCCCGCCTCGCGCAGGGCCACGATGAGGGGCAGCGTCATCTTCTTTTCCTGCAGGTCGATGCCGATCGGCTTCCCGGCGTCCTCCGCGCTGAAGTCAAAGAGGTCGTCCCGAATCTGGAAGGCCAGGCCCAGGGTTTCGCCAAACTCGTCCATGCGTTCGATGAGCGCCTCGTCGTCGGTGACGCTGACGGCACCGCTCTTGGTGCAGGCGGAGATGAGAGAGGCGGTCTTGTCGGAGATGATGCGGAAGTAGGTCTCCTCGTCGATGTCGAGCAGGCGGGACTTCTCGATTTGGAGCAGCTCGCCCTCGCTCATCCGGCGCACCGCGTCGGAGAGGGTGTGGAGCACCGAGTAGTCGTCGTGGTCGAGCGAGAGGAGAAGCCCGCGGCTCAGCAGAAAGTCGCCGAGCAGGACCGCGATCTTGTTTTTCCAAAGGGCGTTGATCGAAAACACGCCCCGCCGCTCCTCCGCGTCGTCCACCACGTCGTCGTGCACGAGCGTCGCGGTGTGCAGGAGTTCGACGAGGGCGGCGGCACGATGGGTCTGGTCCGTCGCGGCCCCCCCGCACGCCTGGGCCGACAGGAGCACGAGGATCGGGCGGATGCGCTTTCCCTTCTGCCACAGGACGTACTGCGTGACCTTGTCCAGCAGCATGTGGTCCGAGCGCATCGCCTCCCGAAAGTACGAGCGGAAGGCGTCGAGGTCGTCCTCCACCGGCACGCGGATGTCGTCGAGCGTGGTGGGGACGGGGCGGTCCAGGGGGAACGACTCTCCGTCGGCGCTGGAGGCATCGGCGGAGGCGCGGCCGTTCGTGGCGGCGGACGAGGCGTCGGGCATTTGGGGTTTCAGTTTGGATTGAAACTTCTACCTGCGGTACGTCCGGGCCCGGGAAAAGGTTTGCTGGAGGGCTGCGGGGCCCGTGAGGGGACGAGCGCGGCCCGGCCCACGCTGGACGGTCCGATTACCCAAAGTGGTAGGCGCGGCGGCGGAGCAGCACCAGGAAAAAGGGCACCCCACAGAGGGCGGTGAGGATGCCTACGGGCAACTCCTGTCCCGGCAGGACCGTGCGGGCGGCGAGGTCGGCCCAGCAGAGGAAGATGGCCCCGGCGACGAAGCTCAGGGGGACCAGGCGCCGATGCGGCACGCCCACGAGCAGGCGGACGGCATGCGGCACGATGAGGCCGACGAATCCGATGGCCCCGGAGACGGCCACCAGCGTGCCCGTCACCAGCGTCGCCAGCACGATGAGGCCCCGCTTGAGGGCCTCGACCGGCATCCCGAGGCTCCGTGCCGGCTCCTCGCCGACGAGCATGGCGTCGAGCGGGCGGGCGAGGACCAGCAGGGCCCCGAGGCCGAGGGCCGTCGTGACGGCCGGGATGGGCAGCAACCCCCACCGCGCCCCGCTCAGCGAGCCGAGCAGCCAGAAGAGCACCGCCCGCAGCTTGTCCGGCTCCGGGGAGGAAAAGGTGACGAACGAGGTGAGGGAGGCCATGAGGGCGGACATCGCCACCCCGGCCAGCAGCAGCCGGGCCACCGACACGCGGACGCCGTCGCGGGCCACGAGATACACGATCGTGATGGAGGCCAGTCCCCCGACGAAGGCGGCCAGGGGCATCGTCAGGGCTTTGCTAAGCAGGGGCGGCAGGAAGCCGAGGTAGAAGAACGACGCCCCGGCCGAGGCGCCGCTGGAGATGCCCAAGATGTAGGGCTCCGCGAGCGGGTTGCGCACGAGCGTCTGCATCGCCACCCCGATGATGGAGAGCCCGCCGCCCACCACACAGGCCAGAGCGGCCCGCGGGAGGCGCAGGCGCCACACGATGCGGTCAACCGTCGGGTCCGGGGCCGGGCCGAGGCCGAAGAGGCGGTGGGCGAGGACCCGGTACACGTCGGCCCAGGCCGTCGTCGTACTGCCCACGGCCACGGCCGCCCCGATCGTGCCGATGAGGACCGCCAACAGTCCCAAACCGACGAGCCAGGGGCGCTTCATGGGGCCGCGGGGGACGACATCGAAGAAGAGAGGCGGCCGGTGGAGTCCGACGGGGCCGAAACCCGATCGGGGTGGAGGTACCGGGCCAGTCGTCGGGCGCCCTGCAGGACGCGGGGGCCGGGGCGGGCGATGAGGGACGTGGGGAGGCTCAGGACCCGATCGTTCTGAACGGCCGGCACCACGTCCCACGTCGGGTGCAGGTCGAGCAGACGATCCGGGTCGTAGTCGCGGCCCCACAGCCCAAGAATCACGTCCGGTTTTTCCTGGAGGACATACTCGTCGCTGAGGGTGGGGGCCTGGTTCTCGATGTCGGCCGTAATGCTCGTTCCGCCGGCTGCGCGGACGAGGGTGTGCACGTAGCTTCCGCGTCCAAAGCTGTAGAGCGTATCGTCCCCGACCAGCACCAGCACGCGGGGCCGCTCGGCGTCCGGGAGGGAGCCGGTCCGGGCACGAAGGGCATCGAGAGAGGATTGCAGGGCGGCGGCGCTGTCCGCGGCGGCGGCCTCGGTTCCCAACAGCTGGCCCATGGTCTCGATGCTGGTCAGAATGTCGCCGACCGACCCGAACGAGAAGAAGTAGATCGGCACGTTGAGGGCCTCGAAGGTGTCCGTGTCCCCGGGTGCGTTGATCTGGTCGGTGGCCAGCACGAGGTCTGGCTCTTGCGCCGCCACGGCCTCGAAGTCGACGGGCAGGGCGCTCACGTGGGGCAGCGTGTCGACCGACGGCGGGTGGTCGCCCGACGACGTGATCGCCACCAGGCGGTCCCCGGCGCCGGCGGCGTGGGCAATCTCGGTAAGGTTGGGGGCGAGGGACACCACCCGCTGGACGGGGGGATCGAGGGCGACCGTCCGATCAAGGGCGTCGGTGACGGTTCGAGGCCCATCGTCGGGGGCGGGGTCCCCACACCCGCCCGTCAGCACGACGAGGAACAGCAGAAGGCCGAGAGAACGGGACGTCATGAAGAGGGCTGGAAAGGGAAAAGCAGCGACCGGACCGCTTGTACTGCGGGGTGGGAAGGGTGTTGGCAGGGTGCGGGCCGCGGGGCACAATGTCTACATCTTTACGGGCCGGTCGACGCAAAATGGAAGAATCTTCTAGGGCGTTGGACAGGAAGGAGAACGCTCTTTACATTGGTCATCTCTTCTTTGGGCACAGTCAGCCGCTGCGGGCGGAAACGGGCACGGCCGTCACGGTCCATCATCGGTGCAAAGACCCCAGGATTGTTATGAGCAAGCGGATCTTCGTTGTCGACGACGAGCCGAAAATTGGAAACTTGTTCAGCAATGTGCTGGAGCGGGACGGCTATGACGTTGACGCCTTCGTCAATCCGAACTCGCTGCTTGAGGCGCTCGACGAAGACAGTGGGGAGCCCGACGTGGTCGTGACGGACATGATCATGCCGCAGATGGACGGGGTGGAGCTCATGGAACACCTCGACGAGCGGGACCTCGACGTGCCGATCATCATCATGACGGCCCACTCGTCGGTGCAGACGGCCGTGGAGGCCATGCGACAGGGGGCGTTTCACTACCTGGAAAAGCCCGTCAACCTGGAGGAGATGCGGGCCCTTTTGGAGAAGGCCATTGAGCTGTACGGGGCGCAGCAGGAGCTCAAGCAGATCAAAACCGAAAAGCAGAAGCAGTATCCCATCGAGGGCATCCTCGGCGAGAGCGATCCGGTCGTGGAGGTGCGGGAAACCCTCGAGACGCTCTGCAATGCGTCCAACACGACGGTGCTCTTTACCGGCGAGACGGGGACCGGAAAAAACCTGGCGGCCCAAACCCTCCACTACAACTCCCCACGGGCCGAGGAGGCGTTTACCGACATCGACTGCGCGTCCCTTCCCGACAACTTGCTGGAGGCCGAGCTGTTTGGCTACGAAGAGGGGGCCTTTACCGACGCCCGGGACTCGAAGGAGGGGCTAATCGAGGTGGCCGACGGGGGGACCCTGTTCCTTGACGAGATCGACTCGATGAGCCTCGCCCTGCAGGCGAAGCTGCTCTCCTTCCTGGAAAGCCGCGAGTTTCGGCGCCTCGGCGGGGTGGAGGACAAGAGTGCGGACGTGCGGATTCTGTGCGCCACCAATTCGGACCTCGAAAAGAGCGTGCAGGAAGATGAATTCCGCAAGGACCTGTTCTTCCGCATCAACGTCGTGAACGTCAAGATGCCGCCGCTGCGGTCCATGGGCGACGACGTGTTGCTGATCGGGAGGCACATCGTCTCCGAGTTTAACCGGGAGTTCGGCAGCGACGTGAGCGGCTTCACGAACGCCGCCCGGGAAAAGCTTTTGAACCACACCTGGCCCGGCAACGTCCGCGAACTGCGGAACGTGATCGAGCGGGCCATGATTTTCGTGGAGGGCGATCAGATTGAGGCCGAGGACCTGACGCTCGCCCCGCCCAGCCGGCTCGACGAGCGGGAGCAGCCGGTGGGCAACAACGGGTTTCAGTTTGCCCTGGGCCAGACGCTCAAGGACGTGGAGAAGGCCTACATTCGCCGCACGCTCGAGACGCGGGCGGACGACAGCTACGCCGACATTGCGGACGACCTCGGCATCTCCAAGAAGACGCTGTGGGACAAGCGCAAACGCTACGACCTCGACGAAGTGGTGGACCGGTAGCCCCGGTTCCGCCGCGTCGGGATCGGTCTGTGATCCCACTCGTTTTGGGCAGTCCCTCGATGTCCGTTCGCCAGCACCACTTTGGCCCAACCCGGCCCGCTCCATGCCACAGTCCCCCCCCGCCACGTACCGCCCCCCGCAGGTGCCCACCGTCGACGAGGTGGCCGCCCGGGAGCGCGCCTCCCGCCTCGCCAGTCGCAGCATCAAAACAGAGGCGAAGGTAGAGGGCCTAAAGCGCCTCATCGCCATGCTCGACCTCACGACGCTGGAGGGGGCGGACACGCCGGGCAAGGTGAAATCCCTCTGCCAGAAGGCCCGCACGCCGGACCCCGGCAGCGACCAGGACCATCCGTCCGTCGGGGCCGTCTGCGTCTACCCGCCCATGGTGCCCGCGGCCCGCGAGCAGGTGGCGGATGCCGACATCAACGTGGCGTCGGTGGCGAGCTACTTCCCGAGCGGGCAGGCGGCCCTTGAGGAGCGCGTGGCCGAGGTGGAGCGGGTTCGGGACGCCGGGGCCGACGAAATCGACGTCGTGATCAACCGCAACGCGTTCCTCGCCGGCGAGTACGAGCGGGTGCACCGTGAGATCAGCGCGCTGGCCGACGCGTCCGGCGAGAAGCACCTGAAAGTGATTCTGGAGACGGGCGAGCTGGAAACCTACGACGCCGTCCGTTTGGCCAGCCGCATTGCGATGGACGCCGGGGCCGACTTCATCAAGACCTCCACCGGCAAGGTGAAGCCCGCCGCGACGATGCCGGTGACGCTCGTGATGCTGGAGGCGATCCGCGACTACTACCGGGAGACGGGCCGCCCGGTGGGCATGAAGCCGGCGGGGGGCATCCGGAAGGCGAAGCCGGCCCTCCGGTATCTCGTCATGGTCAGAGAGGTGCTCGGCGACGCGTGGCTCACGCCCGAGCGGTTCCGGATCGGGGCCTCGTCGCTCCTCAACGACCTGCTCCTGCAGCTGGAGAAGGAGCGGCACGGGCGCTACCACTCGAAGCGATACTTGTCGCTCGGGTGATCGCCCGGCGCTGATCGTTCTGCATCTTTGTTGATTAGGTCTTTACCGACATGGCTGAACTAGAGGCCGCCCCCAACACCGCTCGCGAGCTGCTCTTCGGCGACGAATGGGAGTACGCCCCCGCCCCGCAGTCCGCCGACCACGTGCGCCTGGACGACCGCTACGGGCCCTTCATCGACGGGGAATTCCGGGAAGTGGACGAGTACTTCCCGTCGATCAACCCGGCCACGGAGGAGCCGCTCGCGGAGGTCGGCCTCGCCGACGAGGCCGTCGTCGACGAGGCCGTCGGGGCCGCCCGGACGGCGTACGAGTCGCACTGGCGCGACCTGCCCGGAAAAGAGCGGGCGAAATACATCTATCGGATCGGGCGGATGATCAAGGAAAAGTCCCGCGAGTTCGCGGTGCTGGAGTCGATGGACGGGGGCAAGCCGATCCGCGAGTCGCGCGACATGGACATCCCCCTGGTGGCGGCCCACTTCTTCCACTACGCCGGCTGGGCCGACAAGCTGGAGTACGCCCTGCCGGGCCCGGGCCGGCCCCGCTCGCTGGGCGTGTGCGGCCAGATCATCCCCTGGAACTTTCCGCTCCTGATGGCGGCGTGGAAGCTGGCCCCGGCCCTCGCTACGGGCAACACCGTCGTGCTGAAGCCCGCCGAGACGACGCCCCTCACGGCCCTCAAGCTCGCCGAGGTGATTCAGGAGGCGGGCCTGCCGCCCGGCGTCGTCAACATCGTGCAGGGGGCCGGCGAGGTGGGCTCCGCCCTCGTGGAGCACCCGGACGTCGACAAGATTGCGTTTACCGGCTCCACCGGGGTCGGCAAGCACATCCAGAAGCAGCTTGCCGGGACGAAGAAGCGCCTCACGCTGGAGCTGGGGGGGAAGGGGGCCAACATCGTCTTCGAGGACGCGCCCATCGACCAGGCCGTGGAGGGCATCGTGGACGGCATCTACTTCAACCAGGGGCACGTCTGCTGTGCGGGGTCGCGGCTGCTGGTCCAGGAGAGCGTGGCGGAGGAGGTGACCCGGAAGCTGCGGGACCGCATCGCGACGCTCCGGGTGGGCGACCCGCTCGACAAGAACACCGACATCGGGGCGATCAACTCGAAGCCACAGCTGGAGAAAATCCGCCGCCTCGTGGACGTCGGCGAGCGGGAGGGCGCCGACAAGTTCCAGCCGGAGTGCAACCTGCCGGACGACGGCTTCTGGTTCCCGCCCACGTTCTTCACCAACGTGACGCAGTCCCACCGCATCGCGCAGGAGGAGATTTTTGGTCCCGTCCTGTCGGTCACTACGTTCCGCACGCCCGAGGAGGCGGTCGAGCGCGCCAACAACACCGAGTACGGCCTCGCCTCTGGCATCTGGAGCGACAAGGGCTCGAAGCTCTTCTCGATCTCGCAGGCGCTGAAAAGCGGCGTGGTCTGGGGCAATACCTACAACAAGTTCGACCCCGCCAGCCCCTTCGGCGGCTACAAGGAAAGCGGCTTCGGCCGCGAGGGGGGCATGCACGGTCTTCTTCCGTACCTTGAACGTCCATCGCAGTCATGGCAGCCACAGACGCCCACGAACGGCTCCCCGTCTACAAAACCCGCAAGCTCTACATCGGCGGGGGCTTCCCCCGAACCGAAAGCGGACGATACATAACCGCCACCGACCCAACCGGCGAATTCGTGGCCAACATCTGTCGCGCGTCGCGCAAGGACTTTCGAGATGCGGTCGTGGAGGCCCGCGAGGCCCAGGACGGCTGGAGTTCGCGGAGCGCCTTCAACCGCGGGCAGATCCTGTACCGGATGGGCGAGATGCTGGAGTCCCGCCGGCAGGCGTTCGTCGATACCCTGGTCGACACCGCCGGCTACGCCCCCGACGCGGCCGGGGCGGAGGTGGACGCGGCGATTGACCGGCTCGTCTACTACGCGGGCTGGACCGACAAATTTTCGCAGGTGTTTGGGAGCATCAATCCCGTGGCGAGCTCGCACTTCGACTTCTCCGTCCCCGAGCCGTCGGGCGTCGTCGCCGCCTTCTGTCCGGAGGCCGCGCCGCTCTTGGGGCTCGTCTCCTGCCTGGCCCCGATCATCGTGCCCGGCAACACGGTCATCCTGGTGGTGGAGAACGACGCCCCGACGCTGGCCCTCGACCTGGCGGAGGTGCTCGACACGAGTGACCTGCCGGGTGGGGTCGTCAACATTCTCACGGGCCACCGGGAGGAACTCCGGGAGCACGTGGGGGGGCACCGCGACGTAGACGCCATTCTGAGCGTCGGCGCGTCGACCGAAGAGCGCACCATCCTGGAGCGGGAAGGGGCCGAGAGCGTCACGCGGATGGAGTTTCGCCCGGGTCGCTCGCCGGCCGAGTGGCGGGCCGATGAGAGCCAGTCGCCCTACTGGATCACGCCGTTTGTCGAGTTTAAGACCACCTGGCACCCGGTTGGGCGTTGAGGATTGGGCGTTGAGGGTTGAGGGCTGAGCTCGTGGGTCGTCTCTTCCTATCTTACTTTGTTTTGGAGACAAGCATTCCGTTGCGTATGCATCGTCGCTCGCCCTTCGCCATTCTCGCGCTGGCCGTCGTGCTGGGCGCCTGCACCGGGGCGTCACAGACCTCCGGGCAGGAAGGTCCCGCTGAGCCGGAGCCCGCAGAGGCGGCCCCGTCGGTGGCCGAGTACGAAACGTTCGACCCGTCGGCGTACGACGCCCGCCCGCCGGAGCGCACTGTAGAGGTGACCCACCAGGTGCCCGATCGCCTGTTGCAGGGGCGGGCGGACGAGGGCGTGCAGCAAACGGTTGAGGGCTTCCGGGTGCAGGTGTTCTCGGCGCGGGACAAGCAGGCGGCGCAGGACTTTCAGGTGAAGGTCCGGCAGTGGTGGGAGGAGAACAAAGCGGAGGCCCCGACTGCGGTCTTGGGGAATGAGCCGCCCATTGTTGTGCAGTACTCGCAGCCCTACTACCGGGTGCGGATGGGGGCCTTTGCCGAGCGCGACGCGGCCGAAGAAGCCCTTGCGTTCGTCCGGAGTGCGTACCCGAACGCCTTTATTTCTCGGGGTACGGTGACGGTGACGAGGTAGGAGAGCGGCGGGCGCATCACGGTGCGGCGGAATCGAGCGACTGGGCCTTGTTCGCGAGTCGGTCCACCAGATCGGGGGCGTACGTCTCGTGCTCCGGCTTCATGAGGACGCTGCGCAGGACGGCGGCCTCGTCCCGATCGGCGTGGAGCGACGGCCGCAGGGTCGTCAGTGCGTCCGCGGAGAGCCGATACACGCTGGTAAAGATGGGATCGTCCGGGTCGTTCATGGCCGCGTCGAAGAGGGCCTGGCTTGCCTCGTGGACGGCGGAGAGGGACGATTCCGATGTGGCCGGCACGTACGAGACGATGTCGGTCTCCGGGGGCGCCACGACGTGGAGGGCATCGGTGTCCGCCACCGCGTCGGTCCAGGTGCGGGCCGCCCGCATGCAGGCGGCCAGGATGGGGCCGAGGCCGTCGTCCGGCTTCAGGGGCAGCGCCTTGAGCGTGCACCAGAGCGCCCCGGCCGCCGCCCCGGCTCGTGAGCACTCCAGGCTGATCTCGCCGAGGTGCAGGTCGTCGGACGTGAAGTAGGTGTAGGGCGAGTCGTGCTGGTAGAAGCGCCCCACCGCCGGGTCGCGGAAGAGAATGCACCCGCAGCCGTACGGCTGCAGGCCGTGTTTGTGCGGATCAATGGCGACGGAGTCGGCGTCTTCGATTGCGCGAAACCGCTCCGCGGGAAAGTTCGGAATGTCGGGCGCGTCCGGCTCCGTCAGCAGCCGGAAAAAGCCGCCGTACGCGCCATCGACGTGAACCCGAGCGTCGTGCGCCCTGCACAGCGGGATTGCGTCGTGGATTGGGTCCACCGTGCCGAGTCCGGTCGTCCCGGCCGTCAGCACGACGGTCCCGATCGCGTGCTGCTCCAGCACGCGGTCGAGGGCGTCCAGGTCGATCCGGCCGTGGGCGTCCGCCGGCACCGGCACCACCTCTACGTCGAGCACGTCGCCCATGCGGCCGTGGGTGTAGTGGGCGTTGTCCGCCACCGCGACGGCCTGGTCCGGATGGAGCTCGCGCGCCACCCAGAGCGCCTCCAGGTTCGCCACGGTGCCGCCGCCGGTGAGGTGGCCGAGGCTGGCGTCGGGCAGCCCGAGCATGCCGGCCAGGTCCGCCACGACCTCCTTTTCCATCTGGCTGGTGGGCGAGCCGCCGTCGAGCGCGTGGTTGTTGGGGTTGATGCGCTGGGCCGCCGCGTACGCCGCACAGGCGACCGGGTGGGGCGGCTTCAGCATCTGCCCGGCGTAGCGCGGGTGGTGGAACGGGTAGTTGCCCTCCAGGCGCTCCAGGTACTCGTCGAAGGCGGCGTCGAGGCGGTCCGGATCGACGCCGAGGGCGTCGTGGCGGTCGAACGCGCCCCAGGACTGTTCCCAGTCCTCGACGTGCTGGAGGGCGCGGTGAAGGAGGGCGTCGGCGGCAGGGGAGGATTGCGGGGACACGTTGAACGGTTTTTATTTAGAGAAGCAGAGGGACGCGCCTCGGCGGTTACCCCCCTCGCGTGGAGACAGTGTCGGGGATTTTGCCGGGAGAATTGAGGAGGTTGGGGAGGTTGAGGGCAAGGATAGGGGCGGTGAGCAGGCCCTTCGAGCCGAGGGCGGTGAACGCCCAGAGCCGCTCGCGGCGGGGGAGGGGGCCAAGGAGCGGCCGGTTCGTTGCCGAGTGCTTCACCCGCACCCCTGCCACCTCGCCCCGCACCTCGGCGTGCTGTACCCCCGGAATCAGGTCACTGGTTTTCTCCTGGATGTAGGCCGTGGCGTCGGGGGTGGGCGAGAGGTCGTCGAAGTTGTTTTCGTAATTGCTCCCGAGGACCAGCGTGTCGCCCTCGGGCACGATGTAGCCCCGTCCCGACATCGGCGGGAGGGAGTTCGAGAGGGGCTTCGGGCGGCGGACGCGGACGGTCTGGCCCTTCACGCCGTCCAGTCCCAGTCGCCGTAGTTCCGGAAACGGGGGATAGCCCTGCCCGAGCGCCAGGAGCACGCGGTCGGCCCGCAGCGCTTCGGTGTCGTCGCCGCGGTCGACCTCCACCACCGCGGCGCCGGGCGTCTCGCGCCAGTAGAGCACCGGCGCCTGCGTCTCGATTGTCGCCCCGCGGGCCTGTGCCGCCTCCAGCAGCGCGTCGACCATCGCCCCGACGTTCACGGCGCCGCCCCGGGGAACGAAGAGGGCGCCGCGGTCGGGCTGCACGGCGGGATATCGGTCCCGAACCGTGGCCGGGGAGAGCCAGGTGGCGAGGTCCGGATGCGTCTCGGCGGCGTCCTGGAAGGGGGCGACCTGATCGGGCTCCACGGCGGGCCGGAGCACGCCGGTGTCGGGAAAAAGCGCCGGGGCACCGGCCTCGTCTAGGAGCGTCGGCACGGCGTCCAGGGCCTCGCGCAGGCGCCAGATGGGGCGGGCGCGGCGCCCCATGAACGGGTTGACGAGGCCCGCGGCGGCCCCGGAGGCCCCGGACGCGGGCTCGTCCGACTCCAGCACGCGGACCCTGTGGTCGCGGCTCAGGGTGAAGGCCGCACAGGCCCCGGCCAGGCCCGCGCCCACGACGATTACGTCGGCGTCGTAACGCATACGAAAAACAACAATCATTCGTGCAACGGTCGTCTTCCACACGCGTCCGGTGCCGCAGCGTTCGGGACACTTCTGGAAAATGACGCGTTCGACACTGCGTTGCAAACAAGGCCGACACTCTTCTGCACAGAAGAGTCCCGGACACTCCACTGGATGCGTTGCACGAATTGCTCGTTTTGCGATGACCCGAGACGTGCTGATTGTTGGGGGCGGCACCGTCGGACTGAGCATCGGCTTTGAGCTCGTCCGTCGCGGCACGCCCGTGACCCTCTTCGAAAAAGAGACGGCGGGGCGCGGCACCTCGTACCAGGCCGCGGGCATGCTGGCCCCCGACGCCGAGATCGAATTCGAGGAGCGGGAGCTCTACGACTTCAACCGGGAAAGCCTGCGGCGTTGGCCCGACTTTGCCGACCGGGTGGAGGCCGCATCCGGCCAGTCGGTCGACTACCGCGACGAAGGGACGCTCATCGTGGCCGATGACCGCGACGCCGCCGAGGCGCTGGAGCGGCTTTACGAGTTCCAGCGAGACCAGGGCCTGGACGTGGAGTGGCTCACCGGGGCGGAAGCGCGCGACGTGGAGCCGTTCGTGGCCCCGAGCCTCGCCGCCGCCGTGTACGCCCCGTCGGACCACCAGGTCGACAACCGCCGCCTTGTGGGGGCCCTGCGGACGGCGTTCAAGGCGGAGGGGGGCACGCTGCACGAGGAAACCCCCGTCGAGGCCGTCGTGCCGGACGAGGACGTGCCGGCGGTCCGGACGGCCGGCGGCGAGCGCATCGAAGGGAATCGGGTCGTGGTGGCGGCGGGCGTCTGGTCCCGCGAGCTGGACGGCCTCACGCCCGATGCGACGCCCCCGGTGCGTCCCGTGAAGGGACAGTCGCTTCAATTGCGCAGCAAGCGCCCATTTGACCTTCAGCACGTGATTCGGGGGCCGGAGGCGTACCTGGCCCCCAAAAGCGACGGACGGATCGTCATGGGGGCCACGAGCGAGGAAATGGGCTTCGACACGACGGTGACGGCGGGAGGGCTCTACGACCTCCTGGAAGGCGGATGGGAGGTCGTGCCGGGCATCCGCGACCTGCCGGTCGACGAGACGTGGGCCGGACTGCGGCCCGCGAGCCGCGATCACGCGCCTCTCCTGGGGCGGTCGGCCGCACCCGGGGTGCTCATGGCGACCGGGCACTACCGGCACGGGATTCTGCTGACGCCCATCACGGCCGAGGAGATGGCGCGACTGATTCGCACCGGAGAAACCTCGGACTGGCTCCGGCCGTTTTCTCCCCGTCGTTTTTCTGATGCCAAGTCCCCGACGAGGTCCGCATGAGCTCCCCGACCGACTCCTCCATTCCCGTGACGGTCAACGGGGACGGGCGCACTGTGCCCGAGGACTATCCGTTGACCGAGCTGCTTCGGGACCTGGAGATCGACCCCGACAATGAGGACGAGGCCGCCGGGGTCGCCGTGGCGCTCAACGAGAGCGTGGTCCGCCGCCAGGACTGGGAGGACGTGCGGCTGGCCGAGGAGGACTCGATTGAGATCATTCAGGCGCAGCCGGGCGGGTGAGGGCGGGAATCGGGTGCCTCGAGGTCTTTTGTGTTGAACGGTCTGATTATGAGTGACGTCACGCACGCCAACGGAGCGGTCGCGAACGAGGCGGACGACGCCCTCGTGATTGGCGACCATTCCTTCTCGTCCCGCATTCTCGTCGGGACGAGCCGCTACCCGAACCCGCAGGTCATGCTCGATGCCCTGGAGGCGACCGGCACCGAGCTGGTCACGGTCGCCATCCGGCGGGTCAACATCGAGAACCCGGCCCCCGAGAGTCACCTCGATCTTCTCCGCAGGGGGGGATACGAGGTGCTGCCGAACACGGCGGGCTGCTACACGGCCCGCGAGGCGGTCCTGACGGCCCGGCTCGCGCGGGAGGCCCTGGGCACGGACCTGCTCAAACTGGAGGTGATCGGGGACGACGAGACGCTCATGCCGGATGTGGAGCAGCTGCTCGATGCCGCCAAGACGCTCGTCGACGACGGCTTCACGGTCCTCGCCTACGCCAACGACGACCCCATCACGTGCCGCAAGCTGGCGGACCTTGGGTGCGCGGCCGTCATGCCCCTCGGATCGCCCATCGGAAGCGGCATGGGCATCGTCAACCCGTACAACCTGCGCATCATCCGTGAGATGATCGAGGACACGCCCCTGATCGTCGACGCCGGGATTGGCACGGCCAGCGACGCCGTGACGGCGATGGAGCTGGGCTACGACGGCATCCTGGTCAATACGGCGATTGCGCAGGCGCAGCACCCGGTCGACATGGGCCGCGCGATGCGCAAGGCGGTCGAGGCGGGACGGAGTGCCCATCGCGCCGGACGCATCCCACGGCGTCTGTATGCGGAGGCGTCGTCGTCCATGGAGGGGCGCATTGGAACGTGACGAGAAGAAAAGGGGGAGCTCCCCGGCCTCTCCTGGGGGCTGGCGCGAGTCTCCTTCGGGCCGCTCGGCGTTCAGAAGCGGTCTGTCGGATGAATATTCAGCCGAGACACAGCGGGCGACGTGCACAAACGAGGCCCAAGCGAGCCTCATGGCAGGGGCTGAGCAGAAGCGAGATCACCCCTCCGGAGAGGCTCCCGGGCGAGTGCCGAACCCGGTCTGCCCTGGGAACGCAGTGGCCGAGTCGTCCCTGGGCTGCAGGGATCCGTGCGGCCGGAGGCGACAAACAGTCCGGCAAACAGCGTCTCACGCCCCAAAATCCTACTGCTGCACTGCACCGTAACTAAACGGGTTGCTCATGGCCGCCCTTCCGTATCCCCGCCTGGCACTCATCGCCGACGGCTTCACGAACGACGCCCGGGCCGACCGGGCGGTCGAGGCGGTGCGGGCAGGGGTGCGCTGGGTGCACCTTCGTGATCACGAGGCGAGTCCGGAGGCGTTTGCGACGGCGGCGCACGCCCTCGCAGACCGGCTCCAGACCGCGGCCGACGACGTCACGATCACGGTGAACACCCGCGTCGATGTGGCCGACGCGCTCGGGAGCGGGGCACACATCGGATGGCGTGGGCCTTCGGTGGGGGAGACCCGCGAGAGGCTCGGACCGGAGGCCCTCATCGGCTACTCCGCCCACGAGCACGTGGAGGCGGAAGGAGACCGGACGCAGGGGGTTGATTATTACTTCTTCAGTCCGGTCTTTCCAACCACCAGCAAGCCGGACCGGCCCCCAACAGGGATTGGTCCGCTCCGTGCCTTCTGCCGCGTTGCGGCCCCGGTGCCCGTGCTTGCCCTGGGCGGCATTACCCCCGAACGGGTCTCGGTATGCCGGGAGGCCGGCGCCCACGGGGTGGCCGTGCTTTCGGGAATTATGAACGTAGACACGCCCCGTGCCGCGGCCCGGGCGTACCTCCGCGCACTTGCCGAACACGCGTAGCCGGGGCCCGTCCACCACTGCCTGCATCGACCAAACTCTGCTTTGCCCATGTCCACGAAACCCGTAGCCCTTACCATCGCCGGTAGCGACTCCGGAGGCGGTGCCGGCATCCAGGCCGACCTCAAGGCCATGGAGGCCAACGGCGTGTTTGGGGCCTCGGCCCTCGCAGCCGTCACGGCACAGAACACCGAAGAAGTTTCGCGGGCGCACGACCTGCCGCCGTCCCTCGTGGCCACCCAGATTGACGCCGTCGTGGGCGACATGGACGTAAAGGCCGCCAAGACCGGAATGCTCTCGGCGCCCCCCATCATCGAGACGGTGGCCGACCGCGTGGCGACCCACGACCTGCGCCCGTTCGTGGTCGATCCGGTCATGATCTCGAAGACGGGCTTCAAGTTGCTACAGGACGAGGCCATCGACACGCTGGTCAATGACCTGCTTCCCCTGGCCACCCTCGTTACGCCGAACGTCCACGAGGCGGAGCACCTGACCGACGTGGAGATCGACACGCCCGACGATCTGCGGGCGGCCGGGGCGGCCTTGCTCGAGTACGGCCCGGACGCCGTGCTCGTCAAGGGGGGGCACCTGTCCGGGGCCGACGATGCGGTGGACGTGCTCGTGGACGGCGAGACAGGGCGGCGCTTTCAGGCCCCGCGGATCGATACGGAGCACACCCACGGCACCGGTTGCACCTACGCCTCCGCCATCGCAGCTCACCTGGCGAAGGGGCACGACCTGGGCGCGGCCGTCGACCGGGCGAAGCGGTACGTAACCGGTGCCATCCGCCACGCCTTGCCGCTCGGACACGGCCGGGGGCCCACGAACCACTTTTTTCACCTCGATCCCGAGGCGGCCCTTGCCGACGCCGACACGGCCGCCGCGTCGACGGAGCCGCTGGCCGACAGCGTGAACACTTCGTAAGAACGTCGAAGGGAGGATCTTTTGCGTTTCGCGGAGCGTGTGAATGATGCTCTGCGCAGAGATCGCGGCGCGAGCACTGCATCTGCCCGTAGCTCAGTTGGACAGAGCGCAGCCTTGCGGTGGCTGAGGCCGGGGGTTCGAATCCTCCCGGGCAGGCTTCTCGGTCTATTGTTTCCCCTCGGTCCCATGCGGCCGAGGGGTTTTCTTTGTCGCCTGCGAGGCGCGTGGCGTTCAGGGACGACGGCGATTGATCCCATGCGGCGTGAGGAATAGCCCAAGACTTGGGCACATTCGGCTTCTGTCGTCCCTCAACCCCTGCTCACCGGACTGGTGCCTTGTCCCACGTGCCGCTGCAGGATGCTTCTCCTCGCGTTTGTTCCGGTCGGATCCGCACAGGCCCAGGATCACGGGATGTGGACTGTATACCAGCATCCCTTGAAGGGAGCGAAGTACGTGGACCGTCCGTTCGCCGTCGGCCCCACGAGTCCGGCTTGGCCTGGGTTCAACACCGCCGGGGTTCGGGCCGCCACGGCCGGCAACGCCATTCCGGGGTCCGTGGAAAAGGAGGCCTACACCTCCGGCGAACACGGTTCCGTTGCCACCTCCTACGTGCTGCCGACCGATCAGTACAGCACGCAGCTCGACCCGCCGGCCCACTGGAACGAGCGCGGCGTCCTGCGCCCGGTCCCGGCGGACTCGGCACAGTCCCCCCCAAGGCCGCACAAATCGTGGTGCCCGCTGCGGGCCGCAGCCAAAATGCCTACCGCAGATGTGTGCCGGCCCGGCGCCGCCCCACGGACGGTCTGGAGCGGGCCGGGATCGCCACACTCCGTCAGAAGTGCTCCGCTGGAGGCCCCATCGCTCTGGGACCCGAGAATCGAAGCGGCTCAGAATTCACCTGTAGCCTGGCCCGGACGGGGGGGGGCTGAACGAGCTCGCACGCGCCCGGCAGTGGGCGGAAACTCGACACAGGCCTCGTCCCTCAGTCCGGCTGTGCCGTAGACCGCTCCCCCGTGCCCGTCAGGGACGAGGTGCCCCAAGTTCCACGGGGCACCCTGCCGGGGAGGACTGCGCAAACCGCTGCCCCCGTTGATTCCGGATGCCCCCTGCCGCCGTCTGTATTTTGGTAAAGTTTTGTGTGCGCTTAAGCCAATCCCTGTATGGTTCTTGAGGGACTACAGGTAGAGTGAACCCCGCGAACGGAGAAGTTACTTCCTACTGGTTCCCCGGTACGACTTCGGGAATTCTTACTCGAAACGGTTCCATGATCCACCTGCTTTCGATCACCGCCTCCGTCCTGCATCCGGACGACCCGTCCCTGTCGGAGCGAGAATCCGTACAGGTGCAGCAGTATCGGCTGTCCTCGCTCTTGGCGGCCGTTCTGCTGCCCGTCTTCGGCACTCTGTACAGCTGGGCCGACCCGCAGGCCGTCGATCCGGCCTGGATTCGTCTTGCGCTTTCGGGCCTTCTGCTAGGGCTTTTCGTCGGCTCGTACCTATCGGACCGCGTGTGCCGAAACTACGTGCCGCTGACATAGGGCCTTATCTATCTGTGCATGGCCTGGGTCACGGTCCTGGCCACGCTCAACGGCTTCTCCAGCGACTACACGATAGGGCTTGTCGTCTTCTACGGCTCCGCGGCCGTGGTCATCGGGCTCGGGGCGGAGTCCATCGCCCCGGTGTTCTGGTTCCTGGGGGCCGGATTTCTGTTCGCCGTGGGGGGGCTCCTCGCGGCCCCGATACCACAGACAGATCCGCTCATCCTGATTTCTGGGCTGTCCACGGTGGCTTTTGCCGAGGGCTTTTCCCTCTGGGGGCAGTTTGCCGCCTGGAAGAAGGTCGAAAACCAAGAGGCCCGCCTTCGTTCGATTGCCGAAAACGTCTCCGATGGCATCTACCGCTCGACGCCGGACGAGGGGCTCGTGTTTGGCAATCAGGCACTGGCCGATATGTTTGGGTACTCGAGCCCGCAAGAGCTCCTCCAGATGGACTCGGAGGCCCTGTACGCTGAGCCCGACAAGAGAAAACAGTTGGCGGCGGAGCTGAGACGAGGAACGAGCGAGCTTGACGGCATGGAGATTCGGTTCCGCCGAAAGGACGGAACGACATTTACCGGGCTTCTCAGTGGCACCGTGGTCCGTGACGAGGAGGGCACTGCCCAGTACTATGATGGGGCCATCACCAACATCACGCAACTAAAAGAGCAGCAGCACGCACTTCAGAAGCGCCGGGTCAAGCTCGAGGCGCTCTACACGGCCACCGACTCCCTGCTCCGGGCATCCAGCCGGAAGGAGGTTGGGCAGGTTTTGACCGAGCTCGTCCAGGACACACTTGGGTATCGCGGCGTCTCCACCCGATTTGCCGAGGGGGGCGTCCTCAAGCCCACCCACGTAGCGGAGTCGGTCCACGAGTTCATGCCGGAGCGTCCGGCTTTTGAGATCGGCGGGGAGAGCGCCATCGCCGAGGCGTACCGGACCGGCGAGACACTTATTGTGCCGGATCTGCAGAAGGCAGAGATTGACGACCCCAACGATTACGGGGCCCTTCGCTCGGCGGTCGTCGTGCCGCTGGGGGAGCACGGCGTCTTTTCGGTGGGCTCGCCGACGCCCGGTGCGGTCGGGACCTTCGACACGCATCTAATCGAGGTGCTGGGCACCTACGCGATGGTGGTGCTCGACCGTCTTCAGCAGGAGCAGGTTCTCCGATCCGCGAAGGAACAGGCAGAGCGGGCCCGAGCACGGGCCGTGGAGGCCTCGAAGGCGAAATCGGCCTTCCTGGCAAACATGAGCCACGAGATTCGGACGCCCCTGACCTCGATCATCGGCTTTGCCGACGCCATCGGTGAAGAGATCCAGTCGCTGAAAGACTGCCCGGACGAGGCAAATATCGTGCAGCTGGATCGGTTCTCGGAACTCGTCGGGCAGGGCGGAAAGCGGCTGCTCGACACGCTTGACGCGGTGCTTAATCTGTCCAAGTTGGAGTCCGGGCAAATCGAGCTGGCCGAGGAGGCCGTCGATCTGGTTGAGAAAACCCGTCAGGTTGCCGAAGAGCTTCGGCCCTCGGCGCAGGAGAAGGACCTTTGCCTGGACCTGCAAATGGACGCGGACGAGATTTTAGCTCGGGCCGACGAGGGCGGGGTGCAGATTGTCCTACAAAATCTTCTCTCCAACGGAATCAAGTACACCGAGGAAGGAGGGGTCCAGGTACGGGTTCACCGGACCGCCGAAGACGCGGTCCTGGAGGTAGAAGACAGCGGAATTGGAATGGAGCCGGAGCGGGCCGAGGCGCTCTTTGAGCCGTTCCGCCAGGCGTCGGAGGGGCTGAGCCGAAAGTTTGAAGGATCCGGCGTCGGACTGGCGGTGACCAAGAAGGCCGTTGAACAGATGGACGGTCGGGTGGACGTAGAGACCGAAAAAGGAAAAGGCAGCCGATTCGTCGTGCGGCTTCCGTGCTGCGAGAAGAACGGGGCGCGCCGTGACGTTGCGGCCCCATCCGGTCAAGGCTGAGGCGAAACGACTGTGCGCATGGCGTTGGGGCGGGCACGGGCCTGTGCTCCCATCGGGGGGCCTACAGACTCTCCGACGAAGGGGAGGCCCGCAGGGAGTCCGTCAGCAACTGTCCCCAAGAGGCATCGTAGGGGTGGACGGCGGACACCGGTTCGCCGTTCCGGTAGACCGGTCGTCCCTCATTCGCCCAGCGGAAGATGGAGCCCTTCAGGTTGTAGACTCGGGAAAACCCCTGCGTCTGCAACGCCTGCACCACGCCCGCGGACCGGTACCCGACCGAGCAGTACACCACGATCGGTGCGTCCGACGCCAGGGTGTCCAGGGCCGGGTAGGCGTCCGCCGACGGGCTCACACGCCGCGCCCCCCGCAGGTGGCTTACGGCGTACTCGTCGGGCGAGCGGGCGTCTAGCAAAACAGGGGTGGGGGAGGTGCTGTCGGCCAGCTGTGCGGCGAGCGAGTCGGTCGTGAGGGCGGTGACGTCCGGATAGTCGGCTGCGATCATGTGGTTGACCGCGCGCCAGGTGAGTGCCTCCGAGCACCCGGCCTGGAGCGCCACCGCGCACAACAGAGACGCGAAGAGCCTGCGCATCGTTTTTTGTGGCGGGAAATTGGAACAGAGAAGAGGGGGCCTACAGCGCGATGACGTCTTCGATGCCGGAGGCCCGTTCGTAAATCTCGACGACCTCTTCGCTCGACGACATGCGGAGGTGGGCCGTCACGCTCTTGTAGTTGCCCTTGCTGGACTCCCGCACCCGGACCGGGTGGTCGTCGAACACGGCCTTTAGGTCGTCCAGTCGGGCCGACGGGGCGATAAATTTGAAGGTGTACTGCGTCGGCCAGTCGTTCTGGTCGTCGAGCAACTCCTCAAAGCGGTCCCACCAGGCCTCGTCGTTTTCGGCGTCCGGCTGATTGATAAACTGCATCAAAGAAAAGGATTGGTTTGAAAGCCCTTGACGGCGGTGTCTACGCGTGGCGGGATCGGTTCGTTCTACGGGGCGGGATGTGGGGAAAATGTGAAATTGTCAATAAAGGGCGGTGCGGGCAGGGGGGAGACTGTATCAAATTAGCGGAGCAGAAGCGTTATTAAGCGTGCTCCACGCCACTCCCACTTCAAAGAGTCTCTGTGTCTCATGAATTGGACTTCGCTTCGCGAGGGCTGGTCGCGGGTCGGCCTCACGCTCACGGCACTGCTTGTCTTGCTGGCAGGGGCGGCCCTGCCCGCGCAGGGACAAGACTTGCTGCGGCAGTTTGAGGACAAGGTGACCACCTTCACGCTGGACAACGGACTGGACTTCGTGGTGGTCGAGCGCCACGACGCGCCCGTCGCCTCCTTCGCCACGTACGCCGACGTGGGCTCGGTCGACGAACCGCAGGGCAAGACCGGCATCGCCCACATGTTCGAACACATGGCGTTCAAGGGCACGACCACGATCAGCACCAAGAACATCGAGAAAGAGATGCAGGCCCTGGAGCGTCAGGAGGAGATCTACCTGCAGCTTCGCCGGGAGCGGGCGAAAGGCCCGCAGGCCGACTCGTCCCGCATCGCGGAGCTGGAGGAGCAGTTTGAGCAGGCCACGACGGAGGCCGAGTCGTACATCGAGAAGGGGGAGTTCGAAAACATCCTGGAACGGAATGGGGTGAGCGGCCTCAATGCCACCACCTCGGCCGACGCGACCCGGTACTTCTACAGCCTGCCGGCCAACAAGGCGGAGCTCTTCTTTGCCCTGGAGTCCGACCGGTTTGCGAACCCGGTCCTCCGCGAGTTTTACACCGAGCGCGATGTGGTCATGGAGGAGCGGCGCCAGCGCACCGAGTCGAGCCCCACGGGCCGCCTGGTCGAAGAGTTTTTGACCACTGCATTCAAGGCGCATCCCTACGGCAACCCGACCATCGGCCACATGTCGGACCTCAAGAAGCTGTCGCGGACCGACGCCAAGCAGTTCTTCGAGACGCATTACAGCCCGCGCAACCTAACCATTGGGATTGCTGGGGACGTGGACCCGGAGCAGATGCGGGCCTTCGCAGAGAAGTACTTTGGGGACCTGCCCGGAGGAGACGAGCCGCTGCCGGTCCGAACCGAGGAGCCGGAGCAGATTAGCGAACGCCGCGTCATCATCCGCGAACAGACCCAGCCGTTCGTGATGATCGGGTTCCATCGCGGCAGCATGCAGAGCGAGGATGCGCCCGTCTACGACGTGCTGTCGGACGTGCTGACGGGGGGGCGCACGAGCCGCCTCTACGAGAGCCTGGTGACCGAGGAGAAGGCCCTTCAGGTTCAGGCCCTGCCGGCCTTTCCGGGCAGCAAGTACGACACCATGTTCGGCATCTTCGGGGTTCCCAACCGGGGCGTCTCACCGGACAGCGTGGAGCACATGATCTACGACGAGCTGGAGGCCATCAAGGAGGACGGCATCAGTCAAGAAGAGCTGGAGCGGGCGAAGACGCGAGCACGGTCCGACCTCATCGGGCAGCTTGACTCCAATCAGGGGCTCGCCCTGCAATTTGCCCAGATGGAGGAGCTGAAGGGCGACTGGCGCTCGGTCTTCCGGCGGCTGGACGCCATTCAGGCCATCACGGTGGAGGACGTGCAGCGTGTGGCGCAAAACACGTTTAGGCGGAGCAACCGCACCGTCGCCATGATCAAAACGACCGACGACGAACAGCAGCCCACGACCGCCGCCAACTAGCGCGTGCTGCTGTTCCTGCATTCCTCTCGGTATCTCCTGCTGACCAGAACTCCTTCGTACGATGGATCGCTTTTCGCCTACTCGTCTGCTGTCCGTGATGGCCCTGGGCCTGCTCCTCGTGGGGCTGGGGGCCCTGCATCCGGCCTCGGCCCAGGAGACGGACATCCAGACGGCCGACTACGACGTGACAGAGCTCACGTATCCGGAGCTTCGCGACTTTGACGTTCCGGAGCCGGAGCGCGTTGAGCTCGACAACGGCATGACCATCTTTCTGCTGGAGGATCCGGAGCTGCCCCAGGTGAACGCCACGGCCCAGGTCGGCGTGGGCTCCGTCTACGAGCCCGCCGAGAAGCGGGGCCTCGCCTCCATCACGGGAACGGTCATGCGCACCGGCGGGACCGAATCGATGGCGCCGGACAGCCTGAATACGGTTCTCGAAAACATCGCGGCCACCGTCGAGACCAGCATCGGCGAGACCTCGGGGTCGGCCTACATGTCGACGCTCTCCGACCACGTCGACACGGTCCTTCCGATCTTCGCCGAGGTGCTCCGCCGCCCCGCCTTCGCGGAGGATCGGGTGCAGCAGGCCAAGAGCCAGGTCAAGTCGGGCATCTCGCGCCGCAACGACAACGTCGGTTCCATCGTGAGCCGCGAGTTCGATAAGATTCTGTACGGGGAGGACAGTCCGTACGCCCGCACCCCGGAGCTGTACACCGTCGACCGGATCCAGCGGCAGGACCTCGTGGACTTCCACGACCAGTATTTCCACCCGAACAACGTCATCCTGAGCGTATGGGGCGACTTCGACGCCGACCAGATGGAGCAGACGCTCCGCGAGCAGTTTGGGGACTGGGAGGCCGCGGCCGACTTCGAGCCGCCGACCCCGCCGGAGCCGGACGCCGAGCGCGCCCATTCCGTCAACTTCGTCTCGAAGAGCGACGTCAACCAGAGCAACATCCGCATGGGACACCCGGGGGAGTTGACCCGCCGGAGCGACGACTACGCCTCGGTGCAGATGATGAACGAGGTTCTCAGCGGGGGCTTCTCCGGCCGCTTGTTTCAGCAGGTGCGTCGGGAAAAGGGCCTGGCGTACTCCGTCGGCGGCGCCTACACGGCGGGCTACAACCGCCCGGGGCGCTTCTACGCGGGCGTCGCGTCGCAGAGCGCCAGCACCGTGGAGGCGACCAACGCGGTGATGACGGAGGTTGAGCGGATGCGGGAGGAACCGCCCACCGAGGAGGAACTCGGGCTCGCCAAAGACAGCTATCTGAACTCGTTCGTCTTCAACTTCGACTCGGAGCGGGAAATCTTGGGGCGCCGTGCCACCTACGAGTACTACGACTATCCCGCCGACTTTCTGCAACAGACCCGGAACGCCATCGAGGAGGTGACGCCGGACGACGTGCTGTCGGCGGCACAGACGTACCTCCATCCCGACGAGTCGCACATCCTGATCGTCGGGAACGGCGATCAGTTTAGCGAGGACCTGTCTACGCTCAGTCAGGACGGGACGGTCGATACCCTCGACATCTCGATCCCCCGCGAGGCGCCCGGTGCGGACGAGGCCGACATGACGGCCGCCGAGGAGGAGGCCGCGATGGCGGGCCAGAAGCTGATGGCGAGCGCCAAGGAGGCCCTCGGCGGGTCGGCCTTCGACCAGATTCAGAACATGCGGGTCGTCACCAAGCAACAGGGCACTGAGAGCACGCTCGTCGTGCGGCTTCCCGATCAACTGCGGACGGAGGTCAGCACCGCCATGGGCAACATCACCGTGGTCAACGACGGCGAGACCATGAAGATGAAGACCCCGCAGGGGACCCGCACCGCGCCGCCGTCGGCCCGCGGCCAGATCATGGGACAGCTCTGGCGCAGTCTCCCCTACCTGATGGCCAACCTGGACCACGACGGCCTGACGGTGACGGCCCAGGGAGACACGATCGTGGAGGGCACGAGCTACCAGCAGGCCCGCGTGAAGCCCCCCGCCGGGCCCGAGTACACCCTCTACCTCAGCGCCGAGACGATGCGGCCGGAGCGCCTCACGCTCGAGCAAACCAACCCACAGACGGGCCAGCAGGTGCAGGTGACCCAGACGTTCACCGACTTTCGGAAGGTCAGTGGCGTCCGGTTGCCGTTCACGACCGAGACGGTCCAGTCGACGGGCGACGGCGAAAATACCGTCACGGCCACCATTCAGAGCCTCGACATCAACGCGGACCTGGAGGACGGACTCTTCACGCTCGGCTCCTCGTCGGGCGGCGGGGCGTCGCAGTAGTGCTCCAGGAGAAACGACGAACCGCCACGAGCGCCCGGGGCTCTCTGCACGGAGGCCCGGGCGTTTCGTGATTCTGGGGGACTTCGGAGGGGGCGCGTCCGGCCGAACGTTCAGGCACGCCGGGGCATTGGACTACCGCTCATTCTCACCCACAGCGTTTGGTTACACTCATGTCTCTTCCGCAGTCCGTTGCGCTCTGCGACGTTGGGCCCCGCGACGGCTTCCAGTTTGAGGAGCAGTTCATCCCCACCGACCGGAAGGTCGACGTCATCACGGCACTGGCCGACGCCGGCCTGCCGCGCATCCAGGTCACCTCGTTCGTGCATCCGAAGTGGGTCCCCCAGATGAAAGACGCGGAGGCGGTGTGCAGCCGCCTCCCCGACCGCGCGGACGTGACGTACGCCGGGCTTGCGCTCAACCAGCGAGGGCTGGAGCGCGCCCACGCGGCGGGGCTGTCGCAGGTGGACCTTTCGATTGCGACGCACGACCGGCACAGCCAGGACAACGCCAACCGGACGGTTGACGAGGCCGTCGCGCAGGCGGACGACATGGTGCGGTACGCCCACGAGCACGGGCTGGCCGTGCAGATGGGGTTCCAGACCGTGTTCGGGTACCAGGCCCCGGGCGACACGCCGCTCGATCAGGTCGTGGACATGAGCCGTCACTTCGCCGACCTGGGCGTCGAGTCGCTGTCCCTCGCCGACTCCACGGGCCTTGCGCACCCCCGAATGATCAAAGAGCGCGTCCGGGCCGTGCAGGCCGCCATCGGCGATACGCCCCTCGTCCTGCACCTCCACGACACCCGTGGCCTCGGCCTCGCCAACGTCTACGCGGCGCTGCAGTGCGGCGTGGAGCGCTTCGACACGTCGCTGGCGGGCATGGGGGGATGTCCGTTCATCGACGGGGCCACCGGCAACATCGCCACGGAAGACACCGCGTACCTGCTCGACGGACTCGGCATTGAGACGGGGGTCGACCGAGACGCGGTGGGACGAGCGTCGGCCCGTGTCGAGTCGTTTCTGGCCAAGGAGTTTCCGGGAAAGCTGCATCGGCTCCTGCAGCGAGCGGAGGGGGCCGAGACCGCCGTCGAATAGAACGGGGAGCCCGTGGACGCCCGGTTCCTAGGCACAGCTATTTGTTCTGCGGGTCGGCCTCGGGGGAGGAGACCAACGAGGGCGTGCCGTTCCGCGGCGGCGACGCCTCCGACGCAATCGCGCGCCGCGGGCCGACCCCGTCGGGAATCCACTGGCGGAGCTCGAGCCGTCCGTCCCGGTGCTCCATCAGCGCCGTACAGTTCTCGATCCAGTCGCCGGTGTTGACGTACTGGGTGTTGGTGACGGCCCGCATTCGGGGGCGGTGAATGTGGCCGCAAATGACCCCGTCGAAGCCCTCGGCGTCCGCCTCGCGCGCAGCGGTTTCCTCGAATTCCGAAATGACCTGCCGGATGTGACGGGTCTCTTTTAGGTAGTTGGCGAGGGACCAGTAGGGCAGGTCCAGCAGGCGCCGCAGGCGGTTGTACCAGCGGTCGGCCGCGAGGACGCCGGTGTACGCCCAGCTTCCCAGAAGCTCGATCCATTCGGCGTGGCGGACGACCCCTTCAAACTCGTCGCCGTGCACTACCAGAAAGCGACGCCCGTCCGCCGTGGTGTGCTGGGTCTTCCGCTGAATGGTAATGCCGCCGAGTTGGAGGCCGGGAAAATCGCGCGCCACCTCGTCGTGGTTGCCGGGGATGTAGGTGACGTTGGTGCCCTCGGCCTTTTGGAGCAGGCCCCGGATCAGGTCGTTGTGCGAGGAGGGCCAGTACCAGGATCGCTTCAGCGCCCACCCGTCGATGATGTCGCCGAGGAGGTAGTACCGGTCGGCGTCGTGGGTGCGTAGAAAGTCAAGCAGGTAGGCGGCCTTGGCCTGCGGGGTCCCCAGGTGGACGTCGGAAATCCAGATCGCACGGTACTGCGTGGGGGCGGCCATGGGGGCGCAGTGAAAAATGACGGGCAATACGCCGTGGGAAAACAGGAAGCCCCGCCTGGAGTTGCACCGTCAGCCCGGTGAACTTCGTTGGGCGAATGGATTCGCTTCAAACACACGGCCAAACGGGGCCGCCTCACCGGGACTCCACGAGGGCCGAGCGGCCCCGCAGGACCGACCGGTCCCAGCTGCCTGATTGGAGCTCGACGACGTACGGCAGGCCGTCGGCCACGGCGAGGTACTGCTGGGCGTCGGGGGCGGGGCGGAGGCGAATCGACCGCCGAGAACCGTCCGTTAGGTGGAGGCGCACCTCATACTGCGCCTTGCCGAAGTCGTCGGGCGCGGTGGACTCCGCAAAGCCGTCGGCTTGGGGCGACGCGAGCACACGCAGCATCGACGAGACCTCGGTCTGAGACAGCGTATCGCCCGCCGACACCCACGCGTCCGGGGCCGCCGTCGTATCGCTTGCGGCCCCCCGCCGCATCGTAAAGGAACTATCAGCAGGGTACCGGAGGTCGATCCGCCGGATGTCCGAGCGGGCAAGGCCCCAGATGGTCTTGTCGCGCCAGTCCTCCACGGTCCGGGCCGTCACCGAGCGGAGCGACTGCTCGATGGAGTAGACATCCGGCCGGTCGGGGGGGCGGACGTACGTGACGGATGTGCCCCGACGCCGCCGTTGCCGAAGTCGGTTCTGAGACGGGCCCCCGCTGCCGGACTGAGGGCGCCGGACGCGAGTGCGCCCGACAATGAGCGTTCCGAGGGCCTCGCCCCCGTCCCCGAGCATCGTGACTGTGGTTCCGGTCGAGTCGACGCCGTACCGCGGGTGTTTGTCCGGCTGGCGGGTCGCCACGGCGCTCACCTCAAGGGAGGGCACCGCCCCCAGAAGTCGATCCACCGCGCGGGTGCCGGCCGGGTACGTGGCCGACGTGTCGCCGGGGGATACGCGCCAGCCGCTGTCCGTTTGCGCCAGGCGGATCGATGGCCGGCTGGACCGCTCAATGCGCACGGCCTGCACCGCGCTCGTGTCTACGGCGAGCAGTTGCTCCTGGAAGGCTGCGCTCGACGCGGTGCTCCAGCTCCAGGAGGTGGCGAGCGCAAGGGCAAGGGTGCTGGCGAAAATGAGCGCCAAAGTCTTGGTCGCGTTGGTCATGCCGGGGTTGGGGAATCGAGGGAGTCTCGGTGTAGCAGTCTCGTTGGGCCTGGGGGAGCGGGCGAGGCAGCCTCAGGTGCTGAGGCCGGCATCCTTCCAGCGCCGACGCTGTGCCCGATTGCGGCGATAGCGCACCAGTCCGTACCCGATGACGAGTAGGATGGGGAGCAGGACGTTAAGGTACTTCAGGACCGTTTTCGTGGTTGGCTCCAGCTGCATGAGGGGACGACTGGTGACGCGCTGGGTCCGCAGCGAAATCAGTCCCGTGTCGCCTGCCAGGTAGTCTACGCTATTCGCCACGAGATTCGTGTTTCCCTCCGGCAGCCGTTGTTTTCGCCGGCCGGTCCCGTTCACGATGAAGTCCCCGTCCCCGATGACGACCAGCTTCGTGTCCGGGCTCTTCGTGCGTTCCACCGAGAGGGTGTCACTCTCGGCGAAGGCGGAAGAGAAGGTGCCCTCCAGCAGGCCGGCCACGGGATGGGACGCGCCCGAGAAGTCCGACACCGTCCACTCTTGCTGTGGGCGAATGCTGGTGGGAAGGGAGGCGAGGCCCGACTGCTGCGACGAGCGCGCGAGCACAGTGAGTTGCGCGGTCGAGTCAACCTGAGTGGTGTCGAGCGGGGACACAAACCGGAAGACGACCTGATCGAGGCCGTTGCTAATGGGGTGGTCGGCGAAGTTGGCAATTTGCGGGATGTACGGATACCGAACCCGATTCATTACCGTAAACCCGCCGCGCTTCTGCCGGACCCGAACGGCGCTTGCGTTCCGGTCGCGCACCAGACGGGTCCGGATGGGGAGCCCGTAGCTTTCGAGCAAGGGCTCAAGTCCCGTCGTCTGAGGACGGGCCTGCCCGAAGCGCATGTTGGCCTGTGCCCGGTTGAGCGCAAAGATGGCGGGGCCGCCCCGCATCACGTACTGGTCCAGGGCGAGGGCCGTCTGCGTGGAGAGTTCGCTCTCGGGGCGGGAAACGAGAAGCACGTCCACCTCCGGGGGCACCCCCGCCGTGTCCACGCCCGAAATTGTCCGAATGTCGTAGCGGCCCTTCAGCCCGTTTTGGAGCTGCGTCATCGCGTTCAGGCCGGGCTCGCCCTGGCCCTGCAAGACGCCCAGGACGGGCTTGTCGTCCGCGGTCAGCTTCTTCATGGTACTGGCAATCGTATACTCCAGGGCCGAATTCGTCTCCACGAACGGGACGACCTCCCGCTTGTCCCGGTACTGAAAGACCGCCCCCAGGTACGCGCGCTTCTGTGTCATCTTGTTCTGCTGCCGCACGTTCACCGTGACCGGACGGATGCCGGCCTGCCGGGCCTCGCGCGCCGTCTGGTCCCCCTCGTTCGGGTTTACGAACTGGAATTCGACGTTGCCGCCGGCCGCCGCGCGGAACTCCTGCAGTAGCGCCCGAAACTCCTCCTTCGTGCGTCCAAACCGGGCGGGCAGGTTGGACGAGAAGTAGGCCGTCACCGTCACCGGGTCGTTCAGGGTCTGGGCGATGTCGTGGCTCGCGCCGGCGAGCGTGTAGCGGTTGTTTGCCGTCAGGTCGGCCCGCAGGACGAACTGGTTGGCGGTATAGGTGAGGGCGGCGAGACTGCCCGCGATGAGCAGGACCTGAAGGAGGGCTTCGCGCCGGTTCGCAAGAAAGCCTGCGAAAGCGTTCGACATGGGAGCGGGATCCGTCTGTTTGTGGGGTCTGGTGCGAGGATGGCAAGGGGCGCTGAGACAAGGGCCGCTAGGGCGGACGAAGGAAGAGCGGAAGCCCGCCTCCGCTGCGCCCCGGCATTGGGTCGGAAGGCCCCGTCCACTACGACCAGCTGCGGCTCTTGAGGGAGAGCGTAGCGGCCAAGAGGCCGACGCAGGTCAGCGAGCCGACATAAAGGACCGAGGCGGTGTCGATCACCCCTCGCGACATCGTTCGGAAGTGTCCCTGCAGGTCGAGGAACGACGCGACACTGGCCGGCGCATCGGGGAGAATAGAGGCCATTTGTCCAAAGAGGAGGTGCAGAAAGACGGCGATGAAGAGGCTCAGGAGGAAGGCCACAATCTGGTTGCCGGTCAGGCTCGACGCAAAGAGCCCGATGCTCACGTAGACTGCGCTCACGAGGAGGAGGCCGAGGTACCCGCTGAGGGTGGCGCCGTGGTCGATGGGCCCGAGTTGTGCCACGGTGACGTAATATGGGAGAGTAAACGCCAGGGCGATGGCCACGAGGGCCCACGCGGCAAGCCACTTCCCGGCCACGATCTCCAGGTCGTCGATCGGTTTGGTGGCCAGCAGCTCAAGCGTCCCGCTTCGCTTCTCCTCGGCGATCATGCCCATGGTGACGGCGGGAATGAAGAAGAAGAGGGTCCAGAAGGCGACTTGAAAAAACGTATCGAGCGAGGCCTCGCCCACGAAGAAGACATCCCCCTGGCCAAAGAGCCACGTGAAGGTGCCACTCAGGCCGAGGAAGACGACGAGCAGGACGTAGGCGGTGAGGGAGTCGAAGAACGCGTTGACCTCGCGCTTGCAAATCGTCCAGACGGCGTGCATGGGCGCAGGCGGGTGATGCGTGCTGAAGAGAGTCGCGATCCGTGATACGCGAGCCGGATCCACGAGCCATCACGCTCCACGTACCACGCTTCGAGATTTGCGGGGGGAGGCACTACGCGGCCTCCGCGGTCGCGTCGGCGGGGGAGGCCGGCGCTTCCGTAAGCTTGCGGAAGACGTCTTCGAGGCTCGACTCGATGGGCGTCAGCTCCGTGAGGGTCCAGTCGCGATTCGCACAGAGGCGGAAGACATTGGCGGCGGGCTCGGCGTCGCCATCGGCGGCGAGCTCGTACGTGCCGTTCGTGCGCTGGACCGAGGCGACGCCCTCCATCTCCCGAAAGGCGCGACCGACATCGGCGTCGCCGGGGGCGTCCACGGAGACCCGGAGGCGCGTTCCGCCCATAAACTGCTCCCGGAGCTTCTCGGTGGGCCCGTCGGCCACAACGCGCCCCTGGTCGATAATGAGAATGCGGTCACAGGTCATCTCCACCTCCTTCAAGATGTGAGAACTAAGCATGACGGTTTTCTCCGTACCGATCTCCTTGATCAATTCGCGGATCTCGGCGATTTGATTCGGGTCGAGCCCGGTCGTCGGTTCGTCGAGGATGAGGACCGGCGGGTCGTGGAGAAGGGCTTGGGCGAGGCCAATTCGCTGTTGGAAGCCCTTGGACAACTCGCCAATTCGCTTGTGGCGCTCACGGCCCAACCCACAGACATCCATCATCTTCTGAATCCGGGACGGGATCTTTGCCTGAGGGACCGACTGCAGCTCAGCGGCGTGGCGCAGGTAGTCAATCACCGGCATGTCGGTGTACAAGGGCGTGTCCTCGGGGAGGTACCCGATGCGGCGCCGCACCTCTTCCGGGTGCTCGTGGATGTCGTAGCCGTCGAGCGTCGCGGTGCCGGCCGTCGGATCCAGGTAGCAGGTCAGGATCCGCATCGTCGTCGTCTTGCCGGCCCCGTTGGGGCCGAGAAACCCGAGCACCTCACCGGTGCTCATGTCAAAACTCACGTCGTCGACGGCCTTCTGGGTGCCGTAGACCTTGCTCAGGTTCGACGCGGTGATGCCCATCAGAAAAGGAAGCGTTGGCTGAAACGGAGGGTGGACACGGGATTCTGTGGGCGCCTGGAGCGCCACCGATATGCAACGAGGAACAGGAGGGCGATATTGTCCCTCCAGCTCGGTGATATTGTGAAAGTCGTCCAAAGATCGAGAGTCCGGGCCCGGCCCGCAGGGCTTCACGTTGTCCGGAGGCGTCCGTACGTTAGAATAACCAACACCGTGCTTCCGTCGACTGATCTGCCTGACGCGTATGGCCACCGTTGCGCTCCCGGACTGGACCCGTGCCGTCGTGAAGGTGGGCAGCGCGCTCGTTGCGCCCGACGATCGGGGCTGCAGCACGACGCACCTGTTGCCCATTGCGCGCTTTGTAATTCAGAGCCGTCGGCAGGGCAAGGAGGTGATTCTGGTCTCCTCCGGCGCCGTGGCCGCCGGGCTCGCCGAGCAGGGCCGGGGCGGGCCGGGCACGGGCCTCTCCATCCCGGAGCGGCAGGCCCTCGCCGCGCTCGGCCAGCCGCTGCTGATGGCCCATTGGCGCCGTCTCTTCGACGTGCCCTGTGCGCAGGTCCTGCTCACCTACGACGACCTGCAGCGCCGCGCCCGCTTCGTGAACGCGAAGAACACGATCGCCGAGTTGCTCGACCGGGACACGCTGCCGATCGTGAATGAAAACGACACCGTCGCCACCGAGGAATTGCGGGTGGGCGACAACGACAACCTCGCCGCCTACGTGGCGGTGCTGGCCGAGGCGGATTTGCTCGTGATCTGCTCGGACGTAGACGGCCTCTACACCGCCGATCCGCACGACGACCCGGACGCGGAGCGCCTGCCGGCGGTGGACGCCATCACCGACGAGATCTACGACATGGTCGGGCCCTCCCACCGCAAGGTGGCCACCGGCGGCATGCAGACGAAGGTGGAGGCGGCAGAAAAAGCGACGGACCGCGGGATCGATACCGTTCTGGTCAACGGAACCAAAGGCGGCCACCTCGACGCGCTGGGGCGCGGTGAGATGCCGGGCACGCTCTTTCGGCAGGCCGAGCAGCCGCTTCCCGCGCGCAAGCACTGGATGCTCCACGCGCTTCCCTCCGCGGGCCGCCTGACGGTCGACGCCGGGGCGGCCGACGCACTGCGACACGAGGGCGCTTCGTTGTTGCCGTCGGGCATTGTGGCGGTGGAGGGCCGCTTTGCCCGGGGCGACGCCGTGGAGATTGCAGTCGAGAAAGAGGGGAACCGGACCCGCGTGGCGAAGGGCATCACGCAGTACGGGGCCGCCGACCTGGAGCGCATCCAGGGGCGACAGAGCCACGCCATCGCCGAGGTCCTCGACGAGGCGCCCGCCGACTACGTGGTGCACCGCGACGATCTGGTGGTGGAGGCGTGAGGCGGATTGTGGACTGTGGCCTCCCTGTCCGTCTACGCCGTACGAACGACGGCAACAACGGTCGGAGCACCGGCGGGCGCTCTGTGTATAGCAGTTTGCTTTTTCGGCATGAACAAACAAATAAATTCAGTCGCGCCCATGTCCGACACGACCTCCGAAGCGCTCTCCGTCGACGCTCTCGCCGCGGACTGCAAGGCCGCCGCCCGCGAGCTGAGCACGCTTTCGACCGAAACGAAGAACCGCACGCTGCGCCGCATGGCCGACGCGCTGGAGGCGGACGAGGAGGCCATCCTGGCCGCCAACGGCAAGGACGTGAGCGCTGCGCGTGAGGAGGGGCTCGACGACGCCCTGATCGACCGGCTCGTCCTGAATCCCGACCGAATCACCAAGATGGCCGACGCGCTGCGCGACGTGGCGTCCTTCGCCGATCCCGTGGGCGAAATGGGGGGCACCACCAAACGGCCCAGTGGCATCGAGGTGGGAAAGATGCGCATCCCGCTGGGGGTGATCGGCATGATCTACGAGGCCCGTCCCAACGTCACGGCCGACGCCGCCGGGCTCTGTTTCAAGGCGGGCAACGCGGTCCTGCTGCGGGGCGGCTCCAACGCATTCCACTCGAACCAGGCCGTCGCGGCGGCGCTGCACACGGCCCTGGAGGCGGAGGGCGTCCCCCCCGCGGCCGTCACACTCATCCCCACCACCGACCGGGCGGCGGTGCAGGAGATGCTGACCCTCAACCAGCACCTCGACCTCATTATTCCGCGCGGTGGGGAGGGCCTGATCCGCTTCGTGGACGAGACGAGCCAGATTCCCGTCATCAAGCACTACAAGGGCGTCTGCCACCTCTACGTCGACGAAGACGCGGACCTGGAGGTCGCGGAGGACCTCCTGCTCGACGGCAAGGTCTCGCGCCCCAGCGTCTGCAACGCGCTCGAAACGCTGCTCGTGCACGCGGACGTGGCGGACGACTTTCTGCCCCGGGCCCGGGCGCTCCTCGACGACGCCGGCGTGGAGCTTCGCGGGGACGATCGGACCCGACAACTGCTCCCGGGCGTGGGGGCGGCGACCGAAGACGACTACGCCGCCGAGTACCTCGACCTGACCCTCGCGGCCCGGGTGGTCGAAAGCGACGACGAGGCGCTGAACCACATCGCCGAGTACGGCTCCAACCACACGGAAGTCATCGTGACCGACCGCCTTCCGACGGCCCGCCGCTTCGTCCGCTCGGTCGACGCGTCGGTCGTGCTCGTAAACGCCTCCTCACGCTTCTCGGACGGGGGCGAGCTGGGGCTGGGCGCCGAGATCGGCATCTCCACCACCAAGCTGCACGCCTACGGCCCGATGGGCCTGGAGGCGCTGACCACCGAGAAGTTTGTGGTGTACGGGGAGGGGGAGACGCGCCACCCGGTGGAAAAATAGGCTACGGCGGGACGGCATGGGCGTCCGATTGCTCAGGCCAGGTAGCTCATGGCCCCGACGACGAGAAGACCGGAACCAACGACGAGTACGATCCCGCTTGCCAAATAGGCACAGGCGGGCAGGAGGCGAGCTCGCCAGTGCGTTCCGAAAAACGCGCCGGCGCCGTGGGTGTGGAGGCCAACCTGCAAAAAAATAGGCAGAACGCCGATGTAGGCCGGAGCTGCCCAGAAGAGCAGTGGACCGAGCACCCCAAGGAACAGTGTGGCCTGGGCCGTGACGTAGAGCTCAAACACGAGGGTCTCGGCGGCGGTCCGTTCCGGAAATGCCCATCGAAGGAGCAGGCCTGCAACGATACAGGTGAAGAGCCCGACGTACGTCTGTACTTGTTGGAAAAACTGGAAGATGCCCGCTGCAAGGTCCTGAGCAGAAGACCAGCCGAGCGACCGGAGCGGAGATCCGGAACGGAACACCTCATCGGGATGGGTCCCCAAAGAACGCCATGTTGCCTCGAACGCCTCGGCCTGCCCCTGCACCCACGCCTCCTGAAACATTGAGAAGACGAGAAAGGTAGCCGTGGCGGTCAACAGAAAGTAGCCAAGAGGATTGACGAACTCCTTGCGTTCCCCGTCCACGTACCGGCGGGCCACACGGCCCGGATTCTGCGCAGCGCGACGGAGCGTCTGCCCGACGCCCCGTTCCAAATCCTCAAGGTCCAGGGCCGATTCGAGGAAGCGCTGCACCAGGTAGAGCACCCGGAGCTCGGGGACGTGCCGCTGCCCGCACTGGTGGCAGTAATCGCCCACCAGGGGCGCGCCGCAATTCTGACAGGGGACTCCTCGACCCGACGAGGCATCACCGGGCTGGGCCTCCGGGGCGTCGGACATCGATCAGAGAGAAAATCATGCAAGAGAGGACACCCCGCTTGCATTTGTGCGCCCGGCGCGTCGTTCCGTCTGGCTCAGATGGCAACGAGGGCGGATGGCCGGTGCACGACGACGTTGTGCCTCGGGGCGCCGAGGCATAGGTTAAGACCGACCGTCCCCCAGTCCCCATGGGCCCTGTTCCGGTTCGGTCGAGGCCTTTGTCCCCTACCTCCATCTTCCCGACGACTCCTCGGCGCGATGACGTCCCTGACCCGCCGCACGGCGTACTACCTACTGGTGCTCGCGGCCGCCACCGTGGGACTGACGGGCGCGTACAGCCTGGGCATGAGCGTGTGGGAGGGACGGCCGCGGCCGTGGTACCAGGCCCTGGAGGTGGTGGTGCAGACGTTCACGACGACCGGATACGGCGAGGACGCGCCGTGGAGCAGTCCCCAGATGAACATGCTGGTGGTCGTTATTCAACTCGCGGGCATTGGGTTCATTCTGAGTGCCGTGGACGTGTTCGTGGTGCCCTGGCTCCGCGAGGCGCTCAGGCCCACGGCCCCGAAGGGCCTCCCCGACCGGTCCGGTCACGTCATCGTGTGCGGCTACACGCCCCGGGTGGAGGTCTTCATCGACGAGATGATTGAGCGGGGAGAGGAGTACGTGCTCATTGAGCCCAACGTGGAGCAGGCCGCGTCGCTCTACGAGCGGGACTACGAGGTCATGGAGGGGGACCCGACATCGACTGCCGTTCTGGAGCGGGCCTCCGTCGGGGCGGCAAAGGCCCTGGTGGCCGACGTGGCCGACGACGAAAATGCCAGCATTGTGCTTGCGGCCCGTGAGGCCAGTCCGGAACGCCGCATCATCACGTTGGCCGAGGACGCCTCGGCAACCCGATACCACCGGGCGGCGGGGGCGGACGTGGCGCTTTCGCCCCGGCAGCTGCTCGGGCGGAGCCTCGCTGCGCAGGTGCCCGTGGCCGCGGCGGCCAACGTGGAGGAACAGGCGACGGCGGGGACTGAGATTGACTTCGCGGAGCTCATCGTGACCCGGCACGGCCCGTCTCACGACCATTCACTCCGCGCCCTTCGGCTTTCGGAGCGGTTCGGGGTGCGCGTCATTGGGGCCTGGCTCGATGGCACCTTCGAGACGTCCGTGGACGCCGACACGCCCCTCGAAGCGGGCACGCGCCTGTTTCTCGCCGGCACGCCCGACCAACTGGATGCCCTTCGCAGTGAGATGGCCCCGTACGTGCGGGCCTTCACGCCACAGTCCATCATCCTCGCCGGACACGGCGACTCGGGGCAGGCCGCGCGGGACTCCCTTCGGGCGGTACATGCCGACGTGACGGTGCTCGACCTCGAAGACGGGGCGGAGGTGGACGTGGCGGGGGACGTTCGCGACCCCGACGCGCTCCGGGCCTGCGGAATCGAGGACGCGTCGGCCCTTATCATCGCCGTGGACGACGACAGCGTCGCCACGTTCGCGACGCTCATCGCGCGCGACCTGAACCCGGAGCTGCAAATCCTCGTCCGGGCCCACGACGAGACGGCCGTTCAGAACCTCTACCGGGCCGGCGCGGACTTCGTGCAGGCCCTGCCGACGGTCTGTGGGCGGATGCTGGCCGCCACGGCATTCGAAGACGAGGACCACCGGTCTCGCGATCGACACATCAACGTGGTCCGCCTCCCGGCCTCCCCATTGGCCGGAGAACCGTTGAGGGAGGTCGATCCGGATGCACAGACCAACTACACAGTGCTTGCCGTGTACCGGGAGGGCGACTTCCTCACCGATCCCGACGACGCCCTCGTTGCCTTCGAGGCGGACGACGAGGTGCTCGTCGCCGGAACCGAGGACGGGATTCGGCAATTTCGGGCGCGGCTTGAGGACAGGCAGTCGGCGTAGTGCCGGGCCGTCCGCCACGTACCCTACGGTTGCTCGGGACCCGCCGGGTGCCCTGGGCCGATCCACTCGTGTCGGTGGAGCCGCTGCCAGGCCGCCGCAATTTGCGCCGGCGCGAAACGCTCCGCCTTGCGCCGGCTCCAGTCCTGCACGGCCCGCACGACCGCCTCGGGACGGCGCCGGGCCTGCGCGTCGTGCCGCGTGAGCCAGCCGACCGTAGCGAGCAGTTCGAGCGTGTCGGGCGTGTCGCACTCCTCGATGAGGGCCCGCACCCGGCCCAGACGCTCACTGGCGGTCGGGTGGTCCGAAAGGGTGTCCCGCGCCACACCGACCGCTGGCGGGCGAAGGCGAAACGAGGAGTCCTGGTGCGACGGGTCGTACCCCGCAATAAAGGCCCCCTCAATCCGGCGCAGCACGGCCGTGAGGCCCGCGGCGCGGAGCCCGTACGTGCCCGGCTCGAACGTGAGGCGCAGGTCCTCGCCCGCCCCCTGCACCAGGAAGGCGAGATTGTGCGCTGCGTGTGGACTGACGGTGTCGCCCGGCGTGGCGTAGGCGTCGAGGACGGAGAGGAGGAGGGCACGTCCCCGGGTCATGGCGGGGCGATCGTCCGCGTCGGGGCCGCCGCCCTCTGCGCTCGCCGACCGGGGGGCGTAAACGAGCGCCCGGACGCCATCGAGCGACTTGAGCGGCGTGGTAAGCAGCGGGCGCACCGTCGGCCAGTCGAGCCCGCCCCCGCCGCAGCCCAGTGCGGGCACGGCGAGCGACGCAATGTCGTGGGCGGTGGCCTCGTCGACGAGGGCTGCCATCCCCGACTCGATGTGCGGGACGGACGAGGCGTCGCGCCAGTGGTCCTTCGTGGCCACGTTCAGGACGTAGCGGGGATGCTGGCCGTCGCCGAAGAGTCCCCCGCGGTCGTGCACGAGCACGTCGCCCGGCGCCAGGGCCCCGGCGTCGCAGGCCGCCTCGTACTGCTCGTAGTTGTCGGGAAACCGCGTCTTGAACTGGCGGCACAGCCCGCGCTTCATGAGGCCGGCGCAGTGGACCGGGTTCACGAGCGCCGCCACGTCCGCGTCGAACAGATCCCCGTGTACAATTTCGACCATGGACCGCCTTTATCGTAGTGGGCGCAACCGACAAAGAGAAAGGGCCGCGAGACGGTCTCGCGGCCCTCCTGCTGAACGTGTTCGAACGTCCCGTTCCCACGAAATGCACGCAGGGACAGGGCCCTGAGTGACGTGGCTACGCGGTCTTGAGGGCCGACGTCAGCTCCTCCTCTTCGTCCGCCTCGTAGGCGTCGGTCGGGGGACAGGCGCAGTAGAGGTTCCGGTCGCCGTAGGCGTCGTTCACGCGCCGCACGGTGGGCCAGAACTTGCGCTCGCGCACCGCCTCCACCGGATAGGCCGCCGTCTCGCGGCTGTACGCGCGGTCCCACTCGTCGGCGGTAACCATCTCGGCGGTGTGGGGGGCCTGCTTGAGCGTGCTCGCCTCCGCCTCCAGCGTCCCGGTCTCGACGGCCTCGATCTCGCTGCGGATGGCGGCGAATGCGTCGACCAGGCGGTCGAGCTCCGCCTTCGACTCGCTCTCCGTGGGCTCCACCATGAGCGTGCCGACCACCGGCCAGCTCATCGTGGGGGCGTGGAAGCCGTAGTCCATCAGCCGCTTCGCCACGTCCTGCTCGTTGATGTCGAGCTCAGAGCGGAACGGGCGGAGGTCGAGGATAAACTCGTGGGCCACACGGTCATTGGGGCCCCGGAAGACGATGTCGTAGTGGTTCGACAGCTGGTCGGCCAGGTAGTTGGCGTTGAGGAGGGCCGTCTTCGACGACTTCGTGAGGCCCTCTGGGCCCAGCAGCTTGATGTAGGCCCACGAGATGAGCAGAATCAAGGCGCTGCCATGTGGCGCCGCGGCAATCGCGGGAATGTGTTGGTCGCCGCCCGTCTCCACCACCGGGTGACCGGGGAGGAAGGGACTCAGGTGCTCGGCCGTGCAGACCGGCCCCACGCCCGGCCCGCCGCCGCCGTGCGGAATGCTAAACGTCTTGTGCAGGTTGAGGTGGCACACGTCCACGCCGTACTCGCGGGGGCGGCAGAGGCCGACCTGTGCGTTGACGTTGGCCCCGTCGAGGTACACCTGCCCGCCGTGCTCGTGGATGACGTCACAGATCTCTTCGACGTGCTCCTCGAAGACGCCGTGCGTCGACGGGTACGTAATCATCGCGGCGGCGAGGCGCTCGCTGTTTACCTCGGCCTGCTCGCGGAGGTCCTCCAGGTCCACGTCCCCGTTCTCGTCGCAGTCGATCGTGATGACCTCCATCCCGGCCATGTTGGCACTGGCGGGGTTGGTGCCGTGGGCGGACTCAGGGACGAGGCACACGTCCCGCTGCTCCTCGCCCCGCGCCTCGTGGTAGGCCTGAATGATCAGGAGGCCGGTATACTCGCCGGAGGCCCCGGAATTGGGCTGGAAGGAGATGTCGTCGAAGCCCGTGATCTCCGTCAGGTAGCCGCTGAGCTCGTCGATCACCTGCTCGTACCCCGCCGCCTGCTCCTGGGGCGCAAAGGGGTGCAGGCCCGCAAACTGCGGGTTCGAGATCGGCTGGAGGGCGGCGGTCGGGTTCAGCTTCATGGTGCACGATCCCAGCGGGATCATGCTGTGGACGAGCGACAGGTCTTTGTCCGCCAGTGACTTCATGTACCGCGTCAGCTCGCCCTCGGAGTGGTACGAGTTGAAGACCGGGTGCTCCAGGTACGAGGTCTGCCGCGGCATCGGGCCGTCGTAGCCGCTGTCGAGGTCCGCGGCCAGGTCGTCGGCGTACAGCTTCTGGCCGTTGGTGGCCCCGAAGACGGTGAAGAGCGCGTCCAGGTCTTCGGCGTCGACGGTCTGGTCGAGCGCGACGCCTACCGACCCGTCGTCGTAGTAGCGGAGGTTGATCTCGTGCGCCTCGGCCCGCTCGCGGACCTGCGCCTGAGTGGCATCGGTGAGGTCCACGCGGAGCGTGTCGAAGTACGCATCGTGGCGGACGGTGTGGCCCGTTCGGTTCAGCCCCTCGGCCAGCGTCTTCGTGAGGTCGTGCACCCGCGTCGCAATCTCGCGGAGCCCCTCGGGGCCGTGGTAGACGGCGTACATCGACGCCATCACCGCCAGCAGCACCTGGGAGGTGCAGATGTTGGACGTGGCGCGCCCCCGTCGGATGTGCTGCTCGCGGGTCTGGAGCGCCATGCGGAGCGCCATCTCGCCGTCGGCATCCTTCGTAACGCCGATCATGCGACCGGGCACCTGGCGCTGGAAGCGTTCGCGGGTCGCGAAGTAGGCGGCGTGGGGCCCGCCGTAGCCCATCGGCACCCCAAAGCGCTGCGTGGAGCCGACGACCGCGTCGGCCCCCCACTCGCCCGGGGCCTCCAGGAGCGTGAGGCTCAGCAGATCGGCGGCCACGGCCACGTAGGCGTCCGCCTCGTGGGCCCGGTCGGCCACGTCGCGGTAGTCGTGCACCGCGCCGTCGGTCGTGGGGTACTGCAGGAGGCAGCCGAACGTGTCCTCGCCGAAGACGAAGTTCTCGGGGGATTCCACGATGACGTCGATCCCGATCGGCTCGGCGCGGCCCTTTACCACCTCGATGGTCTGCGGGTGGCAGTCCTCCGACACGTAAAACGTGGCGGCGTCGCTGCGGCGGTCGACCCGATTCAGCATCATCATCGCCTCCGCCGCGGCCGTCGCCTCGTCGAGCAGCGACGCGTTGGCGATCTCCAGGCCCGTCAGGTCGATGGTCATGTCCTGGAAGTTGAGGAGCGCCTCCAGGCGGCCCTGTGCAATCTCGGCCTGGTAGGGCGTGTACTGGGTGTACCAGGCCGGATTTTCCAGGATGTTGCGCTGGATGACGGGGGGCGTGTGGGTGTGGCGGTAGCCCATGCCGATGAACGAGCGCCACGTGTCGTTCTTGGCGCCGGCGTCCTGAGCCGCGTCGAGCACCTGCTGTTCGGTGAGGGCGGACGGCAGGTCGAGGGGGGCGTCGGTCCGGATCGAGTCTGGAATGGCCGCGTCGACGAGGGCGTCGAGCGACTCGGCCCCGAGGGCGTCGAGCATGGCGTCCACGTCGGCGTCCGTGGGGCCGAGGTGACGCTCGTCGAACGTGTTTGCGGACGAGAGATCAATGGCCATCTGAAGGCAAGAGGTTGGGTGAGAAGGCAAAACCAGGGCGTGAGGTCAAATGGACACTCAGGTATATGCCCCGCAGGCGCGCCATGTTGTCCGGAATAGCTGAAAAGCCTGCAACAGACGGGTCGGGGGTGGGCCTGTGCGGGAAAGGTTAGCAAATCGAGCCGTCGTCCTCAACATAACAGGCGTCCGATTGAAACCGATTCCAGTCGGCCATCAGGGCACGTAGTGCTTGGAGGTGTGAACGGAGGGCCGACGCTCCGGTCACGACCTCGCCGTCGTCGTGCAGGGCCGGGAGTTCGGAAATGACTTCGGGGAGGGCGTCGGCATCTTCGACGTGCTCGACCTCGTGGGCAATGACCATTTCGCGAAGGGCCTCTTCGATCTCGTCGGCCCACGGGTCACCAGGCTGGCGGTAGAGCGTGACCATGGGATTGGGGGAATGCGTCTGTGAAGAAATCCAGGGCGCTTGTTTGCACGTGCCAGATGAGCGTGGTCGCTGAGGGCGAACATCCATCCCCCACGCTCCAGGGCTTCGCGCAACTCGCGTTCCGGGGCTCCGTTTCCCACCTGCTTTCGCTTTCATTGTTTACGCGTGCTGTGCCCATGGATCACGACCGCCTCGAACTCTCCCCCGAAAAAATGCGGACGCTCGGCTACCGGGTCGTGGATCTCCTGGTCGACCACTTCGCGGACGGAGGGGACGAATCGCTGGGGGAAACGCCGTCGCGAGACGAACTAGAGGCCCACCTCCGGGAAGACCTCCCGGAAGAGGGGACCCCCCCGGAGGCCGTTCTTGATCAGGTGGAGGCGGAGGTGCTGCCGAACACAATGCGGGTGGACCACCCTCGCTTCTTCGGGTTCGTGCCGGGGCCGAACAACTTCGTCGGCGTGCTCGCCGACATGCTGGCGTCGGGGTTCAATGTGTTCTCGGGGACCTGGATCTCGGGCGCCGCCGCCGCGCAGATCGAACTGGTGGTGATCGACTGGCTGCGGACGCTCTGTGGCCTCCCAGAGGCCGCAGGGGGGCTGTTCACGAGCGGGGGCTCGATGGCAAACGTCACGGCCCTGGCCGCCGCCCGCCACGCCCGGCTGGACGACGACGTGACGGGGGCCGTCGCCTACTGCTCCGACCAGACCCACACGTCGGTCGACCGGGCCCTGCGGCTGCTCGGGTTCGGCCCCGACCAGCTCCACCGGGTGCCCGCCGACGATCAGTACCGGCTCGATCCTGAGTCCCTGGAAGAGGCCATCGCGGCCGACCGGGCGGCGGGGCGGCGTCCCTTCTGCATCATCGCCAACGCGGGCACCACCAACACCGGGGCCGTCGATCCGCTGCCCGCCCTGGCGGCCCTGGCCGACGCCGAAGACCTGTGGCTGCACGTGGACGGGGCGTACGGGGCGCCGACGGTCGTCTGCAAGCGGGGCCAGAACCGGCTCGTTGGCATCGAACGGGTCGATTCGCTGACCCTCGATCCGCACAAGTGGCTCTTCCAGCCCTTCGAGATCGGGGGCGTGCTCGTGCGCGACGAGCAGCACCTCCGCCGGGCCTTTCGGCTGGAGGCGGAGTACCTGGAGGACGCGGTGGGGGAGGAGGACGAGGTCAACTTCTCAGCCTCCGGCATCCAGCTTACGCGCAGCTTCCGGGCGCTCAAGCTCTGGATGACGCTCAAGGTGTTTGGCCGCGAGCACGTCGCCACCGCGGTGGCGCGGGGCTTCGAGCGGGCCGAGCAGGCCGAGCGGCTGCTTCGGGGGCGGCCCGGGTGGACGGTGGTGACCCCGGCCCAGATGGGCATCATCACGTTTCGCTGCGAACCGGACGGGTGGACGCCCGACCAGGTGGACGCGCTCACACGCCGCCTCATTGCGGCCGTAAACGACGAAGGGGCGGCCTTCCTGACGCAGACGACGCTCGACGGCCGGCCCGTCCTCCGGCTGTGCCCCATCAACCCACGGACGACGGCGAAGGACCTCGAAGAAACGATTGCACGGCTCGACGCCCTCCAGGCCGAAATAGAGGTGGGGGCAACCCCGGCATCCTGACGCGGCGGGCGCCTCCGGAGAGACGGGCGAGCGACGCCGAGCGAACACTTTGCGAAAGACGACAGCGGGCCTCGATCGTCACACTCCCTTTCAAACCGACGGACGAGGGGGGCGTACCTATTAGTCGTTGCGCGAACCCTTCCTCCCAGCCTCTCTAGCTCACTGTGAAACTGTGGTCGTACCAGGGGGCCGTCCTCGGGGCGTGCACCCTGGCCTTCTTCGCGACGATGGCCGCGCGGCTGGCCATCAGTCCGGTCGTGCCCGCCATCGGCGACGCGTTTGGGGTGTCCAACAGTGCGATCGGCCTGGCCCTCACGGGCATGTGGATGGCGTACGCGGCCTCGCAGTTTCCGAGTGGGCTGCTGGCCGACCGGTACGGGGAGCGGCGCATTATCCTCGTGGCGGTGGGGGGGACGGCGCTGGCGAGCGCGCTGGTGGCGATGGCGCCGACCTATCCCGTTTTCCTCGTCGGGGCGGTGGTGCTGGGGGGCGTCGCCGGGCTCCACTTCAGCGTCGCCACGTCGCTTTTGACCCGGACCATCCCGAACACCGGCTCCGCGATTGGACTTCACACCGCGGGGGCGCCGGTGGCGGGCGTGTTGGTTCCGCTGGCCGCAGGAAGCATCGGGGTGTGGCTGGACTGGCGGTGGGCCGTGGCGCTGGGGGCCGTCATTGCGCTCCCGAGCGCCCTCCTCTTCGGGATGGTGGTTCGCCCCATCGCGCCGGTGCGGCCCGACGAGTCGCCCTGGAGCCGTCTCCGTCTCGGGCCGTTGCTCGAACTGCTCGGGCGTCCGCCCATCGCGCTCACGGCGGGGCTCTCCGTCGTGGGGGCCTTCGTGTGGCAGGCCACCGCTTCGTTTCTGCCGGCGTTTCTCATCGAGTATCAGGGCTACGGGGAGGCGGGCGCCGGCGCGCTCTTTTCGGCCTACTTCGTGGTGCAGGGCCTCACCCAGCCGCTGCTGGGCACCCTCTCGGACCGCGTGGGCCGGTACCCGGCGGCCACCGCCGCCGTAGGGATCGGGGTGGTGGGCTACACGGGGCTCGTCGCGGGGGGCGGGCCGTGGATCGTGGGCGGGGCGACCCTCTGTGCTGGATTGGCGATGGGGTGGGGCGCGGCCCTGCTGCCCAAGTTCATGGATCATCTGGGGGAGGAGGAGCGCAGTGCGGGCTTCGGGCTCATCCGGACGGCCTACATGGTGCTGGGGGCCAGTGGCAGCGTCGTGACCGGCGCGGTGGCCGACCTGCTGGGGTGGGGCCCGGCCTTTCTCGCCCTGGCGGGGCTGCTGGGCGGAATGCTTCTGGTGCTCCTGTACGGAATGCGGCGCGCCCGAACGGATGCGGCGCAGCGGGTTGCCCCTTGACGACTGCGGAGACCGTCCTGCTGCAGACCGTGCATCCTGTGCCGGGGCAAGCCCATAAGAGGCCCCACGTCTGCGCGCAATTCCCCTTTCCCCTCCCGACCCATGTCCCTCACTCCCGACGACTACGACGTGCTTGCGTTCGACTGCTACGGCACCCTCGTCGACTGGGCCGACGGCATCTCCACGGCGCTGCGGCCCATCCTCCGCGCCCACGACGTCGAACTCGACGACGAGGCGCTCTTCCGGCACTACGGGGAGTTTGAGCGGGACGTGGAGTCCGGCAGCTACGTCAAATACAAAGAGGTGCTGGGACGCGTCCTGCGGCGGTTCGGGGACCGGTTCGGGTTTACCCCGACCAACGTGGAGACGGAGCGGTTCGTCGGGTCGGTACGGAACTGGCCCCTCTTCCCGGACACAAATGCGTCCCTCCGGCGGCTGAGCGCGTCGTTTCGGCTCGCCGTCATCTCGAACGTGGACGACGACCTCTTCCACGATACGGCCCGCCACCTCAGCGTGGACTTCGACGACGTCATCACGAGCGAACGGGTGCGGGCCTACAAGCCGGCGCTCGACCCCTTCGAGACGGCATTCACGCGGCTCGGCGTGCCGCCCAATCGGCTCCTGCACGTCGCCCAGAGCGTGTACCACGACGTAAACCCCGCGGGGCGACTCGGCATTGACTGCGTGCGGGTCCGGCGCTACGACGACCGGTTTGACCCGCCGGCGCCCCAGACGGATCCGGTGCACACGGTGCCCGATCTTACGACCCTCGCCGATGGGCTCCTCGACTGACACGGGCCGGCGTGCCCGCCCTTTGGCATGCGCGTCCGGAGTCTGCCAGCACCGCTTCCGACTCCATTGTCGTGTAGGGGACGTCTTCCGCACGCCCGTGGGCCCGCCGCGCGTCGGGCCGCGGGACTGTCAGTAGGCGTACTCGAAGAGCAGATTAAACTGCAGGGACTGCTGGTTGCTCCGAGAGCGGAGCTGGAGGTAGTTGGTGAGCTGGTATTCGAGGGTCACGTCCGGGATGAGGGCCGTCGACTGCGTGGACGTTTGCGAGCTGGGGGCGAGCACGGGCTGCTCGATCGACGCGAAAAAGCGTGGCGTGAGGTAGCGGCCCACCGTGAGGTAGGAGGTGCCCTCCGTGCGAACGTCGAGGCGGACGACGTCCAGGCCCAGCTCGCTGGCCGCAAGGTTTTCGACGAAGTTGGACGCCTGCCCGAGCGCGACCTGTGTGGCCAGGCTTCCGCCCTCCGAGCTTCCACTGAAGAGCGCGTCGGCCGGGCGTCCGGTCGCGAGGTAGGAGAAGATGTTGCGCGTGCTCATCGTGGGCTCCGACGAGAGGGCGGGGGAGAGGTTGTCGGGACGGCCCGAGAGGGAGAGGGTAATGCGCACTTCGGAGCCCTGGCTTCCCTGCGCCCGCTGATCGTACACCGCCGACAAGTCGAGATACGGCGTGAACGGGTCGCCATTGAAGGTAAGGGAGCCCTCCGTGATCTGAAATTCCTGCCCGAACTGTCGCAGGGTGCTTCGCCGCTCCACGACATCGATGGTCCCGAAGACCTGTGGGTCTTCGAGGGCGGCCTTCTGCACGTCCAGGTCGCCGGTAAACTGCACGTTCATCTCCGGATTGCTGCTTGACCGCAGCCACGTGTTGCTCTGGATTTGGACGGCCAGGTCCAGTGCCAGGGCCTCGTAGGCGTCGAAGGTGGTCGTGTCGGCGGAGGTCAGGCGGAGCCCGAACCGTTCTTCGAGGGTCAGCTGGTCCTGTGCCGTCAGCTCCACGGCGCCCATGGCGGCGGCGCCCTCGGCAAGGGCCTCGGCGTAGTAGACGCTTGCGCTCTGCACCTGCAGGCCGCCCGACAACACCGGTCGGCGGACGGTCCCGCGGAGGGTCATGTCGCCGTCGATCACGGCCCGGCGGTAGGCCGCCGTGTTGATGGCGAGGAACTCGGATGCGTTCAGTGTAAGGTCGTACTCGCCGACCGTAAGCTCCGGAAGCGAGATGGTGCCGTCGGCCCGCAGGGAGCCGCCGTTGGGGGTGCGGAGGCGGGCCTGTTCGAGGGTCAGTTCGTTGCCTGACAGCTGAAGGCGTGCCGTGCCGCCGTCGTAGGTCGCATTGAGGGCCGGGATGGAGGCGCCGGCGTCGGTCACGGAAGCGGATCCCGAGAGCGACGGGCTGCCGAGGGTGCCCTGGACCCTGGCGTCCGCGGTGAGGGTGCCGGCGACGGAGCGGACGGTCGCGGGGTCGAAGAAGGGGTCGACCCAGTCGAGGGGAAACTGGTCGGTCGAGGCTTCCAGTCGGACGGGCCGGTCGGAGATGGAGGCGGGGGTGGGGGCCTGGAGGCGCAGGTCGGTGGGGACCGAGCCGTTCACCGTCAGGACGCTGCCGTCCTCATGGGTGAGGCGCGCGTCGAGGTCCGCAGTCAGATCTTCGTAGCCCACGTCCAGCTGAAGGGTCCCGACCTTGCGGTCTTCGGACCGCACGTCGAGGTCGAGGGTGCCGTCGAGGACCGGGGCGGAGGCCTTTCCGGTGAGCCGGAGGCGCCCCGTTGCGGCCCCGCCGAGGCCGGACAGCCCCAGCAGCGGCGCGATGCCGCGGAGGCGGACCTGTTCGAACGTGGTGTCGAACGCCTGCGCCCCGGTCGGGGCCACGACGCCACTGGCCTCGATGCGTTGCGCCCCGCTTTCCAGCAAGAGGTCCTCTACGCGGTACGCGTCGCCGATCGCAATTGAGGTGGGGCGGCGCAGGGCCCACCGATCGGGGCCCAGCCGGGCCGTCAGTGTCTGGAGGTCGATTATTGTCGAGTCGGCCGCCGGGCGGATGCCGGCGTCAACCTGCACGCGGCGTTTGGCGTCCAGCTGCACGTCCGTCGACAGATTGACGGCGGTGCCGTCGTAGTCGGCATCGATGCGGGTCCGGGTGGCCGCAAAATCGAAGGCCGAGAGGTATCCGGCGGTCCCCGTCACCGTCAGGTGGTCCAGGAACTGGGTGGTGCCGCGCCGCCCGGCGAACAGGGCCGTGGCGTCGCTAAGCCGCAGGTCGTCGTAGATGAGTCCGTCCACCGCGACGGTGCCGTCGAAGCGCTGCGCCTCCGACGAGCCGTAGACGTGGGCCGTCAGGCGCCCCGTGCGGAGCTTCAGCGAGGACAGGCCGGCCAAGCCGCGGAGGGGGGCAACATCCGTCACGCGGGCGCTGAGGTCAAAGTCCGACGACCCCGCCCCTGGGGCCAGAGCGAGGGGGCCCTGGCCGTGTCCCGCCACCACGTTGGACTGCACCCCGAGGGTGTCGACCCGAAAGAGGCCGCGGTCGAGGCGGCCCGTCATCCGTGCGCTGCTGAGGCGCAGGTCGCCGACGCGAACGGAATCGGCCGCGAGGCGCGTCGACGCCTGGAGGCTGTCCGGGCGAAGGCCCCGGCCCTCTACCCTCCAGGTCGCTGTGTGAAGGCGGGCCTGTGTGGAGTCGAGCCCGGCAAGGGCGCTCAGGTCCACCGACCGGGCGGCCGTACGGAGCGCGTAGGTCGGGGTTTGGGCGAGGCTGTCGAGGTGACCGCGGAGCTGGAGGGCCCCGCCGGCCAGGCTGAACTGTCCGTCCGCCGCCACGCGGCCCTGCTTCGTCGTCACGGAGAGGCGACCGTCCGCGGACGCCTGATTCAGGGTGGACGGGCGGAGCGTCAATTCCGAGTCCAGGTCGAGCTCGGGGAGCCGTGCGCCCCGGGCATCCAGGGTGAGGGTCCCCGAGAGGGCCGTGTTCAGGGACGCCAGCCCGGCGAGGGCACCTACGTTGATGTTTTCGAAGTTCCCGCCCCGAACCTGGTAGGAGGGCACATCGTCGAACGGGCGGGCCCGAAGCGGAAGCTCGACGGCTCCTGCGGGGGTATCCAGCCCCAGGGTGGAGCGGAGGGTGCCGTTTTGCAGCGACGCATCCAGGGAGGCCGACGTGACGGGCTGCCGGTTCACGCGGGACGTGTCGAGGGCGAGCCCCACGTTTAGGGACAGGCTGTCGGGGCGCACGCCCCGGAGTCGTCCCTGAACTGTGCCGTGGAGGGCACTCGACTGGGTCGAGTCCTGCAGGAACGGGCCGAGGTCTACGTTTTGGAAGCGGCCTTCCGTCAGGGCAACCGTCGGACGGGACGCAAAGGGGCGGGCAGTGGCCGCGAGCGTCCACGTACTGCCGTTCAGTTGGGCGGAGGCGTCCGCGGTCACCTCGCCGTCGCGGAGGCGTGTGGCGGCCGTCATCGCGGAGAGCCGGTGCGGCCCGTAGTGTGACTCTTGAACGGAGAGGGTGGCCCGGCCGTCCATCGTCCTGGGGGCAAAGCCCTGTCCCTCCCCCGTCAGGGTCGCCGTCACGCGGCTGTCGGTGGTGTCGCCGGCCAGGGCGGCCAGGTCTACCGCTTCCAGGCGCCCCGTTTCCAGGACGAAGCGCTCGGACCCGTCCCGGGCGGCGTGCCCGGCCGCCCGAAGCCGACCCGTCGGGAATCGGAGGGCGCCGTCCACACGGACCTCCCGGGGCCGCAGCGCGGCCGTGAAACGCCCCGACTCGATCACCTGCGTGCCGAGGCGGGAGTCCCGGAGGCGCACGTCGGCGTCGTACGCGGCGGTGTCCGTCGTGATGGACCGGCCCTGCACCTGGGCCGTAGCCGTGAAGGATCCATCGAGGGCTGCATCCGGGGCCACGGACGCCAGTGTGAGGTCTTGCACCTGCGCACGCAGGTCCACCGAGGGGGCCGCGTCGAAGGGACGAGCGGATCCGGCGACCGAGAGTCGAACGTCGTTCACCGTCCCATGCAGGTCGAGGGTGGCGGTTCCGGCCTGGACGGTCGATTCGAGGGTTGCGTCGGGGACCTCCACGTCGTGGAACCGCGTGTCGGTGACCGACGCCGACAGGGTTCCGCTGAGGGAGTCGAACGCCGGCCCCTCCAGGGCGCCCGTAACGGCGGCCGTGATGCTGTTCTGAGCGGGGCCGCTTCCCCCAAGCAGGCTCGTCGTGAGGCGCTGTGCCTGCGCATCGATCCGGTACTTCAGCGGAGAAGCGCCGGGCGACGACGCGAGGTGGGGCGTCGCCGTTGCCTCGGCGGTGAAGCGCCCCCCGCCGTCGCGCACCGTGACGTCCGTCGTGAGGGCGAGTCGGTCCTCAGAGCCCGTGAGTCGGGCGCGAAGGTCAAGGGCCTCGCGTGGGTCCACGTCCAGGAACGGAGCGAACGCCGTGAGGTCGCCCAGGACGAGCGGGTCGGCCCGGACCGAAAGGGCCACGTCGTCCAGCGAGTCGCCGGGGGCGGCGGGCAGGCGGGCCGTGCCGCCGCCCTGAACCGCACTGCGGGGGGAGGCGAGCCGCAGCGTGTCGAGGGCCACCCGCCGCTCCGACACCGCCCCACGCGCCGCCAGTCGCAGCTCCGTCGTGTCGGTGGGCAGGCGGCCGCGCAGGCCGAGCGTGTCGAGCCGGCCGCCCATCGAGAGCCCGTAGTAGAGATCCTGCGCCCGGATGGTAAGGCCTTGAATCCGGGCCGTCGAGTCGCGCCCCCCGGCGTAGAACTGGGCCGCGAATGTCCCCGCCGAGACCCGAAGCCGGTCCACCCGGATCGGAAGCGCCGCGCTCGTGTCCTCGGACGCGGGGGCCGAGGCGGGCAGGTGACGCGCCCAGTCCCACGTCGAATCGGCGGCCTGGCGCAGGGTGGCCGAGGGGCCGTCGATCGATACCGCCGTCAGGTGGAGTCGGCCCCGAAGCAGGGCCCACGGGCGGTACTCCACCGCCAACGAGTCGACGTGCGCCATCGTCGCGGGAGCGGCCCGGTCGGGGGCCGGTCGCGTGAGGGACACGTCCGCGAGCCGGAGCGACTGGACCCAGTTGCCGGACGCCCGCTCGACGGCGAGGGTGGTCTGCGGGAGGGGATTGGCCTGACGCGCGAGGAACTGCGCCGCCGCGGTGGCGCCGGTCTCCGTCTGGAGCCCGATCAGCACGAGGCCCACGACCCCGACGACCGTGCCGACCATCCCGCCCACGCCCCACAGCAGGCGGCGCCCCCATCGGCGGAGGCGCGAGCCGGCGGCCGCGTCGGCCGGCGCGTCGGATCTAGCGTCTGGTGAGTTGGAATCGGGGGCCACGACGAGTGCAGAAGCGGGGAGAGAAGGCGGCGTGCAGAGCAGGCGGGAGCGGTCAGAACGACCGGCCGATGCCGAAGTGAACGCGGAACCGGCGCAGGGTGCGCGTGTCGACCTCCGACAGCGGCATCGGGGCCTCCGCCGTTGCGTTCCGGCCGACGTCCTCCGCCGCCCGCAGGTCCAACGCGTCGGGGGTCAGCTTGTACGCGAGGTCGATCCGGAGGAACCCGAACGAGGTCTCGTAGCGGAGGCCGGCCCCGGTTCCCACCAGGACCTGCGACGGATCCGTGCGGACCGGGGTCCCGTCCGGGCCCGAAATAATGGACGGGGCGTTGGCCGGGGGCGTGAGGTCGAGCGCGCCCGACGTGACGTAGGCGCCGTCGAGAAACGCGGCGGTGCGCCAGCTTGCCCCGAGGCCGGGAAGCGGGAACCGGGCTTCCAGGCTCAAGCCCACCTTGCTCCGGGCCCCGATCGGGCGGTACGCAAAGCCTTCGCGGAGGACACTCGATTTCCGCAGCACCTTGCCGCCCGCCAGGCGCGAGGCCCATCCCCGGACGTCGCTTCCGCCCCCCGCGTAGAAAAAGTTATCCGAGAAGCGGTTCTGGTAGATCAGGTTTTCGCGTCGGGCCGCGTCGGAGGGGCTGGCGGGCAGGGTCAAGTTGTCGAGGCTCTCCCCGAACGGCCAGGTCGACCCGGCGAAGACACGGCCCGCCAGTTCCACGTACGAGGACACCGGAAGGTATCCGCTCAGTTCAGTGCTCACCTGCGCGAATTCGACCCCGGACCGCAGAAAGACCCCGCCCAGCTGAATCGTAGGCCGGATGATGTATCCTGTCGTCGGATTCAGGAAATCATCCGCGTCGCCGAACGTCCCGTTCAACGTGAAAATGCTCTTGTTGAACAGGTCGTCCTCGCCGGTGAGGGCCCCGTTTGTGCGGTTCGGATTTTCCGCCCCCGAGACCAGAAACTGCTGGGTGCGAGACACCGAGTGTTGCAACGAGAGGGTGCGGTACGGCAGGAAGTCGTACACCAGTGTGGATTCGAGCCCGAACTGGCGCTCGTTGAGGTCCAAGGGGCGGGACGGGTTCGGGGCGAGGGCGGGGTTCAGGCGTTCCTGAACGAATGGCGAGAGCGACCCGGAGACGTCCTCCGACAAGAGGAACGGCTGGCGGAGGGTGACCGACGCCCGAAACCGTCGGCTCAGCTCCTGCGACGACGACCGGGCCAGGAACCCGGGCAGAAATTCCGGCACGTTTTCGGGGTATCCGGTCTCGGCGGTCAGGTTGACCAGGAAGGTGCGGGCGTTGCCGTAGAAGTTGCGGTGGCGCCAGCTTCCGTCTGCCGTCACCCCCGAGCGCGTGTCGTACCCGACCTGGCCGGAGTAGCTCCGAAGCGCGCGTTCTCGGACCCGATACCGAACCGTGGCCGTGCTGTCGCGGGGCTGGCTCGGCACGTCGGCCAGGGCCACGCGGAAGAGGCTCAGGTCGAACAGCTTCTGCTGTCCCTCCGTCACGGCGTCGGCGGAAAACCGGTCGCCCACGGAAAACGGCAGCTCCCGGAGAATGATGGAGCGGTCGACCGACTCGTTGCCTTCCACCCGGATGTCGGAAAACACGGCACGGGGCCCCGGGTCGACCAGGAAGCGCAGGTCCGCGGCGTACGCGGTCGTGTCGATCGAAGCGGACGAGCGGACCCGGGCGAACGCAAACCCGTGGTCCCGGAGCCATCCCTGCACCTCGTCCTCGATTTGGGTCCGCTCGAAGTCGGTGTACCGTCCGCCGGCGCCCACCTCGCCGCGCCGAAACGCCGCCCAGTCGCCCCGCAGGTCCTCGGGCAGGGTCGGCTCGAACGGAGCCCGGCTCGCGGCCTCCAGGAAGTCGACGGTACGGATCTGGAGAGAGGGCCCCTCCCGAATGGTGAAGATGACGTGGATCCGGTTGCGCGAGGAATCGAGCTGGGAGGCTGGATAGTCGATGTCCGGGGACGGAAACCCGTTCTGCCGGTAAAACTGCCGCAGACGAACGACGTCCTTCTGGAGCATCACCGGGTCGAAGGCCGGATAGTTCGTCTGCAGGCCCGGAAGGAACGAAAGGCGGTTGCGCAGGCGCGTGAGGGTCCCGGGGCCCACGGTGCCGATCTGTTCCCGAAGCCGATCCGGGTCGAAGGTCTGCTGGTCCACAAACCGGAAGGACACCTCCTGGACCGACGTATTGACATCGGCGGCGCGGAGCGGGGCTTGAGCGAGGGTCCGGGGCGGGCCCACAGCCCAGCCGGCGAGCAGCACAAGCAGCAACAGCACGAGGGGCCGCCCGGCGTCCGAAGCGGCCGACAAAGAAGACAGCACCGTGGTGGAAGGGAGCGGTCGGTTGGCGGAGGTGCGGCAGAAAGGGGCTTGGACCTACGAGGCTGACGGGGGGGATGAGGTTGAGGAGCCCGTGGCGGGCGATTCTGAGGCGGACGTGCGGGGCGGAGAGAAGGGGGCGGCGGAACCGTCTGTTTCCGTCTCGGAGGCGTCCGGCCCCGCGGCGTCCGCCTCCGCACCGGCCTGGGGCGACAGGCCCAACTGGGCCGGCAACTCCGTTCCCGGCAGCTCCCCGGCGGTCACGTGCCGGTGCTCCTGCAGCGACGCCACGACGGCCCCAATCATCAGCACCACGCCGGAAAAGTACACCCAAAACACAAATGCAACGATCAGCCCGAACGTGCTTCCCAATGCCTCGGTCCCGGTCCCGTACCCGACGTAGGTCGCGTAGAAGGTAAAGGCCTGCTTGGCCGTCTCCCAGAGCACCGCGGCGAGGAGGGCCCCCGCGAGGGCACTCCGCTTTCGGGGGGACGGCTGCGGCACCAGGTAGTAGAGCTGAAAAAACATGGTGGTCGTGAGCAGAAGCGGAAGCAGAAGGCCGGTAATCCAGATGGCCCGTCCCCACAGCCACTGTGCCCACTGCTCGGAGCCCAAAAACTGCCCAATGATCACCTCGTTCACAAACGATGGAAGCGACACCGAGAGCCCGACGGTCATGAGGAAGAGCCCCCCGACCTGAATGACCATCCGTACGTCGAACAGGTAGCCCCAGAGAAGAGAGCGCTCCTGGTGCCAGTCCTGCTCGAAGGCGTTGCTGACCGCGATTCGCAGCGTGATGAAGAGCGACATCGCCGACAGAAACAAGCCGATTCCTCCGATGCCCACGATTGTCGCACTGGCATCTTGAAGCTGGGTCAGGAAGTCGATGAGCTGCTGGCTCTGGCTGCCCGGAAGGAGCTCCCGGATAAACCGCGTGACGGCCGTAAAGGCATCCTTTCCCTGTAGCACGCGGCCCACGACGCCGGTGGCGAGGATCACGATGGGGACGATCGTGACCAGCACCTTGAAGGCAATGGCCTGGGCCCACAGGAAGACGTGCTTCTCCGAGAGCTCCAGGTACAGACCGACGGCGTAATACACCACGTCCGTCCAGAGGGACGATGCTGTCTCCCGTACGGACACCGGAAGGTCGGACCAGGCGGGCATACGGCCGAGAAGGGGCACAGGGGCTACGAAGGCGCTTCAAAATGCCCGTTTATACCCGGTGGCCTGCGGTCGTGATTCCTCCTGCGCGTGCCGGGCGGTGCTGCTGCCGGCAGATCAGTTGAAGATCGGCCAGAATACGCCGAACCGGAATTGCTGCGGGGGAAGGGGGTAGACGGGCGTCACGAAGGTGCCCGGCTGCAGTTGGGTGCCGGCCTGCACGTTTTGAAACGTGAAAAAAAGCGTCGCGCTGCGAAACTGTACCTCCGCCCGCACATCGACGGTTCCGCTCGGCCCGATGCGTCCCCCGGAGGTCGCGGGGAGGGCGGAGGTGCGGGGGGGCACGACGAGGCGCCCGGTCGGCGGATGAAACCACCGGCTGTTCATCACGCCCCATCCCCGGCCCTGCACGTAGAGGTCCGTCACCAGGTCGTTGAACAGCACGAACCGCGCCCCCAGCCGCGCCCGCCCAAACGCCGTGGGCAGGGTCTGGGCGAGGCGGGCGTGGAGGGGGGACGCGTCGGCGTTCAGGGTCTGCAGAAGCGTGCCGTGGCCGGTGGCGTACAGGCCCCGCCGCGCGTCCTCGCGCCACCCGAGCGAGGCGGTCGCCCCCACCCGATGGACGGGGGACGACGTCTGGCGGGCGGCCGCCTGATTGGTGATCGTCGTCGCCACAGAGTCCCCCGACGCCACGGCGTACAGGTCGACGGCATTTCGAATGCGATGGGCAAACCCGGTCACCCCGAGGTTGAAGGGGCCGACCTGCGTGCGAGCCCCGACGGTGCCCTCCAGCAACCGGTCGGCGATCCCGCCGCGCTCCGCGGACAGGGGCTGGACGTGCGACGCAAACCCGTCGTCCTCAATCCAGGCGCTGCGCTGGCCGGTGGCCCTCACGAAGGCGGACAGCCGGACGGGCCCGGCCGGGTGCCGGATCCGGGCCGTGACCGAGGGATAGCGCTGCTGGGACGTGAGGTGGCCGCCCACGTTGAGCATCAGGTCGGACCGCCCCAGGCGAAGGGAGTCTTGAAGAAGAACGTGGGCGGCGCCCCGGCGTCCGTCGAGGGCCGGCAGGTTGGTGTCGCCGACCCGCCATAGGGACCCGCGGAGGTGTGCCGTCAGGTGGTGGGGCCCGGCCCGCAGCGACTGCCGGGCCCGGACGTGCCCGCCGGTCACCGGGACGGCCCAGGTCGTGTCGGCCTCGCCCCCGGTGGAGCGGAAATCGAAGGTGTGGGAGGTCCATCGGGCCGCCACGGTCGTCGGGCGGGACAACCCCGGCACCAGCGGCCCCTGCAGACGGGCCGTCAGGTCATTGCGTGTCGTCTTGCGCCGATCGTCCGGCCGGCGGACGTTGGCGGCCGCGAGGGGGAGGGCGTAGATCGAGAGCCCGGAGCGCGGGGTGGCGCCGCCGTGGGCGCCGATGCGGTAGCGCGTCGCCCGGTCCGACAGCTCGACGGTCCAGTCGTTTGTGAGGTAGCGCAGGCGTCCCCAGATGCGCCGCTCGGTCCGCAGGGCGCTGCCGTTGTAGATCCCGTCGGCCTTCCGGCCGCCGTACCCGAACGTCAGGTGGAGCACCCCGGGCCGCCCGAAGAGGTCGAGGCGACGCTTCTGGGAGTGTCCGACCTCGATCGCGTGCAGCCCGTCCCGGTCGAACCGGTACCGCAGCTCGGTGATCGGCCGTTTGGGGGCGTAGTTCCGCCATGCGGTGTGCACGCCGACGGCGCCGCCCCCCGGATCGAGGCCCGTGCGGGGCGGGCCCACAAAGGAGGGCGGCAGCAGCTCAAACCGAGCGCGGCCCGTGAGGGGGTCGTCAAGCGGAAAGCCGTCCGACCAGAGGTGGACGCGGTGGGGGGACAGGCCGCGCGGGCTCCACCCGTGGGGCCACCCGTACTCCCCAAGGTCGTAGAGAAAGGACCCCGGCTGCTCGGCGAGCATCATCTCCACGCTCACGTGGGGACGCCGGCCCGGGAGGGAGTCGGAGCGCACGCGGCCGTACAGCGGCGGCGGGTCCGGCAGGGGGCGCAGCGATTCCGGGCGGGCCCCGGTCGTGTCGGACGGACGGCGGGACCCGGCGGTGTCGGCAGGGGGGCGCCGGAGCGTATCCGGGGGGGCGGCGTCGGTCGTGTCCGTCTGTGCCCGTGCGCCCCGGACCGGCATCAGCGCGGCCCCCAGCGCCACGCCCACGACGAGAACGGGACCGAACGGCAGGCGCAAAACCAGGCGGAGGGCGGAAAGCATGGCCGCTACAGATCAGGATCGAAGCCGAGGGGGCCGGGTGCCGGTCATTCGTCCGGGAACAGGCCGAAGAGCCGGCTCTCGATCTGGTTCAGCACCATCCGTCGGTCCTCCTCCTCCCCCACGAAATCCAGCTCGTCCACGTCGATGATGAGCTTGGGGCCGCGCTCGTAGTTCTCGATCCACTCCTCGTAGTGCCCCTGGAGGCGCTCCAGGTAGTCGATGCGGATGGTCGACTCGAACTCCCGGCCGCGCTGTTGGATGTGATCGACCAGGGTGGGCACCGACGCCCGCAGGTAGATAAGCAGCGACGGCGGCTGGAGGTAGGACGTCATGATGGTGAACAGGTCCGTGTAATTGTCGTAGTCCCGGGCACTCATGTGCTCCATCTCGTAGAGGTTCCGGGCAAAAATGTGCGCGTCCTCGTAGATGGAGCGATCCTGCACGACGGACGTCTCCCCCTCCTCGATCCGCTGCAGCTGCTCGAACCGCTTGGACAGGAAAAAGACCTGCAGGTTGAAGGACCACCGGCGCATGTCGTTGTAGAAGTCGGTAAGGTACGGGTTGTCGTCGACCTGCTCGAACACCGTTTCCCACCCGTAGTATTCCCCGAGCACTTTGGTGAGGGCCGTCTTTCCGGCGCCGATGTTGCCGGAGATGGCCACGTGCTTCGGGGATTCGGGGGCGTCTGCGGGCGTGTCGTCCATGGAAGGGAAAGTCGTGCCTCAGTCAATCGAACCGCGTAGCAACCTAGGGGGACCGAGGCAAAATCGACACGGCGCCCCGATCTTTTTTGTGCAAAGACAAGGGACGGCCTCCTCCGACAACCGGCCCCTGAAAAAACGTCCCGTCGGGCCGGGCGAATGGGGAGGCGTCGGGTTCGTCGAGGACCGGAAAGAGGTTAGGCCGAGGGGGCAAGGCCGGCCCGGATCCAGGCCACCTCCAGCCGAAACGGGCCGTCCTGCTCGTCGGCAATCAAGAACCCCATTGTCCGGACCTGAGCGGGGGCGAACGAGGGAGCGTCCGGGACCTCGGTGCCGCGACGGTACGGGGTCAGGGTGTCGAACGGCACCTCAAGGGTGGTCCACTCCGTTGGGGGGGCGAGGGAGGTCCGGTAGCTGACCGAACGGCCCGCCTCGGTATACACCGTGAACCAGTAGTGCTTCCCGTCGCCCCGGAGGCGGAGGTGGAGGCCCGCGTGGCCGCTCAGGTCGTAGGAGCCGTCCGGCGCGCGCACCGAGGCAAAGCCCCCGCCGCGGTCCAGCGACACCGTCCCGGTGAAGACGGCATGGTCCTCGCCCGCCACGAACTCGCTTTCGGAGACGCCGCCCATCACCGGGTCGTCGACGCTGCGCCAGTCGTCCGGGGCGTCGGGCGCCGGAGACGAGAAGTCGAACAGGGGGGACGCGGTCATGCTAGACCCCATTTTGTGATGCCAAAGACACGTGTACCCGCCTCCAGACGCGAGAACCGGCCGTCAGCGGTGGCCCCCCGATCCCGACGCCCCACGGGCCGAATGCGAAGGGCCCGGCGGGTGTCGGGACGGCGCCGAGTCAAGGTCGGGCCGACGGGGCCCACCTGGGACGGCCTTCTGTCTGCCCACTGTCTGCACGGCCACACGCTACCGAATTTGCTCCTCGCCCCAGAGGCCGGCCTGCGTGTACGGACTGCCCTCCATGGTCCAGGCGGCGCCGGCGAGGTAGCGATACTTCGAGTCGAGACTGTCGATCGTTTCGAGCTCGTCGGCCGACAGGTCGAGGTCCGCGGCGGCCAGGTTGTCCTTGATGTGGGCCGGGGTGGTCGACTTCGGAATGACCGCCGTGCCCCGGGCCACGCCCCACTGGAGGAGCACCTGAGCGGGCGAGACGCCGTGGCGGTCCGCAATGTCGTTGATCGTGGGATTCGCCATCAGGGTCGGCTCGTCGTCCGCCTTCATGGCGTCGGGACGGTCGCCGGAGCCGAGGGGGGAGTAGGCGGTGATCGGGATGTTGTGGGCCTCGGCGAACGACACCAGCTCGGGCTGGGGCAGGTAGGGGTGCATCTCCACCTGGTTCATCTCCGGCCGGACCTCGCCCGCGTCCAAAATCATCTGCAGGTTCGGCACGCTGAAGTTCGAGACGCCGATGTGGCGGACGAGCCCGTCTTTCTTGAGGGCCTCCATCGCGGCCCAGGTTTCCGTCAGCGGCACCGCCTCCGGCGACACGAAGTCGTCGGGCGACTCCGGAAAGTCCACTTCGGGCTGCAGGGCCACCGGCCAGTGGATGAGGTACAGGTCGAGGGCGTCGAGCCGAAGGTCCGAAAGGGTCTGTTCGAGGGCGGGCCGGACGTCGTCCGGGTGGTGGGCGTTGTTCCAGAGCTTCGAGGTGACCCACACGTCGTCCCGCCGAATCCCCCCCGCGTCGAACGAGTCGCTCAGCGCCGCGCCCACCTCAGTCTCGTTCTTGTAGATGGGGGCGCAGTCGACGTGTCGGTAGCCGGCCTCCAGGGCCGTCGTCACGGCCTCGTAGACCTCCCCCGGCGGAGACTTCCAGGTGCCGAGGCCGATCATGGGCATTTCGTCGCCGTTTTCGAACGAGATGGACTGCATCTGGGGCGTCGCGGGTCGTGTGCGGGGAGCGTCGAGAAATAAGACTACACTTATGAAGCACACGCCCCCCCAAATGATTCTTGCGTCGAGGAGGCCGCGGGCAGTCTCTTGGGGTCTTCAAGGGACGCCCCGCGGGCGGCTCGGCCCCCGTCAGGACGAGAGAACCGAACGGAGGGCGGTCACAAAGCGGTCAATTTCGGCCTCCGTGTTGTAGTAGTGGACCGACGCCCGGACGAGCTCTGGGAGCGACCGCGCCTCGGCGTCGAGCCGGGTGGAGCTGGGCGGGGAGACCGAGGTGTTGATGTCCCGTGTGCGGAGGGCGGCCTGGATCGTTGAGGCGTCTTTCTGCTCCGCGCTGAATGTGGTGATGCCGCACCGGACGCGCCCCTGGGCGTGGACCGTAACCCCGGGCACATCGGCCAGTCGGGTGCGGAGGGCGTGGGCCAGGTGCTGATTGCGGTCGAAGATGGCGTCCAGCCCCTGGTCGAGGGCGTAGTCGACGGCCGCCCCGAGGGCCACCTGCCCGGCGACGTGGCTTTCCCAGTTCTCAAACCGACGGGCGTCCGGGTGAATCTCGTACTCGTCGGGGGCGGTCCACGTGGCGGCGTGGAGGTCGAGGAGGGGCGGCTCGATGCGCTCGATCCAGTCGTCCTGCACGTACAGGAAGCCGGTGCCCCGCGGGCCCCGCAGGTACTTCCGCCCCGTGGCCGAGAGCATGGTGCACCCGAGCTCGTCGACCGGCAGCGGCATCTGCCCGGCGGACTGGCACGCGTCGAGCAGAAAGGGGACGTCGGCGTCGTCCGCCACTGCGCCCACCTCTCGGGCCGGGTTTACGAGCCCGCCGTTGGTGGGGACGTGGGTGAGCGCGATCAACGCCACGTCGTCGTCCATCGTTGAGCGGAGCGCGTCCACGTCCACTTGGCCCTGCTCGTCGTGCGGGAGCACCTCAACGGCGGCGCCCGTCCGCTCCGCCACCTGCAGGCAGGCGATGTGGTTGCTTGCATAGGCGGAGGGGGAGGTCAGGATGCGGTCGCCGGGGGCGAACGACAGGCCGTAGAAGGCCATGTCCCAGGCGCGGGTGGCATTCTCCAAGAGGGCCACCTCGTCGGGGGCGCACCCCAGCATTTGGGCGATGGCCTCGTACGTGTGGTGGAGGCGCCCCTCCGCCGCGGCCGCCGCCTCGTACCCGCCGATAGTAGCCTCCCGCTCCAGGTGCGTGACCTGCGCGTCGAGGACGGGCTGCGGCGGCAGGGCGGCCCCGGCGTTGTTGAAGTGCAGAACGTGGTCGGTGCCGGGCGTCTCGGCGCGGAGATGATCGAGGTCCATGCGGGGGCGAAGGACGAAGAGAAAAGACGCTTGACGTCGGGCCGTACGCGTGCCCCGCCGCCCCGTTCGCCCGGGTTCGGGTTTCCCTGACGGATGGCGTGCGGACGCGGCCAATGTGGAGGTTCTGGAAAATGGGGGGAATGGAGGTAACAATCCTGAGGCCGCCCGTACACCTTATAGTCTTCAGTTGTCCAGCAACCAACCATCCCTACGTCCATGGCGACGGCAAGCAATCTCGGCTATCCCCGAATCGGCGCGCACCGCGAGCTTAAGCGGGCCGTGGAAGGATACTGGAAGGGGGACCTCACGAAAGACGAGCTCCGCGATTCGGCCCAGGCCCTCCGCGAATCGCACTGGGCCACCCAGCAGGAGCTGGGGCTCGACGTCGTGCCCTCCAACGACTTTTCCTACTACGACCAGGTGCTCGACGCCTGCGCCATGGTCGGCGCCGTGCCCGAGCGCTTCCCGTGGGACGGCACCGAGGTCGACCTCGACACCTACTTCGCCATGGCGCGCGGCCTGCAGGAGAAGGACCTGGAGGGCGAGGAGTCGGGCGTGCAGGCGATGGAGATGACGAAGTGGTTCGACACGAACTACCACTACATCGTCCCCGAGTTCTCCCACGACACGACGTTCTCGCTGTCGTCGACGAAGGTGATCGACGAGTACGAGGAGGCGAAGGCCCAGGGCGTGGACACGCGGCCCGTCGTGATCGGGCCGGTGTCGTTCCTGCTGCTCGGCAAGACGCAGGCGGACGACCTCGACGCGCTCGACCTGCTCGACGACCTGCTGCCGGTCTACGCGGAGGTGCTGCAGGAGCTGGCCGACGCCGGCTGCGAGGCGGTGCAGCTCGACGAGCCGAACCTCGTGCTCGACCTGAGCGACGCGGAGCGCGCCGCTCTTGACCAGGCCTACGAGGCGCTCGCCGACGCCGCCGACATTGAGCTCCACGTCGCCACCTACTTCGGCGGCCTGGAGGACAACCTGCCGACGGCGCTGGACCTGCCGATCGATGTGCTGCACCTCGACCTCACGCGGGGCGAAGAGCAGCTGGACGAGGCCCTCGACCACGGCGTCCCGGACGACCTGGCGCTGTCGCTCGGCGTCATCGACGGCCGCAACGTGTGGCGGGCCGACCTCGATGCCCTGCTCGGCACCGTGGAGACGGCCATCGACGCCCTCGGCACCGACCGCGTGCTGGTGGGGCCGTCCTGTTCGCTGCTCCACGTGCCGGTCGACCTCGACACGGAGCCGGGCCTGAGCGACGAGATGAAGACCTGGTTCGCCTTCGCCACGCAGAAGATCGAAGAGATCGTGGCGCTGGCCGAGCGGGCCGACGGACACGAGGACGCCACGGAGGCCCTCTTCGAGAAGAGCCGCCGGGCGCATGCGGCCCGCGCCGAGTCCGACTGGATTAACGACGCCGCGGTGCAGGACCGCGTCGCGGGCATCGACGCCTCCATGACCGAGCGCGACTCCCCCCACTCCAGCCGCAGTCCCCTCCAGCGCGAGGCCCTCGACCTGCCGACGCTGCCGACGACCACGATCGGGTCCTTCCCGCAGACCGACGACATGCGCCGGATGCGCGCCCAGTACAAGAAGGACGAAATCTCGAAGGACGAGTACGAGGACTTCATTGAGGAGCAGATTGCCGACACCATCGCCGCCCAGGAGGAGATTGGGCTCGACGTGCTCGTCCACGGGGAGCCCGAGCGGGGCGACATGGTCGAACACTTCGGCCGCCAGCTCGATGGCTTCCTCTTCACCGAGAACGGCTGGGTGCAGAGCTACGGCACCCGCTGTGTGCGCCCGCCGATCATCGCCGGCGACGTGAGCCGCCCGGAGCCGATGACCACCCGCTGGCTCTCCTACGCCAACGACCAGACGGACACGCCGGTGAAGGGCATGCTGACCGGCCCGGTGACGATGCTGCAGTGGTCGTTCGTGCGCGACGACCAGTCGCGCGCCGAGACGTGCCGCCAGATCGCGCTCGCCATCCGCGACGAGGTGCTCGACCTCGAAGACGTGGGCATCCAGGCCATCCAGATCGACGAGCCCGCCTTCCGCGAGGGACTGCCCCTCCGCGAGCACCAGTGGGACGACTACCTCGACTGGGCCGTCGAGTGCTTCCGCCTCGCCTCCAGTGGGGTCCGCGACGAGACGCAGATCCACACCCACATGTGCTACTCGGAGTTCAACGACATCATCGAGGCGATCGCCGACATGGACGCCGACGTGATCTCCGTGGAGGCGTCCCGCTCGAAGATGGAGCTGCTCGACTCGTTCGACGCGTTCGACTACCCGAACGAGATTGGCCCGGGCGTCTACGACATCCACTCCCCCCGCGTGCCGTCGGTGGAGGAGATGGAAGAGCTCATCCGGACGGCGCTTGACGCGCTGGAGCCGTCGCAGATGTGGGTCAACCCCGACTGCGGCCTCAAGACGCGCCGCTGGGTCGAGGTGCAGCCCTCACTCGAAAACATGGTCCAGGCCGCCGAGAACGTCCGCGAGCGGGCGACGGCGTAGCGCCGAACAGGAGTTCGCAATTGTCTCCGAGCAGAGGGCGGGCGCGCCGCGTTGCGGCGTCAGCCCGCCCGTTCTGTTTGGCCCGTGCTGGAGGGCCGCCTGTCTCTCGAGAGATGCCCCTGCGTGCGCAACCTCGGCGGACGGGGCGGTAGAGGCTCAAAGCCCGCCGGTCGTGTGTGCAGGAATGAAGGTGGGGACCGCCGGTCTCATTCGAGATCGTACCGTTCGAAGAGGGCGTGGGCCCGGGAGAGGTCGACGTTGCCCCCACTTACGACGACGCCGATCCGCCGGTCGTTGCCCGGCACGACCCCGTCGAGCAGGGCCGCGGCGCCCAGCGCACCGGTCGGCTCCACCACCATCTTCGTGCGCTCCCACAGCAGGTGCATGGCCCGCACGAGGGCGGCGTCCGAGACCGTGACCATGTCGTCCGCATGCTCCAGCACCAGAGGGAACGTCACGTCGCCGAGGTAGGGCGTCCGCGCCCCGTCGGCCACCGTGTCGGGGCTTTCTACCGTCTGCAGTTCGCCGCTGTGGAACGACCGGGTCGCGTCGTCACCGGCCGCCGGCTCTACGCCGATGACGGTGCAGTCGGGGGCGTGGTGCCGCGCGGCCAGGGCGCAGCCGGACAGGAGCCCCCCGCCGCCGCAGCACACGAGGAGCACGTCGAGGGCCCCCACCTGGTCGAACAGCTCGTCGCCCACGGTGCCCTGCCCGGCCACCACGTCCGGGTGGTCGTAGGGGGGCACGAGCGTGAGCCCGTGCTCCTCCGCGAGGCGCTGTCCCAATTCTTCGCGGACCGTCTCGGTCGGGTCGTACTCCACCACCTCCGCGCCGTACCCGCGGGTGGCGTCGAGCTTTACCTGCGGCGCCGTCTCCGGCATGATGATCGTCGCGTCAACCCCCAGCTCGCGGCCCGCCAGCGCCACCGCTTGGGCGTGGTTGCCGGAGGAGTAGGTAACGACGCCCTGCTCCCTGGCCGCCGGCGGCAACTGGGAAACGGCGTTGTACCCCCCGCGGATCTTGAAGGCGCCGGTGCGCTGGAGATTTTCGCACTTGAAGGCGACCTCGGCGCCCACGTGGGCGTCGACGGTGCGGGAGGTCATGACGGGCGTCCGGTGCACCACGTCGTCGAGGCGCCGGGCCGCGGCGGCCACGTCGGCGTAGGTGACGGCGGGCGAGGAGGCGGTTGGGGCAGTCGACATGGGGGAGACAGGGATGGCGCTTGAGGACGACACACGGCCCCTACGGAAGTGCGGGGCGAAGGTTGGCAGGGCGCCGTCTACATGGAGAGGGCGGCTCATGCTTGCTGACGAGACGGCCCACCGAACCCCTACCTGGCCACTTTTAATGTCTGTTATTGCATGAAGGGCTGATCAGTGCCAGGGGGGCTCGTGGCGAAAAGCAGTTGGGGGCGTCGCTGAAGGTGTGTTCGGTTCCGTCCAGGGACGAGAATGCTACCGGGACCGATTACAGAACGTACTGGGGGTAGATACGACTGAAAGCCCGAGTGCCACTCACGACACAGCAGAACGGGAGATTGCCTCGGCAAATACGACACTGGGCGGGCGAAAACAGGGAATTTTTATCTTTAAGAACATGAAAGTGATCGATTGTAAGAAATTGGCACGGTTCATGCTCATTACCATGGCCGAAGACGCGGGCGACATTGAGCGCGGCCGTGGCGACGGGCTTTCGGGCCTCGGAAGACGGTCCCCGCGGCGCGCGTTCCGCGACACGCGACCTCTAACCACAACTACCTAACACCATGGGACAGCAGCAGCTTTTACTTCTCGTCTTGAGCACCGTCATCGTTGGACTGGCCACCGTGGCCGGCATCCAGGCCTTCAGCGAAAACCAGGCCCAGGCCTCGCAGGATGCTCTTGTGCAGCGGGGCACCTCGATTGCATCAGACATCCAGGGACTTGCCGGAAAGCCTGCTCAGATGGGTGGAGTCGACCTCACCAGCAGTGGCAGTGCCACGGCTTCCGGCATTGTTGCAAAACTGGGATACGAAACCACATCCACGGGTGATGCTTCGGTTCCAGCGGAGGGAGCAGGTAGCAGCGGCGAGTGTACAGTTGGAGCTCCTAGTAGTGGTTCTATTACCATCACTTGCTCCAGTGATGATGCACCGCAGGATGTCGAGGTAACGGTGACTCCCAGTAACTCGAGTACCTCCAGTGACGTGGTTTCTACCAGCTTCAGTAGTAGCTGATTAAGGTCAGAACCTATCATTATAAACGCATTCAGAGGTGGCCCCATTACTGGGGCCACCTTTTTTATTGTTGAAATATAATTTGATACAAATTGAATGGTTGGAATAGGTAAGGCACATGAAGAATGATTACCAGACCGAGAATTCAGTTGTGCTTTCATGGTTTGAGGAAAGGTCCCTCGATGAGTTATCGATCTTGACGTGTACAATGATCGGGTATGTCTCCTTGGTGCCAACCCTTTCTCCTGTTCCGGGGCTCGGGCCTTTCAATGAGAAACGAGTGCTTCAAATTGGACTCCTCCTAACGGTTGGTGGCCTACTTGTAGCCTCATCTACTGCACGTCGAAATTGGTTCTCAAAAGTTCAGTGTCTCCCCGCTTCTGCTCGGTGGGTGCTGGGGCCTGTGCTCGTGGGAGGTGTACTGTCCTCACTTTGGGCCCCCGCCCCCTTTTATGCATTTATTGAGGTAAGCCACTTTCTACTCCTTTTTGTCGTAGCGGGAGCCGTTGCAGTTGCGGTCCACCGAGCACCGCGGTGGACAGAGCGATGGATCCTTGGAGCCGTAGCACTGGGTGTGGTGCTCTACGCGGTGTTCTTCGGCGTGGGGTATGGCATGCACCTCATCTTCGAAGAGATCAAGCTGTGGCCGGACGGGGGTACAAACTACGTCAATATCCGCAACTTCAACCATTACCAGACTTGGACCCTGCCGCTCCTCGGGGGAATCCTCCTGTCGATACCAAAGGGCTGGAACGTCGCCCGCGGCGGCGTACTGGGCTTGATTGCGCTGTGGTGGGCACTCATCTTTGCGTCCAACGTCCGGGGCACCATCGTCGCGATGGGGGTGGCGTCCGTCGGCGTTGGACTGCTGTTTCGCCGACACGCAAAACCGTGGCTGCTGGTGCAGGGAGCGGGGCTGCTCGCCGGGATCGGGTTGTACTACCTTCTCTTTTCGACGGGAGGCAGCGGCCCGCCGGTGGTCGAGAAGTTTTCTGAGGGGGGGACGTATTCCAAGCGTCTCCAATTATGGAGGACAAGCCTGGAGATGGCCTGGGCACACCCCTGGCTGGGAGCAGGGCCGATGCACTTCGCGTGGCCCCCGTATCGATTTGCGACGGCTGGGAGTCCCCACAATGCCTTCCTGCAGTGGCTTGCCGAGTGGGGAGTTTTCTCCACCGGCATCATGAGTGGCCTCGCCATGTGGGGCGGGTGGCGGTGGATGGATCAGGAAAGACGGGCGGCGGAAGCGGCGTCGGCTGCGTCCAACGGAGTCCGAGTGGCGCTCGTCGGGTCCGTCCTGGCGGCAGCGGCCCACGCCATGGTGAGCGGCCTGCTCGTGACGCCCATCAGCCAGGTCTTTCTCGCGCTGGTCGGCGGATGGGCGTGGGGGCGATACCGGTTTGAGCGAGGGCTGACGACCGCTCCATCCACCACGGCGCATGCACTGCTGTGTGTGCTGCTCGTCGCGGCGATGGGCGTGGTGGGGAGCAGTCTCAAAGACCTCTCGACCGTCGAGGAGCGGCGGGACGCCCTACTCGAAGCAGTGGATCGGAACCGGTTCTCTCCCCGGTACTGGGGGCAGGGATTTCTTCATGTGCGGGACCCGGAGGTCATCGAGCGGGCGCGCCGGAATCGGTAGGAGCACAAGCCAGATCTGGAGTCTCATCTGTCAACACGTGCGGCACCCTGTCCGGTAACTCCGAAAGCATCCGTTACGGGTTGTAGTCTCTGTCCCGAGTTGAAGGGCCCTGACTTGCAAGCTCCGACGTGATGTCGTCGGTCGCGGTAAAGATTCCGCCTCAGGCGCCGATAAACGACCATGCACAGGCAGTGTCCAAAGTGTGTAGTTGGTCGGATGAAACCGTCGAGTTCGGCATGGTGTATGTGTGGTGTAATCCGATAGAGCACAAGTTAAAATAGGAATGCTCCTCATGCGCACCATGTGCGCTGAGGACACAGCAAGCAAGTTTGATCTTCTGACCCCATGGCTACTCGTGAATACCGGTTTCAGGGCGTAGCGGCCGGCGGCCAGTCGGTGCAGGGCACCGTCATGGCCTCCTCGAAGCGGAAGGCCCGCGAGAAGGTGGAGGACCTGTCGGAGGAGCACGGGTTCAAGCCGGCGGACCTGAAGAAGCGCCGCACCTACTACTACAAGGTGCGCCACCCGAACGGCACCGTGAAGACGGGGGAGCAGAAGGCGTTCTCGGCCGAAGAGGTGGAGGAGGCCCTCGAAAACATGGGGCTGGAGGTCGTAAAGGTGCAGAAGAAGTGGTTCGACTTCGAGTTTTCGCCGCCGCAGGACGACCTGATTATGTTCGTGCGGCTGGCGGCGAACCTGCTCCGGGAGAACCTCCCGTTCGACGAGGTGCTGGAGATGCTGGTGAACGACGTGTCCTCGAAGAGCCTCCAGCAGGTCATCCGCGACCTCAACTCTGACCTGAAGGGCGGCATGAACGCCGAGAAGGCCTTCAACAAGCACCGCGACAAGCTCGGCAAGTTCACGGCGTACATGCTGGGCATCGCCTCCAAAAGCGGGAACATGGCCGAGATCTACGAGGCCACGGCCCGTTTCCTGGAGCGGAAGGACGAGTTCAGTTCGCGGGTGCGGAGTGCCATGATCATGCCGGCGGTGACCACGGTCGCCATGATCGGGGCGATGGTCTGGTACATCTGGTACATCGTGCCGGCCACGGCGGGGTTGTTCGAGGGCATGGACGTGACGATGCCGCCGCTCACGAGCTTCTCGCTCGACATGGCGGCCTGGCTGGATCAGTACTGGGTGTGGGCGTTGATCGGGACGGTGGGGCCGCTCCTGGCCTTCGTCGTGTGGGCCCGTACGGAGCAGGGGAAGTTTTATCTGCACAAGTACATGATCAAGGTCCCGCTCATCGGAAAGCTCCTCCACAAGATCAACATTGAGATTTTCTGCCGGGTCTTCTCCATTCTCTACTCGGGGGCCGGCGACAACCTGCGGGTGATCCGGATTGCGGCCGAGGCCTGCGGCAACAAGTACATGGAGTACCGCATCCGGAACGTCACGATTCCGATGATGACGGCCCAGGGGGCGAGCCTCGTGCAGGCGCTCAAAGCGAGTGGGGTGTTCACCTCCATGGCCATCACGCGCTTCAAGAGCGGGGCCGAGACGGGAAGCGTGCGCGAGAGCGCCCGGCAGATGGCCGACTACTACGAGCAGGAGACCGAGCTGAGCCTCGACGCGGCGGTGGAGAGCATCCAGACGGGCGTCTCGATCATTATTGCCATCGGGGTGCTGTTCCTGACGATCCTCTCGGCGGAGATGGCCTTCATCCAGCCGTCGCAGGCCGACATGATGGGCATGTAGGCGGGGACGAACGCGAACGACTGAATTGACTGGGTTCCTGATATTTTGTGTTGACGTAGTGAGCAACTCGACCGACAACGACCATACGATCTCCTTGCGGGAGGCAGCAGAGGACGGGGCATCCTCGTCCGCGGCGAGCAGCGGGGCGGAGGGCCCGGGGGCGGACGCCCCAAAGTCGTCGATGGGAACGCCGCGTCCCGACGCCCTGACGCTGGGGCCGGTCGACTCCCCGCGCTTCGCCGTGCCGCCGTTCGCATCGAGCGGCCGGCCGCCCGTGTCTCGCCGGGACAAAAAGGACCCATCGTCGGACGATCCGTCGCCCGAAGACCCCGATCTGGACGGCGTCTCCTCCGAGCCGCACGGGGACGGATCCGCGGCCCCCGAGCCCGGTCTCGACGGCGCGTCCGGGGAGGGTCCCCCCGTGGAGGGCGGCCCTGACCTGCCGAGCCCGGAGGAGGCGCTCGACGAGCTTGAGGCCGAGATCGACACCGAGCTCATCGACGAGGCCGCCTCCCGGATGGCCTCGGGGTCCTCGGTCGGCACGAACGACCGGGTGGTAGAGATGCTGCTGCGGCGCGGCGTCGTGGGCGTGGAGGCGGTGGAGGCCGCGCAGGCCCAGCGGGACGCGGAGACGCCGGACCTCGCCCTGTGGCGGGTCCTGGCGCAGCAGGACGGGGTGGACGAGGATGTCGTCTACGAACGGGCGGCCCGCATCTACGCGTTCTCGGTGGCGGACGTTGAATCCCAAGAGCCCGATCTCGACTTCGTCCGCTCGACGGTCGATGCCTTCTCCGAGGACCAGCAGGAACAGCTCTTCGAGCTGGGGCTCGTGCCCCATCACGTGCAGCGTGAAGGGGGGCGGAAGGTCATCCTCATCACCCACGACCCGATGCGCCCCGAGGTGCACCGGGTGGCGCGGTCGCTCGACCTGCGTCGGTTTGAGCTGCAGTATGCGCCCAAGTCCGCCGTCAACGAGCTGCTGACGGAGGCCTTCCCGAAGGACAACGAGTACCTGGACCGGATCGACGAGGAGTCGACCGTTGACCTCGGGCAGAACTTCGAGGAGGAGGAAGACCTGGTCGACGAGGAGAAGCTCGAGGAGGAAATTAACCGGTCGACGCTCATCAACCTGTTCGAGGCGACGCTCGTGGAGGCGGTGCGGGAGGGGGCGTCCGACATCCACATTTACCCGAACTCCGAGAAGGAAGTCGAAATCCACTTCCGGGTCGATGGGCGCCTCAACCACTGGCACACGGAGGACCGCGTCCACCCGGAGGCCCTCCTGTCGGTGATCAAGGACAACGCGATGAGCGTCGATCGCTTCGAGAGCGACGCCGCCCAGGACGGCTTCATTCAGCGTGACGTGGATGGCACCCGTATCCGGTACCGGGTGTCCATCATGCCGATTGCCAGCTCCAACCAGGACATCGACTCGGAAAGCGTCGTCATCCGGGTGCTGGACGACCGGAAGGTCATCACGGACCTCAACAAGCTGGGACTGGGGCCGCGGGCGCTCGAACGGTTCGAGCACGCCATCAACCAGCCCAACGGCATGGTCATCCTGACCGGGCCGACGGGATCGGGGAAGAGCACGACGCTGGTGGCCGCGCTGCACCGCGTGATTGGGCCGGGCGAGAACGTGCTCACGATTGAGGACCCGGTCGAGTACATCATCGAAGGGGCCCGGCAGATCAAGCTGAGCGACAAGCTGCGCCTCAAAGACGCCCTCCGCTCCATCCTGCGCCACGACCCCGATACGGTGATGGTGGGGGAGATGCGGGACAAAGAGACGGCCGAGCTCGCAATCAAGCTCGCCAACACGGGGCACCTCACGTTCTCGACGCTCCACACCAACGACGCGCCGAGCGCCGTGAGCCGCCTCTACAAGATGGAGATCGAGCCCTTCCTCATCGCCTACGCGATCAACCTGGTGGTGGCCCAGCGCCTGATCCGGACCCTCTGCCCGAACTGCAAGCAGGAGGTGACGAACCCGGACGCCGTCAAGCTGCGCCAGCTGGGCTTCTCGGAGGAGGAGATCGACACGGCCACCTTCTACGCCGCGGACGACAAGGGGGGCTGCGGCCAGTGCGGCGGCACGGGCTACGACGGGCGGCGCGCCATCGCGGAGGCCCTGTATCTCACCGAGCCCATCCGTCACATGATCGTCGAGGCGGAGGGCATCGTCGACGAGGGCGCGATCCGGGAGCATGCGGAGCAGGAGGACGGCATGCGGTCGCTCCAGGCGTCGGCCCGACAGTCCATTCTCAACGGGGAGACCTCGGTAGAGGAGATGATCCGGGTGGTGGCGACCTAACGGAGGAGGCTGGCCCCGGTCTGTGCATGGGGCGGATCCCCGTCCCAACAGGGCAGGGACGCCAAAATTTATTCGTTCTGTTCCACATAATCGTACCGTTCTCCCATCATGCAACAGACGCTCCTGGCGCTTCTGGCCCTCATGATGGCCACGTTCTTCAACTTCAACCAGATGCAGACGGAGCTGCAGAAGCAGCGGCAGGTGGTCCGGTCGGAGATGGAGCAGATGGCCCTCGGGGTAGGCATGCAGACCATGGAGGTGATCCGTGCACGGGCCTTCGATGAGGCCACCATTGGCGGAACGGAGGACCGAATCACCGACCCCACGGAGTTCCGAGGCTCATTTGGGGGAGGCATGGATTGTCAGGCATTCGGGGGCAGTCAGACCTGTGACTCGGTGGGGGACTTCCACGAAATGACGCCCAGCACCGAGACCTTCGAGGCGCCGGAGTTCGACATGGAGTTTACCGTTGAGGTGGAGGTCCGGTACCTAGATTCGGGCATGAACGTGGTTCCGGGTCCCACCTTCCGAAAAGAAGTCGTGGTTTACGTCCAGGATGCGGGGGACGACCCCTTTCTGGCCGAGCCGATCCAGTTTTCGGAGGTGCTGAGCTACTACTAAGTGCTCCCTTGATGCCCAACGCCCGACGTTTCTCACAGAGCGGACGCCCGCCATGCAGTTTCTCTACGACAACTTGACGGCGACGGTCATCGCCCTGATGACGACCCTGATTCTCCTGTCGATCCAGTCCCGGGCGACCCAGAACAGCGTGGCGGAGGTGTCCCGGAACCGGATGGGGGAGCTCACGCAGACCTTCGCGTCGTGGCTGGAGCGGGACATCGAGCGAATGGGAGAGAATTTCGAGGACGGCGAGCGTGCCCCGTTCGACAACCCAGTATACACCGAGGGCAGTGGGGGCACCGACATTACCACCCAGTTCACGTTTTACCGCGACTCCACCACGAGCAGCGGTGACGAGTACCGAATTGCGACCCGCTATGAAGTGGCCCAGAAAGGCACCCGCACGGTCGATGGCACCTCGAAACCCACTTATCAGCTGACCCGCAAGAAGCGCCGAAAAGAAATGGGCACGGGAAGCTGGTCCTCCTGGTCTTCGGTGCAGGGGGTGAGCCCATCCTCGCTCGGGTACTTTCAGATCGATCTACTCGACAAAGACGCGAGCCCGGTATCGAATCCGAACGGGAATGCGGACCAGGTTCATAGCGTTCGGGTCCGGTTTTCCGTGGTGTCGCCGTTTCAGAACGCCCAGACGTTTCCGCGGGCGACCCACGTCGGGTCGGTTCTGCTCGTCCGGGATCAATCGGACGCCAGTGTGATCAACACCCCGTCGACGACGGGAGACTGCAAGGGCGGCGGATGGAAGCAGTTGACGGATGGTACGGGCACGCCGCTCGGCTGCGCGGCGGCGTGCATGCACATGGCGTCGGGGGGGAACAAGGGGTCCGACAACTGCATGGGGGGCCCTGGAGGCCCTTAGTGGCGGGCATGGTATCTCGACCACGACATTGTCTTTGCGCTGAAGTTGTACGGGGACGAAGACGAAAGGGAGAGTCTGAAGCACCGGTTGGCCGAACGCCCCGGATCAGGCCGTAGCGACATCGAACTAGCCTCGTTCCAAACAACATCTATTCGCCATGGGAAAGTTCAGCTTGCTTCTCAGCTTATCGGTCGTAGGCGCCGTGACCATTCTCGCATTCCAGGGCAATCAAACCTCCGTCGACACGAGGGAGCGGCAGTCGCTCCGTCAAGGGAAAGTGATTGCCCGCCAGATTGCCCGGTCCGGGTACAACTCGGTGCTGTCGGAGGCCCATGAGGCCGACGGCCCGGACAAGGAGGTCGGGCAGGTGGTGTCGGCGGTGGACACGGTTCAGGGAGAGTACGAAGGGGGCACGTACAAGGCGTGGCTCAAAAAGATCAGTTCCTCGGCGTACACGGCCGTGTCGGTCAGCCGCTTCTCGGTGGCGGATTCGCTCGTGGAGTACCGGATCGGAGGGTACGCCAACAATACCATGAAGGCCCCGACGGTGGAGACGCCCAGCCAGCTTAATGTCACCTTCGAGCAGTCGATGGCCGGCTACTGCTCGGCAGTATACCTGAAGCGGGTGAAGCCGGGCACCAAGCCGAAGAATCAGCCGGACCCCGAAATGGTGTTTCCGCCGGGCAACGACCGGAACGATGCCGCGTCGAGCTACGAGAAAACCATCGAGTCGGGCACGCGGCTCAACTTCATCCTGGCGGTGGACAAGAACTGCAGCCACGAAGGGGACGAGTCGGCCGACTTTCCCGGCGATTACGATCACATCCAGCGGTCCTTCAAGCAGGACGTGGACAAGCTGAATACGATGCGGGAGGCGCCGTACGGCATGGTGGAGGAAACGACCATCGGGTCGTCGGACGGTTGGCGGGTGTCCTTTGAGGACCAGCGGGTCTTCTCGGAGGCCCAGTTATGGGACATCAAGGAAAACGGGTACCCCGACAACTCCTACTGGAGCAGAAGCCGAAAGACGTACGGCGGAAACGGCTGGCGAACGACCCCCGATGGCCTCCGCGACCTCGACGACTATGGCGACATCCCGGATTTCAGTGACCAGGTTTTCAAGGTCGCGCTGACGGATCCGAACTCCGGCTCGACGTAACGGCCCCGGGAGGAATTGCGTCTCGTGCCCGCTGTGTCCGTGCCGAGGAGCTACGAGGAGAAGCCGGTCCGCCTGTGTGCCTTCTCCTCGGTCCCCGTGCGGCCCGCCCCCACCGTTGCTTTAAACCGACGGGGCCCGCTCGGGCATTCAGGGGGGCTCAACATTCGAGAAAGAACGGAAGCCGCAGGGCGAGCGCTCGCCCTGCGGCTTCCGTTGTGTAATCTCTTCCTATGAAAGACTACCAATCTACGGCCGGCATCTGCCGTCCACCGACGCCACTCTTCCCTGTCTGCGGAGGCTGTCTGTACATTCCCGGTGGTTTTCGGCCCGCTGATCCGGCAGCAACGAGGAGCCCCGCCCGTGTGCGCCTCCTCCTCCCCCAAGCGGGAATTTCTGCGCGGGGGGCAAAACGGCTCGGCGTGCCTTTTGCGTTGTGTAATCGTAGAATTCCGCTGTCCCGAATCCTTCAGAATCCGCCCGACTCGTCCCGTGGCTCAAGACCCCCCGGAATTTATTTCGGCGTCCCTGGACGCTGGAGACGAGCAGAACGGTCGCTCGGAAACCGATCCCCGCCCCGCCCTGCCGGACGTCTGTGAGCAAATCATCACCTCCATCCCGGAGTCGCACCGGGGGCAACGGCGGCTCCGATACCTGGCGGAGCAGACGGCCAAGCTCTCGCCCAAACGCGAACGGGCCCTCCGAGACCACGTCAACCAGTTCGTCCGGCGGACGCTGGAACTGGACGCTAGTGACATGGACCTCGGGGGCCGGGCCTGTGACGGCAACGTGTGGTACCGGGTCGACGGGGAGAAGCGACGCGAAGACGAGTTCGGGGCGTACGACCCGCTGGAAACCGACATTCTCGTTCTCAACCTCCTCAACGAGCAGCAGACCCAGCAGCTTCTGGAGGCGGGGGCGACGGACTTTTCGTACCGGCTGGAAGACGTCACGGGCGAGGACGGCCGGCCGCGCCGGTTCCGGGCCACGGCGTATTCGGACTACGACCACGCGGCCCTCAACATGCGCGCCATCACCGACGAGGTGTTTGCGCTGGAGGACCTGGGCTTCCACGAGAAGATTCAGCAGGGCATGATGTTTCGGCACGTCCGGGACGGGCTGACCCTGATTACGGGCGTCACGGGGTCGGGGAAAAGCACCACGCTCGACGCCATCATCGACGCGAACAACGAGGACTTTCCGGGCCACGTCGTCGTGATTGCCCAGCCGGTGGAGTACATGCACAAGCCGAAGCAGTGCATCGTGCGCCACCGCGAGGTGGGCAAGGACGTGGCGACCTTCAAGACCGGCATCACGCAGGCCCTGCGTCAGGACCCCGACATTGTGGTGATCGGGGAGATGCGGGACCCGGCGACGATCCAGGCGGCCCTCGAAATCACTGACTCGGGCCACAAGGTCTTCTCCACGCTCCACACCTCGTCGGCCATGGAGACCATCGACCGCATCGTGGCGGAGGTGCCCCCCGAGGAGCAGCAGCGCGTGCGGCACCGCCTCGCCGACGTGCTGCGGTGCGTCATCTCGCAGCAGCTGCTCCCCAAGATTGGCGGCGGCCGTCAGATGGCGAAAGAGGTGCTCTGGGTGGACTCCTCCGCCCGCGCGGCGATCAAGAATGACAACGTGGGCGAGGTCTACCAGATGATGTGGGAGGGCGGAAACCAGGGGCAAACCACCCTGGAGCAGGACCTGTACCGCCTCGTCCGGAAGAAAAAAATCAAGCCCGAGCACGCGATGGACTACGCGAACAACAAGAAGCGCCTCCGTCGCCTGTTTTAGAGCCGCAGGCCCTGCGCCCTCTCGAGAGATTTCTTCTTCCTCCGAACTGTTGATTTTTCTGAGCCGATGAGCGCACACGCCCTTGGCATCATGGTGTCGGCGGACGCCCTTCACGCCGTCCTCCTGGAACGCACGGACGAGGAGACGAGCGTCCAGTTCCGGTGGTCGTCGGGTTCGTCGGACGCACGCGGGGGGGACCTCCCCTTCGAGGAGCCCGGCGACATGACGCCCGACGTGGAGGAGGAGTCCGACGACGTTACCATTCAGTTCGGGGACGACGGCGGCGGGGGAAGCGACGACATGTTCATGGGGTCGGAATTTGACGACATCGATGGGGGCAGCGAGGCCCTTGGCGGGGACGAGGGGGGCGAGGCGTGGAACTTTCAGGTGGAGCTCGACAACCTGCTCGACGAATGTGCCGAGCGGGGGTACGAAGACCCCGAGATCGCCTTTTGTAGCTCCACCTCTCAGATCGACGACGTGGAGCTCCGGCTCCCGCCGGACGAGACCGACGCGGAGGAGGCCGAGGAGACCGAGCACGGACTTCCCCTGCCGGCCTCCCGCTCCACGCTCCTGGACATGCTGGAGGAGCAGTACGAGGGGGAGGCAGACGGCGAGCGCGTGGGCTTCGTGCCGATGCATCGCACGGGCGACGGATACCAGCGCGTCCTGGCCCTCATCGCGCGGCCGGGCGGTCCGGTCCTGTCGACCCTCGATTCGATGCAGGACCAGACCCTGTCCCGCTCCCCGCAGACACGCCTGCTGGACGCCGAGGTGTCCCTCTACCTCGGGCTGGCCCGCTCGGTGCTCCAGCTGCCGCCCGGCACGCCCGAAAAGACCATCTTCGTGCGGTCCGGCACCGACGACACGCTCGTTCTCTTCATTGAGGGCAACACGCTGCGCCAGTCGGAGCACCTTCCCGAGCTGACGGCGGAGGACTCCGCCGAGACCATCTGCAGCCGCGTGCTTCTGCTGCAGGACGAGTACGGAATGGGGCAGGTGCAGCACCTCATGCTCGTCGCGGAGGAGGACGAAGAGGTGCTCGCCAGCGCGTTCAAGTCGTACTTCTCCACGGCGGAGCTGCACGTGCTCCGGTCGCATCTGCCCGGCGGGGACGACACCGACGCCGAGGCGTACGTTGGGGCCACCGGCGCGGCGCTTCGGCTGCTCGACGACGCCGCGTTTGCGCCGCATTTTCAGCCGGTCAACCTGCTCGCAAAGGAGTACGTCCCGAGCCGCCTGCGGCTCCCGGTGGGGTGGCCCGTGCCTGCGATGCTGACGCTCCTCGCCATCGCGACACTCGGGTTCGTGTGGCTCTACTTCGTGAATGCGAGCACCATCAGCGAGAAGCGCACCGCGCTTCGGGCCCTCGAGCAGAAGGTGAACCAGGTGGACCAGGAGGCGCTCCAGCGACGCATCGACAGCATGAAGGCCATGACGACCGAATACGCCGCGGCGAACAAAACGATTGGCGGGCTCCTGCAGGGGAGCAACAAGTGGAGCAGCGGGCTCGCCACCGTTACGGGGCAGATGAATGACCTCCGCGGCCTCACCATCAACCAGTGGAGCCCGCAGTCCGGAACGGAAGTGACGATCCTTGGGCGGTCCAACGACCGGTCGAAGGTGGTCGAACTGGCACAGCGACTGGACGGCCGCATCCTGGGGCTCACCTTTACGGAAACGCGGGACGTGTCGCTGTACGACTTTGAGCTCACGGTCCCCCTGGATACGACCAAGCCGGAGGCCATCGAGTACTGGCGGGAGCAGCGGGGCGAGCAGCTGGCCGCCGGGACGGAGGCGGTGGACGTGGGGCCGGACGCCCCCGCGCCGGATTCATCGACGACCGGGCCGTCCACCACGGCCCGGGCGAGCCCCGGCACGGGGGCGCCTGCCGCCCCGCCGGAGGCGGAGTCGACCGGCGATGCGCAGGCCCGCCGCGACACACTCGACGCGTCGTCGGTCTGGACGGTCGTCGTGGCCTCGGTGCTGGAAAGTGCGGCGGCCGAGGAGACGGCGCGGCGGTTCCGCGAACGACTCGACGGAGGGGACCATCCGGTGCAGGTGCGACACAGCCCGGAAAACGGTCGGTACCGGGTCGGCATCGGGCGGTTCGTCTCGGTCCAAAATGCCCTCGCAATGCTGCAGGACATGAGCGGCACCCTCCCGGAGGGGGCGTGGCTGCTCAAAATGACGGGGGAGGACGCCGATCCCGCCTCCGCCGGGGCCGCCGCGTCGACCTCGTCCGACCAACCGGACGCGGAACGCTCCGTCTGACGGACCCCCCGACCGCACGCACTCTCTCTTTGCTCACGTGGACGACGCATGTTCTGGCCCGACTCCAATCAGATTTTGCTCCTCACCTGCCTGGTCCTCGTGTGCGGGGCGGGCACGTACCTCACGTATTTCCACCAGCAGGACACGATTGCGTCGCTGGAGCAAAAGATTGAGGCGAAGAAGCAGGATCAGGAAGAAATTCGGTCGCTCCGGGCGGATCGGGCCAACGCCGAATCGCGCCTCCGAACGGTTCGCCGCCGGTGGCGAACCCGGTACAAGGTGGTTCCCGCGACCATCTCGTCTCCGGACATCGTGTCCTACCTCACCGAGCTGACGGAGACGGGATTTCAGCGGTTCGACGTGGCGTCGGCCGGCTCGGAGGCAAGGGACGGCTACAGCGTGCACACCTTCCGCGCGGAGGGGGAGGCCTACTTCACCAATCTGTACGAGTTTGTGTGGACGATCGAGAACAACCGCCCGTTTTACCGCATCCAGGGCCTGAACCTGAACTACCTCGAAGAACGCGAGACCGACGAGGAGAGTGGACGCACGACGATGGACGTCCTCGTCTCGTTCGACATGGAAGTGGAAGCCATCTACGGCGCCGCTACGGATCTGCCCGCCCCCACATCTCCCGACGAGGGAGAAGGGACCGAACGGCTGCCCGTGGCGAAAATGGAGGCCAGCCCGCCCCTCCCGTCCTCGGTCGTGCCCAACCCCGCGCCTGAAATCAATCCGTTCTACCCCCTCGTCTTCGAAAAGGTGCCGCCCAACCAGTACGATCGCCTGAACGTCGAGTCCGCACAGCTGCTCTCCATCGTGGACGGGAAGGCGGTTTTCCAGACCGATGAGGGGCTTCGACAGGTTGGGGAGGGCGACCGGGTGTACCTCGGGCGCATCGAAGAGGTAAGCCCGTCGGAGGGCCGGGTCGTCGCGCGGTTGAACCGAGGCGGGATCGTGGACCGCGTGGAGCGGACGCTGGGCACCGAGAGTCCCCTCCGGGTCCGCGGCACAGACGCTGCGCCTTCCACGAGCCCGTAGGAACGGTCCTTGCGCCCATTTCCAGTAGCATGTCGCCCCACCGTCCGATACGCCGCACAGTACGGCACGACCTGCACGTCTCCCGTTTGCTCTCTCGCACCGCCGACGTTTTGCCTTCATGATTCGCTCTTCTCGCCTCCGGTACGTGCTGTTGGTCCTCGTCGTTGTGGTGTGGGGGGGAGGACTGGGCCTGCCGGCCGAGGCCCAGGAACGACCGGAGCGCCGCAACACCCGCACCGACATTTCCCCCGAGCTGCTGGTGTCCTTCGGCCAGGAGACCTCGCTGAGCCAGTTCATTGAGATCATCAACCCGATTTTTGAACGGGAGTTGGGCAAGCGGGTCGTCGATCCGGAGGACCGGGCGGCGTCGATTGGCGTTTCGATCTCGGGGATGTACTACTTCGATGCCTTCCAGCGGGCCCTGGAGGCCAACGGACTGACGTACCGGGAAACCGACGACGTCTTCCTGGTGCAGGAGGCCGAGCCGGAGGAGAGGGTCGACCAGACGGAGGCCCCGGCCGAGTCTGGCGGGGAAGGGGGAGGGCCGCCCGCCACCGTAGACACCCGCGAGATCCGGATCAACGCCATTCTCTTCAACCTCAATCTCACGAAGGTCCGCAACCGCGGGCTTCGGTGGGACGAGATCCTCGGCTCCACGCAGGGCGGCGGACAGGGCGGCGGGCAAGGCGGCGGCGTCGGGGGCGGCACTGGAGGGGGTGGAACGGGCGGTGCCGGGGGAACGGGCGGCCAGAGACAGAACTATGCCATTCAGACGGAGAACTTGTTCGAGAGCGTCGACAACATTCTCCAGGCCCCCGATCAGATCTCTCTTTCTCAGTTCCGCCGGTTCCTCAATCTCGTGGAGCAGGACAACGTGGGGCGCACCGTCGCAAACCCGCAGGTGACCGTCCAGAGCGGGGAGCAGGGCGAGATTCAGATCGGGCAGGACGTGCCGATCCAGACCACCGACTTTGCGGGGAACACCGTCACGGAGTTCTTCTCGACCGGCATCATTATCGACGTCACGCCCACGCTGCTCAGCCAGCCGGTGGCCGATACCTCCGGGGCGCCCGTGCTGGACTTTATTCACCTGAACGTGGACGTCGAGGATTCAAACAGCCAGCCCTCCGGCTCCGGACCGATCATTAACCGCAATCAGGCCAGCACCCAAATCCTCCTCCTCGACAACGAAGCCACCGCCATTGGGGGGCTCATCTCCACCCAGAAAACCACGAGGCGCAGTGGGGTCCCCATCCTGAAGGACCTGCCGGGCTGGGTCTTCGGGCTTCGGTACATCTTCGGCTCAGAAACCACCAACGTGACGAAGCAGGAGCTTCTCATCGTGCTCCGGGCCGAGATCGTGGATCCGCTTCGGGCCCGAGCGAAGCAAGAGGGCAATCAGGAGCTCATCGACCAGCGGCGTCGGAACGCACAGAAGGCCCTCCGTCGGCTCGGCGAACGGTACGCCGAGGACGCGGAGTTTCCTGCTCCCGAAACGGAGGCGCAGAGCACAGAGAAGGGATCGAACCCGGAGCGCTAGTCGGACGTCTCCGCCTGTTCGCGGGGCGCGCCGCCCCCGAGAGGCAAGTGGAACACCCCTTGGGGTGGTTGATACGGAGGGGCACGTCGTTGCGAAGCGTATGCCCTCCGATCCGCCGCATGGTTCCCGTCTGGCTAACCGACACCGTCACGAGCGACCTGAACCGGGCCCTCCACTACACCCAGCTCTGGGGCCTGCACGGCATGGAGCTGCGGACCGTAGGGGGGCCCGACGACCGCATTCCGTTCGTCAACGAAAAGCAGATCCGTGAGCAACTGGAGGGCACCGATCTTCTGCTGTCGAGCGTGGTGCCGAGCATGTTTGAGGGACCGGTGAGTGACCGGGCGGCCTGGATGAATGATCTCCTTCAGTTTGAGGACACCCTCGAGCTGTGCCGTCGGGTGGGGTGTCCGCGAGTCACGATCAGCCCGTTCGCCGCGGAGCCGGGGGCGTCCCTGGAGCCGATGGCGGAGGCCCTGCAGCAGGCTGGGGAGAAGGCCGCCGAGTACGACTTTCTGGTCGCGGTGCGGAACGGCCCCGAGACCGCGTGTCCGACCGGGCAGGCCCTCGCTGAGCTGTTGTCCCGCGTGGACGCGCCGAATGTCCGGGCGGCGTGGAACCCGGTCGGGGCGCTGCGGGCGGGGGAGGACCCGGCCACGGGGCTCACGGCCCTCGCGGGACTCGTCACGCTCGTCCGGTGCAGCGACGGGCGCGTGGAGGGCGGGCGGTGGGTGGACACGCCCCTGGGGGATGGGGCGGTGGGCTGGGCTGAGCAGCTGGAGCAGTTGTCCGCACAGGGCTTCCAGGGGCCGATCAGCCTGGAAATGTTTCTGGAGCCCCGTCCGAAGCACGGCCTGCGGTCGGCCACCACCCTCATTCGAATGATCCGGACGGTCCGGGCCGCGGCCCCTTCGGACTGAGGGCAGCGGGCGGCCGGCGGGGAAACTCGTGTTGATCGCCTGCCGTTTCGGCCCTGTTGGTATATTGCCTTTCCGCCTCTCAATCGCCCAAGTCCCTGCGCCCAGATGTCTGTGACCCGCGACGACGTTCGGCACGTTGCACAGCTTGCCCGGCTCGATTTTTCGGAGGAGGAAGAGGCCCGGATGGCGGAGGAGCTGAGCGAGATCCTCGGGTACGTGGAAAAACTCGATGAGCTCGACACCGCCGGGGTGCCGCCCATGTCCCACGTCCTGGACGTCACCAACGTCTTTCGGAGCGACGAGATTGAGGAGCGGATTGATCGGGGGCAGGCCCTGGAGCCGGCCCCGGACGCCGACAACGAACACTTCCTCGTCCCACAGGTGGTCGAGTAGCTTCAGTCCGTGCGGTCCACCACAGGACGTTGTCAAGGAACTCTCGTACTGACATTTACGTGTTGTAACATAGAAACTGAAACTCGCAACTGGTTTCCGCAACATGGGACACATTTTGCGCGACCACATCAAACAGACCGAGCCGTTCGAAGACGCGGCCCAGGAGGCGATGTTGAATCTCTTCGTGGCTGCGGCCGAGGTGCGACGGCGCGTGGAGCAGGTGTGTGAAAAGCACGATCTTCAGTTCAGCCACCACAACGTGCTCCGGATCCTTCGGGGCGTGCACCCGGAGGGCCATCCCCGGTGCGAAATCATCGAGCGGATGCTCGATCCGTCCCCGGACGTAACGCGTCTCATCGACAAATTGGTGGACCGCGGGCTCGTCCGACGAACCACCAGCGACGAAGACCGTCGAATGACCATTCACACGATCACCGCCGACGGACTGGACCTCCTGGAACGAATGGGCCCCGAAATCCGCGAGGTGCAGCGGTGGTTCGACGAGCGGGTTGCGGATCGGGATCTCCAGCACCTCTCGAGAATCTGCGAAGGGATCTACACCGGCTTTCAGGACGACGGCTAATCATCGCCCGAAACATGTTGCAACGTACAATGTTGCAACAGTGGACTGATCCGAAGTGGCCAGTCCGACTCCGCGAGCCATTCGATCGTACGTGCATTCAACCCCAACCGAACCATGAGTGACCTGAACGCCCTCGACCAAGAGCTGAACGAGATGATCCTCCAGGGCGAGATTCTGGAGGCCTTCGACAAGTTTTACGCCGACGACGTCGTGATGGAAGAAGGAGACGACCGGCGCGTGGGCAAGGAAGAGAACCGAGAATACGAGGAGCAGTTTGTCGGCTCCCTGGAGCAGTTCCACTCCGCGGAGATCAAGGCCCGTGCCATTGACGAGGAGAACAGCGTCACCTTTTCCGAGTGGCACAACGAAATGACCCTGGAAGGAGTGGGCCGCGTGGATCAGAAGCAGGTGGCGGTCCGCACCTGGAACGATGACGGCCAGATTACCAATGAGAAGTTCTACCAGATTGGGTAGTTGACGCGACGGGTCTGACGGAGGGGACCGGAGTGGGCCGACGGAGATGGTCGGCCCGTCCCCTCTGCCAGGCGCTTCCGAAGATGGTTGTGCGTCCGACTCATTTCCGGCCAGACAGCCCCACGAAGCCCTCCACACGCCGCCTTGCCGGAGTCTTTCTCGGCCCCATCGTCCGTGGGTCCGGGGCGGACAACGGCACCGGCCTTGACGGCACGTTCCGACGCGTGCCCGAATACAGAGGGGTGGCGACGAGGCTTCGGAGGGGGCGTGCTCGTCCTGAGTCCCGCAACGCTTGCGTCCACACCGACTTCGGTCGGCAGATGCAGGCGATCAGGTTCCCTGAGAGCCTCTCGATCAGGAAGGAGCTCCTGGTGCGGATGATACACGGGCCCGGTCCGTACCGCCTGCGCCCGAAGACGACCCCATTTCCTAACGTGGACGGCGGGCCAGACGTACCGTTCTCGCCCTCTTGCTGGCGCTTTCGGACGGCACCCCTCGGTGTGTTCGGAAAATTAGAAACAAAAGCTGTCTGTCTGGGTGGGACCCAGTAGCAGGTTGTTTCCCCCACCAGGAGAAGCCCCAGGGCCGTCTGTGCCCCGGGGCTTTTTTATTGTCTTTGTTGTCGGACTGCGCATCTACGCCGGATTGTCGTCGGTGCCGCCGTCGGGACGTCGAAGCACGGCCGCGTCCCGTTCGGGGATGGAGGGGTTGATGCGCTGACCGGTGCCCACCTCGTAGCCGGCCTGCACCGTGGTACGGGGCCGTATTCGAAGGCTCCAATGCAGGTGGGCCTGGCTGGTGTCGTAGTCCAGTGCCGTCCGGACGAAGAAATTGTAGTCGGGGTCATTCAGGCACTGGTGGAGGCGCTGCAAGACGGCCCGTAGGGCTTGGGCGAGGGCAGTACGGTCCTCGGCCGCGAGCCGCCCGAACTCCGGGTCGTGCGTACGGGGAAGAATCCACATCTCGTAGGGGACTTCGGCGGCAAACGGGACGAATACTACAAACGCCTCGTTCGTCCACACGAGCCGATCCTCCGTGTCGAGCTCGTTCTCAATCATGACGCAGTACGGACACGCACCCAGCTCCTCGTATCGGGCCCGGGCCGCTCGCTCCTCGCGTTCAATCTGGGGCGGGCGAAAATTCGGGGCAATGAGTTGACTGTGGGGGTGTGGAATAGAGGCGCCGGCTCGCGCGCCATGGTTGCGAAAGAGGGCCGGAATGAGCTCCTCGTCGGCCGAACGGATTGCGTGGTAGCGCTGCAGATAGGTCTCAAGGACGGCGTCGACCTGGGCCACGGACATGTGGGCCAGGGGCTGGTGGTGGCGAGGGGTATCGATGATCACCTCCTGGCGCCCCCGACTGGCGCGGGTGCGGTACAATGTACCTGAGCGAGGAGCCCCATTCTGGTCCGGGGCCAGGGCGGCATACTTGTTGGGAACCACCCGTGTCGTCCATCCGGGAGGGGCCTCCTGCGGCTTTTCCCAGATCACCGAGGGCAGCATCGCCTCGTGTCCCGGGCAAAAAGGGCATCCCTCCACGGGGGGATCTTCCGAAGGGGGCGACGAGGCCGATTCCGCTTCCGTGTGTTTGGGGCGGTCGCTTCGAGAGGGCGCGAAGGCGACCCACCGGTTGGTGATGCGGTCCTGGCGTGTTTCTGGGGTGTACGAAGGGGCCATAACGAAGCAGCTGAAAGACGAAAACAGTGGTTCTAGGACCGGGCAGGGGCAGATCGGGCAGACCGGACACACAAACGCCCCCACGGGTCCCTCTTTCCCACACCTTGATAGGAGCACTGCGACACCCCGGTCGGGTCCAGTCAGCCCTGCAGCCCGCGGGCGAGGGTCAAATTCACCATCGGCGTCTGCCGAAACAGCCCCCGCATCGGATTTCCATGAGCGGTCAGGCTGGAAAAGTCTGGGGGAAGGACGAGAAAGTGTATGTCACACACCGCCACACGCAAAAGATTGACGCCGGAAGCAACGCGGTCGGCTCCCAAATCTTGCCGTCGAATATGCTCGTGTCCAGTAACGCCCCCGGTGTGTGTTCGTTTGTGCGGATCGATTACAAGATTTTCCGGAATCGGTGGCCCCGTCTGGCCGCCTGTCTGTGCCGTGCCGACGGTCCTTGCGGGGCCCAGCAGATTCAGGAGGACCGCCGTGCCATGTGGCCGGCTCAAATCGTGCCGGGGAGGGGGCCGGCGGCTGACTGAGTGCCACATGGGGCTTGGGGGGCTGCGGGCTGGAGGGCGTCGTGGAGCGGCGGGATCAGGTTCTGCCTCGCCGGGAAACGCCTGCAGGGGGAGGAGATTCGGTCCTCAGCGGCTTCATTCCGCATCCCAAGGCGGAAAACAGCGTCCGTTTGCGCAGTCGCATCCCACCTCCTATATTCCAACGGCGTTCCAAAAAAAGAGGATCGTCCCCCTGGCAATAATCGTGGGGGCTTGCGTGTGGAGGTCGGAGCTGCTCCCCTGTGGGCCTCCGGGGCGCGACTGCATATTTTCGCGTACTTACTGCCGTGTCACTGCGCTGACCCTATGCTGCAAACGATCGTCGACACCCTCTACGATGTGGTTTGGACCTACGGCATCCCAATCGGGGGGGGGCAATACATTCCGTGGGTGGTGCTGCTCCTGCTGGGGGCGGGCATCTACTTTACCCTTCGACTGGCCTTCGTTCAGATTCGCCAGTTTCCGCACGGCCTTGCCGTCACGTCGGGGCGGTACGACGATCCGGACGACCCCGGAGACGTGTCGCACTTCCAGGCCCTAACGACGGCGCTGTCGGCCACCCTCGGGATCGGCAACATCGCCGGGGCGGCCCTTGCCATCCACGTGGGCGGCCCGGGGGCCCTGTTGTGGATGTGGGTCACCGGCATCCTCGGCATGGCCACCAAATACAGCGAGGTGACCATCGCGCAGTTCTACCGAAACGTCGAGGAGCCGACCGAGGCGGAAAAGGGCACCTGGCAGCAGACCTGGAAGGGGACGGTGGCCGGAGGGCCTATGTACTACATCGAAAAGGGACTGGGCTCAAACTGGAAGCCCCTGGCGATCTTCTTCGCCGTGATGCTGATGATCACGTCCTTCCTCACCGGAAACGCGGTGCAGTCGAACACGGTGGCCGACGTCATGAACGCGGAGTTCGGCGTGGCGGTATGGCTCTCGGGGCTTGTACTGGCCACCATCATCGCCCTCGTCATCCTCGGCGGCGTGACCGCGATTGGGCGCGTCACGGGCATCCTCGTGCCCGTCATGGCCGCGGCGTACGTGATCGGCGCGCTCCTCGTCCTTGCCTTCAACTACACGGAGATTCTCCCGACGCTCGGGAGCGTCTTCACGAACGCCTTCAATCCGTCCGCGGGGGTGGCAGGGACGGGGGCTGGGGCCTTCTTACTGACGTTTACGTACGGGGTGCAACGCGGCCTCTTCTCCAACGAGGCCGGCATGGGCTCGGCCCCCATTGCCCACTCGGCCGCCAAGACCGACGAGCCCGCCTCGGAGGGCGTGGTGGCCCTCCTGGAGCCGTTCATCGACACGATCACGGTCGTCACGCTGACCTGCCTGGCCATCCTCGTGAGTGGGGCCTGGGGGGCCGAGGTGCCCACGGAGTTCAACTTCGACTCCGGCAACGCGGACTACCGGGTGGAGAACGAGGGCGGCATCTTTCCCAGCTCCGATACGCCGGAGGAGATCCGAATTGAGAACGGCGAGCAGCAGGTCCCCAATCCCGACGAGGACGCGCAGTTTGCCTGGCGGCAGGCCGTGGTAAGCTCCTTCTACACGTCCTGCGCCAACGACTGCGACGAGGCAGAAGACCTCCAAGAGCCCTTTACGGGCACGCTCTACCCGACGAAAGAGGTCGCCGTGGCCGACGACGGGACCGAGTACCAGGTCCTGTACGGAGAGGGGGTGCGCAGCGGGGCCCCCCTTACCCGCCTTGCCTTCGAACGCGGCCTCTCTCCGCTCGGCGACTGGGGCGGGTACGTCGTCATCCTGAGCGTGCTGCTCTTCGCCATCTCGACCTCCATCTCGTGGAGCTACTACGGCGACCGCTGTGCCTACTACCTGTTCGGCGAGCGGGCCATCTTCCCGTACAAGGTCGTCTTCGTGCTCATGAACTTTACCGGTGCGGTGACCGCCCTTACGACCATCTGGACCATCGGGGACATCGCCCTCGGGATCGTGATTGTGCCGAACCTGATTGGCGTGATCCTGCTGACGGACAAGGTGAAGGAGATCACCGACGACTACGGGGCCCGAAAACCGTGGCTGGAGGAGTCGGAGACGTGATGGGCCCGGGGGCGGGGCGTCGCCTCGCCTCCTGTTGTCCCACGTCGGTCGTGCTGTGCCCACCATTCTCAATTTCCCATGGAGAACGTGACTGTTGTCGACCACCCGCTCTTGAAGCGTGACCTGACCCTCCTGCGCCGGGAGGAGACGCCGCACGGCCAGTTCCGGAAGACGGTGTCCGACGCGGCGGCGATTCTGGCCTACGAGGCGATGCGGGACATCGAGCTGGAGGAGACCTCCATCGAGACGCCCCTCGAACAGACGACCGGCTACGAGATCGCCGAGGAGGTGATGGTCGTGCCCATCATGCGGGCCGGGCTCGGGATGGTGGATGGCTTCGTGCGGTACGTGCCGGAGGCCCGCGTGGGCCACCTCGGGATGCAGCGCGACGAGGAGACCTACCGGCCCGTCGACTACTACAGCAACATCCCCTCGACCATCGGGCACGCCCACGTGTTCGTGGTGGACCCGATGCTGGCCACAGGGGGCAGTGCGTCCTTTGCCATCGATCACTTGAAGGAGGAAGGGGGACAGGACTTTACGTTTGCGTGCCTGGTGGCGGCGCCCGAGGGGGTCCAGAAGCTCCGCGAGGAGCACCCCGACGTGCCCGTGGTGACGGCGGTATTGGACCGGGAGCTGGACGACAATGCCTTCATTCGGCCCGGCTTGGGCGACGCGGGGGACCGAATCTTTGGAACTCGTGAGTCATGAGTCATGAATTGTGAGTCACGAGTGAGTTGTGAATCACGAGGGATGAGTCAAGAGCTCCTGTTTTTGCCGATGGAGCGGACATAGCCATTTGGCATCTTTCGGATCTCGGTCAATTCGTCGGACAGTTCCTCGTAGCGCTCATCCGTGATGAGACCGCGCATTTTTGCTTTCTGCAACCACGTGATGGTTTCTTGCAGTGAGCCGCGAGCATCGTAGCAGAACTGACGATTTTCGCCGAAGTGGTACCGCCCGTGGCCTTCGCTGATGTTCGCCGCAATTGAGTCCGCCGCCTGGACGAGTTGCTCACCGATGGAGTACTTGGCAAAAGACGGCCACTCCTCCACCTCTGCCCAGATCTCCTCCGCAAGTTTCAATGAGCGCCTGTACACGGCTAGGTCGTCTACATCCATCGACTTGGCTCCCTTCTATGGGAGGCCCGTTCATCCAAAAACACACAGCCACCTCGATGGTGTAACGCCCCGTTTCGTTTTCCATGCCCATCGGCACCCAACCCTTCAACTCATGGCTCTTCTCTCATGACGCGTCCACTCGTGAAACCGCTTGGGATGCGCGCTCTCTTCATCGGGCTAGGACTGTTCGCCCTAACGATGTCGCCATCTCTTGGGCAGGAGCAGGGCCCCATCGAGGTCCCGGACCCGGTCCTGAGCGGCATCGAGTTTTCGGTCTCGGTGCCTGGGGACTCCTCGCTGGCCGCGCGAGGGGCCCCGACGCTGCGGGTGGCGGGCGCCTCGTTCTCGCTTTCGTACGACGCGACGGAGGGGGCGTGGACCGCGGACGATGTCTCGGTCGCGTCGAGCGGAAGTGCCAACGTCGAGGTCGTAGCCAACGACGCAGTGTTGCGCTCGACCACCACGCGAACCATTCCGGGTTGGCTCTCCATCCTGCCGCCCCTCTTGGCCATCGGGATGGCGCTGCTGTACCGGCGTGTGGTGCCGGCGTTGTTCTTTGGAATATGGGTGGGCGCGGTGATTGCCATCGGCATCACGCCGTGGGGCGCGTTCAAGGGCCTGCTGGACAGCTTTCAGGTCTATGTGCTGAACGCAATGTCCAGCTCCAGCCACGTGGCCATCATTCTGTTCTCCCTCATGATCGGGGGCATGGTGGGCATCATCTCCAAGAATGGGGGGACCCTCGGCATCGTGGAGCGCCTGACGGGGTGGGCGAGCGACTCGAAGCGGGGACAGATGGTGACCGGGGTGCTGGGCGTGAGCATTTTCTTCGACGATTACGCCAATACCCTCATCGTGGGCAACACCATGCGCCCGGTCACGGACCGGCTTCGCATTTCCCGTGAGAAGTTGGCCTACGTCGTGGACTCGACCGCAGCCCCCATCGCGACCCTCGCGTTCGTCACCACGTGGATTGGGTACCAGGTGGGCCTCCTGGGCACCGCCATCCAGAACATCGACGGATTTGCGCAGGGGGCCTACTCGGTCTTCCTCAGCTCACTGCCCTACAACTTCTATCCGCTCCTCACGCTGTTTTTCGTCTTCCTCGTGGCCTATTCGGGACTCGACTTCGGGCCGATGTACCAGGCGGAGCGGCGGGCCCGCGAGACGGGGGAAGTGCTGGGCAAGGAAGCGAAGGTCGACGAGGCGGCCTCGGAGGGGGAGGAGCTGCAGCCCCCGGACGGAACGCCGTTCCAGGCCGTCAACGCCGTCATTCCGATTCTGGTGCTGGTGGGAGGGGTGCTCGGCGGGCTGTACGCGACGGGCGTTCAGGCCGCTGGGGTTGACGCCCCCTTGCGAGACATTATCGGGGAGGCGAACTCGTACACCGCCCTGATGTGGGGATCGATCCTCGGGGTGTTGGTGGCGGCGGCGCTGTCCATCGGGCAGGGCATCCTCGACCTGGAGCAGACCGTGGAGGCCTGGTACGAGGGCCTGAAGTCCATGCTGTTTGCGATGATCATCCTCGTGCTCGCGTGGGCCCTGTCCAACATCACAGAGGTTCTGCACACGGCCGACTTTCTCGTGTCGGTCCTCGGGGAGTGGCTTCCGCCTGGGGTCGTGCCGGCACTCATCTTTGTCCTTGCGGCCGCGACGGCCTTTGCGACCGGGTCGAGCTGGGGCACCATGGGCATCCTGATGCCGCTGGTGGTTCCACTGGTGTGGGCGGTTCTCGTCCAGAACGGGATGGACGACCCGTCGCACTATCACATTCTGTACTCGTCGGTGTCGTGCGTGCTGGCCGGATCGGTGTGGGGGGACCATTGTTCGCCCATTTCGGATACGACGATTCTCTCGTCAATGGCCAGCGGCTGCGACCACGTGGAGCACGTGCGCACGCAGTTGCCGTACGCGCTCAGCGTGGGGACCGTGGCCATCGTGTTTGGCACACTGCCCGCCGGCTTCGGCATGCCGTGGTGGGTCGGGCTCTTGGTCGGGGCGGCGCTCCTGTACGGCCTGCTGAAGGTGGTCGGCACGCCCGTCGATACGGCCGAGGCCCCTGCGGAGGCCCCGGCGTAAGCCAATGGCAGCCGCCGCGCAGGCGTGGCGCTCGTCTCTCTCCTTTTCTTTTTGTTCACCAATCGACATCCCTCTCTATGTTTCTCGACGCCGACGACCGTCCCTGGGGCCGCTGGGAAGAATACCTGAACGAGCCGGGGTATCGCGTGAAGCGCATCATCGTGCACCCCGGCCAGCGGCTCTCCCTGCAGAAGCACGAGCAGCGACAAGAGCACTGGGTCGTCGTCCGGGGAACGGGCGTCTTCACGCGCAACGAGGAGGAGATCGCGGTGTCTGAGGGGGACACCTGCTTTATCGACGAGGGCGACGTACACCGCATCGAGAATACCGGCGACGGGCCGCTCGTCTTTATCGAGACGCAGATGGGCCGCTGCGTGGAGGACGACATCATCCGGCTGGAGGACGACTACGGGCGGGAGTAGGGCGGAACGAGCGGGGGAGGGCGGGCCGAGGAGTTTGTAGGATTTCTGCTTTGAAGAAGGGCATCGCCGGCACTTCCGGGTGTGTCGTTCCGTTGTACGCCACTGCACACAGTTTCTTGGCAATCCCCTTCGCCTATGATACTGCCGATATACGTCTACGGCCACGAGGCGCTCCGGAACGAGACCGATCCCGTGCAGGAGAATACGGAGGCGCTCCAGGAGCTCATCGACAACATGATCGAGACGATGCACAACGCCGCCGGCATCGGGCTGGCGGCGCCCCAGGTCGGGCGCACCGAGCGTCTTTTCGTGGTGGACCTGACCCCGATGGCCGACGAGATTGCGGAGGCGGGGGAGCCGCTCCCGCCCCAGCCGATGGTCTTCATCAATCCCGAGATCGTGGAGGAGAGCGAGGACACCGCGGAGATGGAGGAGGGCTGCCTGTCGATTCCGGAGGTGCGAGAAGCCGTGGCGCGCCCCGAACGGATTCGGATGCGCTACCGGGATCGCGAGTTTGAGGAGCAGGAACTGGAGGCCGGGGGCATGTTGTCTCGGGTTCTGCAACACGAGCGCGACCATCTCGACGGCGTCCTCTTCACCGACTACCTTAGCAGCTTCCGCAAGCGGCTGCTCCGTCGCCCCCTGCGTGAAATGGTAAATGGGGAGGTGGAGGCCGACTATCCGCTCGTGACGAAGGACGACGAAACCGTTCCGTCCCGGTAGGACAAATTTCTCCCCAGGAAGCACGGGCCTCCGTTTGAGCCAGCCGCCGTGGACATCCCCCATGACCGCCCGCCGGACGCTCTCCCGCTCGGACATTGAGGCCGTCTACGACCGGGTTGGGGCGTGGCAGGACACCCAGGCCTTCTACGAGGCGCCGGCCTTCGACGTGCTCGTGGCCCGTGGGGGGTTTGGGGACGCCCGGTCGGTGGTCGAGGTCGGATGTGGAACCGGAACGCTCGCCGAGCGCCTCCTGCAAAGCCATTGTCCGCCGCCGGCGCGCTACGTGGGATACGACCTCAGCGGAACGATGGTGCGGCTCGCCCGGGCCCGACTCGGGGCGTTCGGGGCCCGCGCGACCGTCCACGAGACCGACGGCGGCCTGACGTTCGACGCCCCGGATGGGACGCACGATCGCGTGGTGGCGACCTACCTGCTGGACCTTCTGTCGCGAGAGGACGCCCGGACCTTCCTCGGAGAAGCGCATCGCCTCCTGCGAGAGAACGGCCGGCTCTGCCTCGCGGGGCTTACCTGGGGGCGAGCGCTGGTGCCTCGGTGCGTGAGTGGGCTCTGGAACGCTCTGCACCGAATCCGCCCGGCGTGGGTCGGCGGGTGCCGGCCCCTTCGGCAACGGGCCCTTCTGGACGAGACGCGTTGGTCCGTCCGGGCTCACGCCTCGGTAACGGCGTGGGGTGTTCCGTCGGAGGTGCTGGTGGCGACGCCCACCTAGATGCGCACGCGGTCTCTTTGCACTGACGTCCGGCAACGGCGTGGCCCTGCTTTCGGTCGACCGACTTTCCGTTACGCTCGACGGACACACGATTCTACGCGACGTGGGCTTCGAGGTCGCGGCCGGGCAGTGGGTCGGCATCCTCGGGCCCAACGGCGCGGGCAAAACAACCCTTCTGCGGGCAATTGGGGGGCACATCCCGTTCGAGGGCGAGGTCCGGCTCCGGGGGACGCCCATCGAAGCGATGAGTGCACAGGAGCAAGCACGGGCGCAGGCCTTCGTCCGTCAGGCGCGGTCCCTCACCTTCGACTTTGCGGTGGAGGAATTTGTGCTGCTCGGCCGGGCCCCGCAGCGAGGTTGGTTGCAGCCGTACCGGGAGTCGGACCGGGAGCGCGTTCGAGAGGCCCTTGCCCGAGTGGAACTGGAGGGCTTCGCGACCCGGTCGGTCCTGTCCCTGAGCGGAGGAGAGATGCAGCGCGTCTTTCTGGCGCAGGCCCTGGTGCAGGGGGCGGACCTGCTGCTTCTGGACGAGCCGACCGCCCACCTGGACGTCCACTATCAATTCTCCTTTATGGAGCAGATCCGGGCGCAGGCGGAGGCCGGCCGGACGGTGCTCGCCGTGGGGCACGACCTGGAGCTGGCGGCCCGCTACGCGGATCGGCTGCTCCTGATCGCAGACGGCGAGCTGCGGGCCCAGGGGCCCCCAGCGTCGGTCCTGACGCCGGAGCGCATCGCCTCGGTATTCGGCGTGCGGGTCGCCCTGGATCAGCACCCGGACGGCACGCTCCGGATCGACTACCTGGGGCCCGTCTCGTCCTCCGACGAGAACCGCGTCCCCGGATAGGGCCGGAACGAACTGCGCCCTCCGGAAACGCACCCGGAGGTCAGCCGTGCCACGCTGTGGTCAATTGTAGTCCCCTGTTTCCCGACGCATTTTCTTTGATGAGCAAACGCATCTACACCCGGACCGGCGACGACGGAACCACGTCTCTCTTCGGGGGAGAACGTGTGGGCAAGGGAAACCCCCGCATCGACGCGTACGGCACGGTCGACGAGACCAACTCGATTGTCGGGCTCGCCCGGTCGCACCTAGAGGGCGAGCCGGGCCAGGAGACCCTCGACCCGGTTCTGGGAGACGTGCAGGAGGAGCTGTTCGTGTTGGGGGCGGACCTGGCCACGCCGATGGACGCCAAGCCGGTCGTGGAACGCATCGAGGACGCCCACATCGAGGCGCTTGAGGAGCGGATCGACCGGTTCGAGGCGGACCTGCCCAGCCTGGAGCGCTTCATCCTGCCGGGGGGCGCGCCGGCCGGGGCGTCGCTCCACTCCGCCCGGACCGTGTGCCGCCGCGCGGAGCGCCGCAGCGTAGAGGCCAAAACCTCGACGCCCATCAACGAGCAGGTCATTGTCTACCTCAACCGGTTGTCCGACCTCCTCTTTGTGCTGGCCCGCTGGGCCAACCGGCAGGCCGGCGTCCGGGAGGACACGTGGAGCCCCGGAAGCGGTGGGGGCGACGGGGCGTCTGCCGATCCGTCGTAGTCTCTTAGCATCTCACTCACTTCTTGGCGGACTCCATGTCCTTTTCACGCGGGCCCGTGCGACTGCTTGCCGTGCTTCTGATCGTTGCTGGAGGGGGAATTGCCTGCCAGACGGGCGCGACCGCGCCAACCGCGCCAACCGAATCGACGGCAGTGTTTGAGGTCTCGACGGACCGGTACGGCCTTCCGACGGGGCGCTATGAGGTTGAGGATGGACGCGTGGGGCGGGCGGAGACCTTCTCGGACGTGCTGGGCGAGCATGGGGTGGACTACCAGACAATCTTGCGCCTTGCGGACGCGGCCCGGCCCGAGTTCGAGGTCACGAATCTGCGGGCCGGGCGTCCGTATCGGGTCTACGTGAACCCCTGGCTCCAGCAGCCGCAGTACCTGGCGTACCAGATCGATGCGCGCCGGTACGTCGTCTTTGATCTGCAGCATCCGGACCGCACCCACGTGGCCACCCGGCCGGTCACCCGTCAGTGGGCCACGGTCGCGGGCACGGTGGAGGGGTCGTTGTACGAGACCGTCGTGGACAATGGCGGGCACCCGCTCCTCGCCCTGCGGCTGTCGGAGGTGTTTGCCTGGCAGATTGACTTTTTTCGGCTGCGGGCCGGCGACTCGTTCCGCCTCGTGTACGAGGCCCGTGCGGTGGAGGGCGATGCGGTGCAGCCCGGAGACATCGTGGCGGCGCACGTCCGGCACCGCGGCGAGGACTACTACGCGTTCCGGTTTGAGTCGGGAGCGGGCGACGCCGAGTATTTCAACCGGGCGGGACAAAGCCTTCGGCGCCAGCTCCTGAAGGCGCCGCTGCAGTACTCCCGCATCAGCTCGGGCTACACCAACCGTCGGTACCATCCGGTCCTGAAGGAGTACCGCCCCCACCGCGGGGTGGACTACGCCGCGCCGCGTGGCACCCCGGTGCGGTCGGTCGGGGAGGGGGTTGTGCAGCGGGCCGGGTACGAGGGGCCGAACGGAAACTACGTCAAGATCCGCCACAACGGCACCTACACCTCCGGCTACCTCCACCTCTCGCAAATCTCCGTGGCGTCCGGCGACCGCGTGCAGCAGGGCGAGACCATTGGCTACGTGGGCAGCACCGGTCGGTCCACGGGGCCCCACCTCGACTACCGCCTCTGGAAGCACGGCTCGCCCGTCAACCCGGTCACGCTGGAGCTCCCGCCCTCTCAGCCCGTTCCGCTGCAGCACCGCGACGCGTTTCGGGCAACCGTCTGGGCCCTCCTGCCGCGCCTCGACGGGGAATCGGTGTTTGCCCGCGCGTCGTCGGGGGCCGGACCGCGCTGGAATGATCGCACGGCCCCGGCGGGGCCCCATCTCGCGAACCGGTAGCTTCTCCAAACTGGGCGCTCGTGGAATGTCCCTCTCCCTCCACAGTCGGCAGGTTGAGACGCGCGGGCCGCTCCTCCTCGTGCACGGCGGGGCCTGGGACATTCCGGATGCCGCCCTCGAGTCGCACCGCGAGGGGCTTCAATCTGTGCTCGAGGCCGGAACCGCCGCAGTTCAGGAGGAGGCGGAGGCCCTGGCGGGCGTCACGACGGCGACGCGGGCCTTGGAGGCCCACGGCGCCTTTAATGCGGGCTACGGGGCGATGCTGAATCAAGACGGGGCGGCGGAGCTGGACGCCGGGGTCATGACGGGGGCCACCCTGGACTACGGGGCCGTCATGGCCGCGCAGCGCCTGGAGCACCCGGTCGGGGTGGCCCGCCGGTTGTTAGAGACGGGGGAGGGGCGCGTGCGAATGCTGGTGGGGGAGGGGGCGGAGCGGTTTGCGGACGCCACGGGGACGGAGCTCGTCCCGAACGAGACGCTGGTCCACCCTCGCGAGCGACGACGCCACGAGCGGATTCGGGCGCAGGCCGAAGCGAATCACCCGAGCCGGTCGTTTCGCCCAGGAGGCGCCGATCCGCAGGGGCGCGATACGGTGGGGGCGGTGATGCGGGACGCCACGGGTACGCTCGCGGCGGCGACCTCCACCGGGGGGACGCCTTTCAAGCCGCCGGGACGGGTGGGCGACTCGCCCCTGCCGGGGGCCGGCTTCTACGCGGACGCCCACGTGGCGGTCAGTACGACGGGCTGGGGTGAGGCCATCGCGGCCGTGGGACTGGCCCGGAGCGTGCGGGAGCGCGTCCGGGCGGGCGACTCCGCCGAAGCAGCCGCGCGGGCCTCCCTCTCCCGCATGCACGAGCAGGTGCGGGCGCCGGACGGTGGGGGGGCGACGGGCGGATGCATCGTGGTCACCCCCGAGGAGGCCGCAGTGGCCTTCACGACGCCCCGAATGGCCCGGGCGTGGACGGACGGGACCGACGCGCGTCAGCGTCTGTAACCGGACTACCACTCCACATTGAGGCCCGCAGAGAACGACCGCTCGGGGGCGGGTTCGTAGTAGCGCCCGCCAAACGCGTTCACGACGACTGAGCCGGCGTAGCGCTCGTTGAGCACGTTGTTGACGGTGACGAAGGGCTTCAGGGTAAGCCCAGCCATGTCGATGCCCCTGTGCCCGAGGTTGAGATTCACCAGGACGTATCGGGGCGCCTCGGCGGTGTTTGCGTTGTTGGTGTAGTAGCTCGGCACCCCCTGGCCCGAGATCCGCCCCCACCACCCGCCGTGAGAGAATTCGGTGTGGAGGTAGAGGCGGCGGCTGGGAATGCCGGGCACCCGATTTCCGACCAGGGAGTCGTCGTTTGATTCGTCGACGACGAACCGGCTTCCCGTATAGCGCGTCGCCACTTCGAGGGCGTCCGTGGCCTGCCACGTGAGGCTGGCTTCAATGCCGTCGTGGGTGTTGGCCGCAAGGTTGTCGTACACGTCGCGCCCGTCGGCGTCCTCGTAGGCAGAGATGAGGTCGTCGACCTCGAGGCGGTACAGGGCCACGTCGAACCGCAGCCGAGCCTCCGGAAAGGCGCCCCGGGCGCCGATCTCGAAGCCCCGAGTAAACTGTGGCTCCACCTGCTGATTGAAGCCGCCGCCCCCGCCCGGGCGGTTGGAGAGTTCAGAGGCTGTGGGCGTCTCGAACGCCGTGCTGTACTGAGCGAACACCTGGGCGGGACCGGCATCGAACGAGAGCCCAAAGCTCGGGCTGACCGACGAGAACGTGCGGGTGCCGGACTGATCTCCGTCCTTGGTCAACCCATCGTCGGCTTCGAAGCGCATTTGGTCGAGTCGGAGCCCCCCCGTGAGGGCGAGCCGATCCGTCGCGTTGAGGCGGGCGTAGCCGAACGCGGAACCGTTCAGTACGGTCTCCAACTGGTCGAGGCCGACCTCGGGGCCGGGATTCCCGTCGGGCGTCGTAGACGTAAATTCGATGCGGTCGTCGGACTGAATCCCGGCGTCCACGCCCAGGCCGCCCTGCAGACGCCCCTCAGTGCGACGCAGAGTGAACCGGGTGCCCCCGCTCCACCGTGTGTACCGCACGAAGGCAAAGTTGAGGGGGTTGTCGAGGGCCCGTCGTAGGCCGTAGGCGGTCCCGGAGAGGGTAGCACCGCCCAGATCGTGGTCGATGGAAGCCCCAAGCTGGACCTGCGAGCTTTGCTTGCCCGCGTTCACGTCTACGAATGCGGCGCGGGCCTGGGAAGGGTCATCGTTGAACTGCTCGCGTGTGAGGCTGCTTGGGTTTTCGGTGTCCTGCTGGTCGGCCGCCGCCACAATTCGGAGCCGCGTGTCGGGGCCCAATCCCCGTCGAGCCGTGCCGCCCGCTCGCACACGATAGCCCTGGCTGTGGGCCCGGTACCCCTCCTGGCGCTGGCCGGAGGCGTATCCGTGCACGGTCCAGGGGCCGACCGTGCCCCCGCCCTCCGCGAGGCCCTGCCACTGCCCGTAGCTGCCGCCCTGCACCCGTATCCGATTCGGGGGAGGCGCCGTGCCCGACGACGAGAGAAAGAGCACGCCCCCGCTTCCATTGCCCCAAAACACCGAGGCGGGGGAGCGAACCAGTTCCACCTGTCGGACCACGGCCGGGTCCACCACGTCGAGAAAGGCCTGCCCGTCGGGCAGGGTGAGCGGAATGCCGTCGTAGAGGACCTGGACCCCACGGACCCCAAAATTGGACCGGTAGCCCACGCCCCGCACGCTGATGCGCTCCCCGAGGGCAAAGTGGTGGCGATCATTTACCCACACGCCGGGCAGGGGACGGAGCACATCGTCCAGAGACGTCGACGAGGTCAGGGATACCTCCGCCGGCGACCGGGACCGCACCGTGACGGCGAACGGTGCGGACGCCTCCGTTTCGGCGCCACGGACGGCCTCAACCGTCACTTCCGGCAGCTCGACGATCGTGGAGTCGGGGGATTGCCCAACCGCGAGGTCGGGGCCGACACCAGTCCACAAAATGGCCAGGAGGAGGAAGAGAGGGGGACGTCGTGTTACGAAAACCATGCAACTGGAAACGGGAACGGCGGAAAGAGAGCGGGCGGAGGGCGGGTGCTCGCAGTAGCGGGTGGGGATCTCGATAGACGGGTCCTCAACTCGTGGTTCGGAGACCTCGTGTCGGGCCTCGTGCAGGCCAAATTGCGAGGGTCCCTTACCATCCAATCCGAGAGGCGGTGGAGTCGTCGGGCGGGCTGGGCGGGTCCTGGGCCACCGCGGGGAGGGGGGACGCCTCGTCCAGTTGCTGAATCTGGACGCCCGTGTAGTAGAACGAGAGGATTTCGCGGTAGCCCTTGCCCTGCTCGGCCATGGCGTGGGCGCCCCATTGATTGAGGCCCACGCCGTGGCCGTGGCCCCGACCGGTCAGCACGTACGCCGAGCCGTCGCGGCGCGCGTCGAACCATGTGCTCTTCAGCGTGACCCCGTCGACCCGCTCGTTCACGACCGACCGGAAGGTGCTCGCCTCCATGTCCGTCTCCGTATCGTCCGAGAAGAGCACCTCGATGGTGGCCAGCCGGCCGCTTGGGGTGCGGTCGCCCAGCAGAAACCCCTCGACGGAGGCGCCGTGGTGCAGCGACAGCGCCTGCAGAAGGGCCCGGCGGTTGATGCGCGTCGTCCAGCGGTGCTTGGGCGAGGCCTGATCGTACGGGTCCTCTTTGCCCCGGAGGTAGGGGAGGGAGGGACTGTCTGTCCAGACGGCCTCGTTGCTGGCCGTGTGGCCGCCGCTCGACGAGAAGTAGACCGCCTGGATTGGGGCCCCGTCGTAGGTCAAAATCTGGCCCTGCGTCTCCCGGGCGGCCCGACGGGCGGCCGTGGTGATCACGTCTTTTCCCCGGTATACCTGAGAGGCCGTGCCGTCGACGTGGTCGTAGTCCCCATCGAAGTGCTTGGTGGAGAAGAGGGCGTAGGTCCGAGCCACGACCGCCATGGCACGGGTGCCCGCCCGGTCGTCGAGGCCGTACTCCGCGGCGACGACGCTCGCAACGTAGTCCTGCAGGGGCACGCGGTTGACGAGCTGAAGGCCGGTGCTGGAGTCGGCGGGACGAAGGGTGAGCCGGCCCGTGTACGTGCGCGTCGACTCGGAGGGCAGGACGAGCGTCCAGCTGCCCCCCCCGGACGGCGCGAGGCGGAGCGACCGGGCGTACAGGTTGGCCGTCCCGCGCCGCGCGTACACGTCCCCCTGGCGGCGCCCGAGCGTCACGGTCTCGTCGCGGGTCAGCCGGAGGATTGGGGAATCACTGCTGGGAAGCAGCACCGAGAGCGAACTGCGCCTCGGGGTCAGGCGAACAGACTCGACCTCCGTCCCGTGATGCAGGCGCACCTGTACCCAGTCTGTGCTGTCGGGCGAAGACTGGGCGGCGGCCGGAGACGAGGCCCCAACTGCAATCAGCCCCAGCATTGAGGCGGCAAGTGCCCAGAGCAGGCCCCGAGTGCCCGAGCGGAGGATCGGGTGAAATTTACACCAACGCATTTACAGTGTGGGGCCTTCAGTTGATGTTCTAACGCACGGTGCCGAGTCGACGAATACCGGTCTTCCTACGGTGCAAAATGGGGGCTTCGTTCCCGGTCGTCATCGGCCCGTTTTGTCCACCTCTTTCGCTTTCGGTCGTCGCTTCAGCCTATGATTATCGACACACACGCGCACCTGTACCTCGATCAGTTCGATGAAGACCGAGACGCAGTTCTGCGTCGGGCCTGGGGCGCCGAGGTCGACGTCGTCGTGATGCCCGCCATCGACGTTCCCTCCATCCAGCAGGCGGTAGATCTGTGTGAGGAGTACGACGGGCTCTACGCCATGGCGGCCCTGCATCCCTCGGAGACCCAAGAAGCCACCGAGGAGGACTTTGAGGCGGTCGTGAACTGGTGTTCGCACCCGAGTGTGGTGGCGGTGGGAGAGAGCGGCCTAGACTACTACTGGGACCGGTCGTTTGACGACCGCCAGAAGCGCTTTTTCCGCAAGCACATCCGCCTGGCCATCGAGGCCGACCTGCCCCTCGTGATTCACAACCGCGATGCCGCGGAGGACATACTCGCCATTCTTGAGGAGGAGTACGTGCGGGCCGAGGTTCCGGAGAAAATGCGCGGGATTCTTCACTGCTACGTCGATCCGCCCCGGATCGCCGAGCGGGCGTGGAATCTGGGCTTTTACGTCGGCGTGGGGGGCATCATGACCTTCTCCAACAGCGACGTCGACCAGTACGTGAAGGAGGTCCCGCTCGAGCACATTGTCGTGGAGACCGACAGCCCGTACCTGGCCCCAGAGCCAAACCGGGGCGACCGCAACGAGCCGGCCTACGTCCGACACGTTGCGGAGCGGCTTGCCGAGATCAAGGATCTTCCGCTGGAGACGGTCGCCGAGGTTACGACCCAGAATGCCCGGGCGATTTACGAGCTGGACGATGCGGGGTAACGGCCAAAAAAGCGGGTCCGAAAAACTGCTCAGAAGCTGTTTTTCGGATAGACATTCAGCTGAGACACAGCGGGCGACGTGCACGAACGGCGCCCAAGCAGGCCCTGTAGCGGAGGCCGAGCAGAAGCGAGATCGTGCCCCTGATGAGCCACCGGGCGCGTGCCGAACCCGGTCTGCGCGGGGAACGCAGTGCCCGAGTCGTCCCTGGGCTGCACAAGATCCGCGAGGTCGCAGCGCTGGGAGCGCAGCGACCGAGTACCCACCGGGGGCCATAGACGTGCCGCCAAACAGCTCCTCAAGGCATAAAAAAACGCCCCGACCGGGACGTGCCGGTCGGGGCGTTTGGAGAGCCGCGGAGCGTTGGTCGCAAACGCTCACGGGGCGATGTAGAGGGGCGCGGCTGGGGAATCGATCCCCACTCCGCGTCCGAATGGTCAGTGCCTACTCGTCGTCGCCTTCATCGACGACCTCATAGTCGGCGTCCTGGACGTCCTCCTCGTCGGAGTCCGCGGCGCCGTTGCCGGAGGCCGGTCCCCCTGTAGGGCCGCCCGCGGGGCCCTCGGCCCCGGCCGCTGCACCAGCGCCCGCCGCGCCGGCACCCGCACCAGCCGCCGCGCCCTGTTGGGCCTGCTGCTGTTGGGCCTCGCGAATCTCCTCGCCGGCGGCGGACCACGCCGCGTTGAGCTCCTCGAGGGCGTCCTCCAGCGCGGTGATGTCCTCGTCGGCGCTGGCCGTCTCGAGCTCCTCGTTCAGCGCGTCGAGGGCCTCCTGGAGGGTCGACCGCTTGTCCTCCGGAATCTTGTCGCCGTACTCCTCGAGGCCCTGCTCCACGGAGTAGGCCATGGAGTTCGCCTCGTTGATCGTGTCGGCGCGCTCCTTGCGGCGCTCGTCCTCCTCGGCGTGCTGCTCGGCCTCCTCCTTCATCTTCTCGATCTCCTCGTCCGAGAGGCCGCTGTTCGCCTCCACGCGGATGGACTGCTCCTTGCCGGTGTCCTTGTCCTCGGCGGACACGTTCAGGATGCCGTCCGCATTGATGTCGAACGTGACCTCAATCTGCGGCGTCCCCCGCGGGGCCGGCGGGATGCCGTCCAGGTGGAAGCGGCCGAGCGTGCGGTTGTCCTTGGCCATCTCGCGATCGCCCTGCAGGACGTGCACCTCGACGGAGGTCTGGTTGTCGGCGGCCGTGGAGAAGACCTCGCTCTCCTTCGTCGGGATCGTGGTGTTGGCTTCGATCAGGGTCGTCATCACGCCGCCGAGCGTCTCGATGCCGAGGTTGAGCGGCGTCACGTCCAGCAGCAGCACGTCGTCGACGTCGCCACTGAGCACGCCGCCCTGTACGGCCGCGCCGAGGGACACCACTTCGTCCGGGTTCACGGACTTGTTGGCCTGCTTGCCGAAGAAGTCCTCGACGGTCTCCTGCACAAGCGGCACGCGGGTGGATCCGCCAACCAGGATGACCTCGTCGACGTCGCTCTTGGAGTGCCCCGCATCGTCGAGGGCCTTCTCCATCTGTGGCACCGTCTTCTCGACCAGGTCTTCGATCAGGTTCTCGAAGGTGGCCCGGTTGAGGTCCATGTTCAGGTGCTGCGGCCCCTCGTCCGTGGCCGTAATAAACGGCAGGTTGATCGTCGTCGTCTTGGCGCTCGACAGCTCAATCTTGGCCTCCTCGGCGGCCTCCTTCAGCCGCTGCAGGGCCATCGGGTCGTCCCGGAGGTCGATGCCGGTGTCCTGCTCAAACTCGTCGGCAATGTGGTCGATGAGGCGCTTGTCGAAGTTGTCGCCCCCGAGGTGCGTGTCCCCGTACGTGGCGTTGACCTCGAAGACCCCATCGCCGAGCTCCAGGATGGAGACGTCGAAGGTGCCGCCGCCGAGGTCGTACACGGCGACCACCTGATCGCTCTCGTCGTCGAGGCCGTAGGCGAGGGACGCCGCGGTCGGCTCGTTGATGATGCGCTGCACGTTCAGGCCCGCAATCTCGCCGGCCTCCTGCGTGGCCTTCCGCTGCGCGTCGTTGAAGTACGCCGGCACGGTGATCACCGCGTCGGTGACCTCCTGGCCCAGGTAGTCCTCGGCCGTCTGCTTCAGCTTCTGCAGCACCACGGCCGAGATCTCCTGCGGGGTGTACTTCCGGTCCCCAATCTGGACGCGCGCCGTGTCGTTCTCGCCGCGGACGACCTCGTACGGGACCTCTTCAATTTCGTCCTCGACCTCGTCGTAGAAGCGGCCCATGAACCGCTTGATCGAGGACACGGTGTTCTCGGGATTCGTGATGGCCTGGCGCTTCGCCGGGGCGCCCACGAGGCGCTCGCCGTCGTCTTTGTAGGCCACGACGGACGGCGTGGTGCGCGATCCTTCCGCGTTTTCGATGACTTCGGGGTCGTCCCCTTCCATCACCGCCACGACCGAGTTCGTCGTGCCAAGGTCGATTCCAATGACTTTACCCATGAGTACGTGTGCGTTGGTTCGGATCAGTTCGAAAGTCGAAGGCGTGTCGGGGTCGAGGGGCAGCCGCCTTTCGGCGTCCCCAACTCTACATCGCCATGAGGAATGGTTCTCAAGAACAATGCCGCGCCGCACAGCCCCCGAAACAGTCCGTCAGAATGACAGGGTGGCAGGGCCGGGCCGGTCCATTTCCGCTGGCGGGGCGTCAGGTGTGGCACCGGGACGCCCGCACGCTGAAAAGTTTGCAGGACGGAGGCATGGTCCTTGGGATGCAACCGTGTCCCCTCCGTTTCCGTGCAAAATTTCACCAATATCGAAGGGGGCCTGAGATATTCCCGCGACTCGTGCTTATCGTGTGATTGTCATGTACACGTCTGCTGCCCTCCGGTACATTCCCAATCTTCTGACGGTCGGTCGGATTTTGGTGACCCCGTTGCTGCTCCTGCTCCTGTCGGTTCCGAGCAAGGCCGGCCAGATGAGTGCGGTCGTGCTCTTCGTGCTGGCGTCCTTGACGGACTACTACGACGGGGTGTTGGCCCGTCGGTACGGCGTGCGGTCGCGGCTCGGGCAGTACCTTGACCCCCTGGCGGATAAGATTCTGATTCTCGGGACCTTCATCGCCCTCGCCCTTGAGGCCCCCGACCTCGTCCCGTGGTGGGCCGTCGTGGCCATCGCCCTTCGCGACGTTGTCGTGACGGTCCTGCGGTCGTGGGCCGAAGCGTCCGGGCAGACGCTGCACACCTACCGCGTGGCGAAGGGGAAGACGATGCTGCAGGCCGCATTCCTATTCGGCGTGCTCACGCTCCGGGCCGCGACGCACTTTTCCCCGCCGCTTCGCGACGCCGCCCGGTGGCTGCTTTACGACAGCGGCCTGCCCGGGCTGGCCCTGACGGTCGTCGTCGGGTTTACGCTGGCCACGGGCGCGCTGTACGTGGTGGCGCCGGTGGAAGAGAAGGTGGAACTGGAGTAGCGTTCCCTCCCGCACTCGCGTCCTCGATTGACTGCTGTCGTCCGTGATGTCCCAGGACCTCTTCGCCCCATCGTCGACCGACCGGGCCCGCGCCCTCGCGGATGCCCTGCTGAGCATTGATGCCGTCTCGCTCCGCCCGCACGACCCGTTCACGTGGTCCTCGGGCCTCGCGGCGCCCATCTACTGCGACAACCGGCAGACCCTTGCCCATCCGTCCGTTCGCGAACGCATTGCGGACGGGTTTGCGGAGGCTGTACGGGAGTACGACGGGACGTCGCTCACCGTGGCGGGCACGGCCACGGCCGGCATCCCCCACGCGGCCTGGCTGGCCGACCGGATCGAGGCGCCGATGGCGTACGTCCGTGACTCGGCCAAAGGGCACGGCCAGGGGCGGCGCATCGAGGGGGCACGGCCGGGGGCAGGGGACGAGGTTGTCGTGGTGGAGGATCTCATCTCGACGGGCCGATCCGCGTTGAACGCGGCGGCGGCCGTTCGCGAGACTGGGGCCAATGTCTCGGCCGTACTGGCCATCTTTTCGTACGGGCTGGACGCCGCCGCCACGGCCTTTCGGGAGGCCGGCGTGCCCTGCCATGTGCTGACGACGTTTCCCGTGCTGCTGGACGTGGCGCGCCGCCAGCACTCCCTCTCGGCAGACGCCGAGGCGCTCCTTAACGACTGGCAGGCCGACCCCGAGGCCTGGTCGCACGAACACGGCGGCTGAGCCGGTGTGCGCCCACCCTCCGGCTGATTCCCGAACCTGCCGGACTGGGGACGCCCCTTGTTTCCGCTCTCTTCTGGTTGCTTGTTCCCCTTGATGAAGGCACAGCTCCTGACCATCGGCGACGAACTGTTGATTGGCCAGACCACCAATACGAATGCCGCCTGGCTCGGGGGCAGGCTCAGTCGCCTCGGCGTTCGCATGACCCGGACGGTGACCGTCGGGGACGCCCGCGAGGCGATCTTCCGGGAGCTGGACCGGGCGTACGAGGAGGCCCGCCTCGTCATTTGCACCGGGGGGCTCGGCCCCACCCACGACGACCTCACGCGGACGGTCATCGCCGACTATTTTGGGGCCCCGCTCCAGACCGACCCGGACGTGCTGGAACGGGTTCGCCAGTACTACGACCGGCGAAACCGAGACGTGCCGCCGTCCGCCCCGGCCCTTGCCCAGCGGCCCGAGGGCTTTGAGACGCTCGACAATCCGGTCGGGGCCGCCGTGGGGCTGTGGCACGAGGCCCCGGACGGGCGGCTGATCGTGCTGCTGCCCGGCATCCCGGAAGAGATGACTGCCATCTTTGAGGCCTCGGTCCAGCCGCGGCTTGAAGAGCAGTCGGGCGTGGGCGAGGTGCGCCACCGGACCCTTGTGACGGCGGGGATCGGGGAGACGGCCCTGCAGGAGAAGCTGGGCGACCTGTCCGACGTGCTGGGGGACGACGTGTCCCTGGCGTACCTGCCCTCCACGAGCGGGGTGCGCCTGCGCCTCTCGGCCGACGCCCGGCAGACCACGGCGGGGGCGCGCCTGGACACGGTGGAGGCGGCAATCCGGGAGCGGGCGGGAGACGACATCATTGGCACCGGCGATGTGACCCTGGAAGCGGTGCTGGGGGACGCGCTGCGAGCGCGCGATGCCACAATTGCCAGTGCGGAGAGCGCGACGGGCGGGCTCATTGGGCACCGGCTGACGGGGGTGTCCGGGTCGTCCGACTACTACCTGGGAAGCGTGGTCGCCTACGCCAATTCCGCAAAGAAAACCGTCTTGGGCGTGGACGAGGCGGCGATCCGCGAGCACGGCGCCGTGAGCGAGGCGGTCGCCGTCCAGATGGCCGAGGGGGTGCGGGAGGCGCTCGGTACCACGGTGGGCGTGTCGACCACTGGCATCGCGGGGCCGACGGGCGGCACGCCCGACAAGCCGGTGGGCACCGTGTGGGTCGGGTACGCCGACGCGTCCGAACGGCACGCCCGGCGCCACCAGTTCGTAGAGGACCGTACGTTGAACAAGGAGCTCTTTGCGTCCGCCGCCCTCGAAGAGGCGCGCCGAACGCTGTCGGTGTAGGGCCGAACGGCCGGGCCGCCGAGCCCATCGGCCGCCGCGCCCCGTGGGTCACCACCGCCGGACCCGTCGGAGGGCGTGCCGCACTACGGGAAAGCACTCACGTGTCATTTGCCAACCAACCCATTCGCGCATCCATGCGAGCCGTTCGCGTTCCCGACCCCGGCGCCCCGTCCGCCATGACCATCGGCGAGGTGCCGACCCCGACGCCCGGGGCCGACGAGGTCCGTGTGCAGGTACACGCCACGGCCCTCAACCGCGCCGATACGTTCCAGCGCCGCGGTCACTACGCCCCGCCGGAAGGGGCCTCTTCCATCATGGGCCTTGAAATGGCTGGCGTCGTTCAGGAGACCGGACCCGACGTGACCGACTGGCACGAAGGAGACCGCGTCTTCAGCCTGCTGGCCGGGGGCGGATACGCCGAGCAGGTGGTCGTCCACAAGGACCTACTGATGGCCGTCCCGCCGGGTCTCTCCATGCGGGAGGCGGCGGCAATTCCGGAGGTGTTCCTGACGGCGTACCAGGCGCTGCACTGGCTCGGGGGGCTGCAGCGCGACCACGAGGTCCTCGTCCACGCCGGCGCCAGCGGCGTGGGGACCGCCGCCATCCAGCTCGCGCGGGAGGCCGGCGCGCGCCCCTACATTACGGCCTCGGCCCCGAAGCACGATCTCTGCCGCGATCTGGGGGCGGCGGCCACCATCGACTACGAGTCGGAGGACTTCGCCGCCCGGGTCGACGATCTCACGGGCGGAGCGGGGGTGGACGTCGTGCTCGACTTTATCGGCGCGCCGTACTTTCACCAGAACGTGGAGGCCCTGTCCGTGGACGGCCGCATCGTGCAACTCGCGACCCTCGGGGGGAGCACCGTCGAGGAGGTGAGCCTGCGCGCCCTGATGGCCAAACGCATTCAGCTCTTGACCTCGACGCTTCGCGACCGAAGCCTCGACTACAAGGTGCAGCTGACCCAAGAGTTTGCGGGGGACATCGTGCCCAAGTTCGTGGATGGGCAGCTTCGTCCCGTGATCGACTCGACCTACGACTGGACCGAGGTGGCCGACGCCCACCGGCGCATGGAAAATAACGCAAACGCCGGCAAGATCGTCCTCCAAGTGGTCTCGTAGACCGACACACGAACGCCCCGAGTCCTCGGCTGAGAACCCGGGGCGGAGGAAGAGCACCGACCGAGCGCGTTGACGTCTACGTCAGGCTCGCGTCGAGCGTGATCTCCGTGCCGGCGAGGGCCTTCGAGACCGGGCAGCCCTCCTTGGCCGCCGCGGCGTGCTCGTCGAACGTGTCCGCGTCGAGGCCCGGCACGGACGCCTCCGTCGTCAGGTGGATCCCGGTGATGGTCGGATCCCCCTCGACCATCTGGAGCGTCACGTCCGCCGTGGTGTTGACCGATTCGGGGTCGTGCCCGGCCTCGGCCAGGACGTTGGACAGGGCCATCGAGTAGCAGCCTGCATGGGCGGCGGCAATCAGCTCTTCAGGATTGGAGCCGTCTCCGTCCTCGAAGCGGGAGCGAAACGAGTAGGCGCCCTCGTAGGCCCCGCTTTCAAGCTGCATGGTGCCGCTGCCGTCGGGCAGGTTGCCGGTCCACGTTGCGTCCGCAGAACGAGTAGGCATAGATGGATGTGTGGGTTGGTGGTTGGGGATGTCAGAGGTCACACACTGCAAATGCGTGCCCCCCTGCACGTTCCTCCCCGGCCCCGCTTTTCGGAAAGAACACACCAGCACCGGCCCCGCCCATCGGGGCTACGCCGCCTCGTCGCTGCCGTCGAGCTCGTCGAGGTGCACGTCCATCTGCGGGTAGGGGATGCCGATTTCGGCCTCGTCGAGCTTGTACTTGACCTGCCGGGTTAGCTCCTGCTTCAGGCGAAAGTAGTCGTCGGGCGTGGCCCACACGCGCACCTGCCAGTTGATGGACGAGCCTCCCAGGGCTGTGAGCGCGGCCTGTTCGCCCTTCTCTGTGACCCGGTCGTCAACGTTCCGGGCGGCCTCGAGTAGGACCTCCCGGGTGGCGTCGATATCGGCGGGATAGTCAGTGCCCACGTCGCAGTCCACCCGGACGACATCGTGGGCAAAAATGTTGCGGATGGTGGACCCGAAGATGTCGCCGTTGGGCACAATGATAAGCCGGTTGTCCCGGGTGGTCAGTCGCGTAAAGAAGAGGGAGATGTCGCGCACAAAGCCGGTTTCATCGGCAATCTCGACGTAGTCGTCCACCTTAAAGGGCCGGAAGATCAGCAGCATGATGCCGGCAGCAAAGTTGGCGAGGGTGCCCTGCAGGGCGAGGCCCACCGCGAAGCTGGCGGCGGCCAAGACGGCGACGAAGCTGGCCGTTTCGACGCCGACCGTTTCCAGACCGGCGAAGATCGCTAGCAGGAAGATGGCGTAGTACGCGAAGTTGCCGGCAAACTTCGTCAAGGTCGTATCGACCTTCGGCTTGTCGAGACCGCCCCGAATTACATCGCGAACCTTGGTCGCTACGTACCGCCCCACGACGAGAATGAGGACAAAGGCCACGATGCTCAGCACGTAGGAGCCGAGCATCTGAATCGTCTCGGCGTTCAAATAGTCCTGAGACTGAGAAAGGAGGTCGTTCATGGTGGCGTTGGGTCGCGACGGCGAGTACAAGTGAAAAGTGTCCTGAAGGTACTGGGAAACGGGGGGAAGTATCAATTCGTCCCGCGTCGCATCCGCCAGACGGGCATCTGCTCCCCAAACCGGACCGACTGGAGGGAGGCGACGGACTGGCCCTGAATACGGGCGAGAAACCGGCGGAGGAGGGCGGCGTCGAGTTCGAACGGCGGCTCGGGCCGTGCAATGCCGACGACGGTTCCCTCCGGTCCCCGCTGCAGCCTGTAGGTGAAGAGGTACTCGCCGTCGTCGGTGAGGCCGACGTCGTTGCGCCCAAACCGGAGATCGTGAATCTGAAGCGCGCCGTCGCCCCGGCGGACGACGAAGTAGCCCCGAGAGAACCGGCGCAGGTCCCGCACGACGGGATTGCTCCACTGATCGGCCAGAAGGTCGTGCTGCTTGGGAACGTACTGGAAGTTGACGGCGCGATCCGGGTCCAGCAGCGAGTAGTCCCCGACGTAGTAGCCGTCCTCGGTCTCCGCGACGCCCTGCCAAAGGAGGTTGTTGAACGGGGTGGGGGACGTGAAGAGGCGTTCGTAGTGGGGCGCTGTGTCCGAGAGGGCCTCGTCGAAGACCTGCCTGACGTGTTCCTTGTTGACGACGGTGAAGACGAGGTACGCGGAGCTCAACGCGAGGCCCGTGTAGTTCGCCCAGCGCCGCGCCGACGCCGTGGCGTTCCATCGGAGGGACACGAGCAGCCCTACGGCCAACGGGACGGTGTACAGCGGGTCGATGATAAAGACGGCCCCGTGAACAACAGGGTAGTTGCTGAAGGGCCAGAAGACCTGCGTGCCGTACGTCGTGAGGCAGTCCAGCCCCACGTGTGTCCCGAGCGTGAGGGCCACCAGCGCCCCCCACTTCCCCACGGAGACCGGGATGTCCCGGTGAAAGCGCCGCAGTCCGTACGCCGCACAGGCACTGACCAGGGCGATAAACACCAGGGAGTGTGTTACGCTCCGGTGCATGGTGAGGGCCTGGAGTTCGGTCAGAAACGGGTTGGCGAGCACGTCGAGGTCAGGCAGAAGTCCAAAGGCCGCGCCCCACAGCGGCGCTTTGAGGCCGGCCTCGCGGCCCGCCGTGGCCTCGCCCACCGCGGCGCCCAGTGTAATCTGTGTCACGGAGTCCATGGAGCAGGGGGAATTCGGTGTGGAAGAGGAACGTGAAAGAGGGCCCTCTGTACGGCGCTTTCCCCCTGCTGAGCCGTGCCTTGCCGCCGTGTTTGCACACCCGTTACGAGGTCGCCATGCCCGACCGCTATCGTTGTCGCGTCGAAGATGCCGTCGTCCGTCCCGAGAAGCGCGAGGCGCTGGAGGGCCTCGTGCGGAAGCTGTTTGAGCGGCGGCACCACGGCCTCATCGGCGGACGGGAAAAAGACTGGCTGACCGTCGAACTCGTCCAGTCGCTGCGGGTGGAAAGCCAGGTGTATCAGGAGGAGCTGAGCACAAAGACCGACGGCCCCCTGCCGTTTGCCCTTGGCTACTTTCAGGTCCGCGGGGACCGGCTCACGCTGGTCAGCGACGAGGTCCCCGCCAATGTCTCCCCCGAAACATTCGTGCGGTTCGTAAGCGAGTTTGTGCAAGTGGGGGCGACCTTCTGGTTTGGGGACGAGGAGGGGGACCAGGCATGGACGATTCGGGGGGTCGGGGAGGTCGAGCGGGGGGCCGGCACGGCCGGCGCCGCCCCGCGTCAGGTGCCCGAAGACGAATCGGCAGGGGCCAACAATTGAAGAAGGCGCGGCGCGGCGTCCTGCATCGACAGATTCTCAAGGTCGTTCCGGTCGTCCGGCAGGAGCGCAACGGTGCGGTACCGACCGCCCTGTTCGTTGCCCAGGTGCTCTCGCACCCGCACCCCCAGGCACGAGCCGTCGTGGGCGACCAGGCCGGTGGCCGTGTTGGGCCGGTTCGGAAACGGGGTGCCGTCCGGAAGGGCCTCCTCGACGGTATGCAGGGCCGCCTGTGCGGCGTCGGGGGACGGCGCCTCCAGCCGCGTGAACAGGTCCACGGCAAGCTCGCGGTGGAAGTCAACCTCAACGCGACTCATGGTGGGGTTCATGGGCGTCCAGTCGAGGTCGATCGTCCCGCATCCCCCCGTCAGCTCCTCGACGGCGTCGAGGAGGGTAGGAAAGCGCTCCTCGAAGGCGTCCTTCAGCTCCGCGTACCCGCGCATTTCGCCGCGCATGTCCGGCCGCCGACTCATGCCCTCGGCCGCCTTCGTGGAGGCCTGCCGGAGCCACTGCCGGATCTCCTCGGTCTGCATGAGCCGCTCGTTGGCGGCCTGCACCGAGGTCGAGAGGAGGGGAGAAAGCAGCGACGTCCAGTCCTCTTTGGAGCGGGAGGGGGGCATCATCAGGAGGTGGAAATGGCACGATCAACGACGGGCAGGGCACGAACACGGAGGAACAAAAGAGGCCCTTCTATGTCCAAAATAGGCCTGCCTTTTTCCAAATGTCACCGGACGCATATTGTGCCTGACCGACCCGCGACGTCGCGGCAGCCGAAGACGATGCCGCTCGACGAGCTTTCCGAGCACCTCCAGCTCTCGAAGCAGACCCTGGTCCGCTGGACCGATCGCCACCTGATCGACGCGGACCTCTACTGGTCCCTCTCCGACGCCAACGAGGAGATTCGGATGATCGACCTCACGGACGAGACCCTCGACTTCCTCGAGGACTTTGCTGCCGACTACCGAGAGGATGTCGTGAGCCGCACCGAGGCGCGGCGCATTCTCAAGCAGATTGACCGGAAGAAAATCAAAAAGCTGATTCGGGCCGGGGACGTCGAAGACGTGGAGGTCGATGAAGAGACGCGAGTCGTCGTGGGCAGCCTCGAAGACTACCTGATGAGGCGGGAGCGTGTGGAGGAAGAAGAGGACGACGAATGACGCTGCCGCTTACGCCTCGCCGGAGAGCATCTTCTTGAGGGTCGGGCGCATCTCCTCGGTGGGGAAAATGCCGACGACCCGCTTCGTGACCTGTCCGTCCGGGGTCACCAGAACCGTGGTGGGAAGGCCGGGAATGGGGCCGAATTCCGCCTCGGCGGCGCCCGACTTGTCTATGACAATCGGGTAGTTGATCTCAAGCTTCTGCGCAAACGGCTTCACCACCTCGCGGCCCTTGCGGTCCAGTGCGACGCCGATGACCGTGAGGTTCTCAAAGTCTGTGTGCAGGCTCTTGAGGTCCGGAATTTCCTCCCGGCACGGTGCGCACCAGGTGGCCCAGAAATTGACGAGCAGCAGTTCGCCGTTCCGGGCCGCGAGGTCGATTGATGCCCCATCGAGCGTTTCCAGTGTGAGTGTGGGCACCGGCTCGGGCCCCACGTCCCGCACTTTTCCGGGAATGGGGCCGCGCGACGCGGATGCGGACGGCGCGGCCTGGTCGCTCGTCTCGGCCGTATCTTCTCCCCCACATGCGGTCAGCAAAACGAGCAGTCCGACGGTACAGGCGAGGGTCAAGAGGCGACGCATAGGAAGCGTTAGTTGGTGGAAGAAGGCGCAGACTGGACGGCCTCGCGGACGGCATCGGCCGTAACGTCGAAGTGGGACGCGTCGAAGACCGGGGTCTCATCGTCGAGGACGATGACCTGCGGCGTTTCGTGTCGGATGTCCAGGGCCTCCGCGATCTCGTCGGACAGGGCCCGACTCTCCTGCACGACGAGCCTGTAGACGGGCAGGGCACTGTCCTCGGCCAGGGGCTGCAGTTGCGTCTCGGCCTTGGCGCTCACCGGACAGGCCGAGCTGTGCTTGAACACGAGCACCGGCTGGGTTTTGGACGCGGATCGGGCCTCGGCCCAATTGGCGTCGGTGGAGAGGGGACGGAAGGAAGAATCGGACACTGCACGTTATGCGTCAATGGTACAAACGGCTCGTCTCATCTGTACCACGACGCGGGGGCCGTGATACACGGGCGGGGGTGAACAATCGGTCAATACCGTTTGAGCGGGCCCGAGACGGGCGACTTGATCGGGGCGGGCCCTGCATTCTCCTGCTCATTCAATGCATGCACGCTTATGGAAACGCCGGACACCGGGGCCGACGACGTGCGGTGGGCCCTCGACGACCTGTACGACGACCCGGATGCCCTAGAAGAGGATCTTGCGTCACTGGAGGCCGACGCAACGGCCTTCGCCGAGCAGTACCGAGGACGGATTGGAGAGTTGGGCCCCGAAGCATTGTCTGAGGCCCTGGACACGCTGGGGGCCCTTCAGGACCGGCTCGGCCGGGCACACGCCTACGCGCACCTGTACTGGACCGCCGACACCAACGACGCCGAGCGAGGGGCGCTCCGGCAGTCGGTGCAAGAGACGGTGGACCGCATCCAGCAACGTCTCGTCTTCTTCGACACCGAATGGGTGGCCCTCGACCCGGAGCGCGTGGAGGACCTCCTCGGCCACGAGGCCCTCGACGACTACCGCCACTACCTCGAGACCGAATATCAGCGCAAGGAGCACGTCCTGAGTGAAGCGGAGGAGAAGGTGCTCTCGGAAAAGAGCATTACCGGCAAGAACGCCTGGACGCGCTTCTTCGACGAGACCCTCGGCGCGGCGCGGTTCGAGCTCGACGGCGAGTCGCTTACCCAGGAACAGACTCTCTCGAAACTCTACGACCCCGACCGCACCGTTCGGCGGGAGGCGGCCCACGCCTTCACGGACGGACTGAAAGATCACCTCCGCACCCTCACGTACGTCTTCAACACGCTCCTGGCGGACAAGGCCTCCACCGATCGGCTCCGCGACTACGACCACTGGCTCGAACAGCGAAATCTCGCGAACGAGGTGGACGACGAGACGGTCGATACGCTCATCGAGGCCGTCACCGGTCGATACGACCTGGTAGCGCGGTTCTACCGCCTCAAAAAGCAACTCCTGGACGTCGACGAGCTCTACGACTACGACCGCTACGCGCCCATCCGCGAGGCGGACTCCACCTACGAGTGGGGCGATGCACGGGCCCTCGTCCTGGAGGCGTACGGGGACTTCCACCCGACGATGGCACAGGTCGCCCGCCAGTTCTTCGAGGGCGACTGGATCGACGCCGCCCTCGTCCCGGGCAAGCGCAGCGGCGCCTTCAGCCACGGGACGGTGCCGAGCGCCCACCCCTACGTGCTCCTCAACTACACGGGCAAGCCCCGCGACGTGCAGACCCTCGCCCACGAGTTGGGCCACGGCGTGCACCAGTCCCTGGCCCGCGAGCAGTCCATTTTCCACCACGGCACCCCCCTCACGACCGCCGAGATGGCCTCCGTCTTCGGCGAGATGCTCGTCTTTCAGCGCCTGATGCGCAACGAGGAGGACCCGGCGAACCGACTCGCCCTCCTGGTTGCCAAGATCGACGACACGCTCGCGACGGTCTTTCGGCAGGTGGCCATGAATCGGTTTGAGCACCGGATCCACACGGCCCGACGGAATCAGGGGGAGCTTCAGGCAGACCAGTTCGCGGAGCACTGGATGGAGACGCAGCGGGCCATGTTCGAGGGAAGCGTGACCCTTGGCGAGCACTACCAACACTGGTGGAGCTACGTCCCGCACTTCCTGCACACGCCGGGCTACGTGTACGCCTACGCGTTCGGCGAGCTGTTGGTGCTGGCCCTGTACGCCCGTTACGAGTCGTCCGACGGGGGCTTCGCCGATCGCTACCTGGATCTCCTCCGGGCGGGCGGGTCCGACTGGCCCCACGAGTTGGTGGGGCAAATGGGGGTGGACCTGGAGGACGAAGACTTCTGGACCGGCGGGCTCTCGCACATCGAGGCCCTCATCGAGGAGGCGGAGGCGCTGGCGGACCAGACGGCGCTCGGCTCGGCCCGCGGGAACGGACGGGCGCGACCATCCTCCTGAGTCATTTCCCTCGTCACTGGTCTCCGTTTCCTTGTGTCCGATTCGCCACGCCCGAGCAGCCGACCCGATTTCTGGGACGTCCGCTACGAGCGGGACCGACATCTCTTCGGGGCGGAGCCGAATGCCTTCGTGAAGGCAGAGGCCCACCGCCTGCCCCCCGAGAGCGAGGTTGTAGAGGTGGGAGCGGGGGAGGGGCGCACGGCGGCCTGGCTGGCTCGGGAGCACGGGCATCGCGTGACCGCCGTCGATTTTTCGGAGACGGCCCTGAAAACGGCGCAGGAGCGGGCGGAGGCCGAGCACCTGCGGCTCGACACCGTTCGGGCCGACGTGCGCACCTGGCGGCCCGATCGGCAGTGGGACGCGGCCGTCGTCACGTTCCTGCAGTTGCTTCCCGACGAGCGTCCCCGTTTGTACCGCTTGCTGAAAAACAGTGTCCGTTCCGGCGGCTGGCTGCTTGCCGAATGGTTGCGGCCGGCCCACCTGACGGGCCCCTACGACCGCATGGGGCCGAGCCGGGCGGACCGGATGGTACCGGTGGACGAGGTGCGTCGGGCCTTCGCGGACGAGCACCTCGCGTCCGTGGAGGCCGTAGACGTGCACCTCCAGGAAGGCCCTCACCTCACTGGGGACGCCGCCGTCGTTCGGGGCATTGTACAGGCCGGGGCGTCCTGAAGGAAAAGCGGGCGTGGGGGACCGCCCCACGGCTGTCTTCCAAATGGCCGTGCCTAGTCGTCAAGGCTTCCCGTGTAGACATTGCCGGTGGCAGAAGATACATTTGCACTTACAAAACCGTGGGGCATACGTCCCCGGCATCCTTTCTCACCCAGACTCACTTCCCTCCCCATGCTCGAAATTAATGACCTGCTGGTCGCCCGCGACTTCTCGTCGGTCTCCAATCGGGCCGTCCGGTACGCCCTGGACGTGGCCGCGCGGACGGGCGCCACGCTTCATGTCCTGCACGCCGAGGTCCTCCACGAGGCCTCCAACCCGGACGCCGAGGGCGGCGGCCGCTCGCCAGGGCACGACATTCCCCGATTTCGGGACGAAGTGCGGCAGGAAAGCACCGTTTCGGCGGACGCCCTCGACGCGGTGGCCATCAAGGAGGTCGAGCGACGTGACGTGTCGGCCGGCCCCGCAATCCTGAATTACGCGGCGGAGACGGGCGTGGATCTCATCGCCCTCGGGACCCATGGGCGCCGCGGCCCGAGTCGCATCCTACTGGGCAGCGTGGCCGAGGAGGTGGTGCGCCGGTCCGATCAACCGGTGTTGACGGTCCGTGGCGACGCCGAGGAGCAGACTGAGGTCCACCCCCGGATTGTCGATCGGATTCTGGTCCCCGTTGACTTTTCTGAGCCGTCCCGCGAGGCCCTCCGCACCGCGAAGGAATGGGCGGCCCTCTACGACGCGTCGATCGACGTTCTGCACGTCGTGGCCGAGCGCATTCAGCCGGCTTTCTATACCGGCGGGGTGCAGTCCATTTACGATATGGAGCCGGACATTGAGCAGAAGATGATGGACCGCCTGGAGGCCTTCGTCGCCGACACCGGCGGGCCGGAGCGGACAATCCGACCGCACGTCATGGTCGGGAACGCAGCGCCGGACATCGCGGAGTTCGTGGACGCTGAGTCGGTGGACCTCGTGGCCATGTCGACCCACGGCCGCACGGGGCTGGATCGCTTTCTGCTCGGAAGTGTGGCCGAGAAGATCATCCGACATGTGCACTGCCCAGTTCTGACAATGAAGCCCTTCGGCACGACCTTCGCCCCGTCGGAGGACACGGCCGAGTCGGATGCCGGTGCGTGATTCGGCTTTGCGCTGCCCTCCTCACGGCCCCTGTCGGGTGCCCATGTTGCACGTCGACCGCATTCTGTGTCCCACCGATGGGTCTGGGTGCGCGGGGCGGGCCCACCGCCACGCTCAGCACCTTGCCGCTCATTTCGATGCCGCCCTCCATGTGATCTCCGTCGAGGAGGGCGACGTTGATCCTGACCAGGGGATTGGGGTCGAGCCTGCGAGCCCCCGAGCGGACCTGCACGGACTAAAACCGGGGGCGGGGCCGGTGCCGGCCCCACGCGTTCGGGAGCGGGCCGTCGCCCACCCGACCGCGGCGGGCGGCATTCTCAATTACGTCGTCCAGTACGACATGGATCTGGTCGTGATGGGCACGCACGGCCACCGAGGCGTCCGGCGCTTGCTCCTGGGAAGCGTAGCGGAGGAGGTGGTTCGCAAGGCCCCGTGCCCCGTGGCGACGGTGGGGCGGGGGGCGACCGCCCCCGAAGGCCTGGAGGGCGGCACCCTGTTGGTTCCAGTCGACTTCTCGGAGCACCGATTTCGGGTCATGGCCCACGCCCGGGCGATTGCCCGCGTGTACGGCATGGCCCTCAGGCTTTTCCACGTCGTGGAGGTGACGGCCCTGCCCGATGCCTACGGGGTATACGGCTCGCCGCCCGACCCGGGCGTCCTGTTGGACCGGGCCGAGACGGTGCTCGACGAGGAGGCCGAGTCGCTCCGGACGAAGGGCCTTGAGGTCACGCTCGACGTGCGCGGGGGGCATCCGGCCGCCGAAATTCTGGACGCGGCGCGGGAGGACGGGGCGGCCTTCATCACCCTCGGAACCCACGGTCGGACGGGGCTGGAGCATATGCTGACGGGCAGCGTGGCGGAAAAGGTGCTTCGGCAGGCCCCGTGTCCGGTCTGCGCCGTGAAGTCCTTCGGTCGGTCCCTGGTCGACGGCGACGACATCGCCGACGCGTAGCAGACTCCCAACGCAGTCCCCTTCCAACCGCCTTTCATTCCATGGCGCTTCCCCGTTCGGAGGATGGCCTCGTGCTGATGTGGAGTGGGGGCAAGGATGCAATGTTGGCCCTCGACGTGCTTCACAGCCAGTCGCCCCGGCGGGTGGGGGCGTTGCTCACAACGGTGACGGCGGACGAGGAGCGTGTCACGATGCACGGCACCCCACTGTCCCTCGTCGAACGGCAGGCCGACGCGCTCAATGTTCCGCTCCATGTCATGCGCGTGCCGCCCCAGCCCCCGAATGAGGTGTACGAGGCGCGTTTGGAGGCGGCCCTGACGCCCCTTCTGGAGAACGGGTTCTCGACCGTCGTCGCGGGGGACTTATTCCTCGACGATGTGCGCGCCTACCGCGAAGCGCTGATCGAGTCGGTGGGGGCCACGGCCCTGTTCCCGCTGTGGGGCCGTGACACGACGTGGCTGGCCCAGCGCTTCTCGACGCGGGGCTACCGGGCCGTCGTGACCGCCGTCGACACCACCCAGCTCGATTCCTCCTTCGTGGGGCGGACCTACGACGATTCGTTTTTGGAGGACCTGCCCGATGCGGTCGATCCCTGTGGCGAGAAGGGGGCCTTCCACACGTTCGTGAGCGACGGCCCGCCGTTTGCTGCTTCCGTGCCCGTGGCCGAGACCGGTCGAGACACCACGGGACGCATCCACACGGTCCGCCTTCGGGCGACCGGGGAGGAGGCGTAGGCGTAGCGTTTTCGCCCCGGGCCGGATTGGATCCGAGAATCGTGACGTGAGGGCCTGCTTCAACTCCCTGCAAACACAAAACCCCCTCCGTCCGGCACTGCCGAACGGAGGGGGGAAAGGGTAGCTCTGCAGGAGAACAGCTACTCCTCATCGGAAGCTGTTGAGGGCTCCTCACCGGATCCGTTCTCGTCGGTGGACGCGCCCTCGGCAACCTCTTCGGCGGAGACGCTGTTGGCCTCTCCGTTTTCGTCTGTCGGGGTCTCCTCCGTCGGGGCCTCGCCCTCCTCGACCTCGAAGGACAGCTCCTCCGATTCGCCGTCGTGCGTGATGAGGACCGTGTCGCCCTCCGTGATCTCGTCGTGGAGGATGTCTTCGGCCATCGGGTCCTGCACGTACTTCTGAAGGGCCCTGCGGAGCGGCCGGGCGCCATACTTCTGGTCGAACCCGCGGTCCGTTAGGAATTCCTTGGCGGCCTCGTCGAACTCGAGGTCGAGGCCAAGCTCCTCGGCGCGCTCGAAGAGATCCTCCGACATGATGTCGATGATGTCGAAGATGTTCTCCTTGTTGAGCGGGTTGAAGACGATCACGTCGTCGAGCCGGTTCAGGAACTCCGGGTTGAAGACGTTCTTGAGGGCGTCCTGAACGGTGGACTTCATGGACGTATAGTCCATGTCTTCCCCGTCCGTCTGGTCGAACCCAATCCCCTGGCCGAAGGACTTGATGTCCTGCGTGCCGATGTTGGAGGTCATGATGAGGATCGTATTGCGGAAGTCGACCTCCCGCCCCATGCCGTCGGTCAAGATCCCATCGTCCAGCACCTGCAGGAGGATGTTGGAGACATCCGGGTGGGCCTTCTCAATCTCGTCGAGCAGGACCACGGAGTACGGCTTCCGGCGCACCTTCTCGGTCAGCTGGCCGCCCTCCTCGTGGCCCACGTATCCCGGCGGGGCCCCCACGAGTCGGCTGACGGAGAACTTCTCCATGTACTCGCTCATGTCGATCCGGATGAGCGACTCCTGCGAGTCGAAGAGGTACTCGGTGAGAACCTTTGCCAGCTCGGTCTTGCCGACGCCGGTGGGCCCGAGGAAAATGAAGGAGCCAATGGGCTTCTCCGGGTCCTTCAGGCCGGCACGGGTGCGACGGATGGCCTTCGACAGCTTCTCGATGGCTTCGTCCTGTCCCACCACGTGCTCCTTGAGCGACTCCTCCATCTTGAGGAGCTTCTGCTGCTCCGGCTCGCTGATCTTGTCGACCGGAATGCCCGTCATCATGGCCACCACTTCGGCGATCTCCTCCGAGGTGACGTCGTGGACTTCGGTCTCGGCCTGCTCGTGCCACTGCTGCTTGGCCTCCTCCAGTTCCTCCTGGAGCGTCTTCTCCTTGTCGCGGAGGCGGGCCGCCTCTTCGAACCGCTGGCTCTTGACGACCTGGTTTTTCTCCTCCTGGACGTCCTCGATCTGCTCCTCAAGCTCCAGAATCTCGGGCGGGACCTCGATGTTGGAGAGGTGAACCCGCGCGCCGGCCTCGTCCATCACGTCGATGGCCTTGTCCGGCAGGAAGCGATCGGTGATGTAGCGGTCGCTCAACTGGACCGCCAGATCGATCGCCTCCTCAGAGAAGCGGACGTTGTGGTGGTCCTCGTAGTAGGACTTGATGTTCGAGAGGATGTTGACCGTCTCCTCGGGCGTCGACGGGTCGACGATAATCTTTTGAAAGCGGCGGTCGAGCGCGCCGTCGCCCTCAATGTTTTGGCGGTACTCGTCGAGCGTGGTCGCCCCGATGCACTGCAGGTCACCGCGGGCGAGCGCGGGCTTGAACATGTTCGACGCGTCCAGGCTGCCGGACGCCCCGCCGGCCCCGACGATGGTGTGGATCTCGTCGATGAAGAGGATGATGTCGTCGTTGTCCTCCAGCTCCTTCATCACGGCCTTCATCCGCTCCTCGAACTGGCCCCGGTACTTGGTGCCGGCCACGAGGGAGGCAAGGTCGAGCGTGACGATGCGCTTGTCGTAGAGCACGCGGCTGACCTTGCGATCCACGATCCGCGCGGCAAGCCCCTCCGCGATGGCGGTTTTCCCGACGCCCGGCTCCCCAATGAGAACCGGGTTGTTCTTCTTGCGTCGGCTCAGGATCTGGGCGACACGCTTGATCTCTTCCTCGCGCCCGATGATGGGATCGAGTTCATCCTCCTCCGCCAGCTCCGTCAGGTCCCGGCCGAAGTTGTCCAGGACCGGCGTGTTGCTGTTCTCCGACTCGCTGCTCTCCTGCCCGTAGCCGGAGGAGAGACGACCGCCGGATCCACCGCTGCCGCTGGAAGAGGAAGAGGCCTTGCCACTAATAATGGAGTCTAGCTCGTTTCTCACGGCGTCGTACGTTACTGAAAAGCCTTGTTGGAGAATTTGCGCGGCGATGTTCTCATCGTCCCGGAGCAGGCTCAGGAGGAGGTGCTCCGTCCCAATGACGTCGCTCTTGTAGAGCTTCGCCTCCAGGTACGTAATCTTGAGCACCTTCTCGGCCTGCTTGGTAAGGGGGATGTTCCCCACCGAGGTGGAGCTGCTGGTGCTTCGGACCGTGTCCTCCACGGCCTCCTTGAGCTCCAACAGGTCACACCCGAGGTTGCGGAGAATCTTCACCGCGATTCCGTCGCCTTCCCGGATGAGCCCAAGCAAGAGGTGCTCCGTACCGATGTAATCGTGCCCGAGTCGCACCGCCTCTTCGCGGCTGTAGGAAATAACGTCCCGGACGCGATTTGAGAAATTGCCTTCCATACCAGATGGGTTGAACGATCAAAAGCGCCGCGTCGGCGCCCTACACGAACAGGGATGCAACGAGGGGATACCGAAGCGCCTTTCCCTCGAAAGACAACCCCGTGCGTGAAGCACGTGGTGCAAGCAGTAACCAGGCATCTGCGCATTCTGTTCCCCTCCCCGATCCGCCTGCATATTGGGAGACGAACTAGTGCAGGAGCGTTACAAGATTGACGAAGCGGTCGGGCACGATGGTGTGACGCCCGACGGGCGTTAGGGGCCGAGCCCGGAGATCGTCAAGGGGGAGTGCGCGAAGGAGGGCGGGGGCTAGGCCGCAAAGCTGGCGCCGCAGCCGCACGTCTCGGTCGCGTTGGGGTTCTCGAAGGTAAAGCCCCGCGCATCGAGCCCGTCGTGATAGTTGATGGTGGTCCCCATCAGGTAGAGCCCGTGTCGCTTGTCCATGTAGACGGTGATCCCGTCGAGATTAAACACCTTGTCCTTCTCGCGCTCCTTGTCGAACCCGAGCACGTAGCTCATTCCCGAACAGCCGCCGCCTTTCACGCCCACGCGGAGCCCATAGCCGTCCGGAATGTTCTTCTTGTTGATGATCTTTCGGATCTCGCGCGCCGCGTTCGGGCTGATCTGGATTGGGGTGTCCTGGGAAGAGGTATCCGACGTCGGGGAGGCGGTATCGGGCATAAAGGGAAGTACGGATGAGCCGTTCTGCGGACCTCTCAACTTGGAGTTTTGTCTACCGACGAGGGCATTTCCCTGTTCCGGTGCCTACGGCCTCGCAGGCAGGCATCCCTGGAGAACCCGTCCCTTCACCGCGAATGTGCCGGCCCCGAATTGCTGGATTCGAGAAATGTGTTTGGGGCCGATGGACCCTTGGGCCATGCAGACAGTCCGTTGACGTACTCCCGCTTCCCACAAGTTTCCCTGTGCCGCCGTGGCTTCTATCGAACCGCCCTCGTCCGTTCCGCCTTTTGTGATCGCTGCTGTCCTGGTTCCCTTGCTCGTTCTGGGGGGGCTCGACACAAAAGCCCTGGGGCAGTCCGGGGGGCCGTCCCACGATTCATTGGCCCAGGCCCAGTCGGTGCAGTTCGGAGATGCGAAGCGCGCGCACTTGTGGCGGGTTGGGGCGTGGGGGGGCGTCAACGCGCTGGGGGGACTGGCGCTGGTTTGGGCGTCGTCCCGCTCGGCCCAGTCGACCCGATGGCACTTCGGGGCCATGTCGGCGGGGTGGGGGCTCGTGAACGCCGGCATTGCCGCCGGCGGGCTTCTGGCGTCCGGGCCCCCGCCGGCGGAACCCGGCCCCTTGCTGGCGGCGGAGCGGCAGTTTCACGACGTGCTGCTCCTTAACCTCGGACTGAACGTTGCGTACTCGGCCGTCGGGGCCACCATGCTCGGGGCGAGCCACTACGGCGTCGACAACGTCGGCCGGTGGCGCGGCTTCGGCACATCCCTCATCCTGCAGGGGGCTGGGCTGCTCGTGCTCGACGGCATCGCGTTCTGGGCCTCGCGCGGCCGCCTCGCGTCGCTCCTCGATGCGGGCGTGCAGTTGTCGATGCGCCCCGCGCCGACGGGCCTGGCCCTCACGCTTCAGTTCTGAGGCCGCTCCGGCCCGACACTCTCCTGAATGAGTTCGAAAATGCGCCGGTACTCGTCCGTCCAGCTCGAGGGCTCTTCGAACCCGTGGCCCTCCACCGGATAGATCGCCAGCTCCCAGTTCTCCTTGCCGAGCTCGATGAGGCGCTGGGTGAGCCGGAAGATGTCCTGCGGCTGCACGTTCGTGTCGACGAGGCCGTGGGGCATCAGGAGCGGGTCCTCCAGCCCCTCCGCGTGGTAGATGGGGGAGGAGCGGGCGTAGGCGAGCGAGTCGGTTTGCGGGGTGTTAAGGATGTTGGACGTGTAGACGTCGTTGTAGTGGGCCCAGTCGGTAACCGAACGGAGCGCGGCCCCGCCGCCGAAGTGCTCCGGTTCGGTGAAGAGGGCCATCAGGGTCATGAAGCCGCCGTACGAGCCGCCGTAGATGAACCGACGCTCGGCGGGAATGCCGTAGGTGTCCCCCACCCACTTGGCGGCGTCGACGTAGTCCTGCAGGTCGCGCCCCCCCATGTGGCGGTAGACGGCCGTGCGCCAGTCGCGCCCGTAGCCCGCCGACCCGCGGTAGTCCACGTCGACCACCGTGTAGCCGAGGTCCGTGAGCATGTTGTGGAACATGTACTCGCGGAAGTACGGGGGAAAGTCTTTGAGGACGTTTTGCAGATAGCCGGCGCCGTGGACGAAGAAAACGGCCGCGCCGTTCGGATTGTCGGGCCGAAAGACGTGGGCGGGCACCTCCACCCCGTCCGAGGCCTCAAAGCGGGTGAGTTCCGGCATGCGCCAATCGTACGCGGCCCACTCGTCGGTGGGGGACTCGGTGATGCGGACCGGGTCCGCGTCCGCCGTGGCGTCTTTGAGATAGAGGTCGGCGGGCTGGTTGGTGGTGGAATAGAGCGTGGCGAGGCGAGTCCCGTCGGGACTCAGGACCGCGTCGTGGGTGCCCGTCATCTGGGTGAGGCGGGTGATGTCGCCGCCGTCGGCGGGCATTCGCTCCACATGTTGCTGGTGCGGCGAGTGCCGGTTGGTGGTCAGCGTCCACGTCGAGCCGTCCTGCGACAGCCGCGCGTCGAGCACCTCAAAGTCCCCGCTCGTGAGTTGGGTGGTCTCGCCGGTTTCGACATCGACGGTGTAGAGGTGGCTGTAGCCGGTGGCCTCGCTCTGAAAGTAAAAGTGCTCCCCGTCGGGCATCCACCCCACGTTCCCGGGCCCGCCGTATGCGCTGATGCCGGGCCCCCCAATCCAGGCCGTGTCGTGCTGCCGATCGAGCACCGTCAGGTCGCCTGTTTCGGGGTCGAGACGGGCGATCCACCGGTCCTTGTTGTTGTCCGCCCGTACCACGAGAACCCCGTGGTCTCCGTCCGCGCTCCAGTAGGGCCCGTAGCTGTAGAGGGCCCGCTTCGCCTCGCTGGAATCAAGCTCTGCGCCCTGCTCCTGCCGGTAGGCCGGCACGTCGTAGGCACCGGGGAGCTGGTGCAGATTGACCGCAATCGTCGTGTCCCGTTTCAGGTCCTGCACGTGCAGCGCAAAGTCGCCGGGCGGGATGCCAACCTTGGGCCGGGCGCGCCGTACGTCGGCCTGGCCCGATTCCGTGACGTAATCAATGACCTGCGTGGGGTCGGCGGCGTCCGGTTGGGACTGCTGCGCGATGGTCACGAACCGCTCGGTCGGATCCATGCGAAGGGCACTCACCTCGGCGTCTCCGGTGTAGAAGGGGGGCGGCGGGTCGTCGGCCTCGCGGTCTCGCTCTCGCGCTTCGTCGGCCTGCTCTTCCTCCTCGTTTCGCTCGCGGAGGGTCTCGAAGAGCTCCAGTTGCTGTTCTTCGAGGAACCGCTCGCGGGGGGACGGCGCGCCTTCTTGCGGTTCGCGCCCGGACTGCACGTTGGTCAATTGCCGAATCTGGCCGGTGCTGAGGTGGACAGAAAACAGGTTGTCGTCTCGCTCGAACAGGACCCGGTCCTCCTCCAGGCCGAACCGCGGATTGCCTTCGCGGGCCGGGGTGTCGGTGAGCCGCGTCTGGGTGTCCGTCTCGCGGTTGTAGAGGTACAGGTCGCCGTCGGCGGCGTAGACCTTCCGGGAAAAGTCGTCGGTGTAGACGTGCTCGCCATGGTGCCAGCCGTCGAACGTGGGGGGGTTGGACCGTCGCTCCGCCGGGGACACTTTTTGGGGGGCGCCGCCGCTGCGCGACACTTTGTAGAGCGAATCACTGGGAAAATCCCCGCCTGGGTTCCAGTTGAAATAGAGGGCCTGTCCACTTTCGTGCCAGCGTGCATTGGTCGGCCAGTCGCCGATCCACGTCTCGGGTGCCTGCATGATTTGCTCAACCGTGAGCGACGAGGTGCGCTCGGCGGGCTGTCCCTGCGCTGGGCGCAGGGGGAGAAGAAGAACGGAGAGAGCGAGGAGAAGAGAGGAAAAGCGAGTCATAATCGAAGTACGCTTGGAATCGAGGATGTCACCCCGTAGCATAACGGCTGTCGGACCCAATGTCGATGGGGGTGCCCCGTGTAATGCTGTTATTGCATAGCCGACTTTTTGGACAACTGGTCGCCCGCAAGGGCTTCGTGTAGGCAAGCGTGTACACTCCCGTCCGGGTCACTCGCAGTCGACACACTGTCATCCTCTCGCTGGGTCCCGGCGGACCCATTGTTGCTTCGATGCGGGTCCGTATCGAAGTACGGCCCGGGCAACCGCATTGGGAGATCGGTTCTCGCCCACACGACGGTGAGGCCTCTCCGACGCGGTACACACTCTCGCGGGCACGACTCCCTCTGTGTACACCGTTCCGGAAAAGTGTGGACGTCGCCGTCCCCGACAGGGACACACGGAGAACGCTCGTGGCGGGGGCACGTCCCCACTATGGCACAGCGGACGTATTCCCCGACGAACACGCCCACGCGTCAACCTGCTGCCGTGTGAGATTGAGTCGGGTGGCCTTTGTAACCACGGGCACCTGGCGTGCGTCGTAGGGCGGATGAACCCATTCCCAAACCGTTTGGCCTGTGGAATCGACCTCCACAACCCGCCCCGCCTGCGCCTCAGTCAGCAGCATGTTGCCATTCGGCATGCGTTGAAATTTGCCCCGAACATCCGTGTAGAAAGGGTCCGAGGCGGACGTGGGGAATCGGATCTCCATCGAGTCGGTGTGGGGCTGCATGGCCACGATTCGGCTCCCCCCGAGCATCGTCCCCCGTTCGGTAAAGTCTTCGTTGTTGTCGAAGACGCCAATCCAGCCGTCTCCGACGAAATCGGGATCGTGCTGTTGGATGAAGGGCGCTGAGGCATGCCACTTGGTCTCCTTCGTGTCGGGGTCGAGGACAAAGACGAGGTGCGGTTCCCGAAGCGAAACCAAGAGGTCGCCGGCGTCGAAGAGGGGGTATTCGTCAGCCATCCTGGGGGAGAGCGGCTCCACGTCGTTGAGGTGCAGCAGGTCTTTTGTCCCGGGGCCGTCCGTGCCGGCCTCCGGCTGGTTGACCTTGACTGCGTACCGCTCTAGGTCGTTCGCGTAGAGAACGTCGAGCACATTAATGTTTTGCAGCAGGTCTCCGTTTTCGCCCACATGCAGTAACCTCTCGATCCACACCGACTCGTCGAGTCCGGAATATCCGTTGGGGTGGGCCGTGCTCGTCTGACGGGGCCGCCGGCTCGTTCCTGGAATCCAAAACGTACCGTCGTGTGCCTGCGCAATCGAGTGGTGGTTTCCCTCCGCCAAGCGCCACTGGATCTGCCCGCACGCGTCCAGCCGCACGGTACCGACACGGGAGAGATTGACGAGGAGATCTCCGTCTGGGGTGACATGGGACCCGTGCAGGGCCCGAACCTCGGGGTATGTCCAACGCAGGTCGAGTGAGTCGGGAAAGAGTGACCCCTTATCGACGGACCACTGGTGAACCACCTGCCCCGTGCGGTCAATGAGCCTCACGCCGGCCGACCACGTGTCCTTCGTCTGCCACGTAGACGTGATGGCCGTGAGTCCGGGCTGAATGCGGCTCGAATCTACAGTTCGGGCGCCAGAACGATCGTACACGCGATCAGCGAGGGGAGTGGGCCGTTCCGACCAGTACGTTCTCAGGGTCGTGGCCTGGTTTGAGGCCTGTTCCAACACCTCGTTGGGAGCCCACCGGTGCCACCGAGTGGAAAATCCGAGAAGAAATGCGATGAGGGCGACGGAAATGACGAAGGAGAGCTTCGCAAAATGAGAGGATCGCATCTCGGGCCGAAAACAGTTCTACGAACGGAGGGGGGCGTGGCAGAAGGGGCCACGCCGGACACCGAAAAGGGGAGGAGGGGGCTTTTCGAGCCGCTCCTCCAGCTTGGTCACTTCTGGAGAGGATGCCGGGGCGGGCAGACGGAACCAGAGAATGTACAGGGGGTAGGCGGTTTGTCTACGGGCAAAAGGCAGTAGCGGAGCGTCTAACGGCTCAGGTTATGCGGGGGCAAATCCGGGAGCTTCGATCCGCAGGCGGGAAGGGAAGCGCGTCGCCTTCCGCATGATGTCGTCGGTATGATACAGTGTGTACCGGTATGCCGCAATTCTGTACCGAACCCATGGGTCGCACGTCCGTCGGGCCGGCCGGCAGGCCCAACCGATCGTAGACGGTACCAATCGTAGAGGATGGCTGGTCGGAGGCGCTACCCACCCCCCGCCGTGTCCGCGAAGTTGAGGCTTCCGTGTCGTCGTCGACCGGGGTGCCAAATGGCGTGCGGTTCGTACGGGCTGCCCTGCTGTCGAGCCCGTCAGTGTGCCCAAGCCCCACCCAGAGAGAAAAGCTCCACACACGGACCGGAGGACAGCACAGAAAGTGCTGTCTGTGCCACTGCGCGTCGGTCGGGCGGTCGCCGATCCATGTCTGAGGCACCGGCCCGATGCGTTCGGCCGCAAGCGATGCGGTGCGCTCGGCGGACGGGCCCTCCACGGCCGGTGGACCCGGGAAAGAGGACGAGCAAAGGTGGAATGCAGGGCATGCGTTCACAAAGAAGTGGGCCGGCATGTCGGGTTCCCAAATCGGCGGGTCGGAATCCATTGTCAATCCTGCCGGCACGCACAATCTCCACACAAACCGAGTTGAAAAGTGCACGACTCATCCAAATCATGATGGGGGTATTCGTCCAGGAAGTGTGGACGGACTGATCCCCACCCTGGACATTCACGGGCGTCCAGTGTTTGAACGATCAGTCGCTTCCGGAACCGACCGAAGGTACATGCCAGCTCCAGAATTTCGTGTGTGGGACGGAGATGAAATGATTTATGTCAACGACAGCGCCGTCTGGTCGCTCAAGATCGAGGACTCTTCGGATTGGACCCTTCACCGCAAGACCCGGCTCCACTGCCGGGAGTCTCCGGACACGAGCCTCATGCAACACATTGGACTGGCCGATGCCGAGGGGAAGCAGATCTTCGACGGCGACATCCTGCAGGATGGGGACGGGGCGGTCGCGATGGTCCGCTGGGCGTCGGACGCGGGGGGATACGTCCTTCTACGAGAAAACGGCAATCCCGTCGGGCTCTCCGAGGCCAACATTCAGAACGGGCCCTGGCGCGTTGCGGGCAATCTCCACGAAACCCCGAACAGGATCGACCCGGACCTGAGCCGACTTCTGAACCGCCTCCGAGAGTATACCGGCGAGGTGGAGTGTCCGATGTGTGGCGGGACCGAGTTTGAGGCGGGCGGCACCCCGGAAGACCGTCAGGGCCCTATCGCGGTTCACTGCGTGCGCTGTCACCACGTTATGTTGTTTCACGACGATGTCCTCCGGTAGGGCCCGCCCGCGGCGGGCGCGCTGGGAGGAGCAACGTCCAACCCCCGACGTGCTTCGGGTCCGGACGACGGGGGTCAGTAGGCAACCCGGTCCTCGTAGTCGAGCCAGGCCTCGAAGGGGCGATTGGCCTCCTCGGAGAGAGCCTGGTCCATCGGGATCTGTCGCTCGGTGGGCGGCTTTGCCATTTCCTCGTAGATGTGGTGGTCGTCGAAGCCGGCCTCCGCGGCGTCTTCCTGCGTGGCGGCGTAGTAGACCCGGTCGAGCCGTGCCCAGTACGCGGCGCCCAGGCACATGGGACAGGGCTCACAGGTGGCGTACAGCGTACAGCCCGCCAGTTCAAAGTCATCCAGCGCGTCGCAGGCCCGCCGGATGGCGGTGACCTCGGCGTGGGCCGTCGGGTCGTTGAGGGTCGTGACCACATTTGTGCCCCGCCCGACGATCTCACCGTCCCGGACGACGAGGGCCGCGAACGGACCGCCCTGTCCGGTGGTCACGTTTTGGACCGCCATCTCGATGGCCTCACGCAGAAATGAAGAGGGAGAAGGCATTGGGGGATCGGACTCGATGGAGAGAAATTGAAAACGAGAACCAGGAAGGGAAACCGGGGCGCCTGCCCAAATTGCCTCCATCATTCGGCTGTCGCGTCGCTTGGTTCCGGGGCGGCGTGGGGCGCGGGGGCGTTCGTGCGCCTGCCCAAGCCGTCGCTTGCATGCCGCGCCGGGAAGCACTTTCTTGACGGGTCCATCGACACACTCAAATCGGCGTTCCTGCCATGGACCGTGCCGCATCGCCGTCGCTTGCCGCCCGTGCCGACGACCTGCAGCAGAGTGACATTCGTTCCGTGACCCGTCGTGTGGAGGAGGTAGACGGCATCAACCTGGGCCAGGGCGTCTGCGACCTGCCGACGCCGGAACCAATCAAGGCCCGGGCGCACCAGGCCATCCGGGACGACGCGTCGATTTATTCCCACTACGCCGGCATCGAGCCCCTCCGGCGTGCCATTCTCGAAAAGGAGCAGGCCCACAACGAGGTCCCCGCCACCTCACCGGAGGACGTGGTGGTGGGCGTGGGGTCGACCGGCGTGTTCGTGTCGGCGGCGTTCACGCTCCTGGAGGACGGCGACGAGGTGGTGCTCTTCGAACCGTTTTACGGGTACCACCGCAACATCTTGGAGCTCACCGGGGCGACGATCCGCTACGTTCCGCTCGGCGGCCCCGACGCAACCTTCGACCGGTCGGCGATGGAGGCGGTCCTCACCGACGACACCAAGGCTGTGGTGGTGAACACGCCGGCCAACCCTAGCGGCAAGGTGTGGACCCGCGAGGAGCTCTCCACCCTCGCCGGCCTGCTCCACGCCCACGACCTCGTGGCGATTACGGACGAGATCTACGAGTACATGCTCTACGACGGGGCGGAGCACGTCTCGCTCGCCAGCCTGCCGGGCGCCTACGAACGCACGATTACCCTCTCGGGCTTCTCCAAGGCGTACAACGTGACGGGGTGGCGCCTGGGCTACGGCGTGGCCCCCGCGCCCATCGCCGAAAAGATCGGCCTGATGAACGACCTGCTCTACATCTGCGCCCCGCGTCCCCTCCAGCACGCGGCCCTCGCCGCCTTCGAGGACCTGGACGACGACTATGTCGCGCAGCTTCAGGCGGACTACGCGGAGCGCCGCGAGCTCCTGTGTGAGACGCTGGAGGCCATCGGGTTCGACGTGCCGTGGCCGGACGGGGCCTACTACGTCCTCGCCCACTTTGGGGATCTCGCCGGCACGCAGGCGGGCTTTGCCGATGACGCGGCCGCCTGCGATACGCTCATCGAGGACGCCCACATCGGGAGCGTCACCGGGCGCTCGTTCTACCACGATCCCGCGGACGGGCAGCATGAGCTTCGCCTCTGCTTCGCGAAAGAACTGCCCGTCCTCCGGCGGGCCTGCGAGCAGCTTCGTGCCGCGTTCGGAGGGTAATGCGCGCTACGGACAGCCGCCAGAAGCCTTGGGCGTCAGGACGCCGGCTCGGGGAGGGACGCCCGCACGGGGGCGGGGCCGAGCACGTGCCGCGGCCCTTTGCGTAGGAGCTTGCGGGCGTGCTCCAGGTCGTCGGGGGTGTTGCAGTGGAGGCGCAGATGGCCGGTCTGCGGGAGGCGGTGGGCCTGCACGGAGTGCGTCCGGGCCAGCCGGTCGAGGAACGCGCCCAGCGTGTCGGGCGGGCCCCCGTCGTCGAGGTAGGGGACGATGGCGCCCAGTCCCTCGGCACTCAGCAGCAGCCAGGAGGGACAGATGCGGGTGGAGGCGGTGCCGGTCGGGTCGTCGTGCACCGCGGTCACCGTGGGGCCGTCGAGCTGGAGGACACTACTCTGGGCGCGGCGCTCGGGGTCCGGCTCGTGGAGGGCGAGGACGCGATTCGTGGTGCCGTCGTAGGCGTTCAGAAGCGGCGCGAGGGGGAACCGGTACAGGCTGTCGCCGCCGCTTACCAGCGCCCCGTCGGCCGGGAGGCCCACCGCGTCGAGCAAGAACCGCAGGTCCCCGACGCACCCGAGCTGGTCGTCGGGGGCCTCCACGCCATCGTCGTGGAGGTGCAATCCAATCCCTTGGGTCTCCAGGTCCGCCCGGTGGCCGGCCGCCCACTCCCGAAAAGCGGGGGCATCTTCATGGTTGACGGCAACGTGGATCTCGGTAAGGGCCGACCAGGCGGTGAGCTCGTCCAGAAGGTGGTCGAGGAGGGGGCGGCCCGCCACCGTGACCAGTGACTTCGGGGTCTCGGCGGTCACGGGGCGCATCCGGGTGCCGAAGCCCGCGCACAGAAGAAAGGCATGCATTGGCGAAGCGGATGGTGAGTCCGGAGAAGCGGATGGTGAGTCCGGGGGAGAAGGGGATTGGCTCACGCCTGGGCGGCAGCCAGGGCCTCGATGACCTCATCGTGGACGGGCCCGTTGGTAGCGACGACGCCCGTGTTGGCCTCCAGCAGGCGGCCGTGGGTGAAGTCGAGGGGGGTGCCGTGCATGTCCGTCACGGTGCCCCCGGCGGCCTCCACCGCGAGCGCCCCGGCCGCGTGGTCCCAGATGCGCTCGGTGTAGTCGGGGCTGTCCGGCCGCGGGAGGCGCAGGTAGATGTCCGCCTCGCCCCGCGCGACGATGGCGTACTTCGCCTGGCTGTCGATCCGGATGGAGTCGGCCGTGATGCCGAGGCGTTCCCCCGCCTGCGCGGCGAGATCGTGGGAGCTGTGCGAGGAAACGAACGACTCGCAGAATCGGCTCTCCGACGGGTCGGTCGTGCCGCTGGTCTGGATCGGGGTGGGCACCGCGTCGGTGTCCGGCGTGAGCGGCTGTTGTACGGTCCCCTCGCCCCGAACGGCCAGGAACGCCTGGCCCCGCGAGGCGGGCGGATCGGCGTCGATGGCACTGGGAAGGTGCGGGCAGCACAGGGCCGCCACCTGGGGGCGGCCGTCCACGATCAGGGCGAGCGCGATCGCGTACTGGTCGCCCCGCACGAAGCCCTTGGTTCCGTCAATCGGATCGAGCGTCCAGAAGCGCTCGCTGTAGCCCGCGTCGGTGCCGTGGTCAATCCAGTCGAACACCAGGCCCGGATTGACGTCCGGGTGGTGGGCGCGCACCTCTTCCAGGAGGTGGGCCCGTACGTCGGCGTTCGCGTCGGCCCGCAGGGCCGAGCTGTCTTCCTCGCCGATGACGGGATCGTCCGGAAAGGCGTCCCGGAGCGCCTTGCAAATGACGGCCTGGCTGCCGAAGTCGGCCACGGTGACGGGCGTGCGGTCGTCCTTTTCCATCACGTCCCCGTCGAGGTCAGCCCGGACGGACTGGCACAATTCGGCGGCGGTCTGAACGGCACGGAAGGCGACGGTGCGTTCGCGGTCGTAGGCGGGCATACGCAAAGAAAAGAAGTGTGGAGGAGCGAGGGGTGAGCCCTACGGGCCGTCCGCCCTGCTCAGGAGAACGTCGTAGGGGGGAAGGTCGTCGAGAAAGGTATAGCTCTGGTCGCTGAAATCAATGGCACAGGCGTAGTGCGTCTGGCCGTTTGTCACCACGAGGTACGGGGCCTGCAGGACGATGTTGTAGCGGGCCCCCTGGTCGAAGGCGTCCTGGGCGATCGAGACGCGCGGGGCCTTGCATTCAACGAGAAGAAGCGGATCGCCCTGTCGGTCGTGCACAATGACGTCGGCGCGGCGCGGCTGGCCTTGGACCCGGAATGCGGCCTCAATGGCAACCAGGCCTGCCGGCACGTCGAGCTCCTGGATCAAATACTGTACGAAATGCTGGCGAACCCACTCCTCGGGCGTCAGGCGGACGTACCGGTCCCGGAGCGGGTCGTAGATGGCCCGAGCGTCCCCACGGGCCTGCGTCCGAAACTCGTACGTGGGCAGATTCAGTGCGTCCACCACCCGTGTTGATCGGTGCGAGAGAACGACTGGACGGGTCCGTATCGGCTACGAGACGGGAGACCCGGGGCTGTCGCCGTATCCCGTCATCTCCACGTACCCGCGGCCGGTCGCGGATCCCTTCACCCGAACGAATCCCTCCCAGTAGCGGACGGACACGTCGAGTTCCTGGTCCGGAAACAGGGGCGTGATCCGCAGGTCGATGTCTTCGTCGGGCACGCGCAGGGTCCAGTCCACTGGGTAGGTGTGCGTGCCGTCCGGGCTCGTCCAGGTCTCGAGAACCTCCACGGAGACGTCCGAGCGGTCTAGCGTCTGGGTTGCGCCGTCTGGGCCCACGATGACGCCTTCGCTAAAGCGGCTCGGGGTGCCGTCCGTCCGGCGGAGCTGGTAGTACATGAGGTCGCGCCCGTCGTCGAGCTGGAGCGAGAACCAGTCCCAGCCCTCCTGGTCGGGGCCGAGGGCGGAGGTGCTCCACTCCCGGTCCATCCAGCTGTTGCCGGTCACCGACAGCGTGTCGCCCGACAGGACGAGCGTCCCCTCGGTGGCTAGGCGCGTGTACGAGTAGTAATACGACGCATTGCCGCCCCCTGGCCCCTTCTGGCTCAGGCCCCGGTCGCCCTGCAGCACGCGCGGCTTGGTGGGGCGGAGGGCGAGGTCAATGCCGATGCCTTCCTGCTGGGCCCGCAGGCGGAGCGGGAACGCCGACGAGTCGGGCCCGGTCATCGACCAGTCGTCGAGCCACACCCGAAACGGGGACGATTGCGCCCCCGCGAGCCCGGCGCCGCCCCGCTGAAAGCGTTCAAAGGCGTGAAATTCCTCGGTCGCCCCGTCGGTGACGGCGAAGTGCGCCAGGTAGAGCTGGTTCGTGCGCCAGCCGGCCGGCGGCGAGTCGGGCGCCTCGTCCGGCGGGGTCAGGCCGGTCCGGAAGATCGTCAGCTCGTAGCCGTAGGGGGTCGCGTCCGGGCCGCTCAGCGTGCCGGTCACGTACCACCACTCCGTCTTGTAGCCCGGGTGCGGGCCGTAGTCCTCCGGAAACGTGAACGCCCGGGGCGCCGTGGCCCGCCGGTAGCCGGTGGTGTCGCCGGCCATCGCCTCCGAGACGGAGACCGACGTCTGCAGCTCGGCCTCGCCGGACGAGGCCGTGAGCCAGTAGGCCCCAAGGCCGAGACCGGCCACGGCGGCGGCGAGGACTGCAAGAATCGAGACCGAACGAGTCATGTCGGGCAGGAAGGGTCTGGTGTATCGGTGTACCTCAACGGTCCGCCCCGGCCCCCGTTCGCCGCTCGGCGAGACCGCGGGGGCTCTCGGCGCGGCCCGCTACGTGGTCGTTACGGGGGGCAGCAACAGCCGCAGGGCCAACGGGACCGTCCCCATCGTCAGGATCACCACGGCCACGACGACCGCGAAGGCGTCCGGGGAGACGACCCCCAGGTCGAGCCCGCGCTGCATGACCAGGAGGGTGATTTCGGAGCGCGGAACGAGGGCCACGGCAAAGGTCAACGCACTGCTGGGCCGCAGTCGGTTCATTACGGGCATGAACGAGCCCAGCCCCTTTCCCACCACCGCAGCCGCAAACAACAACAGAACTGCTCCTAGATTTCCGAACAGAAGAGACAGGTCGAGCGCAAACCCAACGTGGAGGAAGAAAAACGGAATGAACAGGTCGGAAAGCGAGTCGAACGAGGCGTCAATCTTGACGGAGAGTGGATCTCGGCTAAAGATGAGCCCGGCGAAAAAGGCCCCGATGGCGGCCGAGAATCCGAGCAGCGCCGCAAGGCCCGCCCCCACGAGCCCGATGCCGAGGACGCTGATCATCAGGTCGGGCCGGGGCTGAATATCGTGAAGCCAGTGCGTGAGCGGATGCTCCAGGTACTGCGCAAACAGGAGGCCGCCAAGCGCGAGCAGGGCCATTTTTCCGAGGACAAGCCCAAGCGTCAGGGCCATCGGGCCGACAAGGTCGGCCGAAAGGCCGGCTTGGAGCTGTGGCACCAGCGCCGTGAGGAGGGCGAGAAGCACAACGCCCGAGAGGTCGTCGAGCTCCGCCACGTCGAGCATAAGTGCCCCTTTGGCGGAGCCGAGCCGGTCCGTATGCCGCCAGATGCGCACCGACACCCCGATTCCCGTCGCGGTGAGGGCGACGGCGGCAAACAGGCTGGGAAGGAGCGCCCAGTCGAGCAGGAACAGCGCCACGCCAAGCACCGCCCCGAGGCTCAGTGTGATGTTTGCGATCCAGATCCGCGTCGCGCCCGAGAGCCGGCGGAGCAGGTTCTTCGGGGTGCATTCCAACCCGATGCGAAAAAGGAGCGCAACGATCCCGAGTTGGGCCAGGAAGGAGAGCACCTGAGGCCCGTCGACGAACCGAAGGAGGCCCGTTCCCTCGACCAGGCGAAGGGCCATTCCGATAAAGAGGTACCCGAGGAGGTCGGGAAGATTGAGGCGCTCGAGTGCGGCCTTTGTCAGACGTGAAAGAACGATCAGGATGCCGACCAGAAGGGCCCCACGGGCCGCAAGGTCTTCCATTTCGAATGCTGTCATCAATGATCACGCCGTGGACCGCATACCAACGGTTCGCCGGCCCGAGTCGTTGGGTCGGTAGGCCTACAGGGCTGGGGGAGGACGAAGGCGATGCGGTGCGCCGTTCGTCTTCAATCCCCCTGTAGGGCCACCGCCGGGTTCGACCGCGCCATGCGCCACGTCGGGTAGAGGCCCGCCAGGAACGCGGCCACGACCGCCAGCACGAGCGATTGGACCAGGACGTCGGTCGGCACCGTGAGCTGGAGCGTCCACCCGAAGGAGCGCTTGTTGATGACGAAGACCAGCACGTAGGCCAGCACGTAGCCGAGCGGCAGCGACAGGAGGCCGGCGATGGCGCCCATCAGGCTCGACTGGAGCGTCAGGTAGCCGCCCACCTGGGGGGGCGTCATCCCGGTGGCCCGCAGCACGCCCATCTCCCGTCGCCGCTCCAGGGCCAGGGCCATGAGGGCCGTGAGCACCCCGATGAACGCCACGGCAATGGCGAGCAGGCGCAGCACCGTCGTAATGGTAAACGTGCGGTCGAAGACGCGCATCGACGTCTCGCGCAGGGCCCGGTTCGACCGGATGAGCACGTCCTGGAGCCCCGCTACGGAGGCGCGCATGTCCGAAATTAGCGCGTCGACGGAGGTCGTGTCGGCGGCCGCAAACGCCAGGCCGGACACGCCGCGGTCCTCGTAAAACTGCTCGTAGGTCGACCGGCTCATGAGGGCCACCCCGAGGTCGGAGCCGTAGTCGTAGTAGACCCCTTCGACGGCGAATGGCTGCTGGCCTCGATCCGTCTGGAGGCGCAGCGTGTCGCCCACGCCCACGTCATAGCGGTAGCTGTAGGGCTCGGAGACGAGCACGGAGGGCCCCGACCGGACCGCCTCCCACGCCGTCTCGGGAGTGCCGGCCTTGAGCTGGTAGATGTCGGCGGTCTCGGGGCCGGGCTCCACGGCCACGAGGTCCGTGCGCCCCACGCTGGCCCGTACGGTGACGCGGCGGACCGAGTAGGCCCCCTCGACGCCCTCAACGTTTCGCAGGCGACGCGCGACGGTGGAGTCGATCGTGGCGGTGGAGCGGCGGAAGACGAGGCTCGGCGGCTGCACGTAGACGTCGGCCTGCAGCGACTGCTCCAGCCAGCTGGTGACGGTGCCGCGGAAGCTGTCGATCATCACGCCCACGCCCACGGTCGACGCGATGGCGATCGTAAGGGCGGCGATCGCGACGCCGGTGCGACTCAGGTTTGTGACGACGCCGCGGGCCGCCATGCGCCCGATGACGCCGGCCGCCCGCCCGAGCAGGGGGCGCACCCCGTTCGACAGCCCCACTACGGCCCACGGAATCATGAAGGCCGCCCCGACGAGGAGACAAAACAGCGCCCCGTACCCGGCCCAGATGCTCTGTTCGGTGACGAGGAGCAGGAGGCTGCCGGCCGCGGCGACGAGGAGGCCGAACCCGGCCCACCAGGGCGCCCGTCGGCGCAGGGTGCTCTCTCGGGTCGACCGGCGCAGCACGGTGCTCACCGAGGCGGCGGTGGCCTCCTGGGCCGGGGGCAGGGCCGCGACCAGCGTGGTGCCGACCCCCAGGAGTGCCCCCTTCGTCAGCGTCCACGCTGAGACCGACAGCTCGCTCACCTCCACCACGAAATAGAGGTCGTTGATCGTCTGCGCCAGGAGCTGCACCAGGCCGGACGCCAGCACGATGCCGAGCAGAAGCCCAATCCCGCTGCCCACCACGCCCAGCACGGCGGCCTCCCCCAGCACGAGCCGAAAGACCTCCCCGCGCGTCACCCCCAAGGCCCGCAGCCGCCCAATCAGGGCGCGGCGCTGGACGACCGAAAAGGTCATCGTGTTGTAGATGAGAAACGCGCCCACGATGAGGGCCAGCAGGCTTAGCGCCGTCAGGTTGAGGTCGAACGCCTTGGTCATCTGGGCCACGGTCTCCGTCCGGGTGTCCGAGCGCCGCAGCTGGGCCCCGTCCGGGAGGGATTCGCGCACCCGACGGAGGTAGGCCTGCTGGGCCGACCCCGCCGAGGGGGGAAGCAGGTCGATCCGGCTCAACCGGCCGGACTGGTCGAAAAGTCGCTGGGCCGTCGATACGTCCACGACCAGCAAGTTGGCCACTGCCCGGCGGGTTCGTTCGTTCTGCGGCGAGATCAGCCCGCTGAGCACCACCGGGTGGGTCGTGCCCTCAATCCCTACGCGCAGGGTGTCGCCGGACGAGAGCCCAATCGCCTCGGCCGTGGGGGCACTCATGAGGGCCACGTCGTCCGTCATGAAGGTCCCCAGGTCCAGGTCGCTGCCGGGCCCGGTGCCCAGGTAGGGCCGGAAGGGCGCGTCGGCGAGGGGGTCGATCCCGACAATCTGAAACGTGCGGTCCCCTCGTTCGAGGGAGCCGTAGCCCTCCACGATGGGGGCGGACGGACGAATGCCGGCCGCCCGGAGGCGCCGGTACACGTCGTCGTCGAGCGTCCCGCCGGCCCCCACGACCTGGTGCGTCGCGGCGCCGGTGACGGTCTCGGCGGACAGCTCAAACGCCCGGCTCGCGCTTGTATTGGCGAGGTCGATGGCCACCACCACGGCCACCCCAATCGCCACCCCCAGCACCGACAGGCCCATAAGCCACGGGTGGCGGGTGAGGTAGCGCCGGCTGGAGCGGTGCAGAAGTGTCATCGAGGAGCGAGAGGGACGGGTGAGAGAGACAGGAACGAGCGCGGCGCCCTGGGCGGCGCCACGGCGCTCCGTTCACGAATCGCCTGCGTGCGGGCTACGTCCCCGACGTGATGTATTCGGGCACCTCTTCGTGCAGGGAGCCGCCGTGGAGGTGCAGGACCCGGTCGGCCCGGGGAACCACCTCCGGGTCGTGCGTGGCCACGAGGAGGGTGGTATCGGTATCGACCACGAGGTCACTGAGGAGGGTGAGCACCGCCTGTCCCGTGTCGTAGTCCAGGTTGCCCGTCGGTTCGTCGGCGAGAACGAGGAGGGGCTCGTGGGCCAGGGCCCGGGCGACGGCCACCCGCTGCTGCTCCCCGCCGGAGAGGCGGTCGGGGAACTGGTCGGCCCGGTCGGCCAGCCCGACCCGGTCCAGCATCGCCCGGGCCCGGTCCTTCGTGGCCCGGGGGGGCTCGCCGGCCAGCTCGAGGGGCAGCCGCACGTTCTCCCCGACCGTGAGGGTCGAGATCAGGTTGAACGACTGAAACACAAACCCCACGTGAGAGCGGCGAAAGCGTGTGCGTTCTGTCTCGGACTTGCCGGTGAGGTCGGTGTCGCCAATCTGCACGCGGCCGGACGTGGGCTGATCGATGCCGCTGATCAGGTTGAGGAGCGTGCTCTTCCCGGCCCCGCTCCGCCCCATGAGCACCGAGAAGTCGCCCCGTTCCAGACGCAACGAGACCTCCTGAAGCACCGTGCGGTCCTGCTCCCCCTCACGGTAGGTCTTCGTGAGGGCGTCGAGCTGGACGAGGGGCGACGAGGCGTCGGGCATACGGGCGGGCGGCGGTCGGAATGAGGCTTGGCGGCAGGGATGAGACCCAGGGCCAAAAACCCAACGCCGAGGATGGAGGGGGCCGTTCCGAGGGGAGGGCCTCTCTCCAGAATCTTCGCGCCTAACCGCCAACGAGACGAAGTCCAAGGACCTGCGATCTCGACGTCTCCCCGTGAGAGGAGGGCCTGCCCTGGTGCTGTTCGGACCAGATCCGCGGATGCACGTGGGCGAGGCGCCCGCCCGGGTTCAACAGGGCGGCATCAAGTGGAGCACCGACCTTGGGGCACGCGGCGGCATTCCTTAATTCTCAGAACCGGATTGTCGCCAACGAGAGGCTTACCGCGTAGCGTGCGCCGCTGCCGAGCGTCGAGGTGGAGGGCGTGATGCTCGCCCCCAGGTCGAACCGGTAGAACCCAAGATCCAGCCCGAAGCCTCCGGAGAGGGCGACGGCCTGTGTGCCGAAGAACCGGGCACCGGCGCGGATGGGAAAGGCCCCGAGGTGGAGCGTCCCGCCCACGTGGAGGGCCGCCGGACTGGGCACCGCCCCGGCATCTTCATTGAGCCCGATCGATGCGCCCCCGTTCAGGGTGACGAGGCCCTGGTCCCAGGTGCTGTTCACGTGTAGCGTGGTGGGGAGGCCGGTTGAGAACGACGAGCGGTCGCGATTCACGTCCTCGTAGGCGGCATGAGCAAGACTGTCGACCTGGTCTTCGATGTATTCCCCCGTTGCGCCGTCGTACTCGTCATCGATCCGATCCGAGTCCAGCGTCACGCCCTCAAACCGAAAGACATCCTTCACGGGCGTCACCGTCTGGGCGTCTTGGGTCCAGGTGATCCGGCCCAGGTCCGTGATGCTCGCCGAGACGAGCAACCCCGGCCGCACCGTGTAGGTGGCCCCGAGGTCGAGGCCGCCCCCGATCCCCGCGATTCCGGACGATCCCCCCACGACCTCGTCCACCGGGTCGTCGTTGAAGGCGTTGAACGTGTCGAACAAGCCGGTGCTCAACGGGCCCGCCGCCCGGGCCGTGTAGTCGAATCGGTGCACCAGGGAGTCGCCGCTCACGGTTGCCTGCGAGTTGAGCGCGGCGTCCGCGAAGGCCGTCCCGAAAATGACGCGGGGCGAGACGCCCACCGACAGGGGAGCCGATGAGAATCGGTAACTGAACGCCCCCGTAAGGTCGACGGTCGCGTATGCCCGGCTCCGCCCGTCGACCGGCACGGTCCGATCTTCGCCCGTCCCTCGGAGCAGCACGTCAAAAAGCCCCTTGTTGACGGCAGAGGTCTGAACGGTGCGGCCCCGAATGCCGAAGCCGACCGCCCAGGAGCGGTCGCTCGGGCGATGGGTGATCGACAACGGGACCACCTCCAGGTACGTGCTTGCCGTTTGCTGGTCCCCCCCGAACCAGTCGTCGAGGATGGCCTTCTGCTCGTCGTTGGAAAGGGTCGTCTCGTTGTCGTAGAAAAGGGGGTCGATGTGCTCGAACTGGTAGAAGTCGCCCCCGTGGTAGGCCCCCACGCGAAACAGTTGCATCTCGAGGGAATGGTCGTTCGGCCCCACCGTGAGATTGGCGGGGTTGGAGTAGAGCGCGGCCGGGCCCGTGTCGATGACGGACGTGCCCCCGCCGGTGCTCACGGCCTTTACGCTGCGCATGCCGGACTGGCCGTGCACGGCTTTGGGCGCCAAGGCCAGAAGGCCCGAAAGGAAAAGAGCTAGAACCGAGCGGAGAACAAAGGCTTGGGTTGTCATCTTTCCAGCCTGATGAGTCGGGGGAGGAGAAGTGTCGGTGTGGCGATCGGGGAGGCCTCTGAGGCTTATTTGCCGGTTTGAACAGAGGCGTCGGCCTCGAGACGGACGCGATTGAGGGTCAGTTGGTCGTCGGCCCGGAGGCGAGCGGCGGCTTCTGAGCCGCCTCCCGACCCCGCCTGATCCATGTTGAATGCGAGTCGGATCTGATCGCCGTCGGCCAGTGCTTGCAGGCCCTGCTGGGTGCTTCCGAGGGTAAAGACAAAGGTGCCCGACGACGAACTCGCGGCCGCTCCGTCCCCGTTTTTCGCGGCCGGCTGAATTCGAAGGTTCTCGTTGTCAAAGCCATCATTGAACGTCTCAATCACCGAGCCCGCAGCGTCGAAAACGACCATCTTCACGTCCGCCCCGAGGGGCAGGCCGTTCGTGTAGCTAACCTGGAGCTCCGCCGTCGAAATATTGACGTCTTCCTCCGGGTCGGTCAGGTCGTTGAGGTCGGACAGGTCCGCATCGATGGTGTCCCGCACGACAAACCGGTCCTTGATGCGGAGGGGGACGTTGAGCGAAAAGTTCGCGTCGAGCGCGATGGGCTTTCGAACCTGCAGGCCGCCCCCGTCCGTGTTGATCTCGGCCTGTCCCGCCAGGCGGACCTCGGTCGGGAGCGCATTGACGAAGTCCGCTACGTTCGAGTTGTCGCCGTCGACCAGGAGCGGCGTGCGTACCGTCTCGCCGAGCGCGGCCTCTTCGAGCCCAACGCCCAGTTTGATCAGCGACTCATTTTGAAGGGAAACGCCGTTTTCCGTAAACGCAGCCGAAAAGGGAAGGGAGGACACGTTCCGGTCGGCCCCGCGCGACATGTTCTGATCTTCTGTCCCGCGAAGATAGATCTGGTTTGTCTCGTTCGTCCCTTGAATCGCCGCGTACACCTGCGCGTCGGTCGACGCGAGGTTGGCGGTTTCGACCTGGAAGGTTAGGCTCACGTCCGCCAGCTTGAGCCCGTCCACCCGGTCTGTGATGCCCCCAAACCCATCGAAGGCGGCCGTCCGCACCTCGTTGTCGTTGGCAACATTGATGTCCCCGCCGTTCTCATTCGGCGTGACGGCCACCGTGAACGGCTTCGCCGCACCGACGTCGATCTCTCGAATCTCAAAATTGTCGAAGGACGTCGACGCCCCGAAGGAGATCTTATCGTCATCCTTTACCGTCAGGTCGGGGTTCACTTGGCCGCCAATCTTGAACGTGACCGTTCCGTTTTCGTCGATGTTCGGCTTGTCCGGGTATATTCGCGCGCCTTTGAGGTCGATGCGAAAACCGTCTCCCAAGGTGCTTATATCCCGCTCGTACTCTCCATTGCTGCCGCAGGGGCCACTCCCGCAGGGATTCTCGACAAAGTCGACGACGAGCTGGTTGTCCTCGCCGTACGGCTCGACGCGGATGTCGGGGTATGTGAACCGAAGGCTGTCGAAAACCCCCCCTGGTGCGGTCGGGGAACTCGTGATGTTCTGTACCTCAATCGTCGTGGGTCCGAGCTCTACGTAGTTGTTTCGCGACTTTCTGAAGGCAACTCGGCTTCCACGTACCGGGATGTCGGCCGTCGCAGAGACCTGCAGGTCCACGTTGAGATCCTCGATCTGCTTTTCACCTGCGAATGTGAACCCTTCTTTCTTCAGATCGATGAACGTCTCGTCAAGTGTTTTCTGGTCAAAGGTGAGGCTGCCGGTGGCATTGTCCAAGGCCTCGTTCAAATTCCCGATGTCGAAATTGTCGATTTCCTGTACGACCGAGATGTCGTTGTTTGACGACTCGACTTCAAACAGGGAGTCAAAGTCTGATGATGTCGTATCGATCAGGGGGTCGAATTCACTGTTCGGCCCGCCGAGAAACGTGAAGGTTTTTTCCTGCACGAGCGGCGTGCTGATCTCCGTGTCGGTGTTGATGGACGGAGAGGAATTGCCCGTGGGCACGTCGCACCCCACCAGGGTGATGAACGTGAGTGCGGCCACTGTGAGGGGCCACCAGCTAGCCTGAGAAGAAGACATGGCGCAGAACTGGTTGCGGAAAGGAAAGACGGTGTTCACTGAAAGTGGAAGCGGTGGCCTCTCGAGGACGGACCGTCGTCCGCGGTAGGAAAGAGGGAGTGTCCCTCCCAAGCGGCCTCGCCGCGGTCGAAATTCCTGAGGTCAGCCCTCCAGCGCAGCACATTGAGCGGCACTCGCCCTTGAACCCGGCCCACATGATGCTTTGGTCAAGAATCGCGCCAGGTCGGACGTCCCGCCCTCACGCTGCGGTCTGGTTTCTTGAGGGCGATGATACCCGTGCCGGATCTGTAGTTTCTTCGCCCCGCAGTGCGCAATTACGCGGCCTGCGTTCGGCGGACATGGATCTCCATGCCGCACGGGCACGCTCGACGGTCGGGGCGACCGGGCCGTGGTCGTGGACAGGCGTGCCGTCGCCGCCCGTCTGGCCGAGGGGACTTCTCCTGGGAAACCGTCTCGGTTGGCCCCGCAGGCCCGTTCAGGTGTTCTCGACGGTGCTGAAATGACTCGCCTGCCCGCTTCCCCATCGGACGGGCCCGACAGAGAGTGGACATGGCGACGCCCAACTGGGCCCGCTGGAATCGGAAATCATCCAGAGAGCGGGTGGCGGGTCGTGCTTGGCGCCCCGCAACGCCCGTCATCGGCAGGGACTGAGGCAATCGGACCCGGTACGACATCCGCCACGGTTCCGGCTTCCCACACCGTCGTACAGGCCCCCCAGGTGCTCGTCGGATGCAACGCATCCGCGCGCTCGTCTCGTCGGCCGGTCTCTCGTGCAGGGCCCTCGCCCCGGCGCAGCCCGTCGGCCCGGACATCAGTGGACCCTGATTTGTCCCATCGCGGCGGCGACGCCGTCAATGCCGAGCGTTCGTCGATACGATGTGAGTGGGCGGTCGGGGGGGGCTGCCCCGGAGGATGCGCTTGAGACCCTTCTTCGACATCCTCGACATCCGTGGCGGCTCCGTTTGACGGCCGCGGGACTACGCCTCCTCGCGGCGCGGGGCCAGGACGTACAGCACGGCCATCCGCAGGGCGACCCCGTTTGTGACCTGGCTCAGGATGATGGACCGCTCGTGGTCCACGACGGCGTCGGTCAGTTCGATGCCTCGGTTGACCGGTCCCGGGTGCATGATCAGGAGATCGGGGTGGCGGCGCAGGTGGTCGGCCGTGATGCCGAATTGGCGGTGGTACTCCCGCGTGCTGGGGAAGAGGCCTGCGTTCTGTCGCTCCATTTGAATGCGGAGGGCCATGGCGATGTCGCACCCGTCTAGCGCCGCGTCGAGGCGGGTCGTGGTGCGGACGTCCATTGCCGCCTCCATCTCCACGGGCAGCATCGTCTCCGGCCCGCAGAGCGTGACGGTGGCCCCGAGCGTGGTCAGGGCCTGCACGTTGGAGCGGGCGACGCGGCTGTGCGTGATGTCGCCAATGATGGAGACGTTCAGGTCCTCGAACGAGTCGACGTGCGCCCGCATCGTGAGCACGTCGAGCAGCGCCTGGGTGGGGTGGGCGTGGGCCCCGTCGCCGGCGTTCAGAATGACGCTGTCGGTGCAGCGGGCGAGGAAGTGGGGGGCGCCGGGCGACGGGTGGCGGAGCACCACCACGTCCACCTTCATGGCCTCCACGTTGCGGGCCGTGTCCTTCAGCGTCTCGCCCTTCGTAACCGACGAGCTGGCCTTCGAGAGGCTCACGGTCTCGGCGGAGAGGCGGCCGGCGGCGAGGTTGAACGAGAGTTTCGTTCGGGTGGAGGGCTCAAAAAAGAGGCTGGCGACCGAGGTGCCCTGCAGGGTGGGCACCTGACGGATGGGGCGGTCCAGCACCTCCCGAAACTCCTGAGCGGTGTCGAGCAGGTACTGGATCTCGTCGGCCTCGTAGGGGGAGAGGTCCAGCAAGTGCTGGTGGCGCAGCCCGTCCGGGCGATCCAGGGCGGCAGACGATTCGGAGGCAGCCATAGGAGAGGCGGGAGAGGGGATATGGGAATCAGGAAAATCGCGGGAAAGGGCACGCTCAGCGGCCGTCGTCGGCGGACGGGCGGGACGCGGGGGCTTGGACCAGCCACACGCCGTCCTCGTCGTCGACCTCCTCGACGCGCACCCGCACTTCCTCGCCGGGCAGGGTGGGCACCTCCCGCCCCACGATGTCCACCGAGATGGGAAGCTCGCGATGCTGGCGGTCGATAATGGTGAGGAACTGAATGGTGGCGGGGCGGCCCCGGTCCATGAGCGCGTCGAGGGCGGCGCGCCCCGTTCGGCCGGTGAACACCACGTCGTCGACGAGCACGATCTCCCGGTCCGTGACGTCGAACGGGATGCGTGTGGTCTGAATCTCGGGCTGCTCCAGCCGCAGGCGCACATCGTCCCGGTACATGGTCACGTCGAGGAGCCCCAGGGGCAGCTCCAGTCCCGTCTGGGCCTCGATGCGGCGTTGGAGGCGACGCGCGAGGTGGACCCCTCGCGTCTGCATGCCCACGAGGGCAAAGGTGTCGGGGGGAGACGCCGCCGCCTCGGGGGCGAAGCGCTCGATGATCTGCTGGGCCATCCGGTCCAGCGTCCGGCCGAGGTCCTGGGCCGTCATGAGGTGTGCTTTGATGCGGTCGTCGGACGGCATGGGGGCGTCGGGCACGATGAGAGCGGGAAGGCGCTTGGAGGAAATTGGGTCCGTCGCCGTTGGGGCGAATCGCCTCCCTCAAGGAACCGAACAGGCGGCAAACTTTCTAACGGGTCCGGTGCATTTGGGAATTTGCCAGTTTCTTTATGGCCGAATCCAATGCCGCGCGTCGCTACCTCGATCCCGTCGTCGTGTCGCAACTCGAGACCATGGAGCTACGGGCGCGTCTGATCGTGGAGGGGTTCATTACGGGATTGCACCAGAGTCCCTACCACGGCTTCTCGGTCGAGTTTGCCGAACACCGCCCCTACAACCCGGGCGATGAGCTCCGGCACGTCGACTGGAAGGTCTACGCGAAGACCGACCGCTACTACATCAAGCAGTACGAGGAGGAGACCAACCTCCGCAACTACGTCGTCCTCGACACCTCCGCCTCGATGCGCTACGCGGGGGACAGTGAGCTGTCAAAGCTCGACTACGGGTCCTACCTCGCCGCGGGGCTCCACAACCTCATGCTGAAACAGCAGGACGCCACGGGGCTCATCGGGTTCGACGAGTCCGTGCACACGCTCCGGCCCCCGAAGGCGACACAGGGATACCTGCGGCAGTTGCTCGTCACCCTCGAGCAGTTTCGGCAGCGGGATGCGACGGAGCAGCGCACCAACGCGGCCGCCGCGCTCGAAGAGGTGGCCGAACGGGTGGAGCGCCGATCCCTCATCATCGTGATCACGGACCTCTTCGAAAACATCGCGGCCCACGACGACCTTCTGCGGGCGCTGCGGCACCTCCGGCACCGGGGGCACGAGCTAATTGTCTTCCACGTCCTGGAGGGCCAGACCGAGCGGCAATTTCGGTTTCCGGATCGGCCCATGCTGTTTCGGGACGTGGAGACGGGGGAGGAAGTGTCGCTCCAGCCCGCCCAGCTGCGCGACCACTACACGGAGGCGGTGGAGCACTTTACCGAGACGTTTCGCCGCAGCTGCCTGGAGCACGACATCGACTTCGCAGAGCTGGACACGAACGAGGCCTACGACACGGCCCTCATGGCGTACCTCAACAAGCGCTCGCGCCTGGTGTAGTCGCCCTCACGGGCGGGCCGCGGCCTCCGATGCCGAGGCCGTGAGGGCCTCCAGGTGCTCCAGTAGGGCCGCCCGCGCCTCGGGCCCTGGGAGGGCCACAATCACGGGGCCGTCCCCCGTTCGCACGCAGAGCACCTGCTCCGAAACCGCACTGGCAAACACCTGCGTGGCGGCGTAACGGCGGTAGTGACGATGGTAGCGCTGGGCCGAGATGAGACGAACGTCCTGAATGTCGGGGGGCGAGAGGGTGCGCGTCTGGTCCCCTTGGCGAAGGGTGACCGCATCGGGGCGGCACGTCACGCGAACCGCCGGGCGGAAGCCCACGAGCCCAAGCCCGGCCAGGACCAGAACCGATCCCACCTGTGTCTGCCAGAACAGGGGCTCCCACCCCTGAGAAGCGGCAAGGGCCGAGGTCAAGAGCGCCCAGCCCAAATAGTGCGCCATGAGCAGGAGGATGGTGAGGCCCGTCATCGCCACCAGGTAGAGCGCTTCCCCCCGCAGCCGGTCGTTTGTCCAGGCCCGAACCGCGCGGCCGAGGACGGAGGCGCTGGGGCGGTAGGTCCGAGGGGCCTCAAAGGTCCGCGTCACGATGTCCATTGGGGATTGATGGAAGGAAGTCCCTGCTGGAAGGGAGGAGCGGGAGGGGCACAAGGGGCAAGACTGGCCGTCGAGCACAGGCCATTACGCCCAACCACACGAGGGGGAGTGGGTTGCGTAGGGCCCAGCCGAGGGAGGAAATATTTCACGGGGCGCCATATTCGCTGAGGTCAAGCGTCAACTCTTCGCGGAAGGCCCGGTAGCCCGTCATCAGGATTGCGGTCATGGGCACGGCAATCAGAAGGCCGAACACGCCGAGCAGCGTCCCGAAGACGAGCAGGGAGAAGAGCACCAGGAGCGGGTGCAGGCCGACCTGGTAGCTGAGGATGTTTGGGGTCAGCACGCTCTGTTCGAGCAGGCTTTCGCCCAGGAGGACCGCAATGACGATTACGGCCTTGACCCAGCTCCCGAGGATGAGCGCCACCAGGGCGCCCACGACCATCGTGATGAGGGCGCCAATCTGGGGGATCAGATTGAGGAGACCGGCGAGCAGCCCGATCAACAACCAAAATGGGATGTCGAACAGAAACAGGAGCACCGACACGTTGATGGTCGCGATGATGCTGATGAGAAGCTGCCCGCGAAAGTACCGGCCCACGATGCTCCCGGCCTCGACCAGGTAATCGCGCCGCCCGCCCGCCGTGGGAAAAAGGTCGACCAGGCCCGACTGGACCGTCGGGTAGTCCTTCAGGGTGTAAAAGAGGATGACGGGCACCAGGGCGAGGAGCGTGACGACGCCTAGAAAGGACCCCAGGGAGGCCACCAGGTTTTCGGCGGCGCTGGGCAGGCGGCCGGCCTGCTCCTTGATCAGGGCCTGGAGTTGGGCAATCACCTCCTGCTTTTGGAGGAGCCCGGCCCCTTCGAGGGCGTCCAGCACCGTGGAGGCCTCCAGCCAGGCGCGCAGGGTCTGAACGGTCCCCAGCACCCGATCGGAGAGGGCCTGCGCCTGATTGGCGATGTTCGGGGCGAGAATGAGAATGAACAGAACAAAGACGCCCACCACGAGGCTGGTCACCACGAGCGAGGGCAGCCAGCGGGGCACCTGATAGCGCTCCCTGAGCCGCTCGACGAGCGGGTTCAAGAGGTAGGCCAAGAGGTACACGGCCGCAAACGGAACGAGAACGCGGCTGACCTTGTCCAGCGTCCAGAGCAGAAGCAGAAGCCCCCCGGAGAGCAGCAGGGCCCGGACGGCCTTGTGGCCGCGCAGCGGCCAGAGGAGAACGACGCCCGCAAGGCCCACGAGGGCCGGAGACAGAAAGCCGTTCTCCGGCGGGGGCGTGTGCATCTCGTACAACATCACGAGGAAGAGCACGACCCCACCCGCCACGAGCACTGCTTCGAACGCCACCCTGCGAAGCCGTTCCAGCCGAGACGCCGAGGCCGACGATTCAGGCGAGGAGGCGTCCGACGGGTCGAGGGGCACGACCGAATCGGAAGACTCCGATGAGTCGGGCGAGGGGGAGTCGGGGGGCATGGGGCACGAGACGAACTTTGACGGACCTCCTGCTGCAAACTGCTTCTGTCCTGATGGGTTCGGGCCGCCGGTCGTCCTCGTTTGGCGGGGGGCATTGCTGCTCGTGAGAGACCCGGAGCCCGTCCCCCAATCTATGGTTTTGGAGAAAAGAGGAACGCGCCCGACCTCCCGGGCGGGGTCGCAGTACAGATTCCGAAGAATCTCTGTCCCCTTCTCTTCCGCAAGCCGATTGCTGCTGTGGGCCCTACCGACTCCTCCGCACCGCTCCCCCCACCCCTTCGAGGCACCAACTCGGGAGCGTTCACGCGCCGCACGATCGCCGCCCGGTGGCCCCGAATCGCCGGGCGTGTCATCGCGGACAACGACTTTCCCGACCCGATCAATGCTCGCATCCAGGCCCTCCGCGATGCGCTTCCCGACGGGTCGATCCGGCGGCTTCGTGACGACGAGGCGCCCGACGCGGCCCTCTGGGGGGAGTACGTGGCGCCTCATCTCGGGAAGACCTGGTTGGAGGTGCCGTGGTTCTTCGGTGAGACCTATTTCTATCGTCGGCTACTAGAGGCGACCGGATACTTCCGGGCCGGGGCCGGGCGCCAGGCCGACCCGTTTACCGATCAAAAAGAGCAAGGCCTCGCTCACACTGAAGCCCGAATCGAGGCGCTGGCTCAGCGACGGAGCCGGGCCCGCGAGGAAGGGGACGAGACGCGTTCCGTCCTGACACGGTTGCTCCGTTCGGCGCTCTGGGGCAACCAGGCGGACCTGAGCATGTGGACGGCCGACGAGGAGGGGCCGGGCCACCGGCATTCCGAGCAGGCCGAAGAGCACCTCCTGGTTGATGACACCCCCGCGGCGCTCGCGCAACTGGAGGGACGGGATCGCCCGGCCCGGGTCGACGTGTGGGCCGACAATGCGGGATTCGAGCTCGTGTCCGACTTGGCCCTGGTCGACGGGCTGCTCGCCGCCGAGGCGGTCGGGCAGGTGACTGTGCACCTGAAGGCACATCCTACCTTCGTCTCCGACGCGACCGTCGACGACGTGCACGCCACTCTCGCCACCCTGGCCGACGCCGACGAGGCGGCTGTTCGGGCTCTGGTGGGGCGGCTGCGCAGGGCCCTCGCGGCCGGACGCCTTCGCCTGCGGGACGGGTGGGTCTGGACCTCGCCGCTCCGGGCCCGTGAGCTGCCGGCCCCCGTGCGTGCCGAGATGGCCCGGGCCGACCTCCTGATCAGCAAGGGGGACGCCAACTACCGGCGCCTCCTGGGGGACCGGCAGTGGGCCTTCACGACGCCGTTTGCGGAGGCAAGTGCGCCGTTGCCGGTGCCGGTGCTGGCGCTCCGGACGCACAAGTCGGAGGTGGCCGCCGGGCTGTCGGCGGCCCAGGTCGATCGGCTCGACGATGAGGAGCCGGACTGGGCGGTGAACGGAGAGTGGGGCGTCATGCAGTTTGCCCCGGCCGACGCATCGCCGGAAGCCATGCGCCCGTCCCCCGCGGCCTGAGAACGCACACAGGAACGCCCCGGCGCCAAGATCGTGGAGAAACGGACCGTCAACCCCCATCTCATTTGGTCTGCAGATTCCATGTCCGACCGCCTGACGTCTCGCCAGCGCGCCCACCTTCGCAGCGAAGCCCACGGGCAGGATCCCCTCGTGCACATCGGCAAGGAGGGGGTGACCGACCCCGTCATGCAGGCGGTCGAGGAGGCCTTCAACACCCGCGAGCTGGTTACCATCCGCGTACTCGACAACGCCCCCCGCCCCGTCCGCGAGGTCGCGGAGGCGGTGGCGGACGCCCTGGAGGACGTACAGGTGGTCCGTACGATCGGGGGCACGGCCCTGTTTTACCGTCCGCACCCCGACGACCCAGAGATTGACCTGCCGGCGTCGGGGGCCGAGGAAGCGTAGGGGCGCCCCTACGCCGTCTGCGTCGTCCAGTATCGCCGCAGCCCCAGTGCCGCCATCCAGCTTGGATTGGCCCGTTCGTAGCGGTCCCAGGCGTCGCCGTCGACCCCATGGTCGGAGGCCCGGCTGCGCATCCACTGCGTGACGGCGTCCTGGAGGGCCTCATCGCCGTCGTCCCACCCGGGCAGCTTTCGGGCCGCCCAGTCGTCGGCGGTCTCGATGGCGGCCTCCAGCCGCTCGAAGTGGGCAGGGAGGTCGTCGTAGAGCCCGAAGTGCGTGGGGGCGAGATGGGTCAGGCCATGCCGGTCGGCCGCGGCCCGGAGGGCCGCTAGGCTCTCGCGCCAGGCGTCGAGGTCGATTTCGGGAGGGGCGAGGGGAAGCTCCACGTGGCGCTCCTCGGGCATGCGGACGCCCCCCACGTCGCCGGTGAAGCAGACGTCCCCGAGCACGTAGCTCATGTGGTGGGAGGCGTGGCCTGGCGTATCGAGCGCAGTCAGGGGCTCCCCGCCCAGGGGCACGGTGTCCCCGTCGTTCAAAGCAACGAGTTGGTCGTCGGGGACCGGGTGCATCTCCCCCCAGAGGGCGTCCATGTCGTCCCCGTAGATGCGCCGCGCACTTGCCAGTAGGCGGGCCGGGTCGGACAAGTGCGGGAGCCCGACGTGATGGGCGTAGATCGTGGCGCCGTGCCGGGCGAGATGGCCCGCCGCCCCGGCGTGGTCGAGGTGGATGTGCGTCAGAAAAACCTCCGAGACGTCCGCCGGAGTAAGGCCTCGCGCGGCCAACCGGGCCTGCAACATGGGAACGGTGGAGCCGGGGCCCGTTTCGATGAGGGCCACCCCGTCGGCGTGGGGGTAGAGGTAGGCTGCGATGATGTGCCGTCGGTCCTGAAAGTGGAGGTCGAGCGTGTCGAGTCGGTCCAGCATGGCAGGACGGAAGAAATGAAACGAAAGCGGCGATCTCTCGCCGCCACGGCGGTGCCGTTGAGGGGCAGGGAACGAATTGAGACGTCCGTCCCCCTCAGTCAGTGGGGATGCTCTGCCCCATCGGCGCTCGGTTGAAGCAGGCTGCGCACCTCGTGAAGCAACGACGTGCTGCCGGCCGTAACCAGACTGCCGGCAAACACGACGTCGTCGGCGTCGGGGGCGAGCGGTTGGGCAACGCCGCCGGCCTCCCGCACGCAGGGCACCAGGGCGGCCACGTCCCACGGGCGCATGAGGGTGTCCACCGCCGCGTGGGTCCGCCCCCGGGCCACGAGCGCGTGCTGAATGCAGTCGGTGACGAACCGAAACTTGCCGGCCCGCCGGACCAGATCGGTGAGACGGTAGGGCGTCTGGTCGGCCCCCGCCGTGACGTCGGAGCTGTGGAGGGCCGTGGTCGTGACGGTGGCGGCATCGAGCGACTCGACCGGGTCTGCGCTCACCGCGTGCTCGGCCTCGTCTGTTCGAAACCAGCAGCCCTCCCCCCGGGCGGCGTATACGGTCTCGCCGAGCGCAGGAAAGTGGATCACCCCCGCGACCGGCGTGCCGTTTTCCAGAAGCCCCACAAGCGTGCCGAAGAGGGGCACCCCAATCGTGAACCCGGCGGTCCCGTCCACGGGGTCGAGCACCCACCGGTACTGGGCGTCGTCGGGGCCGCTCGCGCCGAACTCCTCCCCGAGTACGGCGTGGTCGGGGCGCTCGTCGGCTAGGTGCTCGCGCATGACCCGTTCGGCTTCACGGTCGGCCTCCGTGACCTCCGTGCCGTCCGGCTTGTGGGTGACGCTGACGGTGCGGAAGCGGGGAAGGATTTCGTCTTCGGCGATGTGGGCCAGGTCGAGGGCCAGGTTGAGGTCGGAAGAAAGGGCGGACATCAGAACGGCGTTGCGTTGTGGAAAAGTGAGTTGTGGGGCCCGTCGAGCCCGACGGGGTTACGATGCGGGCGGGTCCGAGGCCATTTCGTCGAGCGTCCGGCGGGCGGCCTGTTGCTCGGCGTCCTGTTTGCTTCCGGCGGTGCCCCGTTCGTAGGCCGCGTCCCCAACCCGCACCTCCACCGTGAAGGTTTTGTCGTGGCTCGGGCCCTTCTCCTCGACGACGTGATAGGTGGGCTGAGGGCGCCCCAGGGCCTGAAGGTGTTCGAGCAACTGGCTCTTGTAGTTGTCGTCCCGGGTTGCCACGTCCTCTAGGTCAACGGGGGCGAGCACGCGGTCCTGTACGAACCCCCGCGCCGCCTCGTGGCCCAGATCTAGGTAGACCGCCCCCACGAAGGCCTCGAACGCGTCGGCGAGGATGCTAGGGTTGTCGCGCCCGTCTCCCTCGGCCGCGTTTTCGCTCATTAGGAGGTGGGGACCGAGGCCGAGGCCACGGGCGTAGGTGGCCAGGGGGCGCTCGCTCACGAGCCGGGCCCGGAGTCGGGTGAGCGCGCCCTCGTCCTTCTCCGGAAAGCGGTCGTAGAGCACCTCCCCCACAAAGACGTCGAGGAGGGCGTCCCCCAGAAACTCAAGCCGCTCGTTCGACCGGAACGTGCGCGCCGGATGGACGCGGAGCAGCGACCGGTGCGTGAGGGCCCGCCGGTAGTGGGACAGATCGTCGACCGGACGCCCCACGAGCTGCTCGATCGCGGCCGGGTCGACCTGTACGCCGGGGGGGAGAGACTCGCTCATGCGCCGTCGAGACAACGATTGCGGAGAATGACGAGGGTTGGGTCTACGCAGGCACCCCCGCTGGGATCTAGTGACTCGACGAAGACGGCCCGGAATTGGCGAGGAAGCAACGAGCGGCCGCCGGGATCACCGTTCGACGGACGGTCGTGAAACCCGGTGTCACGTCTTGTCGCATCAGATCCCCTCGGCCATGCCCCTCGTCTCTGTAAACCCCACGACCGAACAGGAGATTGAACGGCATCCGCTGCACACGGGCCGAGAGGTCGAGCACCGGCTCGACCGCGCGGCGTCGGCCTTCGAGGTGAACCGGAGCCGCTCGTTCGGCGAGCGGGCCGCGCGCCTGGAGCGGGCCGCCGACCTCCTCGAAGACAACGCCCCCGCGCTCGGGGCCCTCATGACCGAGGAGATGGGGAAGCCCCTCACCCAGGCACAGGCCGAGGCCGAAAAGTGCGCGTGGGTCTGTCGGTACTACGCGGAGCACGGCGCCGATTTCTTGGCCGACCGGGCGGTGGAGACGGCCGCCCGGAAGAGCTATGTGGCCCACGAGCCCCTCGGGCCCATCTTGGCGGTCATGCCCTGGAATTTTCCATTCTGGCAGGCGTTTCGGTTCGGCGCGCCAACCCTGATGGCCGGCAACGTGGTCCTCCTGAAGCACGCGCCGAACGTCACCGGGTGTGCCGAGGCGATCGCGGACCTCCTGCGGGAGGCCGGATTTGCGGACCACGAGCTGCAGGTGCTGCGCGTCGACGAGGAGACGGTCGGGACCGTTCTGGACGATCAACGGGTTCGGGGCGCTACGCTCACCGGAAGCGTGCCGGCCGGGGCGGCGGTTGCCCGGCAGGCGGCGGCCCAGATCAAGCCGACGGTGTTGGAGCTTGGCGGCTCCGATCCGTTCATCGTCTGTGCCGACGCCGACCTGGAGAAGGCCGCGTCCGTGGGGTGCACGGCACGCATGCAAAACAACGGCCAAAGCTGCATCGCCGCAAAACGCTTCATTGTCGAGCGGGCCGTGCTCGACGACTTCCAGGAGCGGCTGGTGGAAAACGTGGAGGCCCTTACGGTCGGCCCCCCCACGGATCGGGAGACGGACGTAGGGCCGATGGCGCGGGCGGATCTGCGCGACACGGTGCACGACCAGGTGGAGCGGGCCATTGGGGCGGGTGCCGTGGCCGTCGCCGGGGGGCACACCCTCGAGCGCGACGGATTTTTCTACGCCCCGACCGTCCTCGCCGACGTGGATCCTGGCACCGTGGCCTTCGACGAGGAGATTTTTGGGCCGGTGGCGTCCGTCATTGCGGCCGACGACGCCGAGCACGCCGTGGCCCTCGCCAACGACACGCGGTTTGGGCTCGGGGGGAGCATCTTTACCGAAGACCTCGAAAAGGGGGAGCGAATGGCCCGTTCCTTGGAGGTCGGCTGTGTCTTCGTGAACGAGATGACGAAAAGCGACCCCCGCGTTCCGTTCGGGGGCATCAAGGACAGCGGGTACGGCCGTGAGCTGTCCCACCACGGGATCCGTGCGTTCGTGAACGCCAAGACCGTATGGGTTGAGGAATAAGAAAACGGCCCGGGCCGCCACCCGTTGAGCGATCCATGCAGGCGTTTCCGGCTCCCGCCGCGAGGGGGCGGGACGCCCCGACGTGCTCCCGCCCGCCTTCGGGGGAGGGAAGGCGAAACGAAGCCAAGTCCCTGCCGTGAAAGCAGTCGTGGTCTCCCATTCCAGACGAACCTCGACCAAGCCTTGTGGCCACCAACTCCGATTCTCAAGGGGCCGTGTTCTGGGACTGGCTGCGTCCCCTCTTTGCCGCAGACGAGGAGCCCCGACGGGACGGAGATCCTCAGCGCGGCATGGCCCTCACGGTCTGCGTCCTGCTTTCCTGCATCCTCTGGCTGTCGCTGACCCTCGGCGAGCAGCGCACGCAGACCATCCGGCTGCCGGTCGAGGTGGTGGAGGCCCCGGCGGGGCAGGCCCTCGCCGAGGTGCCCCCGACCCACGTGCAGGTACGGGTGGAGGGCCGGGGGCTCGACCTGCTCCGACTGCTCTACAGCCCCCCCGTCGTCGAGGTCAATGCGACGACGAGCCGAGTCGATGTGACCGACGAGGTGACCCTGCCGCAGGGCACGTCGTTGCAAATTGAGGCGGTAACCCCTGCGTCCTTCGAAATGGCCCTGGAGCCTCGTCGGGCCCGAACGGTGCCGGTCCGGAGTCGTGTGGAGGTCGTTCCCGCGTCCGACTACGAGCTGATCGACGACCCGCACCTTGCGCCCGACTCGGTGGAGATAGAAGGGGCGGCGTCCGTGGTCGAGGGGATGGATGCGTGGCCAACCACTGCGCGCACGATTGAGGATCTCCAGGACACCGTTGAGGTGGAGATGCCCCTGGCCGACACGCTTCGCCGGCTCGTAGACCTGCATCCCCGGTCGGTCCAGGTGACGGCACGGGCGGGGCGGTTCGTGGAGGAGACGCGGGAGGTAGAGGTGGGGGTGACCGGCGTGCCGTCCGGGCAAGACCTCGTGTCGCTTCAGCCGTCCACGATTCGCATTCGGTACCGGGTCCTGTTCCGCGATCTGTTCAAGGCGCGCCGCGCCTCGGAGTTCTTCGCCACCGTTTCGTACGATCAAATTCGCTCCGACACGACCGGGTACGTGACGCCGAGGGTACACGTCCCGCCCGACCTCCACATCCGAGACGCGGACCCCGTTCCGTCGCGGCTGCGCTACTACACCTTCGTCTCCGAGAGCTAGTGGAGAGAGCTAGTGGACGGCGGGGCCCGAACTGGTGAGAGCGCCGTCGCGGCGGGCGGCCGTGACCCCTGAACACACCCCCTGTGTCTGGTCGATGATTTTCTTGGTCTTTGCCGTGGCGAGCAGCGTCACCATCGGCATGATATTCAAGCATGCCAGTCGGCAGCAGCTGGACCGGACGGCCCTCCTGACCGTGAATTACGCCGCGGCCGTGGCCGTAGCGGTGGGGTTGCTCGCCGTAGGGGGACGGGAAATCGATCAGGGTCTCGCCCTTTCGGGAACGCTGGTGGCGCTTGGGGCGGGGACAGGGGCCGTGCTGATTGCAGGGTTTTTCGTGCTGGCGTGGGCCACGGAGGTGGCGGGCATGTCGCTCGCGATCGGGGTCATGCGGGTGTCTGTCGTCGTTCCCTTTCTGGCGTCGTGGGGTGTGTGGGGGGAGGTGCCCAGCCCGGCACAGGGCGTGGGGATGGTGTTGGCCATGGGGGCGTTTTTCTTGCTGGCGCATCAGCGATCGGCCCCCGATCCCGTCCCTGCGGGAGGGGGCGCCACGACCGAGCCGACGGCCCCCTCTCGTTCGCCGGTCTGGTCCCACGTCGATTGGCTCGCCGCGGGCGTACTGGCCCTCACGTTCTGTGCGGGGGGCGCCATCGATGTGCTGATGAAGACGTTCGAAGAGGGCTTCGGGGCCGAGAACAGCCGGGTCCTGTTCCTGCTTCTGGCGTTCGGGGTCGCCTTCCTCGTGGGCGCCGTCATCGTCTTGCGCCGGGGGCTCCGAGACGGGGCGTGGCCGACGCTCCAAACCGTTGGGTGGGGCGTCCTGCTCGGCCTTGCGAACTATGCCTCCCTTGAGTTTCTGCTCCGTGCCATCGAGGGCCTCCCCGGCACGTTCGTCTTTCCGGCGAACAACATCGCCATCATGGTCCTCGCGGCCCTCCTCGGGGTGGTCGTTTGGGGGGAGCGGCTCTCCCGCCCCAATCGCATCGGCCTGGGCCTGGGCTGCGTCGCCCTCGTGCTGCTCGGGCTGTGATGCGCCGCCTGCTCACCGTCTCGCCGCCATCGTCCGTCGTTGCCGACCATGACCACCCACGTGCGTGCCGCCATCGGGGGCGGTGTGATCGCAGGGCTTCTTCTGGTGGTGGGGGGGCTGCTTTGGGACCTGGGCCCGTCGGACGCGACGGTACGGAAGACGGTCCTCACGACGATTCAAGACGAGGCCCCGGCGTCCTTCCTCGTCACGGGCACTCTGGACATGCGGGCAGCGGTGCGGGTGGACTCGGCGCAGTACCTCACGCCCTCGTGGCTGACGTCCCTGCTGCGACAGACCCAGCCGAGCGCCCTTCCGCTCCTGCGGGGCGGGTCGGAAACGCAGGTGCGGGTGCCCGGGACGGTGTCCTATGGCTTCGACGTGCAGACGCTCGACGCGTCGATGATTGCGGTGGACGACCCGGGACGGGTGGGCGTGGCCCTGCCGTCGCTCACCGTTCACAGCGTGGAACCGGACCTTGGCCGACTGGAGGTCCGCTCGCAGGCGAGTGGATGGATGCGGGTCCTGCCGTCCGACATGCCGGCGGCCGTCCGACGGGAGGCGCTGGGGGCCGTCAAGGCAGCCTTCCGGGAGCAGGCGGCGCGTCGTCTCGGGGCCGCCACCCAGCCGCGCGTCAACACCGCACGGGCCCTGAAGAAAATGCTTCGGCCGGCCCTGGAGGCCGCCGGGGTGGAGGCGCCCCAGTTTCGGATCCGGGTCGGCGACGAACTCGTCCTCCAACCGAAGGGCGGATAGGCGCAGTCCGTGCACGCCCCACGCGTTCGGATCGGGGCGTGATTTTGAGACGCCGACGGAATGGGCCCGGTAGGCGGGAAAGTCCTTCAACTTTCAGTTTGAATTGAAACCGCGCCCCCCAGCCCCTGTACGGGCCTTTCGGCTGCTCAATCGTGGAAGAGTCGGCCGTGGTTTCGCGAAATGTAAATCCTGACCCAGTACATTCCGGATGGAGGGGTCCTCCACACCATACGTCGACACCCCGTACGGCCTCCTCACGGAGGGCGGACGATGGTACCACGTCACGGAGAGCGACGTGGAAGAGTATGCCGGGGCGGTGCTCAACCACGTGCCGCTGGCACAGCTACTCCGCTGGGCGGACACATGGGTCGACTCCGCCCGGACCGTCACGGTCTGGGCGTTGCCGTTGATGCTCTGGGGGCTTCCCGTGGGATGGGCAGTGGGAGGGGCGCTCACGCTGTTTGTCGCGTGGGCCCTGTTGAGCCCGTCTCTGCCGAGCCTTCTGGCGGTGCGGGCCGTGTCCGCGCTCGACCACGTGCTCGCGCAGGCGCTGTACTACGTGGTGGCGATGAGCGCCGTTGCCGCTGCGGAGATGTACGCGGCGCTCGGGGCCGGCCTTCTGGGATTTGTGCTCCTGCGGTGGGGGGTGCTGGAGTGGGCAGCCGGGTATGTGGTCCGTCCATTGCGCCGAGCGCTCTATCCCTTGCCGGTGGCCGACCAGGTGCTCCGGGGGTTGATCGTGCGGGTGGCACTTAAGCATCGCCTGTCCCTGCCGCAGGTCGACGACATCACCAAGGACATCCTCGATAATCTGCATGACCGCCAGGGGACAGACCCGGACGACGCGTAGACGGGCGTCCAGGCGTTCGCAGACTCTGTCTTTTCGTGCACGTTCCCCACAGTGTTTTGTATGAGTGACGGCTTGCGACCTCTTGCTGCGGAGGCACCGACCACCCTGTACCTGGTTCGGCACGGCGAGACCGAGTACAACCGACGGGGCATCATGCAGGGCGGGGGCATCGACAGCACCCTGAACGCGACCGGCCGCGAGCAGGCCCGGGCACTGGCCCGCCGGTTCGCGTCGGCGGACATCGATGCGCTGTACGCCAGTACGCTTCGACGGGCCACCCAGACCGCCGACATTCTCGCGACGGGCCACGATCCGCTCTCGCGCACCCATCTTCGAGCCCTGAACGAAATGGATTGGGGCGTCTACGAGGGAGAGGCTCCATCCCCGGAGCGGGACGCGTCGGTCGACGCCCTCAAATCAGCCTGGCGCGAGGGAGCATACGAGCGGGGGCCGAAAGGGGGCGAGTCCATCCGGGAGGTGCAGGGTCGGGCGCGACAGGCGCTCCGGCACATCCTTGCACGAGAGGCCGGGGGGACGGCCCTCGTCGTGACGCATGGCCGGTACCTGCGCGTGTTGCTCGCGACCCTCCTCGACGCGTACGGACTGGAGCACATGTCCGAACTCGACCACTCCAATACCTGCGTCAATCAGGTGGTCTACGAGCGGGGGCAGGCACGGGCCGAGCGGCTCAACTGCACGGCCCACCTCTCAGGGGACTGTGCCTCGGCCCCTGCCTAGCCGATCCGCCACGCCTCACGGCAGACGGCGCGAGGGGCCTCCCCCGCCCGCCCCTCCCCTTCACCCACGACCCGTTTTTCTCACGCACACCTCCATGCTCGATCTCGATCCCACCGTCATTCGTGACATCGAGGGGGCCGACGACGTTCGTGCGGCCCTGGCGGACCGGATCCGCGATGCGACCCGGTCGTCGGCCGCCCGGACGGTTCGCGTGAGCGTGCCGGTGCCGGGGCGCATGCGCCCCATCGACTGGGTGCGGGCCCGGTCGTCCGCCGAGGCGGTGTACTGGTCGGGGCGAGACGAAGACCGCACGGTCGCGGCGTGCGGCACGGCGGACGTGGTGTCGGGCAGTACAGCGCCCGTCGACTACCAGGCCCTCGGCCGTGTCCTGGACGAGCGCCTGGACGGCGCCGATTCTGGGGTCCGATACTATGGGGGAATGCGGTTCGACGCCGGGCAGCCGACGGCCCCGAACCGACCCGACGGTCGCTGGGCGCCGTTCGGAACGTATCGCTTCGTCCTGCCTCGGTTTGAGTTGGTGGAGGCGGACGGCACGCTGCGCCTCGTGTGCACCTTGGTGCTCCCCCGCGATGCCGAGCGCGTGGACGAGATTGTGGACGCGCTTGGCGCGGTGGCACTTCCGGTCCCCAGCGAACACACGGCCCTGCCCCGCCCCCACCAGCGACAAGACGTGCCGGGCCACGGCGAGTGGACCGACATGGTGCGCTGGGCACTCGACGCGATAGACGGCGGGTCCCTCGACAAGGTGGTGCTGGCCCGACGCGTGGCCCTCTCGCTCGGCGCGCCGATGGACCCCCTCCTCGTGCTGAGTCACCTGGAGCCCGCGACGCCGGGGTGCTACCACTTTGCGGTGCGCCCGTCACGGGGGGCGGCGTTCGTCGGGGCCTCCCCGGAGCGCCTCTTTCGACGGGCGGGCCGGACCGTCGTCAGCGAAGCGGTGGCCGGCACGCGGCCCCGGGGGGAGACGGCGGCGGAGGACGCACGGCTCCGGCAAGAGCTCCTGCAGAGCCCGAAGGAGCGCCGCGAACACGCGTTCGTGCGGGACGCCATCCGGGACGACCTGGACCGGGTCTGCCGCGAGGTCCGCATTCCGAAGAAAAGGGGGGAGTTGGCGTTGGCCCGCGGACGCCATCTTCACGCCCGCATCACCGGTACGCTCCGGCCCGACACGGGGACGACGGACGTGTTGGAGGCGCTGCATCCCACCCCGGCGGTGGGCGGCGTGCCGACCGATGACGCCGTGGCGGCGATCCGGGCCCGAGAGCCGTTCGATCGAGGGTGGTACGCGGGGCCCGTCGGGTGGGTGGGGCGCGACGCCGCCGAGTTTGCAGTGGGCCTGCGGGCGGGCCTCGTGGAGGAGGCGCAGATGGCGCTGTTTTCGGGGGCGGGGATCGTTGAGGGGTCGGCGCCGGACCGGGAGTGGGACGAGATCGAACAGAAGATTGGCGACTTTGCCGCCATCATGGGCGTGAGCGATCCCCGGATGGCCTCCCGGTAGTTCTTCTGACCAACCAAGTGCGCCTGTGGCCCATCAGTCCTGGTCCGTCCTCGACGCCCCGAATCCCACCTACCTGTGGACGCAGCTGCTCGTCGAGGAGCTCGTGCGGAATGGCGTACACACCTTCTTCGTCGCGCCGGGATCCCGTTCGACGCCCCTCACGGTCGCCATCGCGCGCCACCCGGAGGCCGAATCGGTGCTGCACGTGGACGAGCGGGGCGCTGCGTTTGCGGCACTGGGCGTGGGGCGCGCCGCGCGGGGGCCCGCCGCCTGGGTCACGACCTCCGGAACCGCCGTCGCGAACGGCCTGCCCGCCGCGGTGGAGGCGTCGGTCGACGGCGTGCCGATGCTCCTCCTCACGGCCGATCGCCCGCCTGAGTTGCGCGATACAGGGGCCAACCAGACGATCGACCAGGTGAAGATCTTCGGGGACTACGTGCGGTGGCAGGCCGATGTCCCCCCGCCGTCCGACGAGGTGGACCCCGCATACGTCCTGACGACGGCCGACCAGGCCCTGCACCAGACCCTCCGGGCGCCCGCAGGCCCCGTGCACGTGAACTGCATGTTTCGGAAGCCGCTGGAGCCGGTGGAGACGGAGGCGTCGGTCGCCGTTCCGACTGCCGTCGACGCGTGGGCGAGGGGCACCGAGCCGTACACGCACTACCCGACCCCCGCTCCTTCTCCGCCCGGCCCCGAGGTCGACGCGCTCGCCGAGACGGTACGCGGAACCGAGCACGGGCTCGTGGTGGCGGGGCGGCTCGACTCGGCCGCGGCGGCCGACGCGACCCGACGGCTGGCCACGCACCTCGGCTGGCCGCTCATTCCCGACCTCACGTCGCGTCTTCGTCGGGGCGGGAGGGAGCAGCCGGAGCAGGTGCCGTACGGGGACCTGGTGCTGACCTCGGCGGCCTTCCGGGAGGGCCATCCGCCACGGGCCGTTCTGCAGGTCGGGGGGCGGTTCGCGTCGAAGCGGCTGCGTCTCTTCCTCCGCGATAGCGCTCCCGAGGTCTGGGCCGTTGTGCGCCCGGATCCGTCCCGCATCGACCCGGACCACCGGGTGACGCACCACGTGGAGGCGGCTGTTCCCGCGGCGGTCGACGCGCTGGTTGCGCGGCTCGAGGAGGGCCCGAGGGGCACGACGTGGCGCGACGACTGGGCCGGTGCCAGCGAGCGCGTCGGGGCCGTCGTGCAGGCCCACGTGCAGGAGTCAGACGCGCTCACCGACCCGCTCGTGGCCGCGCTTCTCACCGAAGAGATGCCGTCGGAGCACGCGCTGGTGGCGGCCAGCAGCATGCCGGTGCGGGACCTTAACCGCCACGCCGCCCCAGGCGGGACGGGCGGCCCGGCCTTTGCCAACCGGGGCGCGAGTGGCATCGACGGGACCGTGGCAACCGCGGCGGGCATTGCCGAAGGGCGGGACGGCCCGGTGACGCTCCTGATCGGAGACCTTGCCCTCCAGCACGACCTGAACGGGCTGGCCCTTCTCCAAGACCGCCCCGTCGTGGCGATCGTCGTCAACAACGACGGTGGAGGCATCTTCCATTTCCTGCCCATCCGCAAGCACGACGAATTCGACCCGTACTTTACGACGCCCCACGGGCACGACTTCGAGCACGCGGCGGCCCTGTTCGACCTGCCGTATCATCGCCCGGACTCCCCGTCGGCCCTCCGCAGCGCCTACGCGCAGGCCTGTCGGTCTGGCGAATCGGCCCTCATTGAGGTCCGAACCGATCGTGCGACGAACCGGCAGGTGCACGATCGGCTGGAGGCATCGGTCGAGAGGGCCGTGGAGGAGGGGTGATCTCGGCCAGTTACCGAGCGTGCACTGTGCTACGTGTCGACGGCATGTGCACCCGTTCGGGAAGCCTGATCGTCACCCGGCCGTCTGCTCCCGGTAGACGGCCTCGATGCAGTCGGCAAGCGACAGTGCCCAGTCGAAGTTGAAGGCCTCGAAGCCGTCCAGCACCTTCGTCTGCTTCATCTCGTCTAAGGACGCCCCGGCCTGGCGCTGCTGCGTGACGTACTCATTGAGCGCCGAGAGAAAGTCGCGCATCACCAAGAGGTCCTCGCGCCCACCGGTGACGCCAAAGTCCGGGTTCCCGTGGCCGTGAATGACGATCGTATCGTCGTCGAGGGCCCCGTGGATGGTTTCGAGACTGTCAATCCAGCCCTGCGAGTCCGCCCCCCCGCCGACATCGATAAAGGGATAGGCCCGGTTGAAAACCAGGTCGCCCACGTGGACGATGTTCGCGTTCTCGAAGACGACGATCGCGTCGCCGCCCGTGTGGGCCGGGCCGCGGTAGCGAAGCGTGATCGTCTCGTCCCCGAGGGGCTCGGACCACGTGTCCTGGAACGTTTCCGTCGGGTACGTTTTCTCGTCGGCCGCTCCGTCTTCGGCGCCGGCCCGCATCAGCTCCGGCACGTTGGCGTGCGCCACGAGGCGGTCGGTGTGCCGGGCAAAGACGCCGTTGCCGCCGACGTGGTCGCCGTGGTGGTGTGTGTTGATGACCATCGCGAGGGGGCTGTCGGACCGTTCGCGGAGGCCGTTCCAACAGTCGGGTGCCGACTGGGGGGACTGCGTGTCGACGACTGCGATGCCGTCGTCGGTGGCGAGCCACCCGATGGTGCCCCCGCGCTGGGTAAAGGTCCCGATGCCGCCCCGGAGGGACGTGAAGCCGTCCGCGGAGGAGAGCCAAGGGGGGAGGGACGAGAGGGCCGGAGCGGCGGCGAGGGCAAGGCCGCATTGGCGGAGAAATGCACGGCGAGACGACATGGAATTGAGAGGAACTGTGGCGGTAAAATGCAGAACCCAACGTAGCCTCCGCCGGGGGCGAATTCCAGCGCACCGGCCCGCGAAGAGACAAGATTTTCCAACCCCAGCGAGCCTCACACGCGAGGGGGAATGGGATCGTCTCCGTCCTCCAGGGCGTTGAGGTGTGCGCTTGTATGAACGCTCGTCTTGTTTGCTGCAACCCCCCGACTACTCACTCATGAACGATTCGACGGACGCCCAGGACGTGAGCCAGGCACGTGTCTGGCTGTGGGCGGCCCGGCCCAAAACGCTCGGGGCGGCCGTTGCCCCTGTGCTCGTCGGGACGGGGATGGCCCTTGAGGCCGGCGCGTGGCACCTCCTCTCGGCGCTCCTGGCCCTTGCCGGGGCGGTGCTCATCCAGGTCGGGGTGAACTACCACAACGACTACGCCGACTACGTGCAGGGCGCGGACACCCAAGAGCGAGTGGGGCCGCTCCGGGTCACGCAGGCCGGGCTCGTGGCCCCTCAGACGATGCGACGGGCCACGATTCTGGTCTTCGGCCTCGCCGTGATGGCCGGCCTCTACCTCATCGCGCGGGGCGGGTGGCCCATTCTGGCCGTGGGCGTGGCGTCGATTGGGGCAGCCATCTGGTACACCGCGGGCCGGTATTCCCTCGCGGCCCTCGGGCTGGCCGATGTGTTTGTGTTCGTGTTCTTCGGCCCCGTGGCGGTGGGGGGCACCTACTACGTGCAGGCCCTGTCGCTGCCGACAGAGGTGCTCCTCGCCGGGGGCGGGCCGGGGCTGCTGTCGATCGGCATTCTACTGGTGAACAATGTTCGAGACGTGGCGGAAGACCGTCGGGCCGGCAAGCGGACGCTCGTCGTGCGCTTCGGCCGGCGATTTGGGGTCGCCGCGTACGGGGCCTGCCTGGTCGGGGCCCTGTTGCTCGCAGGACTTTTGGCAGCGGGCCTGTTCGGCACGACGCCTCACCCGTGGGCGGCCCTGCCCCTCGGGTTGCTCCCGCTCGCGATCGGGCCCATCCGGAGACTGTCCGAGACGACGGATCCGGAAAAGCTGAACCCACTGCTCGGGGCGACCGGCCGGATCCTGGTGCTGTGGGCCCTCCTCTTCGCCGTTGGCTGGAACCTCTGATGCCCCCATGCCTGTGACGATCTCGGAGGGTGCCTTGTACAGGTACGCGCTTCCGCTCACCGCACCGCTCAAGCTGGGGAGCGAGGCGGTGACCCGGCGCCGAGGCGTGCTCGTGCGGCTGACGACGGAGGAGGGCTGCGTCGGCTGGGGCGACGCCGCGCCCTTGCCGGGCTTCAGTGACGAAACACGGGGGGACGTTGAACAGCACGCCCGCGCCGCACTTCCCCGCTGGACGGGCACATCCTTCTTCGACGCTCAGGGGGACCTCGACGCCATGCTGCAGGACCTTCCCTTCGAGGCGGAGGCGCCGTCGTCCTTCCGGTTTGCGATGGAGGGGGCTGTGGTGGGGGCCGCCGCTGCGGCCCACGAGGCGTCCGTTCCGGAGATGCTGGGGACGCCGCGACAAACCGTGGCGCTGAACGCTCTGCTTCCGCGCTCCGGGGCGAATGGCCCCACACAGGCCGTGCGGCGGCAAGAGGAGGGCTACCGGGCCGTCAAGGTGAAGGTGGGGCGGGGGGGGGTTGAAGAAGACGTTGAGCGCGTCCGGGCGATCCGGAAGGCCCTCGACGCGTCCGTTGCTCTTCGTGCCGACGCAAACCGCGCCTGGTCGTTTGATGAGGCCGTGACGTTCGCGGACGGCATCGACGATCTGCACATCGCCTACGTGGAGGAGCCCCTCGCCGACCCAGCCCGCCTGGATGATTTCATCGAGAGAACGAGTCTCCCCGTGGCGCTCGACGAGACGACCCGGGAAGTCCCGCCCGCAACCCTCCGAGGCCTGCCGGGCGTGACGGCCGTCGTCCTCAAGCCGACGCTTCTCGGGGGCCTGCAGCGCACACGAGAGTGGGGGCGCGTCGCACGAGATGCGGGCGCAGCCCCCGTCCTCAGCGGCTCCTACGAGTCCGGGGTCGGGATTCAGATGCTCGTGGCGCTGGCGGCGTCCGGGCCGGCGGTGCCCGTGGGCCTTTCCACGTACGACCGCCTCGCGGCCGACGTGTACGCCCCTCCGCTCCCGATCGGCGGCCCGAACGTGGACGTGCCCGCCGTCGCGACGCCCTCCACGGCCCGCATCGCGTGGGAGCGGCTCGATCTCATCGAACGCGTTTCGGCCTGATCCGCACACCATGGCTGCCGGCCCCCATGCCCCGTGTCCGATTCATTGCCACGCCCAGGCGCGTCCCGATGCCTTGGCGCTCTGGACGTCCGACCGACGGTGGACGTACGCGGCACTTGACGCAGCGGTCGCGGCCACCGGGCGGCACCTGCGGGAGCGGGGGTGGGCCGACGGGGCACGCGTCGCGCTTCGGCTGCCGCGAGGACCGGCGTTTGTGGTGCTGCTGTGGGCCTTGTGGCGCGAGGGGGCCGTGGCCGCCCCGATCAGTACCCGCCTCCCGGACGTGGAGGCCTGGCGGGCCACGAGTCGGCTCCACGCCCGTGGTCTCATCACCCGGAACCGTGAGGCGCTAAACGAAGGAGACGGGGGGGCAGACGCCGTGCCTCCTGAGTCGATCGTGGTCCGGAACGTCACGAGCAGGCCCGCGTCGACCGCCCGGCCGATCCGTCGCCGGGCGACCATTCTCTTCACGTCCGGCAGCACGGGCCGTCCGACCGCCGTCCTGCACTCCTGGGCAAATCACCTGTACAGCGCGAAGGGGGCGAACGCGAACGTACCCCTCCGGGCCGGGGATCGGTGGCTGCTTTCGCTGCCGTTGTATCACGTGGGGGGACTGGCCATCCTCGTTCGGTGTGCGCTGGCCGGGGCCGCCGTCGCGGTGCCGGGCCGGGACGCGTCTGTTTCGGAGGCGGTGGCTACGACCGGGGCGACCCACCTGTCCCTCGTGCCGACCCAGCTCCGTCGCCTCCTGGATGCACGACAGGGGCGGGCCCCGGAGCGGGTGCGCGCCGTCCTCGTCGGAGGGGGGCCCATCCCGTCCGGACTCCTGCGCCGGGGCTCCGATCGGGGATGGCCCCTGCACACCAGCTACGGCTCCACCGAGATGGCATCGCAGATCACCACGACATCCCCTGGGGCCTCGCGTGCGGACCTGCAGACGGCCGGGCGCCGGCTCCCGCACCGCCGCGTGCAGATTGCGGAGGACGGCCACATCCTCGTTGCGGGGCCGTCCTTGTGCGTGGGCGTAATCGAAGGGGACACCATCCAGGATCCGCGCGAAGACGGCTGGTACCCGACGGGCGACGTGGGGCACTTCGATGCACAGGGACGCCTCCACGTGCAGGGGCGTGTCGATCGGCAGTTCGTCTCGGGGGGGGAGAACATCCAGCCCGAAGAGATTGAGGCGGCGCTTGAACGGGTCGACGAGATCGAGCGGGCGGTGGTCGTGGCGGTTCCTCACGAGGCCTACGGGCATCGGCCCGTGGCCTTCGTCCGGACGCGCGGCCCCCTGCGGCCGGACGCCTGGCGCCAGACGCTGTCGACGTCCCTCCCCAAATTTAAGCTCCCGGATGCCATTCGCTCCCTTCCCGAGGCCGCCGTGGACGGGCAGTTGAAAGTGGACCATGAGGCCCTGCGTCAACGGGCCCGGAGGGGGTAGAAGAAACGGTGCCCGGTGCCCAGAAGATCGGGATTGCGTTCGGAAAACGATGCAGGACTGTTGCATTCGGCGGGCCTGCCCGTTTCCTTGGGGACACGTCAGCAGCCGATGAGCACCCCTCTTCGATACGTCCCGAAATTGGAAGCGCTTCCGAAATGGATACACCGCCCCCTGTTCCCGACGTGACGCCGCTGCGCGGAGAGCGGGTCACGTTTACGCCGCTCCGAATGGAAAACATCCACACGCACTTCCGCTGGAACAACGACCCGGAATTGAATCGCCTCGACAGTGAGGTTCCGTACGAGGAGGAGTCGTTCGGGGCGTTTAAGGGGCGGTTCGAGCGCATGTGTGAAGAGTCGTCCCCCTCGACCCGGACGTTCGAAATTCATGCCCTCGAAGAGGACACGCTCATCGGCGTGGCCTATGCGGCGCACATCAATCCGCACAGCCGCCACGCGAAGGTCGGCATCACGATTGGGGATCGGGACTACTGGGGCCGTGGCTACGGTCGCGCCTCGTTTGAGATGCTGCTCTCGTACTGCTTCGATCAGGGAAACCTGCACCGCGTGAGCGCGGAGACCTTCGAGTACCACACGGCGTGGCGGGACCTGATCGAAGGAATGGGATTCACGAGGGAAGGAACGGCGCGGGACTACCTGCGCCGAGACGGGCGCTACTGGGACAAGGGCCTGTACGCCCTCTTGGCACCAGCGTATCGGGCACGCCGAGGGGAGGCACGGCAGGAGCCGTCCGTGGAGGCGGCGTGAGGAGGCCTGCGGGAAAGAGGGGCGGGGAACGGAGGGGCGAGTCGGGCCCCGCGGCGGGACGCTAATCGGCCAGGCGCTCCAGCCAGACGACCAGGAGGTCGTCCTCAAAGCTGTCGGAGGGGCTTCGGGACAGAACCCCGTCCAGCAGGGCCTGAATTGGGGCGTCGCCGCCGTAGGCCTCCACGGCGAGGTCTCGGACGCCGTCCTCGCCCAGCATGCTGCCGTCCTGGGTGTGCTGCTCCGTGAGGCCGTCGGTGTAGGACACCAGGGCGGTGCTCGGGTCGAGGTCCAACGAGACCTCCGAGAAGCGTACGTCCTCTTCCAGGCCCAGGATCAGGTCGCTGTGCTCATGAATTGTGGCTCCGTCTGGACGTACCAGGACGGGGCGGCAGTGGCCCGCGTTCGCGTACGTGACGGTGTGGGCGTGAGGGTCCCAGTGGAGGAGCAGAAACGTTGCGAACGTGTCCTCCAGCACATCGTCGTTGAGGAGCATATCGTTCAGCTCGCCCATCAGGGCGGCCGGGGAGGTCGACTCCTCCAGCAAGGTGTGGAGGGTGCCCCGCACGTAGCTTAGGAAGCTGAAGGCGTAGAATTTGGCCCGGAGGCCCTTGCCCATCACGTCCCCAATCGTGAGGAAGTAGGTGCCCTCGTCGGTCTCCGTCCAGTCGAAGAGGTCGCCGCCGCCCTGCTCGCGGGACTCGCTGTAAAAGTCGAGCTCGTAGCCGCCAATTTCCGGCGTCTCGTCCGGCAGGAGGCGGTTGGAAAAGTCGCGCCCGATTTCCGCGTCGAGCTGGGTCTGGAACATGTCGATGCGTTCCAGGAGGCGCTCCACCCGGGAGAGCAACGTTTCCATGTCGAAGGGCTTGGTGATGTAGTCGTCCACGCCCTTCCGCTCGCCCTGCTGGCGCGCCTCTTCGTCGGCCCGGGCCGTGAGGAAGATGAACGGAATGACGCGCGTGTTCTTGTCGGTTTGTAGGGCCGACTGCAGCGCGAAGCCGTCCATCTTCGGCATCATGATGTCCGATATGATCAGGTCGGGGATGGTCTCCTCAATTTGATCCAGGGCCTCCTCGCCATTTGTGGCGGTGTAGACCTCGTAGTGCTTGCCGAGGCGGTACTTCAGAAGCTCCCGAACCGTGCTATCATCCTCGACAACTAAAATAGTGTGTTCAGCCATGGATCGTGGTCGGAGGGGATGATAAATTCGAAGCGGTGAAGGCCGTCCTCCGTCGGCGAATACGAAAGGTCATCGGTGCACGTCTTGATGATCCGGAGGCCCATGCCGCGCTCCGGGAAGGCCTCCGGGTCCTCGTCGTCGGCCGGGAGGTAGGAGGTGAGGTCGAAGCCGTCCGAGTTGTCGAGCACCGAGCAGGTCACCCGCTGGGCGTCACAGGTCAGCCGGATTTCAACCATCGGGGTGCCGTTCCGGAAGCGGGCGTGCTGGTGGAGGTTCGCAATCCACTCGTGGAGCACAAGGCACGTGCAGTGAAGCGTTTCGTCGTCGATTGCGCCGTCTTGTTGAGAGACGGGCCAATCATCAGAGAGGGTACGCACCTCGTCGATCGCCCGATCGAGGTCCGTGTACGTCTTCGTAAAGGGGTCCATGGAGCCGGATCTGTGTCCAACAAGGCAGGCCGCCGTTGATGCAGACGCCCAGGGTGGGGCGATCGGCTATCCCGAAAACGCCTCGCGGGCGGCGTCCACGGACGGGAATTGGCGAAAGACCTTGTACGTTCGGGTCAACTGGACGACCACCTGAACCGGCTCCGACACGTCCGCGAAGGCGACCTTTCCGTCGTCCGGCGAGATGGCCCGGTACAGCGAAAAGATGGACCCGAGGCCGGTGGAGTCGAGCACTTCTGTGTCGGAAAAGTCGAGAATAAACTGCCGAACGCCGTCGTCAACGTGCTCCTGGAATGTCTCCTTGAAGTCGTCTGCGTTCCGAAAGTCTAAGGCTTCCCCAACATGGATGATGACGGTTTCGGAGGAAGCGGTCTCGGCGTCAAAGCTCATGATGGTGAAACGAGTCGTCTAGACGGAGAGTGGTGAGGAGAAGGTGTGCCGCAGGAACGCAGCGTGGGGCGTAAGGCCCCTCCAAAGCAAAGGGGCCAAGTGCGTGTGGGAGAGCCCCGGGGGATGAGAGAACAAAATCAATGCCAATATAACGGATAGGGGCCGGACTGTGAAACGACGCCCCAGGCGCCGCCATTGCTGCCTTGAAGAAAGTAAAGCCTGCGGGGAATATTGGGGCGCCAGTTTGGATCAATGGATCCACACAAACACAAAGCTGGTGGAATTTGTGATCCGCGCTGCACAACAAAAAGGTTAAATTGAGAAAAATAGGAAATCGTGACTCAATTGCACTGGGGCCGGCGTTCTGTGTTGGGGCTGTTGGTCTACGTGGCCGTGGGGGGAGGGCTTCTGGCCGGCGGCTGCGAGCACCGAACGCGACCGGGAGGAACCGACCGGGACAAAACGACGAGGGGACCGACGCCCAAACACGTGAGTTGGGATGCCGCGTTCAACATGTCGGAGGACGGACGACCGCGGGCCGTTCTCCGGGCTCGTCGGATGGAGCAGTACCAGACCGACGACAGTACCTACTCGGTCTGGCGCTCGATGGACGACACGACGAAGGTGCGGGTGTACCTTTTCGACGAAGAAGGTGATTCTTCGGCCACCGTCACGGCCGACAGTTTGGTGTTTCAGGACCAGAAGGGCGTGCTGGATGCGTACCGAAACGTGGTCGTGACCACCGAAGATAACAAACGGCTCGAAAGCGAACACCTTACGTGGCACCAGGCCGACCGGACGATCCGCACCCGCCGGTTCGTGCGCATCCGCACGCCCTCGGAAGTGGTTCAGGGGGACGGGCTCGTCGCGGACGAGGATCTCGAAACGTACCAGCTCGGACGGTTTTCGGCGGAGGTGGACGTCGACGAGGACGACGACACGGATGAACAGCAGTGAAGCGCGACGCCCCGGCCCTGCGCAGCATTCCTGCTTTTCGCGGGAATGCCGGTCCGGGCGCCTTGGTGCAGAGCAACTCGTCTTGATAAACCCGATTTTCCGGTGCGGACACTGCCGTCATCTGCATGACTGATCCCTTCGACCATCGGATGTGGCACCTCCTGGGACGCGCCCTGTTGGTGGCGACGGTTGGAATTGCGTGGATGGGAGGTGGAACCGAGGCGTGGGCCCAGGCCGAAGACGACACGTCCCGTGCGGCCCCGACTGGGGTAGAGCCGGCGGGCTTGGACTCGCTGCCGACAGGGGAGACCGTGCCGCCGCCCACGCCGGTACAGCCAGCATCCGACACAAGCGACCCCCCGCGGGCCTTCGTCAACGCCGACTCGCTGATCCGGAGGGAAAAGCGTGTGCAGGACCTGTACGGGGATGTCTTCGTCCGCCAAGACTTGACGCGATTGCGGTCGGACTACGCCCGGCGGTACCTCTCCCGCAGCGAGCTCCTCTTTACCGACAACGTGGTCATCTACGAACGGGGCGACACCCTCCGGGCCGATACGGTGCGGTACGACCGCGCGACCGAAGTCGGGTACGCCCGCGGCAACGTGCGGTTGACGAACGGTGAGGTAAACGTCCGGGCAGACAGCGCGCGATACTTCGCCTCGGAGAAGCGCTCGGTTTTTCCCGACAGCGTCGTGCTCGTTGACGGCGATCGAGTGCTGCGGGCCCAGCGGGGCACGTACTGGTCCGACGAGGGCCGGGCGGAATTTGGGGGACGCGTGCGGCTCACCGAGCCGGGGACGACGCTTCTCTCGGACTCCCTGACGTACTACCGCGACCGCGATCGGTCTGTGGCCTACGGAAACGTCTTCATCGACCGGCGGGGCGACGACGGGGCGGACGCCGACACCACGGCGCGGACCTATTTGTTCGGAAATCGGGCGGACAACCGGGAGGCCCGTCGCTACAGCCGGGTGGAGGGCGACGCGCTGCTGGTCCGAGTCCGGATGGACTCGACGGGCGCCCCAAGCGACACCCTGGTGGTCGCGGCCCGTCGCCTGGAGGCCTTCCGCACGGACATGCGTCGTCGGCTCGTGGCGGTGGATTCGGTGCGCATCTGGCAGCCCGACCTTTCTGCCACGGCGGATTCCGCGGTGTACGACCGCGTCGTCGCCACCACCCCCGACAGCGTCGCCGGTCGGCGGCCCCCGATCGACACGACCCGCCCGCCGCCAGACTCTGTGGCCCCACAGGCCGGTTCCGACTCACTTCGGGCCGCTGCCCCCACAGCCTCCCCGCCCGTTCCTTCCCAAAAACAGGCAACGGCCCCACCCGATTCGACCGGCGGTCGGGACCGACCCGTGCCCGACACGTCGGCGCGCTCTGCCGCGGTGGGCCCCTCCGGCCGCTCCTCTCCTACAGCCCGGCGAGGTGCCCGTGGGGCCCCGGCACCGGCGTCCCGGAGGTGGGACACCCCAACGGCACGGGCCGACAGCGCCCTGCCGATTGAGGAAACCCGCCTGTTCCGGTCCCCCACGACGTGGTTCGACGACAGTCAGGTATGGGGCGACTCCATTCGGGTCCGGGCCCGAAATCGACGCCCGGATACTGTGTTTGTCCGGGGGGCTGGATTCGCGGCCCAGCGCGATTCGGTGCTGGACCGAATCCAGCAACTGAAGGCCGAGACCATCACCGCCTTCTTTGAGGAGGGCACCCTTCACCGAATCCGGGCCCGCCCCAATGCCCGGGCCATCCGGTTCCTGGCGGCCGAGAACGATTCCCTGAACGGGGCGGCCCGGACGTCCGGCGACCGCATCGAGCTGCGTTTCGTGGACGGCAGCGTCCGGCGGGTGAGCGTCATTGGGGGGACGCAGACCACCTACTACCGGAACAGTGAGAACATCCCGGACCCTTTTCAGCTGGAGGGCTTTCAATGGACGCCAGCACGGCGCCCGATCCGAGGCAAGCTGCTCCGGGACGCCCGGGTGCGGCGGCGGCTCGGTCAAGGGCCGGCGCGTCGCGACCGCCCGGTGGCCGGGCCGGTGCCTCCGTTGGGCGCCGAGGGAACGTGGGCCTTTGGGGCCGACTCGACCGCCCAGACCGGGCCCGAACCGCCGTACCCCGCAGACCCCATGCCCGTGTACCTCTGGCAGGGGATGGTGCCCGAACGTTCGTCTTCGGACTCTACGGATCGGGGCCCGGCAGTCCCGCCCGACTCCCTGCGATCCCCCCTGCCGTCAGACACCCTCAGCACAATGCCCAGTCCCGACTCATGAGTGCCTCGTCCCCCGACGGGTCCTTTGTGGACCGAGACGCCTCCGGCGAGCCGGCGACGCTTGCGGCGCGTCACCTCACGAAGCGATACGACAAGCGGGCCGTGGTGGACGACGTGAGCCTCGACGTCAATCAGGGCGAGATCGTGGGGCTCCTCGGCCCGAACGGCGCCGGCAAGACGACGACCTTCCACATGATCGTGGGCATGATTCGTCCAAACGAGGGATCCATCCACCTGGAGGACGACGACATCACGCGACTCCCGATGTACAAGCGGGCCCGACGCGGGGTGGGGTACCTGGCCCAAGAAACCTCCGTGTTTCGGGAGCTTACGGTGGAAGATAATTTGCACGCGGTGTTGGAATTCCAGTCGATGAGCGACGCGGACCGCACCGCCCGCGTGGAGTCGCTCATCGAAGAGTTTGGGTTGGAGCGGGTGCGAGACTCGAAGGGATACGAGCTGTCCGGGGGCGAGCGCCGCCGCACCGAGATTGCGCGGGCCCTTTCGACCCGGCCCCGGTTCTTTTTGCTCGACGAGCCGTTCGCGGGCGTCGACCCGATCGCGGTCGAGGACATTCAAAGCATCGTCGCGGGCCTTCAGGAGCGCGGCATCGGGGTGCTCATCACGGACCACAACGTACACGAAACCCTTGCAATCACGGATCGCGCCTATTTACTATACGAGGGGCACATCTTGAAGCACGGCACCGCGGAAGAGCTTGCGGCCGACCCCGAGGTGCGCAAGCGGTATCTCGGCGAGAAATTTTCGCTCGAGCGGTACTAGTCGGTTTGAGCCTCCCTGGTCGGTTTTTTGCAGCGTCCATCCCCGGCCGTTGCGGTCGCAAAAAAGCCGGCTTCGACCCCGGCGCGCGTATGCTTTTCATCTCTGTTGTCACGCCAAGCCAACCGGACGTCTATGTGTGGAATTGTCGGATACATTGGGAGCCAAGAAGCGGAGGAACTCCTGCTCACGGGCCTCAAGCGCCTCGAATATCGCGGGTACGATTCGGCCGGACTCGCGACGGTCGACGATGCGGCCCTGCACGTTCAAAAACAAGAAGGAAAGGTCGATGATCTTCGGAGCAGCCTGAACGGGGCGTCCGTGGCCGGAACGACCGGCATCGGGCATACCCGCTGGGCGACCCACGGGGCCCCGAATGACGTCAACGCCCATCCCCACGTTAGCTCCGATGGCGCCTTCGCCCTGGTACACAACGGGATTATCGAAAACCACGGGGCCATTAAGGAGCGGCTCGAAGAAAAGGGCTACGCCTTCCAGAGCGAGACCGACACGGAGGTGCTCGTGAAGCTGATCGAGGAGGTAAAGCGGGCCACCGACCTGTCGCTTCCGGAGGCGGTGCGGCAGGCGCTCACCCAGGTGGTGGGCGCGTACGGCATCGCGGTTGTGTCGCGGGAAGACCCGGATCTTCTTATCGCGGCCCGCAACGGAAGCCCCCTCATCCTGGGCGTGGGCGACGACGAGTACTTTGTGGGGTCCGACGCGGCCCCGCTCGTGGAGCACACCCGACAGGTGGTATACCTGGAAGACGGAGAGATGGCCACGCTGCGGCACTCCGGCTACGAGGTGACCACCATCGACAACGAGCCCCTCAAAAAGGAGGTGCACGAGCTCGAATGGTCGCTCGGGGAGATCGAGAAGGGGGGGTACGACCACTTCATGCTGAAGGAAATCATGGAGCAGCCCGATGCCCTGGAGGACGCCATGCGGGGCCGAGTGCGGCCCGAGGACAACCAGATCCACCTGGGCGGGCTCCATGGCCACTGGGATCAGCTGCGGGAGGCGGATCGCATCGTGATTGCGGCCTGTGGGACCTCCTGGCACGCGGGCCTGGTGGGCGAGTACCTCATTGAGTCGGCGTCCCGCGTTCCGGTGGAGGTTGAGTACGCGAGTGAGTTCCGGTACCGGGACCCTGTGCTCCGAGAGGGCGACGTGGTGCTCGTCATTTCTCAGAGCGGAGAGACGGCCGACACCCTCGCGGCGGTGCGCGAGGCCCACAGCAAGGGCATTCCCTGCTTCGGCATCTGCAACGTCGTGGGATCGACCATTGCGCGGGAGACGGACGCGGGCGTGTACCTGCACGCCGGGCCCGAGATTGGCGTCGCGTCCACGAAGGCCTTCACCGCGCAGGTGACTGTGCTCTCAATGATCGCCCTGAAGCTGGCGGAGGGGCGCACGCTGTCGAAGGCGGAGCTGGCCGACAACATTCGCGCCCTCGCAGGGGTGCCCGACAAGGTGCGCCGCGTGCTGAACGCCAGCAACGGGGCCCTCCAGTCGATGGCCCACACCTACCGGTACGCGTCGAACTTTCTGTACCTGGGCCGCGGCTACAACTTCCCGGTCGCGCTGGAGGGGGCCCTCAAGCTCAAAGAGATCTCCTACATCCACGCGGAAGGCTACCCGGCGGCCGAAATGAAGCACGGCCCGATTGCCCTCATCGACCGGTCCATGCCGGTGGTCTTCATGGCGATGAAGGACAGTACCTACGACAAGGTGCTCTCCAACATCGAAGAGGTGGCCGCCCGCGAGGGGTCGGTCATTGCCATCACCGACGACAAGGACGCCGAGCTCGAAAGCCTCTGCGAGGCGGTCGTGGAGATTCCGCAGACCAAGGAGTTTCTCTCGCCGCTCCTCACCGTTATTCCGCTGCAGCTCCTGTCGTACCACATCGCGGTGCTCCGCGGCTGCCACGTCGACCAGCCCCGCAACCTCGCGAAGAGCGTGACGGTGGAGTGAGTACGGCCTGGCGGGTGTTGCTGCTGTACTCAGACAATATAGTCCAGAACTGCGCCCTACGGTCTGCCCCAGGGCCAGAGAAGAATTCGGGTCCAACTGTGCTGATCGGTGAGAATTACACCACCGTGGGGGTGTTGCCCCGGACGAACTCGACGCCCTTGCCTCCGTAGGGCATCTCGCAGTAACTCCGTCAGACCCACCTGCTCTATGATTGAACGCGAGAAGCTCGACAAGGTCAAGCATCGGTTTCAAGAGGTCGAGAGCCTCATGGCGGATCCGGAGGTCGCGAACGACCCGGACCGGATGCGGGAGCTGGGCCAGGAGCACAGTCGTCTCGAAGAGGTGGTGGAGGCCATTGACCGGTACGAGCGGCTTCTGGACGAGCGGGACGAGCTCGAAGGGATGATCCGCGACGAGAGTGGGGAGATGGAGGCCCTGGCCAAGGAGGAGCTTGAGCAGCTCGAGACGAAGCTGCCGGCGGTGGAGGAGGACCTGAAGCAGAAGCTCATCCCGAAGGACCCGGAAGAAGAGAAGAACGCCATTGTGGAAATCCGGGCCGGTGCCGGGGGGGACGAGGCCTCCCTTTTCGCCGGCGACCTGTTTCGGCTGTACACGCAGTACGCGAAGCAACAGGGGTGGACCTACGAGCTCATCGACGCGTCGCCGGGCACCCAGGGAGGATTTCGAGAGGTCATCTTTGCCGTAAAGGGGGAGGACGTGTACGGCACGCTCAAGTACGAAGCGGGCGTGCACCGGGTGCAGCGTGTGCCCGAGACCGAGTCGAGCGGCCGCATCCACACGTCCGCGGCCACGGTGGCGGTCCTGCCGGAGGCCGAGGAGGTGGACGTGGACATCAACCCGAGCGACCTCACGATCGAGACGTTCAAGGCAACCGGCCCCGGCGGGCAGTCCGTGAACACGACCGACTCCGCCGTGCGCATCAAGCACGCGCCGTCGGGCGTGGAGGTGTCGTGTCAGGACGAGAAGAGCCAGCACAAAAACCGATCGAAAGCGATGCGCGTCCTGCGCTCTCGGGTGTACGAGAAGAAACGGGAGGAACAGCAGGCCGAGCGGGAAGAGGCGCGCCGGTCCATGGTAGGGAGCGGGGACCGGTCGGCGAAGATTCGGACCTACAATTTTCCCCAGGACCGCGTGACCGACCATCGACTGGAAGGGGGCCAGAAAAACCACTCCCTCCAGCCCATCATGGACGGGGAGATCGATCCGATCATCGATGCCCTTCGTGCCGAAGAGCACGCGGAGAAGTTGGCGAATCTGTAGGCCGTTGGGACGGACCGTCTACGCTTGTTGGTCGCCCTGGGCCCGAGGCAGCACAGCGCGGCGTGCGTCCGGGGCCCGTGCTCGAAGCTCTGAAGGAAAAGGAGGGCGGGGCGGATTGCTCACTGATTGGCCCTCCGCACCGCGGAATCCTCACCCTGTTTTCAAGGCGTCTGTGCGACCTCCTCGGAAGACGGTCGTACATGTCAACTGCGTTTTTCCCTGCTCCTCCGCACCCCGACAGCTGTCGGCGTTCTACGAGGGGCATGACTCAATTTCATCCCATAGGGACCCAGGCACACGACATGGCACAAAAGTATCAGTACGAACTGACGTACGTCATCAGTGGGGTCGTCAAGCAAAACCAGGTGGACGACATTGTCCGCAAGGTGAACCACCTCATCGAGAGCAACGACGGCGACGTGCTTGAGGTCGACGAGTGGGGCAACCAACGCCTCGCCTACGAGATCGACCGCAAGCGCAGCGGCTATTACGTGAACATGTATTTCCAGGCGCCGGGCGAGCTCGTTCCGCGCCTTGAGCGCGAACTGGACATCAACGACGACGTGCTGCGCTACCTCACCCTGCGCATGGACGCGAAGATGAAGCGTCACTACGAGCAGCGCAAGAAGCGCCGTGCGCAGGAGGCCGCCGAAGAAGAGGCGGCGGACGAGTCCGACGAGGAGTAGCGTCTCCCCTCTTTGCCTTCCCGCGTTTCTCGAACTTGAGCTTCCGATGACCCATGGCTGACCAAAACGACGTCGACTACGAGCACCTCGAATACGTAGACTACAAGGACACCGAATTCCTGGAGCAGTTCATCAACAACCAGGGCAAGATCCTGCCGCGCCGCGTGACGGGGGTGCCCGCCCGCGTGCAGCGCCAGATCACGAAGGCGATCAAGCGGGCCCGGCACCTCGCCCTCATGCCGTACGTGTCCGAGTCGGTTCGGTAACGGACCCGGACGAACTGTCTCCACCATTTCCGACTGACCCGATTGCATCATGCAGATTATTCTCCTCAACGACGTGGACCACCTCGGCGAAAAAGGCGAGGTCCACGAGGTGGCCGACGGCTACGGCCGCAACTACTTGATTCCCCAAGGACTCGCGCGGGTGGCCACCGACGGGGCCATTCGCCAGTTGCGCGACGAGCAGCAGCAGCAGGCCCGCAAAGAGGCCGCCAAGAAAGAGCAGGTCGAAGAGCTCAAGGACGAGCTCGAAGACATGCAGGTGGTCTTCACCGCGAAGGTGGGCGAGGACAACCGCATCTTTGGCACCGTGACGACTCAGCAGATCGCGGTGGAGCTCTCCAACCGCGGCTTCAACATCGACCGGCGGGACATCGAGCTCGACGAAGACATTCGGTTCGTGGGGGCCTACACGGCGTCCATCGACCTGGGCTACGGAATCGAAGCGACCCTGGACATCCAGGTCATTCCGGAGTCGGGCTGACCGAGTGGCCAGCAGACTGCGGCGACAGAGGGGCCTTCATTGCCGTGAGGGCCCCTTTGCGCATTTCTGTAGGCGCTTCCAGCCGAGAGGCGTGGTCGGAAGGCGGCCTGCGCCGCGAGGAGCAGCCGAACAGCACGTTGCCGCGACCGTCCGTCCTCCTTTCTCAATCCCGCCACTCAATAAGCGTCGGGTCCGTGTCCGGTGCCGGCCGCCTCTTCCGCCGTGCGCACCACCTGCTCCACGTCCCGGGGCAGCCGTTCGGCTTCGAAAACAACGCCGTCCTCAACCGTGCGCAGTCGACTCCGTCGGCCCGCCCGAACGCCTGTGCGCCCTTGAGCGTCGCGGCGCGAGCGACCCCCAGCGGCCCAGCCCCGGCCTCCCGCGGCAGCCCCCGCACGTCCCCAGCGGCTCAAAACGTATAGGGGGGAGGAGAGCGAAAAGAGGAGAGGTGACGGCTACTCGTCCAGCCCGGCGTCGAGCGCCGCGGCAAAGTCTGCCACGAGGTCTTTGGGGCCTTCAAGCCCCACGGATACGCGCACGAACCGATCGGTGATGCCCATGGCCCGGCGGGCCGCCGGGGCCACGTCCTTGTGGGACGTGTGCACGGGCTGCGTCACGAGCGTCTCGACGCCCCCAAGGCTCGGCGCACGAAGGGGAAGGGAGAGTGCGTCGAAGAACGAATCGACAGTTGTCTGTGAGGCCAGTTCGAGGCCCACCATGCCCCCGAACCCATCGAGCAATGTCCGGGCGCGATCGTGATGGGGATGGGACGAAAGACTGGGGTGGTGCACCCGTTCGACGCCGTCGTGATCGGCCAGCGCCGCCGCGAGCGCCCGGGCCGTCTCGTTTTGCTTGCGCACCCGCACCCCGAGGGTCTTCAGGCTCCGATGCAGGAGGCCACACGCGTGTGGGTCCAGCATGCCCCCAAGCAGCTTCGTCGTCTGGAGCGCGTTGTCCAAAGGCTTCGGCGCCCCGGCCACTACGCCCGCAGCCACGTCCGAGTGGCCCCCGAGGTACTTGGTGGCGGAGTGAAGGACCACGTCGAACCCCAGGGAGGCCGGACGGAGGTTGACGGGCGAGGCGAACGTGTTGTCGATGACGGTCGTGAGGTCGTGCTCCTCGGCGAGGTCGACCATGCCCGTGAGGTTCAGGACCTCGAGACGCGGATTGGTGATCGCTTCCGCGTACAGCACCTTCGTGTTTGGTTGTAGGGCCGCCGTCCACGCTTCGGGTGTGTCCTCGGGGACGAGGGTGTGGGTGATCCCGAACCGAGGAAGCAGGTCGTTGAGAAGGGCGAGGGTCCCGCCATATAGGCTGTGCGGGGCAACGAGATGATCGCCCGCCTCCAGCACGCCCAAGAGGGCGGACGAAATGGCGGCCATCCCGCTCGCCGTCACGAGGGCCCGCTCCGTTTCGGTGAGGGCCGCAAGCTTTTCGTGGAGGGCCTGGTGGTTCGGCGAGTTGTTGTACCGGACGTAGCGGGGCGACGCCCCCGGGTCGTCGTGGGTGTAGGTCGCCGTCTGGAAGACGGGCATCGACACGGCCCCCTCAATCCGTGGCTCCGGCTCGCCGGCGTGAATGGATTGAGTATCAAGGGTGGACATAGGCCAGACGGGCGTCGCCGCTAAAGACTCGAAGACAGCGACCGATCCTGGAGGTTGGACTGCAGGGATGAGATGTCGTCCTGCAGTTCGGTGTCGGACTCCAGGTCCTCCTCGATCTTGCGGTAGGCGTGGATCACGGTGGAGTGGTCGCGCCCGCCAAATCGGGAGCCGATGTGGTCGTACGACTCGTCGGTCAATTCGCGGCAGAGGTACATGGCGATCTGGCGCGCCTGTGCCACCGTCTGTTTGCGGGACCGAGAAAGCAGGTCGCCCTTTTCGAGCCGAAAGTACTCGGCAACCTGCTCGATGATGTCGTCCGCGTTGAGGGCGTCTGCGCCCTCGTCGGTGTGCTCGCGCAGGAAGCGACGGGCCGTATCGAGGTCGAGCGTCCGGTCGTCGAGCTGGACGAGGGCGGTGAGGCGGGTGAGGGCCCCTTCGAGCTGGCGCACGTTCGAGTCGATGCGCTGGGCGATCAGCTCCAGCACGTCCGGCGACACGGCGATGTCCTGCCGGGCGGCCTTGCGCTGCAGGATCGCGATCCGCGTTTCGAGGTCCGGGCGCTGAATATCGGCGCTCAGGCCCCACTGGAAGCGAGAAAGCAACCGCTCCTCGATGCCAGGGATCTCTGCGGGGGGACGGTCCGCACAGAGGAAAATCTGTTTCCCGTTCTGGTGGAGGTCGTTGAAGATGTGGAAGAACTCCTCCTGGGTCTTTTCCTTCTCGCCAAAGAACTGGACGTCGTCGACGATGAGCAGGTCGGCCTGCCGGTAGTAGCTCGAGAACGCCGCGATCCGGTTCTCACGGACCGACTGCACGAACTGGCTCGTGAAGCGGTCGCTGGAGACGTACAGCACCCGTTCGGCGGTGTTGTGCTCCAGGGCGTAGTTGGCGACAGCCTGCGCCAGGTGCGTCTTCCCCAGGCCCACACCGCCGTACACCAGGAGCGGGTTGTAATTCGTGCTGCCGGGCTCCTGCGCCACGGCGAACGCGGCGCTCCGGGCCAGACGATTGCCGTCCCCCTCCACGAACTCGTCGAACGTGTACTCCGGACGAAGGTGCTGCTTGGCCTGTTCGTAGAGGGCCGAGCGCTCATCCGGAGAGCCCGCGTCGGTTTGGGGCGGGGAGGGGGCGGAGGCATCGTCCGTACGGCCAGCGTCCGAGACATCGGCGACGTCGGGGGAGGACGGGCGGGGCGTGGTCGGGCCCGTCGGCGAGGAGGCTCCCCCCGAGGTCGATGCGTCCGGGGAGGGAGACTGGTTGATTGCCTCTCGACCGGCTGGGGACGAAGACGACACCGGCTCCGATGGACGCGGGGACGTGGAGGAGCGTCCGGCCTGGTCGCTGGAGGGGGCGGACGACGGTCGGTCCTGGGGCGACGAAGACGCGTCCGGCTCGTCGGGGGCAGATCCGGACGACCCGGAGTCCGTAGCAATCTCGTCGGGGCGCTCCTCCTCGGGGGCCACCTGGTAGGTCACGTCCGTCGGCTCCCCGACCGCCTCGCTCACGGCCTGCCGGATGGAGCGCTGAAACCGGCTGCGGAGGTACTGGATGCCGAAGGGCGTGGGCACCTGCAGGGTCAGCGTGGGGGATCCCTCATCCGTAGACAGGTCGAGGGGCTGGATGGGGTCCAGCCAGTTCTGAACCGTTCGCTCCGGAAGCGTCTCGCGGAGATCGCGAAGCGCAGTGCGCCAAGCGTCGGAGGCGGACGGGACCATAGATGAGAAGGAGACCGTGCGTTAGCGGCGACAGAGAAGCGGCGCCGGCGGGGACTGAGATCGACGCCTGCACAACGTAGACCACAGCCGTTCAGAACGCAAGCCGATGCCGGGAAAATTTAAAGAGGCGCGGCTTCGCGGCGCTAACGGTCCCTCCGAAATTTCTGGCCCGAATTGCCTCCACGAAAGGAGGCCCGACGGCCGTGGCGCAGGCCGGACTCGTGCACGAATCTGACGCGGCCCTCAGGGGCCTCGCGGGCCTCAGCGTGGGAGACTGAATAACACTACAGATTGCCCCGGCGCTCCTGCTCCCGCTCCATGGCCTTGAACAGAGCCTTGAAGTTGCCGGCGCCGAACGAGCGGGCCCCTTCCCGCTGAATGATCTCAAAGAAGACCGTGGGGCGGTCCTGGACCGGCTTGGTAAAGATCTGAAGCAGGTAGCCGTCCGGGTCGCGGTCCACGAGGATGCCAAGCTCCTCAAGGTCGTCGATGGATTCGTTGATGGAGCCCACGCGCTCGGTGAGCACCTCTCGGTCGTAATACGTGTCCGGGACGTGGAGAAATTCAACGCCGCGGCGACGAAGTTCGCGCACGGTGGTGATGATGTCGTCGGACGCGAGTGCGACGTGCTGCACACCGGCCCCCCGGTAGAACTCGAGGTACTCCTCAATCTGACTCTTCTTTTTGCCTTCGGCGGGCTCGTTGATTGGGAATTTGATCTTCTCGTCCCCGTTGGCCATCACCTTCGACATGAGGGCCGAGTACTCGGTCGAGATGTCCTGGTCGGTGAAGTGGAGCATGTTGAAGAAGCCCATCGTTTGGGCGTAGTACTCCACGTACGTATCCATGTCCCCTTCGTGGACGTTGCCCACGCAATGGTCCACGTACTGCAGTCCCGCTGGCGCGGGCGGGGACCAGAACTCGTTCTCCCACCGCTCGAAGCCCGGCAGGAAGGGCCCGTCGTAGTCCGAGCGTTCTACGAAAGTGTGTACGGTGTCGCCGTAGGTGGCAATGGTAGCGGTCACGACGCGTCCGTGCTCGTCCTCCTGAACCGTAGGGGACTGGACGGGCGGGGCGCCGCGCTTCGTCGTCTCCTCGAAGGAGGCGGCCGCATCGTCCACCTCGAGCGCGATGTCCTTTACCCCGTCCCCGTGCTGGCGGACGTGCTCGCTGATTGAGGAGTCCGGCCCGAGGGCCGACGTCAGGACGAACCGGATGTCGTTCTGCGTCAGCAGGTAGCTCACCTTGTCTTCGTGTCCGGTTTCCGGGCCCCGGTAGCCCTGAATCTGGAACCCAAACAGGTGGGCGTAAAAGTGCGCGGCCTGCTTGGCGTTGCCGACGTAGAACTCGACGTGGTCGGTGCCGTTGAGCGGAAGGAAATCTTCGGGGCTTTCGACGTCGGGGTCCGGGGCAGTGGTCGGGTTGGCCATGGTGCGCAAAGGGATTGTGGACGGGGGAGATCGGAAGCGCTTTCACATGTTGGGATCGTCGATACTTTTTCTCTGCACAAACGTTTCGGGGGGGCGTTGGTTAGGACGAACTGGAATGGGCCTGGGCCGCGGTCGTGGGCGTGGACATCGTGAACCGAACCGGAAGACGGAGTCGGATTGGAATGGGATCACCGTCGATCCGGGCCGGAATAAAATCAACCGATCTTACGCCGTCTATGGCGGCGGAATCGCACAGGGGATGAAGGGATTTGACCACCTCGATATCCCTCACGCTCCCGTCGGGCTCGACCAGAAACTCGAGTTCTAAGCGTCCCTCAATGCCCTGAGCGCGTGCTTTCTTCGGATAATTGATGTTCAGGTACAGGCTGCCCTTGCCCCCAACGATCTGTGGCGTACGATCTGAGACGTCGAGCGTGCTTGCGTATCGTGCCTTTTCGTTCCGGCTGGCGTTGGACGCCGAAGGGGAGGATCCCGAGTCGCCGTCGCCCTCGACCGTTTCCGAGGGCGATGAGGCGTCCGATGCGGCCTCGTCGGGTGAGGGAGGGGCGCTGGTGGGCGGAGGCGCCCGCTCGGACCGGCCATCTGGGTCCGTGTCGGTGGGCTCTTCGGGCACCACGTCGCCGAGCAGAATCCGGTCGGCGGACGAATCGGTCGTCCATCCTACCTGTGGCGATGAGCGCTGGAGCGGGAGGTGAACCAGGGCAATTACGACGACGAGACTGGCGGCCAGCCCGACCATGCAACGTACGGGGTAGGCGTCCAGGACGACATCCGTGATTGTATCCATGACGGGCACGGGGCTGGGAAGGGGCATCCATCATTTCTTTACACGAATAATGCGCACATTGATTCCGCTCGCGGACAACTGCCCCTGGCACGCACGATTCCGGATGCGCGAACCAAACCGGACCGTTTCGTGTGGCATGGGGGCGCGTGTGCTGCTCATTTGAGTCAGTCTCTGAGTCTTATGTTTTCGGCACTTGTGCTCGACGACACAGAGGGCGAGATTCAAGCCCAGGTCCGGGAGCTCCAGACCGACGATCTTCCGAGGGCTGAATCGGAGGAGGTGCACCTGGAGGTTCTGTACTCGAGTCTCAATTACAAAGACGGGCTGGCCGTCACGGGCAGTGGGCAGGTCATTCGTGGGGATTATCCCATCGTGCCGGGCATCGACTTGGTTGGGCGTGTCCTCAACACCGATCACGACGCCTTCGAAGAGGGGGATCGCGTTATCGGAACCGGCTGGCAGCTGGGCGAGGTGGCCTGGGGCGGGTACCGCCAGGAAGCCCGCGTGGCCGGTCGCAAACTCGTCCCGCTTCCCGATGGGCTGTCCCCGGCCCAGGCCATGATTATTGGCACGGCCGGTTTCACCGCGATGCTTTCGGTGATGGCACTCGGCGAACACGATGTCTCCCCAGGGGCCGGTGAGGTGGTTGTCACGGGGGCGTCGGGGGGAGCGGGAAGCATTGCCGTCGCGCTGCTGGACGCCCTCGGGCACGAGGTGGTCGCCTCCACCGGGAGCGAGACCGCGCACGCGTACCTTCGCGCCTTGGGGGCCGACCGGATTGTGCACCGTCGCACGTTGGGGGAGGGCCCGGACCGCCCCATGGAGTCGGGCCGGTGGGCGGGTGCGATCGATGCGGTGGGGGGCGATACCCTCGCGACGCTCATCGCGCAGTTAAAACGGCACGGCAGCGTGGCCTCATTCGGAAACGCGGGGGGGCACGAACTGCGCACGACGGTCCTCCCGTTTATCCTGCGGGGGGTGAATCTCCTCGGCATCGACTCGAACACCTGCCCGAACGACCGTCGTCGCACGGCCTGGGGCCGGCTCGCGCAGCTGCTCACCGAAGCGCATTTTGACCGCATCCACGCCCGGACGATTTCGCTTGCCGACATTCCGGAGGCCAGCCGGGCCCTCCTGGCGGGCGAGGTGCAGGGGCGCATTCTCGTCGACGTGCAGGGGAACGGGGCGGCATGAGGGACGGTCTGAATCGAGTGGGCGTTTTTCCCGTACGTAAGAGCGAGCCCCAAAAAAATACGGCGTCGTAGATTCTCCTCTTCGGTAGCAGCCCAATACCAATCTGCATGACGGTCTCCATCTGGCAGCAGGCGCACCAGAAGCGGGAAGCGGCCTACGACGTCATCGTGGTGGGCGGGGGCATCGTCGGGTGTTCGACGGCCTATTGGCTCGGCCGCCGCGCCCCATCGCTGGACGTCGCCCTGCTGGAGGCCCGGACGCTCGGGGCCGAGGCGAGCGGCCGGAACGCGGGTTTCGTCTTGCAGGGCACGCACGCCGACTACCGCACCGATGTGGAGCGCTACGGCAAGCGGACGGCCCGTCGCCTGTGGCAGTTCACGCGGGAGAACCGCGACCTTCTCGCGGCGGAGTTGCGGGGAAGCGCGTTTTCGTGGCGGGCCGACGGCGCCCTCGTCGCGGCCGGTACTGCGGAGGAGGACGAGCGGTTGCGGACCAGCCTGCCCCACCTCCGCGCCGCGGGCGCCCCGGCCGTCCACCTCGACGCGGAGGAGACCAACGACCGGATTGGGGCCTCGGGCTTCCACGGCAGCCTCTTCGTCACTACGGGCGCCGCCGTGAACCCGCTTCACCTCGTCCAGCACGTGGCCGCGAAGAGCGGCGCCGACGTGCACACGCAGCACCCGGTCGAGCACGTGCGCTGGGGGGAAACCGGAGCCGTGCTGGGGACCCCCGATCGGCACTTTCGGGCGCCCAGGGTCGTCTTCGCCCTCGGCCCTGCGCTGCCAGAGCTGGTTCCCGCCGTGTCGTCCGTCGTCCGGTCGGTGCGGGCGCAGATGCTGGCGACGGCCCCCGCCGATGCGGTGCGCATTCCGGTGCCGGTCTACTCCCACCGCGGGGGGTTTTATGTGCGACAGCGAGAGGATCGGCGCCTGCTCGTCGGGGGCGGCCGGCACGCGCATCGTGCGGCCGAGGAGACGAGCCGCGACGCGACGACCCCGGCGGTGCAGGCCACGATTGAGCGGTACCTCCACACCCATTTCCCGTGGAGCCCGTCGCTCGGCATCGAGCAGCGCTGGAGCGGGACGATGGGCTTCTCGCCCGACGGGCGGCCCGTGGTGGGGCGGGTGCCAGAGCACCCGGAAGGCGTCTTTGCCACCGGGTTTACGGGGCACGGCATGGGGTACGGCTTCCGGATGGGGCGCCTGCTGGCAGACTTGGTGTCGGCGAACGAGACGCCGGAGGCCCTTGATCTGTTTGCCGCCTCCCGCTTCGAGGACCCGGACGCAAAGCAGGCAGGAGCGGCCCCGGACCGATCCCGTCCTACTGATTCCTGACCGGCCCCTCTCATGCCTCCATGCCGACGTTCGGGTGTTGGTCTCGTGGGACGAGAGGAAGTAGCGCCCCCCAACGACGGCCCCTTCGAACCATGCGAACCCTCCTCGTCGCCTGCATCGTCCTAGCGCTGCCCCTCACGGTCATGGGCACCCCTGCCGACTCCGTCGACTTCCGGCCCGAGCACCATCAGTGGGAGCACCGGCTGCTGCTCGTGTTTGCGCCGACCGACTCCAATGTGATGCGGGCCGGGCAGGAAGCCGCGTTTGAGGGCCGGGACCCGGGATTTCGGGAGCGGGACCTTCTGGTGCTGACTGTGACGGGCCAGAACCGAGGCACGCAGCGGGCCGCCCCCGGAGCCGAACCGCAGCCCCTCACGGCGGCAGCGGCCCGGCGGCTGCGCGACCGGTTCGACGTGCCGGACGACGCGTTCCGGGTCGTGCTCGTCGGCAAAGACGGCACCGAGAAGCGCCGCGAGGCCGAGCCGGTCTCCGCCCGCTCCGTCTTCGATACCATCGACGCGATGCCGATGCGCCAGCGCGAGATGCGGGAGCAGGACGGCGGCGGTGAGTAGCGCTACAACTCAATGCCAATCCGCCAGCGGAAGTCGAATTCGTCGGTGCTGCCCTCGATGCGGCCCGGGTCGCTGGCCCAGAGCGGAAACTTGGCCACCACGTCGAGCCCCTGCAGGAAATCCGACTGGGCCGTCCAACGCTCGAGGTGGGGAATCTCGGAGATGCTGTAGCGGGCGCCGATGCCGGCGTCGGCCTTTAGATTGTCCGCGGCAAACCCGGAGAGGAACGCGCCCTCGTTCCACGTCGTGCCGATGCCCGAGAAGGCGGACAGGCGCAGGGGCGAGAGGGCGTTCACGGTGGGGAACGGGGTGCCGCCAAGCGAGAGGCGACCGGCCGTGATGTTTTCGCCACTGAGGCCGAGGCGCCCGTTGGCGGCCCGAAGGTACGCAACCGGCCCCGCTGGCCCGAACCCGACGAGATGGGCGTCCGACACGGGCTGCTCGAAGGCTGCGCTCGCCTGCCGGTACGTGTCGTTGCGCCACTGCGCCTCCAGCGAGCGTCCACCCAGGACGAAGCGCTTGTGGGGGAGCAGGCCGTCGGCCCCGAGGCCGAACTGAAGGTTCGCCCGGCCCGTCAGGGCGCTCAAGTCCGCTGTCTTCTGGGCAGTCAGCGAAACGCGGGAGGCCTGGTCGAAGGGGCTAAAGCGTTCCGTTCCTCCCCGATTGCCGGTAAACCCGAGGAGCGTCCCGCCAAGCTCGGCGGAGGCGTTCAGTCGGTCACCCCCATTTACGAGTGTGTAGTCGAGGCGGGCCGAAACGGTGTGGGATTCCCCCCACGGATTGCTCCGGACGGGAACGCAAGAGCCGACACGTCGACGCGTCGAGCAGAGGAGGCCCGCATTTCGGAGGCCAAATGCTCGGTCAGTCGGGTTCAACTGCTGGAGCAATGAAACCCGGAGGCGCTCGTCTGTGTCCGCAAGCGGTGATCGGAGCGGCGTCTGAAAAGAGAGCCGATTTTCGAGTACGCCGAGATGCTTCGCGGCCGAGAGTTCGACTGTGGCGCGGGCGCCGAACGGAGTGAACGGACGCTCGTAGCGAAGCTCGTAGTCAAGCCCGCTAAACCACGATCCCGCATCGAAACCAAGCTGGGGACCGGAGACGTCTACCAGCGTCGGATCGTCGCCCCCGGAAAACAGCACTTCGGGCCAGAGGGTGACCGTGCCGCGGAGTTGTCGCTCGCCCCGAAAGTACTGCCCGCGGACCTGCAGGCCGCCCCCAAACCCGAAGTCGTCGGCGTAGCCGGCCAACGGCCGCACGCCCAGTTCGTAGTGCGACCAGCTCGGCTGCGGGGCCCGGAGGACACGCGTCCGCAGCGGTAGGGTCGTGGAGTTGTTGAGGCGGTTTACGTCGGGCGTCTCGCCGTTCGGGTCGATCATCGCCTTCTCGACCCGACTGTCGACCGTCACCGACACAGTCTTCTCCGGCGCGACCCAGGGCCACGGCTCGGTGACGATCCAGTCGTCCGGGACCGGCTTATGGCCGTGCATCGACGCCAGGGGCACGTTGAGCCACTGGGTTGTACCGTCGGCCAGCGTGAGCTTCACGTCTTGTGGCAGGCGGAGGGTGCCCTTTCGCTTCAGCGTCAGGTCCACTGCCACGCCGTCGCCCGTTCGCCTCTGGTCGAGGTCCGCGATCGCATCGTCAACGGTGCGGGTCGACTCGGTTACCTGCTGAAAGTACCAGTCGAGCATGAGACCGCTTTCCTGCTCCGCGAACAGCTCCAGGTCGAACGGGTCGGGGTGCATGCCGGCCCGCTCGCGGAAGTAGCGCCTCAGCCACTGGTCGCGCTGCGCGTCGCCCATGACGTAGCCCAGCATGTCCACGAGCATTTGCCCCCCCGGGTACGAGGTGATGCCGTAGGCGGTATTGGTAGAGAACCAGTCGGCCGGGGTGCTAAACGGCTCGGCGATTCCGAGCTTGTGCATCGTCACGACGCTCTGGCGGGCGCCGGTGTGGTCCGCGGGCTGCCCTGCGAGGTGGGCCATCCCCTCCGTCGTGGCGTAGCTCGTAAAGCCCTCGTCCATCCAGGCGTAGTCGGCCTCGTTGCTGCCGAGGGCGGAGTAGAACCACATGTGTGCAAACTCGTGGACCGTGGTGCCGAGGATCGACCGGTAGCTGCTTTTCTCTTCAAATTCGGGGCCGTCGTAGCTACTCACGACCGTGAACATCGGGTACTCCATGCCGCCGTCTCCGCCCTGCGCCACGGTCATCTGCGGGTACGGGTAGTCGCCGTACTCGTCGCTGAAAAACGCCGTGAGGTCGGGCATGTTGTTTCGCAGCGGGCGCCACTGCTCGGCGACCTCGGGCTTGTAGAGGATGTGGTGGGTGGTGCCGTCCGCGGTCACCTTATCGTGAATGTAGTCGGGATCGGCCGACCAGGCGAAGTTGTGCACGTCCTCGGCCCGAAAGTGCCAGGTGAGCGTGTCCGCGTCCGGCAGGCCGTCCGACGGGCGCCACGTGCCGCTGCCGTCAATGTCGTAGCCGTGCCCGACCTCGTCGGGGTTCTGTAAAACGCCGGTGGCGCCAATTGTATATTCGGCGGGAAGGGTGATCTCCACGTCGAACTCGCCGTACGGCGCGTAGTATTCGCGGTTGATGTAGTAGTTGGCGTGCCAGCCCCGCTCGTCGTACTCCGCCATCTTGGGGTACCACTGGGTCATGGTGTAGTCGATGTCGTCCCCACGGCTGTTGCGCCCGCTCCGACGGGTCTGAAGCGGCACCTGCGAGCGGTAGTCCATGACGAAGGTGGTGGAGGTGCCGGGCGGTATGGGCTCGGCAAGATCCACCCGCAGAACCGTATCATACACTTCGTAGGAGACGGGCGTGCCGTCCTGCGTGAGCGAGGTCACCGTCTGCCGGCCCTGCTCGTCCGGTGTCAGGTTGAAAATGCGTGGTACCGTGCGCCCGTCCGGGTCGGGGAGGTGGCGGTTGCGCTCCGCCATCATCGACTGTGGCTGAAAGGCATTGAAGTACAGGTGGTAGTAGACCGTGCGGAGTGTGTCCGGCGAGTTGTTGGTGTAGGTCAGCCGCTGGTGGCCGTCGACCTGATGGGTCTCGGGATTTAAACGAATGTCCATCTCGTAGTCGACGTGCTGCTGCCACTGGCTCGGGGACTGGGCGACGGCCAGGGCGGGGCTGCACAGAAGAAGCAGGAGCAGGAGAGAGAGACGGGCGCGCATCGGAGGAGGACGTCGGTCCGAAGAAGATGAAGACTTTGGGCGTCGGCACTATCGTTCGCCCCAACCTGCTGAATGTTTCTCGACGGACGAGCGGAGGGGGACGAGATTCTCGGGGCTTTCCGAATCACGAATTCGGCGGGGGCGTTCGGATGGGTCCACACGCACGTCCTCTGTTAATCCGCCTTTGGCTTTCCCATGTCCATGACCAAAGCAGACCTCATCGACCAGATTGCCGACGGGACCGGCCTCACAAAAATCGAGACGCGGGCGGTCGTGGAGGGATTCATGACGGCGGTGCGCGGGGCGATGAAAGAGGGCCGGCGCATCGAACTCCGTGAGTTTGGGGTGTTCGAGGTGCAGCATCGAGCGCCCCGGACGGGGCGCAATCCCCAAACCAATGAGCCGGTCGAGATTGAGGACCGGTACAAGCCGGTGTTTCGCCCGTCGGACAAGTTGAGCGAGGCGGTGGACGCGGCGCACAAGGCCGACGAGGAGTAGTTGCGACACCGCTTGTCCTGTTCCATTGCTTTTGTCGATTATGTCCGATTCTACTCGACCCTGTCCGTCGTGCGGTGCGCGCGTGCCGGCCTCGTCCGATCGCTGCGACCTGTGCGGGACCGTCGTCGACGACCTGGACCCGGCGGGCACCGCGGAAGACACGGAGGCAGAGTCGTCTGAGCCCGAGGCCAGTCGCCCCGAAGAGGTCCCGTCGGGGGAAGAGGCCCCGTCGGGGTCCCAAGCGGCCGATGGGCAAGACGAACCGTCCGTTTTCTGCAACCAGTGCGGGTGGGAAAACCCGCCCGGGGCCCGGTACTGCAGCCAGTGTGGCGAGGCGCTTCAAGACCTTTCCGGGGCCTCTGCCCCTGACGGAACGCGGCCGGTCACGGCGGACCTCCCCACCAGCGCCTCCGCCGAGACGAGTGACGAACCTTCCGAGCCGGACGCGTCCTCCGCTCCGGATGAGGAAGAGCGGGCGATGGGGCGGCAAATTGCCATGCTCGTCGGGGGGGCCCTCGTGCTCGTGGTTGGGCTTTTCTTTGCGACGCAGTGGAGCGCGCAGTACGAGTGGGGCGGGGGCGAGGCCGGCACGGCATCGTCGAGCTCCGCCGGGAACGAGGCGGCTGCGTCCGGCACGGCCGGCGGGACCCCGCCCATGCAGTCCGGCGGGACGACTGGGGGAGACGAGCTGACGGACCTCCAGACCCTCCTGGAAGAAGCGGGCACGTCGTCGATCGGGGGGGCGATGGCGGGACAGATCGACTCACTGGAGACCGCGATCGAACAAGCCTCCGGGTCGGACAAGCGAGCGGCCCAGGCGGAGTTGGTCAATCTCCTGATCGGGGTGGGGCAGCCGGGCCGGGCGGCCGTGGTTCAGAACGACATCGCGGACGCCACCGGCGCCGCGGACGCCCAGCGCCGCGCCGCCGATCTCTTGTACCGCTGGATGCAGCAGCTCCAGGGAGAGGAGCAGCGGCAGCAGGTTCTGAAAGTGGCCCGGCACGCGGCGCGGGCCTACCGGACGGTCGTGGACCAGCGTCCCGATGACCTCGATGCCCGAACACGAATGGGAGAGGCGTACCTCCTGACGAACCGCCCGATGCGGGGCATCAAAGCCATTAACGCGGTGCTCGACGACGACTCGACGTTCGTCCCGGCCCGGTTCCAGAAGGGACTCGCGCTCCTGCAGATCAACCGCCTGGACCAGGCGACGACGGAGTTCGAGCAGGTAAAAGAGTTTGCCGAGGAGGGATCCCCCTTCACGCGTCAGGCCGATCAGGCCCTCAAGATCATCGAGAAACAGCGGCGACAGTCGTCTTCTGGGGGGGCGTCCGGATCGGAAGCCGGGCCGTAGGGGTGGGGAGGCTCCGGAACGCGATGGAGGCTTGAGGGCCTGCCCTTCGCGTCCCGCGCCCAACTTGCGTTTGTCCCTTCCTAAATCCCATGATGGACCATGGACACGATGATTGACGGCCTCGACCAGGACCGCATTCGGGACGCCGTGGGGCGCGCGGAGGAGCGGACGGCCGGCGAGATTGTGCCGGTGGTCGTGCCGCGGAGTGACGACTACGAGGTGGCCGTGTGGCGGGGGGTTGGCGCGGCCACGCTGGTCGTCCTCACGGGGGTGCTGCTCACGCTTCAGTTCTACGACGGGTGGGGCCTGGGGTGGCTTTTCGCCCCGTGGGGCGTGGCGTTGTCGGTCCTCGTGGCCGGAACAGTGGGGGGCGTTCTCGCGCGGTACGTCTATCCCCTGCAGCGACTGTTGGTGGAGAGCGACCGCCTCGACGAGATCGTGCACCGCCGGGCCATGCAGGCCTTCGTGGAGGAAGAGGTGTTCGACACGCGGGACCGAACCGGCATTTTGCTCTTCGTCTCCCTCCGGGAGCACCGGATCGAGGTGCTCGGCGACGCGGGCATCAATCGGCAGGTGGAGCCCGACGACTGGGCGAATGTAGTCGCCCGCATCCAGCGTGGAATTCAGAACAACAACCTAACAGACGGGCTCGTGGAGGCCGTAGAGATGTGCGGAGGCCTCCTGGAACGAAAGGGCGTGGACATCCGGCCGGACGACGAGAACGAACTCACAGACAGCGTCCGGACGCCGGGACGAGAGGCGGACGACGAGTGAAGCAGACGAGTGAAGCAAGGGCCCTGAGGGCTGCGTTATCCCTCCTCGATTTCGAGCACCAGTCCGTCGGCGTCCCGCACGAAGAGCCGGCCCTTTACCTCCTCGTAGGCATGGTCGGCCGCGTCGAGGCGAGAGCGAAGCGAGTGCCACTCGCGGGATGGAAGGGAGAAGCCGAGGTGGTGAATGCCGCCTCGGCCCGGCACCGATGGATGCTTCATCTCTTCCATCTCGATCAGCTCCACAACGTCTTGTCCGTGGTCGTCGGTGAGCAGGGCACGGCGCCGGCCGTCACGCACGGGGTCGTCCTCTACAGTTCGCAGCGAGAGCCCGATCAGGTCGACGTAGAACGAGACAGCCGCGTCGAGGTCCGTCGTCATGACCGAAGCATGATCGAGCTGGACGTCCACTGCGGTCGGGGCGTCCACGTCGGAAGAAGGAGAGTCGGCAGGCATGGCGCGAGGGAAGTTGCGAGAGGGAGGAGGCGATCAGGACGCGGGGGTCGGCTCCGAGGTCGGCTGGAAGGCGGAGGCGTCGATGCCGAGCCGCTTCATCTTCTTGTAGAGCCCCTGCCGGGTTAGGCCCAGCACGTCCGCCGAGGCGGTCACCTGCCCGTCACAGGCCTGGAGCACCCGTTCGATAACGGATTTCTCGGTGCGGGAGAGCACGTCGTTGAGGGTCTGATCGGGCTCTAGAATTGCGTCTGAGGCGTCCGGGGACGTGTCCGGCGACGTTCGCTCCCGTGCGTTTTCGACGATGGCATCGAGGAGCATGTCGAGCGTGATCGTGGGGGCCGGTTCGCTCTGCACGTGCACCAGCGCCCGTTCAATCTCGTTGCGGAGCTGCCGCACGTTGCCCGGCCAGTTGTAGCGGAGCAGGGCTTCCATCGCCGGTTGCGTAATGGAGACGAGGGCCGAGCCCTCCGGGCGCATCCGGTCCAAGAAGTGGCGGGCGAGCAGGGGGATGTCGGGGCGTCGCTCACGGAGGGGCGGGACGTGGAGTGAGATCACGCGCAGCCGATTGCGCAGCGCCGGCCGGAAGCGCCCCTCCTCCACACGGGCGTCGAGGTCGGCGGTCGTCGTGGCGAGGACGCGAACGTCCAACGACGCGTCGTCCGCGGCCTCCGTCGCGGGAGGGGCCGCCCCGTTGAGGAGATCGAGCAGTGACGACTGCAGGGGAGGGGGAAGGGCATCGACGTCCTCAAGGACGAGCGTTCCTCCGTCGGCGGCCTGCACGGCGCCGGTGTGGGACGAGTCATCCGTCTGGGCCCCGAACAGCTGCGCTTCGAGGGACGCACCGGCCTGCGTCGGGGCACACGAGACGTGCTCCAGGGGCCCGTCGGCTCGGGGGCTCGTGGCGTGGATCGTGCGCGCCACGAGGCGCTTCCCGGCGCCGCTCTCTCCCGTAATAAGGACCGGACTCCTGCTTGGTTGGATTTTTCGGATCGTTGCGGCCACGGCCTGCATCTCGCGGCTTTCCGCCACGAACCCGTCCACCGTCGTGGTCGGGTCTGCCGGCGGCCCCGACGGCGGCTCGTCGTGCCCGGAGCTCGCCGACGGAGCTCGCCGACGAAGCTGCTGGAGCCACTGCTCCGCCTGGGCGTCCTGAAGGCGGTCCAGGAGGCCCGAGGCGTCATCGAGCACGCGGTGCCGGAGGCCGTGCTCGTCGAGGGCACTGTAGGCCGTGGCCTGCCCCAGAAGCGCCCAGCACCGACCGACGGGATCACAGATCGATGCGAACAGCTCGCGGCCCTCCTTCAGCAGGTGCAGGCCCCGGGTGGCCTCATTCACCGATTCGGAACGGCGCACATGGGCCCAGCCGCGCCAGAGCGCCACATCGGCCCGCACACACGTGCACGAGTCCGACACGGCTTCGGCCGTCGGCAACAGCTCGAGGGCGCGGCCCGAGCGGTCACGGTGGGTCACCTCGACACGGGCCAACAGCCCGCGGAGCAGAATCTGTCCCGTGCTGGCGGCCGGGGCCGTGACCGGATCGAGCAGCGGCTCCACCATCGCGGCCACGTCTTCCACCCGCCCGTCGGCGAGGAGGGTGGTGGCCATTGCAATGGTGCGTGCGTGATTCATCGGTCGGGACGAGTTGTGAGCGTCGAATCGAAGACCGGTTCGGATCCGGGGATGAACGGCCGACGCTCAGCGGGAATTACATGAAGCCGAGTTCGAGGCGGGCCTCTTCGGACATCATCTGCGGAGAGAAGGGGGGCTCGAAGGTCATCTCGAGGTTGACGCTCTCGACGCCTTCCGTCTCGCGCACGGCGTCCTCGGCCTGGCCGGGCAGAACGCCCGCGGCCGGGCAGTTCGGTGCCGTAAGGGTCATCAGCACGTCCACGTGGCTGTCCTCACCCACATCCAGGTGGTAGATGAGCCCAAGGTCGTAGATGTTCACCGGAATCTCCGGGTCGTAAATCTCACGGAGCGATTCCACCACCCGCTGGTACAGGTCGTCGTCCGGGGTGTCCTGGACGTGATCCGGGATGGTTTCCGGAAGTTCGATCTCGGACTGCTCTTTTTCCTCGGGAATGTCGGCGGCCCCGCCGCCCCCGCCGCCGGGCATACCGCCCATTCCGCCCATCCCGCCGGGCATTGCACCTGAAGGACTCATGGTTCTATGGGATGTTGGAAAGAGTCGGTGACGTATCTACGTTCGCAAAGCACAGGACAGGGAGCGAGGACGTGAGCGGCTCCGGTGCCGGAGTTATGTCTCACGGGCGCGCTCCTGCACGGTCTCTATCATGGCCTTGAGGCCATTGTTGCGCTGCGAGCTCAAGTGCTCGTGGAGACCAATGTCATCGAGAAAGTCGAAGTCGGCGTTCGCGACGGCCTCAGGGGGCTGTTCGTCAATCACGCGGATGATGAGCGCGGCCAACCCCTTGGTGATCTTCGCGTTGCTGTCCCCCTGCACGCACAAGGCCCGTTCCTCCTCGTCGAGATCTGTCTCGATCCAGACGTCCGACTGGCAGCCGTGCACGTAGTTCTCGTCGGTCTTTTTCTCCTCTTCGAGCAGCGGAATGTCGTCGCCAAGCTCGATGAGGTACTCGTACCGGCTCATCCAGTCGTCGAAAAGCGAAAACTCGTCGACGATCTGCTGCGCGCGGTCCGAAACTGTGTCCGTAGCGGGCATGAGGGCGAGCAGGGTTGGTGGAAGTCGTGCTGCGTCGTGTGTACGTACGTTGGGTCCGGCGATGGAGTTGCCGGGCGGCCTACCCGAACATGTGGCGCACCTTGTGGAGGCCGTCGACCAGCCGATCCACGTCCTCGTGGGTGTTGTAGGCCGCGAAGGAGGCGCGGATGGTGCCGGGGAGGCCGTACCGCTTGAGGAGCGGTTGGGTACAGTGGTGGCCCGTGCGGACGGCGACACCCTCACGGTCGAGGACCGTTCCGGCGTCGTACGGGTGAATGTCGTCGAAGACGAACGAGAGGACGCTCGTCTTGTCGGGCGCAGTGCCTACAATCTGTGTGCCTTCGATGCCGCCCACCTGCTCGGTGGCGTAGCGGAGCACATCGTCCTCGTGGGCCCGCACCGCGTTCCAGTCCATGTCCATGATGTACTCGACGGCGGTGCCCAGCCCCACGGCGTCGGCGATGTTGGGGGTGCCCGCCTCAAACTTGTGGGGCAGTCCGTCGTAGGTCGACTCCTCAAACGAAACCTGATCGATCATGTCCCCGCCGCCCTGGTAAGGGGGCATCGCTTCGAGGAGCTCCCGCTTCCCGTACAGAACGCCGATGCCCGTGGGGCCGAACACCTTGTGTCCCGAGAACACGAAGAAGTCGGCGTCGAGCGCCTGCACGTCGACCGGCATGTGCGGGGCCGACTGCGCCCCGTCCACGACGACGGGCACCCCGTCGGCGTGGGCCGCGTCGATGACGTCCTCCATCGGGTTGATGGTGCCGAGGGTATTGGAGACGTGGCTGATGGCGACGAGCGCCGTGTCGTCGGTGAGCATCTCCGGGAGCAGGTCCATCCGGAGTTCGCCGCGGTCCGTGACGGGAAGCACCTCGATCGAGGCCCCCACCTGCTCGGCCAGCATCTGCCAGGGGACAATGTTGGAGTGGTGCTCCATCTCCGTGAGCAGAATCTCGTCGCCCTCCTCGGCGACCATGCGGCCGAAGGTGGAGGAGACGAGATTGAGCCCCTCCGTCGTGCCCCGTGTGAAGACGATCTGATCGGGGTCCGGCGCGTTGAGGAAGCGCGCCACCGACTCGCGGGCCGCCTCGTACGACTCGGTGGCGTCCTGGCTGAGCCGATGGACGCCCCGGTGCACGTTGCTGTTCTCCTCGCGGTAGAACGTATCCAGCCGCTCGATTACCGGGGTCGGCTTCTGCGAGGAGGCCGCGTTGTCGAGATAGGCAAGGGGCGTGTCCTCGTACACGTCCTGCTCGAGCGCGGGAAAATCCGCACGGAGCGCCTCTGCGTCGAACGAGGCCGTCTCGGAAGTCGGGTGCGTCGTGGCGGGCATGATGGGTTGGGGGAAGGTGTAGGAGTAACGTGTGGGCGTGTGATGAGGGATGCCCTCACACGTTTTCCCTCCGCAGGGCTACTCGAAGTAGCTGCCGAAGCGGCGACGGATCTTGTCCGTGATGTAGTTGCGCAGGCCGTCGATCTTGTATTCGCTCAGCACCTCGTCGGTGAAGGCCTGCAGCATCAAGATGTGGGCCCGGCGTTCGGAGAGGCCGCGCGAACGGAGGTAAAAGACGCCCTCTTCGTCGACTTGGCCGGTGGTCGCGCCGTGGCTGCATACCACATCGTCCGCGTAGATTTCAAGCTCCGGCTTCGTGTAAATGTTCGCGTCGGTGGTCAGGACGATCGTGTCGTTCTGCTGGTAGGCGTCGATGCGCTGCGAGCCGCGGGTCACCAGCACCTTGCCGTTGAAGACGGCGGTTGACTCGTCGTTGAGCACGTGCTTGTACAGCTCGTTGCTGCTGCAGTCCGGCTGCACGTGGTTCATCTGCGTGTGGTTGTCCACGTGCATCTCGTCCTTGCCGATGCAGAGGCCGTAGAGGTTTGACTCGCAGAAGGAGCCGTTGACCTCGATCGTGGCGTTGTTGCGGACCACCTCACCACTGAAGGTGATCGTGTTGGTCGAATAGACGCTGTCGTCCTCCTGTTGTCCGGCGCGGGTGTGGACCTGCGAGGCGTTCGCCCCTTCGTCCTGCACAAGGTAGTGCTCCAGGTTGGCCCGTTCGCCGACGAAGGCCTCACTCACCGTGTTGGTGAACGTCTGGGCCTCGGTGACGGAGTGCTGGGCCTCGACGACCTTGGCGATGGCCCCGTCCTCGACCACGAACAGGTGGCGGGGCTGCAAAAAGAGGGGCTCCGAGCCGGCCGTGACGTGGAGGAAGAAGATGGGCTTCTCCACGATCGTGCCGGAGGGAACGTAGATGAACGCCCCGTCCTGGACGAACGCGGTGTTGAGGGCCGTGAGCGCCTCGTCTTCGAAGTCGGCGTACTGGCCGTAGTGCTCCTCTACGATGTCGGGGTGCTCCTCGCCGGCCTGGGCGAGGCTGCTGAGCACGACGCCCGACGGCAGGTCGCCGATGTCGGAGAGCGACTCGTCGACGTGGCCGTTCACGAGCACGACGCGGTGGGCGTCCATCTCGTCAATCGTAAACGGCGCGATGTCGCTCGGGTCGAGCGACGGGCCCTCCGGCGACAGCGAGAGGGTGTAGGGCCGGTCAATGGTTTTGGAGATGTTCGTGTACTTCCAGGCCTCCAGGTCGTTGGTCGGGATGCCGAGCTGGGCGAAGCGCTCAATTGCGTCTTCGCGCTGCTGGGCGATCGAGGCGTTCGTTCCGTTGAGGGCCTGGCCGTGATTCACCTCGAAGGCCGAGATGAACCGGTCTTCGGGACGAACGTCGGTGTCGAGAGCAGTGGTCATGGTGGAGCGGTCGGTTGGAGAGCAAAATCGGGGAGGGGCAAGTGGCCGGGGGGCCCCGAGGGCGTCGCTGCACTCGGGGCGCCGGGGCCGCTACGCGGCAGCGGCCACCTCTTCGCGGATCCACTCGTAGCCGTGCTCCTCCAGCGTCTCGGCGAGGTCTTTGTCGCCGGAGCGTGCAATCTGACCGTCCATCATGACGTGAATGCGGTCGGGCACGATGTACTGCAGGATGCGCTCGTAGTGGGTAATCACCAGAAAGCCGCGGTCCCCGTCGCGGAGCTTATTGACGCCGTTGGCCACGCTCTGAAGCGCGTCAATGTCGAGCCCCGAGTCCGTCTCGTCGAGAATGGCGAGGCGCGGCTCCAGCATCGCGAGCTGGAAGATCTCGTTTCGCTTCTTCTCGCCCCCCGAGAAGCCCTCGTTGACCGAGCGCTTCGTGAGGTCGGCGTCGAGGCCGAGCATGTCGGCCCGCTCGCGCATCTGCTGAAGAAACTCGGTAGAGGAAAGCTCGTCTTCGCCGCGCGCCTCACGGACCGAATTGACGGCCTCCTTCAAGAAGTTGGTCATGCTCACGCCGGGGAGCTCCACCGGGTACTGAAAGGCGAGGAAGATGCCCTCCTCGGCCCGCTCTTCAGGCTCCAGTTCCAGAAGGTCGTCGCCGTCGTAGCGAATGCTTCCCTCCAGCACCTCGTACTCCTCGCGCCCGGCGAGAACCGAGGCGAGCGTGCTCTTGCCGGAGCCGTTGGGGCCCATGATGGCGTGCAGGTCGCCGGTATCAAGGGTCAAGTCGACGCCCTTCAGAATGTGAATGTCCTCGTCTTCGACGCCGACGTGCAGGTTTTCAATTTCTAGAAGTGCCATGTCGTATTCGTGTGTGAGTGGTGCAGTGCGAAACGAGAGTCGTTCTCGGGGCGAGAGGCCTCATCTCCGAGGCCGGGGCAGAAGACAAACGGGAGCGTGGACGGAAGTATCCGTCGCACGCCCCCGTGGGCTTCTGCTCAATGTGCTATCCAACGCTGCCTTCCAGTTCAATGTCGAGAAGCTCCTTCGCCTCCACGGCGAACTCCATGGGAAGCTCCTGAAGGACCTCCTGACAGAAGCCGTTGACGATCAGCTTCAACGCCTCCTCTTCGCCGAGGCCACGCTGGTGGCAGTAGAACATCTGGTCCTCACCTACCTTCGAGGTGGTCGCCTCGTGCTCAATCTGCGCCGAGGGGTTGTTGCTCTCGATGTACGGGTAGGTGTGCGCACCGCAGTCCGGCCCGAGCAGCATCGAGTCGCACTGCGAGAAGTTGCGGGCATTGTCGGCGTTCTTGCTCACCTTCACCTGGCCGCGGTAGCTGTTGTCCGCCACGTCGGCCGAGATGCCCTTCGAGATGATGGTACTCTTGGTGTCCTTGCCGATGTGCTGCATCTTCGTGCCCGTGTCGGCCTGCTGGTGCCCCTTGGTGAAGGCGACCGAGTAGAACTCGCCGACCGAGTCGTCCCCGGCCAGAATGACGGACGGGTACTTCTGCGTCACGGCCGAACCGGTCTCCAGCTGCGTCCAGCTGATCTTGGAGTTGTCGCCCTTGCAGAGGCCCCGCTTCGTGACGAGGTTGTAGACGCCGCCCTCACCGGTGTCCGGGTCGCCCGGGTACCAGTTCTGGATCGTGGAGTACTTGATCTCGGCGTCCTCGTGGGCGACGAGCTCGACGACCGCGGCGTGGAGCTGATTCTCCTTGCGCATCGGGGCGGTGCAGCCCTCCAGGTAGCTCACGTACGCGCCGGGCTCGGCGACGATGAGCGTGCGCTCGAACTGGCCGGTGCCGGCCTCGTTGATGCGGAAGTAGGTGGACAGCTCCATCGGGCAGGTCACGCCCTCCGGCACGTACACGAACGATCCGTCGCTGAAGACCGCCGAGTTGATCGCGGCGTACAGATTGTCGGTGTACGGAATGACCGTGCCCATGTACTCCCGCACGATCTCGGGGTGCTCCTTGGCCGCCTCGCCGAAGGACTTAAAGATAACGCCCTTCTCCTCCAGCTTGTCCTTGAAGGTGGTGGCCACGGAGACGCTGTCCATCACGGCGTCGACGGCCACGCCGGTGAGGGCCTTCTGCTCCTCCAGCGGAATGCCGAGTCGCTCAAACGTCTCCAGAATCTCGTCTGGCACCTCGTCGAGGCTTTCGTAGCTGGCCGTCTCCTTCGGGGCGGAGAAGTAGCTAATCTCGTCGAACTTGGGCGCCTCGTAGTCGAGGTGGGCCCAGTCGATGGTTTCGCCGCTGTCGAGGCGATTGCGGGCGTGGCGGAAGGCCTTCAGCCGCCAGTCTCGGAGCCACTGCGGCTCGTCCTTGCGCTCCGAGATGTAGCGGACGACGTCCTCCGTGAAGCCCTCAGGTGCCGTTTCTGCCTCAATGTCGGTATAGAAGCCATGCTTGTAGTCCTCGCTGGCCTTGCCCTTTAGATATTCAGTCTCAGACGTGCTCATAAGCTGTCCCTTGGCGTGTCGTGCGTGATCCGATGCGGGTGGTGGCACCGATTCCCTCGGGCGGGGCGCCGGACCCGAGTGTAAACCGATGTTTACGCTGTCATCACCGTGTCAACGTGCGATTACAACAGGGGGGCTGCCGGGTCGTTCCTCCGGGCGTGCGGGCCGTTACATCTTTATGAGAAGTTGGCTCGGCGGGCGTTGGGGGCGGGGACACGGGCCGCAGCACGGGCACGATGCGACGGGCGGCCGGGAGTGGGACCGGGGCGGGAGAAACTTTCAATTTGGGCCTGCAGTACGCGAGGACCCGTTGTACTTGAACTCGTTTTGCTCTCGATATGACCATTTCGATTACGGACCGGGCGCTCGATCAGATTGAGTCGGTCGCGTCGAACGAGGAGGTGGATTTGGGCGAGACCCTTCTCCGCGTGGCGGTGGTGCCGGGCGGCTGTTCCGGGCTGACGTACGACCTCGGGTGGGAGACGACCGTGAAAGACGACGACGAGGTGGAAGAGCACGACGGGGTGCCGGTGGTCTTCGACAAGAAAACCCGGCTCTATCTTGACGGGTCGGAGCTCGACTTTACGCATGGGCTGAACGGGGATGGCTTCCACTTCTCCAACCCTCAGGCCTCCCGGGAGTGTGCGTGCGGCGAGTCGTTTGGGGTGTAGCTGGGGGGGAGCGGCAACGGCCTGACTGAAGCTGAGCGATTCAGGGTGGTTGTACGGCATCGGGGCACGTGTACGTAAGGTGAGCGGATTTACGGAGAATCCGCGCCCAATGCCCGTGTCTTCGAGTCGAAGGTGCCCTGATTGGTATGCGACGCGTCTCTGCCGTCTCCGTGTTGGTGTGTACGCTCGTGCTGGGGCTGGGCTGTTCGGTCGTCGGGACTGAAGAGCCATCCTTGACCCCCGAGCGGGTGAAGTTCTCCCGGTTTACGCCGGACACCACGGCCCTGCGCGGGGAATGGGCGTGGAGGCGCACGGTCTGCTGTTTCGGGGACCGTGACGTATCAACCCCGAGTTCCACAGGGGAGACCGAGACGGTCATCTTCACGGCTCGCGACACCGTCGAGGTATACCGCAACGGGAGGCTCAAGCGGGAGGCGACCTACGACGAGTACCTAGACGGTGCGCAGTGGGGCGTCAGGGCAGACACCTTCGCGATCAGCCGTGCGTACCGGGACAGGGCCGAATCGCTGTACGTGCGTCCGGATTGACCCGCCATGCCCGGACGGCCCGCGACGCTCTTGCCGATCCGGGCAGCACGTCGTCCGGCCCTACTCCACTCGTCGCCACCGAATGCGGTCGCCCTCCAGCAGGCCGTGGGAGTCGGCAAACCCGGCCGGAACCTCCACGACGTACTGGGCCGGGGCGTCGGACCCGTAGCGCTCGTTGGAGAACGGCGTGGTGTATTTGGCAATGTTGACGATCTGCGAGTCCGCGTCGGCGAAGATGATGTCGAGCGCGACGGGCGTGTTCGCCATCCAAAAGCTCTGGGGCTGCTCCTCGTCAAAGGGGAAAAGCATTCCACTCCGGTCGTTGGGAAAGCCCGTGCGCTGCATCATGCCCCGCTCTCGCGCCGAGTCCGTGTCGGCAATCTCCAGATCGATCGTCACCGTGGAGTCGCCATCCTGCAGAAAGGTGAGGCGCCCCTCCTTCGTGAAGGGAATGGCGTCGGTCGTGTCGGCCGCCGCCGAGCCGGCATCGTCGGGGCTCTGGCAGGCGAGCCCGACCAGGAGTAGGGGGAGAACCAGAAGTGTAAATCCGAGTGCGCGGGTCATGGAGGCGGGAAGTAGCACGTGGGACGAGAATTGAACGGTCATTCGGACCGGGTCCACCGGACGCGAGTGCTGTCGGTGAGGTCGAAGCGGTCGGCAAAGCCGGCGCGGACCTCCACCACGAAGTTCCGGGGGGCGGCCGGCTCGATGGATTTCTCCGAAAAGGGCGTGGTGCGGCGGGCGATGTTGATGACCTGCGAGTCGGGGGCCACGAACACGATGTCGAGGGGAAGGGGGGTGTTCTTCATCCACATCCCTCCCTCGTCCACCGAGTCGAAGATGAACAGCATGCCCCGGTCGTACCCGAGCGAGCGCTGCCGCATCAGCCCGCGCCTACGTTCGGCGTCAGTGTCGGCAATGTCCACGTCGATGGTCCGAAGGGTGTCGCCGCCGGGGGTGAGAAATGCTAGGGAGCCCTCCACCTCGAATCCCTCTTCCGTGGAGGGGGCGTGACTGTCGCTCGCACAGCCGACGAGAATGAGTGGACCGAAGGCGAGGAGAACGAAGAGGGACGCGAGTCGCATGTCCAGAAGCGGCAAAATGGAAATCAGAGGGCGCGTTCCATGTAGACGGCATTTGGGAGCGGGTTGTGATAGTACGCGTCTCGTTCCTCGAACGCAAGGGACCGGTAGAGGCGCCGTGCGGCGGTCATCGAGGCCACCGTGTCGAGTCGCATCGCGTCGTAGCCCAGCGTCCGGGCCTTTTCAATGATTGCCGACGCCAGCGCCCGCCCGATCCCCCGCCCCCGGTGTGCCGGCATCACGTACAGGCGTTTCATCTCGCAGACGTCCTCCTCACCCAGCGGCCGGACGGCCACCACCCCCACGGGCTCCCCGTGCACGTCCGCCAGCAGAATGGCGCCGTCCGGCGGGGCGTACGGCCCGGGAAGGGCCTCCATCTCCGCCTCAAAATCCTGGAAGTCGAGGGCGAAGTCCAGCCCGTCGACGTACGCCCGAAACAAGCGACGGGCAGCGTCCAGGTCGGCGTCCGTCCTCGCGGGGCGAACCTCGGGCATAGAGACGACTGAAGGGGCAATGCTACGATTGTGCGACGGCGCTCCAGGGGGGCGTCCTTGGCCTGTCGGCCGTGTGCGGTTCACACTACGCCGGCCCCAGCTCGCGAAGCAGCCGGCGCGTGATGGCGTCGGTGAGAAGGCGGCCGCGGTCCGTCAGGGCCACGCGGTCCGGATCCTCGTGGATGAGCCCGCGTCGCCGGAGGCGGCGAAGCGTGTCGGCCTTCCGGTCCCGGAGCCGAAGGTCGTACCGGTCGGCCAGGGCGTTCAGGTCCAGCCCCGCCTGGGTGCGGAGACGGAGGAGCATGTACTCGCGGGCGAGGGCCGATGTCGACAGCGTCTCGTCGTGGGCCACAGGGGGGGCGTCGGCCTGAAGTCCCTCCACGTACGCCGTCAGGTCCGCGACGTTCGACCACCGCCGTGCTGCCGGAGACGGGGGAAGATCGGGCGCCCAGAAGCTCTCCGCGCCGGGGCCGAGCCCCAGGATGGACCCGTGGGCGTAGACGTGCTCCTGGTGGAGGGACCGGTGACCCGGCCGGGCGAAGTGGGTCAGCTCGTAGGGGACGTAGCCCTTGGCCCGGAGAAAGGTGAGGGCGAAGGCCAACTGGTCGGCGCGCTTCTCCGCGTCGCCCGTGTCCAGCTCGTGGAGCGTGAGGTGCGGGACGCCCAGCGAGACGGCCCGGTGCAGGCTTGCCTTCCAGCCGGCTCGCGACTGGCCCGCGCCGCCGAACACGAGATCCACGGAAAACTGCCGGAATCCGGCCCGACGCACCCGCCGAATGCTGCGGGCGAGGTCGTCGGCACTGTGGGGGGCCCCCACAGCGGTCAGGTCCTCCCCGACGAACGACAGCCCTTCGATGCTCAACCGCGTAACGCCCAGGCGGCGAAGGTGAGACAGATACCCCGAGGAGGCGTCGGCCGGGTGCAGCTCCACGGTCACCTCGTCGAGCGCCGTCGGCTCCACGACTCGACCGAGCGCCCGAACGAGGGGGCGCAGGGCCCCGGGGCGGCAGAGCGAGGGGCGGCCCCCGCCCACGTAAAAACTCCGGATCGGCACGCCTTCCAGAAGCGAGTTGGCGTGCCGGTCGATCTCGCGGGCGAGCGCAGCTGCCAGGGCAGAAGCATCGGGTGTCGGGCTGACGACGGTGTACGCGTCGTCGTAGGGCCGGGGGGCTGCCCGGAACGGCACGTGAACGTAGAGGCCAGCCACGGCGGACGGGTCATTCGGGGGAGTTGGCGAGCGGCTCCACTTCTTTCCAGCGTCGGATTTGCACGTGGTCCTTGATGACGTCCAGGGACTGAAGCACGACGGACTGGGCGAGTTGGTTCAGGCGGCGGTCGTACTTCGGGCTCATCAGCGCGTCCGCCGAGATGGAGGTGACCTGTGTGATGGCCTGGTCGTTGTCGAACGAGCACACGTCGGTCACCATCCGGTCCACCACGTTGAACACGATGTCGCTGATGGCATTTTCGAGGAGGGAGGCCACGGGCCGCCCCACCCCGGGCAGGGCGGCGAGGGTGCCAATCTCGCGGTTCCGCTGTACGGCATCCTCGATGACGCCGTCGAGGTACTCGTGGAAGTCGTCCTGCTGGTGGTCGTAGGCAACCGCCGTGGCCTCCTGCAGGCGGTGGGTCACCGCTTCGATCAGGGCCTCCCGCTGGGGGGCAATCACCTCGCGCCCGATGCGGGTGGTCACCTCCTGGCTCGTCCGGATTTCCTCCTGTAGGCCCTCGATAATGCGGACCGTCACGCGGTCGCTAATTTCTTCCAGGACGATGTCGCGGTACTTCTCGAACGTCCGGTAGAAATAGGTCTCTCGGAGGTCGACCAGGCCGGTCCGCTGCAGCTTCGGAATCATGGCGACGAGCCGCAGCAGCCGCAGCGAGCGGAGCGACCCGACCGGAATGCAGCCGAGCACGTCGTACCAGTGCACGAACGGGTAAAAGAACCAGCGGTGATAGCGCTGCCGATAGATGGCAAGCCCCCAGCGCACGAGAATCTCGACCACGAAGATTGAGACGAACGCGAGGTCGTAGAGCAGAAAGTGCTGGTGGATCGTCTGGTCGTACCAGGTGTATAGCGCCGGGACGTAGTTCTCCATTTGCGTCTGGACGATCGGGCTGGCGAAGCCCCAGTCCACAATGAGAAGGGCGAGGTTGGCGACGATGAGGGCCATCATCACCACGTCCACGACAAGGCCCAGCGTTTCGCGCGCGGTTCGATCGGCCATGGTGGCGAAAAAGGCTTGCATCGAAAGAGTGATGTCGAGCGCCCCGCAGGAGGCGTCCGCAATATCCGGCACGTCCGGGAGAATCTCGAAGTGTTCGTACTGGATCCCCCACCGACATGCTTGATCTTCGACAGCTCCGGGACCAGCTCGACGATTTTGCGCAGCACCAGACCGACCGGACGAGCCGGCGGGCGGCACAGCGGGACCGGGCCGAGGCCCTGCTCCGGGTCTGCCACGACCACTGGCGGGCGGTGCGGGAGGCGGTGGCCACGGCGCAGCCCCGTCGTCTCGTGGCCCAGATGCGAGAGCCGCCCGCCGCCGTGCACGCGCCTCCGGAGCGCCCGTCGCCCATCACGGTCGTAGCGACCGACGGGTCGCAAATCTATCCGGACCGCCACGTGGAGCCGCCCTTCTTTCTGTTAAATGTAAGTCAGGTCGCATTCCAGTACGGCACGACTGAAGACGCGCACCTCGACGCGGTTCCGAGCCTGCAGTTTCGGGAGGGGGTGGATGGCCGCTTCGAGGCGCGCATCGAGACGATCACCACCGAACTGGTCTCGGCGCTCCGCGACGAACTGGAACTGGGGTCCCTTCTCGACGCCGCGACCACGGCCCGCGTGGCGGACCGCCCCCTCGTGGCCCTGGCCGACGGCACCCTCATTCGGTGGATGGTTCGGGGCATGGACCACGACGCCCTCGAAGACGAGCTGATCGCCCGGTATACGGAGCACCTGGAGGGCTTCCGGGACGCGGGCCTCGCCCTGGCGTCCTACGTGAGCATGCCGGCGAGCACCGAGGTCGTGAACCTGCTCCGGTTCGTGGGGGGCGACCTGGAACCCGAGCCGCCGGTGGGGACGGAGGTCTCGACCGAGCCCCGCCTGGACGGCGTGCTCGACCGCCATGTTCTGGACATGGTGCTCGATTCTGGGGAGCGATCGGCCGTCTTCGGGTCGGCCTCGCACATTCAGGGCGAATACCCGACCGGGACGGACATCTCGTTTTTCTACGTGAACGTGCCGGGGGCGGGTGGGGGTGAGATCGGGCGCGTGGAGGTGCCGCGCTGGGTCGCCGAACAGCCGATGCTTCTGGAGCACGTGCACGCCACGGTCCTCCAAGAGTGCGAGAAAGGCGAGGGGTATCCGCTCGCGCTGTCGGAGGCGCACGAGCAGGCGGTGGTGCGGGCGTCGGAGCGTGAGGCATTTTTTCGCCTCGTGGAGCGGCGTCTGCGACGGGCCGGGCTGGGGCCAATCGGGTCGCGGAAGCGACGTTCGAAGCAGCGGCCCCGAGTTTGACCCCTCGTCGCGCAGGCCCCGGTGCTGATTCAGACGTGCGGCCGTGGCCTTGCCCCTCCGCACGGGGCAGGAGGGGCAGTCGTGCCGGACCGTGCCCAACTCCCGTGCGAGTTGCGCGTTTGGCGGAAGTGCACAGGGCTCCTTCTTTTCTCCAAAGCGCCAGGTTCCGCATGCACACCGTCGTCGAGTCGATTGCTACGGGCAACCCTTCCTTCCGCAAGCCCCAACCGGAAACGGCCGAGTTTATGCAGCAGATCGAGCGCCTGCCGGAGGCCCTGCGGGCGCGTCTGCCGTCGCTCTACGAGCAATCGGCGATCGACTACCGGTACTCGTGTGTGGACGACTACGGGGAAGACGACCCGGAGGCTTTTACCTTCTTTCCGGAGAACTGGTCGCTCGACCCGGCCCCGTCCACCCGGGAGCGGAACGAGAAGTACAAGGAGGCCGCCATTCCGCTGGCGGAAGACGTTGCCGGTCGGGCCCTCGACGGGGCCGACACGGAGGCGGACGAGATCACGCACGTGGTGGCCGTCAGCTGCACCGGCTTTTTCGCCCCGGGGCTCGACATTGAACTCGTCAAGCGGCTCGACCTGCCCGCCGACACGGAGCGCACCTTCATCGGATTCATGGGGTGCTACGCGGCGTTCAATGCCCTTCGGGTGGCCCACAGCTTCTGCCAGAGCCAGCCGGACGCCCGGGTGCTGGTGGTCTGCACGGAGCTCTGCACCCTTCACTTCCAAATCGACGACACCCTGGAAAGCGTAGTCGTCAACTCGCTTTTCTCCGACGGCGCGGCGGCCACGGTCCTCTCGGCGCGGTCGGACCGCGAGGCGCGCGGCCGGATGACGTACGTCGACGGCCGGAGCCGCCTCGACGACGACTCGATGGAAGACATGACCTGGGCAATCGGCAACACGGGATTTCTGATGGGGCTCTCCTCGCGGGTGCCGGATGTGATCGCCGACCACCTACCGGGATACGTCGATGGGCTCCTCGGGGCCAACGACCGGACCCCCGACGAGATGGACTTCTGGGCCGTCCATCCGGGCGGGCGGGCCGTGGTGGAGCGGGCCCAGGACGTGCTCGGCCTCGCGCCTAGCGACGTGCAGCCCAGCCTGGAGGTGCTGCGGCGCTACGGCAACATGAGCTCGCCGACCGTTTTGTTTGTCCTGAAGCGCATCTTCGAGCAGGCGGCGCGGGGCGACGGGGCCCCTCCGGAGCGGGGCGTGGCCATGGCCTTCGGGCCCGGCCTTACGATCGAGGGGGCGCTCTTTGAGCGGGCGTAGTGCCCTCGGGGAACGGGCCCACCGTGGTGGATCAGTTCAGGGGACGGGCCACCACGACCGTTTCCTTGAGTTCGGTGGTGGTGCCGCCGTCGGCCTGCACGGCCTCGAGCAGCACCACGTAGGGACCGATGCGAACCCGATTGCCGTCGTCATCGCGGCCGTTCCAGACCAGCTCGCCGCTCCGGCCGGCGAGGCGGGCCTCTTCGAGGGTGCGCACGCGGCGGCCCCGGGCATCGTAGATGCGCACGCGGATGAGGCTCGGGCGGGCCGACAGGGTGTACTGGATGCGCGTCGCCCCGTCCTGCTCGATCGAGAACGGGCTGGGGCGGATGGCAAGGCCCGGGGCGCTCGGGGCATCGTCGGGCGGGGCCAGCGACGCGTCGTTTGGGGCGCCGGGCGTGCCGCCTGCGGATGCCGTGCTGCTCGTCCAGTTGTCGGCGGCCTCAGCCCCGGCGGTCGTGCTGATCCGTTCGAGCGCGGTGCCCTTCGGGTCGGCGAGGCCGGCGGTGTGCCAGTCTGGGGAGTACGCCACGTCCGCGACGACCGCGGTGTCGCGACGGTGCACCCGAACTCGGTCCCCGTCGTTGCGGAGGCCGAGGGTGGGGGCCTGTACGGGAAGGTAGGCCACGGAGTCGGAGTCCAGGGGCGCATCGGGAAACGCGGCGGCGAGCTGGGACGACTGGGGCGTGAAGGCCCCCTTCGGAGCGGCGGCCACCACGGCAAACCCGCCGGGGGCAAGGCCGCGACGCCGCCCGACCCGGAGTGTGTCCGCCGTGCCCGTTTCGGTGGGGCGGTCGGTCAACGTGAGTCCGGTGAGCGTCAGGGTGTGGTCGGTCAGGTTGCGAAGCTCCACGTACTCCACCTGGTTGGGCCGGTCGTCGAAGTCATCGGCCCGCGGGTCGAACAGGAGTTCGTTCAGAACCAGGGTGCCAGGGGTCGGGCGCCGGGCGAATGGCACAGAGGCCCGATCCAGGCGATTGCCCACGCGGTCCTGCACCTCGGCGACGAGCACGGCCTCGCCGGTCGGGCGATCCGAGAGGGACAGGCGCACGATGCTGTCGGCCCGGACCTGCGTCTGCGTGACCGCCACGTCTTCAAACTGAAAGCGCGCCGGGCGGACGCTCTCGCCGCGGATTGGCTCGTTGAAGACGACCGCGGCAGTCAGAGAGTCCACTTGCTCGGCGAAGGTGGGGCGTGGCGGCGCGGTGTCGGGGGCGAAGCGGCTGTTTTGAGCGCCGGGCGTCGCCCCGTCCGGGGCCGTCGACGACGCAAAGTTTGACGCCTCGTCGGAGGGCCCGCGCGGGTCGATCCGTTCCAGCGACCGACCGTCGCTGCCGCCCCAGGAGGCGGCAAACGGCACCGCATCCAACGGGGTGCCGGACGGCGCGTGGCGCAGGACGACCGTGTCTCCGCCGTTGTTGAGGGCGTCCCAGCCCCTCGGGGCCACAAACTCCACGGACGGATACGTTTCCGCAAATGCCTCCTCATCACGCACCAGTACGGCGTACTGGCCGGGGCGGAAGGGCGTGAGCGGAGGGGCGGCCGGCGCGAAGCTGCGGGCGTCGTCGGCGTATTGGAGCGCGCCCAGGTCGAGGGTTTTGTCCGACCGGTTGTACACCTCGATAAACTCGTTCGAGGCCACGGAGGGGGCGTACATGATTTCGGACACGACCACGTCGGCGGGGGCGGGCGTGTCGGCGACAACGTAGGACAGCGGGGCGCTGTCTTCGTCTCGTACGTTGCCTCGACGGTCGGCCACCCCCGTGGCGACGAGGCGGTATTCTCCGGTGGAGAGCGGGCTTCCCAGTGCACAACGGACCTGTGCCGGGCGGCCGTCGTCGATCTGAGCCGTCACGATGGCGGGGGCGTCGACCGAGTCCAACCGGAACGCCTCGGGAGAGATGCTGGCGGGGGCGACCGGCTCGGAAAAGACAACCGTTATCGAATCGCCGTTCTGCGACGGGACGGCGCGGGCGAGGGAGGGAGGCGTCTCGTCCGGGGCGTAGACGCTGTTTTGCGTGCCGGGGGTGGCCCCGGACGCCGCTTCCGACGATGCAAAGTTCGCGTCGGTATCGGACGGCCCGCCCGGGTCGATCCGTTCCAGGGAGCGGCCGTCCCCCCCGCCCCACGAAGGATCGTACGGCACCGAGTCGAGGGGCGTATCGGAGGGGGCGTGACGGAGGTAGACCGTATCCCCGCCGTTGTTGAGCGCCGGCCAGTCGTCCGGCGTCAAGAACGTTGTGCTCGGGAACGCGGCGGTGAAGGCCTTCGGATCGCGTACTAGGACAACGTGAGTGCCATCACGCACCGTTGTGTCGGTCCTCGCCACCGGTTCGTACGATCGGTTGGCGTCCGCGAACGCAAGCTCGTCGAGCGCGATAGGCCCCCCGGACCGGTTGTAGAGCTCGATGAATTCATTTGTCGGTAGCGGCTCAACAAGTAGTGAGTCTTTCTGTTTGAACTGCGTCGCGTCTGGCCCACCAGCCTGGTCTATCCGATGATCAAAGAGACTTACGAGTGTAGAGAGTGTGGCTCCTCGAACATCGTCAAAAACGGACACAGCGCTAGCGGCTCTCAGCAGTATCACTGCAAGGACTGTGGAGCGCACAAGGTTCTCGATCCAGAGCCGCGAGGCTACTCCGAGGAGGAGAAAGAGAAAATCCTCCGTGCTTACCGCGAGCGCGGGTCAAAGCGGGCAATCAGCCGGATATTCGGCATCAGCCGCAATACATTGACCCGGTGGCTCAAAAAAAGGGACGAGAATCCGATTCAGTAGCCGAAGGGCTCCGGCCTGCTGAGGAAGGCGATGTCCTTGAACTCGATGAATGCTGGACGTATGTCCGAGAGCGGGCGAATAAACGGTGGCTGTGGGTTGCTCTGTGCCGGAGAACCCGGCAGGTCGTGGCATTTGTGATCGGAGACCGTTCGGCCAGAACCTGTGCTCGGCTCTGGAGCCGGATTCCGGAGGAATACCGTCAGGGCAGAAGCTTCAGCGACTTCTGGAAGTCCTATCGCCCAGTGTTTGCGGGCGACCCCAGCCACCGGCAGGTCGGAAAGTCCAGTGGTGAGATGGCCCACGTGGAAAGATTCTTCGGGCGACTGCGCCAGAAGCTGGCCCGGTATGTCCGCCGGACGCGAGCGGCCTCCGAGTCAGAACGGATGCTCCATCTGACGACGAAACTGTTCGTGGAGTGGTACAACGAAGCCATCACTTAACATCTATCCGCTACCCATTTGTCGAGGGCGACGGGGCGTAGAGGACCTCGTTGATGACCACGGCTCCGGGTTCCGGTTGTGCGGTGCCGGGGCGGGGGGAGAGGGCCCCCCCAAGCCCCAAGAGGAGAATGCTGCCCCACAGAAGTGAACGCATGGATCCGTGGAGGTCCGAGCAAGAGACGGAGGGCTTTCCATTGAAACATTTGAATAAAAAATAACAAAAGCGTCGGGCTTGGTCAAGTCCTAGAGAAGGCCTTCGAATGGAAGAGGGGCCCCACCCCTACATTTGACCTCGACGTACTGCTGACGTGGGGTCCATGTGAGGGGCCCGTCCACAGAGTCGGAGGGGACCTATCAGGGAAGCGTGGACCAACGGCCATGGCCGCCGTGTGGTCGAAAATCCGCACGTCCGGTCGTGATGACGAACGAGGGTGCTGTCTTGCGTCCCAGCCGTCAGGACACGGGAATTTGGGGATCGGGCCGGACGAGCCGCCCATGACAGGCGCACGCGTCCTGCGGCGTCAGTGGGTTGCTTCGGGGGTTCCGTTGTCCGTCGACGTGAGGTTGGGACTGGTAGAGGGAGTCTCCGGGCCCGCCCGGTCGAGGTGGTTCAGAAGCACCCGCGCCATCAGGCGTGAGGTCGGGGCGAGGGGCGTCTCGTCGAGGTCGAACCGGTGGTGATGAAGGGGGTAGCTGGTTTCCGGCCCGGACGCCGTGCCGACCCGAACGAAGCCGCCGGAGACGTGCTTCAGGTAGTGGGCAAAGTCTTCTCCGCCCATGCTTGACTCCGAGATCTGGTGGATCGCCTCCTCCCCGAATGTATCCCGGATGGTGGCTTCCACGTTCGCGATGGCGGCCTCGTCGTTGATCACAGGAGGGGATCCGTCCTCGAAGTCCAACTCCACGTGTGCCTTGTGGAGGGACTCCATCCGGTTGGCAATCTCGCGCATGTGGGTGCGGATTGTCTCGCGGTCGTCCGGCGATACGGTCCGCAGGGTGCCGCCGAGGGCGGCCTGCTCGGGGATCACGTTGTGGGCCTCACTGCCGTCGAGCATGGTGACGGTCAGGACGCTCGGGGTGCGGGGGTCGGTGATGCGTCCGGACAGCTGGTAAAACTGGTTCATCAGCTGCGAGGCGATCCACACGGTGTCGGCGCCCTCGTGGGGCCGGGCCGAGTGGCCGGTTCCTTCCTGCCGAATGCGCACCTCGAACCGGTCGGACGAGGCCGTTGCGGGGCCGGTGATGAGGCCGTAGCGGCCCACCTCCAGGGTCGGGTCGACGTGCACCGCGTACACGGCGTCGAGCCCCTCCAGGACGCCCCCCCGAATCATGAGGGGGGCGCCGCTGGGGAGGCCCTCCTCGTTGGGCTGAAAAAAGACGCGGGCCCGCCCCTGCAGTTGGTCACGGTTGTTGTGGAGCACCAGGGCGACCCCGATGGCGATGGCTGTGTGGGCGTCGTGCCCACAGAGGTGGGCGACATTGGGGGTCTGTGAGCGGTAGGGGACCTGCTTCTGGTCCTGCGTGGGCAGGGCGTCGATGTCGGCCCGGTAGCCCACAGCCCCACCGGGGGCGCTTCCTTCGATATCGACGTACAGCCCAGTGCCGGCGATCGGCCCGTAGACGTCGAGTCCGTATCCTTCCAGGGTCTCCCGAATGAAACGGGACGTGTTGTGCTCCTCCATTCCCACCTCCGGATGCCGGTGAAGGTATCGGCGCACGCCCACCAGCACCTGCGCAAGGGACTGGGCTTCGTCGGCCATGTTGGCGACCGGATCGGGGAGGTGAGAGCGATCAACGGGGGAGACGGAGGAGAGCATTCGGGACTGGAAGACTCGTGTGCGACGCCGACGACCTGCCCGTTCTGTAAATACAGAAGAGCTATAGTGAAGCTACGCGTCGGTCCCCCAAGAGATTCGGCGGATGCCGGTTGTCACGTGAGTCCGAGGAATTTTCGAAGCGTCCATTCGCTGGCCAGAAGGGCAAGAATGGCGATCAGGAAGAGCGACGTGCGCCACAGCTCGGCCTCCGAGGACCGCTGGACGACGTCGCTGGAAAAGGAGGCCTGGCCGGCCAGCTCTGCCGGCAACCGGTCAATCGTCTCGGGCGTGTAGGCCGTCCCGCCCGCTCGGCTCGCCAGTTGGCGCATGAGCACGGCGTCGGCTCGGGGCGACTGGTACTCGATTCGGAGGGGGGCGACGGAGAACTCGCCCCGGTCCGTGCCCAAATCGGTCTCGCCGAGCTGGGCCTGCGCCTCGTACTGGTACGTGCCCTCCGGCAGCGTCCCGACATCGAGCGTGTACCGGCCTTGCCCGGTCGGGTCCATGGTGTAGGGGTACTCGGTGCCGGTGGAATCCGTAACCGTCACCTTCACCGTGGCGTCCGACACCGGCTGCCGGCTCTGGTCGTACACCTGACCGGTAAAGGAGACGGCGTCCGTGCCCCCGAAGGTGGAAGCAGTGGGACGGACGCGCACCGGCGAGTCGTCCGCCTCGGTGCCGGCCCACCGAAGCAGGTTGGAAGCAAGGCCGGGCCAGAGCGGATCGGCCGCCCGAAGCTCCGACGGCAGAAGGGCCCACCGCCACACCCCACTCCCGAGAAACGCGGCGGTCCGCAGGCCCGCGCGGCGTCGGAGAACCAGGAGGGGGGCGGCGGACGTCGTGGCGGCGGTCCCGAGCACCTGAGCGTCTGGCGTGGGTGTCCACGCGGACGCGGGCACCTGGAGGGGCGGGAGCCGCTCGAACAACGCCCCTTCGGCGCCCTCAATGCGAAAGACGGGGTGCTGCCGGGCACTCTCCACAATCCGGAAGGAGGCCTCCGCAAACGATGAGGTCGACGCGTCCGGACGGGCGGGCAACGACGCCTCGAAGTGCTCGGTCCAGGCGGCCAGGTCCGTCTGGCGGTCGAGAAAGAAGAGGGCCGGGGTGCCGTCGTTGACGAGCGTGGCGACGCGCTGCACGACGTCGTCGGGCACGGAGGGGCTCGGAAAGCCGGCGAGGACGACCACGTCGAAGGCCGACAAGTCGTCCGGAAGGGGGCCCTCCAGAAACGTCCCGTCGGGGGTCGGGATGCGGGCCGTGACCTCCGTGTCGGCGGTTCGCTCGTAAACGCGACGGAGGGCGCTCACGTCGGGAGCGGGCGCCGCGCCGAGGAGGAGCACCTGCCGCTTGCTTTCGAGAACCCGTAGCGATGTCGACTGCGCGTTGTTGCGGGTCGTCACTTCGCCGGCGAGTTCGGGGACCCGTACGGTCACCTGCTGGAGGCCGGCCTGCTCGGGCTCGAAGGTCAGATCCACCGACACCTCGCCGGTGCCATCCGGGAGACGCACCGGGCGTTGGTCGAGCGTGCGGCCGGACTGTTCGAGGGTGACGGGCACCGGCTGGCCGGGCCCCTCCGTGACGCTGAGGGTGACGCGGACGGGCACCGACGAGTTGAGGTAGGCCCGGTCGTTCGTCGAGACGTCCTGAACGCGGAGGTCGCGCTGTCGGGCGGTGTCGCCAACGGTAACGGTGTGCACCGGAACCGGAGACCGGTCGGCCACGCGCAGAGGGTTTTGCCCCGTGTTGTACTGGCCGTCGGAGACGAGCACGATGCCGCCCAGGTTCTCGTCCCGCAGCTCCTCAGGGGCCGCCTGGAGGCCGCTTGCAAGGTCGGTGCGCGCGCCGTCGAAGCGGAGCGAGTCGATAATCCCCCCGGAGAGGGCCCGCGACGCCTCCCCAACGCGGAAGAAGCGTGCCGTTCCCGGCATCGCCTCGTCTTGGAGCGCATCGAGGACGGGTCGAACGGAGGTTCGAGCCGCGTTGGGGCGGGCGGCGGAGGTGTCCTCGGCCGTCACCACCTGCATGCTCTGGCTGTCGTCCACGAGGACGGCCAGGACCGGGGGACGCTCGGTCGACCGAAACTGTTGCAGGACCGGCTCGAACAGCAGGAAGCAGATGAGGGCGAGGGCGAGAAAGCGAAGACCGCCCAGGAGCAGGCGCCACCCTGCACTGAGCGAAGGGACGGTCGCGCGGTAGGTCCAGTACGTAAGCCCCCCCGCCACGGCCACGCAGAGGAGAAGCAGCCAGGGGGAGTACCCGAACGAGAACGCCATGCCGCGGAGAGGTTACTTGGAGAGTGTGACGCGCCCCGTGGCGTGGTGGCCCCGGTCCGTCGTGACTACGTACCGGTACAGGCCGGGCGGAAGGCCGTTCACGTCGACTGGAAGCCGGTTGGGGCCGGGGTGTCCCGCCCGTTCGACGCGGCGCACCCTGTGCCCGAGCGCGGTGTGGAGGGTGACCCGAAGGCGCGTCGTGTGGGGCGGAGCGGAGACCGGAACGATGAGGGACGGGGCGTCCAGGGCCGTGTACGGCGCCGATACGTGGAGGGCGGGTGACGCCGTCCGGCGCGCCTGCCATTCGGCGTATCGCACGGCCGCCTCGGCGTCCACGATGCCCCAGCCGCGGGTGGTGTCGGGGGCGTGGGCCTGCGAGGCCGTCTGTCGCAGGAGCCGCCGGACGTCGATTGGGCCCAGCGCAGGGTTTACCTGCAGCATCTGGGCGACAATGCCGGTTACCTGCGGGCTGGCAAAGGAGGTGCCACTAACCCGGGCGTACTGGTCGTTCTTCCAGGCGGCGGGCACCTTCTCCCCCTGTACGACCACGTCCGGCTTGCGGCGACCGTCCGCCGTGGGGCCACGGGCACTGAAGGACGCCACCGACGAGTCGGGGGCGACGGCGCCCACCGCAATGGCCGAGTCGGCATCGGCGGGCGTGTTGACGTAGAACCAGCAGTTGTCGGGCGCGTCGCAGCCGCTGTTGCCGGCACTCACCACCACCGTCACGCCGCGCCGGGCGGCCTGGTCGACCGCTCGGGTGGTGAGGGCCGTGTCCCCGTCCAGGTCGTCGGGCCCGTAGCTGCGTTGGCCGTCGTCGAAGCGGGTGTACCCGATCGAGGCGTTGACCACGTCCACCCCGCGGCGGGTGAGCCACTCCAGGCCCGCCACGAAGTTGTCCTCCTCCACGTTGCGCTCGTACTGGGTAAATTCCGTCGTTGCCCCCCAGATGTTGGCCCCGTAGGCCGGCCCCACGAGCGAGCCGGGCTCGTAGCCGGCGGCCACGGACACGACGCCGGCCCCATGAGTGCCCCCTTGCCGTCCGGTCGTCATGTTTCGCAGCCCCCCGAGCCGATCGTTGGCCCGCAGGTGTGAAAACACGGGATGACGAAGGCCGGCGTAGTTTGCGTCCAGGAAGCCCACGTCCACCCCACGTCCGTTCAGGCCCCGGGCCAACGGAGACCGGGCGTTGATACGAGACAAGGGCCCGGCCGCCGCCCCCAACGCGGGGGGGGACGGGTCGGTCGGTTCGGAGAATGGACCGAGGGGACGAAGCGAGGCCACCGGGCGTGTGCCCCGAACGAAGGGCAGCGCCGCCACTGTGGCGCGGGTGTCAGGGGCAAGCCGCGCAGAAACGGCGTGGAGCCAGCGACTCCGGACGAGGGGCCGCACGCCGACGGACCGGAGGCGGTTTAGGAACGCCGGCGCAACCGGTCGGGCCGCGGACGCACCGCTGGTGGGGGCAGTCTCGGAGGGACGATCCGCAAGGAGGATCCAGTATTTGTCCGTCGACGTGCTGTCGGAGGGGCGGGCCGCAGCCAGCTGCACGGTGCAGAACGCGCCCAGGCAGACCGTGAGAGCCAAGAGGGAGAGGGGCCGGGCCGCTCGCGTCAGGGGTCGAGACAGGGAGCCCAGAGGAAGAATGTCTGCGAGGGCGGACGCACGTGACTCACACATACAGAAACACCATGAACCCCAGAAAGGCAATCACCATGAATGCCCCTTCCACCCGAGTAATTTTTTGGTCCCACCACGTCAGGGGCACCAGCAGGGCACAAAAGCCCAGCATCACGGGAAAGTGCAGGCGGATCGTTTCCGGATCGACCGTGATGGGCTCGGCAATGGCCAGCGTCCCCACTACGAACAGTACGTTTAAGAGGTTGCTCCCAATCACGTTGCCCACGGTCATATCGACCTCCTGCTTCAGCGTCCCCACCATGGAGGCCGCCAGCTCGGGCAGGCTGGTGCCAATGGCCACCACCGTCAGGCCGATCACGACGTGGTCGATGTTCAGGACATCCGAGATCGCAAGGGCGTTGTCGACCATCAGATGGGCCCCGAGCGTGAGCCCCCCCATGCCGCCAATCACGTAGACGGCCTTGGCCAGGGTTGAGAGATCAGGATCGGCGGCGTCCAGTTCGCCCTCCATGCTCTCCAGAACAGTGCCTCTCGTGGTCCGGTGGGCGTCGTAGAACACGTAGGCCGCGAGTCCCGAGAGGAGGACCACCATCAAGACGCCGTCTCGGGCCCCAATCACACCGTCGAGGGCACAGAGGTAAAAGAGGACCATCACGCCGAGCATGACGGGGTACTCACGTCGCAGCACCTCCGGCGTGACGGCGAGGGGCAACACCACGGCACACGCCCCAAGGATGAGGGCCACGTTGCTGATGTTGGAGCCGATGATGTTGCCGATGGCGAGCGGGGACTCCCCCGAGATCAACGCAAATACGTTGACCAGATACTCCGGCATCGACGTTCCGAGGGCGACCACCGTCAGGCCCAAGATGACGGGGCGAATTCCGTACTGTAGGGCGATGCTGGAGGCGCCCTGGATGAGGCCTTCGGCGCCCAGGTAGAGCAGCAGCAGGCCGACGAAGAAGAGAAAAACGTATAGGATCATGCAGGGCTACTCGGGTGGATCGCCGACCGGGGCGGGGATTTTGCCGAAGGACCGGTGAGCGGATGGGGGCGCAACCGGTTGGGTGTCGGAGACGATGCGCTGAGGAGCGGCATTCGTCGGCCCGATCAATGGGGAGTGGGAACGTCCCGGTTGCGGTCCTGGCATGGTGGCGGGGGCATTCGGGCTGAGTCGACGCTCTGCGAGGGCTTACGAGGCGTCGAGCAGGGCACGCCCCCGAAACGAGCCCGGTAGCAGGGCCGATGCACTGGAGCGCTCAGGGGCGGCGTCGTGCCGATCCATCCAAAGCGTCGTTTCGGGCGCGAGTTCCGCGAGAAGCTGCCGGCACGCCCCGCACGGGGTGCCCTCGGGGTCCTCATCGCACGTGAGGTAGAGGCGACGCGGCGACGGGAGTGCATACGAGTGCATCGTGCCCAGGACGTTGCGCTCGGCGCAGAGGATCCGGGCCCAGTCCGGGTGCTCGACGTTGACGCCCGGCACGAACGGCCCCTCTTGGGTCTCGAGAATGGCCCCGACGGGATACCCGGAAGACGGCACATGGGCCCGCCGGGACACGCGGCGGACCGCCTGCAGGCCGTCCTCCGTCCCGTCGATGGACACGTCGAGGCCCGGAGGCAGCACGGCCTGCATGGCGGGCAGCGCACCGTTCCCGCCCGCGCCCCGAACCCAGGCGTCGTCGGCGGCCGGCTCAAAGGGACCCTGGGGCAGGTCTTCGACATAAAGGGCCTCCTCCCGTCGGAAGGGGCGTGAGAGGACGAAGGCCACGATCGACGACTCGTGCCCGAGGGCGACGGCCGTGGTGTAGGCGTTGAGCAGGGCCGGAATGGTAAGGGAGTAGGAGGCGCTCTCCAGGCGCACCCCGGGGACCCAGCGGCCGTCGTCCAACAGGAGCACGGCCGCCGTCGGCGCGTCGGAAAACGGCACGTGGGCGCGGGGCAGAAGGTCGCGCGCCCGGCGACGAGGCGGGTCAAGGGCGGAGTCGGACGGGGGCATAAGCCGCGGGGGGGATCCGAAATTGACAAATTGGGCCGGTGGGAATCGGTGAAAACGGGAGGAGGTTCCGGTTTGGACGAGAGACAAACGCGGGGCAACCTTTCGGTCGAACCGGCTGGTGCTTAGATTTGGATCCAAATCATTCTTGCCGCAACCCCACGCCGCCGTATGCCCGATGAGCCGACCGAACTTGCCGTAGGCGAGAGCTTTGTGACCTCCGAGGAGGGAGACGACCTCCGGGTCGAGACGACTCGTAGCGAAGAGCATCTCTTCACGACGACCTACCGAGACGCCGAGACCGGCACCCTCCGTCTGGCCCTGCAGGTGGACATCACGACCGGCTCCGCGGCCATCGACCCCCGGAGCTACGACGCCGACTTTTGGACGCTCGTGGTGGAGGGGCTTCCCCGGCCCGACCTGGATCTGCAATCGGCCCTTGCGTCGGTTGAGGAGCCCGGCATTGAAGTGGACACGGACCGGCGCGAGCTTCATGTTCAGTCCGACGATGCCTGATCGTGGTGCGGGCCTGCTCCCGCCTCACCCACCGGCAGCGCGTCCCCCTGCGACCCCTTCAGCGCACCGCGGGCGAAGGCCCATCGCGGCGGGGACACGAGCGTCCAGTCAGGGGCCCTTGAGACTCACTCCTCCGCAATCACGTACGCGCCCCCTCCAAGCATCGCGACGAGAAGAATCTGGAGAAGAAGGCGGGACGACGCGAGGCGACCTTCGTAGCGGTACCGCGGCGTGCTCCACCGGGGCTCCGCGGCAAAGTAGCGATACTTGGTGACGCGCACCTCTGTCGCCTCGGCCTCGTCATTCAACGCCGTGCGGGTGGCCGTGTAGGGCGGAAAGAGGCACATCACGACGATTAGTCCCACCGTAACCAGTTGGATCGTCTGACGCATGCAGGGGGTGGGCTGTGGCAAAGGAGGACGAATCGCCTGGAATGAACTGCGATATCGACGGGAGGGTGTCGTGGCCGTTACCAGGACCCGGTCGCGCATTTCCCCGTCCGGATTCAGAAATGGCGGGGAGACGTTACCGGTATACAAGTTTAAAAAGCACTCTACATTTTCGGATTTTCCGGTGTAGGTTAAGGCTTTCGACTCTATTACGTTTTGCTACCATGATCCCGGAGCAATTCTGCTGACGTGTCGTGTCTCGGGTACTCGCATATGACACTGCGTCTGAGCTTCCGTCAGTCCAATTCCTTTTAATCCGGGTTGACTGGGATTCTCCTGCATGATGCGTGCTGCCGTGTCCTGCCGTGGATGGACCTCGCATCGGCACGGCGCGACGGTGTGCTGATTCCAGCGGCCTGCCAAATACCTCGTCGCCGTGAGCCGATTTCCCCGAAGCCTCTTCCTTGCCGTCCTGTCCCTCCTTATCGCAGCGCCCGCCGTCGAGGCGCAGACGCTGAAGCACGACTTTCAGCGCGATGGGGAGGAGTATACGGTCTACCTCCGCATTGAGGATCAGTGGATCGAGACGTGGCGTGTGGGGGAGCAGGGGGACTGCATGATGTACCCGTCCTCGGTCCAGTATGAGAACGACAAAATTCGTTTTCGGCAGGGAACCGAGTGGAGGGTGAACCGGATCGACGAGGAGACAATGGACATCACGTTTCCGGAGGGTCGGACCATCACCTACCAGGAGACCCAGCGCGACCCTGCCGTCCTCTGCAACGCCACCGACGGGGGCTCCGGCGACGAAACCTGATGCGATGCCCCGTGACGCCGCGCATCCACAGCGGGCACGCCGAGGGATGGACCGCGCCGGGATCGGCCCTCCGGGTCGCGGTTGCGCCGAACGTCCTTACCGGGTCCCCACACGAGCACGAGCCCCCCGTCGTCTCAACCCTCTTCGGAGTCGTCCGGGGTCTCGGGGGGCTGAAGCAGCGTCCACAGGACGTACATGGCCCCGAAGCCGAGGCCGAAGACGAGCACAATTCCGAGTGTGATGGCGACGAGACTGACAAAGGCCAGCGTCATGGCATTGGTTGTGTCAGGGAGAAAGTCCTTGCGTCGGTTGTGTGAGGGCCCTCCGTTCGTGGTCGACGGATGCGCTTCCGGGAGTGAGGCAGAAAGAAGCTACTCTCTTGGGGAATCCGACCCGGTGCGACGTCCGCCGTCGACGTACGGGTCGGCAATGGTGCCCGTGGCCCACTGAAAGGTCGCGTGGGCCTTCAAGGTGCTAATTTGGGCGGCGATGAACTGCTTTCGGGCCTTCGCCAGGGACTGCTCCCGCTTGTTGAGCACGAACAGCGTGCCCTGTCCTTGCTCGAAGCGCCGCTGCTCCAGTCGCCGAAGTTGTTCAGCGAGCCGCTCGTTGCGCTGGGCCGATTGGGCCCGGCGGTGGGCCTGGGACAGGGCGGCGAGGGCGGACTTCACGTCCGCCCGCACTGTTCGCCTAGCGATGTCTTGTTTTAGTTTGAGGTCGCGCAGCGCAATTTCGGTTTTCTCCACCTCGCTGCGGCGGCTCCGGGAAAAGAACGGCTGGTCGACCTCGAAGCCCACCTTGACGTCCGAAATGTTCAGCGGACTGTCCGTGTACGACACGGCCTGGGCCTCAAGTTTAACCTTGGGGCGGAGCTGCTCCTGCGCCAGCCGCTGCTCGATCTCAGTCTTCTGGCGCTTGAGATCCATCACCCGCAGCATAGGGCGGCGCGCGAGGGCGGTCTCCACGGCATCCGCCCGTCGGGTGGTATCTACAGGGGCGGGCATGTCCAGGTCCGGGGGCGCGTAGCGGAACGTCGCGGGGGAGCCGTCTTCCTCCCACAGAAACGTGGCGAGCTTGATGCGCTTCTCGCGGGCGGTCCGTCGCGCTTTCTCCAGCGTCGCCTGTCGGCTGGCGGTCGTCCGGGCCGCATCGACGCTGTCGACCGCCGGAATTTGGCCGGCCCGCGCCTTTTTCGTGACCAGGGCCTGGCGCCGCTCCGCCAACCGGAGGAGCCCGCGGCTCACCTCCAGGGTCTGCCGGGCCTTTACCCAGTCCCAGAAGGCCCGAGAAGCCTTCAGCAGCAACCGATTTCGTTTTCTGGCCTGCAGGGCGTCGGCCCGACGGGGCGCCAGCCGGGCCTTATCGAGCGCGGCGCGGGACTTGTCGGTCCGGAACCCCCCGAGCGGCGCGAACGAGAGGCCCAAGCGCGTTTCCCCCACCCGGGAGGTCTTCACCGACGGGTCGATGCTGGAGCCGAGCCCACGGCGATAGTCGAACTTGAGGGTGGGGCTCGCCGGCAGATTCAGGGGCCAGCTGACCCCACTCCGCAGGACGTTCAGCTTGTCCGCATCATCCTGCGTCTTGTACTCGTATCCGGATACGAGTGCCGGTTCGAAGCCGCCTCGGGCGTTTAGGACCCGGGCCGCAGCCCGGTCGTCCTCCAATCGGTTGGCCCGGGCGGACGGACTGGTCGCCAGCACCCGGCGACGAACGTCATCCAGGGTGAGCACCGGGCAGTCGTCCGACGACGAGCAGGGGATAGCGGCATTCGGGGCGCCGCTTCGCTCCGGCGTCCCAAACTCTTGTGCCTGGGCCGCCGTCCCCATCAGGGCGACTGCGAGGATAACGACAAAAACGCGGGCGGTCATCCGTATCGGGGGGTGAGACGTGTTGAATCGTCGCGGCACTCCCGGTCGGCTACTTCGCCGGGGCCGTGCCCTGTTGCGTAGAGAGCTGGGGGGGAAGGCCGTTCATGCGGCGCCAAATTTCGTACCCGAGCGACACGCTGGACAGTAGCACGGAGCCCTTCGCCGGCGCGCCCTGGCGAAGGTATTCGGGACTGGGCCAGCTGGTGGTGTCGGACGTATCCGGCACGACCAGCATTCGGAAGCGGCCGGAGCCGTCCCCGACGGGGTCGATGAAGCGAACCGTTCCCGTGAAGGTGCCGGTGGAGGCGTCGGGGAGCCCCGAAAACTGGAGGGCGGGAAATCCGGAAAATTGGAGCTGGACCTGCCGGCCCGGTTCAATGAGGGAGGCGCCGATGCTGCTCACGAAGAGCTCCGCGGCCCGGTCGTCCGTCTTAGGGGCCACTGTCGCGAGCGTGGTCCCCTTCTTCACGATCTGGCCCGGTCCCACGCGGTTGATGCTGGACACCGTTCCGCTGATGGGGGCGCGCACGATGGCATTGGATGCGCGTTCGCGGGCATTGCCGACCTTGCGGCTGAGCGCCGCCTGCTTGGCCTCCAGCTTCTGCTCCTTGCGCTCCACGTTGAGGCGGGCCGACTCGACCGCCCGGCGCGCCGCGGCCAGGTCCGCGGCGGCGGCGACCGAGTCGGTCCGTGCCTTTTGGAATTTGAGGCGGGCGGTCTCCAGGTCCCGGACGGACGAGATGCCGTCGTCCTGCAGGTCCTCGATGCGGGCCAGCCGGGTGCGGGCCGTCGAGACGCCCAGGGTGGCGTTGCTGACCTTCTCGTCGGCGGACCGGCGTTTCTGGCGGGCCTGGGCAAGCTTCTGGCGGGCCCGCTCTACCTCCAGGCGCAGCCCGTTGAGCGTATTGGTCCGTTGGGCGGCCACCCGATCCGCAAACTGGTCGTCCAGGTAGGAGGAGCCCAGATCCTCCAGGACCGCGACGGTGTCGCCCTTTGCCACCTCGTCCCCCTCGACGACGTGCCAGTCGGCGACGCGGGCCGAGATTCGGGATTCGACGGTCCGGGGGCGGGCCTCCGGGGCGTAGGCCGTAACCTCACCGCTGCCGGAGACCGTCTGGCGCCACGGGACGAACGCCAGCGCCACGCCCAGGACGACGAGAAAAAGTGCCGAGACGACGAGAATCGAGCGCGTGATTGCAGGGGACTGTGCGGCCTGGAGGGCACTCGTGCGTCCCAGATCCGTGGGCGCGTCCATCTCCGCCGTCGGCTGCAGCCATTGCCGCTCCTGGGAAGGGGGGCGTGCGTCGGGGGCGGAGGAGTCCGAATCGGGCCGGTCAGCGCTCATGTCGGGCAAACGTGTGGGCCGAGAAAAACAGATGAACGATGGGGGGGCGCCCAATCGGGCCACGAGGAGGCGGGAAACACCAGGGCGCGCCGGCTAGGACGGGACCCCGTCTCCCTGTACCGCCGAGACGAGGCGCGGAAAGTGGCGGCGCAGGAAGTCGTCGGACTCGCCGTTCAACTGATCCGCTGCGCCCCGCCACACGATTTCGCCCTGCTCCAGCACGAGCACCTGATCGGCCCGGCGCACGGCCGTCGGGTTGTCGTCGGCCGCGGAGACGATGGTCCACGCGTCGTGCCCGTACAGGCGGTCGGCAAGGGTCTGCTTCACCGGGTCCTCGATGCCGTTGAACGGCTCGTCTAGAATTAGCAGTCGGGGCTCCCCGATCACTGCCCGCGCGATCATGATGCGCCGGACCATGCCCTGCGGCAGCCCGAGGCCCGCGGACGTGATGGGGGTCTGTAGTCCGTCGGGAAGTTCCAGGATGGCGTCTTCGAGGCAGGCCAGGTGGAGGGCCTGCTCCACGTCGGCGTAGCTCAGCGAGCGGCCCATGGTGATGTTCTCCTCCACCGTGCCCTTAAACAGCTCGTCGTTGGACAGGGCTAGGCCCACGACGCTCCGGTACGCCTGCGGGTCGAGGCGGGCGATGTCGTGTCCGTCGAACGTGATCTGTCCCTGATCGGGGGTGTGCATCCGCACGAGGGCCTGCGTGAGGGTCGTCTTTCCGGCCCCGCTGTCCCCGACGATGCACAGGTGGTCGCCCGGCGCGACGTCGAACGAAACGCCACTGAGTGCCGGCGAGGCGTCCTCGTACCCGATGGTCACGTTGCGCACCCTAAGCGGGGCGGGGCCGGAGCCGGAGGGCACCTCCTCCCCGCCGACCTCCTCCAAGGGCTTCTCGGTCACGTGCAGGATCTTGCTGATTGCCGTCAGCAGGTCGTAGCCGGACGCGAACAGCTGTACCAGGTTGAAGCCGTTGTTGGTGAGGTACACGATCAGGAGCTCCGCGGCGACGAACTGGCCGAGCGTGATGTCGCCCTGCGTGACTAGGTACCCGCCGATTCCGAGGGCGAGCCCGACGATGATGGCCCGGAAGGCCGCCGCGGCCGCGAGCTGACGCCCAAAAATGCGGAAGTGGTTGCCGCGCGCCCGAACGTAGTCGGAGGCCAGCCGGTCGGTGCGGGCGTGCACGTACGACGGCGACCCGTTCAGCTTGAAGCTTTGCTGGCACCGGGCGAGGTCTTCCAACCAGTGGGCGGTGGCGTACTTGAAGCTCGACTGTTCGATGCTCGTCCGCAGGCCGCGTCGTCCCAGGCCCCAGATGAGCACCGGGGTGAACAGGACGGCCATCAGGCCGACAATCAGGAAAAACGAACTGTAGACCGTGAGTAGAATGAGGCTCACCAGCGCGATGAGCGCGTACACCATCCCGTCGAGGAGAATTTTCGACAGGCTCTTCTGCATCGAGACCACGTCGAAGAACCGGTTGACCAGGGCCGGGCCGTACTCCCCTTCCAGTTCCGACCGTTTCATGAGAGGCAGCCGGTAGGCCATCTCCATGGAGGTGGAGGCAAAGAGGCGACGCTGCAGCATGTCCACCGTGTAGTATTTCAGGATGTCGAAGCCCCCGTACAGCAGGAGCCCCACGGTGATTGCGACACACAGCACCACGATCTGATTGGTGAACGTCCCCAGCGACACCGAGTCGATGATGCCCTGCGACGCGAGGGGCACCGTGAGCGAAAAGATGGCCACCATGGCGGCGTAGACCGCCACCGTGACGAGGTCCTTGCCCTCGTCGCTGAGTAGGCTGAGGAGACTGGCGAAGGTCTCCTGGATGTTCTCGCGGTGGTCGTGCGGGTCGTGGATGTATTCCGCCGACCGGATGCCCGAGCCCGACGAGGACTGCCGTTCGCTGTCGAGAAAATGAGGCGTTTCCCCTTCGATGTGGAGAAAAGACACCGTTCCGTCGGGCCCAGCCAGGGCGTCTGGGCCCACGCGTTGCACCTCGTCCTGCCCAAAGCTGCGGACGGACAGGACGCTGGCGCGGGTCTCCTCAACCACCCCCAGACTCCGGTCCGACATGAGTACCACATCGCCGGGGGCTGCTTCCTTCAGCACATCGGAGGGCGACAGGGACTGAGGCTTCATCACCAATCCGCGAGCGCGGCCGTAGTCGGCCAGAAGGCCGAGGATGGTGTCCGGGGTGACCGTCTTCACCTGCAAGAACCCGCGGAGGCGCTCGGGGCTCACGTCCCGGTCCACGCGCCGCTGGACGACGCCAAACGCCTCGACAGCCTGTTCGGTCAGCGATGGATCCGCAGAGGCCGCCCCGGCCTGAGAGACTGTTTTCGACTGGTCGCTGAGGACTCCATCACCGCGTTTCGGCATCGGGCTGGGCTGTGAGGCTGGGGCAGGGCACATTGACATAAGTTGCCTTTTGGAACAGCGATACTATCGACGCTCTATCAAATTGATCTGAAAAAATGACGTAACGGCCGGGACGTGACGGTATCGTAAGGTGCCGGGGCCTGGTTGGGCGTCTGTCCTCCGCGCGGGGCCGGATCCTTGGGGGCGTGCGGCCACGGGGCCCGGCTCGCCGATGCGCTCACTGCCGCGAGACATTCCTCCTTGGGCACAGGGCCTGGCCCATCCGTTATTTTGTCGCTGAGTCGGCGCGACTGAGCGCCCGAACGTGTTGGGCGGGAGCCGCGGGCGGGCCGTACCGGAGGGCGCGAACCAGATCCCGTCGAGTGCTTATACTAGAAGCTCCAAATTGCCGGGGTGGCGGAATTGGTAGACGCAACGGACTTAGACAAATGAGTGCTGGGGCGGAAACGCCTCACGTAGATCTGCTCAAAGTCAGGGAAGCCTTTTGACTGGTAATCCTGAGCCAAGCCCGACTTTGGGAAGGTGCAGAGACTTGACGGGCAGCACCTACGTCCGGCCGGATACGGTGAAGAGAAAGTCCAGACCACGCCCCACCAATGAAAATTGGAGTGGTACGAAAATCCGTTGGGCCTTGTGGCCCGTGTGGGTTCGAGTCCCACCCCCGGTACCGGCGTTTGCTTCCCCGAGAACAGGCACGTGGGCCTGCCACTGCCCCGGCGATTTTCGCCGGGCCTCCACGCCAACCCTCGCGGCGTGCGGGCCTGTTCTACACCATCGGGCGCGTGCGGGACAGGGTCGAGAGGCCCGCTGAGACTCGGTCTCCCACAGCCGCTCCCCCAGAAGGACGGAGACAATCCCCGGGCCGCCCGGAGAATGTGTGCTGTGCGCCGGGCCGTTTCTTTGCCTCTGGTCTCGATTGCACAGGCCTGCACCTCGGCGTCGAGTGCCGCCAGGGGGAGGGAAGATCCCACGCGTTGTTGCGCGCCTCGTGAACAACGTCGATCAGTTGGGGCACGGCCGAGGGTGCCGTGCGTTAGACCGGAAGGCGTGAAGGGCGTACAGGGGGAGGGGCTCCGTGTAGGGGAAGACGCTCCTGGTGGCCACACCGTGGGGCACGAACTAGATGGGCGTGGCTCCGTAGCCCCGTGCGGCATCTGTTTGCAGTCTCGTACATCGATCCGACGCGCCCGCCGATGGAACTGCTTCGCACCGTTGACGCCATGCAGGCCCAGGCCGACGCGGCCCGGGCCGAGGGACAAACGCTCGCCCTCGTGCCGACCTTGGGGGCCCTGCACGAGGGACACCTGGCGCTCGTGCGCCGGGCCTTGAACGAGGCCGACCATGTGACCGTCTCTGTCTTTGTGAATCCCACTCAGTTTGGGCCGGGCGAAGACTACGACGACTACCCGCGCGATCTGGAGGGCGACCGGGAGACGCTGGAGGCGCTCGACGTGGACGCAATGTTTGCGCCGTCGGTTGAAGAGATGTATCCCTATGCCGACGACGAGGCCCTGCCCGGCCCTCTCGCGTGGGTCGACGTGGAGCGGCTCGACGAGCATCTCTGTGGCGCGTACCGCGAGGGGCACTTTCGGGGGGTCACCACCGTCGTGACTAAGCTCTTCCACGCCTGCAAGCCCGACGTGGCGGTCTTCGGCCGCAAGGACGCCCAGCAGTACGTCATCCTCCAGCGCCTCGTGGAAGACCTGCTCTTCGACATTGAAATTGTGGGCGTGCCGACCGTGCGGGAGCCCGACGGCCTCGCGCAGTCGTCCCGGAACGAGTACCTCGACCCCGAAGAGCGGGAGCAGGCGACGGTGCTGTACGCGGCCGTCACCGCCGCCGAAGAGGCGATCGAAGGGGGGGAACAGGCGGCGGAAGGTGTTGTTGGAGCGATGGAAAATGAACTCGCGGCGGCCCCCGACGCGGATGTGCAGTACGCGGAGGTCGTGGACGCCCACACCCTTCAGCCCGTCGACCACCTCGTGCCCGGGCAGGAGGTGCTGGCCGCCGTAGCGGTTTTCTTTGGCGAGACGCGTCTTATCGACAACACCTTCGTGCAGGTGCCGCCGGCTCAGGCGTAGGGGCCGGGCGCCATGCTTCTTGTGCAATTCCCTTCTCCCCCATGGACCTTTCGATGCTCAGGGCAAAGCTCCACCGGCTTCGCGTCACCGAGGCCGACCTGTATTATGAGGGGTCGATTACCATCGACGAGGAGCTGTTGGACGCCGCCGGTCTGCTGCCCTACGAGAAGGTGCAGGTGGTGAACGTGAACAATGGCAGTCGGCTCGAAACCTACACGATTCCGGGGGAGGCGGGGGAGCGCACAGTGTGTCTAAACGGCCCGGCGGCCCGGCTGGCGGCCCCGGGAGACGAAGTCATCGTGATCGCGTACGCCGAACTTACCCCTTCTGAGGCCCGCGAGCATCACCCACGCGTGGTGCACGTCGACGAGAACAACGACGTGACGAAGACACGAACCCTCGACGTCGCGAAGGAAACGGACGAAAACCTCGCGCCGGACGGCATGGAAGACGTCCTCATTGCCGAGGGGCCGCAGTCATGATGAACTACTCGTAGGACCCCGCGTCGGGCCGGCCCACTCGCCCCCCGGTAGTGCCCGGTTCTCCTTTGACCCCCAAGGTCCTCATTTTTTGAAGCCGTCAATATCCGTTATTGCAATTCAAGCGTTCCGCTCGCTTTGCAGGAAGACCGCGGCTGTCGCTGCGAACCTGCGGAACGGTCGGATTCCCACCTGAAATTCGTCCCGACGGGCTCGACACAGTGGGGCTGCAGGCCTAGATTACCCCCGCGCACTGAATCACTCACAAATCCCTCGCCTCAGCATGTCCGTGCATACCACCGCGGTCGTGGGGGCCGGCACGATGGGCAACGGCATTGCCCACGTCTTCGCCCTTCACGGCTACGACGCCACCCTCATTGACCTCGACGAGTCGCTCCTCGACGACGCCCGGTCGACGATCGAGGGGAATCTATCGCGCCAGGTCGACAACGACGTGATCACGCCGGCGGACAAGGCCGCGGCCCTCGACCGCCTCGCCTTCACGTCCAACACCCCGGAGGGCGTAGCGTCCGCCGATCTGGTCGTCGAGGCCGTGCCGGAGGCGCAAGAGGTCAAGTCGGAGGTCTTCGGGACACTGGACGCGCACGCCCCTGCCGACGCGATTCTTGCCTCCAACACGTCGTCGATCTCGATCACCTGGATTGCCGACCAGACCGAGCGGCCCGACCAGGTCATCGGGATGCACTTCTTCAACCCCGTGCCGGTTATGACGCTCGTGGAGGTGGTGCGGGGACAGCGCACGAGCGACGATACATTCGAGACGGTAGCCGGCGTTGCGGACGACCTTGAGAAGAACCCCGTGGAGGTGGAGGACTACCCGGGCTTCGTGTCGAACCGCATCCTCATGCCCATGATCAACGAAGCCGTCTTTTGCGTCATGGAGGGCGTGGCCGAGCCCGAAGACATCGATACTGTCATGGAGCTGGGGATGAACCACCCGATGGGCCCCCTCACGCTGGCGGACTTTATCGGGCTGGACGTGTGCCTGCACATCCTGGAGGTGCTCCACGACGAGCTCGGGGACGACAAGTACCGCCCGTGTCCGCTCCTCCGCCGCAAGGTGACGGCCGGTCAGTTGGGTCGGAAGACCGGGGAGGGATTTTTCAACTATGAGTGACCAGCGTCTCGTAGCGAAACGCAGGGACGTTTCCGGTCCTCCCGTGACGGAGGACTGGTGACACGTGATTTTGGCCCACGATATGGGCTCGAAAGCCCCTCCCGCCTCATGCTTCACTCGTCGTGCTCCTCATAGGCGGCGATGATGTCGCGCACCAGGCGGTGGCGGGCCACGTCCTCGCGCTCCAGGTACACGAACTCAATCCCGTCGATGCCCTTGAGGATGTGCTGCACCTGAATCAGGCCGCTGGCGTTTCGGTCTTGCAGGTCGGTCTGCGTAATGTCGCCCGTCACGACGGCCCGGCTGTGGGGGCCAAGCCGGGTCAGAAACATCTTCATCTGACTCGTGGTGGCATTCTGTGCCTCGTCGAGAATGACGAACGAGGACTTGAGCGTCCGGCCCCGCATGTAGGCGAGGGGGACCACCTCCACCCGGTCCTGCTCCAGGGACTCGGCCAGCTCGTCGCGGGGCATCATCTCCCCGAGGGCGTCGTAGAGAGGGCGGAGGTACGGCGCCACCTTTTCGTAGAAGTCGCCCGGCAAAAACCCGAGCTCTTCCCCGGCCTCCACAGCGGGGCGGGAGAGGACAATCTTGTCCACCTCGTGGTTGTTGAGGGCGGCGACGGCCAGCGCCACGGCCACGTACGTCTTCCCGGTGCCGGCGGGCCCGATGGCGAACACCACATCGTTGGCCGCGGCCGACTGGACGAGGCGCTCCTGGTTGGCGGAGCGGGGCTTGATGATCTCCCCGTCGGGGGTGGTGAGGATCAGGTCGCGCGGGCCGGGATCCGTCGCTGGGGCCGAGGCGCTCGTGTCGTTCGAATCGAACAGGGCCAAAACCGTGTCGACGTCCTCCTCGGTGAGGTGCTCGTTGCGCTCGAGAAGGGTCATCATCTCGCTGAAGACCCGCTCGACCTTTTCCAGCGCCTCCGGCTCGCCTTCGAGGTGAATCTCCGAGCCCCGGGCCGTGATCTGGGTGTCCGGGAATGCATCCTCGATCTTTCGGAGGTGAATGTCGTTGAAGCCGAACAGCAGAAGCGGATCGGCACCGTCAATGCTCAGTTGTTTTTCGGGCAACGGGATTCGGGGCCTGATGAGCGCAGAGTACGAGTACGTTTACGGGGGCTTACGGGGGGCAGCCCCAATCGTGCCGAGGGAAAATCGGAGGTCACGAGCTACGTATGATCGAGACGCGCAGCCGAATGGTTTCGTTTACCAAGATGCAGGGGACGGGGAACGACTTTGTCGTCCTCGACAACCGATCCGCTCAGCTCAGTCCGGACGAGCTGTCGGCCTGTGCGGCCGCCTGGTGCCCGCGCCGCTACGGAGTGGGGGCGGACGGGCTTCTGGCCCTCGACGCCCCGAAGACGTCGGCGGCCGACTACCGCATGCACTACGTGAATGCCGACGGATCACGCGCGACCATGTGTGGAAACGGCGCACGATGCCTCTTTCGGTTCGCCCGACGGGCCGGATTTCAGAACGATCCGCTGGCGTTCGACACCGACGCGGGACTGTACCGGGCCACCACGGCGCCGGAAAACAATCCGTCGGGGGTGCGCCTCTTCGTGCCGGACATCACGGAGGTCCGTGCGGACGTGGCGCTTGACCGATCGGTGCCCCAGGCCGTTCGGCGCCTCTGCTTCGCCCACGCGGGCACCGAGCACCTTGTGGCCGTGGTCGACGACCTCGATGCCGTGCCGGTTCAGAAGTGGGGACGCCGTCTTCGTCGCGATCCCAGCCTGGCCCCCGCCGGGGCCAACGTCAACTTCGTGGAGCTAGGAGGCGAGGACGGCCTCCGACTCCGCACCTACGAAAAGGGCGTGGAGGCCGAGACGCCGTCCTGTGGCACCGGGGTGCTGGCCGCGGCGGAGACCGCCGGCCGCCTCACGGGAGCCGATCCCGAGACGACCCTGCGGGTGCGTACGCCGGGCGGTAAGCTCGCCGTGGGCCGGGCCGAAGGGGGAACCTTGTATCTTCAGGGCCCGGCCGTATCGGTGTTTGACGGACGCGTCGAGCGCCCGAGAGACGAGCGGTAGCCACTCCGCTCCCCGGCGTACTGCGCAGTGCCTACCGCAGCTGGCTGCGGTTGTCTTTGATTGTGGCGTCCTCCTTCAAGGCGGCGATCCAATTGGACGACACCTGCTGGCGGCGTTGCTTGAGCAGCCGCTGGCGCAGTTGCTTGCGCTTCTGATCCGTCAGCGGGGGCGGCGTGGTTTTCTGGGTGGTCTTTACGATGAAGGCCGCGTTGTTGCCCGCCACCACCCCGGAGGTTTCGCCCTCGTCGAGCCCAAAGACGGTGCCGACGAACTGCGGCTCCTGGCCGAGCCCGGGGACGGTGCTGGTGGAGTAGGTGAGGTCCGACTGCGTGCGGAGCTCCGTGCCGAGGGCCTCCGGCAGGGCCTCGAAGGTGTTCTGGGCCAGGGCCCGTTCCATGCGCCGCGTCTGCACCGCGCGCTTCTTCTGAAGCTCCACCTGCGGCCGGATCTGCGACTTGACCTCGCTGAACGAGCGGTAGCCCTCCGGGGTGACGTTCGTTACCTCGGCGACCACGAACTTGTCGCTCAGCTCGATGACGTCGCTGATCGTGCCGTTGGAGGCGGACTCCAGGAACTGAGAGAGGGCGGCACTCTGGCCGATGCCGGGAACGGAGGACTGGTCGGTTTCCACCTGAACCTCCTGCACCGACAGGCCCAGGCGCTGCGCCTCTTCTTCGAAGGCGCCCTCCTCCTCGGCGAAGTAGGCGAGATCGCCCAGCTGGCTCTCCTTGTCGGAGAGGGTCGCCCGGCTTGGGCTCAAGTTGTAGGCCAGGTCAGCCACCTGAACGGCTTGGGAGGCACGGGCCTCGACCCGAATGAGGTGGTAGCCAAATTCGGACCGGACGGGGCCGACGAGCGTCCCGGGCTCGGCCCCAAATGCGGCGTCCTCAAAGGCGTCCACCATGCTGCCGCGGGCAAACCAGCCGAGGTCGCCCCCGTCCGACGCCGAGCCGTCGTCGGAGTACCGGCGGGCCATTTCCGCAAAGGAAGCGGCCCCCGCCTCGAGGCTGTCCCGAATTGCCCGCAATCGACCGGCCACCTCGGAGTCTGCCTGGTCGGTCTTCAACAGGATGTGGCGGGCGTGGAGGAAGTCGTTCTCGGCGGGGCGCGTGTCCCGAACCTTGAGGAGGTGGGCCTGGCCGCCCCCGAAGACAGGGCCGACGATCCGTCCGGGCTCGGGGGACGCGTACACCGAGTCGGCGACGCGGGCATTCATCTGGTCCGGGGTGCGGTACGCGCTCGAAAAGTCCTGGTCCGACGCGTTGTTGAGGAGAAAGAGGGAGTCGTTTTCGGTCGTGGCGAAGTCTGCCCGCAGGCCGGCCAGATCGCCGGCAATCCCGGAGGAGTCCTCCGCCGTGGCCTCCTTGGAGGTCGTCGCGTACTGCAGGGTGACCGTCTTTTCGCGCTTGTACGCTTCGCGGTTGTTGTCGTAGTAGTCACGGAGGTCCGACTCGGTGACCGTGATCGAGTCGTCCGAGACACGAGCGTAGCGAAGGGCGACGTACTGGGCCGAGGCAGACGAATTCTGGCGGCGGTAGTAGTCTTTGATGTCCGCCTCCGATACCTGGATCGTCGATTGGACGAGGGAGCTCATTTTCTGCTGTCGCCGCTGCCGCCGGAGGAACTCCTCAAGCTTGATCCACTGGGTGCGGGCCTCGGGGTTGGAGGCCATGTTTTGCAGCAACTGATAGTTGATTTGCCCGGTCGAGTCCGCGAACTGACGGCGGATGACGGGGTGTGGGTTCTCGCCGAACACCATTGCCTCCACTTCCGAATCGGTCACCGAAATCCCCAACCGCTTCATTTCCTGCTGCAGGAGCTCCTGGTTGACGACCTGGTTGTAGGCCCGCTCCCGCACGCGGCTCTCCATCTGGGGGTTCATGTCGCCGCCCATCTGTTGTTGAAACCGCTGGCGCTGACGTTTCAGGATGCGCTGGTAATCCTCATTCTGAATCGGATTGCCGTTGACCGTGGCCACGTTCCGGTTTGTCTGGTTCATGGCCGAAAAGACATCGGAGTCCTGGAGGGTCCAGATAATCCCGAATGAAAGAACGAGAATCCAGAGAATCACTCCGGTGTTCTGCCGGAGCGTGTTCATCGCGCCCATGGAGACGTGAGGAGGTTGGTGAGGAAGAAGTGTTCCGCGAGGCGGTTTTGATCAGGAGACCGGAGACTCCTGCACTGTACCTTGCTCCGTAACAGATTGTTCGCGTTGTGGACCGGATGGCCACGGCAAAGAACGAGGGGCGGCCTGCGGGTCGCAGGCACACCAACTGGTGCTGTGCGTTGCAACAATTCTTCGCATACGCCGATGCCTCAACGGGCGCTCACTGCCCGCAAGCGCTCTTCTTGCCCCATGCGCATCGTCCGACGCTCCTCCATACTCACGACGGGGCTTCTGGCCCTGCTCCTCGGCGGTGGAGGGGCGGTGGTCGGGCACGAGGCCACCCCGGTGGGGCCTGCGCTGGGCCTCCTCCCGGCGATCGTGGTGCTGGCGGTGGGGCTCCGTCGTCCCTGGCGGCGCTGGCGGGTGGCCCAGGCGGACCTCGTCCCCGAGCACGGCCGATGGCTTCGCGACCGAGTTCCCCTCTACCAAAAACTGGACGCGGCGGGCCGGGCCCGGTTTGGGCGCGATGTGCAGTTTGTCCTCGACGAGTATTCCTTCGAAGGGGTCCAGGGGGTGACGGTGACCGATGCGCTGCGGCTCAGCGTCGCCGCGGGCATCGCCACGCTGCTGCACGGGCGGCCCGCCTGGGAGCTCCCGGGGAGCCGATCGGTGCTGTTCTACCCGGATCGGTTCGACGAGACCTACCACGGAAACATCACGGCCCGCTACGACGGCATGGCCCATCAGCAGGGCCCCGTCATTCTCACGGTTGCCGCGGTGCGGCGCAGCTGGGAGCACCCGGGCGATGGAAACAACGTGGTCCTTCACGAGCTGGCCCACCTCTTCGACTTTGACAACGAGGGGGCGGACGGGGTGCCCTCCCTCGTCGATCCGGGGTCGGTCCCCGACTGGCAGGCGCTGGTGCGGGAGGAGATGCGACGGATCCGGCAGGGGCGGTCCTTGCTGCGGCCGTACGGGGCGGAGGCCCCCTCGGAGTTCTTTGCCGTGGCGGTGGAGCATTTCTTCGAGCAGCCGGCCCCGATGGCCCGCCAGCACGGCGAGCTCTTCCGCGCCCTGGTCTCGTTCTTTCGCATTGATCCCCGCACTGGCACAACGGGCGACGCGGCGGTGGGGGCGGAGATGCAGCCGGACCCTACGTGACGGGGCCGGCCGCGTCTACGGAGCGGGAGCGGTAGGCGCCCGTGTCGAGGGCGTCGCCGATTAGGTTGAAGGCATGGTCAACCTCCTCTCGTGTGTTCCAGACGAACGGGGCCATGCGGAGAACCTCGTTGCGACGACTGTCGGTGTAGACGTGCTGCTGCTTGAGGTGGGCCGCGAGGCGCTCGGCCTCCGACACTTCCAAAAGCACCATCGCGCTCCGCTCGCTGGGGGCGCGAGGGGAGCGCAGCGGGATGTCGAGGGCGTCGGCCCGCTCGATGGCACGGTCGGTCAGCGCAAGCGAGTGGTCACGGACGGCCTCCAGCCCCACGTCGAGCAGCAGCCGAACGCCCTCGACGGCGTGATACATGGGGGCCACGGGGGTCGTCCCGCCCAAAAACCGACGGCGCACGTCGGGGTGTGGGCTCGGCTCGGTTCGAAACTCGAAGGGCGCCGCGTTCCCGAACCAGCCGGTGAGCCGCGGGGCAAGCTCCAGTCCGTCCCGCAGGTACAGAAACGTGTTTCCGGCCGAGCCGGACGCCTCCTTCAGCAGGCCCCCGACGTAGAGGTCACAGCCGAGCTGCGTCACGTCGATTGGGCGGGTGGCGGCGGCGTGGTAGCCGTCCAGCAGGAACAGCGCGTCGTGGCGACGGGCACGCTCCGCGACCGATTGCAGAAACGAATCCGGGAGGCAGGCCCCGGTCGTGAACCCGACGTGGCTGAGGGCCACGAGGGCGGTGTCGGGGCCGATGGCGTCGAGCAGAGCCGAGCGGTCGACGCGGTGGTCGCCGGTGGGAGCAACGACGTGTGGGGTGAGGTCGCGGAGGTCACTCCACCGCTGCACGCTGTGCAGAACGGAGGGAAAGGCGGTCTCGGGAACGACCACTTCGGTCCCGCGGGCGGCCACCTCGGGACTGGAGAGGAGGCACTGGACCGTCCAGTGCACGCTCGGCTGCAGAATGCAGGTTTCCGGGGGCGCGCCCAGCAGGGGAGCGACGAATTCGTCGCCGAGGTAGGTCGGCAGGGTCCACCAGCCAACCGTCTCGTCCGCGTCGGGGCGCCAGTGGTTGGGGACCTCGTTCCAGGCGTCCACCCCACGCTGGCGCCAGTCCTCCGTAAACTGCTCCATCATGTGGGGCACCCGCTCGGGCTGCAGGCCGTGAGTAAAGGACCGAAATTCCACCGCGTCGGGCTTGTCCGGGAAGCGGTACGCGGAGGGAATGGGCGGAGTCGACATGATAGGGCGAGAGCACTAGACGCAAAGGAGCCACATATGCAAAAAGCCCCTGCCGCACCGGGGCGAGAGGAGCTTCTTGCGGGGCAGAATGGGAGAAGAGGGCCTACGCCTCCTCCGGAACCACGTGAACGTACTTGCGGTCGCCGCCACTCCGGGCGAACTTGACGACGCCGTGGTCCTTCGCGAAAAGCGTATCGTCGCTGCCGCGGCCCACATTGTGGCCGGGGTGGAACTTGGTGCCGCGCTGGCGGACGATGATGCTGCCCGCGTGCACGTGCTCGCCACCGTACGACTTTACGCCAAGATAGCTGGGATTGGAGTCACGGGTGTTTTCCGTTGACCCCATGGCTTTTTTGTGTGCCATAACAACCTCGTGGGGGTTGGTTCAACAAAGGGATGCAAGGGGAGAAGGGTTACGCCTCGGCCGGTTCGGCCTCCGGGTCCTCATCGGGCTCCGCGTCCGACGTTTCGGCAGCCTCTTCGTCGTCGGAGGACGCGGGGCCGTTTGCGTTCAGGGACTCGATTTCAATCTGGGTGTACTGCTGTCGGTGTCCCCGCTTAACGCGATACCGTTTGCGCCGTTTCTTCTTGAACACGATGACCTTATCGCCCTTTACGTGCTCCAGCACGCGGGCGGTGGCGGTGGCGTCCTCAACGGTTGGCGTCCCGAGGGTGACATCCCCATCGCCGTCGGACACGAGAAGCACCCGATCCAGGGTCAACTCCTGGCCGGCGGTCGCGTCCGAATGGTAGGGGACATACAAGGTGTCGCCCTCCTGGACCTTGAACTGTTTGTCTTTAACGTCAACAACTGCGTACATAAGGCGTCTCTGCTTTGGAGCGCCGGGTTGGCTACCGACGCGAGAGTGACCGGATTTCGAGTGAATGCCGAGGCTTAGCCACGCAATGCCCGCCCATCCGTTCCCGATCATCATTCACGACCCCTTCCGTTTCGCATGAAGATCTCCCTGCCCGACCGTTCCCCGCCGGTATCCGTCGGCAAGCTTCTCTGCATCGGCCGCAACTACGCCGACCACGCCGCCGAGATGGACCGGGCCGTTCCCGACGAGCCGATGGTGTTTCTGAAGCCGGCGTCGGCCCTCGTCCGGTCGGGAGGAGCAGTGCGGTTGCCCCCACAGTCTCAGGACGTCCACCATGAGGTCGAATTGGTGGCAGTTGTGGGGACGGAGGGCAAAAACATCCCCCGGTCCGCGGCGCTCGACCATGTCGCCGGTTATGCCGTGGGGCTCGACATGACGGCGCGTGACCTGCAGGCCGAGGCCAAAGAGCGGCGCCATCCCTGGTCGGTGGCGAAGGGGTTTGACACGTTCGCGCCCCTAGGACCCATCCAGCCCGCGGAGGCCGTGGACGATGTGCAGGACCTGACCCTCCGACTGACGGTGAACGACGAGACGCGTCAGGAGGCCAGTACCCGACACCAGATCTTTCCGGTACGGGACCTCGTCCACTACTGCTCCCACATTTTTACCCTGTCGCCGGGGGACCTGCTATACACCGGCACCCCGTCCGGGGTAGGGCCCGTGCAGGACGGCGATCGGCTGCACGCCTCCGCGACGGGGCTCGACCCCCTGAGCGTGTCGGTCGGGCGGTCCGGATGAGCGTGAGGCCTGCCGTCCGACGCCCCCTTCACATCTGTCTCGATACACCCCTAGGTTCCTCCTATGTCCATCCCCCGATACACCGACCTCGACACCGTTCACGACCACGTCTGGGACGCCCTCGAGACCGCCGCCGAGGACCCGGGGCACCCGTACCGCCAGCTTACGTTCGGCACGGTCCACGAAGAGACGCCGGACCTCCGCACGGTGGTGCTCCGCACGGCGGACGCCGGTGCGCGTGCGCTCCAGTTCCATTCGGACCGCCGGTCGCGAAAGGTGGCGGCCCTCCGCGAGAACGACCGTATCGCGTGGCACGCATGGGACACGGAGTCCCTGGAGCAGATTCGCCTCTACGGGACGGCCACCGTTCACGTGGACGACGACGTGGCGGCGGCCTTGTGGGAGTCGCAGTCTCCCGGGTCCCTGTCGGTGTATCCGCGCCCCACGGCGCCAGGTACGCCCATCGACGAGCCGGACGACAAGCTCGACCCGGCAGTGAAGAGCGACCCGATCACCGACGACGACGTGGCAGGCGGCCGGCAGTACTTTGTCGCCATCCGAACGGTGATTGATCGCGTGGAGTGGCTGCACCTCCATCCGGACGGTCACTACCGCGCCCGATTCGAGTACGCGTCGGACGAGGGGGAGGCGACCTGGGTCGTGCCCTAGAACGAGGGCTTCTTACAAGTCATGTGATCATGACGTGGGCGCGGGGGCCCGGTCGGCGTAGGCGTGGAGCACGTCCACCGCCTGCTCAATGCCCTCCATCGAGACATCGCGGTGGGTGGTTGCGCGAATGGTGGACGGCCCGAAGGCCTTCACCAGAACGCCCTGGTCGCGAAGGTGCGGCACGACCTCGTCGGCGGTGTCGTCGGGGACCCCGAACATCACGATGTTGGTGTCCACCATCGCGGGGTCGATGGAGAACGGCGGGCACTCGGCGATCCCGTTCGCGAGCCGCCGGGCCTTTTCGTGGTCCCGGGCCAGGTCGGGACGGTGATGGTCGAGGGCGTAGAGCCCGGCCGCGGCGAGGAGGCCGGCCTGCCGCATGCCGCCCCCGAACTGCTTCCGCGTCCGGCGGGCCTCGTCGATGAGCGGCGCCGACCCGGCCACGACCGAGCCCACCGGTGCGCCCAGTCCCTTCGACAGGGCGACCCAGGTGATGTCGGCAGGGGCGGCCAGCCGCTCCTCCGTCACGTCGAGGGCGGCGGCCGCGTTCCAGAGCCGAGCCCCGTCCAGGTGGACCGCAAGGTCGTGCTCACGGGCAACGGCCGCGAGGGCCTGGACCCGGTCCAGCGAGTACACCACCCCGCCCGCCTTGTTGGCGGTATTCTCGATCGACAGGACCCGGGTTCGGGGCATCACGTCCGCTTCCGGGCGCACGGCAGCCTCTACCTGAGAGGGCTTGAGTCGGCCGCGGGTGCCCGAGAGCGGGTGCAGCTGGACGCCCGAGAGGAGCCCGGCCGCTCCGGTCTCGTAGTTGAAGACGTGGCTTCCACGCTCGAGAATTACCTCCTCGCCCGGGGTGGTGAGAACGTGGAGGCAGATCTGGTTCGCCATCGTGCCGGACGGGACAAACAGCGCCGCCTCTTTTCCCAACCGATCCGCCACCCGCTCCTGGAGTCGGTTCACGGTTGGGTCCTCGCCGTAGACATCGTCGCCGACCTCGGCCTCGTACATGGCAGTGCGCATGCCCTCCGAGGGGCGCGTGACGGTGTCGCTCCGAAGATCGATGGGGGACATGGGGCGGGAATCGGCACTCGGGAGAGCCGACGGGGGACCTATCGAGAAATGTCTTTGATCTTGAAGTGTACAGTGCCGGCCGGCACGTCGATGGAAACCTCGTCGCCCTCTTCCTGGGCCAGCAGGCCCTCGCCGATGGGACTGTCCACGGAGATCTTGTTTTCGGAAATGTTGGCCTCCTCCTCCGAGACGAGCGTGAACGTCTGTTCGTCACCGGTGTCCAGGTTCTCGACGGTCACGTCGGACAGGATGTAGGCTTTGCTGTCGTCGACGGTGGACTCGTCCACGATGCGGGCCCGAGCGATGGTGTCTTCGATTTGCTTGATGCGGGCCTCGAGCTTTCCCTGCTCCTCCTTCGCGGCGTCGTACTCGGCGTTTTCGGACAGGTCGCCCTTGGCCCGGGCCTCGGCGATTTCGTCGGCGATGCGGGAGCGCTCCTCCGTCTTGAGCTGGTGGAGCTCCTCCTTCAGTTCCTCGAGGCCCTCCTCGGTCATGTAAACGGTCTCGTCGTCAGCCATGCTGCTGGGGTCCATTGGTACGGGGATACGCGAATGCAAAAGCGCCACCCCTGCCAAAAAAGGAACGCCACGGCCGGAAGCGGCAGCGGCGTTTCGGGTGACACTTTTCTAATATGGTTTCCATTGTTCGGGCGGGCACGACGGAAGTTCCGATCTCACGCCCTCATGTCCCGCCCTCGTTCCCTGCAGGTTACAGATCCACGAGGGGGGCCTGGGCGGCGAGCGAAACGTGGGCTGACGTGGCGTGCAGCCGTACCGGAACGCCAATCGGGAGGGAGCAGCGGGGCAGGTGGTGGCCGTAGGGCAGGCCCTGTACGACGGGGTAGGGGCGGCCGGCCAGGTGGTCCTGAAACACCTCTTCGAGGGACTGTGTGGGCGTGTCGGAATCTAGGGACCCCGTCGTAAAGGTGCCGAGGGCGACGCCGGCCACGGCGTCCAGGACGCCGGCCTGCTGGAGGTGCGTGAGCATGCGGTCGACCCGATACGGGGCCTCCGCCACCTCTTCAAGCACGAGGATGGCCCCCTCAAAGTCGGGGGCGAACGGGGTGCCCAGAAGGCGCGTCAGGACCGCCACATTGCCGCCGAGCAGCGGCCCGACCGCCGTTCCGGGCGCGAGGGCGGTCGGGGAGGCGTCGAACGCCTCCACGAAGCCCGGCGTTTGGCCTGCGGCCCAGCCCCGAAACGAGGCGAGGGTGGCGTCGTCGGCCTGGGGCCACTCGGTGACCACGGGGGCGGAGAGCCCCGCCCAGTTTGCCTTCGTGTAGAACGCGAGGTGAAGGGCCGTCACGTCGCTGTAGCCCACCAGCAGGGTGGGGTGTTGGCGGGCGAGGGCCCAGTCGATCTCGGGCAGAAGGCGGAGGCACCCGTACCCGCCCCGGACGCAAACAATTGCACGAATGTCCGGGGCTTCGATGGCGCGGTGGAGTGCGGCGACGCGCTCGGCATCCGGAGCGGCGAGGTAGCCCCGTTCCGGGCCGGCCGTCCAGGCCTGCCGGACGTCGTAGCTGGTGCGGAGACGGTCCAGGCCGGCCTGGTAGGTCTCCGCGGAGCGCGGCGGGCTGGCCGGTGCCACGACCGCAATGGGGGCACCGGGCGAAAGCGGTGGGGGGCGACGCAACACGGGGCGAGGCGGGTTGGGCGACGAGCGACGGGCGATCCGCGGCGCTACTCGGAGTCAGATCCTGTCCCGCTCGACCGCGAGCTCGTGGGGGAGGAGGGGGGCGTTTTCGCCGACGAGCTGGACGTCGAGCGTTCCTGTTCTTTCTGGAGCTCCTTCAGCTTGCGGCGGGTGCGCAGCTGCTTGGGAAGGGTGCTCAGCAGGCCAACCAGCACGCCGAACCCGAAGGTCAGGATCAGGATGAGGGCGGTGGATCCCTGGGTCTGGAAGAAGAGGAGATTGACGTCCATCGTCTGCGGGTTCTGCAGTGCAAAAACCACCGCAAAGATGGCGAGAATCAGTGAAAAGAGGAGGCCGAGACGCATGGCGGAAGCAGAATTGAGAAGAGAGGCCGATCGCACCAAGAACGTAACGCTCACGTGGCTGCCTGTCTACCGGTTTGGCGAGGCCGAGGGGGCCTATGCCTCATCCCGGGCAGAGCTCGGAACGGAGCGGCCCTTCCACCGCACCTCGTCGCTCCAGTGGTGCACCGCCGAGTCGAACTGCAGGATCAATCCGAGAAGGTAGGAGAGGGGGGCGAGTATGGTGACGAGGAGGGGCATGCCGCTGGACCGGTCGGTGACCAATTTGAGCCCGTACAGGGACACGAGAAACCAGATCGAGAGGAGCGGGGCGACCAGCCAGCTTAGGAGAAATCCCCCGTACATGACCGCGAAGCGCCCCGGGGTGCCGCCGAGCAACAGGTACGCGTTTTTCCGAAATCCACGCCAGGCCTCCGCCAGACCGTCGTACATGTGAACGGCCACGAGGTCCTGCACGTCGAGCAGCGTGGGGGGGTGGCCCTGCTGCTTCAGATAGCGGCCGATGGCGACGTCTTCGAGCACTGCATCCTTCACCTGCGCATGGGGCTCGTGACGATGGTACACGTCACGGTCTACCAGCCAGCACTGTCCGTTGAGGGCGCTCAGCGCCGGCAGTTGGGTCCGGGGCACGAGGGGCCAGGGCAGGCTGGTAAGAAGCGCGTGGGGGACGAGGCTGACGAGAAGCAGGGCGGCCCCCTGTAGTTGCGGGAACCCGGACGACACCTGCGTTTGGCTGCCCCGGTGCCGGGCCACCAACCGGCGGAGGGCATCGGGGCGACGCAGCTCCGCGTCGGCGTCGAGGAACAGGTAACACTCCCCCGAGGCCCGGCGCGTGCACTGGTGCAGGGCGTGCACCTTGCCGACCCATCCGGGCGGCGGATCGTCCCCGCGGAGCGGCGTGAGACGAGGGCTCTCGGCGGCCGAGAGCACCGCCCACGTGTCGTCTTCCGACCCATCATCCCAGACGAGAACCTCAAGGTCGGGGTACTCCTGGTTCGCCAGGGTGGGCAGCAGTCGCCGCAGGTTGTCAGCCTCGTTGCGGGCCGGAATGCAGACCGAGAGCGACGGGGGCGGGTCGGTCGCACTCGGGGATTGGCGCCACAGGTACACGAGGTTCAGCACTGCAATGCCCCAGAGCCCGGCGTGAACGAACGCGAGGGGCAGAACCAAAACCAGGAGACTGAGCTCAGTCGTCATGAGGGTGGGGGAGACGGGGGGGCGGATCGGCTACACGTCGGGCGGCGACTCCAAAAACTGTCGGTAGAGCGGGGGGAGGTCCTGGCCGGTCAGCCGGTCGTGGAGGGGCTGGGCGTCGTCCGGCCGGTCCGCCTCCCGGAGGGCGAGCCACCGCCACATGTGGGCCTCGGTTTCGGTGATGGCGCTCCCCTGTTCCGCCGCGACGACCTCGGCCAGGCGGCCGAACCGGCGGGCGGCGCCGTCCGGGTCTTTGCCGGCAATGGACGGTCGGAAGAGCAGGGACTGGCCCTCGACCAGCAGCACGAAGGGCGCATTGGGGGCCTGGGCCTTGGCCTCCTCCAACAGGTTCGTGGACCGCCGGCCGTACGTTACTGCGGAGAAGATCGACGCCTCCCCGGCGCGGTACGCCCAGAGCCCCGAGAGCAACGCGTACTCCCGCGCGGTCCCGTCCGAGAGGGAGGAAGGCAGCCCGTCTAGCACGGACGCGTCCTCGGTGAGGGGGTACAGCCGGTACCGCACGAGAAGGCTGTCGGCCCGAGAGGACGCCCGGTCGAACAGGGCACGGAGGCGGTCGGCATCCTGCTGGGCGTAGGCCGTTTGGGTTGCCTCGGCAAACGGGGTCGAGAGCATGGCGAGTACGAAGAAAACGACCATGGCGACGCTACAGGTAGCGCTCGAAGAAGGAGGACGCAAATGAGAAGTCCCACCACTCCTCCATGCTTCGGTGCCCGCGCAGGAGCGTCGTCGTGGGGCGGTCCTGCGGCGCCTGGAGGCGGTGCCACAGCCGCCGAAGCCGGGCGTGCTCCTGCCCGTCGGCCTCGTGGGGGGAACCGCCGGTGAGAAGGGCTGTCGGGGTCGCTTCGTTCCGCCAGGTCACGTGCACGGCATAGGGCCACCACGTGGCCGTCGGGTAGAGCCGGGCCAGGCGGGCCACCGCGTCGGCGCTAAACGCCTGAATTCCGTCCTCGGGCCGATGGAGCGTGCCCGCAGGATAGTACACAAGAACGGTACGGGGGCGGGCCCGAAACCGGCGGGCGGTGCGGCGGACCGTCGCGGCGCGGCGTGCGGGATCATCGGGCGGGAACGGCTGCGCGCCGACGGCGGCGAAGAAGGGAAATCGATCCCATTCGGCCATCCAGAGCGTCGGGGGACGGTCCAGGTGCTGTCGGAAAAGCAGCCATGCGAGGTGCCCGTCGTAGAAGTGATGGTGGTTGGCGTACGCGATGACGGGGCCGTCGGGCAGGGCGGCCGGCTCGGGGCCGACCCACTGCACGCGCCGGAACGCTCGGTGAAGGTCCCACCGCAGGAGGGCCGCTACGAGCCGACGAACAGGAGCCACGGGAAAGAGAGCAGTTCAGGGGCCACTCAGAGCGTCCGAGGTCAGGCGGTGCTTGCGGCGTTCGTAGCCGTCATAGAGGAGGAGGAAGAGCTTCCGACGAAACGACACGTACGCACGCCGACCGAGGTTATCGTAGTCATTGGCACGCACCTCGTTCATGATTTCCCGGTACATCCGGGCCGCGGCCCGGATGCCGTACCGGCTGCGGAACGGAAGTGCCGCCACGCCCTCGAAGCTGTCCACGTAGCGTTGCTCGGCCGCCTCCATGGCCGCCTCCAACAGGGCGGGGTATCCGTCGGCGACCCGGCCCTGTTGGAGGGCCTCCACCGACACGTTGTGCTCGTCGAGCCAGTGCTCGGGAAGATACACCCGGTCCAGCTCGTCGATGTCCTCCCCGACGTCCCGTACGATGTTTGTGATCTGCATCGCAATGCCGAGCTTCCGGGCCGCCGGCTCTAGTTCGTCGTGGCGCTCCGGGTCGGCAAGGAAGGGCAGCATCATGGCCCCGACGCTCCCCCCCACGAGGTTCGAGTACTCGATCAGGTCGGCCTTCGAGACGACCGGACGCCCCTCCAGGTCCCAAAGGGCCCCTTCGATGAGCTCGTACATCGGGCCCCGGGGAAGGGACGACTGTTCATGCACCTCCGCGAGGCGACGCCACAGCACCGTCTCGGCGGGCGGGCGGCCCGCCAGCGTTTCGTCCAACCGGTCCCGCACCTGCCTTACTTCCTGCAGGGCCCGCTCGCGCCCCACCTCCAACACGCGCTGGTCGGCAATCGAGTCGACCCGCCGGCAGTAGAGGTAGAGGGTGGCGACGGACATCTGCACGGAGCGCGGCAGGAGGTACGCCGCCAGGGAGAAGGTCCGGGAGTGGTACCGGAACGACTCCCAAATCCACTCATCTTCGTCGGCGCGGGTGTCGAGGGAGAGGGTTGACATGAAGAGGGCCTGGGTGAGGAGACGAGAGCGGGAGGGGCTCTATCCCCGGAAGAGCGATACGGACCGCTTCAGCGAATCCGGATTGTAGCGCCACAGCAGCAGGAAGGGCACCAGGGTTGCGAGACCGCCGATCAGGGCCGGCAGGTACACGTCCCGGAGCAGGCAGATTGAGAGAGGAAAAATGCAGTTCAGGGCGTAGACCCATGGCGCCCATTCGTTCTGGATGGGAGCGCCTTTGCCAATGTACTCGTAGCCGAGGAGAATCACGAATGTGACCCCGGCCCACCCGGCCCAGTTGGAGAGGGGCATGCCAAAGAACACCCCATCAACCCCGTATTCCCAAAAGGGAAACGCCTGGTTCATCGCCGGGTCCAACGACACGTCCCAGAGCACCATGAAGAGGGTGCCCAGCAGGAGGGACCCGACCCGTTGCGTGGTGACCCGGCGGGCAAGGTCGAGCGAGACGATCGACATCGCGAACCACGACGGGGGGATGAAATACGGCACGTGCCCGGCAATCTTGGGGCCGAGCCATTGCGTGTACTCATACTCCCCGAACGGAAGGGCAATGCCCCCGACGTTCAGCCACCCGGTGGTGCCGATCAGTTCACTCGCCCCGCCGATGATACACCCCCAAGCGGCGATCAGGCTGATCTTCTTCCAGCCCAGGGTGGGACCGTACATCAACAGCGGAAGCAACGCCAGCAGCGTCATGAACGTCCAGGTGGGCGTCTTCACGAGCTTCGTGTAGATGGGCCCAAAGATGGCCATCGAAGACGGCACGAGGCGAAGCAGCAACATGCCCGCCACGCTAAACGAGATGGCACCGACAAACAACCAAAACGCGAATCGGAAGAGGAGGTCGTAGTTGCCCTCCAGGGTGGGGGAGGGGTCCGAGTTCGACATGGAGAAGCGGGTGGGCAAGTTGGTGGGACGACAGGGACGAGCACACACGTGGTGGCGGGCACAATGTTACCCCCTGCGAGGTCATCCGTCGGGAAGCAGAAAGGCCGACGAAGTCCGCAGGGATCGGGGACCATCCCTCCCAAACGGCGCGTCAGAATTGGCACGTCAAAAGCTAGTCACGACGCCGCGGGTCATGATCGCCGTACAACCGCCGGAATACTTTCCCCGCCTGGAGTACATGGCTTCAATTCAACAGGTGGATCACTTTGTTCTCGGCAACACGTTCCCGTACCGGCGCCAATCGTTCCAGAACCGTAGCAAACTTCGAAGTCCCCAGGGCTGGCACTGGATCACGGTTCCCGTCTTCGGCAACCGGGACGGGGCGCCCGTGCGGGAGGTTGAAATTGAAACCGGCGGCCGGTGGCGCGAAAAACACTGGCGGTCATTCCTCTACAACTACCGCACGACGATGTACTTCGACTACTTTGAGGCATCGTTTCGTCCCTTCTTCGAGCGGGGCTGGGCGCGTCTCAGCCCGTGCGCCAGCCGGTCCGTCGAGCTACTGGCGGAGCTGTTTGGTCTGCAGACCACCCTCACGCGGGCGTCAGCCCTCGACGGCGCTCCCGGGACGGTTGCCGGCGTGGCCCGGGCGCTGGGCGCAGAAACGCTGCTCACGACGCCCGGGGGGGACCCCGAGTCTCTGCCCGAGGGTGTCACCCCGCACGTGGTTGAGTACGACCACCCCACCTACCGACAGAACTTCGAGGGCTTCGAGTCCGGGATGTCCGCGGCGGACCTCGTGTTCAATTACGGCCCGGAGGCCCGGCGCATTCTCGCGAAGGGCCGCACCGCGCATCCGGACGGCTCCCCGTCGGCGTAACGACAGCCCGCGTCCGCGTCCCGGTTGACCTTCGATGCCCGTTCCGAGTACCTTTGGCCTGTGTTCCTTTTCCATTCTTCTCACGACCCGTCGCGTCCATGATTCTCCCCGACCACCGCATTCGCACCCTGGCGACCGAGCACGACATGATCGACCCGTTCGTCGACGAGCAGGTTCGGGAGGACGTGGTGAGCTACGGGCTCAGCTCCTTCGGCTACGACATGCGGGTGGCCGGGGAATTTCGCGTCTTCACCCCGAACGTCCACAACAGCGTGGTGGACCCGAAGCGGATCGACGAGCGGGCCCTGGTCGAGCACGAGGCGGACGATCACATCCTGATCCCGCCCAACTCCTACGTTCTCGGCCGCTCAATAGAGTACTTCCGGATGCCGTCGGATACGCTCGGACTGGTGCTGGGGAAATCCACCTACGCGCGGTCCGGCATTATCGTCAACGTAACCCCGCTGGAGCCCGGCTGGGAGGGGCACGTGACCATCGAAATCGGAAACGGGACGCCCCTCCCCGCCAAGGTGTACGCGGAGGAAGGCATTGCGCAGGTGGTCTTCCTGCGAGGCGAGACCCCGGAAGTGTCGTATGAAGAAAAGCAAGGCAAATACCAAAGCCAACAGGGCATTACGCTCCCCCGACTCGAGTAGCACGTGAAGTGCCTCCCAGTGTCTACGAACGATTGTTCTCGACCCTCATGACCGACGATCCGTCCGACTCCGCATCGTCTTCGCGCTCCTGGCGCAGATGGGTGGCGGCAGGGCTCTTCCTCGTGTTCTTCGTGGTGGTCATGCGGGAGGTCGTCAACCCGTACCGGGGACAGCGTTTCGAAAAAATCCCGCACGGGGACCACGTGCATTACGTCCCGAGGGACCGAAACCCGGACGTATCGGTCAGCCGGTTTCCGACTCAAAAGCCGGACGCCGACGAGCGAATTACGCCGGACGGACAGGTCGTGTCTCGTAAGGAGGGGGACCGAGCGCCGTAGATCACGTGGGCTGTGCGTTCGGGCCCGGCAGGCGGACCTCCTCGTCTTCGAGCCGGTCGGCAATTTCCCCCACGGTTTCTTTCTCCGCGTCGGCGAGCGGGGCGAGCGGCGGTCGCACCGTGGCCCAGTCGGGCGCCTCGAGCCGCCGGGACAGCAGAAACTTGAGGGCCGGAATGGTGGGGAGCGGGGCAAACGCGCCCCGAAACGCGCTCAGCGTGTCCTGGATGGACTCGGGCGCCTCGTCCGCGCGCCATCGCTGGAGCACTTGAGCGGCCAGGGGGGCCGTCACGTTGGCCGTGGCGGAAATGCATCCGGCGCCGCCGGCCCCCAAGACCTGCAGCAGCAGGCGCTCGGTCCCGGAAAAGACCTGCAGGTCCGGGAAGTGGTGGCAGAGGGCCTCCGTGTGGTCCCACTCGCCGCTCGAATCCTTGATGCCGGCAATCTGGTCGGGGTAGGTGCCCCGCAGCTCTTCGATGACGGAGAACGGAATCGGGACGCCCGAGAGCGCCGGATAGTGGTAGAAGTAGAGCCGGAGGTCGGGATCGCCGACGGCTTGAATGAGACGGTCGTAGAACCGGAAAAGGCCTTCCGGCGACACCTGCCGAAAGTGGGCGGGCGGAAGCACGAGGACGCCCCCGACCCCGTCCTGTGTCGCTGTGCGGGTCAGCTCGACGGCGTCGGGGAGGGCCGAGGCCCCCGTCCCGACCAGCACGCGGCGGGCCGGAATGTCGGCGGACAAGACCGCGTCGAGGCCCGCCAGCCGCTCGGGGACCGACAGCGAGAGCCCCTCGCCCGTGGTGCCGAAGAGCAGCACCGCGTCGCAGCCGTGATTGAGAAGCCACTGCGTGTGGGCGGCACACGCATCGTGGGCGAGGGACAGGTCCGCATGAAAGGGAGTGAGGCCGGCGGCGAGAATGCCGGAGGGCAGGCGAGGCGACATGGAAAAATCGATCGCTGTGAAAAAACTGATCCTTTTGAAAAGCAGTGAAGCCGGTGGTCCGTGGGGGGATCCCGAATATTTCGCTAGCCGAGGGCCACGTCGAGCACCATCATGACCGCAAAGCCGCCCATGACCCCGAGTGTGGCGAGGTCGGTGTTGCCGTGGCGTTGTGATTCGGGAATGAGCTCCTCGACCACCACGTAGATCATGGCGCCGGCGGCGAAGGAGAGGGCGTAGGGCAGAAGCGGGCGCACACCTACGACCGCGAGGGCCCCCGCCACGGCGGAGAGCGGTTCGACGATGCCGGACAGCTGCCCGTACCAGAAGCTCCGGCCCCGCGAGAGGCCCTCTCCCCGCAGGGGCATGGCGACGGCGATGCCCTCGGGAAAATTCTGTAGCCCGATTCCGAGGGCCAGGGCGAGGGCCCCCGCGAGTGTTGCCCCGGTTGCCACCTCCAGTTCGATGGCGGCGGCCCCGAAGGTCACGCCCACGGCGAGCCCCTCGGGAATGTTGTGCAGGGTAATGGCGAGGACCAAGAGCGTGGCCCGACGCCAGGACGTAGTGGGGCCTTCGGCGTCGGCCCGCCGCGCTCCAGGGTGGAGGTGCGGGAGGAGGGCGTCAGACAGGCGGAGAAACACACCGCCCAGAAGAAATCCAATCGTTGGGGGCACCCATTCGGTGATGCCCTGTGCCGCGGCCATGTCGATGGACGGGGCGAGCAGCGACCAGAAACTGGCGGCGATCATGACGCCGGCCGCGAACCCCATCATCGCATCGAGGAGGCGCTGGTTCACGCGCCGGGTGAAAAAGACGACGGACGCCCCGAGTGCGGTGACCCCCCAGGTGAACCCCCCGGCCAGCAGCGATTGAAGGACGGGCGAGAGCTGCTCGAACCACGGGGGAAGACTGGGCACGGGAGGAGAAAGGGCCTTGAAGACACGAGGAGGTGGAGGGACGGCGCGAAGAATACAAGTCGCGACCGATCCGGCAATGGGCTGCTCGGCGCCTGGATCCGTGGCGGGCCTCGCAACTTCCAAAAGCGCCCGACGTAGGATCGCTCAAACGTGCCAATGACCATCCAAGATAGCAATGCTCTCCGGGGGCCGTGGGGGGACGGACCCGGAGCTGCACTTTTTCGTCCTTCCAGCAACGTTTTTTCGACCATGAGCGCGCTCCCCGACGGCGAATACCTTCTCACGAACGTCCAGTGGCGACGGCAGGATCGAGACGGGGCCTTCCGTCCCCTCCACGGATTCACCACGGGTCATCTCGTCGCCGAGGGCGGCGGCGTCCAGGCTCAGGCTCGGTTCAACGATCAGTTCCTGTCCAATCGGTTTAGCGATCTGGAGTCGGACGACATCCCCGTCGTGCTGCGGGTGCGGCTGCTGGAACGGGACGGCCCCTACACTCTTCTCTGCGACGCGCCGGCCCTCGACCGGGCAGGGGCCTCGTACCAGTTGCAGGTGAACGGGGATGTGGCCGACGCCGAGACCGCTGCCTCTCGGGGGTGAGTGGAGAAGCGGGGGCCGTCCCAGTCTGCAGGAGGCGCGAGGACGGGGCGGCCGTCATCCTGATGATGGGGCCCGGGCACAATGCGCCTGCTGGTGCAAACTGGCCTGGTTTTTGTCCGAAAAAGAGAAGGCACTGTCCGTGAGGCGCCCAGGACACCGACTTCTAACACTGCCGCTCAGTCCCCGGAATGAAATACGGCACTCGGATCGCATACGGAGTGATGGGGGGAGCCGCGGCCCTCGCCCTCACGCTGTGGCTCGGTGCCTCGAACAGCGAGGTGGCGATCGTCCTCATCGGGATATTGGACTGGCTGCCCCTCGACCGGACTGTGGTGCTGAATAACGCCGAGGCCGCCGGCGTCTTTGCCATCGGCAGTGGCGTTGGCATGCTTGCCTGGCTCGTCACGGGACGGGAGGCCTTCCGGTGTTTGGGGCAGCGTGCGCCCCGGGCCTGGCACTTGTGGCGACGAGACGCGCTGACAAGTCTCATTCCTGTACTGAAGTACACCGCCCTGGGCCTCCTGATGGGCGGCCTGGGCGCGTATCTCATGCAGTACCTCTGGGGGCTCTGGACGACCGCCTACAGCGCGGGACTGGCAGCCGGGGCGTTCGGGGGGGCGATTTACTCCGCCACACGGTCGCGACGAGGCTCCCAAATGGACTTCTTGGAGGCCAACCAGCGGTACATCAACGACGAAAACGTATCGGTCTTTACGGAGACCGAAAAGCCATGACGGGGCGTGGGCAGGGTCCCCCGGAAGGCCAAACGAAAAGCCCATCCCCGGGGGCGACCGGAGATGGGCACTGAATCCGAAGACGGAAGGGCGGCTACTCTTCGTCGGAGTCGGCGTCGCTGGCCTCGCCGTTGGCGTGGATGGACTTGAGGGCGTCGAGGTTGCCCTCGTTCATGACCTGGTCGACGAGCCCGTATTCCTGCGCCTCCTCGGCGCTCAACCAGTGGTTCCGATCCGCGTCCTCCTCAATCTGGTCGATGTCCTTGCCGGTGTGGAAGGAAAGGATCTGGTACAGGCGCTTCTTGAGCCAGGCCATCTCCTTGGCCTGAATCTCGATGTCGGAGGCCTGTCCTTCGGTTCCGCCCATCGGCTGGTGCATCATCACACGGGAGTTGGGGAGGCAGGCCCGCTGGCCGTCTTCGCCGCCGGCAAGCAGCACCGAGCCCATCGACGCGGCCAGGCCGACGCACGTCGTGGAGATGGGCGCCTCCACGTACTGCATGGTGTCGTACACGCCCAGGCCGCTGTAGATGACACCGCCCGGGGAGTTGATGTAAATGTTGATCGGCTGACTGGACCCTTCGCTCTCCAGGTAGAGGAGCTGGGCCACCGTGAGATTGGCAATCTGATCGTTGATCGGCGTGCCAATGAACACGATCCGCTCCTTCAGTAGGCGGCTGAAGATGTCGTAGGCCCGCTCACCGCGAGTGGTCTGCTCCACGACCTTGGGGACGAGCCCGGATTGCGGCTGGTCGCCGAGGCCGCCCTGAAAAATGCTACTGGGCAGCGACGTCATGCTTTTGCTAAACTGCAGAAAGTCGTCGGGGTCAGGCATAGAAGGCGTCGGGAAGATCAGGGAGAACCTCGCGACATTGTGCACCTCCTAACGGCCATATCGTTCCTTTGGCGGGCGGCTCTGCGCCTCCATGGTGTAATCTCACCGGAAGAAGTCGGGGCGGGGTTGCCCCTGAGGGAGACTCCAGATATGTTGTGCATGGCTATTTTTTCGATGCGCACGGCAAAATCGCCGCACCGCCTTCGGAATTGATTCTGTCGCCCCGTGTCTCGACGCGCCGCGTGGTTTGCGTTCGCATTCGTGCTCGCCCTGACCGGTTGTCAGACCCTTCGGTCCGGCTCCCCCACCGAGGACCCGTCTGCACTCCGGGCCCGTATCGATTCGCTGGAGGCGCGGGCCGACCGCCTCGCCCGGACGGCGACCCTCCGCAACCCGCTCCTGAACAGCACGCTCTGGACCCAGACTGCGGTCGAGTACGAGGGAACGACCCGACAGGCGTACCGGATGGCGGAGATCATGATGCGGCGCGCGCTGGCCGACAGCCTGTGGACCGCCTCACTCGAGCAGGCAAACCGGGGAAGCGACACGTACAGTGACAAGCCCCCCGCTGTGGTCCTCGACGTCGACGAGACGGTGCTCGACAACAGCCCCTACCAGGCCCGCCTCGTTCGTGACGACGCCGCGTACAGCGCGGAGAGCTGGGCAAACTGGGTTCGGGAGGAGCAGGCCGCCCCGGTGCCGGGGGCCCGCGCCTTCACGCAGGCGGCCACGGCCCAGGGCGTGCAGGTGATTTACCTGACCAACCGAGACGCGTCTTTGGAGGCGGCCACCCGCACCAACCTGCGAAATCTCGGCTTCCCGGTGGACGACGCCCCGGACGCCGTGCTCACCCAGGGCGAACGGGAGGGCTGGACCCCGAAGGCAGCCCGCCGCCGGTGGGTCGCCGAACGATACCGCATTCTTCTGCTCGTGGGCGATAACTTTGGGGACTTTGTGGCGGCGGCGGACACGAGCGTGTCGGCCCGCCGTGTGAAGGCCCGGTCTTTCCGAAAATATTGGGGCACCCGCTGGATCGTCCTCCCCAATCCGCAATATGGATCCTGGGAGGCAGCGCTGTACGATTTTGAGTACGGCCTACCGCCTCGTTCCCGTCTTGAGGCCAAGCACGAACACCTGACGCCGAAGCGTCCCCAATAGCATGGACATTGCCGACGCAACGTTCGTGGTGACCGACCTGGAGACAACCGGCACCACGCCGGACGACGATCGGATCATGGAGATCGGGGCGGTGAAGGTACGGGACGGGTCGGTGGTCGACCGCTTCCAGCAGCTCGTCAATCCCCAGCAGTCCGTCCCGGGGCGCATCACCAAGATGACCGGGATCACGACGGGCATGGTCTTCGAGGCGCCGCCGGCCGACGAGGTCCTGCCGGACTACCGCGCCTTCCTGGGGGATGGCATTCTCGTGGCGCACAACGTGTCGTTCGACGGGTCCTTCCTGGACGCTGAGTTGCAACGGATGGGAGACGAGACGCTTCCCAACGAGACGCTCTGCACGGTCCGGTTGGCACGGCGGCTGCTGCCGGGGCTCGACTCGAAGGGCCTCAGTCGGCTCGCGCAGTTCTACGACATCGACGTGGAGGGACGACACCGGGCGCTCGGGGACGCGGAGGCGACGAGCGTGGTGCTGCGCCGGTTCGTCAGCCAGCTGGCCTTCGAGCACGAGGTCGAGACCGTCGAGGCCCTGCTGCGCTTTCAGCACCAGAGCTACCAGACGGTGCGGGAGGTGCCGGGGCACATCGAGTCCATCCGGGACGAGGTCCTGCCGGACGTGCCGGACGAGCCGGGGGTCTACGTGATGAAGAACCGTTCGGGCACCCCCCTGTACATCGGCAAGGCCAAGCGCCTGCCCGACCGCCTCCGCAGCCACTTCACGGCGGTCGAGTCGAGCGGCGCCCGCAAGCGGAAGATGCTCCAGAAGGTGCGGTCGGTGGACTGGACGACGACCGCGACTGAGCTGGAGGCCATCCTTCTGGAGTCGCGGCGCATCAAGGCGGAGAAGCCCCGGTACAACCGGGCGCAGCGCCGCTACTACAACCGGCCCTTCATCCGGCTGGACACGGCCCACGAGTACCCGACGGTGTCGTGGACCCGTCGGCTGGAGGCGGACGGGGCCGAGTACTACGGCCCGGTGCGCAACACCGAGCAGGCGGAGATGGTGGTGGACGTGGTCGGCCGGTTCTTTCAGCTCCGCGAGTGCGACGATGAGCGCCTGCACCTGGGCCAGCGGTGCCTCTACGCCGACATGGACCGGTGTACCGTGCCGTGCGAGACGAAGGACGCGGAGGCGTACGCCACGGTCGTGGAGCGCGTGCGGGCCTTCCTCACCGGACAGGACCAGAGCGTGCTCGGCACGATGCGGGACCGCATGCAACGGGCCTCCGATAACCTCAATTTCGAGAAGGCCGCCGAGCTGCGGGACACGCTGGAGCAACTGGAGCGCATTCTGGAAAAGCAGCGCGTGGCGGCGGCGCCGGTGCGGCAGCACAACGCCGCCCTCGTCCACCAGGCCCCCGACCGGGCGGGCCGCGTGGACGTGATGCTGGTGCGGTTCGGGCGGTTCGAGGAATCGATTGCGTGTGCGGCGCCGCCGTCGCCGGAGGAGCGGGACTCTCTTTTGGAGCGCTGCCGGTCGGTCTTCGACGTGGAGGCCGATCCGCCCGAGACGTTTTCCAAGCGGGACGCGACCGAAATTCGGCTGCTCTCGCACTGGGTCTACGCGCACCGGGACGAGCTAACGGCGGTGCGGTGGACCCCTCGCACCTCGCCGGCCGACTTGGCCGACGCCATCGCGGGGCGGGTCCAGGGGCAGCCACAACAATCGGCGTAAGCTGCCCCCGAGGGACGGGCCACAGGGGGGACAGCGGGAAATCCCGAACCAGAGAGGACGCACGCGGGTACCACTCTCTTGCTTTCATCCTGTGGATTGGTATATTGGGCGTGCCCGCTGCGCCCGCCGCGGCCGCCCCCTCCCTTCGTCAGTCCGCACCACCCCGAACTGCCAATGCCTATCCCCCACGAGCGTGCCGCCTGCACCCTTATTCCGGAGACCACCTACGGGGCCAATGGGGTGGCCTCGCCAATCCGGGTGTGCGTGATCGACCTCGGGACTAACTCCTTCCACGCCATCATCGTGGACGTCCACCCGAACGGCAGCTATCAGGTGGTCGACCGCCTGAAAGAGATGGTGCGCCTCGGCGAGCACGGGCTGGACGCCAATCGCCTGCCGGAGGACGCGATGGAGCGCGGCCTGCAGGCCCTCACCCGCATCAAGTTGTTGGCCGACGGGTGGGACACGCGCGAATACCTGTCCTTCGCCACGAGCGCGATCCGGGAGGCGAGCAACGGGGGCGACTTTATCGAACGGGCGCACGAGGAGTTGGGGCTTCGCATTCGCCCCATCAGTGGAGAACAGGAAGCCCACCTCATCTTTCAGGGCGTCAGCCGGACGAAAGAGTTTGCTGACCCCACGCTGGTCATGGACATCGGCGGCGGGTCGGTCGAGTGTATCGTCGTGGTCGACGACGCGCCGGTCTTCAGCACGAGCCTGAAGCTCGGGGCCGCCCGCATGACCGAGCAGTTCGTGACGACGGATCCGATGTCGGAGGACGAGCAAGCACGGCTGCGGGCCCACTACAAGGGCGCGCTCGAGGGGGTGCTGGCGGCCTGCCGGAAGCACGGCGTGGCCCGCGTCGTCGGGGCGTCGGGGACCATGAAAAGCCTGGCGCGCGTGACGCTGGAGAGGGAGGAGACGCCGGCCCGGTCGCCGTTTCAGCGGGCGTTTCCCATCGAGAACGTGCGGTCGGCCCTCCGGTGGGTCATGCAGGCCACGGCCGACGAGCGAACGGCCCATCCGGCCATTGAGCCGCGACGGGTCGACCAAATCGGAGCGGGGGCTGTGCTCCTCGATACGGTCTGTACGGGCCTGCCCCTGGCGCGTCGCTTTGGGGTGTCGCAGAATGCCCTGCGGGAGGGGATGGTGGTGCACTTTCTGAACGCGAACAGTGACCGCCTTCAGCGCATGGCCCGGTTCCGGGATCCGCGGCGGCGCAGCGTGCACGAGATGGCCTACCGGTTTCAGTGGGAAGAGGAGCACGCCCAGCATGTCGCCGCCACGGCGACCTTTTTATTCGACGTCTGTCGCCCCCTCTACGATGGGCCGGCGAGCGACGCGGAGCTTCTGGAGTACGCGGCCCTACTGCACGACATCGGCCACCTCGTGACGCACGACGAACACCACGAACACTCCCGGTACCTCATCGAGCACGCCGACCTCCAGGGCTTTCGGGCCGACGAGGTGGCGATGATGGCCCTGGTGGCGCGGTATCATCGTGGGGCCGTACCGGAAGCGTCGCATGAGCGCTTCGGTCGCCTGTCGCCGGGGCGTCGGCGGCGGGCCCGCCAGCTTGCGGCCCTGTTGCGCGTCGCGGAGAACCTGGATCGGAGTCACTTCCAGAACGTGGTGGCGCTACGCACGTCCCTCACCGACGCGGCCCTGCACGTGCTGGTGGCCACCAAGGCGGACCCCCAGCTGGAGGTGTGGGCGGCCGAAACGAATGGGGGGCTCTTCGAAGACGCGTTCGGGCGGGCCCTGCACGTCACCCCCACCGAAATTCCAACCCACGCCCCCGGCGAGTCCGACCCCACCTGGGTTCCGGAGCCATCCCTGCAGTCGTAGGGCCGCACGCGCCGTCGTGGCTGTCGGGCGGGCCCGATTTCAATTCATGCATGATTAACCGCCCCGTATCTTGCCCCTACGTCGGTGGCGCGTTACTTTGCGCCCGGTGGACAATCACGGATTCGTTCCATTCCGCCCGGACACGCACCCCGGGCCGTTTCGCACAGGACGATTTTCCCCGCTAGGACACTCGGGCTTATGGCCGCACCCTCCATGTTTTTTTTGCTGGCGACCGTCGCGGTGGCCGCCGCGCTCGGAATGATCATCGCCCGCAATCCGGTGTCGAGTGCCCTCTGGCTGGTGCTCAACCTGTTTTGCATCGCCGGCCTGTATCTGACGCTGAACGCGTCCTTTATCGGCGTCATCCAGATTCTCGTCTACGCCGGCGCCATCATGGTCCTCTTTCTGTTCGTGATCATGCTGCTCAACCTCTCGGCCCTGCCCGAGCTGGAGGAAATCGAGTGGGCCAGCATCGGGGGGTTTGCGGTCGGGCTCGTCCTGTTGAGCCAGCTGTTGTACGTGGTGGCCCTGCAGTTTGAACTGGGGGTCGATCCGATTGGGGCGGAGGCCGCGGCGGAGGCGGGAAGCGCGGCGAGCCTGGGCGAAATCCTGTTCACCCGCTACGCGCTGCACCTGCAGGTGGCGGGCATTCTGTTGCTGGCCGCAACCGTCGGGGCGGTCCTGCTTGCCCAGCGCCGCTTTCAGTAGCCGCGGTCGTTTCGAGGCGGGGGAGGGGAGGAGGCACCTCCGCCCGGCCGCGCATGAACCGCCGCACGCGACATCCGCACGCGACATTCCGTAACCCAGCACTGATTCTTCCACCATGGACGTTGCTCCCAACTGGTATCTCGCCCTGAGCGCCGTGCTCTTCACCATCGGTACGTTCGGGGTGCTCTTCCGTCGCAACGCGATTGTGGTGTTGATGTCGGTCGAGCTGATGCTGAATGCGGTCAACCTCACGCTGGTGACGTTTAGCCAGTCGATGGGCGATCCCAGCGGCCAGTTGCTCGTCTTCTTCTCGATTGCGGTGGCGGCCGCCGAGGCCGCCGTGGGGCTCGCGATCGTGATTGCCATCTTCCGAAGCCAGGTGACGGTGGACATCACGGAGATCAACCTCTTCAAGCACTAGTCGCCGCGCCACGTCTTTGTTGCGCCCGTTTTGACCATCGGACCTTGTCGCGTTGATGACCTCTGCCGATCTGCTTCGTCTCGTTCTTCTCCTGCCGCTCGCCGGGGCGGTCCTGAATGGCGTGGCGCCGCTCTTTCTGAAGCACCTTCGCACCCGGGAGACGCTCGTGGGGACGGTGGGCACGGCGGTCGTCGCAATTCCGTTCGTCCTGACGGTCTATCTGTTCGTCACCTTCGGCGGCGATCCGATCGTGGCGGACTATTTCACCTGGATGGCGGCGGGCGACCTGGACCTGTCGTTTGCCTACCGGATTGACCAGCTCTCGCTCCTGATGACGGGGGTCGTGACGGGGGTGGGGGGCGTCATTCACCTCTACTCGATCGGGTACATGCACGGGGACGCGGGGTACTGGCGGTTCTTTGCCTACCTCAACCTCTTCATCTTCGCCATGCTCAACCTCGTGCTGGCGAACAACCTGCCCGTGCTGTTTCTGGGGTGGGAAGGGGTGGGCCTGTGCTCGTACCTGCTGATCGGGTTCTGGTACACGGACCTCAGCAACAGCGCCGCCGCCAACAAGGCGTTCATCGTGAACCGGGTGGGCGACTTTGCCTTCCTGGTGGCCATGTTTCTGGTCTTTCAGCAGCTCGGCTCGCTGAGCTTTGACGTGCTGCTCACGGAAGGGCCCAATCTTCCGGAGGCGACGCTCAACTGGATCGTCTTCCTGCTGTTCGTGGGAGCGACCGGCAAGAGCGCGCAGATCCCGCTCTTCGTGTGGCTGCCAGACGCGATGGCCGGCCCCACGCCGGTGTCCGCCCTCATCCACGCCGCCACGATGGTGACGAGCGGGCTCTACCTCCTGGCTCGCCTCTCGGCGCTGGTGTTGGGCGCGCCGGTCGTCATGATGATTATCGCCATCGTGGGGGCGGCCACGGCCCTCATGGCGGCCACGATCGCCATCGCGCAGGACGACATCAAGCGGGTCCTGGCCTACTCCACGGTGTCGCAGCTGGGCTACATGTTCATGGCGGCGGGCGTGGGGGCGTTCTTCGTGTCGATCTTCCACGTGATCACCCACGCCTTCTTCAAGGCCTGCCTCTTCCTCGGCTCCGGCAGCGTCATTCACGGGATGGAAGAGGTGGAGCACGGCCTGGAGGAGCAGGGGCGGGACACCAGCGACTTCGATCCGCAGGACATGCGCACGATGGGCGGGGTCGGGGAGTACATGCCCGCCACGCGCACGACGTACCTCTTGGCGACCCTGGCGATCTCGGGAATTCCGCTGACCGCCGGGTTCTTCTCAAAGGACGAGATCTTGTTCAAGGCGTTCGAGTACGGCTACGACGGGTCCACCTACGCCATGGCGGTGTGGATTGTCGGGGTCGTGACGGCCGTGCTCACGGCGTTCTACATGATGCGCTCTTACATGCTTACCTTTGAGGGGGAGCCCCGGTGGCCGCTGCCGGATCAACTGAGCCCCCACGAGTCGCCGTCCACGATGACGGGGCCGCTCTGGACGCTCGGCATTCTCTCCCTGGTCGGCGGCTTCATTGGGCTGCCCGCGGTCATCCAGGGGGGCGACCTCAACTGGATCCACCACTACCTCGGCGCGAAGTACGGGGGGCCGGTGGCGGAGGCGTCGGTCCACGGCCACGTGCCGCTGGCGCTGGAGTGGGGGCTCATCCTGCTCAGCTCGGTTATCGCCCTTGGCACGGTCTACTACGCCTGGCGCGTCTACGGGACGCAGGGGCTGGAGTACGACGCCGCTCTCCAACGGCAGCTTCGGGGCGTTTACCAGACCTGGTCGGACAAGTACTACTGGGACGAATTCTACGACGAAGTGGTCGTGGACTCCCTCATCAACGGCATTGCCCGCAAGGGCCTCGCGGCCTTCGATACGACCGTGGTGGACGGGGCCGTCAACGGGGTGGCCGGCGCAGCTCAGAACGCGAGTGGCCTGCTGCGCCGGGTCCAGACGGGCCTGGTCCAGAACTACGCCCTGGCGCTGACCCTTGGGGCCGCGCTCCTGGTCGGGCTGCTGATGTATGGGGTTTGAGCGGGCACTGTGATGTAGAACGGTTGCCTCGGGCCGGGCCTTACGATCCAACTGTGGCGATCGTCACGTGAGTGCAGAGATCCCTGGTGATTCCTTGTTTGCCGATTAGGCACTGCTACAATTGATGAACATTCCCTACCTCACATCCCTCGTCGTCTTCCTGCCGGCCGCCGGCGCGTTGCTGACGCTCTTCCTGCGGCGCGCCTCCGCCATTCGGTGGACGGCCCTGGCGACCACGACCGTCACGTTTGTGCTCTCGATCGGGCTCTTCGTGGGCTACGATCCATCGGTGAGCACGGCCCTGGGCCCGCAGCTGGCGGACGTATGGGCCGGGTGGCTGCCCGACGGCTATGACGTCAAGTACTTCGTGGGCGTCGACGGGCTGAGCCTGTTGCTCGTGATGCTGACGACGCTCCTGGGGCCCATCGTCGTGCTTTCGTCCTGGACCTACATCGGCGAGAAGCACAAGGGCTACTACGCGCTGCTCCTCCTGCTGCAGACGGGCATCACGGGGGTCTTCACGAGCTTCGACCTCCTCCTCTTCTACATTTTCTTTGAGCTCACCCTCATTCCGATGTACTTCATCATCGGGATCTGGGGCGGGAAGGAGCGCATCTACGCGGCGGTGAAGTTCGTCATCTACACGCTCGTGGGGTCGCTCCTGATGCTCGTCGGCATTCTGTACCTGGGGTACGCGGCGGGGGACGCTGTCAACAACGGCGTGTTTACGACCGACTGGTACACGCTGCTGGAGTACAACATTCCGCTGGCGGTGCAGGGCTGGCTCTTCGCCGTCTTCGCCTTCTCGTTCGCGATCAAGGTGCCGCTCTTTCCGCTGCACACCTGGCTGCCGGACGCCCACGTGCAGGCCCCCACAGGGGGCTCGGTGATCCTGGCCGGGGTGCTGCTAAAGATGGGAACGTACGGCCTGCTGCGCTTCTGCCTGCCGCTTTTCCCGAACGTGGCGCAGAGCTACGCCGGCCTCTTCGCGGTGATCGCCATCATCGGCATCATCTACGGCGCGCTGGTGGCCCGCGTCCAGGACGACGCGAAGAGCCTCGTGGCGTACTCGTCCATCAGCCACCTCGGGTTCGTCGTGCTCGGGCTGTTCGCCTTCACGACAGAGGCGATGCAGGGGGCCATGATTCAGATGGTCAACCACGGCCTCTCGACCGGGGCCCTCTTCTTGCTGGTGGGCATGCTCTACGAGCGGCGCCACACTCGCCTGATGGACGACTACGGGGGGCTGGCGACGTCCGTCCCGGTGCTCACCACCCTCATGGTGATTAGCGTGCTCGCCTCGGCCGGGCTGCCGGGCCTGAACGGATTCGTGGGCGAGTTTCTGATCCTACTCGGGTCCTTCAAAAGCACCGTGATCGACAGTCCGGTGCTCATCGCCTTCGCGACGACCGGCGTCATCCTGGCGGCGATGTACCTGCTCCACATGGTCTACCGCACCTTCTTCGGCGAGCTCACCGACGCGGCGAACGCGCAGATGGCGGACCTGAACGCCCGCGAGTTCGGGCTGATGGTGCCGCTCATCGTGCTCATGTTCGTCCTGGGCTTCTACCCGGGCCCGTTCCTGCGACAGACGGCCCCGACCACCGAATTTCTCCTGGAGACGGTCGAGGAAAAACGGGCCGCGGTGGAGCGGATGGAGAACGAGGCCGCCGCCACGGCGGACGAGCCCACCCCGGTGCCGACCGCCCCGCCCGAGGCCGAAGACGTGTCCATCGACGTCCCGTCGATTTCCCCTTGAACCGGTCGCGGCGGTCGTCCCGTTTACGACCCGACGCGCCCATTTTGGAATCCGGCTTTTCTAATTTCCTTTCGGAGCATCAGCCTGAACATATGCCTTCACGCGAGCCCCTTTCCGACGACGCAATCGACGACGCCCTGGCGGACCTGGACGGATGGTCTCACGCCGACGACAAACTCCACAAGACGTACGAGTTCTCCGACTTTCGGGAGGCCATCAGTTTCGTCGTGCGCCTCTCGTTCTACGCCGAGGAGATGATGCACCACCCCGAGCTGGAAAACGTCTACAACACCGTCTCCATCGCCCTCACGACCCACGATGCGGGGGGCAAAGTGACGGAGATGGACGTGGAGCTCGCCTCGCAGATCGAGGAGCTCGCGTAGACGGAGCGGCATCGGCGCGGGGCGAAAAGATCGCCGCGTGGGGGCGGCGGGCTATTTTTGCGTAACCAACGATTCGATTTGGGTTATGGATTTGTCGACTGCATTCCCGACGCTCGTGACCGACCTGCCGGCCGCCTTTTCGATGTCGGTCGTGGGGGGGGTCGGGCTTGCGATGATTGTCCTCGATGCGTTCCGCAACGACCACCCGGCCATTCCCTGGCTCGGCGTGGCGGCGCTCGGCGTGTCTGCGGTCTGGGAGATCACGCATCTCGGGGCCCCTCCAAGCACGGTGTTCTTCGAAACCCTCCGAACCGGGGGCTTCGTGGCGTTCATCAACCTGATCATCCTGCTGACGGGCCTGGCCACGATCCTCCTGTCGGTGCCCTACCTGAACCAGCTGCGGTACGACTACGGGGAGGTGTACGCGCTGATCATGTTCTGCACGGTCGGCATGATCATGCTCGGCTCGGCCAACAACATGGTCAGCATTTTCCTCGGGCTCGAAACGATGTCGGTGTGCCTCTACGTCCTGACCGGGTTCATCCGGGAGGATGAAGGGGCGGTGGAGAGCGCGCTCAAGTATTTTCTGCTCGGGGCGTTCTCGACCGGCTTCTTCCTGTACGGCATCGCGCTCATGTACGGCGCCACGGGGACGATGGCCCTGCCGGCGATGGCGGCGGCGGAGCTTGGAACGCTCTCGACGCGGCTCCTCTTCTGGGGCGGGTTCGCGCTCTTCCTGGTGGGCTTCTTCTTCAAGGTGAGCGCGGCGCCCTTCCACATGTGGACCCCGGACGTGTATCAGGGGGCGCCCACGCCCCTCACCGGGTACATGTCGACGGCGACGAAGGCCGCCGCGTTCGCCGCCCTCATCCTGGTCCTCGTCCACGCGGTGCCGGGCGGGGAGTGGCAGCTGTCCGTGGCCGCGGTGGCGGTTCTGACGATGGTGATTGGAAACGTGATGGCGCTGGCCCAGACCAACGTCAAGCGCCTGCTCGCGTACTCGTCCATCGCGCACGCCGGGTACCTGCTCGTCGGGCTCTCGGCGGGAACGTCGGCCGGATACGCCGGCGCCCTCTTCTACCTGCTGGTCTACGCGGTGATGAACATCGGGGCCTTCGGCGTGATGTCGATGCTGGAGTGGGACGGCAAGGAGGGGCGCGAACAGACGCTGTCCTCCCTGGCGGGCATCGCCAATGACCGCCCCGTCCTCGGCAGCACGATGGGCGTCTTCATGCTGAGCCTGATCGGGTTTCCGCCGCTCGGGGGCTTCATCGGCAAGTACCTCGTGTTCGCCCCGGCCGTCGACGCCGGGCTCACCTGGCTCGTGGTGATCGGCGTGCTCATGAGCGCCCTGAGTGCCTACTACTACCTGCGCGTCGTGTACGTCTTCTGGATGCAGTCGGCCGACGAGGTGGCGGCGACCGATCCGGTGCGGGCGGCCGCGTTCCCCCGCGCCACGGTGGCGGCGACGGGCACGCTCGTGGTGTGTGCGGTGGCGCTCGTCGTGCTCGGGGTCTTCTTCGGCGGCGTCCTCGAGACCACGCTGGGCTTCTTCGAGACCACCGCGATGGCGACGGCGCCCTGAACGACCGCGTCCCCCGGCCCGACCCGCTCGCACTTCTCCAATCCACATGCCCTGCGGATGGAAGCGCTGCTCCGCGACCGGCTCCCTCATGCCCCGCAGATGGGGCTCTTCGTGACGCCGGACCTGCCGTCGGGGCGCCTCGACAACGCGCTCTCCGACTACGCGACCGAGGTGGGGCGGGGCGAGGTGCTGGCGCTGTACGACGCGACCCTGAGCGGCACAGGGGGCGACGGGGCCGTCTTTGCCCCCGATCGGTTTGTCTTTCAGAACAACGACCTGCAGGCGACCCAGACGGTGCGCTACCCGGACCTCGTGGGGGTTGAGGCGCACAGCCGCTGGTTCGGCCTGGGCGGCAAGGAAGTGGCCCTCACGGTCAACCGCGGGCGGGCCACCTTCGAGCTGACGATGGACTTTTCGGGCACGCCGAAGGCGGCCTCCTACGTCGCCGATTTTCTGGACGCGGCGATGGTGCGGGACATCGACTTCGCGCCGGCGGCGGAGCCGGACACGACGGACGTCGCGGCCGTGCGGGACGCCTTGGAGCGCCTGCGGGCCGAGCAGAAGCTGACGGAGGCGGACTTCGAGCGCCTCCTGGAGACGCTCAAGGACTAACCCGGGCGGGACGCCCTGCTCGGTCTCGACTACTCGATGTTGTACTCGTCGAGGCGGCGGTACAGGGTGGCCCGACTGATGCCGAGCAGCTCGGCGGCCTCGGTGCGGTTGCCGTCGGTCTGTTCGAGGGCCGCCCGGATGCGCTCGGCCTCTTCGGGGGCCGACGATGCGGAGGCGGACGCCTCCCGAATCTCGGGCGGAAGGTCGTCTGCCCGGAGCACATCGCCGGACGCGCGGATGAGGGCCGCCTCCAGTGCATTTTTCAGCTCGCGCACGTTGCCCGGCCAGTCGTAGTTGAGCAGGCGGCGGAGGGCCTCGTCGCCGACGCGGTCGACGTCCGCCCCGGTGCGGGCCCGGATTTCGCGAAGGAAGGTGCGCACCAGGAGCGGCAGGTCCGACCGGCGCTCGCGGAGGGGCGGGAGGGCCACGCGGGCGATCCGAATCCGGTACAGCAGGTCTTGACGAAACCGGTCGGCCGCCACCTCTTCGTCCAGGCTTCGGTGGGTGGCGGCCACGATGCGGACGTCGACCGGGCGGGCCTCCGTCTCCCCGAGCCGCGTGACGGCCTCCTCTTCGAGCACCCGCAGGAGCTGCCGCTGCACGTCGAGCGGGACGTCGCCGATCTCGTCGAGGAAAAGCGTGCCCCCGTCGGCCGCCTCGAAGTACCCCTCCCGGTCCTCGGTCGCTCCCGTAAAGGCGCCCGCCCGGTGCCCGAAGAGTCGGCTGCCGGCGAGGTCGGGGTTGAGGGCGGCGCAGTTGACGGTGACGAACGAGCCCTCCGACCGCGGGCTCTCGTCGTGGATGGCCCGGGCGGCGAGTTCCTTCCCGCTACCCGTCTCGCCCTGGATGAGTACCGTGGTTTTGACCTCGGCGACGGACCGAATCTGCTCGTAGGCGTCCTGCATCGGGGCGCTCTTGCCCACGAGGTCGTGGAACCGGGACCGGTCGTCGAGCATGCGCCGGAGCTCGTGGACCTCCGTCACGTCGTAGAAGACCAGGATGTGACGCTCGCTGTCGCGCGGGTCGTCGCGAACTTCAATCTCGACGCGGTACGACGGGCCGTCGTCGTGGGCGAGGGTGGCGGTGACGGGCCCGTCGGCGTCGGTCGTGCCGTCCATTCGGGACTGGAGCGCCTCGAGAGCCTCGTCGTCGACGGGGAGGAGGTCGGCCCACGGCGTGCCGGTGGCGGCCTCGGACGCGACGTCGAGCAGGCGGGCGGCCGGGTCGCTTAGGAAGCGCAGGCGCCCGGTCCCGTCGGTGAGGGCCGTGCCCTGGCGGAGCCCATTCAGGAGCTGCCGGAGGTCGTCGCGGGCCCGCTCCACGCGGCGCTGCAGGGCGTGGGTCTGCAGCGCCACCTCCACCGCGGCGTAGATCTCCCGCTCGTTGAACGGCTTCACGACGTAGCCGAACGGCGTCGTGTCGGTCGCCCGCTGCAGCGTCTCGTCGTCGCTGTAGGCGGTCACGAAGACGACGGGGAGGGGATGATCCTCCCGAATGGTGCGGGCCGCCTCCACCCCGTCCATCGGGCCGTCGAGATGCACGTCCATTAGCACCAGGTCGAGATCGGCCCCTGCCGCCCGGTCGATTGCCGCGGCGCCGGTCATCACGTGGTCCACCACGGTGTAGCCGAGTGCCCCCAGGTGATCCTCCAGCTCCATGGCGACGGCAAACTCGTCCTCCACGATCAAGATGCGGGGTGGGCGCGACATGGACTAGCTGGATGGGTTCGTGGGGAACGCGATCGTGACGGTCACCCCGTCGTCGAGGTCGGTGGAGAAGGTGCCCCGAAGCTGGCGCGTCAGCCCCCGGACCAGCCGAAGCCCGAGGCTTCCGTTCCCGCCGAGCCCGTCCGCGCCGCGGCCATCGTCCGCCACGGTGAGGCGTGCGGTCCCCTCGTCGGCATGGAACGTAACGGCGACGGTGCCGGACCGGCCCTCCGGAAAGGCGTGTTCGAGGGCGTTCGTGACGAGTTCGTTCACGATGAGGCCCGCGGGGATGGCCTGATCCACGGAGAGCGGCTGGGCGTCCGCCTCCAAGGTTCGGCCGATGTGGGCGGTTCGGTGCGACCGGAAGAGGTCATCCAGGAGGCCCTCCAGGTACGCGTCGAATTCGATTCGCGACAGGTCGTCGGTCTGGTAGAGCTGCTCGTGGATGGACGCCATGGAGCGGATGCGGTCCTGCGTCTCCGTGAATCGATCCTCGACTGCAGGACTCTCTACGTCGCGGGCCTGGGCGTTCAGCAGGCTCGAAATGACCTGCAGGTTGTTCTTGACGCGGTGGTGGATCTCGCGGAGGAGAACCTCTTTTTCCTCCAGGGAGCGCCGCAGCTTCTCCTCGGCGGCCTTCCGCTCCGAGATGTCCTGCGCCACGCACACGAGCGTGCCCTGCGTGGCGTCGGCCCGCTCCAGCGCCGACCGCGAGACGAGCACGGGCCGCTCGGGGCCGTCCGTGGGGGTGAGGGTGCATTCGACCGTCCCCTCCCCCGAAGAGGCCAACGGGTCGGCGTCGAAGTGATCGTCGAGCGCCGTTCCGCGCAGGGCCGATGCCGAGCGGCCAAGGGCCTGTGCAGCCGCCGCGTTGGCCCGGCGGACGCGCCCGTCGGCGTCGACCACGAACAGCAGCTCCGCCATGGAGTCGAGCACGGCCTGGAGGTAGCTCCGCGAGACGGTCTGCTGACTGAGCGTGGTGGTCATCCGGTTCAGGGCCTGGGCCAGTCGCCGGAGCTCATCGTCTGGGTTTACTGAGACCTGGGCGTCGAGGCGACCGGTGCGGACCTGCTCCACGGCGTCCTGGAGCACCTGGAGGGACTGCCGGAACGACACGAGCAGCCACCGCCCGGCGAGTGCGGCCCCGAGCGCGAGGGCGCCCGTGACGGCGCCGACGAGCCAGAGGCCCCGGTAGAGCAGGGCGTCGAGCTGAGGCGCCTCCGCCAGGAAGGGGGCGGCCCCGACCCGCACATACCAGAGGGTCAGCCCCGCGACGCCCCCCGTGACGACGGCCCCGAGGGCGAGTCCAAACACCACCAGTAAAATCTTGCGCCGGAGCGACATGTCGGGGAATGAGTTGGATTGAACGGCGACGATTCTATTCAATCTGCAGCACAGTTGGTCCGCCCGCATCCTGGTCGAGCGGCACCCGGGACAGGAGAAATGGACGCACCGTCCATACACCCGAGCGAGGTGTCTCACGAGACACACCGGTGAAATACAACCCGCCCGCCGCCGACACACATTCGCTCTCCATGCCGAACAAATTCACGACCTCACCTGCGCTACATCGGCCCCAATCACTCTTTCTGTAGGGTTTTCATGAACAAAAATAAAGAAAGAGCAAAGTGGCGCGAGACTTGATCTTGCTATAGAACGCGCTTGCAAAAGCGCGCTCCACGATTCAGCCAATCACGTTAAGGTCTTGCCTATGTCTCTGCGTTGCTTGTATTCCAACGAGTCCCTTTTCGATGTGCTGCGCCCCCTCGGTGGACTTCTGGTCCTTGGTGGGCTCGTGCTGGGCCTCACGGCCTGCGACGGAAGCACCGTGGCGGGGCCGGACGGGGCCGAGGCCGACGCGCCCGTCTCAATGGCTTTCTCGGCCGCGTCTGCGCCTGAAGGCACTGCGTCTGGGGGCACCGCGTCCACCAGCAAGGCCGCATCGGGCCCGCGCACCCTTATCGATCCGGACGGGAATCAGCTTCGGCTCGACCGGGTGCAGATGGTCGTCCGTGAGATTGAGCTGGACCGCGCCACCGGCGACGAGAACTGCTCGCCGGAGGATAGGCCCGACGCGGAGGAAGACGACTGCGCCGAAGTCGAGTCCGGTCCCGTCCTCGTCTCGCTTCCGTTGGACGGAGATGCGCCCGCCGTGGTTGTCGATACGACGCTGCCCACCGGACGCTGGGACGAGGTCGAGTTTGAGGTGCACAAGCCCGAGGCCGAGTCTTCCACGCCCGATTTTCTGGAGGCGACGGACTTTCCGCTGGCGACGAGCATCCGGGTTCAGGGACGCTATACGCCGGCCGGCGGGGCGGCCCAAGACTTTACATACACGAGCGATCTCAACGCCGAGCGCGAAATTGAGTTTGAGCCGCCCTTGGAGGTGACTGCGGACAACACCAACAACGTCACGTTTTCGGTCAACGTCGACGCCTGGTTTCGACGCGCCGATAGTACCCTTGTGAACCCGGCCCGGGTGACGGAGGGGGGCGCCTTCGAAGACCGTGTCGAGGAGAACATCGAGTCCTCCATCGAGGGCTTCGAGGACGATGACCGAGACGGGAGGGACGATGAGGAAGAAGAAGACGAGGAAGAGGAAGACGAGGAAGACGAAAATGAGATTGAAATTGAGAAGGCCCTGGAGAACGTCGGTCCGGACTCGGACGCTTCCGGCGAAGTGGAATTTGAAAAGGAAGCCGACGAGACGGAGTTCAAGGTGGCGGTTGAAGACCTGGCGGCAGGCACCTACGACGTCGTCATCGCCGATACGACGCGCGGGGAGCTCGACGTGACGGGCGACGAGGGCGAGGCGGAGATCGAGTTCCGCCGACCATCGGAGGAGGGCCATCCGCTGCTCGACTTCGACCCGCGGAGCCAGCGCGTGGAGGTGCAGCAGGGGGGCACCTCGTATCTGGAAACAGACGTCCCGACCTCCGGAAACGAAAACGAGGAGGATGAAGAGGAGGACGAAGAAGAGGTCGAGATCGAAATTGACCTTAACAACACCGGTCCGGACTCGGATGCCACCGGCGAAGTGGAGTTCGAGAAGGAGGCCGACAAGGCGGTCTTCGCGGTGGAGGTTGAAGACCTGACGATGGGGACCTACGAGGTCGTGGTTGCCGACACGGCGCGCGGCGAGCTCGACGTGACGGGCGACGAGGGCGAGGCGGAGATCGGGTTCCGCCGACCGTCGGAGGAGGGCCATCCCCCGCTCGACTTCGACCCGCGTGGTCAGCCCGTCGCGGTGCAACGGGACGGCACCCCGTACCTGGAGGCGACCCTGCCGACCACGGGCGATCGGGACGAGTAGGCGGACCAGGCATCAAGGACTGGGCCTCCTCCCGAAAAGGGGCTTCTGGCAGGGAGGAGGCCCTCGGGCCGCTTCACAGATCCGCACTGCGGGGGTGCAACCCGCCCCCGCGGTGTCCTGTATAGGCCCATGGTTCGCTCGAAGTGCTTTCCGGCTTTCTCAACTGAATGCATGCGCTGGATCGGTTTGCTCCCTGCCTTGGGTTGGCTGATCGTGGGAGGGGGGCTGTTTCTGGGCAGTGCGTCTGTGGTCCACGCCCAGACGCCAACCTCTTGCGAGACGAGTTTCGCGCAGGCGCAGAAGGCCTACTACGCCGCGGACTTCGAGATGGCCGTGGACCAGTTGCGCCCCTGTGCACAGGAGCCGACGCTCCCGGACTCGGTTCGGGCCCGCATGTACCGGCTGCTTAGTTTCGTCCGCCTCGGCCAGAACGACGAGGCGGCGGCCCGCCGGGCCGTCGAAAGCCTGCTCGACCTGCGCCCGGACTTCATGCCGGACCCATCGGAAGACCGCCCCGATTTTGTTGCCCTCGTGGAGAAGGCGAAGACGCAGCGGCGGGCCCGGGCCGAGGCCGAAGAGGACGAGGGACGCCACTGGCTCCGGTGGACGCTCGGGGCGGCCGCCGCCGCCCTTGGCACGGCCGCGGTGCTCCTGCTCGGAGGGGGCGACTCCGGCGATGGGGCTGAGCTTCCACGTCCGCCGTCGCCCCAACCGGAGTAGGTCCGCCAATTGAGTCGCACGCCCTAGGGCCAAGTTCTAAATCGTCGATGACGAGTCGGTTGCTCCTCCTTCTTGGGCTCCTTCTTCCGCTCGGGGCTGTGGCGCAGGAGCCCCAGAACCTCGATGCCGTTCCCGGGAACCAGGAGAACACGTTGACCTGGGACGCCCCGACGGTAGACGACGATAAGACGGTGGTGTGTTATGGGGTGTACCGGGACACCGAAGCAATCGGGTCGAACGATCCTGAGGATCAGTCTGAGAAGCGGATCGAAGGGGTCGAAGCCGCCGAGGGAACGGCCCCCGTGTATACCGACCGTGACCTATCCGCCGGCGAAACGTACTATTATCGGGTGGGGGCCGAGGTTGCCGAGACGGAAGATCTTCCCGCTTCGTGCGGGGATGCGGGTACGCAGGTTTCGTCGCTCTCGAAGCCAGTATCGGCCACCCCGCTGTTCCTCAAAATTACCGAGCCGTCACCTCCGTCGCCTGACCCGGTCGATGTAGGAACGGCCGTCGACGTGACGGCCGACGTAAGAAGCCTCCCGCCCGGGGCGGAGGTGCTGCTTCGGTATCGAGAGGGGGGAGAGTCGACGTTTGAAGAGGAGGAGGGGGACGGCGGGGGAGAGCTTCGCAAGACCATTCCGGGCGCCCGCGTTACCCTTCGTGGCGTCGAATACGTCGTTGAGGTTCGGGACGAAGACGAGACCCTGGCACAGGCCCCGTCCGACGGCACGGCGTCGATTCGGACGGAGGGGCCGGTGAGTCCTCCCCGGCAGCCGGGCGATACGTACCGAATCGTGTCCTTCCCTACTGAACTTGACGATCCGGAACTGTCGAACATATTCGAGCCGCTTGGCTCATACGACTCGTTGGAGTGGCGGCTCTTTTCGATCGGTCCCAGTGGACTCACGGCGGATGGGGGGTACGTGGAGCAAAACGAGTTGGAGGGGGCGTCCCTGAGTGCCGGCCGGGCGTTGTGGTTTATCCGCCGGAATGGCGGGGCACTGGACCCGGTAGAGGGCACGTCGATTCCCGTAGACCAGCCCTACGAGATACAACTGGACGAGGGGTGGAACCTCATCGGCAACCCGTTTGCGTTCGACGTGCCGCTGAGCCAAGTTCGGGTGGAGAACACGGCCGGCTCCCTGCAGGACGTGTTTGGCTACAACGGCAGTTTCGTCAATCAGGCGGGCGGCGCGCTTGAGCCCTACCGGGGCTACCTTGTCTACCTCTCCGGTGGGCAGAACGGAACGCTTGTCGTTGACCCGAGCCCGGAGGAAGCGTCCGCCACCACCTCGTCGGCCCGCGCCCCGGATGCCCGGTGGGCGGTCGACCTGTCGGCCCGGGTGGGGCAGGCGCGCGATCCGATGAACACGCTCGGGACGGCCCCGAACGCCACGGACGGCGTAGAGGCGGCGGACGGCCGAGAGCCCCCGCCCATCGGCGATTACGTCTCCCTCAGCTTCCGTGCCCCCTCGCAGGACAGGGGGCTCTGGCGCGACATGCGCTCGACGGGCGGCGGCCTCCGCACCTGGACGGCCGAGGTGCGGACCAACGTGTCCGGACTGGTCACCGTAAATGCATCGGACATCTCGTCGGTGCCCGACGACCAGTCGGTATGGCTCGTAGACCCGGTCCTGGACCAGACGCAAAATTTGCGGGAGACGCCGACGTACCAGTTCCCGGCGTCCGAGGCGACCGACGCCCGCTCTCTGCGAATCCTCGTCGGGCCCTCCGCGGCGGTCCAGCGCCGACTGGGTCGAGATGCGGATCGGCCGGAGCGCGTTGAGCTCCTGCCCAGCGTGCCCAACCCGGTGCGCAGCCACGCCACCTTCCGGTACCGGGTCCCCGAGCGCACCCGAGCCACCCTGGAGTTGTACGACCTGCTGGGCCGGCGCGTGGCTACGCTCGTCGACGACGAGTCCGTCGGCCCCGGCACCCACACCTACGCCTGGACCCGCCAGAACACCGGAGGCACCCTTTCCAGTGGGGCCTACCTGCTTCGCCTGCAGGCCGGGGACGTCACGCGGACCCGCCGCCTCGTCATCATGCAGTAGCCGCGGGGAAAGGGGCGACTCAGTCGGGCTCCGGGGCGAGCTCAAACACGAGCGGCGTGTCCATGCCCGGTTCCACCCGGACCGTGCGTTCGGCCGGGGCGTGGTCCTCCTTCGCGACGCGGATGGTGCGCTCCCCCACCTGTAGCGTCAGGCGCTGCGGGGTATACCCGACCGTGTCGTCGTCCACCGTGACGGTGGCGTTGGGGAGCGGAGTGCCGTCCGGCGCGCGGGCCGTGACCGCGCTCTCGACGCGCTCGGTGAAGTCGATCGTGCGCTCGTACGTCTCTCCTGGGTCGAGTGTCATCTCCATTTCCCAGCGGCCAAGGGCGGACGTGAATACGACCGTGTGCGAGCCCGGGGACAGCGAGTCGACGACGAGCCCGTCCGCTGTGGGGGAGCGTGAGGCCCCATCGATGTGCACCTCGCCGTCGGGACGGGCGCCCAGCCGCACCACGGCGGGCCGCGGCAGAAGCGTCGGCGAGACGACGGCGGTGTCGGCCCCCGCCACGGACACGGTCGCCTCCCGGGCGCGGTGGTCGTCCCGGTCCAGAAGGAGCCGATACGTGCCGGGCTTCAGGTCCCCAATCGTCAGCGGCGTGCGCCCGATGGGCCGCTCGTTGAGGCGTACGGTCGCCCCGCCCGGGTCCGACCGGACCGTAACAGCCCCCGTCGCCGGTTCGGACGAGGGGGACGGCTCGTCGGGGGCGGACGCTGCGGAAGATGCTGTTCTGGACGTGCCGTCGGACGAAGCGGCCGGGGGCGGGGAGTCCTCCGATGAAGCGTCCGCGCTGGGGGGCGGCTCATCCGACGGGGCTTCGTCGCCGGGCGATGCATCGGCGGGCGGTGACGCTTCTGCCGGGGACCCTTTCTCCTCGCGAGAAGAGAGCCCTGCGTCGTCCGCCACCGGCGGGCTCGTCTGCTCTTGTGCGGAAGGGCCGGCTGGGGCCGCCGCCGTCCGGGTCGTTTCTGGGGGCGCCGGGCCCGCGGCGGAGAGAACCGGCAGGCCGAGGGTGGCCCGCACCCCGGCGTAGGTGCCCATCAGCACCAGGAGGGTCCCTGCCGCCAGGCCGGCCCACTGCCAGGGCGTGAAGCCAGCGTCGGGGGAGACTGGGGCATCCGGCGTGAGGAGCGGCTCCTCGTCTGCGGCCTCCGGGGCGGGAAGCCGGTCCAGGGCGGCCCGGGCATCGGGCGGGCGAGCGGCCGGGTCTTTCGACAACAAGTCGAGCACCACCTGTTCCACCGCCGGGGGCACCTCCGGCGCGTGGGTGGACGGGGGCGGAAACGAGGCGTCCACGATCGCCCGTTGGACGACGAAGTCACTCCCGGACCGGTCGAAGGGGAGCCGTCCGGTCAGCACCTCGTAGGCGAGGAGGCCGACGGCGAAGAGGTCGCTGGCCGCATCCACGTTCTGGAGGCCCTTCACCTGCTCCGGCGACATGTACGCGACGGTGCCGAGCTGGTCGTGCGTCGCCGTCAGGTCGGCGTCGGACGCCAGAATTTTGGCCAGCCCGAAGTCTGTGATCACCGCCTGCCCGTCGGCGTCAATGAGGATGTTGCTGGGCTTCAGGTCGCGGTGCAGCACCCCCGAGGCGTGGGCGTGCCCCACGGCGGTGAGCACCTGTCGGAGGAGCGACAGGGCCTGTGGGGGCTCCAGTTGGCCCCGCCGCCGCAACACGGTCTCCAGTGAAGGGCCCTCGACGTGCTCCATTACAAAAAACAGGGCCTCCTCCGTCTCGCGGAGGGTGTACACGTCGACAATTCCGTCCGCATCCAGGCGGGCCAGTGCCTTGGCCTCCTCCCGGAACCGGCGCACGAAGGTGTCGTCGTCGGCCAGGTGGGGCGCGATGACCTTGAGGGCGACGGTTTTTTCGAGGGCCTGGTCTGTGGCCCGGTACACGGTGCCCATGCCGCCCCGGCCAATGACCGCGTCCAGGCGGTAGCCATCCAGGATGTCGCCGGCGTCGGGCATGAAGACGTGAAGAGAGAAGGGATCGAGAGACACTCATCCATACGGCCCCACGGGAGAATCGATCGCCGCTTCCCCGCTGAGCGGAAGGCCCTTTAGGGCCCGGAGAAGTACCGGAGCAGGGCCGCCAAGAAGCTCTCTTTGCGATCCGTGAAGGGGGGAAGGACGGCCTGCACGAGCGACGCCCCGTACCGGCGCCGCAAGACCGAACGCTCGTTCGAGAAGGCCCGAAAGCCGGCCTCGCCGTGCCCCCGCCCGATGCCGCTGTGCCCGGCCCCGCCGAAGGGAAGGTCGGGGTTGGCGTAGTGGAAAAAGCCCTCGTTGATGCACGTGCTTCCGGCCGTGGTGCGCCCCAGAACGGTGTCGACCATCGCGTCGCGTTCGCTAAAGAGGTACATCGACAGCGGGTTGGGCCGATCGTTGACGATGCCCACCGCCTGGTTCAGCGACGAGATCGGAATGATGGGCAGCAGGGGGCCGAAGATTTCGGCCTGCATGACGGCGGTGTCCAGGGGCACGTCCGTCAGGATCGTGGGACTCACGTACCGGGTCTCGGCGTTGGTCTGCCCGCCGAAGGCCACGGTGGCCCCGTCCGCGACGGCCTCCTCCAGGAGCCCCACGACACGGTCCCAGTGGCCGTCGTCGATGAGGCGGGCGTAGTCGTCGCTGCCCCGTCGCATCGCCGCCGTCGCGCCGTAGAAGTGTTCTATGGTGTCGATGAGGCGGGCGACCAGGGCGTCGTGCACCGGGGCGTCGACGAGCACGTAGTCCGGGGCGATGCAGGTCTGCCCCGCGTTTGTGAACTTCGACCAGGCGATGCGCTCCGCCGCGAGGTCGAGGTCGGCGGTCTCGTCGACGATCGCCGGCGACTTGCCCCCGAGCTCCAGTGTTACGGACGCCAGGTGGTCCGCCGCGTCCTTCATCACGAGCCGGCCGACCCGCGGGCTGCCGGTGAAGTACACGTGGTCGTACGGCTGCTCCAGGAGGCCCTGCGCCACCTCCTTCGCGCCGGTCAGCAGGGCGACCTCCCGCTCCTCGTACAAGTCGCCGATCAGCTTTTTGAGGACGATGTTCGTGTGGGGCGTCTTCTCGGAAGGCTTCAGTGTCACGCAGTTGCCCGCCGCGAGGGCGCCGATCAGCGGGCCGAGCGTGAGCGTGAGGGGGTAGTTCCAGGGGGCGAGAATCAGCGCGACCCCCTTCGGCTCGTAGTGGATCTCCGAGCGGGTGCCCGCAAAGAAGGCGGGGTGGCTGCGCCGGTCCGGGGCCATCCAGTCGTCGAGGTGGCTGATCGCGAACTGGGCCTCGTCCAGTAGGGGCTTCATCTCTGTCAGGTCCACCTCCGCCGGTGCCTTCCGGAAGTCGGCGTGGATGGCGTCCTGAAAGTCGGTCCGGTGCGCCCGGAGGCCGTCGCAGAGCCGCCGCAGCTTGTCCCGGCGCCGGTCGACCGACGCGGCCCGGACCGCCGGGGCGTGGGCCTGCTGGGCGGCAAACACGCGTTCGATCTCGTCGGCACTGGCGGGGGCCGGAGGCGGAGAAAGGGAATCGGGCATCGTGGGAACCGGGCGTCGTTCGAGGGAGGAGGGGTCGAACCTGTCTCCCGAGGGCCATGATCCGCGGCCGGGCCGGCAACAATGCAGTCCGGCTGGGATTTGAGTGGGCCCCGCTAGGAACCTACCGCTCCCACCACCTACAGGCGGACACTCTCGAATTGATACGGCTCCGTTCTCCATGGACGCACTCCTCATCGTCGACCTTCAAAACGACTTTTGTCCCGGCGGCGCCCTGGCGGTGCCGGAGGGGGACACCATCGTCCCGACCGTGAATGCGATGGCCGCCCGGTTCGACCACGTCATCCAGACCCAGGACTGGCACCCGGCCGGCCACCAGTCGTTCGCCTCGTCGCACCCGGACCACGCCCCGATGGACGTGATTGAGGTGGACTACGGCGAGCAGGTGCTGTGGCCGGACCACTGCGTCCAGGGCACCGAGGGGGCCGAGTTTCACCCGGACCTCGACACCGCCCCGTCGGAGCTGATCCTCCGCAAGGGGTTCCGGCCCGGAATCGACTCCTACTCCGCCTTCTACGAAAACGACGGCACAACGCCGACCGGACTGACGGGCTACCTGCGGGAGCGGGGCATCGACACGCTCTACTTGTGCGGCCTCGCCACGGACTTCTGCGTGAAGTGGTCGGCCGTCGACGGGCGCGAAGAGGGGTTCGACGTGTACGTGATCGAAGACGCGACCCGTGGCATCGACCAGGACGGCTCGCTGGCGCAGGCCTGGGACGAGATGAACGAGGCGGGCGTCCAGGTCATTTCCTCGGAAGCCGCGCTCGACCTGGCCGCAGCGTGACTGCGGCCGAGTCCTTCGAGCAGCTGCGGATTGCCTCAGTCCGCCAGCCGAATTAGCGTCTTCAGGATGTCGAGCGTGGTCTGCTCGGGGGCGCCCTCGGTCCCGATTCGCACGTGGCGCGGGTCCTCCAGGGCGTTGGGCGCCTCGTAGCGGTCCGTGAGCATCTCGAAGTCGGTGGCCCGGGCATCAGAAGCCGTGGCGTCCTCGGCGGAGCGCTCGCGCAGCCGCTTCTTGAGGGCTGCGTCCCCGGCGGTCACCTCCACGAACACGTACGGCACGTCCGCCGCGCGGAGGGCGGCCCGGAGCCTATCGCGCTGCGCCTCGCGGCTGAACGTGGCGTCGAGCACCGTGCTTTGGTGGCGGCGGGCCCGCTCTAGGGCGCGGGTACGGAGCGTGGCGTAGGTGGCCTCCGTCGTGCGGTCGGCGTAGAGGCGCTTGCGGGTGGCGGCGTCGGGCCGTTCGTGGAGCGGAATGCCCGCGTGGGTCTTGCGGATGCGGTCGGAGGCGAGGTGGGGCCACCCGAGGGCGCGGGCCACCGCCTCGGCCTGCGTGCTCTTGCCGGTGCCGGGGCGCCCCATGACCACCACCACGAGCGGCCCGGCCCCCGCCACGGCGTAGTGGAGGGCCAGCTGGTAGTAGTGCCGGGCCTGGGCGCGGCTGCGATCCTGCTCGGCGGCGGAGATCTCTTCCGCAGCGGCCCGCAGCCCGTGCACCTTCCCTCGCACCTGAGCGCGCTGGCTCTTGTAGAAGGGAATCACCGCATGGAGGCCCGGATCGTCCAACCCCTCTGCCATCCGGTCCACGAAGCGGCGGGCCAGGCCCGGGCGCCCCTTCCGGTCGAGGTCCATGGCCAGGAAGGCCACGTCGTTCGCCACGTCGAGGTGCCGAAACTCGTCGTTGAACTCCACGCAGTCGAAGATGGCGACGCGGTCGTCGGTGAGGTGGACGTGCTCCAGCCGCAGGTCGCCGTGGCCCTCCACGATGCATCCCCCGGCCCGGCGTCGGTGGAGGCGGGTGGCGTGCTGATCGTAGAAGCGGTCGGCGTAGAAGCGGAGCGCCTCGTGCGCTGGGCGCGAGAGCAGGTGGCCGACGTGCCCCTCCGCCTCCGCGAAATTCCCCTCGGTCACCGCCCGCAAGCGGTCGATCCGCCCCGCCTCGGCTACCTCGGGCGTCGAGGGGCGTGACTCGTAGAAGGCGCAAAGCGTCCGCGCAACCCGGTCGATCTCGGCCGCCGAGGCCGCCCCGCGGGCCAATCGCGCCTCGAGAAACTGATCCGGGTCCAGGTAGCGCATCGCCACGGCCACCTCCACGACGGGCCCTGCGTCCGGGGCGCCGTCTACGCGGAGGCCGTCGTCGGTATCGACGATGGGCACCACGCCCTCGTACGTGTCGGGGGCGAGGCGGCGGTTCAGGCGGACCTCCTGCTCGCAGAAGTGCCGCCGCCGCTCCAGGGTCGAAAAATCGAGGTACTTAAGCGAGACCGGCTTCTTGATCTTGTACACCCGGGGCGGGACGAGGGCGACCAGGGAGATGTGGGTCTGCTCGAAATCAATCCGATCCGGGTCGTGCGGGTAGGCGGCGGGAGCAGAGAGGGCGTCCTTGAGGTCGGAGATGGAAGGCGCCATGCGCTTACGAGTGAAAGGTGGTGTCCTGAGCGGCGTGGGTCTGGAGGCGGTCGGCCGGGGCAAAGCGAGGGCCGTGCCGATCGGCCAGGCGCTGGAGGGTGTCCACGATGGAGGCGGCCCCTGCACGGTCGGCATGGCGGAAGGGCCCGCCGAGGAACGGCGGAAAGCCGAGCCCAAACACGGCCCCGAGGTCGCCGTCGATGGGGGCGCGGAGCACCTCGTCTTCGAGGCACCGGACGGCCTCGTTGACCATCATGAGAAGCAGGCGGTCCTGGATCGCGCCGGCGGGCGGGGTCGATCGGGACGAGGCATCGCGGTGCCGGTACACGGCGTCGTTGACGCCCTGCGGGTCCTTGTCGTCGGCGTCGTCGTCCGCGTCGTACTCGTAGAAGCCGCGGTTGGTCTTTTGGCCCAGCAGGTCGGCCTCCGCGAGCCGGCCGGCCCGGTCGCTGATGTCGACGCGTTCCGGCGAGAGGGCCTCGCCCATCACGTCCGTAATTTTGGCCGCCACGTCCAGGCCCACCAGGTCGAACAGCTCGAACGGGCCCATCGGGAACCCGGCGTCCATCATCGCCTCGTCGACCGCCTCGATCTCGGCCCCGGCCTCGAAGAGCAGCAGGGCCTCGTTCATGTAGAGGGCGAGGATGCGAGTGGTGTAAAAGCCCGGGCCGTCGTTCACCACGATGACGGTCTTGTCCTGCGCGAGGCCGGCGGCGTAGGCGGTGGCCAGTGCCTCGTCGGAGGTCTCCTCGGTGACGACGATCTCCAGCAGTGGGATGTCGGGGACGGGGGAGAAGTAGTGCATCCCGAGCACGCGGGACGGGTCGTCCACGCCCTCGGCGATCGTCGAGATGGGGAGGGCGGAGGTGTTGGAGGCCAGCACCGTGTCCGCGTCGACGACCGTCTCTACCTCCGACAGCACCGCGTGCTTGATCGACAGGTCCTCCGGCACGGCTTCAATCACGACGTCGGCCGCCTGGAGGGGCGCATAGTCGGCGGTGGGGGCGACCCGCTCTACAATCTGGTCTCGCGTAAACGTGTTGATGATGCCCTTGTCCTCCTGCTCGGTCACCGCGGACCAGATGGCCTTCTTCCCCTCGGCCGCGAGCGCCAGTGACTGGTCCGTAAGCACGACGTCGAGCCCGTTCTGGGCCGACACCTGCGCGATGCCACTGCCCATGAGGCCCGCCCCGAGCACGCCCACGGTGTCGACCGGGCGCGCCTGTTCGGGCTGCGGGTTCGTCTCCGCGTCCCGCTTGGCAAAGAAGATCGACACGAGGGCCTGCGACTCGGGCGTGAACACGAGCTCGCCGAAGTGCTGCCGCTCCGTGTCGAGCCCCGCCTCCAGGCCCTCCTCCATCCCCGTGCGCACCGCGTCGATGATGCGGGGCGGGGCGGGGTAGTTGCCCCGGGTGCGGCGCTCGGTCCGTGTGCGGGCCTGCCGGTAGATGACGCGCCGACTGACGGGGTTGCCCTCCAGCAGGCGGTCCCCGAGCGACTGCTCGGCACGCTCGACGGTGCGGGTGCCCGCCGCCAGCTCACGGGCCGCCCGCCGCGCCGCATGGCGGAGGCCGGGCGGGTGGATGAGGGCGTCGACCAGGCCGATGCGCCGCGCCTTGTCCGGGTACGTGTTTTTTCCGGTCAGCATGAGCCTGAGGGCCTGCTGCACGCCCACGAGGCGCGGCAGCAGCTGGGTGCCGCCCCCGCCGGGCAGAAGGCCGAGCTGCACCTCGGGTAGGGCCATCTTGGTCGCGTCGGCGGTGGAGGCGACGCGGTAGTCGCAGTTGAGCGCCAGCTCCAGGCCGCCCCCCATCACCGGGCCGTGGAGGGCGGCCACGGTCGGGACCGGGAGGCTTCGGACCCGCTCCCCGAGGGCGTGGGCCTCGCGGCTCAGGCGCCGCGCCTCCGCCGGGATCTCGAACGTTTGCAGCATCGCCAGGTCGGCCCCGACGATGAACGAGTCCGGCTTGCCGCTGGCGATCACCAGCCCGGACAGGTCGGCGTGGGTCTCAACCACATCCAGGGCGTCGGAAAACGCGTTCAGGGTGTCCCAAGAGATCTTGTTGACCGACGCGTCGGGGGCATCCAGCGCGAGCGTGGCCACTCCGGTCTCGTCGACCGTCAGGGTCAGGAGGTCCGTGGGCACAGAGAGGGCGTTCGGCATGGGGGGAGGGGCGTTGAAGACAGAAGGAGGGGAACGCTGGGGACGGACTACGAGGGCCGCCGCTCGAGGAGGAGGGCGTGGCCCTGGCCGCCGGCGGCGCAGGCCGAGACGAGGGCCCAGCGGCCGTCCTCGTCGTGAAGCCGGTTCACCGCGCTCATCACGAGGCGCGCCCCGGTTGCCCCGAACGGGTGCCCCAGCGACAGGGAGCCGCCCCGGGTGTTGAGGCGATCCATCTCGACCGCGCCGACCGCCTCGGTTCGGTTCAGGTGCTCCGCGGCGAACGTGTCGGAGCGGAGCGCTTCGAGGACCGCCAGCACCTGGCCGGCAAAGGCCTCGTGGAGCTCGATCACGTCGATGTCGTCGAGCGTGAGGCCGGCCTCGTCGAGCACCTCGGGGATGGCGTACGCCGGCCCCAGGAGCAATTCCATTTCGGGGTCCTGCGCGACGTAGGTATAGGTGCGGAGGGCGGCGCGCGGCGCAACGCCCTCGGCTTCGGCCACCTCCTCCGCCATCAGAAGCGTCGCCGAAGCGCCGTCCGTGAGGGCCGACGAGCTGCCGGCGGTGATGGTCCCGAAGGGCTCGACGAACGCGGGCGGCAGGTCGCGGAGCTGCTCCAATGAAGTGTCGTCCCGGATCACGTTGTCGGTCGTGATCGGATCGAATGCCGGCGGAACGGTTGCGGGGGCGAGCTCCTCGTCGAGGCGCCCGTCGTCCCGGGCCGCGGCGGCCTTCTCGTGCGAGCGGAGGGCGTACCGGTCCTGGTCCTCGCGCGAGATGCCGAACATTGCGGCGAGCCGGTCGGCGCTCTCGCCCATCACCTCGCCGGTCGAGAACTCGGCGATGGCCGGCGTCTCGGGCAGGAGGTCGCCGGGGCTGAGGCCGTCCAGCAGGTCCAGGTAGTCGCCCGTGCTCTTGGCCTTGCGGGCCTGAAAGAGCCGCTTCCGGACGGGGCGCTTCAGCCGGACGGGCGGGTCGCTCAGGGTTTCGGTGCCGCCCGCGATCATGACGTCCGCCTGTCCGGTGCGCAGGAGGTCGACGCCACTGGTGACGGCCTGGTTGCTGGAGATGCAGGCCATCGTCACCGTGAAGGCGGGCACGTGGTTCGGAATGCCGGCGGCGAGGGCCGACTCCCGAGCCACGTTGCTCGTGTTGACGTCCTGCACCACCGTGCCCATCACGACGCGCTCCACCCGGTCGGGGGGCAGGCCGGTCCGGGTGAGAAGGTGCCGAAGGACCATGCGGCCCATGTCGTAGGCCATCAGGTCGGCGTACCCGGTGCCGGCCCGTTGGAACGGAAGCCGACAGCCGTCGACGAAGACCGCGGTGCGGCCGGGGGAGGAGACAGGCATTGAGCTGAGGTGTTGGGAAAGAAGAGAATAGCCATACGTGCAGCCGGGAGACCCGTTCGGCCCGACGCGAAAACACCCCAAAGAGTCGAGCAGAGCCCGAACTACGTCCTGTGTCCGCTGTTGCGTGTCGGGGAGTAGGGCCTGGCGGGGGGCTCGTCTCTTTTCACCTGTCTTCCCGCACCAACCGTTCCCGACCCGAACATGAGCACGTCAGACACCTCTACCCTCATCGGCCGCGGCCCGGTCCTGGAAGCCCTGAAGCGGGACGACCTCGGCATCGAAAAGGTGATGCTGAAGCAGGACGTGAGCGGCGCCCAGATCGGGGCCATTCGGTCGATCGCCGACGACCGCGGGACCCCGGTCCAGTACGTCCCCGAGGCCCGGCTGCGGCACGAGTCCGACGGGGCCACGCATCAGGGCGTCGTGGCCATTACGGCCCCCATCCGGTACCGGGAGGTGGACGCAATGCTCTCCGACATCGCGCCCACCTGGGACGCGGTGCAGACCGCCCAGCCGATGCTCCTCGTCGTCGATCGGGTAACGGACCCCCGCAACTTTGGCGCGATGCTGCGGAGCGCGGTGGCGGCCGGGACCGACGGCGTCATTGTGCCGACCCGCGAGATGGCCCCGTTGAACGCCGCCGCGATCAAAGCGAGCGCCGGCACGGCGCCCCGGATCCCCATCGCACGGACCGACGACCTGCCCCGCGTGTTGACCCAGCTCAAGGAACGGGGCTACTTTGTCTACGGCGCGGAGGGCACCGCCGAGACTCCGCTCTGGGACGCCGACTGGGACCGGCCCGTGGCGGTGGTGCTCGGAAGCGAAGGACAGGGCCTGGCGCCCGAGGTGGCGGAGGCGTGCGACGAGCTCCTTTCCATTCCCATGCGCGGGCCGGCCGAGTCGCTCAATGTCTCCGTGGCGACGGGCCTGCTCGTCTTCGAGGCCGCCCGGTCGCGCACGTAGCGGAGGCAAGCCGTCCCCGAAGGGCAGTGCCCCCGGAGGGCACTCCCTCCGCTAACCTCGTGCAACCATGCGACGTGGACTTGGTCAACGCCCGTTCCATCTCGGGAGCGGGCGTTTTTTATTTTGGCGGAGGCGGGAGAGAGAACCTGGGGGGCATTGACGGCGGCTCACGACGGGACCCGGTGCTGGCTCCCGGGGCCGCCTGTAGATGAGAGACGTGATGGGGCCCTGTGTACCAGTGCGGCCGAAGACGCGCACATGGGTGGAAGTGACACTCTTGTAATGCGCGGCTTTGCCGAAATAAATATGAAGTGAGCTGCCGATAATAAACAGTGAAGTCATAAAGACCACTCTGCCGCACGCACTCCCCGCCAAGCAACGACGTCCCGGATTGTCCCGCCGAGTCCTTGAGGCTACAGGGAGGACGGACAGTGTCCAGGCGTCCCAACCGCTATGCAACGCCGAGCCGCACAGAAAGAAAAGAAAGAAACGAGTCCGACCATCGACGAGCAGGCCCTCCAGGAGCGAATGCTGCAGTACCTCCGCGCAGGCTGGAGGGCCACCAGCCGGAAATTTGCCGGGCTTTTGGTGGCGCAATGGATCCTGTCGATTGTCTTGGCCAGTGTGGCCTCCGCGGAGGCGTGGGCCGGGGCGGAGAGTGCGGTCGGTGGGTACGTGCTGACCGCCTTGTTGCTTGGTGGGCTAATTTCCATTCCTCCAGCTATCATGGGCTGGGTCCGGCCCTCCTCGGGGGTCACTCGTAACCTCATAGGTGCCGCCCAACTTTTGATGTCCGGCCTTTTGATTTACCTGGTGGCCGGGCGCATCGCGATGCACTTCCACATTTTCGTGTCCTTGGCCTTCCTGGGGCTCTACTACGACTGGAAGGTATTGGTCACTGCAAGCGTCGTGACGGCCATCGACCACTTTGTCCGTGGCATTGTTGCTCCGATGTCGATGTTTGGGGTGACCTATTCGGCCCCCTGGATGGCGGCGGAGCATACCGCCTGGGTCATCTTCGAGGTCGGCTTCCTGACGCTCGGGTGCCTGCAGGCGATCCGGGCACAGCGAAACCGGGCCCGGACCGAGCTCGAAAACGAGGCGCAGAACGAGGAGCTCGAGACGCTCCTCGCCGACCTCGAGGAGGCGCAGGAGGAGGCCCAAGAGAAGAAAGAAGAGGCGACGCGTCTCGCGGAGTCTGCCGAAGAGGTGAACAGCTTCCTTCGCCTGGAGATTGAGGACCTGGACGGCCGCCTCGAACGGCTCGAAGACGGCGACCTGACCGTGTCGTTCGCCGGCGAGGCCCCGACGACCCCGAACGAGAACACGGAGCAGGCCGCCGAAATGACCGGCCAACTCCGCACGAAACTGGAGGGCGCGGTCGCGTCGATCCGGTCGACCCTGCAGGAGGTGATGAGCGCGACGAGCAGGGCCAACAGGTCCGCCGACGAGATTAGCACGTCGTCCGACCAGATGGCCGCCAGTGCCGAGGAGCAGTCCGCGCAGGCCGAGGAGGTGGCCGCGGCGGTGGAGGAGTTGAACCAGACGATCAACGAAAATGCGCGCAGCGTCCAGTCCGTGGCCCAGTCCGCCCAGGACGGGGGCCGGGAGGCGCGCGAGGGGCAGGAGGTGGTCTCGGAGGCGACCGGCAAGATGAAGGACATCGCCCGGGAAGTGCAGGGCACCGCCGACACCATTGACCGCCTCCAGGCCTCCAGTGAAGAAATCAGCCAGGTCGTCGAGACCATCGACGAGATTGCGAACCAGACCAATCTGTTGGCGCTGAACGCGGCGATTGAGGCGGCCCGAGCCGGCGGGGACGGCACCGGTTCCGAGACGGGCCAGGGGTTCGCCGTGGTGGCCGAGGAGGTGCGGGAGCTTGCCGACGAGACCGACCAGGCGACCTCCGAGATCGCCGACATCATCGGCGAGGTGCAGTCGGAGATCGACCAGGCCGTGGAGGCGGCCCAGCGGAGCAGTCGCAACGCCGAGGAGGGCATCGAGCTGTCGGAGAAGGCGAGCGAGGCGCTTCGCCAGATCGTCGCCTCGATCGAGGAGGTGGAGGCGAAGGCCGACGAGATTGCGGCGGCCTCCGAGGAGCAGTCCACCACCAGCCAAGAGATCGCCCGGAGCGTGCAGTCGATCTCGACGGCCGCCCAGGAGTCGGCGGCGGGCGTGACGGAGGTGTCCGACATCGCGACGACCCTGGACCGCGTCACCGAAAACCTGGAAACCCGGCTCCGTCAGTTTGCCCTGGAACAGACCCGCCCCGCAGCGGCCGAGACGGCCTCCCCCGCGGGGGAGGGGGCCCCAGACCCCGACCGGACCAACGGCCGCTCGGCCCAGAGTCCGGGCGGACCGGGAAATCCTGAGGTGGCGGGGGACGGAGCCATGACGGGATAGGGGGGACTGGCCCGGCGAACTGCCCCGCGCACGAGGTCGACCGCCTCTGGTCCCGTCCCGTACGTGACGCCGGTTCCCTACGCGGGGATGGACGGCATCAGGTAGTTGCGGGCCACCTCGGTAAAGGCCTCGACCTGATCGTCGACCCAGGAGGGGGGCAGGTCCCGTTCTTCGGCCATCAACTCGGCGACCCGGGGCGCCACGTCGATGCTCGCCTGGGCGTCGAGCAGCAGGCATCGGGTGCGGCGGGCCAGGACGTCCTCTACCGTACGGGCCATCTCATGCCGGGCGGCCCACACCACCTGTCCGGCCCGGATGGGAAGCCGCTCGTCGAGAGGGGTCTGGAGGTGGGGGTGCTCCTCCATCAGGCCGCCCAGCGCTTCGGCGTCGGCGCCATAGAGGGCGAGGTCGCCAAACTGCTCCGGGTTTTGGTGCCAGCCGTGCAGGCGGAGGTCGTCCGTTTGGGACGGCCGGCGGGCAAGCTCTGCGTGGCGGGCCGCCCGGTCGATGGTGTCCTCCGCCATCTTGCGGTAGGTGGTCCACTTGCCCCCCGAAATGGTGACGAGGCCGCTGTCGGACACGTTGAGCTGGTGCTCGCGGGAGATGTCCGAGGTGTCCCCGTTGCTTCCAGGGGGGGCCACCAGGGGACGAATGCCGGCATACACGCTTCGCACATCCTCCGGGCCCGGGTCCTTCGCGAGGTACCGCTGGGCGTGGGTGAGGAGGAAGTCCAGCTCCTCGTGCCCGGGTGTGGGCTCCATGCTCACCTCGTCGACCTCCGCCTCGGTCGTGCCGACGACGACCCGGTCGTGCCACGGGATGGCGAAGAGGACGCGGCCGTCGTCCGTCTTTGGCACCATGATCGCGCTGTCGCCCGGCAGGAACGACTTGTCCAGGACGATGTGGGTCCCGCGGCTGGGGCGCAGCGTGGTGCCGGCCGACGGGTCGTCCATCTGGCGGATGGTGTCGGTGAAGATGCCGGTGGCGTTGATCACCGACCGGGCCTCGATGTCGAACGTGGCGCCGGTTTCCTGGCACTCGGCGACCACGCCGTCCACGGCCCCATTCGTCTTTTTGAGGTCCGTCGCCTTCATGTAGTTGAGCAGCACGCCGCCCTGCTCGTCGGCCGTCTGGGCCATGTTGACGGCCAGCCGGGTGTCGTCGAACTGCCCGTCGAAGTACAGAATGCCGCCGCGCAGGCCGTCGGTCTCCACGGTGGGAAGGCGCTCAATCGTCTGGTTTCGATCGAGGTACTGCGACCGGCCAAAGTTTTGGCTGCCTGCGAGCAGGTCGTACACCTTCATCCCGATTCCGTAGTAGGGCGCCTCCCACCACTTGTAGCTCGGCACCACGAAGGGGAGGTTGCTCACGAGGTGGGGGGCATTGTCCTGAAGCCGCTCCCGTTCCTTCAGCGCCTCGAAGACGAGGGACACGTTGCCCTGCTCCAGGTACCGGACGCCGCCGTGCACGAGCTTCGTCGAGCGGCTGGAGGTCGCCTTCGCGAAGTCGTGCATCTCGAGCAGGAGCGTATCGTAGCCCCGGGCCGCGGCGTCCACGGCACAGCCGAGCCCGGTGGCCCCACCGCCGATGATGACGAAGTCCCAGGGCGTCTGGCGGGATTGAAGTGCCTCGATGCCTTGTGTGCGGTCCATGAGATCAATTGCAAAACCAACAGAGTAAACGAGTCCGTTCCCGGCGGCCGCCGCCTCCTGGACGCAGTGCGGCGGAACGGCCCCGCGACGGGGAAGGGCCCGGGCGCACCCGAGCCGAACGAGGGCGTGAACGCGCTGGGGCCCCCACCGGCAGGTGGCGGCCCCAGGCCGACTGAGCTCTTACATCGTACTCAGCACGCTCACTGATGTACCTACCGCACGCTGTTAAAAGCTGAAGGAGAGCTCCGTCAGGACCCCGGAAAAGCTGTCGGCGGGCGCCGGACGGGTAACGGGGGTCCCCTGAGCAGAGTTGAAGCTATCCCCGTGGCTCTGCGTGACACCGGACACCTTCAGGAGAGCGTGGTCGTAAAGCTCCACCCCAATTCCTCCCTCGAAACGGGTAAGGTTGCCGTCCGGATCGCCGGAGGCATTGTCGATGGCGTCGCCCTGGTCACTGACGATCACAAAGCGACCAGCGAGGTAGAAGCTTTCCGTGATGTCGACTTTCGCACCGAGACCACCGAAGGCCGCGGCAGCATCATTCGTGCCGTCCACCTCGCTGTCTTGTGCGTAGCCGCCCCAAAGGTCAATGTCCAGGGGGCTCGGGGTGATCTTGGCGTCCACCTGCGTGATCCATCCGCCGTTCGGAAGGGCCGCGTGGGTGTTTTTGGACTGGTCAGCAAACCCACCATTTGGGTTTTGCTGCTCGGGGTTCAGGTTGATGTTTTCGCGGTCCCCCCGGGCAAAGTCCATGGTCTCTTGGCCCGTTGCGCCCGCAAGTCCAGCCCCGACCTGGAGCACGTCGGAGACAGCGTATGTGGCATTTCCAATCAACCACACTCCGGTGGAGCCTTCACCCAACGTGGTCAGGTTCTCTCCGAAGGTCTTCGCCGCGGTCAGGTCGAATCCAAATCCTCCGTACGATCCAATCAACTTCACGCCCTGACCGGCAGTGATGATGTCGGCCGGTGAGTTTCCGATGAGAGGGTTTCCCTGAACCACGGGGCCATCCGAGAATCCGCGGAAGTGCATGAGGCCGGTGACGGGCGTTCCTGCCTGGACCGTCAGCCCCTCACTGACCTGCATATTCATCACCATGAAGTCGACCGATGGCCCGAGTCCAAACTGACCGCCAAAGTCGTTCGGCTCTTGTTCCAGCATGAGTAGCCCGCTCACGTTTTCGGAGAACTGGACGCTGGCATTCAGGCCGGCGCGAGCACGATGGAAGCCGGTCACCGCTCCGGGGAAGCCGTCCACAGAAATGGACTGAGCGGACTGCATGAGGTTGACGGCGAAGTCAATCTCCGGCAGCTCGCCATCCTCCATCTGCGCCTGCGCCGGCACCGCCGTCGCCATGAGGAGCAGAAGGGCAAAGACGCTAGCGGTCAGCCATTGAAAAAAGGCGTTTGAGGGCTCTGAAATCGTAAATTGAGACATAAGAGGTGTTGTGGGTTGGTCGTTGTTCGTGAAAACGGGCGTAGACAAAGTCCCCATCGAAGGGAACTCCAGTCGCCCGACCCTGCTGTTGGCCTCTCCAAAAAGAACCGATACCGACGCCCGGAGAGGCGCGTCGAAATGCTCGTCGTAATGCCGGAAGGTCCCCGGCCGCAGCGCGAGCCCGAGGGCTCGGGAGGCGCACTGCGGCCGGAGTCTGGTCCGGCCGGAAAGGGCTACTCCCCCTCCCACTGCTTCAGGAGTTCATCGTACGGCACCGTCTCCGGCTCTTCCGGGGACCGCTCAGCCTTCGGGGCGCCCGGCTGGTTGAGCCAGTACTCCCGGGTGCGCTCTTCGTTGAGCTCGGGGGAGTACTGTGCCATCCGCAGGCGGTCCATGAGCGAGTTCTGAATGCTCGCCAGGTCGTTCATCGCCTGCTTGACGGTCTTCTCGCCGGTCACGGCGCTGGCCACCTGCTTCCACCACTGCTCGGCCAGGAGGGGGTAGTGGGGGACGTTCTTGCCTGAGTCCGTCCACTGGTCCTCCACCGGGGAGGTGTAGAAGGAGATCAGGCCGCCGAGGTCGCCCTCGCGCTCCTGCCAGTACTCGGAGTTGACCGTGGAGCTTCGGACGGGCGTCCGGCCCACGTTAAACTTGTTGAGCGAGACCGTCTTGGAGGAGGCAAACTGGGCCCACATCCAGGCGGCGTGCCGCTTGTCGCCGGTGGTCTGCTTCGGGATGGTCCAGCTCCCGGCGTCCTGGTAGCCGACCTTCATGCCTTCGTCCCAGTACCGGCCGTGGGGCGTGGGGGCCACGCGCCACTTGGGGTTGCCCTCGTCGTCCGTCACGGCCGACTCCGGCGAGGTAAAGGGCTCGGCCGAGAGGAAGGTGATGTACTGGAAGACGCGCTGCGCCACGCTGCCGCGAGAGGGCACGGGGCCCGCCTCCGACCAACTCATGGACGGGGCGTAGGGCGGGGCGTAGTCGTTCAGCCAATTCACGTACTTGCGGGTGGCGTAGTAGGCCGCGGGGCTGTTTGTCGCACCGCCACGGTCCACCGAGGAGCCAACCGGGATGCGGTCCTCCACGCGGATGCCCCACTCGTCGACGGGACGGCCGTTCGGAAGGCCCTTGTCGCCGGCGCCCGCAATCGAGAGCCAGGCGTCCGTGAAGCGCCATCCCAGCGAGGGGCCTCGGCGCCCGTAGTCCATGTGGCCGTACACACCGTCCGTCTCGGCGCCCACGTCGGAGGGGGACACCGACTCGGTGAAGAACTCGGCGATGTCTTCGTAGGCGGCCCAGTTGCGGGGCACGCCCAGCTCATAGCCGTACTCGTTCCGAAACTGCTCCTTGATCTCCGGGTCGTTGAACCAGTCGTACCGAAACCAATAGAGGTTCGCGAACTGCTGGTCCGGCAGCTGAAGCTGCTCGCCCTCAAAATTCTGGCCGAACTCCGGGTTCATCCAGTCGTCCAGGTCGAGCGTCGGGTTTGTAAACTCGCTGCCCGCCCCGTTCATGTAGTCGGTCAGGTTGACCGCGCTCTGAAGGCGGATGTGGGTGCCGATGAGGTCGGCGTCGTTGACGTAGATGTCGTAGACGCTCCGGCCGGACGCGAGCTGCGTCTGGAGCTTCTCGACCAGGTCGCCCTCACCGATAATGTTGTGGGTCACGTTAATGCCCGTGATCTCGGTAAAGGCTTGGGCGAGCGTCTCCGATTCCCACGTGTGGGTCTTAATCGTCTCGGCCACCGACTCGACGTCGGTGCCGCGGAGCTGCTCGGCATTTTCCGCGAACCACATCAGCTCGTCGATCTGCTCCTTCAGCGTGAGGACCGACGGCTGAAACTCCATCGCGTACTTGACGGCGGCCCGCTTGCGGTCGTTCATGGGGCCGTACTCGTTCTGGGCGTACTCCCGGGCTTCCTCCCGCGTGATGTCGGGATAGTTGGGCTCATCGGGAAAGTCCTGCGCCTGCGCGGACGCGAGGGGTTGGAGGAGGAGGGCCGCGACGCAGAGGGCGACTGGCATCAGCCAGCCGCGGCGCGGCGCATGGGGTTGGTAAGAGGTGCTCATAGCAAAGCCACCGTTGGTAATGAAAGAAGTCGTTGAGGACGATCAGGCGTCGAAGAACAAAGGAGCGCCCCAGTGGACACGACCCGTCTCGAGGGCCCCGTAAGCGCTTCCGTAGCCCTGGAGGGACGGTCGCGGCTGCCTTCATTAGTCTAGAGGGCAGTATAGAAAGCGCTTTTCTTCATCGATAGTCTAATCTTCCGAGAAAATGATTCCATCTTCCCAAAGTGGCGCCGCCGTCTAACGAGGCACGAGGGGACGGCCGGTTGGCCGACGCAGTGTCGACCGCGCGGCCCGACGGCCCTGTTTGCCCGCGATGGGAATTGCGGCCGTGAGGGAAGCCGTGCGTCTTCGGGCCATGCGGGGCACGACCGTGAGGGCTAGGCCATTAGCGCCGTCCCCCCGGCGGGCCCCAGGGGCCGGATGTCCGGGGGAGGAATCACCAATCCGCCCGGCGCCGGCCTAGAAAAAGTTGATGGTGCCGATAATGGACAGCGCCCCGAGGAGGAGCACCGCCCACACGGCCGTCGGCCCCACCAGGTAGAGCCACAGGCAAAAGAGGGCGCCCGTCATCAGCAGGCCCATGAAGAAGCGATCGCCCCGGGTGGTCTCGATGGGGAGGAGCCCCTGGCGTGCCCATCCGGGCTCCTTCATGTCCCAGATCGTCAGGCTGATGAGCAGCAGAATGATCGACCCGAGGAAGATGAGGGTGGGGGACGTCCAGTTCATCCAGTCGGGGGGAAGAGAGAGCATGGGGACCAGTGGGGTGGAGTGAGGCAGGGGGCGGGAGGGGCGGCAACGCCGCTACACGCGGCCCATGGAGAAGCCCGTGGCCAGGAGGTCGCGGACGAGGTACACGATGATGGCCCCGGGAATCATGGCGATCACACCCGCCGCGGCCAGCACGCCCCAGTCCCAGCCGCCGGCGCCGAGGCTCCGGGTCAGGGTAACGGTAATCGGCTGTGCGGCCTCGTTGGTGAGGGTGCGGGCGAGAAGCAGCTCAACCCAGGAGAACATGAACGTCAGAAACGCCGTCACCGCGATGCCGGGCTTGATCAACGGGAGGAAGATGTTCCAGCAGAAGCTGGTGAAGCTGTGCCCGTCGATAAAGGCCATCTCGTCGATCTCCTTCGGGATGCCGGACATGAACCCCTCCAGAATCCAGATGGCCAGCGGCAGGTTGAACAGGCAGTGTGCCAGCGCGACCGCCCAGTAGGTGTCGATCAGGTTTAGGTTCGAGTAGAGGATGAAGAACGGCACCATGAAGGCCGCCGGGGGCGCCATCCGGTTCGTCAGGAACCAGAAGAACAGGTGCTTGTCGCCCCGAAAGTCCCAGCGCGAAAAGGCGTAGGCGGCGGGGAGGGCCGCGATGGTCACGAACACCACGTTCATGGAGGCCATGATGATGGAGTTGATGTACCCGGCCCGCCAAAACTCCGAGGTCAGAATCTCCTCGTAGTTCGCGAGCGTGAACTCGTGCGGATACAGCGTCAGCCGACTCAGAATCTCGGAGTTCGGCTTGAACGACATGTTGACCATCCAGTAGATTGGTATCAGGATGAATACCAAAAACAGGATGAGATAATACTTTTTATTCATTGGTCACCACCTGCACCTTGTCCGAGGTTAAGCATGACGATGTAAATCACGAAGGAGATAAGGATCACGATGAAGAAGTAGATCAGCGACGTCGCCGCGCCTCTTCCCATCTGAAATCCCCCAATGGCCATTCGTGAGGTGTACGTGCTGAGGAAGGTCGTGGAGCTTCCCGGGCCGCCGCCCGTGAGCACGAACGGTTCGGCGTAGATCTTAAACGAGTCCATCAGCCGCAGCAGGACGGCGATGATGAGAACGCCTCGCAGGTTCGGCAGCGTAACGTACCGGAACGTCTTCCAGGGCGAGGCCCGGTCGATCTTGGCGGCCATGTAGTATTCCTCGGGGATGGCCTGAATGCCGGCGTAGCAGATGAGGACCACCAAGGGGGTCCAGTGCCAGATGTCCATGGCCAATACCGTCCACCAGGCGTCAAAGGTGGAGCTGCTAATCTCGTAGGAGTACCCGAACCAGTTGAAGGCGGCGGGAAGGACCCCGATGTCCGACCGGGTGAACACGCGCCAGATGATGCCGACGACGTTCCAGGGAATCAGCAGCGGGATGCCCAGGAGGACGAGGCTGACGCCGACGCCGGGGCCCTCTTTGGGCATGCAGAGGGCCAGCCCCAGCCCGAGCGGGATTTCCGTGATGAGCACGAGGAAGCTGAAGACGAATTGCCGGGCCAGCGCCCCCCGAAACGCCTCGTCCTCGAGGATGGCAACGAAGTTCTCCAACCCTGAAAAGTAGGGCTCGGTGCCCGGAAGCAGGGTCAGTTGGGAGTAGTTCATCACCGTGATGAGCGGGATGAAGGCACTGATCGAGACCAGGAGCAGTGCCGGCAGCAGAAAGAGCCAGGGACGTTGTTTCATGGGAGTACAGAGGGCCTAACGGGGAGTGCGGGAGCGGGGCGTGCCTACTGGGCGTGCACGGCCTGTTTCTCGTGGAAAAACTGGACCGTGTCGGGGGGAAAGTTGAGCCAGATCGAGGCGCCCTCTTCGATCATAAAGTCGTGGGCCACGCGGGCCTTCACCTCCACCTCGGTGTCGTCGAGGCGCGTCGTCAGGATCTGGTAGCCGCCGACCATCTCCACCTGATCGACGGTCGCGGGAATGTAGTCCGTGTCCTCTTTCGGGTCGGCCACCTGGACGGTCACGGAGCTGGGGCGGATGCCGATCTGGCAGTCGGTCCAACTCAGGTCGATTTCGTCGTGGATGTCCGCGGAGACGGAAATCGTGTGCGGCCCGATTTGCGCGTGCGGCGCCGCGTCGTTTTCCGTCACGCCGCACTCGAGCAGGTTCATGCCGGGGCTCCCGATGAAGTGGCCGATGAAGGTGTTGACCGGGTTCTCGTAGAGGGTCTCGCCGCTGTCGTACTGCACGAGACGCCCGTCCCGCATGATGGCCACCTGCTCGGCGAAGGTGAGCGCCTCGTGCTGGTCGTGCGTCACGTAGAGCGCCGTGATTTCGAACTCCTGCTGGGCCTCCTTCACGCGCCGGCGGATGGTGAGCTTCCGGGCGGGCTCCACGTCCGTCATCGGCTCGTCGAAGAGGATGGCGGAGGTGTCCGCGCGGATGATGCCGCGCCCCAGGGCGACCAGCTGGTTCAGCTCGGGCCCGAGGTTCGAGGGGCTGCTGTGCAGAATGTCGTTGAGCTCCAGCAGGTCGGCAATCTTCTGGACGCGCTCTTCGATTTCGTTCTCCGGCGTGCCGCCATTCCGCAGGGGAAACGCGAGGTTGCCGTAGACGTCCATCGAGTCGTAGATGACCGGAAACTGAAAGACCTGTGCGATGTCGCGCTCGGCCGGGGGCTTCTCGGTCACGTCCTCGCCGTCGATGAGCACCTGTCCCTCGGTGGGCTGGAGGAGCCCGGAGATGATCTGAAGGAGGGTGGTCTTGCCGCACCCCGACGGGCCCAGCAGCGCGTTGGCGGTGCCGTCCTGCAGGGTCAGGTCTACGTGGTCGATGGCCACCGTCTCGTCCGCGGTGCCCGCATCGTAGACGTGTCGTATGTCACGAACTTCGATCTCAGCCATGTACCAGCGTCGACGTTATGAGAAGGAGGGAATTTTGTCGCCCGCGGCGATCAGGTCGCCCGCCTCGGGATCGTAGACGTAGAACTTCTTGGGATCGAGCGCAAACGAGATCGACGCGCCGGTCTCCAGGTGCAGCGGGTTGGGGTGCAGCGCGTAGATCTCCCGCCCCTGAAAGTCCATGTGGAGGGTGCTGGTGGAGCCGACCGTCTCCACGAACGAGAGGGTGGGGGTGATGGAGGCCTCGGCCCCGTTCTCCGTGAGGGTCATGTCCTGCGGGCGGAAGCCGAGATGATAGGTTTCGCCGGGGGAGAGGGCGTCGAAGCCCGTGGCCGGGATGCGCGTGTCGTCGTCCACCTCGAAGTAGCGGTCGGTGGATGTCGGCTCCTGGACGAGCGTGACCGGCACGATGTTCATGGGGGGCTCGCCCAGGTACTCGGCCACCGGGAGGTAGCGCGGCCGGTAGTAAATCTCGTCGCGCAGCGCCTTCTGGATGATGTTGCCGTCGTGGAGAAAGCCGATGTGCGTCGACATCGCGAGCGCGTCCCCGGCCTGGGGGGTCGCGTAGATAACTGTCGTGTCCTCCTCGGAGAACAGGCGCTCGAAGTCACTGCGCAGCTGCTCGCGTAGTTTGTAGTCGAGGTTGGCCAGCGGCTCGTCCATGAAGAGGTAGTCGGGCTCTTTGATGAGGGCCCGGGAAATGGCCGTCCGCTGGGCCTCGCCGCCGCTGACCTCCTCCGGCAGGTTGTTGAGAATGTGGTCGATTTTCAGCATTTCGGCAGTTTCCTGCACGCGCCGCTCGATCTCCTCTGCCGAGTAATTCTCGTCGCTGACCTGGAGGGGCGAGGCGAGGTTTTCGCGGACGGTGAGGGAGGGGTAGTTGATAAATTCCTGGTAGACCATGCCGACGCTGCGGTCCTGAACGGCCACGTCGGTCATCTCCTCGCCGTCGTAGTGGACGGTGCCCGCGTCGGCGGACTCGATCCCGGCCATGATGCGGAGCAGGGTGGTCTTGCCGGCGCCCGTGGGGGCCACCACGCTGAAGAAGCTCCGGTCGGGGATGTCCAGGGTGATCCCGTCCAGCACCTGCTCGGTCCCAAACGACTTGTGGAGGTTTTCGACACGAATGCCCATGGGGCGGATCAACGGAATTCTGAGAGAGAAGGCCCGCGGCGGCAAGGACCGGCGGAGGGGCTACGAGGCGGCCGGGGATTCCTCGCCTGCGGGGGCGGTGGAGGTCGCGTTGGTCGAGACGTCGGCGGCCTGAGGCGCGGCCTCACTGGAGTCGGGCGACTCCCAGGCCCGGGCGCGGTCCAGGGCCTTCGACCAGCCGGTTCGGAGCGTTTCGACGCGGTTTTGCGGCATCGACGGGGTAAACATCTGGTCCAGCTCCCACTGGTCCTGAATCTCGGACTGGCTGTCCCAGTAGCCGACGGCGAGGCCCGCGAGGTAGGCCGCCCCCAGGGCGGTGGTTTCGAGGATCTTGGGACGGACCACCGGAATGTCGAGAATGTCGGACTGGAACTGCAGCAGCAGGTCGTTGGCCGCGGCCCCGCCGTCGGCCCCCAGCTCCGTCGTCTCGATGCCGGAGTCGGCCTCCATCGCGTCGATGACGTCGGCCACCTGGTAGGCCATGCTCTCGATGGCGGCCCGGGCGAGGTGCCCGCGGTTGGCCCCCCGCGTGAGCCCGCTGATCGTGCCGCGGGCGTACTGGTCCCAGTACGGGGCGCCGAGGCCGGTGAAGGCCGGCACGAAATAGACGCCGCCGTTGTCGTCGACGGTGCGGGCGAGCCGCTCGACCTCCGCGGCCTCCCGAATCATCTTGAGCTCGTCGCGCAGCCACTGCACCACCGCCCCAGCGACGAAGATGGAGCCCTCCAGGGCGTAGTAGGTCGTGCCGTCGATCTGGTAGGCGATCGTGGTGAGCAGGTTGTGCTCGGAAGTTACCGCCGTCTCGCCGGTATTCTGGAGCAGAAAGGCGCCCGTGCCGTAGGTGTTTTTGCCGAGGCCGGGCGTGGTGCACATCTGCCCAAACAGTGCGGCCTGCTGGTCCCCCGCGATGCCCGCGATGGGCACCTCCTCGTCGAACGGGCCGCCCTGCGTCGTGCCGTACACTTCGCTGCTGTCCCGCACGTCGGGCAGCATGGACGGGGGGATGTCGAGAATATCGAGCAGCTCTGGGTCCCACGCTCCCTCGTGGATGTTGTAGAGGAGGGTCCGGGAGGCGTTGGTGGCGTCGGTGACGTGGCGCTTGCCGTTCGTCATGCGCCAGACGAGCCAGCTATCGACCGTGCCGAAGGCCAGCTCCCCATTCTCGGCGCGCTCGCGGGCCCCGTCCACGTTGTCCAGCAGCCACTTGATCTTCGTCCCGGAAAAGTAGGCGTCGATGATGAGCCCCGTTTTCTCCTGGATGAGGTCCAGGTGCCCCCGGTCCTTGAGTCGGTCGCAGAGCCCCGAGGTCCGTCGGTCCTGCCAGACAATGGCGTTGTGGATGGGGGTACCGGTGGCGCGGTCCCAGACAACCGTCGTCTCGCGCTGGTTGGTGATGCCGATGGCCGCCAAGTCCTCCGCCTCGACGTTCGCCCGGCTCATGGCCTCCGACGCGGTCCCCATCTGGGTCGACCAGATTTCGTTCGCGTCGTGCTCCACCCATCCGGGTTGTGGATAATGCTGCTCGAACTCCTTCTGGGCTACGGCTTGTACCTGCCCCTGAGTGTCGAAAAGGATGGACCGCGAGCTCGTCGTCCCCTGATCGAGCGCGAGTATGTACTGCATTGGTTGGATTGACGTCTTTGGAAGTCAGCCCGTTTGGAAGTCAGCCCGGTGCGGGAGAATCTGCGCGCTGCGGCGCTGGCGCCATGCGCCGGGCTCCGACGGCACGGTGGAAGGGCTTTCGGCATAGAGGGCCCCGAATGGGGGGAACTGTTACGATTCGGGACATGCTTGGCGCCGTCCCCACCATTTCGTCGCAAACGAAGTATAGGAAGCGCTTTTTTGAGTCGGTAGTGTGATCTTCCGAGAAAATGCTTCCATCTTCCCAAATCCTCGCCCCCTCTGGTTTTTGTCCGACGGGTCCATATATCTTCCACTCTCCATCGGACGTACATCGGCATCCCCATCGGACTGTTCACCCGACGGGTCGGACGAGGCGCTGATTAACGACTTGGGCTCCACACCACGAACTGGTGTTCGCGACTGTACTCATGCACCTCCAGGCTCATGTCCCGATCCTTTCGGCCAACCCCGTACGGAGAGGCGTCCGAATCCCTCGTCAACTACCGACTGGGCGTAGGCGGAGACGACGCACGGCTTTCCTTCTATGCCGTCGAGGAGTCGGCCCGCGGCGTGTCCCTCCGGGCCCCGCACCTGACGTACTACGGGCTGGTCGACGGCACGGCACGGGTCGACGTGGAAGGCGAAGAAGGGCTTGCCGTCGAGGCGGGCGAGTCGCTGGTCGTGCCCCCGCTGCAGACGATCACGGTCGACTTCCCTGCGGCGCACGAGGACCCGGCCCGGTACGTGGTGCTGCGGATCGACCGGTCGCAGGTTCGCTCCATTCTCGATCGTGTCGCGAGCGACGTGCCGTCGGGCCCCGCGGTACAGGACGGGGGGAGGGACGACCCCGCCTACTTTCACGTGCCGGAAAATGAAGGGATCGCCCGCGTGCTGAACATGGTCGCGTACCTGTTTCGGGAGGACCCCCCGAACCGCGACCGCCTGATCGACCTCAACGCGATGGAGCTGCTCATTCAGATGCTTCAGACCGCGTCGCGCCCCCTTCTCGTCGGGGAGCTCCCCCGGAACACCTCCGCCGGCGGATTGGCCGCGGCCGTGCAGTACATCCAGGACAACCTCGACCGTCACATTTCGATCGACGAACTGGTCGAGGAGGCCTGCATGAGCAAGTCCAGCTTCTACCGGCACTTCAGCGACGAATTCGAGATGTCCCCACTGGAGTACATCACGCGGGAGCGGGTCGTCCGGGCGCGGGAGCTGTTGGCGGATTCGGACAACACCGTCACCAACGTGAGCCACGCCCTGGGCTTCAGTAGCACCAGTCATTTCATCGATATGTTTAAAGAGCATGAGGGCGTGACGCCCAAGCAGTATCAGATGGACCTCCTGGACTAGCGTTGCGTCCATTAGGAAGCGCTTCCGTCGTCCCTCACCTGGGGGCGTTCAGACCACATCACCCGTTCGTTCCTGATCTATGTCCTCCATTACACTGTTCGGTGCCGGAAGCTGGGGCACAGCCATGTCCGTACATCTCGCGTCGGCGGGGCGGGACGTTGTGCTGTGGGCACGCCGTCCGGAGGTGGCCGACGAAATTCGTCGCACCTCCCACAACCCCACGTACCTACCGGAGCTGCTCATCCCGTCTTCCGTGTACATCACGACGGACTTGGAGAAGGCCGCGGAGGCGTCCGACCTGTGGGGCATGGCCGTGCCGTCCCAGCAGCTTCGGGGGCGGGCCGAGCACCTCCGCCCGCACGCCCACTCGGGCGTCCGGCTCGTGGCCCTGTCGAAGGGCATCGAGAACGAGACATTGCTCACCATGTCGCAGGTCCTCGACGATGTTTTCGAGTCGGTGCCGTCGGACCAGATCGGGGCGCTGTACGGCCCGAGCCACGCCGAGGAGGTCGCCGAGGGGCGCCCCACGGCCGTCGTGGCGGCGGCCCCCGATGAGGGGGAGGCCCGGCACATCCAGAAGGTGTTCATGACCGAGCGCCTGCGCGTCTACATGAACACAGACGTGCTCGGGGTCGAAATCGGGGGCTCTGCCAAAAACGTCCTCGCCATCGCGGCGGGGATTGCCGACGGGGTGAGCTACGGGGACAACGCCAAGGCCGCCCTCGTCACGCGCGGCCTGGCCGAGATCCGACGCCTGGGACAGGCCCTCGGGGCCGACCCGCAAACCTTTGCGGGCCTGGCGGGCATTGGCGACCTCGTGGTGACCTGCATGAGTCCGCACAGCCGCAACCGGTACCTGGGGGAGCAGATCAGTACGGGCAAGAGCCTCGACGAAGTCCTCAATGACATGGCGATGGTTGCGGAGGGGGTGCGCACGACCCGCTCCGTCTACAACCTGGCGAAGCACCACGGGGTGGAGATGCCCATCACGGAGGCCGTTCACGCCATTCTCTTCGACGACAAGAGCCCCCGGAAGATGGTCAAGCGCCTCATGACCCGTTCGGCCAAGCACGAGAACTGGCTTCCGACCACCCTGCAGCAGTAGGGGCCCGTGCCGCCGGCCCGGCGGCCGCTCCCGAGCCCACGTCCTTCCTGGTACAGATCGTTCATCTCATGTCGCATGCCCTGTCCGACGGCCCGGCCCCGTCTGGTGCCCTGGAGTCGGTCATGACGCTCGAGCAGTTCATCCTGGACCGCCGCGGGCGCTTCCCGCAGTCTACCGGGGCCTTTTCGCGGCTCCTGCGCGACGTGAGCGTAGCGGCGAAGATCATCAACCACAACATCCGGCGGGCGGGCATCCTTGACGTGATGGGGGAGAGCGGAACCGTCAACGTGCAGGACGAGAAGCAGAAGAAGCTCGACGAGATTGCCGATCGGGAGCTCGAACGTGCCCTGCGTCGGGGCGGGGAGTGTTGCCTGGTCGGCTCGGAGGAGCAGGCGGACACGATCTCCCTCTCCCCGCGGGGGGACTTTCAGGAGCGCTTTGCGGTGTTCTTCGACCCGCTCGACGGGTCGAGCAACACGGACGTCAACGCATCGGTGGGCACGATCTTCAGCGTCTACACCCTGCCCGAGGGCGCGGACGAGGGCGACGCCCTGGACGTGGCCCTCCGGCCCGGGGCCGAGCAGGTGGCGGCGGGGTACGTGGCCTACGGCTCGTCCACCATGTTTGTCTTTACGACCGGCAACGGCGTCAACGGCTTCACCTTGGATCCGGGGATCGGGGAGTTTTTGTTGACGCACCCCGACCTCCAGATTCCCCAGGCGCCGGCGATGTATTCGATCAACGAGGCCGACATTGAGGACTTCTCGCCGGAGCTTCGCGCGTTTCTGCAGTGGCTCAAGACCAAAGATCCGGACACGGGACATCGCATCCGCGCCCGCTACATCGGCTCCTTCGTCTCCGACTTCCACCGAAATCTGCTAACGGGTGGATTGTACATGTACCCGGCCACTTCGGACCATCCGGACGGAAAGCTGCGCCTGATGTACGAGGCCAATCCCATGGCCTTTCTCGTGGAGCAGGCCGGCGGACGGGCGTCCACGGGCCACCAGCGCATTCTCGACCTTCAGCCCGAGGGCCTGCACGAACGCACGCCACTGTTTATTGGCAGCGCCCCGCTGGTGAAGGCGGCGGAGGCGTACCTGCAGGGCCGTGGGGCGGAGGCGGTCGGTGGGGCCTGAACGTTGGCCGTCACGGGGCGTAGGAGCACCACGTTTTTGCCCCACGACTCTGCCCCACACCGCATGCCCGACGAGCCGTCAACCACGGCAATCGACCCGCCGCAGAAGTCCCTCGATTCCATGCGTCGCCCCGATGCCCTCGACCGGTCGTTCGAGGGCTGGTCCGAGGAGGTCTTCGCAATGCTGGATCGGCTCCGGGCCGAGCCGCACATCGACCAGTACAAAAAAGAAAAGCCGGAGGTCACCGAGTATCTGAAGGACCCGTTCCGTCGCTACCGCGATGATCTGGTGGTGAACTGGGTGCTTCCGAATCGGCTCGGGTTCGAGACCGAGAAGTACGTTTTCAGTCGCCTGCTCAAGAACGACTTTGGCGCCGGCGGCTGCAACGACAACCTGTGGATGTCATTTTACCGGCCGGAGACACGCCGCCTCGAAGACGTCCAAATCACCCATCGCGTGTCCCCGGACGGATTCGCGGTCGGCATCTACGTCGGGTCCCACGCCACGGACCTGCTGGCCCAGGCGAAGTCGCGGATCCAGGATGCCCCTGCCACTTACCTCGATCTTGTAAACCCGTTATTGCAAAGAAAAAATTGGCGATTCTACACACACGGCAGGTCGGGCGGCAGCAAGACGAAAACCGAGTTTGACGTGCCTCTCGACCACATTCCGGACTGTGTAGAGGGGGCGAACGGAATCTACGTGCGCCACTACATCGGTCGCGAGGAGACGCTCAATCTTGGGGCGAACCTGGTTGACCGTGCGCTCGATCTGGTCTTCGACGTGTGGCCGATCTACCGGTTTTACCTGGCCGACGCGTTCGCATAGCCCAACGTCTCTCTTTAGGCAGAAGAGGTGTTGGGCAGAGCATCTCCCCCCGCTGCCGCATCACTCCACAACAGCCGCTTCGTACGAATGTCTGACCTCGTCCAGACCTCAACCGAGGGTTCGGTCTGCACTCTTCGCCTCAATCGCCCCGACAAGCGCAACGCTTTAAACGCCGACCTTGTGACGGCCCTGAAGGGGGCCCTCGATGCCGCGGAGGACGACGACTCTCTTCGCGCCGTTGTTCTCACAGGGACCGGCTCGGCCTTTTCGGCCGGGGCGGACCTATCCTCGCTTCGGGCCATGCGCGAGGCGGGGCCGACGGAGAACCAGACGGACTCTCGCCACCTGGCGGAGCTCTTCCGCCGGATTTACCAGTCGTCAATGCCCGTTATTGCAAAGGTAAACGGCCACGCAATTGGGGGCGGGTGCGGCCTCGCGTCCGTCTGTGACTTTGCGTACGTGTCGGGCGGCGCCAAGCTCGGATTCACGGAGGTGCGCATCGGGTTTGTGCCCGCCATCGTCATGGTGTTTCTGCGGCGCAAACTGGGGGAGACGCAGACCCGAGACCTACTGCTTCGGGGGCGTCTGGTGGATGCATCCCGGGCCGCGGAGATGGGGCTCGTGACCCGCGTCGTCCCCGAGGACGACCTCGACGAGGCGGTGGACGCCCTGGCCCGCGAACTGGCGCGCGAGACGAGCGGCTCGGCGGTGGCGCTTACGAAGCAGATGCTGGCGCGGGTGCCGGGAATGGGGCTCGACGAGGCACTCGACTACGCGGTGCAGATGAACGCCTTTGCTCGGGGTACGGAGGATTGTCAGGCGGGCATCGACGCCTTCCTCAACGACGAGGATCCGCCCTGGAAACAGGGCGCCCGCGGGTGAGGAACGGGCCACCGGCCGACAGGTACGTATTCATCCAGCTTCGAAAGCATCTCGGGGCGGGCACATAGTTTTTTTAAGTGCCGAGGTACGAACTTTGGGAGGGAAGCATTACCTTCGGGCACAAGAAGGGGTCGACCCGTTGATCCGTGACTACTTTGCTTGACCACTACTTTCAGACTTATGGGTAAAAACGTTGCAGAGAAACTCATTGACAGCCATCTCGCCGATGGACGCTTCGAGGACGTGGAGGTGGGGAAGGAGATCGACCTCGAAATGGACCAGACCCTCACCCAGGACGCCACCGGTACGATGGTGATGCTGGAGTTTGAGGCGATGGGCATTCCCCGCGTCCAGACTGAGCTCTCGGCGCAGTACGTTGATCACAACCTGATTCAGTCCGACTTCAAGAACCCGGACGACCACCTCTTTCTGCGCAGCGCCTGCAAGAAGTTTGGCGCGTGGTACAGCCGGCCGGGGAACGGCGTGAGCCACCCGGTGCATCAGGAGCGGTTCGGGGAGCCGGGCAAGACGCTGATTGGGTCCGACAGCCACTCGCCGGCTGCGGGCGCCATCGGCATGCTCGCCATCGGGGCCGGCGGTCTCGACGTCGCCATGGCGATGGCCGGCAAGCCGTACACGATTAATATGCCGGAGGTGTGGGGCGTCAAGCTCACCGGGGAGCTGCCCGACTGGGTGAGCGCGAAGGACGTCATCCTCACCATGCTGGAGCGCCACGACGTGGATGGGGGCGTGGGCCAGATCATTGAGTACTACGGCCCGGGCCTCGACAGCCTCAGCTGCATGGACCGCCACGTCATTGCCAACATGGGCACGGAGCTGGGCGCTACCAGCACCGTCTTCCCGAGCGACGACGAAGTGCGGGCGTTCCTCCGCCGTCAGGGCCGCGAAGAGGTCTTTGAGGAGATCAAGGCCGACGAGGACGCCGACTACGACGAGTACGAAGAGATCAACCTTTCGGAGCTGGAGCCGAAGATCGCGAAGCCCAGCAGCCCGGGCAACGTCGTGCCGGTGCGGGAGGTTGAGGGCCAGGAGATTTACCAGAGCTACGTCGGCTCCTCGGCCAACCCCGGCTTCCGCGACTTCGCCAGCGCCGCCGAGATTGTGGACGGCCGCCAGGTGCACGACCGCGTCTCGTTCGACGTGAACCCGACCTCGCGGCAGATCCTGGAGAACCTGATGAACTCCGGGCACCTCCAGATGCTCACCCGCGCCGGCGCTCGCATCCACCAGGCCGGCTGCAACGGCTGCATCGGCATGGGCCAGGCGCCCGCCACCGGCCAGATTTCGGTGCGCACGGTGCCCCGCAACTTCCCGGGCCGCTCCGGCACGAAGGAAGACGCGGTATACCTCGTTAGCCCCGAGACGGCCGCCGCCTCGGCACTCACCGGCGAGATCACCGACCCGCGCGACTTGGCGGACCTCTACGACATGGAGTACCCGAACGCGGAGACGCCGGATCAGATCAGCGTCAACACCGACCAACTCGTGGAGCCGCTCAGCGCAGAGGAGGCGAAGAACGTCGACCTTGAGAAGGGCCCGAACGTCGTCTCGCTCCCTGAGTTTGAGCCGCTCCAGAATTCGTTCGACCTGCCGGTCCTCCTGAAGGTGGGCGACGACATCTCCACCGACGAGATCATGCCGGCCGGCTCGCGCATTCTGCCCTACCGCTCCAACATCCCGAAGATCTCGGAGTTCGTCTTCGAGCAGGTCGACGAGAGCTTCTTCGACCGCGCCATGGAGCATCAGGACAACGGCTTCGCCGTCGTCGGCGGCACGAACTACGGGCAGGGATCGAGCCGGGAGCACGCCGCCATCGCGCCGCGGTGGCTCGGCACCCGCGTCAAGATCGCCAAGAGTTACGCCCGGATTCACCGGCAAAACCTGGCGAACTTCGGCATCCTGCCGCTCCTGTTCAAGGACGACGAGTCCTACGACAGCATCGACCAGGGCGACACCCTGCAGTTCCGCAACCTGCGCGAACAGGTGCAGTCCGGAACGGACGTGGAGCTCACGAACGCAGACAAGGACGAGACCTACGTCGTGGAGCACGACCTGTCGGACCGAGAGCTCAAGATGGTGCTCGAGGGCAGCCAGATTAGCGTGGTGAAGAAAGAGTTTGCCGGCGTGGAGGCGTAACGTCGTTTTGACTTAGCCGTGAGACGGACGGGGGAGCCCGCAGTGGCTTCCCCGTTCCGTATTTGGGGGGCTCCGATCGCGCACTTTAATCTGACGGGCTTTCTGGTTTTGAATGGGTGACGAGCATAAAACGGACTTGCCCCGCCCGTTTTACGACGACTGGTCCCGGCGCCGCCGCCCTGCGGCACAGGCGCTCTGGCACTGGCACTCGGCCCTCAAGAGCCCGGCGGTGCCGAAGGGCGAAGACGTGACGGCGTATTTCGACGAGGAGCGGGCACGGGCCGAGTCGGGCCGACCGCTCCGGGGGATGCCCGAAGAGACTGCGTCTGCCGCCTACGAGGCGTGCGAGACCCACGGCCTGACCCTGGACTGGCTCGGGACGCAGGTCGAAGCGGCACGGCTATTCGTGGGGGAAACCCGCTTCGAAGATGCCGATCAGTTGGAAACCTTCGTTCGGCTCTGGGCCGTGCCCCACGCCCGTCTCCTCGCACACCTGGCGGGCCTGACCAATTCCGTTCAGATCGGCTGGGTCGACGAGCTGGCTCGCGGCTTCTTCCACCTGGCGCACCTGCTCCGGCTGCCTGCCGATCTGGCGCGGGGCCGTCTCTTCGTGCCGCTGGACGAGCTTCGCCAGTACGAGGTTTCGGCGAAGCAGCTTCGAACGGGCCCGGCCACAGAAGGGGCCCGCCGCCTGCTCTGGAAGCAGAGCGTTCGGGCGCGCGACGCCCTGCAGCGAGGCCGATCGCTGGCCGACGACCTTGGACTCCGAAAGCGCTACGCCCTGCTTCGGTACTGGCACGGGGCCCTCGCCTTGCTAAACGAACTCGATCGGCGCGACTACGACCTCTGGGCGGCCCCCATCGAACTGTCGCGACTCCGCCGGCTGGAGGTGTACTTGCTCATGCTCTTCGGTCGCCGGTAGGCCCGATCACCCGCGGTCCTTTTAAATTGCAGCGCGTACAATTATGACAACCTACAAGGAAGCCGGCGTTGACGTTGAAGCCGGGGAGGAAACGGTCGACCGCATCCGGTCGAACGTGCAGGAAACCTTTACGCCCGGCGTACTCGCCGACATCGGGGCCTTCGGGTCGTTCTTCGAGCCGGACCTGGAGGGCATGGACGAGCCGGTGCTCGTGTCGTCCATCGATGGGGTGGGCACCAAGTTGAAGGTGGCGTCCCGCGCCGAGCGCTACGACACGGTGGGGCAGGACCTGGTGAACCACTGCGTAACCGATGTGGCCGTGTGTGGGGCGCGGCCCCTGTACTTTCTCGACTATTACGGGGTGGGCACCCTTGAGCCCGACACGGCGGAGGCCGTCGTAGAGGGCTTCGCGACCGCCTGCGACGACAACGACTGTGCGCTGGTCGGGGGCGAGATTGCAGAAATGCCGGACGTGTACGGGGAGGGCGATTTCGACCTGGTGGGCACGGTCGTCGGGCTCGTGGACAAGGGCACGATCGTGACGGGAGACGAAGTCCGTCCCGGGGACGTGCTCCTCGGGCTGCCCTCGACTGGCATCCACACCAACGGCTACACCCTCGCCCGGAGCGTCCTTTTCGACGCGTACACTGTGGACGATTGCCCCTCCGAACTGGGGGGCGCATCGGTGGGGGAGGCGCTGCTTCGGGTTCACCGGTCGTACCTGCGCCCGATTCGAACGCTCGTAGAGGCCGATCTTGCCCGAGGGCTCGCCCACATCACCGGCGGGGGGCTTCCGAACAACCTCGGCCGGGTGGTGCCGGAGGGGTGTACGGCGGCGGTCGATTACGACGCTTGGGACCGCCCGCCGATCTTCTCGTTGATCCAGGAGCGGGGGGACGTGCCGGAAGAGGACATGCGGCAGACCTTTAACCTCGGCATCGGGATGGTGGCCGTGGTGCGGGCGGAGGAGGCCGCCCGGGCGGTCGACCAGCTGGAGGCTGTTGGCGAATCCCCGATCCGGATGGGGCGGATCGAGGCCGCAGGGGCGTCCCACTAGCTGTTTTGAAGGGGGGAACGGCGGGGGCTGCGCAGGGCTCCCCGGAACATTTGACGTCAAATAAGAGGTACGATAGGCACCAAATTCTGAAGGCGCGTTCACGTGTCCTCGTCTTGCCTTCGCGCCGTGCTCTCAATTCACTCACCGCTGCTGGGGTGTCGACATGTGGTCGCTGACCGTCATACTGCTCATCAGCTATTTCCTCGGGTCCATTCCCGGCGCGCTGTGGTCGAGCAAGGCCCTGCATGGGGTCGACATCCGCAATCACGGAAGTCACAACTGTGGGGCCACCAATGCCTTTCGGGTCGTGGGGTGGCAGGCGGGCGCGCTGGCGACGGTCGTTGATTTTGGGAAGGGCTTTCTCGCGGCGGGCGTCGTGGCGTCGGTGATTCGCATCGATCCCATTCCGTCCGGCCTCTCACTGTTTGGGGGGGACCCGTTCGTGGTCCTGGGGCTTCTTGCTGGAGTGGGGGCGGTGATCGGTCACATGTATCCGATTTTTGCGCGGTTTGAGGGAGGAAAGGGCGTAAACACCGCCGCCGGGATGCTCTTTGCACTCACGCCCCTCACCATGGCGATCACGCTCGCGGTTTTCGTGGCGGTGTTGCTGTCCTCCCGGTATGTGTCCCTGTCTTCCATTACCGCCGCCGTGGCGTTCCCCACCATCGTCGCCCTGCGCCGCTTCGGATTCGGGGCCGATCTCGACCCGAGCCTGCTCGTCTTCGGGGGGCTCCTCGCGCTGTCTATCGTGGTGGCGCACCGGTCTAACATTCAGCGCCTCCTAAACGGCACCGAAAGCCAGATTAGCTCCTTCGAGCCGGCCCAGGGCATGCTGGGGCGTGGCGAACTCTGACGGAGATGCTGGGGCCTTCCTGGCGAACGATCTGCCGCACGTGTGGGGCCCCTGCCTGGGGGACGCCCCCGGCGGCTGAGGGCCGTCGGCCCGGCGCCCGATTCTTTGCATCCAGACGATTTCTCATGTCGACATCGATTACGCTCTTCGGAGCCGGAAGCTGGGGAACGGCCCTTGCCGTCCACCTGGCCGCCGCGGGGCGCGACGTAACCCTCTGGGCCCGCCGCGACGAGGCGGTCGAGCGGATGCGGACAACGCACCGCAACCCCACGTACCTCTCGGACATCGAGATCCCGCCCTCCGTGCACGTGACATCGGACCTTGAGGCCGCTGCGGGGGCCTCGTCCCTCTGGGCCGTGGCGGTGCCCTCGCAGAACCTGCGTAGCGTGGCGACCCGCATCGCGCCGCTCACCCGCCCGGGGACGACCGTGGTGTCGCTGGCGAAAGGAATCGAAAACGAGACCCTGCAGACGATGTCGCAGGTGCTGGCCGATGAGCTGGGAGGGATGGAGGCGCAACAGATCGGGGTGCTTTACGGGCCCAGTCACGCGGAGGAGGTCGCCGAAAATCAGCCGACCACACTGGTCGCGGCCGCCCCCACCGAGCCGCGGGCCGAGTGGGTCCAAGACGCCTTCATGACCGAGCGGCTCCGTGTCTACGTGAACACCGATGTGGTCGGCGTGGAGATTGGGGGCTCCGCGAAGAATGTCCTCGCGATTGCGGCGGGAATTGGGGACGGCGTGGGGTACGGAGACAACGCCAAGGCGGCCCTCGTTACCCGTGGCCTTGCCGAGATTCGGCGCCTCGGGATCGCGATGGGCGCCAAGCCCCGAACGTTCGCCGGCCTCGCGGGCATCGGCGACCTGCTCGTGACCTGCATGAGTCCGCACAGCCGCAACCGATACCTGGGGGAGCAGATTGGGAACGGCATGACGCTCGAAGAGATCGAGTCGGAAATGGATATGGTTGCGGAGGGCGTTCGGACGACCCAGTCGGTTCAAGACCTAGCGCGCCACCATGACATCGAGATGCCCGTCACGGAGGCGGTGCACCGTGTCCTGTTCGAGAACCGGCGCCCCGAAGACATGGTTGACGAGCTTATGACGCGCTCGGCCAAGCGGGAGCACTGGCTGCCGCAGGGCCTCCGGAACGTTTCCTAATGCCCGGGCGCGTCTTCGGTTGCTGTCTCCCATTCGCCCCGTCGCCGAGGGCTGCTGATTGGTTTTGTCTCCCCGGCCCGGCTGTACCTACTCATTGTTCGCTTGCACGACCGGTATGACGCGTCGAGAACTAGAACAGCTCGTCGACCTGGGGGAGGGAATCAGTGTGGAGTTCAAGCGCCGGGCGCCCCGGCCCGAGCGCATCGCGAAGGAGGCGGTTGCGCTGGCAAACACCAACGGCGGGCGCATCGTGCTCGGCGTCAACGACGACGGAACCATCATGGGGGTCGAGCACACGTCCGAACAAGAGTTTCTCCTTCGTCAGGCCGTAAACGCCCACTCCCGGCCCGTTGTGGAGTATCAAACGGAGCGCATTGTGGTGGAGCCCCGCTGCGACGTGCTCGTGGTAACGATCCCCGAGAGCAGCACCAAGCCCCACGTCGTCGTGCCCGACGAGGAGGCCCGCGACGACGAGGGCCAGACGTACGTTCGGGTCGAGGCCAGTAGCGTTGAGGCCAGCCCCGAGACCATCCAGGAGCTGCGCAACCAGGAGGACCATGCAGGTGTGACCTTCGAATTCGGGGAGACGGAGTCGTTGCTCATGCGCTACCTGGACGACTACGGTCGCATCTCCGTCTCACAGCTGGCTCAGCTGGCCGACATTCCGCCGGAGCGGGCGTCCCAGACGCTGTTGCGTCTTACGGAGGCCGACCTGCTGCACCTCCATCCCGATGAGGACGGCGATTACTTTACGTTAAACTACTGATCGGGACGGCAACCGACCTTGCGCCACTGCACATGAAGCCCCGCCGCCGGATCTCATGTGTTAGTTTCTGTTATTGCAAGATAAAATAATAATTTTTGCACGCGTCTAGAAGACCCTCTTGGTTCGCCTCAGCACGTGTCGGTTGAAAAAGCGATCGGGGAAGCGAAGGCCTGCCCAGGTGCTCGTCGCCCGCGCAGGGATGGGCGTGAGCCGCGGCGGCCCAATGGAAAACGGTCAAATCTTCCGAAACGCCAGTCAGTGACAGTTGTAACTCCGAAAACGTGTGAGTAAACTATGTGTGCGCCGTCAACATCCGTTATTGAACGCCGCTGATGCCTGTTACCGAAACGATCCCGCTTCACGAGACCGCCCGCGAGCGGTACCTGAACTATGCCCTGTCCGTCATTACCAGCCGGGCCCTTCCGGACATCCGCGACGGCCTGAAGCCGGTGCAGCGTCGCATCCTCTTTGCGATGTTTGACAGCCTGAACCTGTACCCGTCCAAGCGGCACCGCAAGAGCGCGACGGTCGTGGGGGAGACGATGGGAAAGTACCACCCCCACGGCGACAAGGCCATCTACGACGCCATGGTGCGCATGGCGCAGTCGTTTTCGTTGCGGGCGCCGCTGGTCGACGGACACGGCAACTTCGGGTCGCTCGACGGTGACAGCGCGGCGGCGATGCGCTACACGGAGGCCAAGCTGCAGCCCCTGGCCATGGAGATGCTGGAGGGGCTCCGCGACGAGACGGTCGACTACCGCGACAACTTTGACGGCTCGCTGGAAGAGCCGGTCGTGCTCCCTGCCCGCGTCCCCAATCTCCTGGTGAACGGGGCGAGCGGCATTGCCGTCGGCATGGCGACAAACATCCCGCCGCACAATCTCGGCGAGGTGGTCGACGCGGCCCTCCACATGATTGAAGAGCCCGAGGTAGACACCTCGACCCTCGTCCGCGATCACATTCAGGGCCCGGACTTTCCGACCGGGGGGCGCATCCTAAACACGCAGGACGAACTTGCGGAGATCTACGAAACGGGCTCCGGGACGATCGAGATGCGCGGGGCGTACCGGACGAAGGGGAAGACCCGTGCCATCATCGAGTCGGTGCCCTACGGCGTGGACAAGAGCAAAATCGTCGAGGAGATTGCCGACCACATCGCCGAAGAGAACGTCCCGCAGCTGTCGAACGTGCGCGACGAGTCGACCGACGACGTGCGCATCGTGTTGGAGCTGAAGCGGGGCTCCGACACGGAGGCGGCGATGGCCTACCTGTTCAAGCACACGAAGCTCCAGAAACGATTCCACGTCAACCTCACCTGCCTCGTGCCGACCGAGAGCACGGACGTGAAGGCCCCGAAGCAGGTGGATCTCCGTACCATTCTCCGGTACTTCCTCGACTTCCGACTGGACGTCGTGACCCGGCGTCTGCAGAACGAGCTGGCGGAGCTGGAGGCGCGGATTCACATCTTAGAGGGCTTCGAGACGATCTTCGACGCCCTCGACGAGGCCATCGAGATCATCCGGGCCTCGAAGAACAAAGCCGACGCCGCCCAGCGGCTCATGCACCGCTTCCAGCTCGACGAAGAGCAGACCGACGCGATTCTGGAGACGCAGCTCTACAAGCTCTCGCAGATGGAGATTGAGGCGATCCGGGACGAACTCGGGGAGAAGCGGGCCCGGGCGGAGGGAATCCGTCGCCTGCTCGACGACGAGGACGCGCGCTGGGGCATTGTCAAGGACGAGCTTCAGGACATCCGCGACGAGTACACGGACGAGCGCCGCAGTACGCTCGTCGGGCCGGGGGCGGACATGGAGTACACCGAAGAGGATTACATCGTCGACGAGGACGTCCACGTCATTGTCACGCGGGACGGTTGGGTGAAGCGGCAGGGAACGTATTCGGACCTCGACGCCATCCGGACGCGCGACGGAGACGAGGTGGGGTGGGCCCTGGCCGGGTCGACCCGCGCCACCGTCGGCTTTTTTACGAACTACGGCACCTGCTACACCACCCGCATCACGGAAATCCCCAGCACGACCGGGTACGGCGATCCGGTGCAAAAGCTGTTCTCGTTCGACGACGGAGAGCACGTGGTCGGTGTCGTCAGCTTCGACGACCGCGCCCTTCCGGACCCGGTGCCGGCCGAGCCGAGTGAGCAGGGCGAGCTCTTCGACCCGGACGATCCCGACGCGCCGGACCAGCCGTACGTCGTCGCCATCAGCAAGGGCGGGCAGGCCACCCGCTTCACCCTGGACGGCTACCTGGAGCCCTCGATCAGCACGGGCCGTAAGTACATGCGACTGGAGGACGGGGACGAGGTGGCACGCGTCCACCTCGCCCGGGGCGACGAAAACATCTGCCTTGCCTCCCACGACGGGCGGGCGTTGGTCTTCCCCGTGCATCAGGTATCGGTGTATAAGGGGCCCGCCAAAGGCGTGCGCGCCATCCGGCTTGAGGACAACGACCGCGTGCTCGACTTTGCCCTAAGCACTCGGGCCCGCGACGGGCTCACGGTCGAGACGAACAACGGACGGGAAGAGATCGTGCGCACGACGAAGTTCGACGCGACGAACCGGGGGGCGAAGGGCACCCTCGTGATCAAGCGGGGCTACTTCGCGGAGGTCTTCCCGGAGCCTGTGGAAGTGCCCCTGCACGAAGCCGCGTAGTCGGAGGACCTACGATCGCGAGACATCCACTTACGCAGAACGACGATTTCTGAAGTATGCCCACAACGTACACCGGCGAAGACATTGACGTCCTCGAAGGCCTCGAACCGGTCCGCAAGCGGCCGGGCATGTACATCGGGGGGACGGGGCGGCCTGGCCTGCACCACATTCTCTGGGAGGTGGTGGACAACGCCGTCGACGAGGCCACGAACGGGTATGCCTCGCGGATCGAGGTTGTCCTGCACGAGGACGGAGAGAGCATCTCGGTGTCCGACAACGGGCGTGGAATCCCAGTGGACGATCACCCCGAAAAGGGCGTCCCGACGGTCCAGCTGATTCTTACGACCCTTCACTCCGGGGGCAAGTTTGACGGCAGCAACTACATCACGTCCGGCGGCCTCCACGGGGTGGGCGTGTCGGTCGTGAACGCCCTCTCGGAGGAGCTCGTCGCGACCGTCAAGCGCGATGGGCAGGAGTACCAGCAGCGCTTCCGGCAGGGCACCCCGGTGACGGGCCTGGATACCACGAAGGAGAGTGCGCGGGGGACCGGGACGGACATTTACTTTCGGCCCGATCCGGACATCTTCGAGTCCGTCGAGTTCGACCCGTCCTGGATCCGGGAGCACCTGGACGTGAAGACGTACCTGAACCGGGACCTAAAAATTATCTTCCGGGACGAGACGAGCAACGAGCGGTACGAGCTGCACCACGAAGGGGGCATTCAGGAATACCTGGACTACCTGGTGGAGGACCTTCAGGTGAGCCCGATCCACGACGATGTCTTCATGATGGAGGACGACGACCTGGACGGGGACGGGCGCCTGGAGATTGCCCTTCAGTGGACCGACGCGCCGAAGGAGCAGCTCCATACGTTCGTCAACGGCATCCCGACGGAGGACGGCGGGACCCACGAGCAGGGCCTCAAGAGCGGCATCCGGGCCGTGATCCGGTCGTTCATGGACACGCACGACCTGGTGCCCCACCGCTTGGAGATTAAGGGCGACGACACCCGAGAGGGCCTCGTGGGCATCGTGAACCTGTTTCACGTGGACCCCCAGTTTCAGGGGCAGACGAAGGACAAGCTCAACAACCCTTCGGTCCGGTCCCAGGTCTCGGGGGCGCTCCGCACCGAGCTGGAGCAGTACCTGAACGACCACTCGTCGACGGGGGAGGCCATCGCGTCCCGGGTCGTGCAGGCGGCGAAGGCCCGCCGGGCCCGCCGCTCCGCGTCCGGCGGAAGCAGTGGCCGTTCGGGCTCAAAGTCGCGCCTGCAGCTGCCCGGCAAGCTGGCGGACTGCTCGTCGAGCACCCCGAGCGAGTGCGAGCTTTTCATCGTGGAGGGGGACTCGGCCGGGGGCTCGGCCAAGCAGGCCCGGGACCGGGAGACACAGGCGGTTCTGCCCCTTCGCGGGAAGGTGCTGAACGCCGAGCAGGCCACCCTCGATCGGGTCCAGAACAACAAGGAGCTGTCGAACATCGTGCAGGCGCTGGGCTGTGGCATCGGCGATGCGCTTGACCTATCCGACCTCCGCTACCGAAAGGTCATTCTCCTGATGGATGCGGACTCGGACGGGCACCACATCGCCACGCTCCTGCTTACGTTTTTCTACCGGTACATGCGGCCGCTCATTGAGGGCGGATTTGTGCACATTGCCCAGCCGCCGCTCTACCGCATCGAGGCGGGCAAGGAGACCCACTGGGCGCTCGACGAGCCCGATAAGGAGCAGATTCTGGACGAGATTCGGAGCGACGGGCGCAACCCCAACGTCGACATCCAGCGGTTCAAGGGATTGGGGGAGATGATGCCCGATACGCTAAACGAAACGACCCTTTCGCCCGAGGGGCGTCGCCTGCTTGAAGTCAGCATTCCCGACACCGAGCGGATGGTGACGGAGCAGACGATCACCGAATTGATGGGGCGCGACAGCTCGGCCCGGTTCAAGTTCATCATGCAGCACGCGGCCGAGGCGGACGAGCTGGACGTGTAGCGCCCCCGAGGCCCGCTGTGGGGCGGGCGCAGGGCGGACTGGTTGGCCGCTCCCGCGCGGACGGCGCGATGCTGTGAAGCCCAGTGGAAAGTTGCGTGTGGCGCCCCTGCACGGGACGATCCGCCGAACTTTCCGCGTGGCACGAAGTATCCACGCATCGGAAATTCCCGATAGGCTCGTAGCTCAACCTGGTAGAGCAACGGACTCTTAATCCGTGAGCTGGGGGTTCGAATCCCCCCGGGCCTACCACTCGCGCGAAGATCGAATCGGTCCCAGCATGGCGTCGTCGCCGTCTCGGAAGGCCCCGAGGCGGTTTTCGTGTTGACTGCTGGCGGTGAAGACCTGCCGGAGGGCATCGTCGATCCATCGACGGCACGCGCCTTCGCGGGACAGGCCGAGGCCAGAGTGGTCCGTGGTCCACGATGAAAAGCCCCCGTTGATAACGCCTGGGCCGCGACTCTGTCCATCAATGTTACGGGCCCACGAGACCAATTTCGTCTCGGGCCCGTGAGATAGATACAGCGTTCTTGTCACAATCCCCAAGCCACATGCGAAACAGGTCTGCACGAGCGCACACCGACGAAAAATTCAGCAGCAGTAAGGACAAGTCCCTCCGCGAATACGGAGGGTTCTACACCGGGATGGCGACCACCTTCGCCGGGGCGCTGGAGACCTCCCGCGACGCCATCGTCGAAGCCGTGGATGGCTCCGACCCCGTCGAGACGTTCATCTCGGTCAACGGCAACAGAGGGACCGATGCACCTGGGGGCAGCACGAACCGAATCAAGTCCGACGAGCACGACCTGACGGGCGTGGATCGGGTGTTCATCGCCGTTACCAAGGAGCAGTTCGAGGCCCTCGCGGAGCGGGTCGGGGCCGACGTGAACATCGAGTAGACTGGTGTCTCTGAGAATCGGGTAGCATCCCCCTCAGGAGGAGATTCCCTGCATCCCCATGGTCGATGTCGAGAAGTCGACCACCCCGTTTCTCTTCACGAGAGACGATGGAGCCCCTACACGATTTCTCTGCGTTCAGAAGCAGATCGTGTCCGACGATCCTCGGGTGCACTGCAAGGGTGCGGTGATGTGTTTTGCCTCCGTCCCTGACCGGCGGGTGATTCCATGAGCATGTGTTAGCGGTCACAGTACTGTCCGCCCTGTGGACGCTGAACGGATTGCTCACCGGGCGTGCTAGAAGGGCTTGTGCCGACTGGGAAATTGGTGCCTGAGGTCCTGTCATGCAGATCCTTCCTGCGCTACCAACCTCCCTGCGCTACTAGAGAGCGGAGAAGTGTGGGTGCGTGATTCGGGCGTCATTTCCCAAAACCCCTCTCTAATCCACCGCATTTTGCTTCGCCAATACCGAGCTCTAGTTTTGAGCAGGGGTGTAGGGGAACGCTACCATGCGGTGGACCTCCTTGACGCCGCTTTTGCTGTTCCTGTAGGGGGAGATGACCGAAAAATGAACCCGGAGCGCTTCGATTTGATCTGTGTTAGCCCGGGGGGCGGAAATGGCCGCGGCCGTCCGATCCAGAAATTGAACGTCAATGTAGCCGAGCATTTCCGGGGTTCGACCGGCGCTTGCCCCGCCCTTGGTCCGTGACAGTTGATACAAGGTGCGGTCTTTCCCTTCAACCCTGTCAGTTTTCACCGCCGACACGTCGTACTGAACGGTCTGGACGGCGCCGCCGGCATTCTCTTTGTACTGGAACGAGAGGCCCGTTAAGACCGAGTCCGTCGGGGACGCCTCGTTTTTTGTCCGCGACAGTCCCCCGAACACGGTGTCGGTCGTCATGATGTGACGCCCCATGCTCTCCAGATCCTCCTCCATCCAGGTCGCAATCTCCTCCGACTGGGTGAGGGCCGCTTCCTGGCCAGAGGCTGCTGTACTAAGCTCCATGGCTCGCAGTTGAAGACTTGCCAGGATGAGTAGCACTGTCGTCCCGACCACGACTGCCGTTAAGTTGTCGTAGAGAAACGCCATGGCAACACGCTATTTTCCGTAGATGCGGTGAGAGTGAGGTGTCAGTCTCCCTTTACGGGTAGGCAAGCACCTCTGAGTACCGGATGGGCTCAGGAAGCGCTGCGGATTGGCCGCTCGGAGCCACGTCTTGTACGAATACACTGACCTTTTTCCGACCGGTCGGCCCACTGCATGGCTGAAGATCTGCGCACACGTACTGTACCTCCACCTCCACCTCAAACTTTAGCGAATCGTCCGCCAGGGGAAAGGGCACCGTCCCGGTCGTCTCGTTAAACTCTCCGATCGCCTGACAATCCTGGACGGTTCCGTTGTCCTGGCTTGGATGGAGCCGGCAGTCCTTGCTCAAGCCAGTGGGAATGTCCGAGAAGGAAGAGGGATCGAGAACAACGTCCTCACCGGTTCCTATGACCGCACTGTCGAATGCCCGGGCCCGCACCACCTCGATTGTCTGCATTCCAACGCCCAGGGCCATCTGCTCGATTTCCCCCCGAACAGACTGGTCTTGAAACCGGAGGCTCGACTGCATCTGGCCAAAGGACAAGAACATGGACACCAACAGCGCCAGAAGCGCAAGGAGCGTCTGTTGCATAATGGCCTAGTAGCGTCGAGTCAAAAGAGAGAACGATCGTGTGGCTTATTCCCCTTTCTGAAGCAGCCGGCTGGTCCGATCGGTGACTACAGTCGTCGTGGATTCGATGGAGGGGAGGGTATCGATGTACTTCAGCAGTTGGTCGGAATTGAATTGGACGGCATTTCCGCCATTCATGCTGAACTCGTCGTCTTTATTTTTCTGCTCGTACGTGGCCCAATCCTGCAGCACCAGCCCGCCGTTGATATTGCGCGAGTCTCCGCCTCCGTTAAATCGGATTGTCCCTCCGTTGGCCACAAACACAAGTCCGTTCCACTGTCGGTCCCCGCTCACCGTGAACTCCCCATTGGTGACGTAGAGGATGCCGTCGTTTTGCGAATCACTGAAGTTCTTTAGATCGCAGCCAGTACACTCGGTCACGTCGGGGTTTCCGTCCGCAATGGCGTCCTGGATGGTCTGGCTCATCTGGTCCATCTGGTTCTCGACCCAGTCATCGTGGGCCGACGTTCGGACCTGGACATCGCACCCTCCACTGGTACCCTCAACGTTGGTGGCCGTGTTGCTGTCGTAGCCTCCCCCGTGGAACTCGTCACAGACGGCTTCGGCATCCTCGCCGTGTGGCAGCGTGATGCCGTGCCGATTGGTTCGTCCCCCCGCGTCGAGCCCCGATACGCACGGGCCTCCACTGCAGCCTCCCCCTTGCACGGAGAAGTTCACGGGGGTGCTCGCAGTCACGGCGTTGAGCACCGAACTGACGGTCGTGTCTTTGCGCACGGTCGCCTGAATTTGGTACGTGTGCTCCCCATACGTACCCTCGGCGGTGAGGTCCACGGTCTTCCCGCCCGCAACAGAGGCGGCGTCAAGTTGCAGCCGGTAGGTTCCCTGTTCGTGGGTGCCCTCCTCTACCTTGTCCCCGACCGTGTCGAACGTGCGCTGTACCTCACTGACGCCGTCGTTAAACACCGAGCGAGCAATCTGGCGGGCCAGGACGACGCCCTGCCGTTCGCTCCGCTCGGCGCTGGAGTCTTGGGCGGAGCTGTTCGATTCGGCCCCCAATGCAGCGAGGCCGGCCGCCGCGGCAAATACGATTAGGATTATGTACTTTCCCATGGGACTGAATTTTTTGATGAAGGGGGTCTACCCCGTAAACACCGAAGAACTCATCTGATCTCTCATTTGGAATGACCAATACAATAGAAAGAGAAAACCGAATTACTGCAATAACAACGTGACTCAAGATGGCACAAAAAAAGTGCCGCCCAAAATGCGATCTTGTGGCCGGGTGTGTGGGGAAGCGGTCTGATAATTTTTACCGGGCACGTACATTTTGACCAGGGATCATGGGCCTGTCGCGAGACTTCCCGTCAGCATTTGTCGGCTCGTCGGACTGCTGGAATCTTTCGCTAAAGACGCTGCAGTCCGAGCTGTTTTGCTTTGTACACAGAGGTGCGCACAAGCTGACAAGCAGGTACAGGAATTTGACACTCGATCGGACAAATCAGTCGAAGACCGACAGAGTGCGGTGACAATCATCGTCCGTGCGCATCGCACCGCTACTTAGTTAAAAAGAATAAAAAGCGGAGTCGCAGCGATGCCCCCTGCTGCGGCTCGGTGGTAGAATGCCTTGCTCATGCCCAAGTGCGAATGCTGCGCTCACGTGGAGGACTCCAAATTTTGCTTAGCGACCTGTCACCGACTCCGTGGGGAATGGGTCATGTAGGTAACATGTAGTTCCCGCACGGCTAAGACTTCGTAGCTGGCATATGAATTGCCCTGTTACAACGCCTAACTCCTTGTCAGATCCCCTGAAGGATCATGGGAAAGTATATTCTACTGATTACGCTCAGCGTCTCGGCAGCACTGAGCATGTATGCCGGCCAGTTCCAGAGTGCCCAGGTTGATGCGAGAAGTGAACTGGCGGAACGGCAGAAACTCATCATCGCCCGCCAGATGGCACGATCGGCGTACGCGTCGGGGGTGAGCGAGGTGAAGCGACAGCTTAACGTCAGCCTGAATCAGTGCGAGCAGCTTGAGGGGGGAACCTTTGAACTCACCACGAGTCCGCTGTTGGGAGACACCGTTCAGGTCCGTGCAGTCGGCCGATACGGGGGAGATGGGTGCAGTTGTGCGGAGTGCCCGCAGTACGCCATTAGCGGAGAAGCGACGCTAGAACCCAATGGGTCGTTCAGTGCCCTCACGTTCGACGGGTCCCTCGCGTCGGTCAACCTTTCAGGTGGGGGAAAGGGGCCGGTTATCTCCGGAAACGATGCGGCCGGGAAGCAGGATCGAAATGGAGTAAGCCTGTCTGAGTCCAGGGACAGGGCAACGATGAGAAATGAGTTTTGCGGACGCTCAGGGTCGGACGTTCAGGGCATCGGAGGAGACTGTGATGTCGTTCATGATCCAGGCATCGACCTCAAGCCGCTGGACGCAGAGCTCTCAGATCTTGTTCAAAACGAAGCGACCCACAAAGAGAGTGACCTCTGCGGGGGCGGCAAGGGAAGGGGACGGAAAGGGAAGCGAAAGGGGCCCGGCGGAGGCCCGGTAGGGAGTTCTGAAAGCCTCGCGGTCGTGAACGTAGAGGGCGACTGCAGACTGTCTGGGAATTCGGGAGGAATGGGAATCATTTACGTGGACGGGGGGGCCCTTACCATGACGGGGAACTCCGAGTGGAAGGGGATGGTCTTCGTGACCGGGGAAGGGAGCTTCAAGGCCAGCAAGGGAACGCCCAACATCAGTGGAAGCGTGGCCTTCTATGATGGTGGGTCCCTCGACATGAGAGGAACCGCCAGCATCCAGTACAACTCGGATCAGATGCGTCGGCTACGGGAAGAGTTCGGAATCGGTGCTTTGAAGGAGCTCATTGATTCCCCCGCTGGAGATGCGGTGCGCATGACCAATCGAAGTCAGGGGGCTGTGGGACCGGGGGAGGCGCCCGCAGGCCAGGGGAGAGGCGGGGCCCAAAATTGAGTAGTTGGTTGACGAGCCGCCGCCATTCTGAGCCGCAACATTCCTGCGACCGCCCGGTGATTCCCGTGACTCCAATTCTACTCGGTCACAAAGGAACCGCAATCGGCTTTCGGAAACTCCATTCCCGTCTGGTACAGGACGTGAGGAATCCCGAGACGCAGTTTTCTGGTCTGTCTGCTCCGATGCCGTCAGGCTCTAATTCTTCGAACCGTCGTCCAATGTGACGGCCTCTTCTGTCTGCAGAAGGATCAATCACGGTGTACAACCTCACCGTCCGCCGACGTGGAATGAGCCAGAATCAACCTAACTCTTGTTTCGAGTCCGAGAGGCGAGGCGGAGAAAGTACAGTAAGGGGGGGGCTGTCGGATTGATCAATCGAGGCTGTTCGCACTGGGTGCTGTGTGCGGTCCCGACCCGGCCTCACGTATCCCGTTCGTCCTCGTGGTAGAGTTCGTTTAGCATCGTAGCCCACTGGTGAAGGCGATGAATCTGGCCCTGCTCCGCGCCCTGATCGAGCGCGCGCTGGATGCTCTCTTGAGCGGCTGATCGTGCGGATCGGGATGACTCGATGGCGGCGTTCTTGTCAGTCGCTTTCATTTCGGTGGTTCGTATGCGTGGCAAAATAGCGGGGAGGAATCGCGGATGCCGTGCCTTCACGGACCCAACCAATTGGTGCATCCGGAGGCGAGTTGTGACCCTAGAGTCATGTAAACGCTTCCTGCGAGGGGATTTCACGTGAGGGTCCACCTCCCTGAGTGGCGGCACGACAGCCGGTGCCAGCTCAGGATGACAAAGCGCCGCCGGAGGAAATGTAGTTCGGGATCGGCGTTGTGTGGTCGTCAACGGGAATTGCCCGTTTGGTTGCCCAATCATGCCGTGCGGGATCTGCCCGCCATTTTCTGTTATTGCAAGTAAACCGTAAATTTCAGCTCAGATCTCGCGTACCATCGCCGCTGCCTAGACGAAGCGAGGAGCGCCCAGTACAGCTGAATGTCAGCCTGCTCCTCCTGTGCCACGCACTCTGCGCCGCACACCGACCGCTACGGTCCCGTTGATCACACGCGTTCAATTAGCTCTGATATCGACTCGACCACATTGTTCGGGCGGTAGGCGAAGTCCGAAATCTCCTCTCGCCGCGTCGAGCCGGACAGCACAAGATGGGTGGTCAGGCCGGCCTCCATGCCGGCCATGACGTCCGTGTCCATGCGGTCGCCCGCCATGGCCGTGGTTGCCGAGTGCGCCTCGATTTGGTTCAACGCACTCCGGATCATGATCGGGTTGGGTTTGCCAACGAAGTATGGCTTCTGGCCGGTGGCCTCGCGGATGAGGGCCGCCACGGAGCCGGTGGCCGGGAGCGGCCCGTCCGGCGACGGGCCCGTGACATCCGGGTTCGTGGCGATAAAACGGGCCCCTTGTTCGATGAGCCGGACGGCCGCCGTGATGTGTTGGAACGAATACGTACGGGTCTCGCCCAGGACCACGAAGTCGGGGTCGGCGTCCGTGAGCGTGTAGCCCACCTCGTGAAGCGCCGTGGTAAGCCCAGCCTCCCCGACGGCGTACGCCGATGCCTCGGGGGCCTGGTTGGAAAGAAACTGCGCGGTGGCCACGGCCGAGGTCCAGATCTTCGCCTCCGGGACGTCCAGTCCGGCGCGGGCGAGCCGGGCCGATAGGTCGCGCCGGGTATAGATGGAATTGTTGGTGAGCACGAGAAAGGGCAGCTCTTTTTCCCGAAGGCGTTCGATAAACTCTTGGGCCCCGGGGAGGACGACCTCCTCATGTACCAGTACGCCGTCCATGTCGAGAAGCCATGCGTGTGTTGCGTCCTGCTCGTCTGCCATACTATCGGAACTGTGAGGGGAGAAGTCATGATGTCGCGCAGGGCGTACCGATCAACCCACGCTGGGGTGGCCGTTACGAGAGGTCGTCATATCCCTGAACCGCGACGACCGATCGAAAGTCGACCGCAACAAAGCCTTCGGGTTGAGGGGGCGCGTCGTTCGCCGCGCCCCGTGCCTGTTGGTCCTGAGCGTCGCCGTCTGTTCGGTCGGCGGTCTCAGACGAGGAGTCGCTTAGAGCGTACTCGTAGGTTGTGCAGGGGACGGCCTCCTCGGCGGCTTCCGGGGTCGACGCGTTCGCGAACGACTCAAAGTCGTTCGCGATCTGGCGGGCGGTTTCTTCCGGGACGTGGTACAGCGTCTGCTTGTGGAACCCGGAGCCGGTTTCTGGAAGGGCGTGCGTGATGATCAACGTCATCGGGAGGCTGCGTGAATGAAACTGCAATGGCATCAGGGATCTCTTACGGGATCACCGGGGAAGATATCCTAGCGATACGCGTGGGGGGCACGTCCAGGTGTGAAGGGCGTCGTGTGGAGGGCGAGGCCGGGGTGCGCGTGGGCGCTCCATTTTGTGTCGTCCCGCTGGCCTACTAAGTCAGGGTCAAGCCTGCTGGTATAGGAGGCTGGAGGGATCAACCAGCTGGACTCGTCGTAGCACGTTAGCACTATATCCTCCAGGCCACCGCTGGAGGCCTCGTGTGTCTTCTTCAAGGAATGAGTGCTCCCCCATGCCGTACCCCAAGCAGATGGTTGAGCCGATGCGCAAGGAATTGACCCAGCTCGGTGTCGAGGAATTGCGTACGCCCGACGAGGTCGATGCCGCCTTCGATCAGGCGGAAGACGAAACGATGCTGCTCGTGATCAACTCGGTTTGCGGCTGCGCCGCGGGCAATGCACGCCCGGCCGTAGCCAAGGCGAAAGACGCGACCGATCACCATCCGGACCGTTACCTCACGGTGTTCGCCGGGCAGGACCTCGAGGCCACGGAGCGGACCCGAGAGTATCTTGCCGGCATCCCGCCTTCTTCGCCCTTCTTCGCCCTCTTCCGAGACGGCCAGCCCGTGTACGTGGTGGAACGGAAGCACATTGAGGGGCGGAATGCCGACGTGATCGCTCGGGATCTCGTGGAGGCATTTGAGGCGTACTGTGGCGATGAGGAGCCCCCTGCCGATGCCCCCTCGCGTCCCGACCCCTCAAGTTCGGGAGAAGGACTTCCGTCTACCTTTCAGTCCATCACGTAGGAAATACGGGTTGGGGAGAACCGAGAACGCATTCTGTCTGGTCGACTTGCCGTAGCTTATGCCCGACGATGCGTCTCCAGAATCACCGGAGGCCCCGGCGCACAGCCCCGACCGCCCGGCCAAGGCGAACGATCATACGCTCGTGGAGGCCGCGGAGGCGATCCTGTTCGCCGCCGATGAGCCCGTGTCGGCCTCCCGCATCGCGACGATCGTGGGCGACGTGACGGGGCGCTCTGAGCCGTCCGAGGACGACGTCGCCGCGGCCCTCGACCGGCTCAACACCACGTACGAGGAGCACGATCGGGCCTTTGAGGTGAAATCCTGGGCGGGTGGATATCGGATGGTCACCCGGGCGCCTCTCTCGCCCTACGCCAAGACCTTCTACGTCGAGGAGCAGGAGACCACCCTCTCGCGTTCCTTGATGGAAACCCTGGCGGTGATTGCCTACCGTCAGCCGGTCACCCGGCCGGAGGTCGACTTTGTGCGCGGCGTCAACTCGGACTACGCGATTCGGAAGCTGCTGGAGATGGACCTGGCGAGCGTCGAGGGCCGGGCGGAGTCAGTCGGGCGCCCCCTGCTCTACGGCACCACCGACCGCTTTCTCGAGCAGTTCGGCCTGGACGCCCTGGACGACCTGCCGACCCTACGAGAGGTGGAAGACCTGCTCGACGACCCGGCCTTCGACGACGAGCGGGCCAAACTCCTCCAACTCGATCGGGAGGAGGGCATTTCAGTCGACATGCTGGACGCCGAAACTGGCGATTCCCCAAATGGCGACTCCCCAAACCAACGCCCGACCGAGTAGACGCGACGCCCGTCCCTTCACCCCGTACGAATCAGCCTGTTCCCTATGGCCACCGAGTCCTCCGACCGAGAAGGCATGCGGATCAACAAATACATTGCGCACGCGGGGGTCTGCTCGCGTCGGGATGCGGACGATCTGGTGGAGCAGGGACGGGTGCACATTGATGGGGAGCGGGTGGACCAGCACGGCACCTGTGTGCGGGAGGGACAGACCGTGACGGTGGACGGGGAGGAGGTGTACCCGCTCGAATTTGAGTATCTCCTTCTCAACAAGCCGAAGGACACGATAAGTACCACCGACGACCCGAAGGACCGCCGAACGGTTCTTGACGCGATCGGCGTTCCGGAGGACAACCCGTCCGGCCTCTTTCCGGTGGGGCGTCTCGATCGAAATACGACCGGGGTGCTTCTGGTCAGCAATGATGGGGACCTCGCCCATCGCCTCATGCATCCCCGATACGAGATTCCCAAGATCTACTACGTCCGGGTGCAGGACGACGTCAAGCCCCATCAGCTCGACCAGCTGAAGCGGGGCGTGGAGCTGTCCGACGGGGCGGCGGCGGCCGATCAGGTCGCGTACCTCGACCCGCAACGCAAAACCGACATTGCGCTCGAGCTGCACGAGGGCCGCAACCGGCAAATCCGTCGCATGATGGAGGCGCTCGGGCACACCATCGTGCAGCTGGAGCGGGCCAAGTACGCCACGCTCACCACCGGCCGCCTCCAGCGTGGCGAGTGGCGCCGGCTAGAACCGGAGGAAGTTCGCGAGCTCTATCAACGTGTTGATCTTCAATAATCCCTTCTACCGATGTCCCAACCGGTTACGAACGGCACCCCCGACACCGCAGCCAACGACAAAATCAAGACGGAAGGCCTGACCTACGATGATGTTCTTCTCGTGCCGGGCCATTCCGAGGTGATGCCCCGCGAGACGGATACCTCCGCTTGGTTGACCCAAAACATCAAGCTCAACGTTCCGGTCCTGTCCGCGGCCATGGATACGGTCACGGAGGCGGACATGGCCATTGCGCTGGCTCGCCAGGGGGGCGCCGGGGTGCTCCACAAAAGCATGTCGATTGAAGACCAGGCCGCCGAGGTGCGACGCGTGAAGCGGTCGGAGAACGGGATGATTCTCGACCCGATCACGATTTCGCCCCACGACACGGTGGCCGATGCCCGAAACATGATGGCGCACTACTCCATCGGGGGCATTCCGGTGGTGGACGAGTCGGACAAGCTCGTAGGGATCGTGACGAACCGGGACGTCCGGTTTGAGCTTGATGGCGACACGCCCATTCGGGAGATGATGACCGCCGACGATCTGGTGACAGTGCCGGTGGGCACGACCCTGGACGAGGCCATCGAGATCCTGCAGGCGCATAAGGTGGAAAAGCTTCCCGTCGTGGACGAGGAGGGCTACCTGAAGGGCCTTATCACCTTCAAAGACATACGCAAGCGCCGCAAGCACCCCAATGCCTGCAAGGACGAACACGGGCGGCTCCGTGTCGGGGCGGCTGTGGGCGTGACGCCCGACGTCATGGATCGGGTGGCGGCCCTGGTCGAAGTGGGGGTCGATTTCGTGGTCGTCGATACGGCTCACGGCCACGCCGAGGGCGTACTGGAAACGGTCCGGCAGGTCGCCGCTCGATTTGAGAGCGAGGTCGAAATTGTAGCCGGGAATGTAGGCACGGCCGACGGGGCCCGCGCGCTGATCGATGCTGGGGTGGACTGCATAAAGGTCGGGATCGGTCCCGGGTCGATCTGCACGACACGCGTGGTGGCCGGGGTTGGGGTCCCGCAGTTGACCGCCATCATGGAGTGTGCCGAGGAGGCCCGCCCCGACGGCGTCCCCGTCATTGCCGACGGCGGCATCAAACAGACCGGCGACATCCCCAAGGCACTGGCGGCCGGTGCCAGTGCGGTCATGATCGGAAGCCTCTTCGCAAGCGTCGAAGAAAGCCCCGGCGAGACGATCATCTACGAGGGGCGAAAGTACAAAAGCTACCGGGGCATGGGCTCGGTCGAGGCCATGCAGGACGGAAGCAAGGACCGGTACTTCCAGGACGCGGAGGACGAGCTTCGCAAACTGGTGCCGGAGGGGGTTGAAGGACGTGTGCCGTATAGTGGCACCCTGAGCGAGGTGATCCACCAGATGAAGGGCGGGCTCCAGGCCGCGATGGGGTACTGCGGCAGCGAGGAGGTTCGGGACCTCTACGAGTCGGCCCAGTTCGTTCGCACCACCGCCGCGGGCCTCCGAGAAAGCCACCCCCACGACGTTGAGATTACAAAGGAATCCCCGAACTACTACTCGGGGCCGTCCAAGCGCAGCGACTAGGCGAACCCTCGGTCATGTCGCTGGTCGCTTCCCGGATTTCTTGTCGTATGTCAGATCGCATGTCCCGTGTTCGAGGTCGCCTGAACGACCTCGAGGCCGACGCCATTTTTCTCACTTCGATGCCGAAGATCCGGTGGGCCTGTGGCTTTACAGGATCCAGTGGACTCCTGATTGTCGGTCCCGACTCGGCGTCCTTCGTCACCGATGGGCGCTACACGGACCAAGCCCGGTCGGAAGTAGACGGGGCGGACGTCCACATTGCCCGAGATGGACTCTCGGCGTGCGTGAAGGAGGTGGGTCTCTTGGAGTCGTTCTCGCGAGTGGCGTTTCAGGCCGACCACGTCAGCGTCGCTCGCCGCGATGCTCTTGTGGACGAGCACGGGGAGGTAGAGTGGATTCCGAAGACCGGCCTGCTAACCCAGCTTGCCGGATCCAAAACCGAAGATGAGGTCTCTCGGATTCGCAGGGCCCAGTCGATTACCGAAAACGTGTTCCGCGAGATTACCGACCTCATCGAGCCGGGCATGACGGAGCGGGAAATCGGGGCGGAAATTGTGTATCGTCACTTGAAGAAGGGGGCCGAGTCGATGGCGTTCGACCCCATCGTTGCCTCAGGCCCCAATGGCGCGCGTCCCCACGCCCGTCCCACAGATCGGTCCCTGCACGCCGGGGATATGATCGTGATCGACATGGGGTGCTTTCGGGACGGGTACGCGTCCGATATGACGAGGACGGTGGCGCTGGGCGAGCCCGAAGATACGGCCCGGCGGGGCTACGAAGCAGTACTGGAGGCCCAGCACGCCGCGCTCGATGCCGCACGGGCCGGCATGACGGGGAGAGAGTTGGATGCTGTGGCCCGAGGGTCGCTTGAGGCTGCTGGACTGGCGGAGCACTTCACGCACGGGCTGGGTCACGGGCTTGGGCTTCAGGTGCACGAATGGCCCCGGGTCTCGCACACGGCCGACGACGAGCTGCCAGAGGGGGCCTGTGTAACGATTGAGCCTGGGGTGTACCTTCCAGAAAAGCAGTACGGGGTTCGCATTGAAGACATTATCGTGCTCCGAGAAGACGGGTGTGAGAACCTGACCCGCAGCCCGAAAGAGCTGATGGTCTTATAAACTGCCAACTTTACTTCTGTTATTGCATTGTCGATTTTTGAATAAACATGGAGAACTGCGGCCGACGCAACTCGTGGTCCGTAACATCTGCTGGCAAGTGTCTCCTTAACTGATTGCGTTGGCCTCTCCCCCTGTTCTGTGATTCGCTTCGAGTACCATGCCGGGCAGTCGCCAGGTCCGTTTTTCCACGCAGACCCTTCTGGTCTGTACCGGCATCGTGTTGCTCTCAGGGCCCCTCTGGGCTGCGTTTCGGGCCACGTGGCCGGTATTGGTTGGGGCATCGTTTCTGGGAGGCGCGGGCCTGTTGCTCCTTTGGCGTCGTGATGTTCTATCGGTGCGGGCGGTGTTGTGGGGCGCGCTGCTCCTTCGAATTGCGTATTTGCCGGTTGGTCCAGGACTGACCGACGATTTATACCGGTACATCTGGGACGGATGGCTTCAATGGGAGGGCATCAACCCGTACCGATTTGTCCCGTCGGATTCCGCTCTTGTGTCTTACCAGGACACATCGCTCTACGAGAGTCTCAACTCACAGGAGTACTATAGCATCTATCCCCCGCTCTCGCAGCTCTTCTTTGCCCTTGGGGGGCTGGCCTACGACGGACACTGGGCAACGTCGTACTACGTTCTCAAAACGCTATTCGTTGGGGTTGAGTGTATCGGGGTCGTCGTCCTCACGCGCCTCACAAGCACCCGAAACGTTCTGCTCTACGCGTGGAATCCACTGGTGCTGATCGAGACGGCCGGCCAGGGCCATACGGAAGCCCTATTGGCACTCTTGCTGTTGACTGCAGTCTGGGCAGTTCGACGCCGATATGGGGCCTGTGCGTCGTTGGCAATTGCCGGGGCGGGGCTCGTCAAAATCTATCCGTTCGCACTGGGCCCATTCTTGCTTCGCCGCTTCGGATGGCGCGCCGTGTGGCCGGGGGCACTGCTCGTGGCGGGGCTCAGCCTTCCGTACGCGGCTCCGTATGCTGTGCCCCACATCAAAGCATCGGTCGATTTGTTTGCCAAGCTGTTTGAGTTTAACGCAGGCCCGTACTACGCGGTCAAGCACGTCCTTTGGGTCTGGACCGGAGCGGACTGGAGCAAAACGATCGGTCCACTCTTCCGGGGGCTTTTCCTGGCATCGCTTCCTGTCCTGTACGGCCTGGATGCATGGTACAAGTGGTCGTTTCGGCGCGCATGCCTCGTGCTCATCGGTACGCTGTTCGTCCTTAGCACAACTGTACACCCGTGGTACTTGGTGCCCGTGATCGCGCTCGGGGTCGCGGGTCCGCGGCCGTCATGGCCCTGGTTGTGGCTGGGCCTCTGCTCGATTGGGACGTATCTCTTCTACGTCGACGGGCCGTATTGGGTCTGGATCTGGACGGGGTGGGGCGGGGCCACGGTAATTGCCCTCTTCCGTCTCTACGCCCCGGGCCTTCGACGATACGTGCTGGGAGACTACCGAGCAGAGCCTTCCGCTGCGGAGTGAGTGGGGTCTAACGCGTTCTTCAGCACCTCGATTAGGTCCTCTGCACGGGTCTCCGGAGCGGCCCGCCAGTGGTACTCATCGTAGCGCCGAAACCACGTAAGCTGCCGTTTGGCGTACCGGCGCGTATTGCGCTTTACGAGTCGCACCATTTCGTCGTAGTCAATGTCGCCCTTGAGGTGTTGGATCGGTTCCCGATAGCCGATCGTGCTGAGGGGCGGCTCGTCCAGCTGCACGCCGTCGATGTCCATGACGTCGCGAACCTCGTCTAGAAGGCCCGCGTCGAGCATCCGGTCGACGCGTTGGTTGATGCGGTCGTAGAGCTTTTCTCGGTCCCGGTTGAGGACCACGGTGACGTAGTCAAATGGCGGTTCCGGTTGGTTTTCGTAGTAGTAGGACAGGGGCTTTCCGGTGCCGTGGTACACCTCAAGGGCCCGAATGACCTTCTGGGTCTTTGTCGGGTCGGTTTCGGCGGCCTGCCTGGGGTCCACCTGCTGAAGCTCCTCGTAGAGGGCGTCCTGGCCCTCAGACTCCAGCCGTTGGTTCAGCTCATCCCGCACCTCATCGTCCACGTCCGGTATGTCCGCCAGGCCGTACTGCAGGGCGTGGAGGTACAGTGTCGCTCCCCCCACGACGAGCGGACGGCGTCCCCGCTCGAGGACCGCTCGGATCCGGTCGTTGGCCGCCTTTGCGTACGCCCCGGCCGAGAACGGCTCGTGAAGGGACCGCTCCCCGATGAAGTGATGAGGAGCCCGTCGCTGCTCGCTCGGGGATGGCTTCGCGGTCCCGATCGTCAGCTCCTCGTACACCTGTCGGCTGTCGACGGAGACAATTTCGGCGTTGAGCTGCTCGGCCGCCTCAAGGCTTACCGCTGTTTTGCCGACCGCCGTGGGGCCCGTAATGGTGAGGATGGGATCGGACGCATCGGGCTCAGATAAAGGCTCCATGGTGTCGTTGTTCGGGTCCATAGGCAACGGAAGGGCTCTCCCAATTACTGATTCTCATAGATGGTTTCCGAGGAGGTGCGTAGGGGACACATATAAAAAACCCGCCGTCGGAGAATTCCGACGGCGGGCGAGTCGTTCCAGCCCCCTTCAATGGAGTCTAGAAGGGGAGGCTAGTGCCTTACGCACTGGCCGTGGCCGGCTCCACCATCTCACTGACGTTGAAGCCTTCCTCTTCGGACTTGGCCTTGGCGATGTTGTAGATAAGCACGCCGTATCCGGCCTTCGCGAGAACGTCCGCGATCGTGTATCCGACCTGAAGGGCCACGATGGTTCCCGGGGTGTTGCTCGGGAACGCCTCAGGGAATGCCATCGGGATCATGTACGCAATCGGGTAGAAGCCCCAGGTGGCCAGCAGCAGCAGCCGGGCGTTGCCGAGAAGCGTCGACACGCGACTGCTCTGCCGCTGAATCGTATCACCCAACTGGGTGAAGAGGATGTACAGGATCCAAACGAACGGAATGGTGCTCAGGAAGCCCCAGAGACCGCGGGTTCCGAAGAGGGCCGCGTTCTCACTGACCTCACCGGGGTACCCGAGCACGATCATGAGGGCCGCCAGGAATCCAAGCTTCGCGGCCAACGGACCGCGCTCGTTCTTCGGAAGGCCCATGACGAGCACCAACTCTACGGTCAGCAGCGGCACCGTAAGGAGCCAGTCCACATAGCGGTATGCGTCGTTAAATAGCTCACCGGTGGGCTGGTACATCCCATTCTGCAGGGCATACGCGGCTTCCCAACTGCTGGTAATGCGGAAGTAGTGGTAGCCGGCAATGAAGACCACCAGCGCCGAGACCATCATCGAAATCCGGTACTTCGGCGCTACGTTGTTGCGCGCCAGGACGAAGAACACAAAGGAAGCCGTCATGGTCGCAACGGTGAAAGAGAACATGTTGAACACCAGGCTATACTGGCCCGGCGTCAGGGTGGGAAGTTCTTGTAGCATGGATAGGTTCGGGTTGTTTGGGTGATAGTGTGAGCAGGTCCGGTCGGGCCGCTAGGGCCGATTCGGAACCGTCCCAGTTGTGTTTGCTGACGAGACTCAAGTCGCGAATGCTCCTCGCAGTGAGTAAAAAACTGGGAATCACTTGTGGTAGTATAACTGCGAGGACGTGCGACTGCCAACGGGAAAATCCGGCGCGTCTTCCCAAATTGTGAGGGAAAAGTTATATATTAGGTCGCGGACAGGCGCGTCGCCTGGTCCGGTGTAACTGCCCTGTGCGATCCGTACAGGAGCAGGAGAATGCCTTGCACTACCAGAAGGTTTGTGAACAGGAAGAACAACGCTTCTTCCAGGGGCAACCCGAGGACCGATGCCCCGACGGTGTACTCGGGCGAGATCGTCCAGATGCGGGAGTGGATGGCCACTGCATCGGCCGCCCAAAGGTACGCCGTTGGGAGGGCCGTTGTCACGAGGACGCTGTCCCGAAAGGCCCAGAGCGTCTCCCCATCGTAGAGCCACATCCCCGCCAGGATGGGCGGGGCCCACACCAGAATGAGGGCCAAATAAAGCGTTGAGGCACGGCCGTCCATTAGCAGAAACGCCCCTAGCCCGGTGATTCCGGCAAACAGTGCTGCTCCGCTCCAAGACGCCGCCGACGCGTATGTGTTTGGGGTTGGGGAAACCCGGTACAGATACTGATAAAGGAAGAGCCCAGTCAGGATGGGCTGCAGCACGAAGAACATATATTCCTCGACGGGCACATACCCGATGGTCCCGACGACTCGATTGGCGCCGTACCACCACACCTCCTGGGCGACGAGGTAATTGTCCCACGGAGTCGTGTACGTAAATGCGATCAAGCAGACAATCGGAATCGCCAAATCAACCCGCATGTCGTCGTCCATCCGTCTCGGGCGTCGGTGAAACGCCACCATGAGGAGGATTGGAGGGACTAGGAAGATCAGATGGAAAGATAGATAGCTCATTCAGTGGCATTATCAGCTATTATTGAGTGGAATATCACGCCACGTTTTTCAGCACCACACGGGCAGCATTTCGCCCGGACGCCCCCATGATTCCTCCCCCTGGATGTGTGCTCGCCCCCGTCAGGAAAAGGTCGTCTACCGGCCCCTCGTAATCCGAGGCCCCAAAAAGAGGTCGTGCCGAGAACATTTGGTCGATGCTCATCTCAAGATGCATCACATTTCCCCGATACAGCCCTAGGTGTTCCTCCAACCACTCGGGGTGCTGGAAGAGCTGGCCGACAATTGACTGCCGCGTTCCGGGTGCATACTGCTCAAATTGGGCGAGCAGCGTGTCGGCCACCTCCTCAGCGATGTCCGGCCACGTGCGTCCGCTGGCCAGCTCGTAGGGAAAGTACTGCCCCCAAAGCCAAAGCACTTCTCCGCCGGGGGGAGCAAGTGTATCGTCCGCCGCGGAGAATGTCATTGCGATTAGGGGCGGGTCCTGTGCCGGCCGGCCGGCCAGGTGGTCTCCGTAGGCCGCCCGTAGTTGCGTCATGTCCCGGCACAGCAGCTGCAGGCCTGTTCGGGCCTTTTGGTCGTCGGCGGTCGCCGTGTACGAGACGGGCTCGTCCAGCGCGAGGCGCATCATCGCCCCGAACCCATTTCCAATCCGCAACCCGTCGGCCCCGTCCGGCCGGTGCCGAGCAGGGAGGAGGTGGTCGAACGTTTCCTTCGCGTGTGTGGCCGAACACACGGCTCGACTCGTGTAAGAGGTTCCGTTGACCCGAATGCCCTCGGCGTGTTCGTGGTTGACCAGAATGTTCTCGACGGGCGCGTCGGTGTAGATGTCGCCTCCATGTGCCTCAATGTGGCGCTTGAGTGCCTGCGTGAGCTCGCCGGATCCGCCCTTGGGACGCGCCACGCCCCCTTCGTGGTACAATGGGTGCCACAGCGCAAAAGGCCCAGTGAGGGGATCGGTCGGCGGGGGGCCCGACTGAGCGGCCATCCAGGCAATGGCCGTTCGCAGCTTCTCTTCCTCGAAATAGGACCCCAGAACCTCCTGATACGGACGGAGGATGTGACGAAGCTCCTCCTGCCAGGGAAGTGGAGAGCTGGCCCCACGAATCAACTGCTTGCCCAACTCCAAGGGACTCGGGGAGGTGAGAAAGATGTCCCGCATGGTGCGGGCAAATCCTATCCAGTCCGTCACAAACTCGCGGTAGGCCTTGCCCTCTCCGGGAAAGAGCCGTTCGAGGTGGTCAACGGTACGGTCTAGGTCGCGGTAGAAGTAGATTACGTCGCCGTCGGGGAACGGCGCGACGAACATCGGGTCGAGCTCAATGTACGTGAGCCCATACTGCTCCAGCTCAAGCTCTTCGACGATGGGGGTTTGCCGTATCAGGATGTGCGCGCTCCCCCCCAGGTCGATCTGGTATCCCGGAAAAAGCTCTTTGGTGGACACCGCCCCCCCAACCATCTCCCGCTCTTCAAACACCGCAACCCGGTAGCCTGCCTGGGCGACGTAGGCGCTCGCAATCAGCCCATTGTGCCCCGCGCCAATGGTAATCAAGTCGTAGTCAGTGGACATAAAGATGGCCGCACTAAGGAGAATGAAACCGCACTACAAGAGAACGATCAAACACGTCATTTTCACGGTGCGAGAAGATAGTTTCCGAAACCGTTGTGTCGTTTATCCGTGAACATTAAGGCGTAGTGAAGTTCTTATACCACGTGACGACTGGCGCCCGCTCACGGCTCTGTCCCCGCACCTGTTCTCTCGCCGGCCATGAACTGGATTTACCAGGTTCTCAGTTTCTTTGTTGCCTTCGGCCCGATTATCCTCGGGACGCTCCTGTGGCACTTCATCTGGAGCGACGACTCCGGGTCGTCGGGCGGGCCGCCCGGGGGGCCGCGCTGGCATCCGGCGCCGCCGCCGCCCTCATTTTCCGGGGACCGCCGTCCCCAGCACGACCGGCCGGTTCGGACCCCTGATCTTCCGGAGCGCGAATCTGCGTAACCCCACTCCGCCGAATGGCCCTCATCGACATCTCCCGAAGCGTCTCTCCAGCAACGGCCGTGTGGCCCGGCGACCAGGAGGTGCAATGGACCTGGACGGCTCGCCGCAACGAGGACGAATCGTCTGTCAACCTGGGCTCCCTCCGACTGAGCACCCACACCGGCACTCACGTGGACGCGCCCCTTCACGTTAAGCGGCAGGGGCAAGCGACCGACGATCTGCCGCTCGATTCTTTTGTTGGGCCCGCCCGCGTCGTGGACGTGAATGCCAACGCCCCATCGGTCCGCCCGGAACACATCGGTCAGTTAGACGGGGCCAGTGCGGAACGAGTTCTGTTCAAAACGTCTAGCGGGGTCTCTCCGGACGACGAGTGGCCGGACGCCGTGGTCCCGATTCAACCGGATACCATCCATGCCCTCGCGGACGCCGGCGTCAGTCTCGTGGGGACGGACGCCCCGTCCGTTGATCCGCTCGATAGCACAGACCTGCCCGCCCATCACGCGCTGCTGGACACTGGCATCGTGAATCTCGAAGGACTTGTCTTGACAAACGTCCCACCGGGGCGCTACGAGTTGATTGCGCTCCCGCTGAAGATTGTGGGGGGCGATGCGGCTCCCGTCCGGGCTGTGCTTCGAGACGCCCCCGATCCGTAGCCTCTGGGCGCCTCCGCGAACCCCTTCGGAAGTTGTTTGGTGAGCAGATGCTCAGCTAAGACACAGCGGGCAACGTTCACGAGGATGGCCCGAGCGGGCCCTGTAGCGGGGGCACGCAGAAACGAGGGCACATGCCTCTGGTGAACTCCTGGGCGACTTCTAAATTCGTTCTGCGCCCGGAACGCAGCGGCCGAGTCGTTCCCCGGCCGTGAAGGCCCGCGAAGTCACAGGCTGTTGACCGCCCGCCAAACAGCTTCGTCCTCCTCATTTACTACTCACCATTTCTGTCTCCTCCTATGGACCTCTTTAACCGCGATGAGCTGAAGCGTCTGGCCCAGTCGGACGACGGTCTCTGCATTTCGATCTACATGCCCACGCATCGGTTTCGGTCCGATTGGTCCCAGAACACGACCCGGTTCAAAAACCTTCTCCGTGACGTCCGGGATCAGCTTCGCGAACAGGAATACCGGGAGTCCGACATCGACGATATTCTGGGAGAGGCCCGCCAGCTCCTCGACCGACCCGGCTTCTGGCGCGGTCTCAGTGAAGGACTCGCGGCATTTTTGACGACCGACACGTCCGAGTTCTATCGCCTCCCGCTTCCGTTCGACGAGGTGGCAATTGTGGAGGATCGGTTCCACCTGAAGCCGCTCTTCCCACTGATTGCGTCAAACAACCGCTACTACCTGCTCGCCCTGAGCCAAAATGATGTCCGCCTCTACCAGGGCACGCATCAGGCCATCAGTGAGGTGGAGGCCGCCGAGATTCCCTCCGATATCGTGACGGCCATTCAGCAGTACGAGGAGCCCCCCGAGCAGGGCCTTCAGTCGCATGCGCAGGCGGCCCCGTCCTCGCCAGATGGGGGCGAGGCGGGTCAGGTGCGCCACGGCCACGGGTCGTCCGAAGACCAGAGCCGCGAGCCCAAAGATCAGCTTAAACGCTTCTTTCGTCGCATCGACGAGAGTGTGACGGACTTTATCGGCGGGGAGGAGGCGCCGTTGGTTCTGGCTGGGGTGTCCGAGTACCTGCCGCTCTACAAGAGCGTCAATAACTTTCCCCACCTCGTAGACGACAACATCATCGCAGGAAATCCTGAGCAGCTGGAACTGAAAGAGCTCCACCGAGAGGCATGGTCGGTCGTCGAGTCGGTACTGCAGACGGTGCAACAGCAGGAGCTTGACCGCTTCGAGGACCTGTATCACGAAAACGCCGAGCTCGCCTCGGGCGATTTCCACGAAATTGTCCCCGCCTGCGCGTACGGCCGCGTCGACACCCTCTTCGTTCCGCAGGGACAGTATCGCTGGGGACGATTTGACCCCGACAGCAACACGGTCAGGGTGCACGATTCGCAAGAGCCAGGAGACGGTGATCTTCTGAACTACGCCGCCCTCAAATCTTATTTGAGCGGTGCCGCCGTACATGTTCTGTCGCCGGAGGAGATGCCGGGCGGCCGCAGCGTCGCGGCCATCTTTCGGTACGAGGCGGACGTTACCGCGACCGAGACCGACTGACCCCGCTCTGAATCAGCCCTCAACGCGGCTCCTGCACCACAGGGGCCGTACCCACCTGTGTACATGATAAATAAAATTATTGTGCACAAAAGCACCTGTGATAAAATGACTTATCGCAGATACGAATCAGGCGCATGAAGCTTCTCGACTCGTTCCTACGCAGTCTCTCTTCGTCCCAGACGCGCCGGGCGTACCGGACTGATCTGCAGGCGTTTTTTTCGCAGGCGGAGGACATAACCGCTGACCTCGTGCAGGCAATCACGCATGAGGACATTCGTGCCTTTGTGGAGACTATGCATGATCTCGACTTGGCAGCGGGGACCCAGCGCCGACGCCTTGCGGCCCTCCGCTCATTTTTCGATTGGGCAATGACGGAACGCATTTACGACCGCAACCCGGCGCGCCATCCTGACGTAAAGCCGATGCCTCCGGCCGACGCATCTTCGTCCGTGCGCTCACTTACGAAGCTAGAGGTGCGCGACACGCTAGAGGCGGCCGGCGCGTCAGACGAGACTGGGCTTCGCGATCAGGCAATCATCCTGACGACGATCCACGCGGCCCTGCGGCGGAGCGAAATCGCAGCCGTGGCGGTCGAAGACGTCCGGCCTCTCGGGCGGTATTGGATTCTTGAGGTGAATCCGGAGGGCACAGGCGAGGAATACGTTCGTATTCCCGATCAGGTCGTCAGTGTAATTGACAACGTAAAAGATCAGTTCGGGCTCACCGCCGGGCCGCTATGGCGCTCGATGAGCAATCGAAATCGCGGCGAGCCCCTTTCGGCGGACGCAATATATACGATCGTCCGTCGGGCCGGGACCGCCGCCGGGGTGGGCTCAATTACGATCGATACGCTGCGCCGCACCGGGCTGCGCCTTGCGGCCGACGGCGGCGCGAGCCTCTCACAGATTCAGGCCCATGGACGGTTCGGCAATTCTGCTGCGGCAGCACAGGTTCATGATCCCGAAACGACCGGGGGCAATCTCCAAGACAGTGCGGCCGTGCATATCGATTTTGATGTTTCGGAAGTCCTGCGAGGCGTGTAACCGGCCCCTGAAGCGCCTAAATTCGCCCTCCGTAGGAACGGGATCTAATAAGCGTTATGTTGCGTTTTTAGAATCGCGCACTCATGCCGGCTGCCTGTGTCGCGCTGGCGGATGATGTGGGCCCTGTAGGCGTTGCCGAAGGTGCAGTCTGCAAATGCGACTGCGTCCCCCTACGTTATTCGGTACGTTATTCGCTTCGGGGCGTCCATCGGTCAAGACAGCGTTGATGAATTCGTGGAGCATCCAATCGTCTTTCTATGTATGAACGAAATCGGCGGAGTCTGGCTTTTCTTCGGGATCGACCTGCTAAGAAAGGCGCTCACTGGAGACTCGAGAACCAGCGAAGAAGGCGTCCGGATGACATCCGTCCCGGATCTTGTCTCCGGACTCATGCTCACCATTCTCGGCGGATGCTTCTGCCTCGGTTCACTGATCTGGATTTAGGCCCGAGTTCCTAATTCTCAGGCATGACCGGCCGCCCCCGATCCCTACCTCTGTGACCCACCGACTGAAACATGTCCAATTCGAGCCCGAGCTCAGACCCTCAGCCCATGCATGACACGAATGCGGAGCAGTCGCTCCGGAATGTCTCCCAACGCGGCGACGAGAATCGGCCGTACAACGCCCCCTCCGACGGCCAATGCTCAATCGAGTCCGACGAGGTGCTCGTGCGGCGCTGGCTCGCCGAGAAGAGCGCGCGGACGCAGGAGGAGTACGCCCGCGACTTCGAACAATTCGTTGAGTTCGTGGACCTTCCGCTCCGGTACGTCACGCTCGGCCACCTACAGGAATACCGCGAGCACCTGAAAGACGGGTACGCGCGGTCTTCGCAAAAGCGAAAACTGTCGGCCGTAAAGAGCCTGTTCACGTTCGGGACGAAGCTCCGATACTTCGCCCACAACGTCGGCGCGGCCCTCTCCACCCCATCCGTCCGCAACGATCGCGCCGAGCGGATTTTGTCGGAGGCGGACCTGTGGGCCCTCCTGCGCGACGAGCGCGACCTGCGCAACCACGTGCTGCTCCGCCTGTTCTACGCCTCCGGCGGGCGGATCTCGGACGTCGAAGATCTTCGCTGGCGCGACCTGAAGGACCGCCCGGACCTGAACGGCCCGGACGGGCGGCCCGGCGGCCAGGTCACCTTCTTCGGAAAGGGCGGCAAGACCCGCGCCGTTACCCTGTACAGCAAGGTGTGGAGCCTGATTATCCGCCTGCGGGAGAACGAAGAGTCCGAAGGCCACGGAGCCGCCGACGATCCCGTCTTTCGATCCCAGAAAGGCGGATGCCTCTCGCGATCCCAGATCTGGCGCGTTGTGAAGAAGGCGGCCGTGCGGGCCGGGGTCAAGCTCACCGAGAAGACCGGCTCGGAGGGCGCAGTGAAACGCGACGAAGAGGGCGAACCAATTATGACATCCGAGGTATCGCCGCATTGGTTTCGGCACGCCCACGCGTCTCATGCCCTGCAGAAGGGGGCCGACCTGGAACTCGTCCGCGAAACCCTGGGCCACGAGAGCATCGAAACGACAAAGACCTACCTCCACGCCCAACCCGGAAAGTCCTCTTCCTACTACGTGGACGAGGCGCCGGACTTCAACGGATAGAAGCGCTCAGTCCGTTCGGGCCAGCACGTCCAATTGATGGGCGATGTAGGTAAGCCGGCCTTCGTGAATCTGGCGGCGGCGATCCGACAGCCAGTCCGCAAACGCGTCATCGTCGAGGGCCGGGTGGCCGCGAAGCTCGTTTTCAATGAAGTGCAGAATGTGGTAGAGAAAGTACGCCTCGTCCGCCGGGTAGTCCCCGTCCTGTGGCCAGACGATCCAGTCCGATCCGCCGGCCTCGAGAAGGGTACTCCCCGCGTCTCGGAGATGCGTCAAGAGACGTCGCCCCGATTGGTCACCGGCCCGACCGTCGTCGTGGTCGGTCGTCATGCTCTCGTGGTACAACGTTTCGACGCGCCCATCCAACCCCGAGTCGTGCGGCGGCTCGAAGGCCGTCACGCCGTCGAAATGAATCGGCAGGTACCACAGGCCCCGGTCACGGAGCAGCGGCCGGAGCGCCTGAATCGCGTCGGGGATCCGCAGCAGATCAAACAGCGCTTGTCCGACAATTGCGTCGAATCGGCCCCCATCGTGCGCCGCGGCGAAGTCGTACAGGTCTGCCGTCACGAACTCGAGGGCAACGGACTCGCCGTCCGCCGACCAGACCTGCGGGGATCGGCCGGTCACCTCGAACCCCTGTTGCTCCGCCCACGTCCGTAGTTCGGACGACGCGGTATCGAGCACCGCCGGATTCCGGTCTACGAGCGTATACCGGAGCGACGGGCCCGTTCGAACGTCCAGGGCAGTGACGATGCGCTCCACAGTCGCGCCAACGCCGGCCCCAACCTCTAAGATGCGGAGCGACGAAACGCCACCGAGCTCTTCGACGAAACGGGACCACACCCGATGATTGAGGGCGCGGCCGTCAATAGACTTTTTGGCCGTTAGGTACCGGGACAGGCGGTACGCGTCCGGAGCATTCACAGACAAGAGGGCGGGTCGGATAGAAAAATTACGCCGTATAGGAGGCCCAGGCGGTATCGTCCTCCCAGATCTTGACGGTAACGGTCTCCAGCTGTGCCGTATTCAGCTGCTCCGTCAGGGCCGTGCAGAAGATTCGGGAGAAGTGCTCGATACTGGGATTCAGCCCCTCAAATTCGGGCAGGTCGTTCAGGGTGGCGTCTTCGTACCGGTCCACGAGGGCCTCAAGGGCCCCCTCCACCTCCACGATGTCGACGAGGTACCCGTGTTCGTTGAGCTCGTCTCCCTTCAACGCGACCTCGACGTCGAAGTGGTGCGAATGCCACTCGTTCTCAGGGCCACAGTCGGGGACTGTAAGATAGTGCTGCGCCACGAAGTCGCGGCGAACCATCAGTTCGTACATGGCAGTGCCGTAGGGGTGAGAAGAAAACGGTTCAGTCGTACCGGTTCAGTTGTGCTGGAATACGGGCTGCAGCATCGAAGGATCGGTCGAAAGCTGTTCGTACGCTGCAGGAGCATCGTCGAGGGAAAATGTCTGGGAGACGAGGTCGCTCGGGGTGAGCGTGGGCAACAGGTCGAGCACCACGGACATGCGCCGGTCCTTTGTCCACCGGCCCCGAAGCGATGGATCGATGGTACTGACCTGACTGGAAATGATCTCCATTCGAGAGCGGTGAAAGTGACGCCCGAGGTCGATGGGGGCAGATTTCGTGCCGTACCAGGATCCCACCACGACCCGTCCACTGAAAGCCGTACGCTGCACCGCGTCGTTGAGTACGGACGGCTTCCCCGTCAGCTCGAACACGAGATCGGCGCGTGAAGCGTCGGGCCCAGAGGCGTCATGCCCCGTGCCCAGCTCCAGGTCGGACGAAGAGGCCACGGCCGTTCCCCCCAGCGATTCCGACATGGCCCGCCGGTGGGGCGACGGCTCGACGGTCCAAAGCCCACGAAGCGGATGCCGAGACAAGAGCTGAGTCGTGAGCAGCCCCACAACGCCCTGCCCGAGCACAACGACCTGCTCCCCAACCATGGGGCGTCCGTCCATAACGAAGTTTACGGCCGTCTCTACGGACGGGATCAGGGCGGCGTCTACAGCAGACACGGCGGGGGGCACGCGAACAAGAGCGGACGGCGACGTCACAAACCGGGACACGTGAGGCTGAAACGAAAAGACGGTGCGTCCCTCCCACTCAGCGTCGACATTGCTGCCCGTCGTCTCGACCGTTCCCACGCATGCGTAGCCGTAAGAGATGGGGTAAGAAAAATCGTCGTCCTCGAGGGCCTCGATCGTGGTATCGGCCGCCAGGGTTTCGGGAACGTGCCCCTCGTACACGAGCCGCTCCGTGCCCGGACTTACGGCCGAGCATTCCGTCTGGACCACCACCTCGTCTGGGGCCGGGTCCGGCACCGGCTCGGTCACCACTTCCACTTCACCAGGCCCCGTAAACTGTACCCGCCGGCGAGACGCACTTGTCATGTGGGTTGGGTCTCGTTCGAACTGCGTGTGGAAAGCATCGAGGACGGCCTCACTCGGAGGCGACGGGCCATACAGGATCTCCTTCCAGGACCAGGTCTTCTCCGTACCACCGCTGCTGGATGTTGTCCAACCGGGGAAAGTCTGACCGAGCGTGCGTGTCCTGATCTTCAGGGGCGAGCGAAGAGAGCGCCGCCGTTCCGCCTACGAACATGGGGGCGACAGTGACGATCACACGCTGGGCACACTGACGTCGCAGGAAAGAGGTGAGAATGCTCGTTCCCCCCTCCACCATCACGCTGGAAAAGTCTCGCTCCCCGAGGGTGCGTAGGAGAGTCTTGACACAAATTCCCCCCTCCGGCCCGCAAGACAGTTCAATGACCGTGCCCCCGTGCGCTTCAAGTCGCTCTTTGCGGTCCGGGTCCGCGTTGGGGCTCGTGACGATGAGCGGATCCGGGCCGTCCCCCGCAAGAAGTTGTGCGTCGGAGGGGAACCGCAGCGACGAATCCAGCACGATTGGGACCGGGTGCGTTCCATCGTTGTGTCGGACCGTGAGACGCGGGTCGTCGGCCAACACGGTTCCGATGCCGACGAGAATGCCGTCATGGAGCGCACGGAGTTGGTGGGTGAACCGAAGGGCCTGTTCACTGCTGATGGGGAGTGGTGTGCCCGACGTCGAAGCGATCGAGCCGTCTAGGCTCTGGGCGTACGTCAGTGTTACGAACGGCCGTCCCTTCTCTGCAAAATAGCGGTCAATCCGCTGCTTCAGGTCACGGAGTGATGTCCCATGGGCGTTGCCCTGAGCGTGCCCGTTCGCGGGTCCCAAATCCAAGATGTGACGCATCCGGTTTACCTTCGTCCGGAGGTACTCCGCATTGTGCCGGTTCACGTGGGGCTCAAGCGAAATCCGCTCGGTAATTTCAACCCCATGTTCGGCGAGGCTCTCAATCTTCTGTGGGTTGTTGGTCAGGAGGCGAGCGGACGACACACCCAGGTCATCGAGGATTCGTGCAGCGATGGCGTAGTCTCGCTCGTCGGCTCCGTGCCCAAGAATCCGGTTGGCCTCGACGGTGTCGTACCCGTCGTCTTGGAGGTTGTAGGCACGGAGCTTACTGAGAAGGCCGATCCCACGCCCCTCCTGACGCAGATAAAGAAGGATCCCCCGGCCGTTTTTTGCAATCCGTCGCATCGAAGCGTCGAGTTGCTCCCCACAGTCACAACGCAAAGACCCAAGGACATCACCGGTAAAGCACTCAGAGTGAACGCGTACCAGCACATCCTCCCCATCCGCGACATCCCCACACGCGAGTGCCAGGTGATCCTTGTCGTCCTTGCTGTTTTCGTACAGAGAGAGCGAGAACTCGCCGTCTACAGTGGGAATTCGAGCACTCGTCAACCGTTCGACGGAGGGAATCTCCATATCAGGGTTCATGAGCCGAGATCGGAATAAAAGGAACCACCACCGGCCGTTGGACGGCCAGCGTATGGCTGCTTACAAGGGCCAATCAAATTCGACTTTGGATCAACCAGTTCCGTTGCGTAGGGTTTTGGGAAAACTGTTACGGAGCCGACTCGAAGAAAGCCACCACACGATTGCTTACTTTGCAATAACAGAAGTTACAGATACTCCTCCAGTCCGTCCCTTGAATTATAGTAGAAGGCATCGTCCTTACGAGGAGCTTTTCGTATTCCACCACCGAACTAGCAAACGTTCAGGCCCCGTAGTGGTAGAGAGAGTATCCTCTTTGTGATAGAATACCGCCCTGAGTCGCACCTTCAGACGCAGCTCCCATGCGCTTTCGTCCAATTGTTGTTGGGGCCTTGTACCCCGGCATCACACGCGGCCTAAGTGCCGACCTTCTCGCCACCCAGGCTCTTTCGGGGACGGGGTATCCAGTTTGCACCTCTCACGTCGTTGCCGGAGACGGCGTCGTGACGGACGTCCTCAATGTCCCGACGGACACCGTGGCCGCGCAGCTCGAACATTTGTTTGAGACCCGGACCCCGACCAGTGCCAAAGTGGGCATCATCGGGGCCACACCAACCGTGGACCGAGTGTTCGACCACCTTCACTCGCTGGACGGCCCCGTCGTCTACGACCTCACCGTGAGCGGTCCGAGTGGCGAGGACGTTGTCGAACAGGAAGGATTGGAGGCGATTGTCGAACGCCTCAGTGAGCCGGACCTCGTCACAATCCGGCGCACAGATGCCGCCCTGGTAGCCGGCATGGAAATCCCCAGTCTGGACGATGCCCAGGTGGCCGCCCAACGGATTGCCCAGCAGGGGGCCGAGCACGTTCTGATCCGTTGCGGAAAGCTTCCAACTCACTTCTACGACCAGGAAGGGTCTCCACCGGATTACGCCCTGGATCTCTTTTTCGACGGGGACGACTTTGCCCTCTTCGAGGCCCCACATCTTGACGGCCTCCAGTCGCACCATGGCGCATCGAGTGGCCTTTTGCTTCCCTTGCTCCATCACCTCCAGACCGGGATGGAACTCGAACCCGCACTCCAAAAGGCCAAGGGCCGGGTCTCCGAAGCCCTCCGGGCCCTTCAACAGGACGAGGGAGACAATCCAGACGCTACCTTCTTCGAGACCCTCGAAGAGGAACCGACCATGGCTGAGGTTCAAGAGTAGCCGCTCCCAGCCTCTTCCCCCTCTCAAATACGTGTTGCCTCATGCCCAACGATGCGAAGGAGAACTCGAACCAGTCCAAGGCCACCATCTACGATGTGGCCGATCACGCAGGCGTTGCTATTTCGACCGTCTCGCGGGTGCTGAACGATTCGGAGGACGTGGCCGACCAAACCCGAGACAAGGTAGTGCGGGCCATTCAGGAACTCCAGTTCCGCCCGAACCGGACCGCAAAGTCGCTCGCTCAACGCTCCACGCGGACCATTGCCGTGGCGCTTCCCACGTTCACGACGCCCTTTCACAACGAACTGTTGAAGGGGGTGCGTGACCGGCTCGACGACGAGGACGTGGATCTGTTGCTCTGCGACCTGGAATGGGAAGCGCCGAAGCACTCCCTCCGCAGCTTTCTGGAGGGCGGCGCCATGGACGGGCTCCTGCTCGTGGGCGTGACCCCGGACGAGGACCTCGCCGACGAACTGCGGATGCTCGGGGGGCCGGTCGTGCTCGTCGGGGCCGAGCTGGCCGGCTTCGATTCATTCTACTGGGAGGACCAGCCCGGTGCGGAACTCGCAGTCAATCACCTCATCGACCAGGACTACACCCGGATCGGGGCCATCACGACGCCCCACGACAACCGTGTCCGCAACGAGCGGATCGCGGGGTATCGCCAGGCGCTGGAAGACGCGGGCATTGAGTTCAATTCCGACCTCGTGGTGCACGGCCACACTAGCAAGCACGATGGGTTCAGCGAAGAGTCCGGGTACGAGGCGATGCAGGACCTCCTGGCCCTCGACGACCCTGTAGAGGCCGCCTTTGCGAGCAGCGACGTACAGGCCATCGGGGCCTGGCAGGCACTCCGGGAAGAAGGATTTGAGGTGCCCGACGACTTTGCCTTTGTTGGGTACGACGACATTAAGGTAAGTCGCTTCATTGGACTGAGCAGCGTGGCCCAGAACATGCACAACGTCGGGAACGAAGGCACCGATCTTCTCCTGGACCGATTGGAGAAGCGGGGACCCGAGAAGTACACCTCCCGCTTGGTGGAGCCGGAACTCCACATTCGAAAATCGAGCCAACGTCCCTGAGTCCCTCCAGGCGCCTCACCTGTCGACGCGCCCACCCCAATTTCGGGACGGAGCACGCCCCTTCAGTCCTCGCCTCCCTTTCACCCCTCAACTGCGGCGGAGCCCCGTTTTATGGACAAGCAACTCATTGAAGACCAGCTGGACCACACCATCGAGCAGACCGGTTTTGACGACCTGGGAGAGATCTACCATGGAAAGGTTCGCGACAATTACCGACAAGGCGATCGGCGCATTCTGGTCACGACCGATCGGATCTCTGCCTTTGACCACGTCCTCCCACAGACCATTCCATTCAAGGGACAAATTCTGAATCAGACGGCCGCCTACTTCTTCGACGCCACAGAAGATCTTGTCCCGAACCACGTCCTCTCCGTTCCGGACCCCAATGTGACTATCGCGAAGGAGTGCACCCCCATTCCCATCGAGTTTGTGGTGCGGGGCTATTTGGCCGGGCACGCCTGGCGGGAATACGACCGGGGGACACGGACCCTCTGCGGGAAGAGCCTACCGGACGGACTCCGAGAGAGCGAGCAGCTGCCCGAGCCGATCCTCACTCCTACCACCAAGGCCGAAGAGGGGCACGACCAGGACGTGAGCCGAAAGGAGGCGCTTGCAAATACCGGCCTGGCCCCCGCCACCTACGACCAACTCGCAGAGTGGGCCCTCGCGTTGTACCGACGCGGCCACAAGATGGCAACGGAGCAGGGCCTCCTCCTCGTCGATACGAAGTATGAATTTGGCCGCACGCCCGACGGGGATCTCGTGTTAATCGATGAGGTGCACACCCCCGACTCATCGCGGTACTACTACGCAGACGGGTACGAGGATCGCCTTGCCGAGGGCCGTCCCCAGAGGCAGCTCTCGAAGGAGTTCGTTCGGGAGTGGCTCATGGACCATGGCTTCCAAGGACGAGCCGGCGACGAGATGCCCACGCTTCCGGATGCGTTCCGAGCAAAAGTTACGAAGCGCTACGTGGAGCTCTTCGAAAAAGTGACGGGACAAACGTTCGAACCGGATACGCACCCCAACCCTGAAGCCCGTATCCACTCGGCCCTAGGCGATTACGTCGTTCAGGAGTCGCACTAGGAGCCCGACTCCAGGGCCGTCCCCTCTTCCGACGTCGCGGCGTACGTGGCGGGACGTCGGTCTCGCAGGACATCGTTGTGGGCATTGATGTTGCGGTCGCGCGCCTCACGCGGATTGAGCTCAACGACCTCCACCACGTCCGCCGACTCGTCGGCCCGCGTCAAGATGGTCCCCGAGGGGGCGCACACCTCACTCATCCCGATGAATCGCAGGGATTCCCCCTCCTTCTCCTCTCGTCCGTGCCGGTTGGCCGTGATGGTGAAGACGTGATTCTCACGAGCACGGACCGGCATGGAATCAGGGCAGTGTGGGAGGACAAGGTTGGAGGGATGAGCGATCACGTCCGCCCCTCTCAACGCAAGCGTGCGGGCTGCCTCGGGAAAATACCAGTCGAAGCACACCATGACCCCGAGGCGGTACGAGGTCCCTGCCGCGGTGTGCTCCTCAAAGACCCGAAAGCCCAGGTCGCCCGCCTCAAACAGGATCGTCTCCTCGTAGAAGAGGTGAACCTTGCGGTACGTGTCCACCCGGCCGTCGGGCCGCACCACCACCGCGCTGTTGTAGAAGTGATCCCCATCCCGCTCGGCCAGCCCCGCTACGAGTGTCGCCCCCAGCGAGTCGGCCCAGCCCCGCAGTGCCGCCACGGATTTGCCGTTGGGGATCGGTTCGGCGACGCGTTCCAGATCGTCCTTCGACTGAAAAAAGTACCCGGACGTAAACAGCTCGGGCAGGACGATCAGGTCCGCCTCAACGGAACGAAGAAGCGATTCGACCGCGGCGAGGTTTTGATCGACCTCAAGGTACGCGGGGGCAAACTGGAGATAGGCAGCTCTCACGGGCACTCAACACTGGAGCGTGGGGACATTCGGACCGATGCCCCATCGGGCCTGCGCCATGGACCCTCCAGCCCGTTTCGACGGCGCAGGCCGCGGATGGACACCGACGTTCCGGCTCCCTCATGAGCAGTGAGGAGAGAACGGATAATGCTTAGTGTAGGGGATCAGGCAGGCGAGATCAAGGCCCGAAGCGGCCGGATGGTTAACAAGGCAAATTGCAACAACAGATGCTCAGTGCTCGTGCCGGTCCCCCTTTAGCTGCTGCACCGTTTCTTTCAAAGCATCGAAGTCCGGCTGTTGACCCGCGTCGTCGAGGACCTCGGCGTACTGAATCGTGCCCGCCGGGTCGACGACGAAGGCCGCCCGTTTGGCAATGCGGTCCAGGCCCATGGCGGTGAAGTTCTGGTCGTATTTTGCCCCGTACTCCGCGCAGACGGTCGCGTCGTGATCGCTCAGGAGCGGAAACTCAAACTGCTGCGTGGATCGGAACTCTGACAGAACGGCCGGGGCGTCCGTTGAGATGCCGACGACGTGGGCGGGCTCGAACGAACCGAGGTCGTTGTTCACGGCATTCAGCTCCGTCGTGCACACGCTGGTAAACGCGCCGGGGAAGAACAGAAGGACGACGGGCTGATCGAGATGATCGGACAGCGCCCAGGGCTGTGCCTCGTCCGTGTAGAGCGTGAAACGGGGGGCGCGGTCTCCTTTTGAAAGCGAATGGGTCGTACTCATGAGGAGGATGGGGTCGTAGTGTAGGAGTGGAGAGAAGTCCAGTTGCGGTTGGTTATTCGAATCGGATGGCCTTCACGGGTTCAACCCGCGCCGCCACTCGGGCAGGGATGTAGGCGGCCGCCCCACACAGGAAAACGGTCACGACCGCCACGAGCAAGAAGTCGAGCGGGTTCAGTGCAATCGGGGCCGTGGTCATGTAGTAGGCCTCTGCGGGGAGTGAGACCAATCCGAACTGCTGCTGCAGGAGCGCAAAGGTGAGCGCCAGGGCCGCCCCGAGGCTCGTCCCGACGACGCCGATCAGGACCCCCAGGACGAGAAATAGTCGCTTCAGTGTGCGGCCCGAGGTGCCCAGCCCCTTGAGAATGCCAATCTCACGGGTTTTTTCGAGAATCAGCATCAGGAGCGTCCCGATGATGTTGAAGGCGGCGACGATGACAATGACCCCTATCACGAGCGGAATGATGCTCTGTTGCAGGTCCACCCAGGCAAAGAGCCCTGCGTACTGCTGGTAGACGGTACGGGCGGATACCGGAAACCCGAACCGGTTCTCGATCTGCGCCGCCAACGAATCAATCCGGGATGGGTCCGACACCGTCACGTTGAACCGACTCACGGACGGAGCAGCCAGGGATCCCAGTTCCCGGGCGACTGCGGTGCTACTGAAGACATACACATCGTCGATGTCCTGGAGCGACGTATCGTAAATGCCGTGGATCCGAAACTGCTCGACACGAGGCCGCTGTCCCCCCATCGACATCCCGGATTCTCCCTGCTGTAGGGCAAACGCAGTTACACGGTCCCCAACCGCCAGGCCGAGCCGAGTGGCCATCTCCCGCCCCACGACGAGGCCCGGCTCTCCTCCCTTCTCGCCGTCCACGGCACCCCCGCCGGCCTCCACCCGTTTCCCCAGGTACGAGGGAAGCCGGTCCATGCCCAGCAACACCACCCCGTCGATCGCGTCCTCCGAGTAGCGAAGCAGCACCGGCTGCTCGACCACCGGAGAAACGCCGGAGACGCCCTTCATTTCATGAAGCTGGCGTCGGAGCGACGCGCCCCGATCCAGCGGCTCGTCCTGAACGTAACTGGACACTTGAATGTGTGCCCCGAACCCCACGATTTTTTCTTCGATCTCTTCGCTAAAGCCCCGAACGATCGCGAGGGCGAGGAGCAGCGCAGCGACCCCTAGCGTTACGCCCCCCACGGCTACGTAAATAATGAAGCGCAGGAAGCTCCGGCCTTGTTCTCGTCCCTCGGCCCCCCAGAGGTACCGAAAGGACATAAAGCGCTCGAAGCGAACGGGCACGGACCAGGAGAAAGCGGTGTGGGCAGCAAGGACGAAGCGCAAATTGAAATCCGTTTCCGCTACAAGACTGCCAGGAAGAAGATCCGACCGCATCCTTCGGTCGAACATGCCCAGTCTCCTTCCCGTACCTAGAAGCAGATTACATTTTCCGCACAATCCGTCGCTTCGACGCCCCCTCCCATGAACAACGCATATCCCGAGACCCCTCCTCCCGAGAACGAACCGGTTCGTGCCTACGCCCCCGGGTCCGAAGACCGTCGGTCCGTTCAGGAGCGACTCAGGGAACTGAGAAACCAGACCGTTGAAATCCCAGCCTTCGTGGGGGGCACCCCCGTGTACCCGGGCTCAACCTCCGAGGTTGTCCCGCCCCACGACCACCAGCACACGCTCGGGGAGGTACACCAGTCCGGGAAGGCCACCGTGGACGACGCAATCGACGCGGCGATGGAGGCCAAGGCCGAGTGGGCCGCGATGGACTTTTCGGATCGGGCCGCCATCTTTCTCCGTGCCGCCGACCTGATTGCTGGGCCGTACCGGGACACCCTCAACGCGGCGACCATGCTGGGACAAGGGAAGAGTATCCACCAGGCCGAGATCGACGCGGCCTGCGAGCTCATCGACTTCCTCCGGTTCAACGTCCATTACGCGGAGCAGATTTACCGCGACCAACCGAACGACTCGCAGGGGATCTGGAATCAGATGCAGTACCGGCCGCTCGAAGGCTTTGTGCTGGCCGTCACGCCCTTCAACTTCACCGCCATCCAGGGCAATCTCCCGACGGCCCCGGCCCTGATGGGCAATACGGTGTTGTGGAAGCCGGCCTCTCGATCCGTGTACTCCGCGTTTTTCTTCTACAAGATTCTGGAAGAGGCGGGCCTTCCCCCCGGCGTCATTAATATGCTGCCCGCCGACGACGGCGCAGCCGTGGGCACGCCTGCGCTGCAGTCCGAACATTTCGCGGGCCTCCACTTCACAGGGTCGGTCGGGACGTTTGACCACCTCTGGTCCACGATCGGCGACAACCTGGACACCTACCGCACCTACCCGACCATTGTCGGAGAGACGGGAGGCAAAGACTTCATCGTTGCGCACCCGTCGGCCCACGTCGAGCAATTGGCGACCGCTGTTGTGCGCGGCTCGTTCGAATACCAGGGGCAGAAGTGCTCCGCCGCCTCCCGGCTCTACATGCCCGAGTCAATCTGGCCGGACGTTCGGCGCGAAATCACAAGTCAGCTGGACGAGGTCACCGTCGGGCCGCCAGAGGACTTTACCAACTTCCTAAATGCAGTCATCGACCAGCGGGCGTTCGACAAAATTGTGGGCTACATCGAGCGGGCCCGTGAAGCCGACGACGCCGAGATTGTGTACGGCGGAGACTACGACGACTCCACCGGGTACTTCATCGAACCCACGATCATCCGCGCCCACGCCCCGAAGGAAACGACCATGTGCGAGGAGATCTTCGGGCCCGTGACGACGGTCTACGTGTATCCCGACGAGGAATTTGCATCCACCCTCCCCCTCGTCGACGAAACCTCCCCGTACGGCCTCACCGGGTCGATTTTCGCGCGCGACCGTGCGGCGATCAAGCTGGCGAGCGATGTTCTCGAACAGGCCGCGGGGAACTTCTACATCAATGACAAGCCCACCGGCGCGGTGGTTGGGGAACAGCCCTTCGGCGGGGCCCGGCGGTCGGGAACCAACGACAAGGCGGGGTCTGCCTACAACCTCATGCGCTGGGTCTCTCCTCGTGCCATCAAGGAAAACCTGAACCCGCCGACCCACCACGGGTACGCCTGGAATCAACCCGACGCCACGAAGGCGACGGACGCGCCCCAGGAGGCCGGGGACGGTGCGGTCGCGTCGTGACGGAGCCAGCAGATTGACGGGAAAACCAGGGACCGACGATTCATCCCTCATGGTACCGCCCCGATGGACGTGCCCACCGTTTTCGAGAGCACTCACCATCCCGACGAAGACGCATGGGGACTGGTCTATACACGGTTTCTGGGCCGTCCCCTCGGGGTGTGTACCGTCCCGTTGATGGTGGGCGCCACCACCTCGGCCCTCCTCAAGCAGCCCATTTGGGCATACCTCGTCTGGGGGCTCCCCGTCGCCCTCATCCTGGCGACGGTGTGGACGCACTTTTCCTTGAGCCGGACCCCTGCTGAAATCAGCTTTCGCCCCGGCCAGGCGGCCGTCCGGAGCGTCTACGACGTGCTCCTCGATCGCCCCCGAGACTGGAAGCCCATCTTTAATGTGCGCACGACATCGTTCGACGTCGAACTCGCGGTGGGGCGGACAACGTACCTCCTGCAACCGACCCAGTGGCCAAGGTTTGGGGCGCTTCGCGACGCTGCACGCGAGTCGTTCCGGCCCCAAGAAGCATCGTCTCGTGCGTAGAAGGGCAGTGCTCGCTCTCCTACCTGGTGTCATGTGTTGGTCTTATCACTCCATTTGCAATAACGGAATTAGCGGCCATGTCCACCTTGGACATCGATCCTGACGCGAACGTGTCCGTGCGGGAGCAGCTCGTCAACCAGCTCCGCTACCTCATCGCGTCTGGGCACTACAATGTCAACGACACGCTTCCGTCCACCCGAACGCTGGGCGACCAGCTCGACGTTTCCTTCCACACGGTCCGAAAGGCGTATCAGGAACTGGAAGACGAGGGGCTTCTCAGCTCTCAGGTTGGAAGTGGATACACCGTCAAAGAGCGGAGTCCCCTGGCCAAAAGCGAGCGGATGGAGCGCGGGGCGAAAGTGGTCAACGACACGCTGCAGCAGCTGGTCGGGCTGGGGCTCAGCGACGCAGAGATCGAATCCCTCTTTCAGGAGCAGGCCACCCTGCTCGACCACGCGGGACTGGAGCGCAAGCTCATCGTCCTCGGCCCCCACGACGAATTGAACCGCCTATGTGCGGACCAACTGAGCACCGCCCTCCAAAAAACCGTGCTACCGGTCTCCCTCTCCCGAATCGAGCGTCACAAGGACGCGGACTACGCATTCTCACCGTATCCGTACCTTGCGCAGGTGCTGGAGACGCTCTCCCGAACCGACACCATGGGATTTTCGACCCACCTTCCTCCCGCCGTCCTCGAAACGGTGGCCCGGCTCCGCGACCGTGAGACACTCGGGCTGGTGACACGCTACCAGGACACCATCCCCCCTCTGTCTGAAGAGCTTCGGTCCCAAACAGCCTACGATGGACAGGTCATTGCCGCGTCAATTGATCGTGAGGCAGACCACCTTCAGAGCTTCGTCCAGGAGACGGACCTGTTGCTCGCCACCCCGGCGAGTCAGCGTCGCCTCCGGCCCTACCTGGACGACTCCCTCCACGATGTCGAAGAGCTGAAGCTGCTGGTCGGCAAGGATTCAATTGAGGCCATCGCGAATGCCGTGCCGGCTTGACTGTCCCCTACCGCCCTTGTGGCGACGCCTCCTCGCCCCCGGACTCCGACCCGGACGCGCTCTCCGTCGCCGGGGCCTCCTCCCTTCCATTCTGGTCGGCCCGGATCTCCTCCGCGTCCGGGTAGGCGGAGGAGTGAGGGGACGCGTCTGCAAGCTGGGGCCGCGGCTCCTTCCGCGACCGTGCCGGCGAGGCCGGTTCGGGCTCCACCCAGGCCCCCCACGCGTCCTGGCCGTACGCCACGGACACGTTGACGTACGGCCGGTCCGCCCGGAGCGACACCACCTCAAAGTCTGGCTCGGCGGATTCTTCCTCCTGATCCGGGTACTTGACCCGCACGTGGTAGATGCCAAGCAGCATCTTCAGGAACGTGTCCTTGATTAGCCGGAGGTCGCGGAACGTGAGGTTCGTGTTGTCGAGTTGCCCATCGTCAATCCGCTCGCTGAAGAGCAGATCGATGAGGTTCTCCAGGCGGCGGGGCGACGGTTCATCGAGACTCCGACTCGCGGCCTCCACCGAATCGGCCAGCATCAGAATGCCGGTTTCCTTCGAGTCGGGCTTGGGCCCCGGGTAGCGAAACTCCGACTCCGGCACGGATCGGTCCGTATTCTCGGTCCGGCTGAGGGCCTTTTGGTAGAAGTACTCGATCCGGGCCGTCCCGTGGTGCATGGGAATGAACTTGTGCACCTGCTCCGGGAGTCCGTCGTCCTTCCCCATTTCGAGGCCCTCTTTGACGTGGCTCGCAATGATGAGCGCACTCATCCGGGGCTTCAGTTCATCGTGGGGGTTCGACATCGTACGCTGATTCTCGACGAAGTACTCCGGCTTCTTCATTTTGCCGATGTCGTGATAGAGGGCGCCGACCCGGGTCAGCAGCGCGTGGGCCCCAATCCGGTCGGCGGCCGCCTCGGCAAGATTGGCAACCTGGAGCGTGTGGTTGAACGAGCCGGGCGCCCGTAGGCTCAGCTCTTTCAGCAACGGACGGTTCGTGTCCGAGAGCTCCAGCAGGGTCAGGTCCGTGGTGATGTCGAAAATGCGCTCCAGGGCCCACAGAAACAGCGACGACGTGATCGTGATGGCGGAGGCGATCGCCGCGTAGGCCAGGTCGGGGGCCACCCGTCCGAAGGGAAGGTCGAGATACAGCCAGGTGGCGAAGAGCACGAGCGCGTACCCCGCGAACGCCAGCCCCCCACTCACAAAAAACTGCCCGCGATTTTTTATGTCCCGGACGCTAAAAATCCCGAAGGCACCGGCAAAAAAGGTGGCGACGGTATACTCGAGCTCGAGGCCCAGCATTTGTCCCCCGGTCAGGGCCAGCACCAGCGTCCCGATGAGGGCAATGCGGGAGTTGAAAACGATGGTGAGCAGTACCGACGCGAGCGGCACGGGCACGACGTACAGGGACCAAGGCGCCCGAATGGCAATCCCGTAGAGGAGAATAATGAACGCGAGGACCACCGATACCAGTACAAGATCCCGGTTCTTGGACCAGATCTCGGGCCGGAGGAGATAGAGGTAGAAGAAGAAGAACCCAAAGCCGAGCAGGGTAAAGAGGACCTCTCCGCTCAGCTGTTTCGCTACAATGTTGGACCCAAGCCGATCACTCTTCGCCCGTTCGAGAGACGTGAGCTTGCGTTTGATTTCTCGGGTGACCCGTTGCCCCGTCCGTACGATGGGCTCCCCTTCTTCCACCCCGCCCTGAATGGCGGTCACTTTCTGGGCACGCTGATCGCGCTCCTCCATCGTGTCTTCGCGGAGATACTGGAGCGAAGGCACGAAGATCGCCCGGAAGAAGGAGGCCGCAATGCGGGAGTGCTCCCGGTTTTCCGAAAATCGCTCACGGAGTTGGCGCTCGGCGTACTCGAACGACTCGTTGAGCCCGTAAAGGTTGTCCTTTTCGACCCTGCGCTGGGTCTGGTCCTGCTGATTCCGGACGATGATCTCGTCGGTCACTACCGAATCGCGCGGCCGGTTCATGACCCCGAGACTGAGAAGCTGTCCGCCCACCTCAAAGGCCGCCTCAAGCAGGCGGCCATGCAGACGGGACGACATCTGGCCCGCGGACTGGCGGGAGGGGGAACGAAGGTCCTGTACCTCCTCCGCATACTCGGACGCTAGGTACTCCCACTGTGACGCACTGAGCGTGACCTGGGCATTCCGGCGGCGCCGAACGTAGTCGAGCGAGTCTTGGCGCGCGGCCTCCCGTTCCCCCTGCTGTCGATGGTAGCGGTAGCTCGCGTAGGCCTCCAGGATGCGGTTCAGTTGGCGACGCAGAGTGTCCCGGTTTTCCGTCAGCTTCTGCGACGCCCCTTGCACCTCTCGAAAATAGGGAGATGTATTCGCTCGGACCGTGTCGCGCCGGGCCTCTACACGCTCCTGGTCGAGGTATACGGGAAAATTGAATGGGGCACTGAGCGTGGACTGGCGCCACGTGTCGCCCACCTCTACTGTATACTCGTAGAAGTCCCCCCGCGGGAACGCCCCGACGGTAAGGGCCACAAGGCCCAGAAAAAGACCGCCGCGCAGGGCCCACTGCTTCCACGCCTCGGGGGCCTCGGACTCGTCGTTAGTTTCGAGATCATGCCCCACGGGTTGAGGCGACCGCCGGCTCCAACCGAGCAACTCAAGAAGTCCCATAGTGGACCATGCAACCAATGACGGGGACCGTCCTCCCTCGCGGCTCGGAGAGACGGCCCGTGACGTGATGCCAAGGACAGCCTGAATGCATACAGGGAGGGAGAGGATCCTTCCGTGTGTTTTCCTAACCGCTTAGGATTCCGAGTCAGGCGATTCTGAAGACGTGGTATCCGGGTCTGGAAACGAGCCCTGGCCCCGGATGGTATCCGGAGATTCTGAGATGGAGGCCGGAGCCCCCCGAAGCGTATCGGCAAACTGCTCGGCCGTGTCCCGACGAATGATGACACGCCCCTGCTCGTCGGTCGAGGTGATGGGATACCGGTACCCTTCGAGAAGAAGCTCTAGGTTCTCGAGCTGATTCTGGAGCGTCACGCGTTCGACGAACGGGAAAACCCGGGCCTCGCCCGCCTCGATCCAGTAGGGCCGCCGGAGGTTGTCGTCCTGCTGAACCCGAAGCTCCCGCACGTCTTCGGTTGCCCGGACCGTAACGTGGAGGGTATCGCCGAGCGTGATGTCGGCCGGAGGCCGCCGGGCGGACCGCGGCGCCGGTGCACTGGTGTCGCCGGTGGCTTCTGCGGCCGAGGGGCCGGCATCGGCAGCGGGGGAAGCGCCCAGCGTCTCCCCCCCCGACGGGGGCTCAGACGTCGCGCCGCCCCTCGTAAGGTAGAATCCCAGTCCCCCGACCAGTCCAACCAGGAGGGCAATCCCGATGGTGGTCAGGACTTTGTCGCGGTGGGCCGCGAGAATCCCCTGGACGGTGCTGGAAAATGAGTCTCCCTGAGGAGTGCCCTGACGCGGCGCCCGCCCATGCGCCGAGGACGGAGCACGCCCCGCCCGTTCCTCCTCCCCGGACAAATCCGAGAAGTGCGGCTCCTCCTGCACGTCCGGGGACGGACGCTCGCCGGCTGCTTCGGACGCAGACGCCCCCGAACGGGGGGAGGACGGGGACTGCCCCGCTGAGGACTGAGCGTCGGAGGAGACGGCCTGGGTCGGATCCGTCTTCGTCTCTTGAGGGGACTCCTCTGCGGGGCCCAACTTATCTTCGGACGTCTTCTCTTCGGGCTTATCGCTCGGACCCGACGGCGAGTCGGCCGCGTCCTGTTCTCCTTCCGCGGATGGGGATGCCGCGGCAGCCTCTGAAACATCCGCCTCCGCCTCCGTTGACGGGGCGTTCAGAAATGTGACGGCGAGCTGATCGTCGTAGGTGCCGGAGAGCGCAGACTCCAGGTGCTCCACGACCGTCTCCGCAGAAAGCCCGATCGCTTCGGCGTAGGCGCGGACGAATGCCTTCAGGTAAACGCCGTTCATTCTCTCCTCTTCGTGGAGGACGCCCGCCTCGAAGGACTTCAGGTGCGAGGCATGGACTTGGGTTTCCTCCTGGATGGCCGTGCGGGACACGCTTCGATCCTCGCGGATCCGGCGCAGGTCACGCGCGAACCGCCGCAGGGCGGGAGTGTCCAAATCATCGGGCATGGCGACGAGAGAAGTCGGTGGGAGATCCCGAGCCCGGCGGTGCGCTCAACAAACCGAGGCCCACCGGCAGGGCCAGTCGGCAAACCTGCAAAAGAAAAGGCCGTTCCGCCGGCAAAATCCGGGGGAACGGCCTCAGATACCTGGAAGTCGGGACGGCCGGATTTGAACCGGCGACCTCATGTACCCCATACATGTGCGCTACCGAGCTGCGCCACGTCCCGTTTTTGAATGCATCGGCTCATATGACGCAAACCACCGCGGGTTCGGAGTGGCAGGGCCCAATCCGGGCTCGATCCCTGTGAGTTCTCGACGAAGCCCCACTGTCGGCGGCAGTGCGGGGATGCCTACTGCGCGTCGTCTCGGGATCGGAGAGACGAACGGACGTCGACGTCACCGAGCAGGGTGCGGTGGACGGGGCACTTGTTGGCGATCTCAAAGAGCCGCTCGCGTTGGTCGTCGCTGAGGCGGCCCCGGATTTCAATTTCCCGGGTAATCCGGTCCACCTGGCCCTGCTCCGTGTCGCAATTTTCGCAGTCCTCCGCGTGCACTTTTTCGTGGGACAGGCGGACGATGGTTTCGTCGAGGGGCCACTCTTTGCGATCCGCGTACATGCGGAGGGTCATTCCCGTACAACTGCCGAGTGCCGACAGCAAAAAGCCGTATGGCGTAGGCCCGTCGTCGTCGCCCCCCACGCTCTCGGGCTCGTCCCCAACCAGTGCGTGCTGCCCCGCCTGAATCGCCGTGCGGTATGTGCCTTCGGTACGCGTCACCACGTCTTCGTCGGGCGTGTCGGGCACCGAGACCGACCGGTCAACGTACTTTTCGGCCCAGGCCCCCAGGACCACCCCCAGGTATTCGGCGTCTGACCGATCCGTAAGGAGGTGGTCGGCGTCGTCGAGCGAAACGAAGCTCTTCGGGTGCTTGGCGGCCTGGAAGATCTTGGCGGCGTTGTTTGCCCCGACGGTCTGATCCACCGGCGAATGGAAGATCAAGAGCGCCCGGCCGAGCGTCCGGATGGTGGTTTCCATCTTCGTCGCCGCAAGGTCATCGAGGAATTGCTTCCGGATCGTGAAGGTGCGTCCGGCCAGTTGGACGCGCGCTTCCCCCTTTTCTTCGATGTCTTCGACCGCGTCTTGGAGGTGCTGGGTGACGTGCTCCGGGTCGTACGGCGCCCCGATGGTGGACACCGCCTGTACGGAATCGAGCCGCTGCGCGGCTTGCAGCACCGCGGCGCCCCCCAGCGAGTGGCCCACCAGAATGCGGGGCGCCTCGTGGTGCTCACTGAGATAATCGGCCGCCGCGATCAGATCCTCGACGTTGGACGAGAAGTTGGTGTCCGCGAACTCGCCCTCGCTTTCCCCAAGCCCGGTAAAGTCGAACCGGAGTACGGCAATCCCGTGACGGGTTAGTGCTCGGCTGATGGCCCCCGCGGCCCGCAAATCCTTGGAGCACGTGAAGCAGTGCGCGAAGAGCGCAAACGCACAGGGCGATTCGCCGTCGGGACGGTCAAGCCGAGCGGCCAGGGCGTTTCCGTCGGCGTTCTCGAATCGGATTTTTTCGGGCATAGACAAGGGGTTGTCTTCGAATGAGCGTCAGAGATGAGAGTTAGGACGCCACAGGGGACGCCAAATTGAACGAAAAGTCGCGGGTCTCCGTGGCGGTGCCGCCGTCGAAACTCCGCTCGGCAAACGTGACCCGCCCACTGCGATGAACGAGAAACACGGTGGAGGCACGGGTCCCGTACGCCTCGTCGCCGTCGATGAACGGCGGCGAGAGCATTCGTTCGGTCTCGCGCCCCACCCCCGTCTGGGGAAGTTGACCGTCCGGGGCCGGCTGGCGGTCGTCGAGGATATCGAAAAGGGCCTCAATGGACAGGTCCTTGTCTTCGCAGAGTGCATCCAACCCGGAGGTGCCCCGCTCCACTTTGGGCCACGAATCGTCGAGCTGCGCGTTGCTCATGCCGTGGATCCCGGACCGTACGGGCCGCGGGGTGCCGTCTCGGTTCGAGTAGTAGAACGTCTTCTCGGGCGTTCCGACGAGCACATTGAACCCGTTGTACTGATCCGCCTCCGTTTCCAGGCCGTCGAGATACGCCTCCGGCGCGAGCTCCTCCCGCAAGTAGTCCGCCACGAGACGCCCCCGCGACGGCGCGTCGTCCCGACGGGGGCGCTCGTCACGCACGTTGGTCACCGTCGCCCAGTGCCCCTTCCGAGTGATGCCGAGCCACGTCCCTCCTGCTTTCAGGTCGCGCCCGCCCAGCACATGCGGTGCGTCGTCCCAGAAGGCGGCAGGAGCCGTCGGCCGGTCGTAAAATTCATCCCGGTTCCCCGCAAAAATGAGGGGATACTCCGGATGCACGTCCTTTGCGAAAAGAATCAGACACATGGCGCGTCCAGGATATGAGCAAGGAGAGAGGGACAGGCCCCAACACGGCGGGCTCGGCCCGCGCTTAGGCGTCACGCTTCTCGACTGCAAACAGGCGCGGCGGGTCGTTGCTCCAATTCGGAAACCGATAGGACAAGGCCCGAAACTGCGCCTGCGGGAGGGCCGACGCCCAGGCCTCCACGGCGTCGGCCTCTTCGTCTCCCCCCTCATGGCCCGTATAGGCGACCACCGTGATGACGCCGCCCGGGCGGAGCGCCTCCGTACCGGCATCGAGGGCCTGACGGGTCGTCTCGGGGCGAGTCACAACCGAGTGATCTCCGCCGGGCAGGTAGCCCAGGTTAAACATGATGGCGCCGACCCGCCCCCGCTCCGCCTCTTCTAGGTGCCGGGCGAGGGTCTGATGCCCCGCATGCACCAGCCGAACGGGGGCACTGAGGGCTTCCCGCTCGAGGCGGTGTCGCGTCTCGACCAGGGCCTCCTCCTGCACGTCGAATCCCACGACGGCCCCGCCCGCCCCGACCGCTTGGGCCAGGAACGCGGTGTCGTGTCCGTTGCCGACCGTGGCGTCGACCGCAATCCCGCCCTCTCCGACCGCCCGGCCGGCGAGGGCGTGCGCCTGCTCCAGGATCGACGGAATCACCATGTGGACGGGATCAGGGCTGTTGCGGGGCAGCGTGTGCGGTTGATCAGGGGGCGAGGACGCTCCGGAAACGCGCGACCAAACTCCTCAAATTCCGAAAGGGCGAGGAATCTCACGCCCCGCCAGTCCGTGAGGCAGAGAAAGACTTATGCCGAGCCCACTCGCCCCCATGGCCGTTTTCGTTGACCTTGACGAGCGAAGTTACACCGTTCATTTCGATTCCCTCGCCACGGTCCCGTCTCTGCTAGAAGACGTTGGGCTCGCGGCCGGACGGTGTCTCCTCGTCACCGACGAGAACGTGGCCCGCCACTACAAGACACCACTCATCGAGGGCCTTTCCAACGCAGGCTGGACGGTGCGTTCCCTCGTCCTCCCCCCTGGCGAGCAGACCAAATCGGCCTCGTGCCTTCACCGCATCTACGACGACGCCCTCGCCTGGGGCATCGATCGGCAGACCCCGGTGCTCGCCCTCGGGGGCGGCGTCGTCGGCGACCTGGCCGGGTTCGCCGCGGCCACCCTCCTGCGCGGGCTGCCCCTCGTGCAACTGCCAACCTCCCTTCTCGCCCAGGTCGACGCGTCGGTGGGGGGCAAAACGGCCATCAACCATGACACCGGCAAGAACCTGATCGGCGCCTTCTACCAGCCGGAGCTCGTCTGCGCCGACCCGCAGACGCTCGATACCCTGCCGATGCGGGAGTACACAAGCGGCATGGCGGAGGTGATTAAACACGCCCTCATCCGCGCCCCCGATCTCTTCGAGGCCTTGGAAGACCACCTGGTCCCCGTCATGGCCCGCAAAGATCGGGAGATTGTCTCGTCGGTGATTGAGGACGCCGTGGGCGTGAAGGCCGACGTCGTCAGTGCCGACGAACGGGAGGAGGGCCGGCGCGCCATTCTTAACTTCGGTCACACCTTCGCCCACGCCCTCGAACGCGTGGCGGGGTACGGGGCGTTTACCCACGGCGAGGCCGTCGCCATCGGAATGCGGGCGGGGCTCTACCTTTCCCATCAGCGCCATCCCGAGGCGGTGCCTCGCGAGCGACTCGATCATGTGATCCGTGCCGTGCCGATTGAATCCGACCCCGCCGAGGTGCCCTTTCCCGACCTCTACGCAGCGATGGCGGCGGACAAGAAAAATGAGGGGGGCACCATCCGCTTCGTGCTCCTCGAACAGTTGGGCCAGGCGTACGTGACCGGCGATGTCACGGAGGCCGACGCCCGTCATGCCTGGCAGTTTGCGTGTTCGAACTGAAACGCCGCCCCTCCTTCAGTCGTGTCAACACGCCGATAGGAGGCGGTTGCCTCGATAACGCCCTCCATCCCCCTCCGCCTTCGGCCCGCAATCGTGCCCGACTCGTCCAATCGCCGGTCCCTCACCCAACCGCTGTGGCGGGCCTTCCGCGTCGCATTCGCAGCGGTGATGGTCGGGGTCGTCTTCTTCGTCGGGCTCACACGGACGGAGGTGGGCCGCGATCGGATCCGACGACACGTCGAGGCGCAATTCAATCAGCAATTCCAGGGGACCCTCTCGATCGACTCTCTGAGTGGGTCCCTTCTCACCGACATCGAAGCAAGCGGAGTGCAGCTGCGAGCTCCCTCGGGCACGCTTGTTGGGACGGTTGACGAGATCCAGGCAACCCCCCAGTGGGCCAACCTCTTGACCGCAGAACTGTCCATCCAGTCTCTTGCCCTGATTCGGCCCCACCTCGTACTTCGGCGCGACTCTTCAGGGGGCTGGAACGCCGCGAACGCCGTTCGGCGGGTGTCTCCCTCCACGTCGGGAAGCGCCCTGGATTTAACATTTGCGGACATTGAGGTCCAACGGGGGCGTGTGACCACGACCCGCGGCGGCTCCGCCCCCAACCTGGTCCGGCAGGGCTGGCTGTTCGACTACACGCGAACGACCGTCCGAGACCTCTCGTTCAGCGCCGTTGCCCAACGGACGGGAACCAGGCGCTTCGTCGACCTCAGCAACGGGTCGTTTTCCATGCCGGGCGAGGACCTCCGTGTCTCCTTCCTTGAGGGCCAGATCCAACAGACACCGGATGGCTGGTCGATTAGAGGGCTGGATTTGTCCCTGGATACGACCCGCATTCGGGGGAAAGCCTCGATTCAAACCGGCGGGGCCGACGGAGCGTCGCCCCAGGTCTCGGTGCGCCTGGACCGGAGTCGAATCGATCAGGGCGAGCTCCGACGCATCGTTCCCCGGCTTCCGCTCGCGGACGTGGTGACGCTCGAAGGCACGCTGGAAGGGACCGCACGCCGACTCCGCGCGGACGACGTTACGATTACCCACGATGCTTCCGTCGCGACCCTGAGCGGAACCCTCCGCCAGGCCCGCGGGGGGCTTGCGATGGATCTTCGCCTCACGGAGGGCCGGCTCGTCCCGAAGGATGTTCGCGACGTGTGGCCGTCCGCCCCTCCCGTGCCCTCCGTCGATGGCACTCCGTTCAACCTCACTGGCTCGCTGCAGGGCACCACCGCCGACGCTCCGGCCGGCCCCCGCACGTTCGACCTCACGACCCGTCTCGCCATGGAAAGCCCGCACGGAGCGGTCCGGGGGTCGCTGGCAGTGGCCCGGTCGTCGGCTTCCGGCCTCTCGTACAACGGCACGCTCGAAGCGGACAGCCTCAACCTTGCGCCCCTGACCGGCCGCCCGGCCCTGACGAGTCAACTGTCGGGCCGAGTCGAGGGCAGCGGAACGGGCATCCAACTCGGCAGCCTGCAGGGCTCAGTCGAGGTGTCCCTCGCAGGCTCTCGGGTTGCCGGGCGCTCCTTTGCCTCCGCCGACGGCACGCTCTCGATCGACGGGGACAGCACGAATGGCACCCTCAGTGTTCGGCAGGACAACGGCGGACGGCTTTACGTGAACGGGGCGGCCCAGGACCTCGATCGCCGGCCGTCCTATACGGCCACCGTGACCGGCTCCGACCTCGATCTGGGATCCATCGTGGGCCCGACCGCCCCCTCCACCCAGTTGAATGCGCGCCTGACGGTCGGGGGGCGCGGGGTCCAGTGGCGCTCCCTCGCCGGGACGGCCGTACTACAGGTGGACAGTTCTCGGGTGAATCGCGGGGACAGCACGATGACCTTGCCCCCGCACTCCGTCGCCCTCCGGCTGGCCGACCGCACCGCCGGGCGCCCGCGTGTGGAGTTGAGCGGCTCCGTGCTTCGTCTCACCGCCGACGGCACCTCGCTCGGCCCGCCCCTCTGGACGGCCGCCCAAACCTGGGGCACGAAGCTCCGAAACGCAGTTCGGCGCGAGCGCGACAAGCCTGTGCCCTCCCGCCAACAGTCCTCCGCCCAGCCCTCCCTCTACCTGCCAATAGATGCCTCATCGCGAGCCTCCCTCCAGTCTCGGGGTCCCCTTGAGGCTCGGGCTGAGATGCGGATTCTCCAGCCGAAAATCGTGAGTGCCTGGTGGCCCACCTTTCCGGAGGGGACCGAAAACCTCACCGCCGAGGCTCGGCTCTCTGTCGGCCCCGATAGCCTCTACACTGCCGGGCACGTTTCGGCCGATTTGGTTCGGGCCGGCCCGAATACCGTAACGGACCTGCGGGCCGAGTACGACGTGTCCAGCCACGTCGATGCCCCTCTCGCGCAGTCGACCCTGGCGACGGCAACCGTCTCGGCCGGACGGGCGACGCTGGGGGGGCCCGCCCTCAAGAACACCGCTGTTTCGCTCGCCTACGGGGGCCGCACCGGACGAATTCAGGCACGGGCGGACAGCGTCGGGATCGCCGATTCGGTTCGCCTGTCCGGGGGGCTTCGCGTTACGCCACGGGCCAATGAGTTGCGCCTCCGGAAGGTATCGGCGAGCATCGGCGGCAACGAGTGGACCAATGCCGCACCTGCGTCTCTACGGGCCTACTCGGATGCCTTCGTCGTCGCCCCCCTTACGATTCAACAGCCCCATCCCGACACCCCGTCCCTACAGACGATCCGGATTGGCGGCACCGTCTCGGCACGCCCCTCAGATACGTTGGCCGTGAAGGCCCGGAACGTCTACCTTCCTCCCCTCTCGCGAGCACTGGGACTGCCGCAGCTCATCGGTGGCAACCTGGACGGCACGGTTCGTCTGCGGAGCGCGCTGGGCCAACCCGAGCTGGCCAGTGACCTGGCCGTGCAACGCCTGTCCTTCGACCGCCGCGTCCTGGGCTCTGCCCGCCTCCGTATGACCTACGCCGCCCGGTCCCCCGATCTCCGTGTGGAGGGGCGGCTCCGCTCAAAGGCCCAGACCATGAAACAGCTGACGGGCCCGGCGCTGGTTCCATCGGGCGCACGAACCGTGGAGCCCAATGACATTTCCGTGTCGGGCCGGGTGCGCCTCCCGGAATGGGCACGCGCAGCGCCCCCCGAACGGGCGTCGGCCCTGCCGCCGGGAGAAACCCTCGACCTTTCGGTGGATGTCGAGCGCGCGGACCTCTTTTTCTTTCGGTACATCTTCGAGGAGCGCGTGGCCGGGGTGCGTGGGTTCGTGAGCGGCCCGCTTCATATCGGGGGCCGGGTCCTAGATCCTCGGTTTGAGGCGGACTTCGACATCGTGAACGGGGCCGTCCGGCTGCCCGTCTTCGGCCTGGCCTACGAGGTGGAGGGCCCCGTGGAGGTGGACAAGCGCGGCATCCACGCCCGCACGCTCCGGGTTCAGGACGAGGAGGGCACGGCCACCGTGGACGGGAGCATCCTGTTCAACGACTACCAGTACTTCTCTTTCGACCTATCGGCCTCGCTGGACGGCATCACGGTGATCGACGTATCGCAGGCCGAGGACCTTCCCTTCTACGGCCGCATTCGGGGGTCGGGCCCCCTCCACCTCAACGGCCCGCTTCCCGACGCCACCCTCGAATCAAACGCGGCCCGGACGACGCCGGACAGTGAACTGTACATCCCCGTCTCCGGACGGACGGTGGAGGAGGACGCGGGCTTCATCGTCTTTGCCGACTCCACGGGCCGGACGCCCTCCGTGTCGCAGTTGACGCGCCGGCCCAATATTCTGGCCGACCGCCCCGCCGGTGTGCCCTCCTTCGTTGAGGGCCTCAACCTGGACCTCAACGTCATCGCCCCGGACGAGTCGACGGTCAACCTCGTCTTCGATCCACTGGTGGGGGACGTGGTGACGGTCGTCGGCTCCGGCCGGGTCCAGTTGCAGCGGGAAGAGGGCGATTTTTCGGTCTACGGGAGCTTCGACGCGACCAGCGGCACCTATTTGTTCACGGCCGGAGAGGTCTTCGTGCGGCGCTTCGCCATCAGCCAGGGGACGATTACCTGGGACGGAAGCCCCACCAACGCCCAGCTGGACCTGGATGCCGAGTACCGTACCCGGGCCTCCCCCTCCGGGCTGCCGGGCTTTGACGGCTACAGCGGACGCATCCCCGTCACGGTTCAACTGGCCATCAGTGGCCGGGTGGCCTCGCCCCAGGTGGACCTGAGCCTGTCCATGACGCGGAGTGAAGAGCGAAACCTGATTGGCTCCGAGACCCTCGACGCTGTTCTCAACCAGCCCGCCCGGACCACGGAGTACGCCACGAGCGTGCTGCTGACGAACACATTTCTCCTCACCACCGAGTCGATCACCCAAAGCGGTACGGCCCGGTCCGACGGCGAAGGCAATCAGTTGACGACGGCGGGCAACCAGCTGGCGTTCAACAGCGTGTCCCAGCTCGTGTCGAGCCAGCTCAATCGGTATCTCGGGGAGGCCCTCCCGAACGTAGACCTCAACTTTGGCGTGCAGGGCGAAGACCCAAGCAACCTGGACCTGATCTATGGCGTGGCCCTGCGCCTGCTCAACGAACGCCTCATCATCCGGGGCGAAGGGGTCTATACCAACGACGACCCGGCCGACTCGGACGCCCAGCGCGCCGGCGGGCCGCAGGGGGAATTCGTGGTGGAGGTGCGGCTCAGCCCCAGCGTCAGTGCGAAGGTCTTCTACCGGCGCACCGGGGACGAGCTGACCCCGAGCCGCGCCCTTACAAGCAGCCGCGGGGCCGGCGTCTCGTATCAGACCCAGTTCTCGACCTGGCGAACGCTCTTCCACAGCATCTTTGGCTGGATGTTGCCGACCGACCCTGCACCGGACGACGAGGACAACCCCGCCCCCGATCCGGTCGCGCAAAGCGCCCGTCCCCCGTCCGATTCGACGGCCTCCCCCGAGGCGCAGCCCCCCTTCGAACAGAACGACCCCGTATGACTTTTTCGTGCGGTTCGAACGCCGACGGGCAGGCGGTCGTTGCGATACACGAGATTCATACTGATTCCTTTTTTCAGCACAGAACCCTACTGCCATTACGGAGACGCAAGTTGACAGCCTTCGACAGGACATCCTCGCCTTTCTGCAAGAACATCCCAACGACGCCCACCGCTCCCACGAGATCGCGAACGGGCTCGGCATTGAGGACAATGAAACCTACCTCCAGTTCTGCGACGTGCTCGCAGAGATGACCGCCCAGCAGCTCGTGGAGCGCGACGGCCGAAAATACAAGACCAAGGCCACCACGCGCCAGCACACCGGTGTCCTCCAGTGTCACGACAAGGGCTTTGGCTTCGTCCAGGCCACGGATCAGGACGAAGAGTTCTTCATCCGGGAGGCGAACATGGGAGAAGCCCTCCACGGGGATCTCGTTCGCGTGGCCGTGGCCGCCCGGGCGCCGGAAGACAAAAAGCGCGAGTGTGAAGTCCTTGAGGTGGTCGAGCGGCGCTGCACCGAGGTGGTCGGCACCTTTCACCACCGCAGCGACTTCGCCTTCGTGGAGCCGGACGACCAGCGCATCCTGCAGGACGTCTACGTCGCGCCGGATGCGTTCAGCGGCGCGAAGGACGGCGAAAAGGTCATGGTGTCCATCGACCGGTTCGACGACCGGAAGGCCTCCCCCGAAGGGCGCATTCTCCGGGTCATCGGCCCGTCGGACGACCCGAACGTGCGGGTTCTGTCCCTCGCCATGAGCATGGACGTGAAGGCCGACTTCCCCGACGAGGTGGAGGCCGAGGCCGAGAGCATTCCCGTGAAGATTCCCGAGGATGAGATTGAGCGCCGTCGCGACCTGCGCGACAAGCCGGTCTTTACGATCGACCCGGTCGACGCCAAGGACTTCGACGACGCCGTCCACGTCGAGGAGCTCGACAACGGCAACTACGAGGTGGGCGTCCACATCGCGGACGTGAGCCACTACGTCGAGCCCGACACGGCCATCGACGCGGAGGCGCTGGAGCGCGGCACGAGCGTGTACCTCGTGGACCGCACCATCCCCATGCTTCCCGAGAAGCTCTCGAACAAGGTCTGCTCCCTGCGGCCCCACGAGGACAAGCTCGCCTTCTCCATCTTGATGGAGCTGACGACGGAGGGCGACGTGGTGGACTACGAGATTTGCGAAACGGTCATCCACTCGAAGGAGCGCCTCACCTACGACCGTGCTCAAGACTACATCGAGGGCGGCTACCCCGACGACAAGATGGCGGCGGACGTGGTGCAGGCCAACCGGCTTGCCAAAACCATCACCCGGCGCCGGATGCAGGAGGGCGCCATCGACTTCGGCTCCGACGAGGTAAACGTGATCCTGGACGACGACGGCACCCCCACGAACATTGTGCGGAAGGAACGGCTCCAGGCCAACCGCCTCATTGAAGAGTTCATGCTGCTCGCCAACCGGACCGTTGCGAAGCACATCGCCGCGCCGGAGCACGTGGACCGCCACCGCTCGAACGGCACCGACGAGCCGCTTCCGTTCGTGTACCGGGTGCACGACAGCCCAGACAGCGAAGAGATTCAGCAGCTCGCCGAATACGTTCGCGTCTTCGACCACGAACTGCCCCTGACCGACGGCAACGCACGTTCCTCGGACCTCGGGGCCCTCATCGACGAGGTCCAGGGCCAGCCCGAGGAGCAGGTCATCGTGCGGGCGGCGCTCCGCGCCATGTCGAAGGCCGAGTACGCCGTCGGCAACATCGGCCACTACGGCCTCGGCTTCGACTACTACTCCCACTTCACGAGCCCCATCCGGCGGTACCCCGACCTCATGGTACACCGGCTCCTAAAGCGGTACGCCAAGGGCGGCTCCCCCGCCGACATCGAAGACCTCGCGGCTCGGTGCGAGCACTGCTCCGAACAGGAGCGAAATGCGGAGGAGGCCGAGCGGGAGTCCGTGAAGCTCAAGCAGGTCGAGTACGTGAAAAACCACGTCGGCGAAGAATTCGACGGGGTCGTCAGCGGCGTGACGAAGTTTGGGGTCTTCGTCGAGATCACCGACCTGCTCGTGGAGGGACTGGTCCACGTCCGCGAAATGAACGACTACTACGTGTACGACGAGTCGACGTACACGCTTCGGGGCGAAAACAACGGCACCTCCTACCGGCCCGGCGATTCGGTCCGTGTGGAGGTGGCGAGCGCCAGCGTCGAGGACCGCGAGATCGACCTCCTGTTCGTGGAGTAGGGCCGCCCCGCCTTGTGGGCATCACCCGGGGGACCGTCGACCGGTGCTCCGGGCCGCGCCCCCGCCTAGGCCGCGGGCGCCCCCGACGCGTCGTCGGGCACGTCTTCGGCGAAGTCGTGCACCAGCAGCCCGCTCCGAAGCTTGGGCTCGAACCAGGTGGACTTCGGGGGCATCAAGCTCCCCTCGTCCGAGACCGCCACCAACTCCTCAATGTGGGTCGGGTACATGCTGATGGCCAGCTGGGCCGCCCCACTCTCCACCCGGGCCTCCAGCGCATCCGTCCCCCGAATGCCGCCGACGAAGTCGATGTTGGGGTCCCGCCGCTGATCGCTGATGCCGAGCCGAGGCTCCAGCAGGTGCTCGCTCAGGCGCGACACGTCCAGCCGGTCGACCACCCGGTCGCCTTCCGGCTCCGGCAGGGCCAATCGGTGCCAGGCCCCGTCCAGATACAGGCACACGAGCCCCTTCTGGGCCGGCACCGGGTCGTCCACGTTGCGGGTCACCTCGAAGTCGCGGGCCAGCTGCTCCAAAAAGTCACGGGGAGAAGTGGGCAGCTCGTGGACGATCCGGTTGTAGGCCATGATGTGCATGTGACTCATGGGAAAGAGGACCGCGGTGAACATCTCGTACCCGGGGACGTCCGCCTCGGCCTCCTCTGATTGGCGCAGTGTCGCCGCGGCCCGGCTGGCCGCCTTGCACCGATGGTGTCCGTCTGCGATGTAGAGGTGCTCGACGTTCTGAAACGCCTCGACGAGCGGGCTCGGCGCCGGGGCCTTCCACACCGTGTGCCGTACGCCATCCTCCGCCTCAAAATCGTACAGCGGGTCCTGTGCCTGCACGTCCGACACGAGCGAATGAATCGTCTCGTCGTCGCGGTACGTCAGCATGACGGGCTCGGCGTGGGCCTGCTGCGCGAGGATGTGCCGGGTCCGGTCATCTTCTTTGGCGGGGCGCGTCTCTTCATGCTTCACGATGGTGCCCTCGTCGTATTCGGCGACCGACACGCCCCCGAACACGCCCGTCTGCTCGCGGCCGTCCATCACGAGGCGGTACACGTAGACGGTGGGGGCCTCCTCCCGCACCGTGTAGTCCGCCTCCACAAACCGGCGCAAATTGACGGCCCCCTGTTCGTACACGGCGTCATCGTAGAGATCCCGCTCCGGGGCCAGGTCAATCTCGGGCCGGGCCACGTGCAGAAAGCTCCGCGGCTTCCCTTCGGCCCGGTCGCGCGCCTCGGACGTATCGACGACGTCGTACGGCACCGACGCAATTTCTTCGAAGTGTTGAGGACGGGGGCGCACGGCCCGAAACGGATGCACAGTGGCCATGGACATTGCGACCTTGATGAGGGAGATGGACGAACACGATGCCAGTATACAGGCCAGCGTGTGAAGACGCATACCTGTCCCTCGTTTTTTCAGAAGGGGTTTTCATTACAGAATCTACGGCCGCTCGCCGATGGGAGCATGGGTTCTCCCCCGATGCAAGGGGGCTCGCGCACGGGCCAATGCCCTGGCGGCCGTCCGGGTGCCCAAGCGCAGGGGCGCATGGAGGACGAACGGCGGCGCGCGTCTGCCCGACCCGCCCCCCGAACCGCGGCGGCACTTGCGCGGGTGGCGCAGCCGGCCCGTGTCGCCCCGCCCGCCTGGACTGCGACCGGTCCCGCCTCCTCCGTGTGGGGGCCATCAGCACAGATTGCCTTCAGCCCACTGGGCACGCCCGAAGACAGCACGCGCCGTTCTGCCCCCGAGTACCGAGCGCCGGAACAGAGCTCAGTGGTCGGCGCGGGGCACGGGTGTCAGCCCTCGGCCGAGGCCCCTCCTGACATTTCGCATCACTCAAAAGGTGACCCGCAGGACCAGAGGAGGGCCGAACGACAAGTCGGAAGAGGCCCGGAGCGGGGCAGGTGTCACCGCGCGGCGGAGTTGATGAACGAGCAGGGCAATTCCCGTCCCCAAAACAGTTCCGACCAGTACGTCGCTGGGATAGTGCACCCCAAGATGCACCCGGCTTAGCGCCACGCCCGCCGCCCAGAGCGCACCGGGGCCCACGACGTACCATCGCGGATACGACAGCCCCCAGGAGGTCACGAGGGCCGCCGAGAGGGACGCATGCCCGGACGGGAACGAGAGGTATGCATCTCCGGGGGCCGGCGGTCGGTGACGATCGGCGCGCGCCTTCAACGGCCGATGGACGTACGGGCGGGGGCGCCCCACCACGTGCTTGGCCCCAACCACAACCCCATACGTGAGCCCTTGGGTGAGGGTCAACCGGTAGGCGGCAGCCCGCGCGGCGGGGGATTCAGTGAGCACCGCGCCCCCCCAGGCAAACGGGACGGCCCCGTAGAACACGGGACGGGCCGATCGGTGCGCCCCCCACAACCCGCCCGTGAGCGCCGGCTGCGTCGTGCAGTAGAGAAGCGCAAGGCCGCGTACATCGAGGGGGCGGTCGGGAGCCGCCCCACAGAAGCGGGCGCTAGCAGATTCCGGCGAGGGGTGCGAGGGCTGTGCCCGGGCCGCCTCGTGCCCCCCCACGTGCATCAGGATGACGAGCAGCGGCCAGATCGATCCGTGCAGGCACCGTCGGACGGCCATGAGCCTCTACGCTTCCTCGGCGGCGGCTTCGGCCTCTTCTTCGTCCTCCTCGGAGTCCTCGTCGACCGTTGCAAGCCCAATTTCCCCACGCAGAGCCGACTTGATCTCGTCACGCTGCTCGTCGTTTTCCTCCAGCCACTCTTTCGTGTTTTCACGTCCCTGGGCGATGGTTTCGTCCTGGTACGAGTACCAGGACCCACGCTTCTGGAGAATGTCGTACTCCGTGCCCAGGTCAATAATCTCTCCGAGCGACGAGATGCCCTCCCCGTAGATCAGGTCAAACTCCGCCTCCTTGAACGGAGGCGCCACCTTATTCTTCTTCACCTTCACGCGCGTGCGATTGCCCACGACATCCTGCCCGTCCTTGACGGCCCCAATCCGGCGAATGTCCATGCGGACCGACGAGTAGAACTTCAGCGCGCGGCCGCCGGAGGTCGTCTCCGGGTTCCCGAACATCACCCCGATCTTCATTCGGATCTGGTTGATGAAAATCAAGGCCGTCTTCGTGCGGTTGATGGTGCCCGCCAGCTTGCGGAGGGCTTGGCTCATGAGGCGGGCCTGCAGGCCGACATGGGTGTCGCCCATGTCCCCCTCCAGTTCTGCCTGCGGCACGAGCGCCGACACAGAGTCGATGACAATCACGTCGAGCGCCCCACTGCGCACCAGCGTGTCCGTGATGTTGAGGGCCTGCTCGCCGGTGTCCGGCTGCGAAATCAGAAGCTCGTCCGTGTCCACCCCGAGCTGCTCGGCGTAGTTCGGATCGAACGCGTGCTCGGCGTCCACGAACGCGCACGTCCCGCCAAGCTTCTGGGCCTCCGCAACAACGTGGGCTGCGAGGGTCGTCTTGCCGGAGGACTCGGGCCCGAAGATTTCGGTGATGCGCCCACGGGGGACCCCCCCGATCCCCAACGCGTCGTCGAGCGCGAGGGAGCCCGTCGGAATCGCCTCCACCTCCTGGTTGGGATCGTCGCTGAGACGCATGATTGCCCCCTCGCCGTGGTCCCGTTGAATTTGCTCAACGGCGAGGTCGAGGGCCTTTTCTTTTGCTTCTCCGTCCTTGTCTGACATATCGTACCTGACGCGACTCGATCAAAAGAGCGGGTTTCGGTGCAAGGCGCCCCCGACCGATTCGTGGCTTCGTAGACACGAGGACGACACAGATCTAACGTGCCTGGGGGGTATAGACTCAACGGGTATGAACGAAGCAGCCCACCGGATGGTCCCCGGCCCAAAAATCTGAACACATGATTCGAACATATTCCGCAGCACCCGACGGAAACGGGGCGGTTCACTCCGCAAGACGGTTGTACTGCGAGGAGTGGGAGGGGTCCATTTGGACGAGTAGCCCCTGCGCCTGCCCTTCAAGATCACTCTCCTCGAAGATTGCGGTTAACTCCTGGTTTTTCGTCGCAAAAAAGAGGTTCAGGGCATAGGATTGCGACAGACGGTCGCGGAGCGTCCGGAGCGTCCGGAGCACCTCCATCAGGGTTTTTCGGGCCGCTTCGGTCTCCTGCACGAACCGATCCAGGCCCTTTCGGTGGTACTTGTAGTACACCCGACGCAGGGGCTCGTGGCGCTGGGCGCGCAGGTTCGAAAGAAGCTGCACACGGGTCTGTTGGGTCCCCACCGAGGACCAGCCCGGGTCTCCACTTCCCTCGGCCTGATCGGCCACGGTCTGTGCCCGGTCGAAGAAGGGCGTTCCGCCGAGCGGACTGAACGTATCGTAGTCGTACCCGAGGATCAGATAGGCGTAGAAGTCGAGCACCGACGTCAGCGGGTCGTACCGGTCGAGATCGTGGTTGAGGGACGAGCCCCGACTGTACTCGAAGCGCCACTCTGGGTCGTTCACACGGGCGACGACCGAAGACTGCGAGGTCCCGTAAATGGGGCGCCGGGTCGTGACGACGAGCCGGGCCCGAAACTCGGACAGACTAATCGACTCTTGAAGGACAATTTGCATCGAGCAGGAAATGCGCTCGTGGGGCAGAAACGCATCGTCGGTCCAGGAGCGTTGGTTCATGTACTCCCGGATTTGGCGTTCAAGATCGTCGAGAAAGTCAAACTCCGATTCGGCCCCGCTAATCTGCGAGTCGTCAATCTGGACGCGGCAGCGCAATTCCTGTCCGTCAGCCGGAGACGCGAGCAGAAGCGTCCCCAGGACGGCAAGTCCCCACACAGCCGCCGGAATTCGAACCACAGCTTCGGAGGAGGCGAATGACCAATTGGCAGCGGAATGGTGCTACCTCTCCCCTCGCCGTGAGGTTTCTGACTCGGTTCTCTCGGGCGTTCGTACGGTCCACTCGTCCCACTCCTCGCTCTCACCTTTAATTTTTAATATTTGATTCTTTTCAAATGATTGGATACGATTAGTATCGAAAGTCATGGCACCGGTCGCCCTCTGCCATGCGTCATCTCTTGGGGCTTCTTGTCGCTGGGTGCTTGATGGCCGGCTCGTCCCCGGCGCACGGGCAATCCACGTACGACTTGTTCGGCGGGGCCCGGGCATCGGCCCTCGGATACGCCTCGACCGCCCTCACGACGGCCTCCGGCGTGCACGGCAATCCGGCCGCGGCCGCCCGGCGCTCTCACCGGGTGGTCTCGTTTTTCGCCCGGGAAGCCTTTGGGCTTTCGGCACTTCGGTACGGGTCGGTGGCGGGCACCTGGCCCGCCGCGTGGGGGAGCGTGTCCGGCGGCGCCAGCACCTTCGGGGGCGACGGCTATCGGGAGGTTCATTACAGCCTGGGGTATGCGCGTGGGCTCTCATTCGGGACCAGTCGGCACGTGCACCTTGGGCTCACGGGGCGGTACTACCATACACGCATCGACGGATACGGGAGCACCGGCGCCGTGGGGCTGCACCTCGGCCTTCTCCTCCCTCTCTTGTCGTCGCTGGACCTGGGGGCCCACGCCACGAACGTCAACGGCCCCTCGCTGGTGGAGGGAGAACCCCTGCCCCAGACCCTATCGGTGGGCCTTCAGTATCGTGCGGGCGACGCTCTTCGGGTCCTCGTGGACGTATTTAAGGACCGCGCCTTTCCCGCCGCCCTCCGGGGCGGCCTCGAAGTTCGCCCCCTCTCGTTGATCGCACTTCGCGCGGGCGTCACGACCGCTCCCACCCGATTTACCGGAGGCATTGGACTCCACCTCGGCTGGCTGCAGGCACACGTTGCCGCCGAGCAGCACGCCGAGCTCGGCTGGACGCCCTCCGCGTCGCTCGACGTTCATTGGTAGCGGTGTTTCCATGTCTCCGATACGCCTCGTCCCTCAACGTGCCCTGCCCGTCCTGATCGGTCTGCTCGCCGTCTTTACGGGGCCGCTCCCTACAACCGCCCAGACGCGCCCGGACACACTACACACCGACACCACGAACCTCGGCCCACGCCTGGAGCCCATCCTGGACGCACTCAGCACCACGGACCGCACGGCCACCCTGGCGGCCGAGCAACTCGCCAATCTGAAGGCACAGCCCCTCGCACTGAACCGGGCCTCCGTCGCCGATCTCTCGATGCTGCCCCGCCTAACGTCGAGAGACGCCCACCGCATCGTGCAGTACCGAACCGACAACGGCCCCTTCACCGCGGTGGAAGACCTGCGGGCCGTCGACGGCATCGGACCCGCAGCGGTTCAGTCCGTTCGGCCCTTCCTGCAACTCGAGGAGACGGCCTCCCGGTCGATCTTTCCTCCGATCCGCACAATCACGTCAAATCTTCGCGTCCGTCTCACCCAGCGATATACGCGGCGCCTCGATCTGGGACGCGGGTTTCGTGAGGATCGATTTCTCGGACCGCCTGGGCGTCTTACGACCCGTCTCCAGCTGGCCCACGAGCGTCGCCTTCAGCTTGCACTGACGCTCGACAAGGATCCCGGTGAGCCGCTCCGGTGGTCCCCCCAGACCCAAACCTATGGGTTCGACCACATCACCGGAAGTCTTGCCCTCCGCGACCTCGGCCGCCTCGAAACGCTCGTTCTCGGCGACTTCACGGCCCAGTTTGGGCAGGGCGTCGCCCTCTGGCAGGGGCTTCGGTTCGGAAAGGGACGCGACCCAATCGCTCCGGCCCACAAGCGCGGCCGCGGCGTCCGCCCCTACCACTCGGCCTCGGAGACCTCGTTCTTTCGTGGCGCGGCGGCCACCATCGGGCTGCCCGGCGAACTGTCCCTCACTGCGTTCGCCTCTCGTCGACGCCGGGACGCGTCGGTCGACTCCTCCTCTGCCGGGGGCACCGGCCCGCTTCCGGTCCGCACCGTGTCCGGCGGCGGGCAACACCGCACCCCCAGTGAGCTTGCGCGCAAGGGCACCTTCGGCGAAACGACCCTCGGCGGCGCACTGGCGTACCGACGGGCCGGGCTCCACCTCGGGGTCACGGGCTATCGGGCCCGCTTTTCACGACCGCTCCGGCCCGGGGACCGGCCCTATCGGCGGTTCCGAGTGACGGGCGACGGAACGTCGATGCTTGGGGGGTACGGCACTGTTTTCCTCGGGGACTACACCGTGTTCGGGGACGTTGCGCGTTCGCCCCGCGGCTCGTTCGGCGGCCTGCTGGGCGCCGCACTGGACGGGGACTACGCCGAGGCGGTCGTGGTGGGGCGTCGGTACCCGCCCGACTTTGCGTCGTTCTACGGCAACGCCTTCGGGGACGGAAGCCGGCCCCAGAACGAAATGGGCGTCTACACGGGCCTGCAACTCCAGCTGGCCCCAAAGTGGAGCGTCGGGGCGTACCTCGATCAGTACCGTGCTCCCTGGCTCCAGTTCAATGTGCCCCGTCCCTCCACCGGATGGGAGGCGCGTGTGGTTCTTGACTATGCCCCCCGTCCCTGGCTTTCCAGTTACGTTCAGGTTCGCGTACAAGACGAGGACGAGGGGACGGAGTACCGCCGTGCCGGTCGGTCCCTCGAAGGCCTGCAGCGAAAACGCCGGTACTCGACACGGTGGCATACCGAATACCTGTTCAGCGACGCCCTGACCGTCCGGACACGCCTCGAGCTGTCCCTGCACACAACCCCGGACGCACGTTCGAACGGGTTCTTTTTGTCTCAGGGCCTTCGTTGGAGCCCCCATCCCACCCTCACCGCCGATGTGCGAATCGCATTCTTCGATACGGACGGGTTTCCGGCTCGCATTTACGCCTACGAACATGATCTGAGATACAGCTTTTCGGCCCCCGTTTTCTTTGACCGAGGCCGACGGGCCTACGCCCTCGTGCGGTACGAACCGTTCTCCTCATTGGCCCTTGAGGCGAAATACGGGGTTACCCGCTACGACAATCGAACGACGATTGGCTCTGGCCTGAACCAGACCGAGGGATCCCGGCGTCGCGAAGTCCGACTTCAAGTTCATTGGACCCCGTAACGCGTCGGGAATTACCGAAACTTGTTTGAAGCCTGGCATGGTGATTGATGTGGAAGGGAATTGCATGGATCCAATGCCCCTACGCACGCATTTGCTTCGTGATTTTGGCAACCACCTCGCCCGTATCAGTATCGGCTTGAGCCCGCAGACGGCGTCCCCAAGCCCTCGTCGTTTTTCTCAGTTCTCACCCCCCACCCTTCGATCTATGACTTCATCGGAGACTCCCCGCATTCTGGCCGTAGAGGACAACTCAGAGACCCAACTCTTGTTGGAGCACCTGCTCAAGGGATCCTACGAAACCGAAGTAGTAGCCGGCGTCGAGGCGGCCCTTGCTGCCGTAGAAGAAACGCCCTTTGAGGTCCTGCTCCTCGACATCAACCTCAGTGAGGACCAGACCGGGACGGATCTGCTTCACCTCATCCGGGAGCGTGACGGCATGGGCCAGGTTCCCGCAATCGCGCTTACGGCCTACGCCATGCCGGGCGACCGCGAGGACTTTCTCGAAAAAGGCTTCGACGAGTACGTCAGCAAGCCCTTCACCCGAGACGACCTTACGGAAGCGATCGAAAGCACCCTAAATCCGGCGTAGTTCTCATCCGGGGTACAGAAAAAGCCCAGGGCCAGAAGCCCTGGGCTCGACTGGGCGGCCCGAACATACATCCCGATGAGCGTCGACAGTTCTAATTCACGCACGTGGCCTTGAGCGTATCGCGTCGGTCCGAGAGCAGGGCCTCCCACTCGGCTTCGTCGACCGGCTTGTCTCCCTTGAAGTACTCCCACTCGTCGACGCTCTCGTCGGAGATGACGACCGCGTTCGACATGTGAGCCACACGCTTGAGAACGGGAGCGGTCTCCATCTGGTGAACAAACGTAATGGTGCACTCGCCGTCGGCCGTCTTTTCCTTCACTGACAGCCAGTTGTCACCACAAACCTGGCAGCTATAAAAGCGAGACTCTTGCTCCTCGCCAAGCGGGTTGTCGAACTGATCCTCCTCTTCAAAGACGACCTGCATTGGACGCAGACTTTCACATCCACACGTCTTGCAGCGGAGCGTTTCCATACAGGCGGAGTAGACTGATGAACAGCCAATGGAGTAGCCCGAACGTCCCCACCCCGCACAAGTTCGTTCGGGCCGGTTGCCCCCACTTACGCGTCGCCGGGACCGTTCGCCACGAATTGCGCCGCCGCGGGACGCGCGCCCGATGCCAGACAGACGCCGCACAACGATGCTCCCGTGAGGGCCCACCAGAGAGATGCCGTCGAAGACCCAACGGTCCAGAACCAGACAAGACGATGCATTCGGGATCCATCGATTGTCGGCCCTCGGACGTCTGAACCCCAGTGCGCGGAGGGCGTTGTCCCGACTCGAAAACGAGGCACCAAAATGGGTGCCTCTCGGGCCTTCTCTGCAATGCCCCCCCGGCTACGGCCGCACTCCCGCTCTACTCAGTGTCCGTTCTGACCAATGACATTCACCCTCGAAGCCCGCTGGTTCGGCTCCGCCCCCCTCCCCGATGCCCTCCGACAATGGTTCGCCGCACTGGGGGCGGTGGAGACCTCTACCCAGACCGACCTGTACCTCCCCGCAGAGGATCCTGCGTTCAACCTGAAGATGCGAGACGGACAGCTCCAGATCAAGCGCCGGCTCGCCGGCCCCCTCAGTACTGCCTTCAGCGACGCGGCGAGTGGACGCTGCGAACAGTGGGGAAAGTGGACCTTGGATCTGGCCGACCCGCCGGTCGCTGTTTGGGACGACGATCCCACAGACCTGTGGGTGGCCGTGGAGAAGACGCGCCACCAACTGTCGTTTGCCCCGGAGGAGCAGTCTGCCCTCTCGGAACGCCTGCCCACCACCCCCGCAGCGACCCTTGACGCCGAACTGACGACCGTGGAGGCCGCCACGGACACCGCCTGGACCTTCTGCCTAGAGGCTGAGGGGCCTGTGGCAAGCCTCGTGGACACGCTCACGGCGGCCGGCCCCGCCGTATTGGACGAGACGCTGCCGGTCGCCCTTGCCCCCAACCAGTCGTTTGGGTACGTACGCTGGCTGCAGCAGCGCCCCTCCGTTACGACACGCCCCGCCTCCGGTGTCCAAATTCCCCGCAACTAGCCGGGCATCCTTCTTCGGAACGCCGGGGGATCGCCCTCCTCTACAGGGGGGCCACCTGCCCCACCCCCACTGCGTGGGGCGCACCCGAGGCAGAGTGGGCGATCCGGCCCATCGAGAGGCGTAGAACCTGTCGTAATTCGTGCCCCGAGGCTGCACCTCGACCGTGGCCCGATTTTCGGCCCATCGGGGCTCGTCCTCGCGGGTCGGTTCAAAATCAGAACGGGCTCCTAGGGGCAACTCCACTGCGGAGCTTCCTACAAAGCAAAGCCCCCCACGCACACCGTCTGTCGGTTCTCCGAAGAATCGTTGACGACAGCCTCTGGGAGGGACCTGTGTCCCTACGCAGTGCTAGAAGTGAAAGGGGCAAGCCCCATCGGCCATCCGGTCCTGGCGCGCACCGATGCCACCACGATTCGCGTTGGAGGCCGCGACCACGCATGTTTTTGAGAAAATGGGGGGCTCTGTACCGCAAATGCGACTCCACTCTACACCGTGAGAGATTCTCCTCGGCCACGCCCCTCGGCGTGGCTCCTCCTTTGCACGTGCTTCCTCGGCGCCTTTGCCCTCGGCGGATGCCAAAGCTCTGGGCAGGAGACAGCCGGACGAACGGTCGCCGAGCCCGCACCAGAGAACTACCGGGACTTTCAACACGCCGACAGCCTGGCGGCCCACCTCCGTTCTTCTCCGGATCCCCTGGTGAGTGCCCACCGGGGCGGGCCGGACACGGGCTTCCCCGAGAATGCGCTCTCAACCTTCCGTCACGCGTTAACCCACGGGCCGGCTCTCCTGGAGACCGACGTGCGGATGACCAGGGATAGCGTGCTCGTGTTGATGCACGACGCGACCCTCGACCGGACAACGACGGGACGGGACTCCGTCCGGGCTCACACGCTGGAGGAGCTCCGCTCCCTCCAACTGGTTACCAACAGCGGCACCCCAACTCATTTCGAGATTCCAACGCTCCCGGAGGCGCTGGCCTGGGCGGACGGACGAACTGCTCTCCAGCTGGACGTGAAAGACAACGTGCCCCGTTCTCGGGTTGCAGCGTCCCTCCGACAACACGATGCCCTCGATCAGGCGCTGGTCATCACCTATACGTTGGAGGACGCCCGGTGGTATCACCAGCGTCTGCCGAACCTCATCCTCTCGGTCTCGGCGGAAACCAGCGAGGAGGCCAACGCCCTGGTTCGGGCAGTCGACCCCTCGCGCCTGCTCGGGTGGGTTGGGATCGGAGCGGTTGCCGACGGCCCCGCCGAGGTGTTTTCGAAGAACGAGGTTCCAATCTCCGTCGGGACCTTCGGGGAAACCGACCAGCAGGCACGCAGCCAGGGACTCATCGTGTACCACCGCCTGTTTGATCGGGGGGTCGACGTGATCTCTACCGACGAAACCGCCCTTGCCAGCCAGGCGGCCGCCACCTACGACCTCCAGACATCCAACTGAACCGGGCTGTCCCTTACGGACGGAAGTCAAATTCCAGCTGCCCGCCCGCCCTCTCCTCGTCGGTGAGCGAGGAAACGCTAATCCCCAGAAGCCGAACCGGCTCGTCCGGAGGGTGGGGGCGACGCAGAAGACGTTCCGTGATGGTCATGAGCGCGTCCTCCGCACGAAGGGGGCGGTCTACCGTCGTCTGTCGGGTAGACACCTGGTGGTCGTGGCTCTTGAGCTTGAGGGTCACGGTTCGTCCCTTCCGGTTCGCTTGTCGAAGACGTTGGGCCACCCTCTCGGCGATTGGAGACAGCCGGTCCAGCATCGTTTCCGCCCGGGCAATGTCTTCCGGGAAGGTTCGTTCGGCCCCCACGGACTTGCGGTCCCGATCGGGCTGAACGGGCCGGTCATCGGTTCCCACCGCGAGCGTCTTAAAGTGGCGCCCCCGCTTGCCAAAGTGATGGATGAGTGTTCGCTCCGGGGTCTCTTGCAGGTCGGCCCCGGTCTGAATGCCCAGCTCCTGCATCTTCGCCGCGGTGACCGGCCCGATCCCGTGAAACTTCTCAATCGGCAGTTGGGCAATGAACTCCATCTGCTCGTCGGGACGAACCACGGTGAGCCCGTCCGGTTTGTCCAGGTCGGAGGCTACTTTCGCGACAAACTTGCCGGGCCCCACCCCCGCAGAGGCGGTGAGCCCCGTCTCCTCGTAGATTTCGGCCCGGAGGCGGCGAGCAATCAAGGTGCCCGACGGGCGCCCCGTCTTGGGCTCCGTCACGTCCAGGTACGCCTCGTCCAGCGAAAGCGGCTCGACCAGATCGGTATACCGCCGAAGGATCTTTCGAATGCGCTTCGACTCCTCCTGGTACACGTCCATGCGGGGGGACACGAAAATAAGGTCGGGGCACTTCCGGTCGGCCTCCACCGCCGGCTGCGCCGAGTGCACGCCGTAGGGCCGGGCCTCGTAGCTCGCCGTCTGGACGACACCTCTCGGAGGGTCGCCCCCGACCGCAATCGGTTTTCCGGCGTACCGGTCGGGAAAGTCGCGTTGCTCGATCTGGGCGTAGAACGCGTCCATGTCCACGTGGACGATTCGACGGGCGTCTTTCTCCGTGTCATTGCCAGACGTGCCGTCGGGGTCGTAGCCGCTCATCGTTGATCAATTCGGAAGCGAGGGAGGGTGCGCAGCCGAAGGCGCTCTCGGGTGGGACTGTGTTTGACGCCATGTACGGCGGGCTCCGCTTCTGGCTCGGCGGGGGTCTCACCTCTCCGACGGGTCGTCCATCACGGGACCGATGGATTCAGCCCCCTCGCTTGGGCCAGCGAATGGGGGCTTGGTCTGTCTCTGTCCCTGGTTTCTCACTCCACCACGCGTGCCTCGTTTCAGGACCACTGAGACGTTTTTTGCAACGAGACGGCGGGGAGTGCTGCGGCGGACCGATGCCTTTCATCCACGAAGCGATCCGTTGATGCGTGATAAATTGATTTATCTTAGACACTGCCGGTTCTTACGACGGATCGCATCCTGTAGGTCATTTCGGGGGCCCTCAAATTCGTCCGTGGCTCACGGGTCTGAGAACGCCTTCCATCGCAGCGTGACGCCCTCACGGTCTTCCATTTATCACGGTCTCCCCTTTGAGAGTCCGTCTGTGCCCGACGGGAGCCGCGATTCTGACTACCGTTCCAGCTGGTCGAGCGTGCGTCCGGCGTCGTCCGTCCACTCGCTCCATCCATTGCTCGAGCGGCCGAGGACGACGCCAGAGGCGGCGCTCGGGGAGTTAAAGGCATGATTCTCCCGAAAGACGAGCCGGTCGTCCTGGCGTTGCAGAACCCCATCTGCCCGGAGGTTCTTTCGCCGTTGCTCGATCGCCTCCGGCGCCGACGGAGTCGTTTCCAAACGGGCCGCCGATCCTTCAAAGACCACGAGGCCGTCTTCGGTGTACTCCCCCGTGGCCTTCGCGCCGTTCCCTTGACAGTACAATTTGGGCTGTCCGCTACCGGTATCCTTCTCGGTCGGAAGCGGGTTGAGAATCGGAAAGCCAAGCATCGAAAGAAGCGTCTCGATGGTGCCGAAGTTGTCCCGAAGCTCTGCGAGCATCGCCTCGGGAATGTGCGGCTCCGCGGGCGTCTGGCTGTTTTGGAGCCGGAAGCGCTGGGCCTTCTGCGCCGTCCGGATGCAGTCGTATTCCAGGCGCCGGGCGTGGGCCTTTGTGAAACTGCGGGTCTTCGACGTGATGGTGACGGCCGTCGTCCAGAAGTCTTTGCGCCGGTGATGCCCAGCGACCCGCTGTAGGCAGTTCTCCGCCTCTCCAATGTACGCTGGGGGCTTGCTCGCATCGTCCCCCACCTCCCCAAACAGAAAGTACACCCCAACCCGATGCACCTCGTCGCGTCGTTCGGCCGCGTCGAGCTTCTGGCGGGGAATCTGCACCGCCTGGACGGTTCGACTGGTGATTTCGGCAACCCGGAGGCTTTGGGCATTCCCGTCGGGAAGAAAGATCTGGACAGTCTTTGGACGAGCGTCATCCATGGGAGGCGAGCAGATCAGGCGGTTAAATGCAACGGCAGGCAAATGGCCCCGTCAAGAATCCGTCCCATTCACTTCTCGTTCAGTCCCTTGGTTCTCATCGGGGGAACGGGCAGGAAGCATTCCGTGGGCTGAAAGCGAAGGTCGATGGTTCACCTGGACACAGGTGCGTGCGCAGGCGACGACACAGTCGATTGAGCTTCACAGGCCCACCGGGGACGGCCACTCCCTTCGTGATCGGCTACCCGGGCCAGTTGTCATACGCGAAAAGAAGCCACGGATTTCGGAGTCACAAGAAACAACGGCCCCTGTGTTTTACCCGGGCGCTTAGAGGGGGCGGCGCGCCCATAACGAACATAGGTTTATCTGGCCCTCGGGGTGTATTTAGAAAAAAACTACAGTACCAAACTACACTTTGCAATAACGGCACCCCGGTTCGGAAAACGTCGTCACACACGTGCTGTCGTGAGCCGAATCGGGGGCACTCTCGTCATCCCCTGGTAGCGACGAGTCCAGTGCACGCCACACGATTGCCGCAATGGTGCCCCCCAGTGAACAGAATACACGTCAGAAGAAACACCCGGGATCACTCGCCTCGGGGCGTGCATGCCATCTACAGTCGGTCCATCTACAGTCGGTCGGTCAAAGCATCCGGAGCCCGTAGGCGCCGTGAATAAGCCCAACGCAAAGGTGTATCAGCAGCTTCTTGAGCTCGAACGGCAGGCCCGTCCCTGCCTTTTGGTTCTCCCAGAGACTGTCATCGCCGCGAAGACGATTCAGCGCGTTGACGACCGCTCCGCCTCCGTGCCGACGGTGCGTGTGATTGGTTCCACCGGCGAAAAGAGGGACGTCCCACTCCGGCTCATCGAGAGCATCGAGCTCCCGGTGTGATGGGTGGCCCTCAAGGAGGCGACACGACTGGTCAGTCGTCGTGTTGCTCACGGGCTTGCTGTTCCCTCGACCAGTCAGAAGAGGCACGTTGCTCACTGCCAAACCGTCTCTCGAGCAAAAGACCCGCCCATTTTTCCCCTGTGCTGCTTCCTGCACTCTTCCCACTGAATGCCCCCCCGACGTGCGCACGCACCGCGGTCGTGGTGCTCACCGTGGCGCTCCTGCCACTGGCCGCCGAGGCGCAGGTGCTCGACACGCTGGCGACGGGGTCTGATTCAGTAGATTACGAGGTTGAGACGTACTTCGTGAAGGTGGACACCGCCTCGTTCTTCAAGCCGCATGACGACAAGAAGGCCGTCCGGGCCCTTCTCAACCGGACTGGAAGGGGACGATGCAGGGTGGTGACCGTAGTGCGCGCAGTTAACCAACGGAAGGCGAACGTACTTGCCAAACGCTACAGCGGGGGGGTCATTAACATGCGTCTCATCGTACGATGTGCACCGCTCCCCCCCACCCGATCTTCCGTTCCCACCCTCACACTAAGCCAAGGGCGAGGAGGGCCCCCTGAATCCAAACAACGAGCTGCATCGCTCCCGGCGTGGAGTACCAGAAGATCTAGTCTCTTCTCAGCAGCGATTCAAGAGCAGTGACAGTCTCTGTCTGAACTGCGTCACGCCCGGCCGGTCCGGACTGTCCGATGACCCAGGGGGCCCGCAGGTGCAGAGAGTGCGGCGCCTCGAACATCGTCGACAACGGCGGTCGTCACTTCGGGAAGGGCGCGCGAGCGATTCTGTCACCTACCAATCGCCGCCGAAGAGATGCTCCGAGTCGATTACTGATTGGTCAGGTCGCAGATGCCTGAGGCGTCCTACTTGCCTACGACGTTGACCGACAAGGGCGCATTGATGGCAGAACCGGAGATGACGTTCTGCTGAGACAGGGTGGTTGCGTCCAGAACGAGGACACGGTCGTCGGGCCATTCGGTCACGTACACCGTTTTGTCGTTCGGGCCAACGCCCACCAATTCAAGACCTACCGTCGTCCGGGTGACCGGTTCGATCATCGTTTGCGTGCTTGATCCGAGCGCGCCGGTCGACGGATTAAACGAAAACCGCTCCAGATGGCCCCTCCCCGTAAAGTCCCCGACGCTGCTCACCACGTACACAGCGCTGCCGCCGGAGCTGAAGTCGGCAGAATGGCCCAGAGAAGCCGTCCCTCCGCCATGTGCCGCGAGGTTCTGCGTGTCCACGACGTTCATGTTTGCCGTGGTGAACGTCTGTGCCTTCGCGAGCGCATTGACAACGATCCCGGCTTGACTCCCCGGGGCACAATGAACGTTTTGAGGGGGAGCAGATGTCTGGAACGAGTCCCCCGTGTCGGTGAGCTGCTGCTGGTCGTCAATCTTGAGCTTGCGCACTGCCCGCTGGCTTCCTGTGCCGTTCATCGCGACAAGCACCGTTGACTCATCGTCGCACACGTCCACTGTCGCGTCAGACCCCGGTCCGAGATTGAGCACATCCTCCTCCGACTGAGCCGCAGGCACTGCGCTCGAGACCAGGATGTCACTTGATCCTAATGCGTCCCGGCCTGCACTCACAATCGTCAGGGCATTCACCTCCGCCATGTCGGTGGCAATGTAGGAGACCGTTGTGGGCGTTCCCTCCAGTACAGGCGGCGACTCAATGTCTACCACGTGGATGGTGGTCTGTCCCTGCGTAACCTCGCCTCGCACGTACCCCATCTGACCATCTCGGCGAAGTAGAATTTCACTAACCCCCCCACTTACGTTCGGGATAGCAACATTTCCTTTGATGGTACCTGTACCAGGCTCGAAGGCTGTCACCTCGTTTGTGCCCTCACTCCCGAGAAGGGCCATTTCCTGCGGGTTGCAGGCGCCAAGGACGAGACAGAGGGCGGCAACAAGCAGTACAGAGATGCTCGCTGCAGTTTTCGCGTCACGGACTGCAGGGTGGGAAGCGGACGTGTAGGTCATGGGCTTGGAGATCGTGATGGCACAGGGCATGGCAGATCCGACCCGAACACCAAGCGTCCTTCTGAGGCAAGGCCCGAGAGGGGCTCGGGATGTACGGAGACACGTCAGCTCTGCAGGCCTAACGTCCCTGCCAAAACACCCAGTCACCGTGCCTGTCGCAACGGGCCAATTCGTGACCCATCGAAGCGCGACACACAAGCCCGGGTACGGTGTTGAGGACCTTTCCTTTGAGGATGTCCACGAAGAGCCGCACGACCTCGTCGCACGCTTGAAGGCTTCTCGACCGCAGATGGAACGGTATTTTAAAAACGCTTTCTCCACCATCGAGGGGGTGGGCACATCCCGCTACGGCTCGGCCTCCCACACGAAGAGCTCATTTGCTCTGAGGTCGACCCACAGGACAGTACGGGCCCCGTGATACATGATCCGCTCGGCTCAGGAGACGCCACACGCTTTTTCTTCGTTTTCAGGGTCCTTTTTGCAGGTCGGGGATCGGTCTTATCGTAGAACTGCACACAGTCATGCCCGCACTGGAGGATGCGAACAACCATTAGAATGGGGCGACTGCTCAACTATAGATCACATTGGAGCAGTCCTTCCCGGTTCAAAGGGGTCCCCTGACGGCCGAGCCCCCCACAACTAAAAAGCCCCTCAGGCGACGCTGAAGGGCGATGTTCGAAGTGTAGGTCGGCGGTGGGGGAGGGATTTGAACCCCCGGGACCCGTGAGGGCCCTCCGGTTTTCGAGACCGGTGCATTCAACCAGGCTCTGCCACCCCACCGTGAATGTCGATAATGCCGTACATCGTGCCGTGGGCCACGTTCCGCTGGTCGTGCGCCGCTCGCAGCTAAATCACTGTGAACCGGACCGGGGGGCCGCCCCACAGCGCCAAAACGGAAGCTACTCCAAGCGATCGCGGACGAGGGCCGGAACGCCATCCAGCACCGTGTCGAGGGCCTCAGGGTCGCGCCCGCCGGCCGACGCCAGGGACGGGCGCCCGCCGCCGCCGCCACCGAGTCGGTCGCCCAGCGTCCCGACGAGATCTCCGGCCCGCAACGCCCCGTCGTCGACGAGGTCATCGGCCACCGTGGCCACCACGTACGCCTTCTCTCCGTCCTCCCCCACACTGCCGAGAACCCCAACAGCCCCCTCCCCCAGCTTGTCGCGGAACTGCTGGCCCAGTTCCTGTAGGTCGTCCATGCTTGCCCGGTCGAGCCGGCCGGTGACCACCGTGATCCCGTCCACTGAGGCTGCGTTCTCGGCGATAAAGGTGTCCAACTGGTCCGAGAGCTGGCCGCGGCGCAGCTGGTCGACCTCGCCCGCCAGGCGGTCGCGCTCCTCCTGCACCTCCGCGATGGCCTCCGGCAGGGACGTATGCAGCGACCGAAACTGCCGACGCGCCCGCGTCAGCGTCTCCAGCTCAGACTCCACGTGCTCCAGCGCCGCCTTCCCGGCCACGGCCTCCACGCGACGCACGCCCGACGCCACCGATCCCTCAGACAGAAAGCGGAAGAGCCCAATCTCACCGGTGGCGTCGACGTGGGTCCCCCCGCACAACTCCATGGAGAAGTCCGGGTCGAAGGTGATGACGCGCACCCGGTCCCCGTACTGCTCGTCGAACAGGGCCGTCGCGCCGCGGTCCAGCGCCTCGTCGATGGGCACGTCGCGCGCCTCCTGCTTCGGGATGTTTTGTTGGATCGCGGTGTTCACCCGACGCTCGATGTGACGCAGGGTATCCTCGTCGACCGCATCGAAGTGGCTAAAGTCGAATCGGAGTCGGTCCGGGGCCACGAGCGACCCTTTCTGCTGCACGTGATCCCCCAGTGTCTCGCGCAGGACGGCGTGCATCAGGTGAGTGGCCGTGTGGTGGGCACGAATGTGATTGCGGCGCTCCGCATCTACTGCCGCCTCCACCGGCCCGTCCAGAGGCTCCGGCAGGGTGTCCACCGTGTGCGCGATGCGCTCGCCCTCGCGCTGGGTGTCGAGCACCTGCACCGACTCGTCCCCAAATCGAAGCGTGCCGGTATCCCCGACCTGTCCCCCCGCCTCGGCGTAAAAGGGCGTGCGGCTCAGCTCGACCTCGTACTGCTGTGTGTCACCGGTCTCCACCACCCGCACCGCACGCACCTCGGCGTCAGGGACGACGGCCCGATCGTACCCGACGAAGACAGACGCCTCTCCCGGCGACACCGACTGCCAGGCCTGTACGTCGCTCTGATCGACCGCAAAGTCGGAGGCGGCGCGTGCACGCTCCTGCTGCCGGTCCATCAGCGTTTCGTACCCCTCCATGTCCACGTCCAGGTCGCGCTCGCGGGCCATGAGCCGCGTGAGGTCAATCGGGAATCCGTACGTGTCGTGGAGGAGAAACGCGATCTGTCCCGGCAGCGTCCCCCCGCGGGCCGTACGGGCGAAGCTGTGCAGGATGTCGTTCTCGTCGTCGGTGTCGACGTAGGCCTTCTCCAGCAGATCCATCGCCTGGGCGTCCTCTCGAAGCGCGCCGAGAAGACGATCGCTCTCCTCCCCGTCCGTGTCTTGGAAACCAGTGACGTGGGGCACCACGCGCTCGAAGAATTCGATGCCCGTGCCCAGGGTCTCCAGGAAGCTCTCCTCTTCGGACCGGATCGCCTGCTCGATGAACTCCTGCTGCTCGGCGAGCCCGTCGAACGGGCCGCCCATTTTCTCAATCAGCGGGTCGACGAGGCGATGCAGGAACGGCTCCTCCAGCTCGAGGGTCTGGTAGCCGTAGCGGACGGCGCGGCGCAGGATGCGGCGGATGACGTATCCCCGCCCCTCGTTGCTCGGCATGACGCCGTCGGAGATGGCGAAGGCGATGGCGCGGATGTGATCGGCCACCACGCGGAGGGCAATTCGCACCTGCTCGTGCTCGTCATCGTCTTCGATGTGCAGATCGTCGTAGCCCCGAATCTCCTCGCGCGGGGAACGGTCGGCCATGGCCTGCAGGAGCGGCGCGAAGAGGTCCGTGTCGTACGTCGATTCCTTGCCCTGCAGCACGGCCACCATCCGCTCAAAGCCCATCCCCGTATCCACGTGCTGGTCGTCGAGCGGCTCCAGGCTGCCGTCGGTCTGTGCGTTGTACTGGATAAAGACGAGATTCCACAGCTCCATCACCTGTGGGTGGTCGACGTTCACCAGCTCCCGCCCCGGCGTCTCTTGTCGGGCCTCGGGGGGGCGGAGGTCCACGTGAAGTTCCGAGCACGGACCGCAGGGGCCAGTGTCGCCCATCATCCAGAAGTTTTCCTTGGACGGTTCGTAGAGGACCCGCTCTTCCGGGAGGGGCGTCTCCGAAAGCCACAGGTCGTACGCCTCCGCGTCGGCCGACAGGCCAAAGTCATCGTCGCCCTCGTGCACCGTGGCGTACAGTCGGTCCGGCGCCAGCCCCCACCGCTCCACGAGGAGCTCCCACGCCCACCGGATGGCCTCGGCCTTGAAGTAGTCGCCGAAGCTCCAGTTGCCCAGCATCTCGAAGAAGGTGTGGTGGTACGTGTCGTGCCCCACCTCCTCCAGGTCGTTGTGCTTGCCGGAGACCCGCAGGCACTTCTGCGTGTCGACGGCCCGGGAGTACGGCCGCTGACCGGTCCCCAGAAAGACATCCTTGAATTGATTCATGCCGGCGTTCGTGAAGAGCAGGGTCCCATCCCCGTCCGGTACGAGGGACGCACTGGGGACAACCTCGTGACCCTTCGCCTGAAAGAACTGCAGAAAGTCCTGGCGGATCTCTTCGGAGGAGCGGGACGGGTCGGCGGACGACTGGAGGTGCGGATTCATCGGGTCGTGGGACATTCGGTCTTGGCTGAGTGGAAGAGTCGTACAGAAGTCGGGGTCAGCGACGTATGCTCGAGCACTTCAAGTGATTGTCGAAGTTAAAGCCGGTGTTGAAACTCGCAACACTCGCGTGGAGCGACGGTCACACACCGTCACGGACGCCTGTGGGGGGCGAGTTTCGAGAGCGCGCATGAGTGTGAATCTCAGGGGCCCGTATGTACGGCTGAAGTCGCCGAGGATTCCCGATTGAGATCGTCCCTCTCGGATGCACAAGTGGGCTTATCCACTCGGGCTGGCCGGTGAGACAAACCGGTTCGCCGCCACGTACCACCGCCAGGAGCGCTCCACCCCCTTGGAGATGCCGATGCGTGAGGACCGGGCCACCTGTTCGTCGTCCACGGAGTCCCCGTCGGCAAAAAACAGCGGACGGGCCGTCAGGCGCGTCTGGTGAAACTCGCCGTCAATGCCGAACGCCTCGGCCAGCTTCCCGGGCCCGTTCGTCAAATCCACCCTGCGGTCGACGCCCCGCTCCGTCCGCATGTCCTGGAGGCCCTCCTCGGGCTCCACCGCCCGGACCAGCACCGCGCCCGCCGTCCCCTCCGGTTCCGTCACCACGTTGAGGAGCCAGTGGACGCCGTAGATGAGGTACACGTACGCGGTGCCCGGCGCGGCGAACAGGTCTTGGCCCCGCCCCTGACCGACCACCTCACCGGTCTCCGGATCACGCGAGAGGTGCGAGGCGTGGCAGGCCGGGTCGTCCTCCGTATAGGCCTCCGTCTCCACGATCCGCCCGACGAGGCGGGTGCCCGTCGGGGCCTCGTGGACGAGACGGGCGCCCAGCAGGTCCCGGGCAACGGAGACCGTAGGCCGGTTGAAGAAGGATGCGGGAAGAGGCTCCATGTCAGGGTGAACAGTTGGCAGGGTGGTCGGTAGATCCGGGCGGCACAGGTATCTGCGCACTTGTTGCCCGATTGGTGTTATGCCCCCTCCCTCCTCGACGGCGACCGTCATGGACGCGGCGTTCAAAGCCGGCGCGTTGGAGACGCTCCTCCTCGACGTCCCCGAGGCGCACCTCCGCCTTCAGCCCCACGACGAGGCCGATCGCATCCAGGTCCGTGGCGCGGTGCCCGGCGCCGATGCGGACACCGCCCGCCGATTGTTCGACCGGAAGGAGATTTCCACACATCAGTCGGGCGACCGGTTGCACGTCTTCGGGCGTCGCGTCTCCGAGGGCATATCGGATTGGCGCAAGCGCCTAAGCCGCCCCACCGCCGTTCGGCTCGACGTCTTCCTCCCTCCCAGCCTGGACGTCACTGCCCACGCCTTCGGTGGGACGGTCGAGTCCTCCAACCTGGCCGGCAGTGTCGACCTGACTGCCCCGGGCGGCTCGGTGTGCGCCACCGGGCTGACGGGGCCGCTCCGGGTTCGGGGAAGCGGCGGCGACCTCACGGTCCAGGACAGCACCGATGCCGCCCTTACCGCCCAGTGGGCGGCGGGCACCGTCCGCCTCGAACGCCTCCAGAACACGTCCGTCACCCTGCAGGCACGGTCCAGTCCCACCACCGTTGAGGACCTGAACGGATCCGCCGACCTGTCCGTCCACGGCGCGGCGCTGACCCTCTGGCACCTGACCGGCCCCTGCAAGGCCCAGGTCCGGGGCGGGGCGCTCACCTACCGGGGCGCCCCCACTGAGAATACCATCCTTCGGGCGGTCGGCGGCGCCCTCCACACGCACCTTCCGCACGACCACGCCGCGGGCCTGCTTCTTACAGGCTCGCAGGTGGCCCTCGGCGACGACTTTGCGTTCGAGGGGGAACGAACGGCCCACCGCATCGAGGGCCGGCTCAACGGGGGCGGAGTCGCGTTCGAGGGGCGGGCCGTTCAGGGAGCGGCGCAGTGCCGCGCATTGTCCGGGGCGTAGTTGGGCGCGGGCCTTCTCCCTCAAGTGGTCCGCTCGATCGCCAGCGCCACGCCGCCGCCCGTCCCGTGGCAGATGGAGGCCATGCCCATCGTGCCGTCGTGCTGCCGGAGGGCGTGGAGGAGCGTCACCGTAATCCGCGTCCCCGACGCCCCGATGGGGTGGCCGAGCGCAATCGCGCCGCCGTGCACGTTCAACCGGTCGTACGGCACATCGAGTTCGCGGTGGAAGAGGATGTTGTTGATCGCAAAGGCCTCGTTGTTTTCAAAGAGGTCGTAGTCGTCCAGCGTCGTGTTGGTCGCGTCGAGCACGTTGTGGACCGCCGGAATGGGGGCCTCCGGAAAGCGCCACGACTCGCGCGCCGACCACCCCCCGCGGTGCACCTTCGCGAGCGGCGTGAGGCCGTGCGCATCCACCGCGTCGGCGCTGGCGAGAAGCACCGCCGCGGCCCCGTCAGAGATTTGGCTGCTGTTGCCCGCCGTCAACACGCCGTCCTCCGCGAAGGCCGGCCCCAAGTTCGCGAGCCCCTCCGCCGTCGTGTCCGGGCGGATGCCCTCGTCCGTCTCCAGCGTCTCGGGCCCCGAGCGCGTGTCGTACTCCACCGGGGCAATCTCATCATCGAACCGGCCTTCGTCTGTGGCCTCGGCGGCCCGTTGCTGGGAGGCGGCCGCAACCTCGTCGAGCGCCGCCCGCCCGATGTCGTGCTCCGCACAGAGCCGTTCGGTCTGCTCGCCCATGGCGGTGCCGGTCTCCGGGTCACTCAGGCCGTCGCGGTGCATGATGTCCTGCAACTGCTCGCCCCCGGGCGAAAACGTGTAGCCCCATCGTGCCCCGGAATCCAGGTAGAAGCCCGCGTCGGACATCGCCTCGGTGCCCCCCGCTAGAATGAGATCGGCCTCCCCGGCCTTGATCATCGTCGCCCCGTTCATAATCGACATCATGCTGGAGGCACACACCATGTCTACGGCGTACCCGTCGACGCTCTCGGGGATGCCCGCCTGGAGCGCCGCCTGACGCGGCACCAACTGCCCCTGCCCTGCCCGAAGCACATTGCCGAAGATGTAGAGGTCGAGCCCGCCGCCATCGACCTCGGCACGGTCGAGCGCCGCCCGCATGACCGGCGCGGCGAGGTCGACAGGTGAGTGGGTTTTGAGGGCCCCGCCGAGGCGCCCCATCGGGGTTCGGGCAGCCGCGGCAATATAAACATCACGCATAGCGAAGCAGGGGAGTTGGTGAGAAAGCAGAAACGGGGTGACAGAGAAACGGGCGCGTCAGTCCTCCCGATCGGTCCGGAGTTGCTCCCGGAGCGCGGCCGGGTCCGTGACCGGCGCCTCACACCGGAACGCCTCGCAGACGTACGCGGCGGCCCGGCCGTCCACGGGCGTTTGCGATTCCGTAAACGGGGCGAGGGCCGTGATGTCCGCGTCGCCCGGAGGACGTTGCAGCGTCACCGTGGTCGGGGTGTAGTCGTCCCGAAGCACGTCGATCAGGGCATTGGTGTCGTCCGAATCGGGCTCGCCCGCCACCACGACCTCCCGCGGGGTGCCCAGCGCCCAGTGCAGCCCCGAGAGCATCGCCGTAAACCCGGTCGGGCGGCGCCGGGCGGTCGCCCCGGCCCACCGGCTCAACGCCGCCGCCCGCTCCTCAAACTCGGTGCGACCGGTGAAGCGGGCCAGCCGCAACAGGTTCATCAGCTGCACCGAGTTGCCGGACGGCAGGGCACCGTCGTTCGCCTCCTTCGGGCGCACGATGAGGGCCTCTCCATCCTCGGGGGTCATGTAGAAGCCGCCGCCCTCGGCGTCCCAGAAGCGATCCAGGGCCGCCTCCATGTGCTCGACCGCCGCCCGGAGCCAGTCGGCGTCGAACGTCGTCTCGTACAGTTCGAGGAGTCCCCAGATCAGAAACGCGTAGTCGTCGAGGGTGGCCTGGATGCCGGCCTCGCCCTCCCGGTACCGGTGGAGCAGGCGCCCGTCCGCGTCGTGCATCGTGTCGAGCACAAACCGGCCCGTCTGGACGGCGGCCTCCTCGAACTGGGCATCGTCAAAAACGCGGGCGGCCTTCGCGAGCGCCGCCGTCATAAGGCCGTTCCAGTCCGTCAACACCTTGTCGTCGAGGCCGGGACGCGGACGCTCGGACCGCGCGTCGAGCAGGACACGGCGGGCCGTTTCGAGATGGTCTCGGAGCACATCTACCTCCATTCCTCGCTGCTCGGCCGCCGCGGCGAGGGACTGGTCGCGGTGCAGCACGTTTTTGCCGGTCCGCTCGCCCGTGCGCTCCTCCTGATAGTTCCCCGCCGGCGACATGTTGTAGACGTCAATCACGAGGTCCGCCAGGGCGGGCTCCAGGTGCTCTCGAATGTCCTCGATCGACCAGACGTAAAACGCCCCCTCTTCCATGTCCCCTTCCGCGTTCAAACTATCGGCGTCCTCGGCGGAGAAGAACCCGCCGTCCGGGGCCTGAAGGTCGCGGCGGACGTACGTAAGCACCTCGCGGGCCGTGCGCTCGTACCGGTCGGTGCCGGTCGCCTGGTACGCCTCCGTGTACGCCAGGACATGCATGGCCTGGTCGTACAGCATCTTTTCGAAGTGGGGAAGCTTCCACTGCTGATCGGTCGAATACCGGTGGAAGCCGTATCCCACCTGATCGAAGAGGCCGCCCCACCGCATCCGGTCGAGCGTCGTGGTAACCTGGTTGAGGGCCGCCTGCTCGCCCGTACGGTGCCAGTGGCGCAGCAGAAAGAGCAGGTTGTGCGGCGCCGGAAACTTCGGGGCCGACCCGAACCCCCCGTGCGTCCGATCGAACTGCTGGGCGAGCTGCCGCGCCGCGTCGTCGAGGAGCGTCGGCCCGGGCGCGTCCCCGTCCGTCTGGTCGTCCCCGATGCGTTGGAGCCGGTCGGTGACCTGCTCGGCGTCGTCGAGAAGCTTCGCCCGGTCGTCGCTGTTCCAGAGCTGCTTGACCCGCGGCAGCAGGTCCATGAGGCCCGTCTGCTGAAACCGCCCTTCTTTCGGCAGGTACGTCGCCGCGAAAAAGGGCTTCCGGTCCGGGGTGAGGAGCACGGTCAACGGCCACCCGCCCTGCCCCCGCATCATCTGGCAGACGTCCATGTAGATGCTGTCGACATCGGGGCGCTCCTCGCGGTCCACCTTGATCGGCACGAAGCCGTCGTTGAGGAGCGCGGCCACGTCGTCGTCCTCGAAGGACTCCCGCTCCATGACGTGGCACCAGTGGCACGTCGAGTACCCGATGGACAAGAAGATGGGCTTGTCCTCCTCGCGCGCTTTCGCGAACGCCGCGTCGCCCCACGGGCGCCAGTCGACGGGGTTGTCCTTGTGCTGGCGCAGGTACGGGCTTTGCTCGTCGGCGAGGCGATTGGGCATGGCGTCGTCAGTGTGTTGGTGAACCTGAGCACGCGGACACGCTCCCTGGGCCCTACAGGATTTGGCCGAAGTGGACGGCGTTCAGGAAGAGGCCGTTGGTGCCGTACCAGAAGGCCCGGAAGTTGGGGTTGTCCATGAAGAGGATGACCTGCCCACCGCCCACCTCGTGGGCCTCAATGGACGCGGCGCCCCGGGCTTGTTCGGTCTGCTCGTCGGAGAGGTAGCCGCTCAGGCGCGGCGTGGCGTCGTAGGTGCCCACGCTCGCCCCCGGCTCATCGCTCGGGTCGTAGAAGCCCGTCCCCACACGGAAAACGGGCACGCTCTCGTCGTAGCCGTAGGCGACCGGGTGGGTGGGGTCGAGGTTCGTTTCGAAGATGGAGCCGCCAATGCCCTGTGCCCCATAGGCATTGTCAAGGTCCGCGTACGACTGGTCCTGAACCAGCGAGTCCACGTCCAGCTCGCGCTCCTCCAGGTCCACCATGCCCTGTTCGATCGGCCACTCCACGGCGTCCTCCACGCCAATGAGCGTGCCGCCGTTCCGGACCCAGTTCTCGATGTCGTCGGTGGGCAGGTCGTTGAAGCTGCCGCCGGCCAGCACCATGGTGTTGTAGCGGTCGAGGTCCGCGTACTGCACGTCGGACAGGTCGACCAGCGACACCGGCACGTTCATGCGCTCGCTCAGGAGGTGCCACACCTCTCCCGCGTTGTAGGCGCTCGTGCCGCTGTAGCGGGAGCCGCCGCCGGTCCCCGTAATGATCGCGACCTTCGGCGGGTCGAGAATGTCGGAGCCCGCGCTGCCGAGATCCGGGCCCTGCGGGGTCATCCCCTGGTCCACGGCGTAGACGTCCACGTAGTCGTCCTCGGCGATGCGTTGGACGACCTGGTGGATGCTGTCGGCGGCCACGCCGCGCTGTTGGACCTGCACGACGATGGCGCCCCGGTCGAAGGACTGGGACGATCCGTTGACGCGCGCCGTGAACGGCTCGGTCATCACGCGGGGACGGATGTCGTTGTTGTGGAGGCGCTGTACGGCCCGCGGGGCGTAGTACTTGCCCCAGGGCAGCACGTAGGTGTATTCGGAGCGTCCCCCGACGACCTCGCCACTTTCGTAGCTCGGATCCTGAAGCCGCTGCCCCTGCGCCGGCGCGTCGGAGACGGCCGCGTGCTCGACCCCGAAGGCCAGCGGGAGGCTCCAGGTCGACACGTCGTAGAAGATCGAATCGGGGTACGTGGAGGTGCGCTCCATCGCCGCCTTCACGAAGCGGCCCTGCGGCTGGTCGAGCGGAACCATGTAGGCGTCGCCCGGCCGAAAGGTGGTTCCGTTGGCCTGAACCGACTCGTCGAGGTCAAACATCCGGACCTCGTGACGGTCGAGCACCTGCGCCAGGGCGCGGGCCCGGGTGGGCTGCGCCGACCGGTCGACGAGGAAGGCCTCGGTCTCGGTGTCCTGCAGCGCCTCGTCCCGGTTGGCAAAGAAGTCGCGCTGATACTCCAGCAGATCGGTCCGCAGTTCCACGACGGCCCGCATCGTCGAGAGCGAGGTCATGAACTGATTGCGCACCGTGAAGGGATAAGTCAGCTCGCCCTTGCTCGTCTCCTTCCGCAGCGCCCGCGAGGAGGCCTGCTCGAAGAGAATCCCAATCGAGCCGTTGATGTCCGGGTACGTCGATCCCTTTCCGTAGTAGAAGTCGTCGAACGTCTCCCGGGTGTAGTAGAGGGACCCGATCTGGTCGAGGTACTCGCCGTGGCGCTCCGCGATGCGGCCGGTCAGCTCCTGATTCATCTCCGGGGTGTTGGGGTTGGTGCGGCTCTGCACGCCCGGCTGGAAGAAGTAGGTCGCCTCCGATCCCATCTCGTGGAAGTCCGTGAGCACCTGCGGCTTCCAGTTGTGGAAGTAGTCGAGCCGTCCCTGCGAGGACGGGTGCTGTGCGGGCAGCCAGTCCCGGTTCAGGTCAAACCAGTAGTGGTTGGTGCGCCCTCCCGGCCACGGCTGGTTGTGCTCGCGGTCCTGCGGGTCGGCCGTGGGCGTGCCCCCCCGGTTGCCATTGACCCAGTCCACGAAGCGGTCGCGCCCGTCGGGATTGAACATCGGGTCGATGAGGGTGACCGCGTTTTCGAGGGCCGCCTCGACGTCCGGCCCGCTGCCGGCCGCCAGGTGGTACAGGAGCAGAATCGCGGCCTCCGTGCCGCTCGCCTCGTCGCCGTGGATGCTGTACCCCATGAGGACGACGGCCGGGCGGTCCTGCAGGTCCTCGTCCGACACCTGGGTCGGCGCGGTGGCGGCGCGCCGGTTGGCGCGTTGGATCTGGTCGAGGTTTTCCTGATTGTCCGTGCTCGTCACGACGGCGTGGATGAGCCGCCGCCCCTCGTAGGTGCGGCCGTGCTCCCGAAGTTGCACCCGGTCGCTGGCCGCCGCCACCGCCTCAAAGTAGCGCACGACCTGGGCCGGACGGGTGTGGCGCGTGCCGATCTCGTGGCCGATGACCTCCGTGGGGGTGGGGATGGCGTCGTCATAGCTGTCGGTCCCCGGGAGCGGGGTGTCCATGGCGAGCGGGAGGTCCTGGCCGGACGCCGGCGCCGCTGTGAGACAGAGGCCGACGAGAATTGCCCCGAGAGCCGCGAGGCGCCGGAGAGACGATCGAGGAGACATGAGTGCGCAGGGTGCGTCGAATGCGAAGGCAGAACGAAGGAAGCTGAAGACAGATGTAGTATACCGATTCACTACGGCAGGTGAAATGACAGCCTCGTGAAAAGAGAGCCGCGCTCGGGAATGCACTCAGGGCTGAGGGTCTTCGGGGAGGCTGAGCCCCACGTGCACGTCCATCACATTTGTATGGGTCGGCCCCGGGCGCAGGAGGTGATCGATGGCGTCAAAGAACGGGTACGCATCGTTCTGCCGAAGGTGATCTTTGGGATCGCAATCGACGGCGCGGGCCTTTTCGGTCGTCATGGGGGTCGCCCAGGCCCCCGCCGCGTCCGTCGGGCCGTCGATGCCGTCGGTACCCCCACTCAAGAGCACCGTCGGCCGGGACGCATCCTCCATCGCCAGGGCAGCGCCCAGAGCCACCTCCTGGTTGCGCCCTCCCTTGCCATCGCCCGTCACCGTGACCGTTGTCTCTCCCCCCCACAGCCAGCAGGTCGGGGAATCGGGGGCTGCCTGGAGCATGGCCTGAACGTGTGCCTTGCCCACCGACCGCGCCTCCCCTTCTACCTCTTCCGCCTCCTGTCGCACCGCATACCCACGCGCCTCGGCCGCCTCCCGGGCCGCCGCGAGGGCCGTCCGGTTGGTTCCCACCAGCGTGTTCGACGTGCGCTCGAAACAGTCCGCCTCCGGGCCGGGCGTCTCTGGACGACGCCCGCGTGCACCCGTACTGAGACGCGTGCGCACTGGGCCCGACACCTCGGTCCACAGGTCCCGCGTGTAGAGCACGCGCATAGCATCCTCGTACGTGGTGGGATCGGGAACGGTAGGCCCACTTGCAATAACAGACATATCGTTCCCGACGACGTCGGAGACGATGAGGCTGCCCACGTCCGCCGGGGCCGCCGCCCGGGCAAGCTGGCCCCCGCCCGTCTGCGTCAGGTGCTTGCGCACCGCGTTCATCTGCTGGATGTTCACCCCGCTGCGCAGCAGAAGGTGGTAGGTGCGCTTCAGGTCCGCGAGGGCCATGCCGTCGGCCGGCAGCGTGCCGAGGGCCGTCCCGCCCCCCGACACCAACACGAGAAGCAGCTCGTCGGCCCCCGCGGCTTCGGCCTGCTCCACGATGCGTCGGGCCCCACGCACCCCCGCCTCCGTCGGGAGGGGGTGGCCGCCTTCCACCACGGTCCCCATCGTGGGGGCCGGACACGACGCCGGAAGGTGCTCCGGGTACCCCTCCGGCACGATGGCGTACCCGTCGGTCATGGCATCGCCGAGCACCTGCTCGACGGTCCCCATCATCGCCATGGCGGCCTTTCCGAGCCCGACGACGCGGATTCCCTCGTAGTGGCCTAACGGTTGCGGCGCCCACGCGTCCGGGTCGGTCGAATTGAGCAGGCGGTCGGCCTGTACGCGGCGGACGGCCGCACGGAAAATGGCCTTCGCGTCCGCGGCGGTGGTGTCGAGAAGATCCGGGGTTGACACGGTCGACTGCTCGCTTTGAGGAGGAAGATCGCAATTTCGTACACGTCGTTGTCGCCGGGAAGTGTCCCGCACGGGTCCCGGCGGCGAAAGATCGGCCGTGGGTTGGGGCCCGCTCCACGGTTCGATCCGGACCACATCGCGCACAGGAATCTCAATCGCGGCTCTGGGGTACAGAGCATCAAGTCAGGCCTCACGCGCGGCGTTGGCGCAGCGTGCACTGGATCGACTGGAGAGGGTCTCTCATGTCCTCAATTCCGGATGGCGACGCCAGCACCGGCACAAGCAGCTCAGCCCCCTCAGGCGCGGCGCAGCCGCCCGCGGTGCCCGAGACCTGCGCCAACTGCGGGCAGACCTTCGTGGGAGACTACTGTCCGGCCTGTGGACAGCGGGCGGAGCCGGAGCTTTCCATCATCAGCATTCTCGGCGGGTTCGTCCGCGAGCTTATTGACACGGAACGCGGGCTCTGGCGAACCTTCAGGGACCTCACGCTCCACCCCGGTACGGCCGTGCGGGCCTACCTGGCGGGGGCACGACAACCGTTCACGAACCCGGGGCGCTACCTGCTGGTCGGCGCCATCGTCACTACAGTCGCTTCTGCAGCGTTGCAGGGAATTGGTGCCCCAGACCACAACATTGGACGATTCGCTGTACACGTCGCACAGGGCTTTACGAAGGGCGCGGCCGAGGATTCAGGGGAAGCAGCGGCCGCCTCTCTCGAAGGAACCGCGTGGGGCGCGGCCGTTCAGGATCTCGAGCAGCTCGGCGCGTATCCTGCTCTGGCGCTCGTGCTGATCGCGGGGCTCGTTGGGCTCCTTTACTGGGCTTTGTTTCGCCGAGACACGAACGTTCCGGCCGAAGCCTTCGCCGTCGGGACGTACGCCACCGCCCACGCGGTCATCCTCTACCAGTGTGCCGACTGCATCCTCGAACTCCTCGTGCACCACGGAGCGCTCGGGGCTCGACTCTCGACTGCGTTCGATTGGGGATCCCAGGCGCTTCTCTTCGTCTATCCGGGTGTTCTTACGTACGGATGCTTTGGGGCAAGCGTGTGGAACGGAATCAAGGGAAGCCTCGGATTGGCATGGGGATACACTGAGGCCGCTCCGGTGTCAATTGTGGGCCTCGCAGGATACGCCGAATGGCTGCTCTGGGCGTATCCGGACGCCTACTCTGGGAGCGGACCTGGTGGGGTTATCGTAGCGGTGGCATTCGCGGCCGTTCTTCTTCTCGTGCATGGAGCCTTTGAACTCTATGCTCGCTACCGGCACGGGGGGCACTCGGCCTAGCGCCTCCCGCTCATCGCCTCGCAGGGAACGGGCGTCCGGTGCCGTCCGGAACTGCGGCGAAGCTAAGAAGTGAAGGCGCCGTACGTTATCGTCGAGATGCACCCACCTCAGTCATGGAGAATACGTCCACCAACGGGGAGCCCGCCCGCGCCGAAAAATCGATCGGCCGCCTGCACGTGCTGACCGACTTCCACCTTCAGCAGGATCGCTCCCACGCCGAGCTGGCCCGCCTCGCCATTCGGGGCGGGGCCGACACCATTCAGTTTCGGCAGAAGCACGGCGGCATCCAGAACAAGCTCCTGGAGGCGCGCAAGGTCGCCACGGTGTGTGCCGACGCCTCCACGCCGCTCCTGATCGACGACCATCTCGACATCGCGCAGGCCACCGATGCCGACGGGGTGCACCTTGGGCAGGACGACTTTCCGATCGACGCGGCCCGCTCGGTGCTGGGCCCCTCCCCCATCATCGGCGGCACGGCCAGCAAGCCCCACGAGGCAGCGGAGGCCTACGAACAAGGGGCCGACTACATCGGCTTCGGGCCGGTCTTTCCCACGACCTCGAAGCGCAACCCAAAGTCCGTGAAGGGCCCCGACGGCCTGGCCGACGCGTGTGAGGCCGTTCCCATCCCGGTCATCGCAATCGGGGGCATCACCCACGATCGGGTGCGGAGCGTTCTGGAGGCGGGCGCCCACGGCGTCGCCGTCTTGTCCGCTGTCGACACGGCCCGCAACCCCGAGCAGGCGACCGCCCGCTTCCGGGCCGCCATCGACGGCGTGCTTCGCGAGGCGGACTCGTGACTCAGGAGGAACGCGCGCCTGCCCGCTGAAGGGCCGCCACGAGCCCATCCGGAGACGGCTCGTCCGCCACCGCCTCCACGGCGTGCCCGTCGCCCTCTAGGGCCTCCGCCGTGGTCGGCCCGATGGCCGCGAGCCGATGGGCCTGCACGTCTACCCCCTCCGCGCGGGTCACCGCTTCCAAGCCGGACGGGCTGAAAAAGACGAGCCAGGACGCCCTCCCCCGCGCCGGCACGTCGAGATCAGTGCGGGCGTGCGTCTCGTACACCACCAGCTCGTCGAAACGGACCTCCGCGGCCCGCAGGGCCTCCGGCAACGTCTCACGCCGTCGATTCCCGGACAGGAAGAGCAGGGGCGCGTCCGGATCGTCCTTGACGATGCGCGCGGCCAGGGCGTCCGCAGTGCCTGTATCGTCCCCGCGGGCACGGAGTCCCAGCGCCCGCAGGCGGGCCGCGGTTTTCGGCCCCACCGCGTACGCCAGGCGGTCCGCCCATCCGTCCGCGAGTGCTTCGTGGGACGCAAACACCTGTTCGAGGGCGACAGTGGCCCGCGGACTGGTGGCGAGGAGCCCCGCGTACGGGTCGGGTGCGGCCAGCCGGTCGCGGAGCTGTGCCTGTCGGGGGAACGTGAAGGCGAGTACAGGCTCGCAGACCGCCCGCAGCCCCGCCTCGCGCAAGGCGGCCCGGTACCGGTCCGGGGCTTCATCGTCCGCCGACCGGAGAAGGATGACGTCGGGAGCGGCGCTCATGGTCGATGCCAGATGCCCGCAGGGCCACGCGAGACGGGGTCTCAATCAGGGCCGGAAGGGAGAGTTCGACGTCCCCTCCCGGCTTTCGCCGAGCACGTCGTCGAGGATGTGGTCGCCCCCCATCGCCAGCAGGTCGGCAGCCAGCTTCCGCCCGACGGCCGCCCCGTCCTCCGGCGCGCAGCGCCGCTCGTCGCGGTAGTGCTCGCTGCCGTCGAGGGCGGCAATGCAGGCGTCCAGCACCAGCGTGCCGTCGTCGATGTGGGCCCACGCCCCGAGCGGCACCTGACACCCCCCGCCCACCTTTTTCAAAAAGGCCCGCTCCGCGTTCGCGGCATGCCCACTGGGGGCGTGGTGGAGGGTCTCCCGAAGCAGGTCGCGGAGCGCATCCTGATCCTCCCGGCACGCGATGCCGAGCGCCCCCTGCCCCACCGCCGGCACAATGAGCGACGGATCGATCCGGTCGCGAATGTGAAGCGACAGCCCGAGCCGCACGAGGCCCGCCACCGCCAGCACCATTCCCGTCCAGTCGCTCTCGCCCAGTTTCTCGAGGCGGGTGTCCACGTTGCCCCGAACCGGCACGACCTCAAGGTCGGACCGCCAGGTGAGCAGCTGGGCCGTGCGGCGGAGCGAGGCGGTCGCCACCGTGGCCCCCTCCGGCAGGTCGTGGAGGTGCCCGTCGAAGGACGGGTGCGCGACGAACGCATCCCGCGGGTCTTCGCGCTCCCCGATCGCGGCTAGTGCGAGCCCCGACGGGACCGTCGACGGGATGTCTTTGAGGGAGTGGACGGCCAGATCTACACCTCCCTGGAGCAAGGCACGGTCCAGCTCCTTGGTGAAGACCGCCTCGTCCCCGATCTCCGAGATGGGCGTGTCCGTCGCCTCGTCGCCGCGCGTCGTGATGGTCTCCAGCTCGACGCGGTGCCCAGCCGCTTCGAGTCTCGACCGCACGACGTTGGCCTGCCGAAGGGCAAGTTCACTACCTCGGGTGCCGAGAACAAGCGGGTCGGAAATCGACATGCCCAGTCCAGGGAAACTCAAAGAGAATGCGATCGGCACTCCGCACGTCTACGGCACAGTTCCCCTCCAGCCGTGCGGGGCACGGTTGAGACGACGGCCAACGGGCCCTCCTACCCGCCGCGGACCTCTTCGGAATGAGACGCGGCCTGATGCGCGGCCGACAGGCGAAGGGCCTTTTGCACCTCCTCCGTTTCCGTTCCGTCGCCTCCAGGGTCGTGGGTCATGTAGGGACAGCGGGACGGGGCCTCGCCCAAATCGGGCGTATCGGCGTCGGGCGCCTCCGCCAGGGACCGGCCGGCATCGCTCTCGTCGGACGGTGCAAACAGCGCGTGGAGCAGCTCAATGCCCTGGACGAAGTCGATGCTCTCCGGGTCGACGTTTTTGAGCCGCACGATGGGGACCGCCAGCAGCTTCTGCATGATCGACTCCGTGAGGCGGTCGACCTCTTCGCGGTCCATGCCCGTGCGGTGGGCGTGGCGGTCGACCTCCTGTTCCCGAATCGTGTCGAACGTGCTGCGGATGGCCTGGATGGCGGGCTGGAGGGCCTGCTGGTGGAACACCCAGGTCACAAAGTCCTCAAGGAGCTCCTCACAGATGGACTCCGCCTCGGGAACGGCGTCGGCCCGCCGCTCGCGGACCTCCGCGGTCCAGGCCTCCAGGTCGTCCAGGTCGTAGAGGCGGTACCCGGGGCGCTCGTCCACCGCCGGATCCACGTTGCGGGGCATCGCCACGTCCACGACGAGGGTCGCCTCGTCGGGGGCCGGCAGCGCGGGGGCGTGCAGGACGGGGTCGGACGCGCCCGTAGCAACCAGCGCGAGATCCGCGGTGGCCACGGCCCGGTGGCGGTCGGCCCACGGCTCGGTGTCGCCCCCGAACGGCGAGGCCACTTCACGGGCCCGGTCGGGCGACCGGTTCACGACGGTCAGCGACGCAAGGGATTCGTCCGCGAGGGCTTCCAGGGCGAGACGTCCCATCTTGCCCGCCCCCACGAGCACAATCTCCGTGTTTCGAAGCCCTTCGCCGCCGGCCTCCGAAAGGTCTTGGCGTGCCATCTCCACGGCCGCGGTCGAGACCGACGCGGCCCCGCGGCCCAGTCCCGTCTCCGAGGAGACGCGCTTGGCGGCCCGGAATGCGGTGTGGAAGAGCCGGTGCATCACCGAGTGAATCCCGCCAGCGTCCACCGCCCGCTCGTAGGCCGCCTTGACCTGAGCGAAGATTTGGCGCTCGCCGAGCACCACGGAGCGGAGGCCACTCGTTACCTGCAGCAGGTGCCGGACCGCGGCCTCGTCCCGCTCCTGAAAGGCCGTTTCTTCGGGCCACCGGGTGCCGCCCCCCTGCCCGATCAGGGCCTTCACCTGGCGCAAGTCCGCCTCGGTGCCGTAGAGGTAGGCCTCCGTGCGGTTGCAGGTCGACAGGACCACGACCTCCGCGTCGGCACTCAGGCTCAGGTTTGCGTACAGGGCCTCTTGTTCTTCTGCACTAAGCGCGAACGTTTCGGTCTGCTCCAGCGAGGTGCACTCGTGATTAAGCCCGACTGCGTAGAACCTCATAGAGCCCGTTGAAAGACACAAGCGTTCGATGCAAACCTGTTACACGAGGCAAGGGGCGCTGTTCGCAACCAGGGTTGAATAAGGCGTCAACGCCCGGATGCGGACAGGGGGCCGTCCCCATCCGGGGCAGTGAGGAGGGACAAGACGATTTCGGAGGAGGACCGGGCGGCCTCCTGCATGAACGCCTCGAAGTCGACGTCGGACGTGCCGTCCGCATGGTCCGAGATGGCCCGCACCACGAGGTACGGCACGTCGTTCATCGCGCAGACCTGCCCCACGGCGGCGCCCTCCATTTCCACACAGTCCCCTTCAAGCTCCTCGCGGAGCTGATGACGGTCGGCTTCGTCCTCAATGAACCGATCCCCCGTCAGCACGCGCCCAGGGGTAATCCGGTGATCGGGCAGGTCAACCGCCAGTGCACGGCGACGCAATGCAGCATCCGTCTTAAAGAAGCGAAAGTCGGTGAACGGAACCTGTCCGCGCGGCAGCCCGAGGAACTTGACCACCACGTCGTGCTGCACACAGTCGGTCGCCACGACGACGTCACCGATATCGAGCGCCGGATTCACCGCCCCGGCCGAGCCGGTACAGATCACGGCCTCGGCGTCGAACGTATCGATCAGAATTTGTGTGCAGAGGGCGGCATTCACCTTCCCAACGCCCGCCCGGACAAGGACAAGATCGTGCCCGTGCCACGACGCCTCATGAAAGGCAAGTCCCGCCCGCTGCGTCGAGCGCAGGATCTCGCAGCGGTCGAGATACAGCTCCATTTCGACGTCCATCGCAGACATGATGGCCAACGGCATACGGACGCACACCTCAACTATTACTTTAAATACCGGCTTACAGGGCGACGGTAGACGACGCGACGTTCCATGTCGGCGACCAGCCCGAATACCGCCCCAATGGCACCACATGCGAGGGCGATGATGGTGCCATAGCGCACGCCTAGTTCACTTCCCGACACAAGCGAAGTGCCAATGACAATGCCGCCAGGAATTGCACTGATGGCAGATTCAGATACAACACCACCACCGCCTACGAGTGCCTCAATCTGCTGTACGTCCTCAATTGGGCGAGAGCGCGTCTTCTCGGATTCTGGCAGACGGGATGATTCCCAACGACTCGCCCCGCCCGGATCCGTGTGGAGCCGATAGCGAATGGAGTCTCGGGACAGGCGAACGTATTCGGCATCCTTGTCCCGATTCCCTGAATCCCAGACGATGGTCGCGTCGGACGATTCGAGGACCCGATTGATTTCAGAAAGTCTGGTGGGGGGCTGGGCAATCTCAGAGCTACCCGCACAGCCGGTCAGAGTTGGGACCAAGAGGACGAGAAGGAGACAATAGCAGCAACAGCGCATCAGAGAGGGGCGTTGTGCTCCAGTCCGCTTCGCCCCACTGGGCCGCCTGGATCACCCTTCAAGTAACACTCGAAGTCTCCCAGCGGATCAGGCCTACCGCACGACCGACCCGTCCTCCGCCTCCGTGGTGACCGGCACGAACGTACCATCCGGCTCCTCGGCCATGAGCACCATGCCCTGGCTCTCGAACCCAAACATCTCCTTCGGCGCCATGTTGGCGACGACGACCACCTCCAGCCCCACCACGTCGTCGGGGGCCATTTGCTCGGCCACCCCCGCGAGGATCTGCCGCTCCTCGAAGCCGAGGTCGACCTCCAATCGAAGCAGCTTGTCGGCGTCGGGCACCGGCTCGGCGGTCGTTACGGTCCCGGCGCGCAGGTCGAGCTGCGTAAAGTCGTCGAACGAAATGTTGTCGCTGAGGGCTTCGTAGTCCATGTCGGTGGTGGATGATGGGTCCGTATCTCGTTCAGCGGCCCGATCGCGGAGCTTCTCGATCTGGGCTTCGATGGTGTCGTCGTCGATTTTCTGGAAGAGCGGCTCCGGGTCGGGGCCGCTCGGGATCGGGTGTCCGGCGGGCAGAAGGGGCGCCCCGGCGTCTTCCCAGCCTACGGCGCCGGCGGGATCGTCGTCGGGGGTGCTGGTCCGCACATTCTCGAGCCCGATGCGCTCCCGAAGCGTCGCCGCGGCACTGGGCAGCACCGGCTCGAACAGAATGGACAGCGCGGCGCACACCTGCAGGCTGACGTGGATTGTGTTGGCGCAGGCCTGCGGGTCGCTCTCGTGGGTGTGCCACGGCTCCGTGTCGTTGAAGTATTTGTTGCCGCGACGCGCCAGCGCCATCGTCTCGAAGACCGCGTCCCGCGTGCGGTGCTCCTCGTAGGCCGCGCCCACAGTATCGGGCACCTCGGCCATCCGGTCGAGCATGACCCGGTCGGCCTCGGAGGGATCCTCCAGCGGCGGGACCGTGCCGTCGAAGTAGCGCTGCGCAAAGGTGAGCGTCCGGTGCACGAAGTTGCCGAAGACGTTGGCGAGCTCCCCGTTCACGCGCTGCTGAAATCCCTCCCAGCTGAAATCCGCGTCCTTCGTCTCGGGAAGGGTCGTGGCGAGGGCGTAGCGGAGCAGATCGGGCGCGTGCCGCTCGTCCGCAAAGTCGTCGAGGTACTCGTGGAGCCAGACCGCCCAGCCGCGGCTCGTGGACAGCTTCTCCCCCTCCAGGTTCAAGAACTCGTTGGCGGGCACGTTGTCCGGCAGGACGTAGTCGCCATGCTCCATGAGCATGGACGGAAACATGAGGCAGTGGAAGACAATGTTGTCCTTGCCGATGAAGTGGACGAGGCGGGTGTCTTCATCCTGCCAGTAGTCGGTCCACGCGTCGGGCTCGCCCTGCTCCGCGGCCCACTCCTTCGTGGCCGAGATGTAGCCGATCGGGGCGTCGAACCACACGTAGATGACTTTGCCTTCTGCCTCCAGCCCGTGCCGCTCCGCCACGTCGTCGGGAACCGGCACGCCCCAGAGCACGTCGCGGGTGATGGCGCGGCCCTTGAGCCCCTCGTCGAACCAGCTCTGTATCTGCCCGACGACATTGTTTTTCCACTCCGGATGCGAGCCAATCCATTCTTCGAGTTGGGGCTGGAGCTCCCCGAGGGGCAGGTACCAGTGGGTGGTCTCTTTGAACTCCGGCGTCGCGTCGGTGAGCGTGCTCTGCGGGTTCTCCAACTCCGTCGGGCTGAGAGACGAGCCGCACTGCTCGCACTGGTCGCCGTAGGCCTCCTCGAAGCCGCAGACCGGACACGTCCCGATCACGAACCGGTCGGCCAAAAACATCTCGGCCTCCGGGTCATAGAGCTGCTCGTCGGTTTTGAGGTCGAAGCCCCCGTTCTCGTCGAGCACCCGGAAGAAGTCCTGCGTCGTCTCCGTGTGGGTCTCGCTGGAGGTGCGCCCGTAGTAGTCGAAGCTCATCCCAAACCGCTCGAAGTTGTCGCGGATTTGGGGGTGATAGGTGTCGATGATGTCCTCCGGGGTTCGGTCCTCCCGAATGGCCCGCATGAGGATGGCAACGCCCATTTCGTCGGAGCCGCAAATAAAAGCCACGTCTTCCCCCTTCAGCCGCTGGTAGCGCACAAAGAGGTCCGCCGGGAGGTACGCCCCCGCCAGGTGGCCGATGTGGATGGGGCCGTTGGCGTACGGAAGGGCCGCGGTGACGAGGAGACGCTCGGAAGAAGTCGGATCGGCCATCAAACCAAAGTCGCAAGTACGTAATCGTTACGGCATGCCTGGGATTGCGTATTTCATATTGCGTGAGCCCACAGCTCGGGGAGAAGTACGCAATCCGCATCACGCAATACGAATCGGAAACGGGCGATCTGTCCCGAAGGGCCTGGCCCGTTCCGGGAAACAGCGGGACGTCTCAGTTAAAGCTCACCCCGTCGAGCGGGTCTCCCTCCTTCTTTCGGAGGGCCTCCTCCGCGAACCAGGCCTCCTCCACCTCCTGGGTCGTGTCCGGAAGGTCCTCGTGGGGCTTTTCGTAGCCCTCGATGTCTTTGAGCCAGACGAGCGTCTTGGTCCGCATCGTGCCGTCTTTCGCCTCGAACTCGATGTCTTCTTCCCGGGCGGCACACGTTCCCTCGGCCTCGCCGTACACGCCCCCCAGCTTGGGGTGGCGCAGCAGGATGCGAACCCGCTCGCCGTAGTCGAATCGGCTGTCCTCGAAGTCGGCCTCGCTGTAGGTTGCCACGGGTCGTTGCGATTCTTCGCGGGAGATTGGAGCAGTCATACCAACCGGTGGGCACTTCCACCAGATCCAAGTATATGAATCAGCGGGTGCTTCTGCGTGTTCACGACGCGTGAGCCCCTCGTGAAAACAGGGACGACTCGTTTCTTCGCTCACACTCCGGCCGCCTCATGTCCACCCCCAGCTTCTCCCCCCGCACGGCGACCGTCGAGCGCACCACCGCCGAGACGGATGTGTCCGTCGCCCTCACCCTCGACGGCGACGGGAGCTACGACGTCGACACCGGCGTCGGGTTCTTCGACCACATGCTGTCCCTCTTCGCCAAGCACGGCGCGCTCGACCTCGAGGTCCGGTGCGACGGCGATCTGGAGGTGGACGACCACCACACGGTCGAGGACGTGGCCATCGGCCTCGGCCGCGCCCTCGACGACGCCCTCGGGGACAAGGCCCACATCGCCCGCTACGGCCACGCCTACGTGCCGATGGACGACGCACTGGCCCGGGCCGTGGTGGACCTCTCGGGGCGAAGCTACTGCCACCTGGAGGCCTCCTTCGAGCGGAACCAGGTCGGCGGCCTGTCGACGGAACTGGTCGAACACGTGTGGCGCTCCGTGGCCGATCACGCCCGCTGCAACCTGCACCTGACCGTCCTCCGCGGGCACAACGCCCACCACAAGATTGAGGCCCTCTTCAAGGCCGCCGCCCGTGCCCTTCGCACGGCCGTGCGCCGCCGGGCCGACCACGCCGAGGTGGCCTCCACGAAGGGGACCCTGGCCTAACCCAAACGACGGCGGGCTGGGAGCGAGCCGGTCTAGGGGCTGTTCTGCGCCCTTCGCTCGGTCCTCACGCCTGTGCACGGTCCCATTCTCGACGCGAGCCCTTCTACGAAATACGCCCGCTCCCCCATGCTCTCAAACGATACGGTCGCGGTCATCGGCGCCGGCAACATCGGCCACTCCCTCATCGGCGGCATGATCGGCGGCAACCTGATCGAGACCGAGGACGTGATCGCGACCCGCCGGACCGGCTCGGCCCTCGACGCGCTGGCCGAAGAGTTTCCCGGCCTGCGCACCACGACCGACAACGTGGAGGCCGTCCAGGACGCCTCCATCATTCTGCTGACCATCAAGCCCCAGAGCCGGGCCGAAGTCATTACCAACATCCGCGACCACGTGGACCGCGACGTGCTCGTCATCAGCGTGCTGGCCGGCATCACCAGCGAGCGGCTCCAGCTCGGGTTTGGGCAGGACCAGCCCGTAATCCGTGCCATGCCGAACACACCGGCCCTCGTGGACGCCGGCGCGACGGCGCTCTCCCCCGGCACGTACGCGACCGACGCCCACCTGGAGAAGGCCCGGGCGATTTTCGAGGCCGTGGGAAACGCCGTGGTCGTACCCGAGGACCACATGGACGCCGTCACGGGGCTGTCGGGGAGCGGCCCGGCGTACGTATACATGTTCATCGAGGCGCTGACCGATGCGGGCGTGAAGCAGGGCATGTCCCGCGAAGACGCCTCGACGCTGGCCCGGCAAACGGTGTACGGCGCCGCCAAGCTGGCCATCGACACGGACAAGCACCCTGCGATCCTGCGCGATGAGGTCACCACTCCCGGCGGGACCGCCATCGCCGCGGTGTCGTCGCTCGAAGAGCACGGGCTCCGCACCATGCTGATCAACGCCGTCGGCACCGCCACCCAGCGCTCCGAGGAGCTCAACGACGAATAGCAGTCCCCCCCAGCCTCGGCGCCCACCAGGGGTCAGCGCCCCGTCCCTCCCGCCTGAACTGATTGTTCTGCCCCTTCCTCCCCATGACGACCATCATCGACTACGGCATCGGCAACCTTCGCTCGATCGAGAAGGCCTTCGAGACCGTGGGGGCGACGGTGCACCGCACCGACGACCCGGCGGCCATCGCGGAGGCCGAGCGGCTCGTGCTGCCGGGGGTGGGGGCGTTTCGGGCCTGCATCGACGAGATTCGACGGCGCGACCTGGAGGGGCCGATCCACGACGCCATCGGCCGCGGGGTCCCGTTTCTGGGGGTCTGCGTGGGCATGCAGCTGCTCTTCGAGACCGGCTACGAGAAGGGTGAACACGAGGGGCTCGGCGTCCTGCCCGGGCATGTCGCCCATTTTCGGGAGACCGATGCGGGCATGCCCGACGAGCTGACGGTTCCGCACATGGGATGGAACGCAATCGAGCCGACCCGCGACCACCCGCTGCTCGACGAACTGGGGGCCACGCCGTACGTGTATTTCGTGCACTCCTACCACCCCGTGGCGGAAGACGCCGACGACGTGCTCACCACCACGTCCTACGGGCACACCTTCCCCTCCGTGGTGCAGCGCGACAACGTGTTCGGCGTGCAGTTCCACCCCGAAAAGTCGCAGGCCGCCGGCCTCGGGCTGCTCGACAATTTTGCCGCGCTTCCGACGACCGAGGAGGCCGGCCGGACAGTCTCTACGTAGGACGAGACCGCCCTGCACGCTACTCCATCCTGTCCGGGCCTAAAGCAGCTGAATCAACAGGAGGACGAGAAAGCCCACCCCGCCCGCAGCGACGGTCAGAAATCGGATTGCGGTGTCGACGGAATTCTCCATGAGGCTGAATTCACCAACGCGGGACGTTCGGTGCACCCAATGCTTCGTGGGGGTGACGAATGCCCAAAAAGGGTGCCAACGCGCACAGTGCGCGGATCCGCCCCCATTCAGGATTCTCAGCAGCCGTTCAGGGAGTCAGGCTCGTAACTCTTACGAGCCGCCGGTCCGTCGCGGAGGCGTTCTTGCGGCCCCCAACAAAAAAAGCCCGCCCCGGAAGGGACGGGCTCGGGTCTTCTCGCATCGGGTGCGCCGTCGTTATCCGACCGGCGAGGCGTTGAGGGCGCTCAGCCCCTTCTCCGTTCGCTCGGTCTCGAACGCAACGGTCTGGCCTTCGCGCAGGTCGTCGCCGCCCGTCGAACCGGTGATGTTGCTTACGTGCAGGAAGACGTCCTCACCGCCCTCCTCGGGCTCGATGAAGCCAAATCCCTTCTCGGTGTCAAACCACTTAATCGTTCCGCGTTGCATACTGTAACCGTCGTTGTGTTTGTTGGTGCGCTCCGCCGGTGCAACGCACGCATCCGGGGTGCTCGGGACGGCGAGGCAGCGAAGGAGACGCAAATGTAATATTGAGTTGTAGGTCCCATTCGCGGTCGTCTTCACAGTTCCGGATCGGTCCCGCCTGGGCGCTTTCTTCACCCAGTTCCCGTTTTCCGGGCCGGACTGGGCGGCGGAAGAATGGGGGGCCCCACGAACATTGCGTCGCCTCGTGAATGGAAGTAACGGTTCTCGCGCGAGTCTCCTCCTCACGTCTCCCAGTTCATGCCCCTCGTCATTCCCGCCATCGACATCCGCGACGGCCGGTGTGTGCGCCTGCACCAGGGCGACTACGACAACGAGACCGTGTACTTCGAGGACCCCGTCAAGATGGCCAAGCTGTGGCGCGTGCAGAATGCGCAGACGCTCCACGTGGTCGACCTCGATGCCGCCCGGGGGGAGGGGGAACACAACCGGGACGTGATCGGGAAGATGTGCGACGCGCTCGACATCCCGATCCAGCTCGGGGGCGGCATCCGCTCCATGGATCAGATTGAGGCCGCCCTGGACCGGGGCGTGTACCGCGTCATCCTGGGCACCGCGGCCGTCCGCAATCCCGACTTCGTGGAGCGGGCCGTGGAGCAGTTTTCGGCCCGGCGGGTGGTCGTGAGCATCGACGCCCGCGACGGGGAGGTGCGCGTGCAGGGCTGGACGGAGGGATCCGGGCTCGACGCCGTCGCGTTCGCGAAGGACATGGAGCAGCGGGGCGTGCGCCGTCTCGTCTACACCGACATCAGCCGGGACGGAACGATGGACGGCCCCAACATTCAGGCGTACCGCACGCTCGGCCGCCAGCTCGCCCACGCCAAGGTTACGGCGTCCGGCGGCGTGGGCGAGCACGACGACCTGCTCGACATTCAAACGCTCCAGCCCTACGGCGTCGATTCGGTGATCGTGGGCACGGCGCTCTACGAAAACCGCTTTCCGTGTCAGCAATTTTGGGCCTGGCAGGACAAGGACGCGGTGGACCTGGACACGTTCTCGACGGCGTCCCTCCGATAAGCCCCTCTTCGTTTGTCCCCTCGTCTCCTTTCGCCCCTGTATGCCCCTCGCGAAACGCATCATTCCCTGCCTCGACGTGGACGAAGGCCGCGTCGTGAAGGGCATCAACTTCGTCGACATCCGTGACGCCGGCGACCCGGTGGAACAGGCCCGCACCTACGACGCCGCCGGGGCCGACGAGCTGGTGTTTCTCGATATCACCGCCACGCACGAGGACCGCGACATCATGCACGACGTGGTGCGGCGCACCGCCGATCAGGTGTTCATTCCCCTGACCGTGGGCGGCGGGCTCCGCTCGGTCGACGACATGCGGGCGATGCTCCAGGCCGGGGCCGACAAGGTGGCCATCAACTCCGCGGCCGTGAAGGACCCGGACCTGATCGCCCGCGGCGCCGACGCGTTCGGGGACCAGTGCATCGTGGTGGCCATCGACGCGAAGCGGCGGGACGGCGACGGGCCCGCATGGGAGGTGGTCGTCCACGGCGGCCGCAAGCCGACCGGGCGGGACGCCGTGGAGTGGGCCGCCGAGGCGGAGGCCCGCGGGGCCGGCGAGATTCTGCTCACCTCGATGGACCGGGACGGCACGAAGGACGGGTACGACCTGGCCCTCCTCCGCGCCGTCACGGAGCGGACCCAGATTCCGGTCATCGCCTCCGGCGGGGCCGGCACCCTCGAGCACCTGCGGGAGGGCCTCGTCGACGGCGGGGCCAGCGCGGTGCTGGCCGCCTCGATCTTTCACTTTCGCGAGCACACCGTGGAGGAGGCCAAAGACCATCTCCGCGACGCCGGCCTGCCGGTTCGGCCTGCCCTGAACAACTGGACCGACCGATATGCCCCAACGGACTGATTCCTCCTCCCCCACCACGGCCGCTCGCCTGCTGAAAGGAGCGGCCCTTGTGTTTTCCATGCTCGGGGGCGGGATGGCGGCCTGGGGCGTCGACAAGTGGGTGCGCTACCCCGAGGCCCGCGCGAGCCAGTTCGGGTTCGAGGCCCCGCTCTGGCCCGCCTTTACCCTGTTCGTGCTCGCCGCCACGGCCGTGGGGGTCCGGCTTCTCTGGATCGCGGCCGGGCGCGTCGAGGACGGCGAGGACCTCTTCGCACAGCGCCACCGTCGCCGCCGCTCCGACCCGCCGCCCCCGCCGGAGTCGGAGTAGCCGCTACGCCGATGCCAGCAGGGCCTCGAGAATGGACCGGGCCTGGCGGTAGATGCCGTCCCCCTCGCTCGCCCGCGGCCCCGCCACGTTCAGGACCCGCACATCGTGTTCTGCCGCCCACGCATGGATCATTGGCACCGGCGCGGGATCCGTCAGGCGAACATGGAGAAGCGGTTTCTTGCGCGCCTCAGCCTCCCGTTGCGTGAGCGCCGTCCCGCCCTCCAAGGGGCCGGGCGCAACGATGAGGGTCCCGTCGCTGTCCCGCACGTTCCACGCCGTCCGCTCCGCATACGCGTCCGTCGGCGTCTCCCGGAGCGGGTAGCGCGGGGCAATCGGCCCGTCCTCCGCCCGTCGCCCCTGTGGGCACCACCCCCCAACCGCCACGTCGTGGGTCCGCGCCGCGTCCAGCGCCGCCCGGTCAACGCCGGTCTGTCCACCGGATATGATTTTGCGAAACTGCACGCGGCCGCGGGAGCTTGTCAGAGAGGATCTTGGGCACCCGAACCCTCCGCCCGTCATCCGGTTTCGTCAGGGGCCTTTGCTTCGAAGCGCATTGCCACCCGCCCAAATCCGCCCTCGCATGCGACTCTTCACGGCGATTGATCTCCCCGACGGATTCCGAAACGAAGTGGCCGACCTGCAGGCACCGTCCGCGCTGGACACCCGCTGGACCGATCCGGCCCAGTTTCACGTGACGCTCCGCTTCATTGGCGATGCCAGCCCCGAGCGGGCGGCGCGCTACGAGCAGGCCCTCGCGGACCTGACCGCCCCGGCCGCCCGCTGCGAGCCCTACGGCCTGGACGTGTTGCCGTCCCGGCGCTCTCCTCGCGTCCTGGTGCTCGGCCTGGAACGCACCGAGTCCCTCCTGGCCCTCCACACGGCCGTCGGCGATGCCCTCGAACGGGAAGGCCTGTCGCCAGACGATCGCGACTACACCCCTCACGTCACGCTCGCCCGGGTGGGGGACACCGCCCCGGAGACGGTGCACGCGTTTCTGCGAACCGCGGACGTGCCCTCTTTTCCGGCCTTCCAGGCCGACCGGTTTGTGCTATACGAAAGTACCCTCACCTCGGACGGGGCCGTTTACGATCCACGAGCGATTTACCCGCTCAACGGATAGGCCCGCGTCCCGGCCATCAATTTTTCGTGATCGGGCGGCGGGCCCACGATAATTGGGACGATCGGTCGTTAGGTTGAACCCGCATGCTGTTTTGCGTTTCTCTCCCCAACCATGTTACGACGCCTCCTACTGCTCGGCGTCCTGTTGTGCGCAGTCGCCCTCCCGGCGGGCGCCCAGGACGGCGGCCCGACCCTTCAAGCCCTCCAGTCGCGCTACAGTGCCCTGCAGGGCCTCCGGGCCGCCTTCACGCAGGTGACCGCCTCCGAGTTTGCGGACGACTCCACCCGGATTGACGGGACGGTGCTTCTCGCCGGGAACCGATACCGGGTCGAGACCCCCGCGCAGACGGTCGTGACGGACGGCGCGACGACGTGGATTTACTCCCCTGCCGACAGTCAGGTCGTGGTGAATACGGCCGACGCGGAGGCCTCCACCCTGACCCCCCAGGCCTTCCTCACGACCGCGGCGGACAAATACGACCGCACGGCCCGCCGTACCGTGACCCGAGCCGGAACGGCACACGAAATGCTGTCCCTGACCGCGGCGGATTCGTCGGCCCGGTTCGAGGAGGCGACGCTGTGGGTCCGGCGCCCCGACCGCATCGTCACGCGCCTCCGGGCCGTCGACCGCAACGGGTCGATTCTGGACCTACGGCTGCGCGACATCCGGGTCGACCCGCCCATCAACGGGAATCCCTTCTCGTTCTCGCCCCCCGCGAACGCGGAGGTGGTGGATCTTCGCCCCACCGACTAGCGAACCACACAGGGCACTTCGGGGGAACTGAACGGCTCTGGAACGAATCCCACGACGCGTGCTGAATCGACGGCGGTGGTTTCAAATCGGAAGCTTCGTCCTGGCGGGCGGCCTTCTGGCCCTCGCCGTGTACGGCGTGGACATGGGCAACATCTGGACGGCCTTCCGGGAGGCCGACTACCGGTGGCTGCTCCCCCTGGTCGTGCTCGTCCTGGGGAGCAACCTGTTTCGCGCCTGGCGCTGGCAGATCCTGGTGGAGGCGCTGCCGCCCCCCGAGGAGCGGGCCGACCACACGGCCCGCCCCCGAATGCTGGAGGCCTCTTTCTCCTCCGTTATGATCGGCTACATGGTGAACTACGTCGCCCCTCGGATGGGCGAGGTGGCGCGGACCGCAAACCTTTCGGCCCGCACCCCCTACCGGTTTAGCAGCATTTTCGGGACCGTCGTCTCCGAGCGCATCTTCGATACGGCCGTGCTGGGGGCGGCCCTGCTGAGTGCCGTCGGGCTGCTCTTCAATCGCCTCGACGTGCTGCGCGAGCAGTTCGTGGCCCCGGCGTGGGCCCGCCTCCAGTCCATCTCGCTCGACTGGCTTGCCGGGGGCACGCTCGGCCTGCTCCTGCTGCTCGTCCTCGCCATCGGGGGGGCCCGTTGGCTCCTTCAGCGCGAAGACTCGTGGCTCGGTCGCGTCTGGAGGACCACCCTCAAGCCCGCCGCGATGTCGTTCCAGAAAGGGATGGCCACACTGGTGGCCTCCCCCCGCCGCGGGGCCATTGTCCTCTCCACGGTCGGCATGTGGGCCGGATACCTGTTGATGGCCTATCTCCCCTTCCGGATGCTCCACCTCGCCGAGCCCTACGGCATTGGGATTTTGGACGCGTGGGCGCTCATGGCGATCGGCGCGATCGGCATCCTGGTGCCCTCCCCCGGCGGCATCGGGTCGTACCACTACATCACCGAACAGGCACTGGTCCACCTCTACGGGGTCCCGTCGGCGGAGGCCCTCACCTACGCCTTCCTCACCCACGGGGCGCAGCTCGTCTTTTACACCCTGGCGGGCCTCGTGGCGGTGGTGTATCAGGGCAGCGGCTTCCGGCCCCTGCTCGCCTTCGGGGCCGACGCCCCCACAGCCTCGGCGAAAACGGACACGCCCCCCGCCCGCTCCGACGGCGAGACGGACGAGGCCCGCCCCGCTGCCTCGTCCCTCGCCGGCGCCTCTCCCGACGACCAGCGGGGCAATCCGGACGAGTAGCGGCCCGGCCGCCCCTCCGCTTTTCGCAAAATATTGCTGGCAGGCCGCCGCCGCAGTCCGTTGATTACGGGACGAATCACATCATTCCTTTTTCCCCAAATTCCTCATCCTCCCATGAAAGTGACAGTCATCGGTGCCGGCAATGTGGGCGCCACCGTCGCCGAGTGTGTAGCCCGACAGGACGTGGCGAAAGAGGTCGTCATGGTCGACATCAAAGACGGCATGCCGCAGGGCAAGGCCCTCGACATGCGCGAATCGAGCCCCATCCACGGCTTCGACACCCGCGTGACGGGCACCAACGACTACGGCCCCACGGAAGACTCGGACGTGTGCATCATCACGGCCGGCCTGCCCCGTAGCCCCGGCATGAGCCGCGACGACCTGCTGGCCAAAAACACGGAGATCGTGGGCGGGGTCACGGAGCAGTTCGTGGAGGGCAGCCCGGACAGCACGATCATCGTGGTGGCGAACCCGCTCGACGTGATGACCTACGTCGCCTACGAGGCGAGCGGCTTTCCCACGAACCGCGTGATGGGCATGGCCGGCGTGCTCGACACCGGCCGCTTCCGCTCGTTCATCGCCGAGGAGCTGGACGTGTCGGTCCGCGACGTGCAGGCGCTTCTGATGGGCGGCCACGGCGATACGATGGTGCCCCTGCCCCGCTACACGACGGTCGGCGGCATCCCGGTCCCGCAGCTGATCGACGACGCCCGCATCGAGGAAATCGTGGAGCGCACGAAGGGCGCCGGCGGCGAGATTGTGGACCTGATGGGCACCTCCGCCTGGTACGCCCCGGGCGCCGCGGCGGCCGAGATGACGGAGGCGATCCTCAAAGACAACAAGCGCATCCTCCCCTGCGCGGCCTACTGCGACGGCGAGTACGGCCTGGACGACCTCTTCATCGGCGTGCCCGTGAAGCTCGGGGCCGGCGGCGTGGAAGAGGTGATTGAGGTCGACCTCGACGCCGACGAAAAGGCCCAGCTCAAGACCTCGGCCGGGCACGTGCACAGCAACCTGGACGACCTCCAGCGCCTTCGCGACGAGGGCAAGATCGGGTAGACCAGCGCGGGATGGACGGGGGGGATGCCCGTCCTCCTCGTCCTATCTCCGCACCTCGCGGAGCGGATCCGTCGGCTCGCGGTGCTCGTCCGGGTGGGCCTCGTCGTGCTGACGCGGCTCGAGATGAGCGGTGACGTGCACGTCCTCGTCCGGAAAGAGGGCGTCGACCCGGTCCTCGACCTCGTGGGACCGGGCGTGCGCCTCGTGGATCGGCATATCGCCCGGAAACATGAGGTGGTATTCGATCCACACCTGGTCGCCGGACGTGCGGTGGCGCACCTGGTGGAAGCTGGCGATGAGCCCCTCTTCCACCGCGGTGCCCAGCTCGTCGAGCAGGGCGGAGGAGGCCTCCCAGTCCGCCTCGTCCATCAGGCCGTAGACGGATCGGCGAAGCAGCCCGGTGGCCGTCCACACGATGTTGGCCGCTACCAGCAGCCCCACCGCGGGGTCGAGCCAACGGATGCCGGTGATCCATACGAGCCCAATCCCGACGATGACGCCCAGGCTCGTCCACATGTCGGTCAACACGTGCTCCCCGTTCGACTCGAGGACGAGGCTGTTGGTGCGCCGCCCCACGCGAACGAGGTACGTTCCGAGCGCGAAGTTGACGGCCGTGAGTCCGCCGATGAGGTAGAGGCCCACGTCGAGCTGCCGAAGGTCGGCGCCCGTCACGAGGTCCTGCACGGCCATCCACCCGATGCCGACGGCGGCTGCGAGAATAAGGGTGCCCTCCACGGCCGACGCAAAGTACGCCACTTTGCCGTGCCCGTACGGGTGCTCCACGTCCGGAGGCGTGGACGCGTACCACAGGCTGAAGCCCGCGAACCCGGTCGCGAAGAGGTGGATGACGGACTCCGCGGCGTCGGAGAGGATCGCGGTACTGCCGGTGAGGGAGGCTGCCGTGAGCTTCCCGACGAGCATCAGGAACGACACCAGCAGGCTCGCCGTCATGGCCCGCCGCCGTGCGCGCTCCGCCTCGGCACGGGACTCATCGTGTGGAGACTGGGATTCAACCATCACATTGCCTGTACCCGAGCAGGCACTCTCAGGTTCATCGTTTCCCTTCTTTTCGCACCGAGACGGGTTCCCACGCTCGCCCCCAGCACCCGGCCCCCGCCATGGCTCACCTCGACCACATCGGCATCGCCGTCGACGACACCGCGGCCGTCATCGAACGGTTCCGGGACCTGCTCGGCATCGTTTCCTACAAGTCGGAGTCGGTGCGCGACCAGCAGGTGCGGACCCACTTTCTGGATGCCGGCTCGGCCAAACTCGAACTGCTGGAGGCGCTCGCCGACGGGTCCCCGGTTCGGCGCTTCCTCGACCGCCACGGGGAGGGGCTGCACCACGTGGCGTTCGAGGTCGACGACCTGTCGGCCACGATGGAGCGCCTCCGGGACGCCGGGATCGAGCTGCTAAGCGAGACGCCCCAAGCCGGGGCGGACGACAAGCAAATTGCGTTTGTGCACCCGAGTCAAACCCACGGGGTCCTGGTGGAGTTTTGTGAATCCACCACACCCGACTGGACGGCCCGAACCGTGCCCCGCCACGACGGGCACCTCGCCGTCTTCGAACGGGGGGCACGGGACCGGCCCTCCCTCCTCGTCCTGCACGGCGCCGCGGGGACGACACAGCACGACGCGGCCCCCCTCATTCGGCGGTTGGAGTCGTCCTTCCATGTCGTCGGCGTTGACCTGAGCGGACACGGCACGTCGGCCCTGCCTGGGGACGCGCCCCTTTCGCTCGACCTGTTCGCCGAAGACGTACGCACCGTCCTAAACGCGCTCGACCTGCCCTCGGCGCACGTCTTTGGCTTCTCGCTCGGGGGCGGCGCGGCCCTCCGCCTCGCCCAGATGCACCCCAAGCGGGTCGACCGCCTTGCCGTCCTGCAGACAAACGCCCACTGGACGGACGACCACGCCCGTCGCATGCAGGCGCGGCTCGACCTCGATGGCCTCGCGGACCGGGCCCCGGGCCGCGCAGCGGGCCTCCGGGCCCGCCACGAGGCCCCCGACCGCCTCGTGCCGGACCTCCAGACGTTCGTCACCACCCTGCCGGACGCGTCCGACACGCTTACCCAAACCCTTCCGGACCTCGACGCCCCGACCCTCGTCGCAGGGCTCGATCGGGATCCCCTCTTCGAACTGGCCTCCACCCGGGCCCTCCACGACGCCCTCCCCAACGCGCGGCTGGCCGTCCTTCCCGGCGACACCCATAGCCTGTCGCGCGCGCCGAAAGGCTGCCTTGCCCCCCTCCTCTCGGATCATTTCTTAGAGGCGTAGGCCTCTTCCTCGTCCCTCCCCAAAGTCGCCCTGTCCCCATCATGTCCCTCCCCTCCCCCCGTTATCTCGGCGACACCGGCGTAAAGGTGTCGCCCCTCTGCCTGGGCACCATGACCTTCGGCGGCCCCGCCGACCGGGCGACCGCCGCCGCAATGTTTCGGCGCTGCCGCGAGGCCGGCATCAACGTGTTCGACTGCGCCAACGTCTACGAGGACGGCCGTTCCGAGGAGATTCTGGGAGAGCTGGTGGCCGACTGTCGGGACGAGGTGGTCCTGACGACGAAGGCCTACTTCCCCGTCGGCGACGACCCCAACGCCCGCGGCGCGAGCCGCTACCACCTCGTCCGGGCCGTCGAGGACAGCCTGCGGCGCCTCGACACGGACCGCATCGACGTGTTCTTCGTCCACCGCTTCGACGAGCAGACCCGTCTCGACGAGACCCTCCGCGCCCTCGACACCCTCGTGCAGCAGGGCAAGGTGCTGTACCTCGGGGCCTCCAACTTTGCCGCCTGGCAGGTGATGAAGGCCCTCGGCCGGCAGCGCGCCGAGGGCTGGACGCCCTTTCACGTGATCCAGCCGATGTACAACCTCACGAAGCAACAGGCGGAGGTGGAGCTGTTGCCGATGGCCCGGAGCGAGGACCTCGGCGTGCTGTCCTACAGCCCCCTCGGGGGCGGCCTGCTGACGGGCAAGTACGGCGTCGACCGGCGGCCCGACGACGGGCGGCTCGTGGAAAACCCGATGTACCAGACCCGCTACGGGGCCGACGTGTACTACGAGGTGGCCGAGCGGTTTACGACCTTCGCGGAGGAGCACGGCTACGACCCCGTGTCGCTGGCGGTCGCGTGGGTGGCGCACCACCCCGCCGTGACCGCGCCCATCATCGGCGCCCGCACCCTCGACCAGCTCGACGGGTCTCTCGGGGCGTTGGAGATCGACATGACCGAGGCCCTCCGGTCGGACATCAGCGCCCTCGCGCCCACCCCGCCGCCGGCCACGGACCGTGTCGAGGAGCGCTCGGAGCACACGTACGGCGATCGGTAAGTCTTCTTCCTTCTCCTCAAACGTCTGTTGTCCCATGCCCTACTACGCCCCCGACGATGAGTCCTGGTCGGCGGTCGCCGATCCCCCAGCCGACCCGCCCCACATCGCCGTCGATGGCGATGGCGTCGCCGTGCGGTTCGTGGGCCCCTCCGATTCATTTTGCCTGGAGGGTGCCCCCGTCCGTACGGCGAGCGAAACCATCCACACCGTCGCCCTCGTCGCCCCGTCCCTGAACGAGGGGCTGGTGCTGTGTGCACTGCGGGCCGAGGGGCAGGACCTAACCGTGGAGGACCGTCGGCCCGGCGACGCCCGCGGGCGGCACGCGGACGCTTTCGACCAGCTGCAGTCGGCCCTGGATGAAATTCTCGTCCCGGTGTACATCGACGACGCGCTCGAAGAAGTGAGCGAGTCCGTCGACGCGCTCGTCGCCGTCCACACGGCCCAGTACGCCGCGCCGCCGACGGACGACAACACCTACTTCCGGACCTCGGTCTTCCAGGCAGGGACGCTGCTGCTCGAAGAGGAGCAGGGGGCGCTGTAGCCCCGGCCCACCTCACAACCCCGCCGCCCCCTCGCGGCAGATACGGTCAGCAGGCACTTTTCCGGCCCAAGTCCCCCCACGGGTGTAACGGAGTCGACGATTGGGAAACGGAAGGAATTGGGAGAAAGTATGCTGTCCCGCAAAAGCCGAAGACGTTTTTCCCTTCACGCGACCGGTTCCTTGTGTCATGACGCCCTCCACACAGTCGTACTGGCTTCTCGGAGCCGCCCTGCTTGCGGCCGTTCTGGCCGGCGGGATGTTCTTCCAGGGCCCCGCTCCGGACGGCAACGCGCCGTCCCCTGCTCCCACCGACTCGGTGCCCGCCGCCGTGGCCGACACCGCAACCTTTGCCGGGGGGTGCTTCTGGTGCATGGAGCCGCCCTACGACAAGATCGACGGCGTCGCGTCGACGACCTCCGGCTTCGCCGGGGGCGAGGAGGTGGACCCCTCCTACCGCGAGGTGGCCAGTGGCGCCACGCGCCACACGGAGGTCGTCCAGGTCGTGTACGACTCCACGACCGTCTCCTACGAGCGTCTCCTTCGGGTCTACTGGCACAACGTCGACCCCTTCGACGGCACCGGGCAGTTTTGCGACCGCGGCTCGCAGTACCGCCCCGCCATCTTTGCCCACGACGCCCAGCAGCAGCGAAGCGCCGAGCGGTCGAAGGACACCGTTGCGGCCCAGTTCGACCGGGACATTGCCGTCCAGGTGCAGTCGCTCGATGCCTTCTACGCTGCGGAGCAGTACCACCAGAACTACTACCAGAAAAACCCCGCGGACTACAAGCGCTACCGGCAGGGCTGCGGCCGGGACGCGCGGCTCCGGGAGATCTGGGGCGAGGCGGCCCTGTCGGACGCGCCGCTCGACGGAACGACCTGATCTCTCACCCCCCTTCATTTCACGAGTAGAGAAGGACTCGGAGGCGTACTGGCCGTGTACAGTTGGGGAAGTCCGTTCGTCGGTGCCGGGTCGACCTGTACTGACGAACGCTGCGGCATGCCTCGTTTGTCGCCTGCCGCCACTCTCAGCCTCGTTGTCCCCCGCCGGAGTCAAATCGCCCCCTGTCTCTTCTCCCCACCGGACTGTTTCTGATCGACATCGGTCCGGCCATCGAACCTTCACGGACGGAGCGCCGCCGGGCAGCGTGGCAGAGGAATGAACCACCGGTCGCATTCAGGCGAGCACGAGGACTCGTTGCCCCGCTGGAGGTTCTACTCGACGACCAGGTGGAGTTGCGCCTGTCTCAGAGCAGTGACGGATCAGTGCAGTCCGTCGACGACGCGGGACGGACGTTGCGTCCGCCGGCTGTCGTTTGTAGTATCAGGATCGGAGCCGCACCCTCCGTGCGTTTCGTCGCAACAATACCGCCTCTATGTCTTCCGACCCAGCCCCCACCGACACGTCCCCGAGCTGGTCCGACCGCTGGCTCAACCGCATCGAGCGCACCGGCAACGCCCTCCCCGACCCGGTCACGCTCTTCTTCATTTTCATCGCCATTGTCATGGTGGCGTCCTGGATCACCCACACGGCCGACGTGAGCGTGGTCCACCCGGGCACCGATGAGACGATTACGGCCGACAACCTCTTCTCGGACGAAAACATCCGGCGCCTCTTCACGGACATGGCGGAGACGTTTGCCGACTTTCCGCCGCTCGGCCTGGTGCTGGTCGTGATGCTCGGCATCGGGGTGGCGGACAAGACCGGGCTCATCAGTGCGGCGCTCAAGTCGTTCGTCGCCAGCGTACCGGACGCGTTGCTTACCGCGGCGCTCGTCTTTGCGGGCATCATGTCGAGCCTCGCCGTCGACGCCGGGTATGTGGTCGTCATTCCGCTGGGCGCGGTGCTGTTCTATGGCGTCGGGCGGCACCCGCTGGCCGGCCTCGGGGCCGCGTTCGCGGGTGTGTCGGCCGGCTTCAGCGCCAACCTTCTGCTCACCTCGCTGGACCCGCTCCTGGCCAGCTTCACCGAGCCCGCCGCCCAGTTGATCGCGGAGGACTACAGCGTGCCGGTTACGGCGAACTGGTATCTCATGATCGCGCTCACCCCCGTCTTCGTGGTCCTCGGCGCGTACATCACCGACACCATCGTCGAGCCGTACCTCGGCGAGTACGAGCCGCCGGAGGACTTCGACGAGGAAGACGCCGAGTCGAGCGAGTTGACCGACGAGGAGCGGCGCGGCCTGCGCTGGGCCGGGGGCGTCACCCTCGCCTCAATCCTCGGCGTCGTGCTGCTGGCCGTGCCGGAGGGCGCACCCTTGGCCGAGTTTGAGGCACTGATCGAGAGCATCGTCGCCCTGATGGTGTTTCTCTTCTTCCTGCCCGGCCTCACCTATGGAATCGTAGTGGGCGAGATCGAGGACGACTCCGACGTGGCCGACATGATGGCCGACTCGATGGCCGACATGGGCGCCTACATCGTCCTCGCCTTCGCGGCAGCCCACTTTATCGCCATGTTCGAGTGGTCGAACCTCGGCTCCATCATCGCCATCAGCGGCGCCGACGCCCTGCAGAGCATCGGCTTCACGGGGCTGCCGCTCCTGTTCTCGTTCATTTTCGTCTCGGCCCTCATCAACCTGTTCGTGGGGAGCGCCTCGGCGAAATGGGCCATCATGGCGCCGGTCTTCGTGCCCATGCTCATGCTGGCGGGCGACCCCGGTTACTCCCCCGAAACCGTGCAGGCCGCCTACCGCATCGGCGACTCGTTTACGAACATCCTCACCCCGCTCCTCCCCTACTTTCCCCTCGTCATCATCTTCGCCCAGCGGTACGATGAGGACGCCGGGATCGGCAGCATCATCGCCCTCATGCTCCCCTATTCCGTCGGGTTCGGGGTCGTGAGCACGATTGTCTTCTTGGTCTGGGTGCTGCTGGGCCTGCCGCTCGGGCCCGGGGCGGAGCTCTACTACATGGGGTAATGAGCGGGCCGCCGTCACTCTCGCCGGTGGTCGAGAATCGTGAGCAGCTCCGTCGGGGTGTGTACCGACAGCGAGGCGGCGCTGAAGTCCGCCGTGTTGCGGGTCACAATGCCGTCCGCGCCGGCCGTGCGGGCGGCGCTGTGGAGGACCGCGTCCTCGTAATCCTGAAAGTCCGACTCCGCGGCTCGCTCCAGTGGCGCCCGGTGAACCGGCGCTACGTCAAACAGATGCAAGAGGTCCCTGACGTCCGTCCGCGCGGCCGGCCCGTCATACCGCTTCTGGACGAAATAATAGACGGTCGTGACGGTGGTCGCACAGAGCTGTCCCGTTAGATCCCCCCGTTCAACTGCATGGATGAGCCCGGTGGCCGCCTGCTGGTATGGCGTTCGTTGGAGAACCCCGTCAAGAATCACATTCGTGTCAAAGCAAATGGTCATTGCCCACTATTTGTGTTTCTCCTGGAGGTACTCGTAATAGTCCGTCTCCTCCGTCTCCGAGGTGGAGGTTCGCCGGGCAAGCCGGCTCGTAAACGGGCCCAGGGATTCAGGAACGAGATCATTGCCCTGCTCTCCCTCCTCTCTCCCAGTGAGTTCGTCAAAGTAGCTCTCCACGAGCCGCGACACCGACGTGTCGCGCTCGGCCGCATAGGCCTTGGCCCGCTCAATCACGTCCTCGTCGAGCCGTAGCGTGAGTTTTTTGGACATGGCAGGGGAGGAAGGCTATTGAGCAGACGTACATTGTCATAAATTTTGTACGTCCCCTGCGGCCCCAGGTTCGGCCGAATCACGCCCCCTGCTCCGGCGTTTTTGAAGCACGTACTCTCGGCTTCAATCCCCCCGTCCATGAGCGAGGTTCTCGACGACAAGCCCGAGGTTCTGGTCCAGAAGCTCGACGCCCTCCCCACCGACCCCGGCGTCTACAAATTTCTGGACGACGAGGAGTCGGTCCTCTACGTGGGCAAGGCCAAGAACCTGCGCAATCGGGTGCGCACCTACTTCCAGCAGAGCCGGCAGCGGGACGGCCGGATCGAGGTGATGGTGCAGAAGGCCGTCGACGTGGACATCATCGTGACGGACACGGAGGCGGAGGCGCTCATCCTGGAAAACAACCAGATCAAGGAGCTCCAGCCCCGCTACAACGTCAACCTGCGGGACGACAAGACCTACCCCTACATCTGCATCAAGAACGAGCGCTTCCCCCGCGTCTTCAAGACGCGAACCGTGAAGCAGGACGGGTCCGAGTACTTCGGCCCGTACGCGGACGTGTCGAAGATGAACTCGATGATGGACGCGATCCGGTCGGTCTTTCAGCTGCGCACCTGCTCGCTTGACCTCACCGAGGAGAAGATTGAGGCCGGAAAGTACGACGTGTGCCTGCAGCACCACATCGACAACTGCAAGGCCCCCTGCGTGGGCAAGCAGTCCGAGGCGGACTACATGGAGACGATCGAGCAGGTCAAGAAGCTGCTCAACGGGCAGACCCAGGAGCTCATGGACCTGCTCAAGGACGAGATGCAGCGGCAGTCCGACGCCCACAATTTCGAGGAGGCCGCCCGCCTGCGCGACCAGGTCAAGGCGCTGAAGGACTACTCCCAGCAGCAAAAGGTCGTCAGCCAGGACTTCGCCGACCGCGACGTGTTTGCCCTTCACGTCGAACGGGATGAGGACATCGGCTGCGGCGTGCTCTTTCAGGTGCGGGAGGGCAAGATGATCGGCAAGCGGCACAAGTTTCTCCGCTCGGTGGAGGAGCGGTCGGACGCGGAGCTGATCCTATCGCTGGTGGAGAACTACTACGCCGAGGCGAACTTCTACCCCGAAGAGGTCCTTCTCTCTCACGACCCGAACGACCACCCGGCCCAGGACACCCACGCCCTCGAAGAACTGCTCCGGCAGGAGCAGGGACACCAGGTCCCGATCAAGGTGCCTCAGCGCGGCGAGAAGGCCAGCCTCGTCCGCATGGCCACGTCCAACGCGAAGCTGCAGGTCGGCGAGTGGAAGACCCAGCAGATGAAGCGGGAGCGCAACCGCATCCCGGAGAGCATCAAGGCCCTGGGTGAGGCCCTCAACATGGAGGCCCCGCCGCGCCGCGTGGACGGCATCGACGTGTCGCACCACGGCGGCAAGGAGACGGTCGCCTCCTGCGTCGTCTTCACCGACGCCACGCCGCGCAAGAGCGACTACCGCACCTACAAGATCCGCTCGACCGAGGAGGGCACGCCCGACGACTACAAGGCGATGCGGGAGGTCGTGCGGCGCCGCTACCGGCGCATGGTGGAGGAGGACGGCCCCTGGCCCGACCTCGTCGTCATCGACGGCGGGAAGGGCCAGCTCTCCAGTGCCGTCGAGATGCTGAAGGAGGTCGGCGCGTTCGACCGGTTCCCCGTCATCGGCCTCGCGAAGCGCCTCGAAGAGGTCTACCGGCCCGGCGACTCCGACCCGGTCTTCCTCGCCAAGGACAGCCCGGCCCTCCAGCTGCTCCAGAAGGTGCGGGACGAGGCCCACCGGTTCGCCGTCACCTACCAGCGCAAGCGGCGGAAGAAGAAAACGCTTCAGTCCGAACTGCTCGACATCCACGGGATCGGCCCCAAGACCGCGAAGAAGCTGCTCGGGGAATTCGGATCCGCGGCGAAGGTGAAAGAGGCCGACGAAGAGGCCCTGGCCGAGGTCGTGGGCCCGGCCAAGGCCGAGACCATCACGGACTACTACGACGAGACCGAGGCCCCAGCGCCCGCGGAGACGGAGTAAGTTTCCTCACAGCACCGAACTCTGCCGGCGGGTTTTTCTTCGCAATAACGGTAATAGACAGGATCGAAAAAGCGCCGATCCCGTCCCAGTCTCCACTCGACATCTGTTTTCTCTGTCACGTCCCACGCCCCCTACATGCCTCCCCCCGACCCCGGATCGCTGCTCAACCGGCTCGTCGACGAACACTGGGACACCGCGGCCCGGCACGCCTGGCGCCAGTACGACCAGCGGGGGCGTGGGGCGATCGTCTTTACCGTCCAGGCCGACGCCGCCCCCGAGGAGCGCACGCCCCTCAAGTACCTCACCTTCAACGACACGTCCGCGGCCGAGGACGGGGCCTTCTCGAAGCTCCACGAACTGGTGCGGGCGTACAACCCCGAGGAGCAGGTCGTGGCCGCCGCCGTGCTACCCGACGAGCGCACCGTCTTCGAGGTGTACGAGCAGGAGCCGCACCCCCCTCAGGCCTGACCGGACAAGAAACAAGCAGGAGTCGCAGGCGCCGAGCCGGCGGAACGGCCCGTTCGCCCCGGCACAGCACGGAGTCGTTCCGCCGTCCGGAGGACGGAGGGACATCGGTCTCCGCGACGATGGGCACGTACTTCCACCTCCTCTCGATGCAGGTGCCTTCCGCGAACGGACGCGTCGGTGGCCCCACAGTCGGTGGTCCCACAAGATGAGGCAAGCCGGAGGCTACTCGTCCACGACGGACGGGGACGATCCCACGGCGGCCTGAAGCCGCTCCGCGAGTTCCGCGTCGGCATCCTCCCAGCCGCCCGCCTCGTAGTGCTCCAGAAATTCGCCGATGAGCTCCATCTTGTCGTCGTACGCCTCCGTCAGCTCCTCGAACCGGCGGGCCGCCGCGTCCGGCCGCGGGCCCCACGTGAAGAGCTCCGCCCCGTCGCTGGAAAACACCACGAGCTTCGGGATGCTGCGGCTTCCGTCCGTCAGGTACTGGTCCATCACGTCCAGATTCTCATCCCGGGGCAGGATGCGGAGCGACACCTGATCGGACAGGGCCGCCGCCTCCGCAATCACCGGGAGCAGGAACGCCGAATCGCCACACCACGGCTCGGTGAGCACCATCCAGAGCTGGGGCTCCTCGATGGCCGCCACGGCCTCACGGAGCGGCTCCGACGGGGCGTAGGCCTCGTGGACCTGCGCCTGCCGGTCCCAATTGTATTCGAGGTAGTGGTGCAGGCGCCGCGCCTCCGGATCGGTGTCGTCGGCGGGCGGCGTGTCCAGCCGTTCAGACCACGCCTCTCGGTACTCCTCGTATCGCAGCCCGTCGTGCGGACGGCCCTCGTCGAAAAAATCAGGCATCGGTGGGAAGACAAAAAGTTCGGGATCGCAGTGAATCGGGTCGCGCTCTTCGGGACCGCACGGCCGCCCGACGCGTGGGGCGCCGCTACAGCCAGCGACGCACCTTCGCCGCGAGGTAGCCGCCCGCCGCCAGGCCGGCCACCGTGAAGATCGACTGGCGGAGCGCCGAGGACTCGTCCTCGCCCGTGAGGGTTTCCTGTGCGGACTCCACCTGTTCTTCGATGGTGTCCTCCGCCTCGTCCGCGAGCCGCGCCCCAACCTCTCGGGCCTCGTCGGAGGCCTCGGCCGCCGCCTGGCGCACCGTTTCGCCGGCCTCGGTGCCCGCACGTCGGGCCTGCTCGGAAGCGCGCCGGGCCAGGTCTTCGGCCTGCTTGCGGAGGCCCGCCCCCTGTTTCTGGGCCTGATCGGCGAGGCGCCGACCGGTCTCTTCGGCACGGTTGCGGACGTCTTCGCCGGAGCGGGCGGCCCGTTCAGACAGGTCCGTCCCCACGCCGGTCGCTACGCGCTGGGCCTCGTCGATCAGGCGGCGCAGACGGCCACGGGCCTGCTCCGAAAGGCTGGGCGGCTGCGGCCGTGTAGCGCGGGCGGCCCCGTATCCGGCGGCCGCCCCCGCAAGTGAGGAGATCGTCAGTGCGAGGAACGGATGGCGCTGCACCCAGCTTTCGGCCTGCTTCTTGGCCTGCTGGGCCCGCAGGCGCGTCACCTCGGCCCGGAGCTCGTCGAGGAGGTCGTTCATTTCTTGTGCCGTCTTGTCCGCAGTCGACTCGTCGGATGGGGCGTCCGAAGACGCCTCCGAGGCATCGGTGCGGTCAATATCGGAATTGTCTGGGCTCATGGGCTGAAAGGGGTCGGAAGAGGGAATTGAAGTTGAATGAGAGCCGGGGACAAGGTCTCTTGGCTTCACGCCCGGCTGGGATCCTTCAGTCTCGGAGCATCACCCCGACGAACACGCCGACGCCGAACGCCCCGATCATCGTGGCCTTTTGGTGTTGCCGTACCCACGAACGGGCCATGTCCGTCGCGAGGGAGGACGACAGGCCGCCGGGCATCTCCATCTCATCCGCCTGATCCCAAGATGATGGATCGGGGTCCTCGAAGGGAGCCCCCGAAGACGTCGGGGAATCACCGGGCGCAGGATCAGTCGAAGGATTAGACATGAGCGTCTAAGCTTTTGGGAGAAAGGAGGTTGAGACGGAGTGGATTTAGAAGTTTCTGAGTCCCCGGGTGGGAACGAAGGCGCCAGCGGCGACTTTCGTCTAGGGCGCTCGTCCTGGGTCGAACCGCCCTCGGTTCGTGTCGTAGGAGAGAGCCATACCGAGGACCCGGCCTCAAATTTCCGTTCGGCGTCGTCACTCGGATTTGACTCGCACACCCTAAAAATGATTCCCCACTGGCGTCGATTTCTTCTCCTCTGCGTGCTGGCGGGGACGGCCTTGTCCCCGGCCCGGGCCCAACAGGAGGCCCCTCGGCCGGCGGACGCATTTGGGGGGGCGGTGGAGCTGTACCAGCAGCAGCTCTATCCGGACGCGGCCACGGCGTTCGCTACGTTTCGACAGGCCCACGCGTCCCACGTTGCGGCCCCGCAGGCCCTCTACCTGGAAGCGCGGGCCGCCCTGGCGCAGGGAGACGACGCGGGCACCCGACGCCTGCTCAGCCGGCTTCAACGCGAGTATCCGTCGCACCCGCGGGCCCGGACCGCCCGGCTCGGGCTGGCACAGTACTACCTGGATCAGGGGAATCCCGACCGGGCCAAGTCGCAACTCCAAACCATCGCGACGGCCCCCAGTCGCCCGGACGAGGGCGCGCAGGCCCTCTACCTCTTGGGCCGGACGGAGCAGAATCAGGGCAACCCCAACGCCGCCCTCCCCTACTTCAAACAGGTTTACTCCCGCTACCCCAACGCCGAGTTGGCCCCAGCGGCCCTGTACGCCCGGGGCGTCACTCAGGTGCGACTGGAGCGCTACGACCGGGCCACGGCCTCGTTCGAGCGGCTCGGCGAGCAATTTCCGGACTCCCCGTTTTCGGAAAACCTGGGCACCATTCTGGGCGAAGTGTACTACCGGGTTGGCCAGTACGAGAATGCCGCCACGGAGCTGCAGCGACGCCTTCCGGATCTCACCGGCTCCACTCGCGCCCGCACCCTGTTCCTGCTCGGCGAGACGTACAGTGCCCTCGGGCGCCGAGAGGACGCCACAACGCAGTACCGGTTGATTCTGGAGGAGCTGCCGAACAGCTCGTACACAACTCCTGCCCGCTACGGGCTCGCGTGGCAGCACTACAACGCGGGGCGGCACGCGGCCGCCGCCGAGGCCTTCGCGGCGGTGCGCGCAGCGGACCATCCGCTCGCCGACAGGGCAACGTACTACGAGGCCGCGAGTCGGGCCCTCACCGGCGCCCGGGCGGAGGCCCTGGAGCTGTACCGCACCTTCCTCGATCGGGCCGAGGCGGGTCCGCTGGCAACCGCGGCCCAGTACGAGGTCGGCCTGCTTCACTACCGACGGGAGCGCTACGACCGAGCGGCCTCGGCCTTCCGCGCCGCCACCCAACAGGCCTCGTCGGCGGGGCCGCGCGGCGAGGCATTCTACTGGCTCGGCAATGCCTACCTGGCGACCGACAATCTGGACTCGGCCCTAGATGCGTATACTGAGGCGATCGATCGGGGGGCCGCTCCCGAGTCGGTAACCGCCAAGGTGCGGTTCCAAAAGGCATGGTCCCTGTACCGCAACGGGCGCTACGGCGAGGCGGGCACGGAATTCCAGGCCCTCGCCGACGCTCACCCTGAAACGGCCCGGGGCCAGGAGGCGCTCTTCTGGGGGGGCGACACGTTCTATCAGCGGGAGCAATACGGAGCGGCCCGACGACAATTCCAGGCGTACCTGGACACCAGCCCGGACGCACCGCAGCGAGCGGGCGCGCGGTACGCCCTTGCCTGGACGTATTTCAAGCAACGTCGCTTCGAGCCCGCCGCCCGGTCGTTTCGCCGGTTTCTGGACGTGTACGACAGGGACTCCATGTCCGACGTCCCGTACCGGCAGGACGCCCGCCTTCGATTGGCGGACTGCTACTTTGCCCTCAAGCGGTACGACGACGCCCGGGCGGCGTACGACCGCGTCGACGGGGCAGGCGTCGAGTACGCGCTCTACCAGGGAGGGCGGGCCCTGTACTACGCGGGCCAACCGGGCGCCGCCCGCGATCGCCTCCGTCGCTTCGTCGACGACTTTCCCGACAGTCCCCTCCGCCCCGATGCGCTGTACCGCCTCGGGGACATTCACTTCCAGGAACAGCGCTACGAGGCCGCCCGGGACGCCTTCACTCAACTGCTCGACGATCACCCCGAGACGGCCCGTGCCGCCGAGGCCCAGTACGCGATCGGGGACACCCACTACAACGCGGGCGAGATGAAGGACGCTGTGCAGGCCTACCGCGCCGTCCTCGAAACCTATCCCGAAAGCCCCTCCGCCAGTGAGGCGGCCTCCAGCCTCTTCTTTGCCCTCAACGCCGCGGGCCAACAGGATCGCGCCGACAAGCTCATCGCGGCGATCGCAAACCGCGTGCCGGACGCCAACATGGAGGACCGCCTGCGCTACCACCGGGCCCGGGCCGCGTACCAGCGCGGCGACTCGAAGCGGGCCCTCCGCCTCTTCCGCACGTTTGTGCGCACAACCTCCACCGAGGCGCGCGTGCCGGACGCGTATTACTATCTCGGGCTCTTGTACGCCGACACCGACCAGTACGAGGAGGCCAAAAACTACCTCCGGCAACTCACGGACCAGTACCCCGACAGCGAATACCTCTCGGATGCCAGCCTTCGGCTCGGGGAGATTTACCTCGAGGAAGGGGCCAACGAGCAGGCCGCGGCGGCCTACCGCACCGCCGCCGAGCAGGACGACACCCGGGACGAGCTGCGGGCCCAGGCCCGGTACGGCCAGAGCCAGGCCCTCCTGCAGCTCGGCCGCACCAGCGCGGCCGACACCCTCCTGTCCCAGATTCTGGAGGCCGAGCCCCAGGGCCCCCTCCGAAATGCCGCGCGGCTCGGCCTCGGACGGGTTCGAGAGGAGCAGGGGCGCACCGACGAGGCGCTCGACCTCTACCGGCGTGTCATTCGCGCGTCGGATGGGGAAACCGGCGCCGAGGCGCTGTACCGCCTCGGGCGGCAGCTTCGGCGGCAGGGAAATCCCCAGACCGCCATCCGTGAACTGGAGCGCATGCCGTCCCTCTTCGCCGGACACCCCGAGTGGGAGGCCCGGGCGCTGCTCGAACAGGCCCGGGCGTACCGCGCCCGGGGCGAGACCGGCCAGGCCGTTCAGCTGTACGACGAGGTGCAGCAGGCCTACGGCGGCACTCCGTTTGCCGAGACGGCCCGGGAAGAACAACAGGCAATTGAATCGTAGCGGGCCGCCGCCTCCCGCCTCTCACTCTCGCTGTAATCTCTTCTTGGCTCTCCCGTATGCGCACTCTTCGTCTCGGGCCCGTGCCCATGCGTTCCCGTCTCATCGGCCTCTGCCTCACCGGGATGGTCCTCCTCTTGATCGCTCCGCCCGTGCAGGCCCAGCAGACCGACACGACACAGCTCCCCGAAATCGCCCCGCGGGAGATCGAAATTCGGGGCGAGCGCCAGATCGCCCTTCCCTCCCTGGAGCGCCAGCCCCTGACCGGCTTCACGACGCCCCCTGCGGTCCCGACCGTGCCGCCGGACCATCGCCCGTATACCGGCACCTACGACCAGCCCCTGGACGGCCTTCCCGAGAGCCTGCCGGTCCCCGAATCGGTCGCGTCGTCGATGGCCCCCACCGCCGAGCCGGCTCAGGGCTACCTGGAGGGCGGCAGCGGCCGGTACTTTAGCCGGTTCTTCGAGGGGCGGGTTGGGGTGCCGGTGTCGCCCCGCAGTCGCCTCTCCGTGCACGGCGCGTACACGGGCACCGAGGCGGACCCGAACGACGACGTCGCCGAGGCCCGCGTGCGTCTTCAACACACGCAGGACGCCGTTCGGGTCGACGCAATGGCGCACGGCAACGTGCAGCGGTACGCCCTCTACGGCGCCTCTCCCCTCAGGCCATCCATCGCCGAAGTCCCCGACCGGGAGAGCTACTCGGCCGGCGGCGCGGTGCAGGTCCGCCGCACAACCCCGAATGCCCCGGCCCGGGCGACGGTGCGCTACGACCAAACCGAATATACCTCTCACTTTGATCCTGCCACCTCGGAGCAGACCTACAGCCAGCAGCAGCTGGGCCTCCGTGGATCGGCGACGGCCCCGGTTCCCTACCGGCCCCGCGTGCAGGCCCAGTACCGACGATCGTGGTTGGGGGAGGACCCGCAGACCCAAACCGCCTACGACGCGGACGTCAGCGGCACGGTCTCGTACTCCCCGATCGAGTCGGTGTCTATCGAGGCCGGCGCCGCCGTCCTCGCCTTCGACACGCCCGCTCGGCCGGCCCGGTCGAACGCCGGATCGGTGGGCGCGACCTTCGTCGCACCCGTCGTAGACGCCGAGTGGCGGGTTAATGGCGGAACCCGGCTCTTTCTTCGCAATCAGCCCCGGCTCGGCGATACGGCCCTGGATGCACTCTACGCCACCAACCCGTACGCCCAGCACGCCCCCTCTCTCCGCCCCACCCTCGAAACGACCCACGCGGAGGGGGGCCTCACCCTCACGCGCGGCCCGGTGCGGATGAAGGCCGCCGCGGGGTACCGGTACGCCCCAACCTACCGGTACTTCAACCGCGCCGGCCAGGGCGCCTACCAGGGGCTGTATCGGGTTCGGTACGATGCCGCCCGCATTCTGGAGGGCCGGGGGGAGGTGGCCCTGCAGGGCGTCGACGGCGTGCAGGCCTCCCTGGGCCTGTCGGTGCGGGACGGGACGCTTCCCGACGTGGACGGCCCCATTCCGAACTTTGCCGCCGTCACCGCGGACGCCCTCGTCACGGTCTCATTCGCAGGGGGCGACGGCTTTTTGAAGGCCCACGGGGAGTTTCACGGGCCGCGCGACGCCGGCCTCGCCCGCACCGTTCGGCTTGACCCATACGTCTCCATCGACCTCGAAGGCACCTACGCCGTGGGGGCGGACCTCGAGCTCGTGGCCCGCGCCGAGCAGCTCTCGCCGGACTCGCCAACCCTATGGGCAAACTATCCGCAGCCCGTCGCCGAGCTCTCGGTGGGCCTGCGGCTGCAATGGTGATCCAGTCCGGACGCGTCGGGGGGCGGCGTCCTCAGGCCCTCGGATTTTATGTTGCGCCCCACGAACGTATTTTTAGGGTGACCCTCGGACCACTCCCGCTCATTCATTCTCCCACGTTCGTCATGGAGTCCCCTTCCGCCGAAGACGTCATCGAGGCGTTCACCGACGTGGTCCAGGATCAACTGGACACCGGAAACGCCGTAGAGGTGCCGGGCCTCGGCACGTTTTCCGTTGAGCACCGCCCGAGCGGGGTGCAGGAGGAGGACGGCGTTCGTCGTCTCGCCCCGCCCCGCAACGAGGTCGTCTTCACCCCAGAACCGGGCGCGTGACTCCTTCATCACTTGCAGACCCCCATGCCCACATCCATCATCCCCCTCCTCGCGGAGCGGCTCGACATTCCGGAGGACCAGGTCCGCCCCCTGCTGAGCACCATGGTGGAGGAGCTCCGCCAGCGCGCCGCGTCCGATGGCGTTCAGCTGTCCGGGCTCGGCACGTTTCGGGAGGACGGCGACGCCCTCACCTTCGACCCCAGCCCGGCGCTGCAACGACGCGTCAATCGGCCGTACGAGGGCCTCTCCGCGGAGTCCCTCTCCCCTGAAGCCGAGCCCGACCCGTCCTCCGCCCAGGATCCCTCCGAGGAGGCCGCGCCGTCCCCGGCGTCGGACGCCGATCAGGACGAGGACCTCGCGCAGGACCGCCCCCCGGCCCAGCCCAACGCCGACACCCGCTCCCCGGACTCTTTCACGATCCTCAGTGGCGTGCTCGCGGCCCTCTTCCTTGCCGGGGCCGGATGGTTCGTGGTCACCCAGACAAACGTGTTGGGCCCGACCCAGAACCCGCCCCCCACGGCCACCGAGACGCCGGCCGACCAGACCGGGCGTAACGCCACCGCGGATTCCGCCTCTGACTCCCAGTCTGTCGACTCGACGGTCCCCGAGGACGAGGCCTCGGACGTTCGGGACTGGACCATCGTCGTGGCCTCCAGCTCCTCCCGCGGCGGTGCACAGGAGGCCGCGGACCGGTATGCCTCCCAGTTTGACTCCGTCGCCGTCGTGTCCGGAACGGTGGACAATACGACGTGGTACCGCGTGACGATTGGGCGGTATGCCTCCGAGTCGACCGCCGAACGCGTCCTCTCCGAGCGGGCCGATGCCCTCCCGTCGGACGCGTGGACCCACCGCCTCGAATAGCATTTCTCGAACCGACCCCGTCTCGCCCCTGTGCCTTCTTCTTTGCTGACCGCCGCGACCGTCCTCCCTCAACAGGTGGACACCACGGCCCTCGACACCACCCAAACCGCATCGGGGCAGGCCTCCTCCCTCCTCGATATTCTGGTGCTGGGGGGGTGGGTGATGGTGCCACTGGTGTTGCTTTCCCTGCTCACCATCTACCTGCTGGTGGAGCGGCTCATCACGATCCGACAGGCCGCCTCCGACCCCGAGGCCATTACCGATCGGGTGCGCGAGTTCGTGCGCAGCGGCAACGTCGAGGCCGCCATCCAGTACTGTGAGGAGAAGAACGTGCCCATCACCCGCATTCTGCAGCAGGGCCTCGAGCGCCTGGGGCGGCCGATCTCCGAGATTCAGGACGCCGTGCAGGCCGCGGGCAAGCACGAAACCTTTGACTTGGAGAAGCGGACGAACCTGCTCGCCAGCATCGCCGGCATTGCGCCCATGCTCGGCTTCTTCGGGACGGTGGTCGGCATGATCCGGGCGTTCCAGCAGATCCAAAACCTGCAGGGGAACGTGAACCCCTCCGTACTGGCAGGGGGGATTTGGGAGGCCCTGATCACGACCGCGGCGGGCCTGCTGGTCGGCATCCTGGCGCTCTTCTCGTACAACTACCTCATGGGGCGCATCCGGCGCCTATCGAACGACATGGAGCGCTCCGCCACGGACTTCATTGACCTACTGCAGGAGCCCGTCTCGCCGGAGCGGTCCGAGGAGCTGCCGTCGTAAACCTGCGCCTGCGCCGCCCCTCTCGTTGACCAACCGCCCGCGCCGCCATGCCGCTCGACTTCTCCCCTTCCCGCGAGCCGATGACAACCTTCAGCCTCGCGGGCATGACGGACGTCGTCCTGCTCCTCCTCATTTTCTTCCTGCTCACCTCGAGCTTCATCCCGCAGATGGGGATTCAGGTAAACCTGCCCCAGGTGGACAGCGCGTCGCCCGTGTCGGAGCAGTCGATTACCGTGTCGCTCACAAAAGACGGCAACTACTACGTGGCCGGCTCGCCGGTGCCGCAGGCGCGCCTCGTGAGCGAGCTGCGCGCCCGCCGGACCGATCAGCAGTTCCTCATCATGCGGGCCGACCAGGAGGCCCGGATCGGCCAGTTCGCGACGGTTGCGTCCGCGGCTCAGGCCCTTAACATGCGTGTGCTCGTGGCGACGGAACGGGCCGGGCAGTCGCGGTAGCTGTGGCGCTTGTTCTGGACCCGTACTCTCGCCGACACGCCCCGAAGGTGTGATCACGCCGTGGTCGAGGGGACTGACGGCGGTCGTGGTCGGGTTCGGGACGTCAGCCGAGGGGCCCGTGTAGGTCAGCCGCCCGGTGTCCGTGTTAACGTCAAAAACCGAAATGGCATCCGCCCGGCGGTTGGCGACGAGAAGATGGCTCCCTTCGGGCACTCGGCATCTCATCCGTGCCACCACTCCCGATCCAGCGAGCGGTACTGAATGGCCTCCGACACGTGCTCGGCCCGAATCGATGCGCTTGCCTCCAGGTCGGCCACGGTCCGGGCCACCTTCAGGATGCGCGTGTAGCCGCGGGCACTGAGGCCAAGCCGGTCGGAGGCCGTGCGCAGTAGGTTCTGCCCTGCATCGTTGAGCGCGCAGTGCTCCTGCACCCGCTGGGCATCCATCTGGGCATTGCTGTAGAGGGCCTCCACCGCCCCAAACCGCTCCGACTGCCGCTCTCGGGCCTGCACCACCCGCTTTCGTACGGCAGCGGACGACTCGCCGGTCCGCTCGGCGCTCATCGCATCGAAGTCCACCGGCGCCACCTCCACGTGCAGGTCGATCCGGTCCATGAGGGGCCCGCTAATTTTGCCGAGGTACCGTTGCACCTGGGCGGGCGTGCAGACGCACTCCTGATTCGGGTCGTTGAGGTGCCCGCACGGGCACGGGTTCATCGAAGCGATGAGCATGAAACGGGCCGGGTAGGTGACGGTCGTCTCCGCCCGGCTGATCGTGATGCGCCCCTCCTCCATCGGCTGGCGGAGGACCTCCAGGACCCGCCGCTGAAACTCGGGCAGTTCGTCGAGGAACAGGACGCCGTTGTGGGCAAGGGAGATTTCGCCGGGGGTCGGATGGGCGCCGCCTCCACAGAGACCCGCGTCGGAAATGGTGTGGTGCGGGGCCCGAAACGGGCGCGTGGCGAGGATGCCGTGGTCGGACGCGAGTTCGCCGCTGACGGAGTGAATCTTGGTCGTTTCGAGCGCCTCGTCGGTACTGAGCGGCGGCAGGATCGTGGGCATGCGGCGGGCGAGCATGGTTTTGCCCGAGCCGGGCGGACCGACCATGAGCGCGTTGTGGCCGCCGGCCGCCGCCACTTCGAGGGCCCGCTTTACGTTTTCCTGGCCCCGCACGTCGCTCAGGTCGCGTCGGTACTGGCGCGCCTGGTCGAAGATCGCGTCCAGATCGTTCGTGTAGGGCTCCGGCGCCGCCGGGCTGTGGGGATCGTGCAGAATGTCAGACGCGTCGGTGACCGTCTCCACCGGGTAGACCCTGAGGTCGTCCACCACGGCGGCCTCCGCGGCGTTCTCGGCGGGGACGAGCACGCCCTCGTACCCTTCCTCCCGCGCCTTCATCGCCATCGGCAGCACGCCGTTGACGGGACGCACGGTGCCGTCCAGGGCCAGCTCGCCCGTGAGCCAGTACCGATCCAGCACGTCCGCCGTGACCGTGGTGCCGCTGGCGGCCACCCAGCCGACCGCCATCGGCAGGTCGAACGCCGCGCTTTCCTTCGGCACGTCCGCCGGCGCGAGGTTGATGGTAATGCGTCCCCACTCTACGGGAATGTCGTTGTTCTCGAGGGCGGCGCGCACCCGGTCGAAGCTCTCCCGCACCGCCGCCCGCGGCAGCCCCACGACCGATAGGCCCCGCATGCCGGAGGCGACGTTCGTTTCGAGCTCGACCGGCAGGGCCTCAACACCGTGCGTCGTGCTACTCCAGACCTGGCTCAACATGAGACGCCGGGGACGTCGGTTCGGGGACGGCGGGCAGGGTCCACAGACACATCGGCTTCACGGGGCATAACGTTCGCCCGGCACGGCCTGCGCCTTCGCGTTTCAAGGCCGCAGCCAGACGGGTGCCCTCGGTGTCCGCCCCCGCCGTCCGCATGAATGTCCCCCCTCGATTCATGCCCCGCTGCCATCCGAGAAGGGGCCGGGTCGCCCGGGCCGACCGTTCAATCTGGGTCTAGTGGGGAGATCGTGGTTCCCTTCCGGACTCCCCCAACTTGCGACGGGCCCAGTAGGATTTGATCGAATCCCAATTTTACTCGTGGGGGGATCCAAGGTGCGGCACCGTGACAGAAGCGCTCGTCCGGGCGTTCCCATACGGAGACTGACGGAGCAACCGGGTCTCGCCAAGCCATGGGTGGCGGGGCTCAACGCGTTGGCCGCCCAGCCGCCCATACAGGGGGGAATCGCGGTACATACTGCATGAACCAGAGGCGCCGTGGCACGGGGCGCGGGGATGCGCCCCGTGCCGGCGTCCTCAGAGGGGACGTCGACAACTGCAAGAGTGTACCCCCCGGGAGAGTTGAATCTTCGAGGCAGGCCCGCATCCACGGACCTGCGGGGCCGGCCTTAGGTCACGATCATCGTGCCCTGCATGGTTGCCCAGTGGCCCGGGTAGGTGCATACGTAGCCGTACTTGCCCGACTCCGACGGCGTCGTGAACGTCACCGATACCGTTTCGCCCGGCTTCGAGATGTCCGTGGCCGCCAATACCGCAGGGTGGTCGGGGACATATTCGTTCGATGCGCCCGCCTGCACGCCGGCCTGTCCCACCTCCTTAAAGGTGCTCTGCTCCGGGGGCTTGTTCATAAGAACCACATTGTGCTGCATCGACGGGCTCGATGCAGTGTTCTCGAACACCAGCTCAATCTCCGTGTCCGCCGGCACCTCGAACTCCGTCTCCTTGTACTTCATCTGATTGCCCTGCGGGTGGATCGTCACCGTCTGGGCGCCGCCTCCGCTCGACTGCCCGGACGCCTGGCTCGCGGATTGGCTCGTGGACCCGGAGGAGGAGCCGCCTCCCTCTCCGCCCCCGCCCCCGCAGGCCGATACCAGCGATCCGGCGCCGAGGCCCGCAATGCCGACCACGCTCAGGCGCTGTAAGAAATCACGTCTCGAAACGTCCTGTTCATTTGCCATAGTGATGCAAAAACCTAGTTTGGGGTCTAGCCGAAGGATGTCAGGTCTCTGTGCTTTGAAAGCCCGCTGCAGTCACGGGGTCCTACCCGTGATTAAGACACCACGAAAAGTAGTTTACTCGACCACGAAGACCGATTGGAGCCAGACGCGCTTCGGCCCTTTTTCTTCACGACAGTAAGGTGAATTGGTAGATTAAGGTCTCACACGCGCAAGGGCATTGAGACAGGGACTCAACGTCGCCACCGTCTTTGTTCAATACTTCTCATTTGCGGGGGAAGTGCACGTGTGTCCAGTCGGATTAACATTGTGTGGTGGGTTTCCCCACACAGATAAATCGTCCAGAGTCGTCCGCACCTCGCCCCCGCACCTGTGAGGTTGATGATCTCAGTCCTACGTTTGCCCGCTTGCTGGTCGCTCGTCCTCTGCGCAATTGGCCTCATGGTCGGCTTCGCCACGCACGCCCCCCCGCAGCGGTACATCGGGCACTTTTCGACCGCCGAGGCCACCCCCGACGGGCACCCATCCGGGTGGCAGACTGTCCGCTTCGGGGACGTAGAGACGGAGACCCGGTACCGGCTCGTTGAACGACCGGTCGGGGGCGACTCCACCGCGGTCGTTCGTGCCGTCAGCGACGGCGGGGCCGCGGGGCTGGGGCGCACACTGACCCTCGACCCGCAACGGTACCCGGTGTTGTCCTGGCGGTGGAAGGTGACCAATGTGCTCGACGAGGGCGACGCCCGAACCAAAGACGGGGACGACTATCCGGCTCGGCTCTACGTTACCTTCGACTACGACCCGAGCAACTTTGGCCTGGTCGATCGCGCCAAGTACGAAGCCCTCCAGGCCCTCGGGTACGACCAGATCCCGACTCGGGCCCTGAACTACGTCTGGGCAAGCCGGGTCGACCGGGACACCATTCTCCCGAACGCGTTCACGGACTGGGTGCAGATGATTCCCGTCGAGAGCGGCTCGACGAAGGTGGGGACGTGGGTTCGCGAACGGCGGGACATTCGTGCAGACTACCGCCGGGCGTTCGGGGGCGCCCCGCCGCCCATCGACGGCGTCGCCATCATGACCGACACCGACAACACCGGCGAGGCGGCCACCGCGTACTACGGCGACATCGTGGCCCGGCGTCCCCCCTCGGTCCAAGATTCGAACCTCGACTGGTCGGACCTGAACGATTGAAACCGTCCGGTCGGGTCGGTCAGCGGGGCCGGTTCTCAGAAGACCATCTGCCCCGGTACGGCCAGGGCGACCGCGGCGCTGTAGGCGTACGCGACGGCGATGGCAAAGGCCACGAGCATCATCATGCCAGGCGTTTGCCCTCGCCGGTCGTCGACGAGGCACCGTCGGCATCGGTGGAACGAGCGCGATCCCAGGCCATGCCGTGGTTAGGTGGGCGAGCACGTCATCGAGAGCGGCGTCAAGTCCCCGTGGGGCGGGCGACGGCCCCCATCATCCCCCACACGAAATCGAATCGATAGCGGAACGCATCGGGCACATCGAAAGTGGCGTGCCCCAGCATGGTCGTCAGGGCCGGAAGGGTATAGCACGTCTCGTACGCCGGGTCGATATGCCGGAGCACCCGGTCCATGACGCGACACGTCCAGTAGTCCCGGCACCAGTCGAGGAGCACGAGGCGGCCGCCGGGCCGCAGGACACGGCGCACCTCCCCCAGCACGGCGACGGGATGGGTGAAGTAGTGGAACGTATTGGCGCAGGCCACGACGTCGAACGTGTCGCCGGCGAACGGCAACTCGTGGGCGTCGGCCCGCTCGATGCGCGCGTTCGGCACGTCGGCCAGTTTGTGACGCGCCCGCTCGACCATCTTCGGCGCCAGGTCGACGCCCCTCAACGCAGCCCCCGGCACGTCCTTCGCGATGCGCCGGAGCAGCTCGCCGGTCCCACAGGCCAGATCGAGCATCCGCTCGTTCGACTCCGCGTCGGCCATCCGCCGCACCACCGGCAGAGTCCCGTTCATGTATCGGGCCCAGAACCAGTCGTAGACCCTCGCCCAGGCGTCGTACTGGGCCGAAACGGACGAATCCTGACGGGACGAATCAGTCATCGGGGGGCACGAGCAAGGACCAACGTGACGAACCGCGTGCGGATCAGCGCCAGACGAGCCCCCCAGGGGCAAAAGTCCCTCCGTGGAGTCGCCCCACGAGGCCCGCGGTTTTCTCATTGCCCCCTACGGATGCTACTCGTCGTCCGGGGCCGTCACACGCAGGGTGCCCTCCATGCCCATCTCGTAGTGCTTCCGTCCGCCCGTCGTCTCGAAGCACGCGATGGTGTACGTGCCCGCCTTGGCGGCCGGGAGGGTGAAGGTCATAGACCCGCGTCCGCCCGGCGGCAACTCGAACTCGTTCTCGTGGTGATCCCCCTCTTCCGCCTCGTCATGCTCCCCCTCTTCTTCGTCGGCGTGGCCGCCGGGCTGCTTGTTCTTCTCGATCGAGACGCCCTCGAAGAGATTTTGCTCGAATCCCTCCTTGTCGCCGGCTACGAGGGACCCCACAACGAAATAGTGCTCCACGGTGCCCTCGTTGGTAAATTGCAGCGTGACCGGTTCCCCCGCGGGGAGAGTGAGCGTGGACGGTTCATAGGCGTGATCCGTCATCGTGACCTCAATTGTATCGGCGGAGGGAGAGACGCTCCGGAACAGGCGGTCGGTCGGGGCGGCCTCGGGGCCACGAGCGGCGAGCCCCAGGACGAGACCGGCACTGAGCCAGGCGGCCAAGGATCGCCAATGGAAGACACGGACGGGCATCATAAGGGTAGTGGGTGCGGTACGTGAACGGACGGGCGCGTCGCAAAGAGGTATGAAATGCCGATGGGCTGGATCCGCCCCGGGCCTAGGCCGTCGCCACGGCCTGCTCGCCTCCAAGCGGCACATTTAGGCGCCGCAGCCGCAGCGCATTCCCCACGACGAAGAGGTCGGAGAACACCATGGCGAGGGCCGCCAGGGCGGGCGACAGCAGCAGGCCGAACGCCGGGTAGAGCACGCCCGCCGCCACGGGAATCAGGAGCACGTTGTACGCGAAGGCCCAGAACAGATTCTGTTTGATGTTGCGGAGGGTGGACCGCGACAGGTGCACCGCGTTGGGGACGCCGCGCAGGTCCCCGGCCATTAGGACGATGTCGCCGCTCTCGATGGCCACGTCGGTGCCGGTGCCGATGGCAATGCCGACATCGGCCTGGGCCAGGGCGGGCGCGTCGTTGATGCCGTCGCCCACGAACGCGACCGTCCGTCCCCCTGCCTGAAAGTCGTCCACCGCCGCGGCCTTCTCGTCGGGCAGCACCTCGGCCTGCACGCGGTCGATGCCGAGCTGGTCGGCAATGGCCCGGGCGGTGCGCTCGTCGTCGCCCGTAACCATGGCAACCTCAATGCCCAGGGTGTGCAGGGCGTCGAGCGCCGCGGGCGTCGACTCCTTAATGGGGTCGGCCACCGCCACCACGGCGGCCAGCGTCCCGTCCACCGCCACGTACAGGGGCGTCTTGGCGGCGTCGGCCAGGCGGTCGGCCGTCTCTTCGGCCCCGGCGGGAATCGCAACGTCGTGCCGTTCCATGAGGCGGGCGGCCCCCACCGCGACATCGCGCTCCTCCACGGTGGCCCGCACGCCGTGTCCGGGGATCGCTTCAAAGTCCGTCGCGTCCGGCAGGGCGAGCCCCCTCTCCTCGGCCCGGGCCGCCAGCGCCGCCCCAATCGGGTGCTCGGACTGGGCCTCTACGGCGGCCGCCCAGCGAAGCACGTCCGTCTCCCCGAATCCATCTCGCGGGCGCACGTCCGTCACTTCGGGCCGGCCCTTCGTGAGCGTGCCGGTTTTGTCGAGCGCCACGAGGTCCGCCGCGTGGAGGGCCTGCAGCGCGTCGCCCTCCCGGACGTACACGCCCAGCTCCGCCGCGCGCCCCGTCCCCACCATCACCGAAATCGGCGTGGCGATGCCCATCGCACAGGGACACGCAATGATAAGGACGGATACGGCGGAGACCAGGGCGTATGTGAGCACCGGGTCCGGCCCCCACACCATCCAGACGCCAAAGGTGAGGGCGGCCGTCGCCAGGACGAACGGGACGAAGACCCGGACCACCCGGTCGGCGAGCGACTGAATGGGCGGGGCCGATCCCTGCGCCTGCTCCACCATCTCTACGATCTGGGAGAGCACCGTCTCCTCCCCCACCCGCGTGGCGCGGAAGGTGAAGCTGCCCGTCTTGTTGATGGTACCCCCCACGACCTCGTCGCCCTCCCCCTTGCTCACCGGGTCGGGCTCGCCGGTCACCATCGACTCGTCGACATACGAGGAGCCATCCACCACTTCGCCGTCCACCGGCACCTTTTCGCCGGGCCGCACCCGAACCACGTCGCCCGGCCCCACGTCGCGCACGTCCACCTCGACCGCCTCCCCGTCGCGAATGATCCGCGCGGTGGTGGCCTGCAGGTCCAACAGCGAGCGGATCGCGTCGCTGGCGCGCCCCTTGGCGAGCGCCTCCATGTAATTGCCTGCCAGAATCAGAGTGATGATCGTCGCGGCGGCCTCGTAGTAGACGTGAACGGTTCCCTCCGGCAGCACGGTCGGGAGAAAGGTCGCCACCACCGAGTAGCCGTACGCCGCCGAGGTGCCCATCATCACGAGTGTGTTCATGTCGGGGGCGCCGCTCTTGAGCGCAGGCCAGCCGTGCTTGTAAAAGTAGCGCCCCGGCCCAAACTGCACCACCGACGTCAGGGCAAACAGCACGTAGTACAGCGTCTGGGTGGACACCTGATCGGTGATCCAGGCCTCCATCGCCGGGATGTGCATGAAGCCCATCTCCAACACGAATACCGGAAGCGCGAAGGCCAGCGCCCAGAGGAACCGACGCCTCATCGACCGCTGCTCGTCTTCTCGGGCCTGGTTCTCCACATCGGCACGGTCGCCCCCCTCTTCCGTCCCACCCCCCTCGTAGCCGGCGTCGCGAATGGCCTGCGTGAGGTCCGTGCGCTCGGTTGCACCCGGCACGTAGCGCACCGTGGCGCGGTCGGTGGCGAGATTCACAGTCACCTCCAGCACCCCCTCCACCGCGCCCAAGGCGTCTTCGACGCGGGAGACGCACGAGGCGCAGGTCATCCCCTGCACCGTGAGGGCCGTTTCGGCGGTGCGCACCTCGTAGCCGCTGTCGGCGACGGCCTGCGCCAGTTTCCCGACCGGCACCTGTCGCCCCTTTTGGAGCCCCACTCGAGCCCGCTCGGTTGCAAAGTTGACACGGGCCTCCGCCACCCCGTCAACACCCGCGAGCGCCCCCTCCACGCTCTTCGCGCAGGAGGCGCACGACATGCCCTTTATGGGCAGCGTCAGGCGCTCTCCTCGCTCCCCGGAGGAATGGCCCTCCCGACGTTCGGAAGGGACCGGCTCGACCGCACAGGCGTCCCCCTCGGCGGACGGGGCGTGGGAGGGAGCGTCTGGTGGCGACGTCTCAGTCTCGGGAGAAGGGCGACTCATGGATTAGACCGGGGCCCATTTATCAGCGTGTGAGGCGTTTCTGCATAGGGTACCCCCCTATACTACAAGCAGACCAGCCAGGTTTCAATTGCCCCCGAGTTCCGCGGGCCGCGTCCTCGGGGCGTGCCAAGAACCCGTACAGTCCGGAACCCCGCCGCAGGAGCGCCAATAGAGCATCCCGTCGTCACGCTTGGGCCCTCCGGCGCCCATGGTCGACGTCCCCCCGATCGGTTTCTTCTCGCCCATCTGTCCGTCGTCATGATTGTAGTCACAATTCTCAACGCCCAAGAGCTCGCTCGCCGCCAGATGGGAGCCCGTGCCGCTCAAGCCTCCGGGGCCGGGGTCGACATCGAATCGGCCGTCCGGAACCAAATGGCCGACCACCTGGAGGAGGGATTTCAGAGCCGCGGCATCGAGGCCTACGTCGACACGAAGGGGGCCCGGAAATTGGAGATCACCGTTGAGGACGCCACGGAAGCCGCGTGGCAGCAGGGATACCTTGCCTGGTTGGTCGCCAAGTTCGTCCCGAGCACCGTCGAGCAGAACCTTGCCCCGGAGGTCCGCGACCGCCTCAACGACCAGGGCATCGAGGCGGAGGTCGAGGTGGAATAGGCCGCCGGTTCCCCACTGTGCCGCGAAATCCCGTCGACAGACCACGCGATCCCCTCTCGGTGGCCGTTCCGCTCCTTCCGGACCTCTCATCTCGCCTGGAAACCGAGGAGTGGATGGATGATTTTTCGATCGCGGACGCTCGTCTCACGCGGGCCCTCCGCGACCTCCGACGCATCAACCGGTTGCTCGGAGGGTACCGGGCCACGGATCGCGCCCTCGACCCGGCGCTCAGGCACCACGATCGCCTCCGTCTGCTGGACGTGGGGTGCGGGAGCGGAGACCACTTGGTCCACCTGGCCCGGCGAGGCGAGCGCTTCGGGTGCACCCTGGACCTCATCGGCGTTGACGCCAACCCCGTCACGGTGGGCCATGCCCGGGCCCATCTCGACCAACACCTGCCCCCCCGTCTTCGGAACCGGGTCCGTGTCGAGATCGGGGACGCCCAAGCCCTTTCCCACGATGCCGGGGCCGTCGACATCGCCCACGCGGCCCTGTTTCTGCATCACTTTCACGGCCCCTCGGCGGTCCGGGTGCTTTCGGAGATGCAGCGGGTGGCCCGGCACGGCCTTCTCGTGAACGACCTCCACCGGCACCTCCTCGCCTATGTGGGGATCTGGGGCCTCAGCCGCGCCCTCGGGCTCGCCCCGATGGTGCAGCACGACGGGCCCGTGTCCGTCCGGCGCGGGTTTCGTCGGGCGGACCTCCACACCCTCGCCCGGGGCGCCCGGCTGCCCGTCCCAACCGTCCGGTGGCATTGGGCCTTCCGGTGGACCCTGTCGACGCTCGACCTCGATGCGTGACGGACCCGCGCCGAAAGACGTTTCCATTCTGTGACGGACGGGTCCGCGACCGTCGGGAGCCAACCGGCCGGTTGCCAGTTGCTTGAGCCCATTGCCATTCGCAACCAACGTCCCTTCATGCCCTACGATGCACTCGTAATTGGCGGTGGCCTGTCGGGGTGTAGCACCGCACTCCAACTGGCCCGCGAGGGCCACGACGTGCTCCTGGCCGAGCAGTCAACCTATCCGCGCCAGAAGCTGTGTGGGGAGTTCTTGTCGCCGGAGGCGCAGTCCTCGTTTCGACGCCTCGGCGTGCTCGACGACGTTCGCGCCGCGGGGGCAGAACCCATCGGCCGGACATGCCTGACCACCTCCAGCGGCGCCACAACGTCCCACTCTCTTCCCGATGCGGCCCTTGGCTTTAGCCGCTACCGGCTCGATCAACTGCTCTTCCAAAAGGCCTGCACGATGGGGGTCGAAGGCCGCTCCGGGACCCGGGTTACAAACATCCGTGGTGGTCTCCGGGACGGGTTCGTAGCAAGCGTCGGTGGCGATTCTGTGGAGGCCCGTCTCGTCCTCGGGGCGCACGGCCGCAGGAGTCGACTGGACCGGTCGTTGGAACGGCCCTTTTTGTCGGAAAACACGCCGTACGTGGCCTTCAAGGCCCACTACGCCGGCCCCACCGCGGCGGCCCTGGAGAACACGATTGAACTCCACAGCGCCCCGGGCGCGTACTGCGGGCTGTCTCCGGTCGAGGGGAACCGCATCAACGTCTGTTGGATCGGACGCACCGACGCCCTCAAGGACGCCGGCGGGTCGCCCGAGGGCATGCTCAACACCACCCTCCGCCAGAACCCGGCCTTCGACGAGCGGCTCAGCGGACTCACGCGTGTCAGCGACCGCTTCGAGGCGGTGAGCCAGGTCCCCCTCATGCCGAAATCCCGGTTCGCGGATGACGTGTGCATGATCGGGGACGCCGCGGGCATGATTGCCCCGCTCTGCGGCGACGGGATGGCGATGGCGCTCCGGACCGCGGATCTGGTGAGTCCGCTGGCGTCCGACTTTCTCAACGGACGGCATCCGGCCCACGCGTTCCGGACGAGCTACGAAACCGCCTGGACCGACACGTTCGGCCAACGCATGCGGTTGGGGCGGTGGATCCACGCGGCGGCGTTTCGTCCGGGGGCCGCCTGGACCCTGGTCCAGAGCTGTCGGCTGCTTCCGCCGCTCGCGCAGTGGATCATCCGTAGCACCCGGGGGCGGCAGGGGGCCCTCGCCGGTGCAGGGGCTCCGTGATGAACCCGTTGCTCCGAGTGAAATGAATGTCGCGCACAGGCCCGAACGTTCTACCGGGCCGCCGCACGACGAAGGCGGTCGTTGAGCGCCCGCCCCAGTCCGTTGGGCGGTACGGTCTGGGCATAGATGACCTCAACCTCGTTCTCGTCGCAGGTCCGAAAGATATGGAAGAGGTCGTGGGCGTAGGCTTTCACGCTCTCCTCGACATACACGGCCCCGAGGGCGTCCGGATGGGGGGGCACATCGAGCCCAACGTACGCGTGGCGGTCCCCGGAGACGGCCTCCGAGGGATCTTCGACGAGCCGCACCTGAGCGGACGGCGCGTAGTGCCGGTGACGCGTGCCCGGGCTCCGCGGGGCCTCATCCGCGTCCGAGGAGGGCACCTGCACTGCACCCAGGGCGCGACGAAGGGACTCGACCGACACGGCCCCGGGACGAAGCACCGTGGCGGGGTCTGTGGTGCAGTCCACGACCGTCGACTCAACCCCGGCGTCCGTGCGCCCGCCCTGTAGGATGCAGTCGATGCGCCCCGCCAGGTCGTGCTCTACGGCCTCCCAGCTCGTCGGGCTCGGCCGGCCCGACCGGTTGGCCGACGGCGCCGGCACCGGCGTGTCGCACGCCTCCAGAAAAGACTGCGTCAGCGGCAGACGCGGGACGCGAACGCCCACCGTCTCCAGCCCCGCCGTGACGACCGAGGGGAGGTCTTCGTGCTTGGGCAGAATGAGGGTCAGGGGGCCCGGGGCGAAGGCATCCAGGAGATGCTGCGCGACAGAGGGGACGCGGGCCGCCACCTGCCCAATCTGGTCCCGGCGTCGGAGGTGGACGATCAGCGGATTGTCGGCCGGACGGCCCTTGGCCTCAAAGATGCGCCGCACGGCGTCCGGCTGGAAGGCGTCCGCCCCGAGCCCGTAGACCGTTTCGGTGGGAAAGGCGACCAGCTCGCCGCGGCGAAGGCGATCGGCCGCCTCCGTGGGAGAAGTCGTGCGTGTGGTTGCCACAGGAAAAACCAACAGCGAGTTCGAGACGACTGCCCGGGCGGGCACTACCGATGCGGTTGACTTTCCTCCCCATCTTCTCTTAGCATCGAAGGGACGCGTCTTTCCGACCCGGCCCTCGTTCCCATGCCTTCCGACACGACCCCTCGTGGTGAGCAAACGTCTACGCCAGAGCTTGCCTTGGGCCCAGCGCCGAGCCGTTCGGAGGTGACGAGCACCCTCATCGAGGCCGCCCGTCGGGTTTTGCGGCGCCGGTTTCGGGTAGTGCTGCTCATCCGGGATGCCTATGCCCACCTAGAGGCCAACACCGACGCCCTCACGGCCGTGTGGACGGACCTGCGGGCCGCCCTCCGCCTTCTGGTGGCCTGGACGCGCCGGTCGTACCGAAAGGTTTCCACGACGTCCCTGGTGCTTCTGGTGGCCGCCCTCTTGTACTTCGTCACCCCAATCGATGCCATTCCCGACCCCCTCGGGGCCCTCGGGTTCGTCGACGACCTTGCCGTCGTTCAGACGGCCGTGGAGACGGTGCGCGACGAGCTGGATCAGTTCCGCAGCTGGGAGGAGAGACAGCGCCTTCCGGCATCATCGTAGCCCCCGCGCCCTTCTCCATCCGAGCCCACGGCCGTTTATGTTTACCTACATCCTCCTCGCCCTGATCGCCGGGCTTCTCACCGGCATGTTGATCGCCTGGTACCGTCGCAACAACTAGCCTCCCCGCGCTAGGGGACGATCCGCTCCCCCTCCTCGTCCTCTACGATTAGTGCATCCACCGGACACAGGGCCGCTGCTTCCTCCAAGCGTCCCTGTTCAATGTCGGGCGTTTCGTCCTGAAAGTCGACGATGTTGTCTTCCCGAATCACGTAAATCTCGGGCGCGATGTTCGTGCAGTTGCCCGATCCAATGCAGAGGGTCCGATCGATGCGAACCGTCTGGCCGCTGATTTCTCGTTCGCGGGTGTCAGCCATGCTTCTAGGGGTGGGTATCAAGATGCTAGAACAGAGTGGGTTTCCTGTCTCAGTGCCACGGGCGGCGCCCCCGCACGTTCCCCTTTTGCCGCGTTTCGTCGCGCGTCTCACGAGGGGCTAGGGGGCTTTGCGGAGGAATCCGTCCGCCCCTCACGGGTCAGGAGCTCACGTCCACGCCCTCCGAGTCCGACGAGGCGGCACTGGCCTCTGCGTCCCCGTCCAGGCCGAGCGTCTCGTCGAGGATGTTGCCCGCAATCTGAATGAAGTCCTGCTCGGTAATGATGCCGACCAGTCGGTTCTCGCGCACCACGGGCAGGGCCCCGATTTCGTGCTCGCGCATGAGCTCCACGGCCTCCAGGGTCGGGCGGTCCGGGGACACCGAGATGGGATCCTCGACCATAATCTCTCCCACCGGCACGCCGCCCTCCGGCTGCTCGGTCCGTTCGGCCATGTGGCGGAGAAGGGTGCGGTGGCTTACGAGTCCCACCAGCCGGTGCTCTTCGTCCTCCACGAGGACGTGGCGGATCTTTTGCCAGTCCATCAGCCGTGCCACAAACTCGATCGATTCCTTCTCGTGGACGGTGAAGGGATCGGTGGTCATGTAGGCCTCCACGTTCGTTTCCTGCATGCCGGTCGGGGTATACCCCTCCTCCAGGGTCGCCAGGGACCACTCGTGGACCGGGTGCCCCTCCTTCTGACGCTCCACCATCCCTCGCGTGAGCGCCCCGAGGCGCTCGGCCCGCGACCCGACCTCCTCCATGCGGGCCAGGGAGTCGAGTTGCCACTGCGCTCCGGTCTGCTGGGTTTCTACGCGTTTCTGGATGACCCCGAGGTACCGATCAATGTCCGACGATGCAATATCGGAGGTTCGGAGGCCCTCCTCCGCCAGCGGGATGAGGGTGTCGAGAATCAGCTCGTGGGCCGGGCGGTTGCTGCCGTCCAGCCACGTAAACTGGGAGGCCAGGCCGCTCCGGGCGGCCGCGTTGAAGTTGTATCGGGCCTCGTAGAAGTCGATGTGCTCGGACACGTCGCGGTACTCGTGGGCCAGCCCCGCCACGAGCCCGTACCAGAAGACCGCGTTTGCGATCTCGTCGATGACGGTGGGCCCGGACGGCAACACCCGATTCTCGATCCGTAGGTGGGGCTTCCCGTCGGTGATGCCGTAGCAGGCGCGGTTCCAGCGATACACGGTGCCGTTGTGGAGCTGCAGGGCCTTGAGATTAGGCACCCCCCCTGCCTCCAGCGTCTCCAGCGAGTCCTCGCCCAGCTCCGTCGTCAGGAGCACCCGGAAGCGGGAGATGTCCTCCTTGAAGATCTCCATCACCGACTCGTCCACCCAGTCCGTGCCGAAGTGCACGCGAGGGCTCATCTCTCGCAGGTACAAGTTGGTCGACCGCGTATCGACGGCCTGCTGGAAGAGGGCAATCCGGGTCTCGCGCCAGAGCCGCTTGCCGAAGAGAAGCGGCGAGTTGGTGGCCGCGGCGAGGCATGGGGCCGCCACCACCTGGGCAATGTTGTAGTAGCGCGGAAACTCCTCCGGCGACACCTGGAAGTGCGTCTGAAAGCTCGTGTTGCACCCCTCCAGCATGATGGAGTCGTGCTTCACGAACAGCTCGTCGATGCCGCGGATCTGATACTGCCCCGCCCCGCCCCGCAACCGGGAGATGGCGTCGTTGAGGGCGTAGTAGCGCGGCCGAGGGGTCATGTAGTCCATTGCGAAGTCCGACAGGTGGGCCGTGGGCAGGATGCCCGTAAGGGCAATCTCGCTGTCCACCTGTTGCGTAAGGCCCCGCACTGTCTCGACCAGCTCGGACGTCGACGCCTCCATCTGCTGGAAGCAGTCCCCCCCAAACCGAAGCGGGTCCATGTTGAACTCCACGTTGTACCGCGTCAGCTCCGTGACGATGCGCTCGTCGCTGTTTCGCTCGAGGACCTCTTCGATGACGGGCGCCGGGTCGCCCCGCTCGTCTACCATGAAGAGCTCCTGCTCGGCCCCAATGCGGCGCGTTCCGCTCTCAAACATGTCCTCGTGGAGCATGAGCTCCAGCGCCCGGACATCCCGCATCAGGTGATTTGTAAACTTGCGGAGCTTGGAGGGCTCCGCGTCCCGGCGTACGTTGTGTTCACCCATGAGTGAGTATGAGGTCTTGTTGGCTACAAAACGACGCACCCCACCGGACTCGTCGGCCGGAAGGAGTTCCCAAATTTGGCGCAGGGCGTTCGGACACTGGCTGCAAGGTAGAAACGGTTCCTCGTCATTATCAAATCAAAATGAACCACGTCCGTGCCGCGTCCGTCGAAATGCAGGGTCCCATGGCCCCCCGGTCTGTATCCCGTTCGCATTGGCCCTCCCTCCACGCATGGACGTTCGCTTGCCCTCCCGGTTGGCCCCGCCCCTGGGCGCAGTGCTCCTGTGTACACTCCTGATGGGCGGGCCGCCGCCCACCGTTGCGTCTCCGGCTGTGCTCTTCCCGTCCGCCGACACCACGTCCCCCCGGGCTCGGCGGCTGCTCATTCAGGGCACCACCGAGGCGCAGTTGGGGGACTACGAGGAGGCCATTTCCCACTTTGAGGCGGCGCTGGAGCAGGTGCCAGAAGCTCCGGTCCTGCTCCTAGCCCTCGCCGACGCGCATGAGGCCCAGGGCGCCCTCTCCACCGCCCTCTTCTATGCGCGGCGGGCCCAGACGCAAGGATCGCCTCGTCCGTCGCCCTACCGGCGCCTCGCCGAAATGCAGCGGGCTGCTGGGGACCCGGCCGCAGCCCTCCGCACCTACCAGCAGCTTCTCGACCACGTCCCCAACGCCAACGACGCGCACCGGGCCCGGGCGGCAATTCAGGCGGACCTAGGGCGGACGAAGGGCGCCATTCAGTCCTACGAAATATACCTCCAGCGCGCCGATTCGCCACCGATCGACGTGTATCGTCGGCTGCTTTCCCTCTACCGCAAAACGGGCGACAAAGACGGGGTTGAGACCACCCTTCGAACCCTGGTAGAGCGGCGGCCCACTGTTCGTTCGTACCAGCGTCGCCTCGGGGAATACTACGCAGACGAGGGGCGGCCCCGGAAGGCGCTTGCCCTGCTGGCTCCGTTGGGGCGGCAGTTCCCCAACGACGAAGCCCTTCGGCGGCAGGTCCAACGGCTCGCCCGCCAGACCGGGCAATCAATTGCCTCCCCCACTCAGCGGGCGCAGTCGGACTCGACCCGCTCTCAGAGCGCATCCCCGGATGCGCCCCTGCGCCGTGCCCGGTCGATGTACGACGCAGCGACAGCCTCGTCCCCGCCCGACACCGCACAGCTGCGGGCCGCGGCGGGGGTGTTGCGGGATGTCTTGCATCAATCCCCCGACACTGAAGCGGCCCTTTCCCTCCAGGCCGAGCTCTACCAGGCATGGGGCCGCCCCGAGGAGGCAGGGCGGGCGATGGAGCGGCTTTTGGATCTCACCCCCCGGGCCCCAGGCCGATGGGTGCGGACCGCACAGACGTACCAGCGGGCGCACCTGTACGCTCGTGCCGCCGGGGTGGCCGAAGAAGGATTCCTGCTCTTCCCCGGACACATGCCCCTGGCCCGCACCGCCGCGTTCGCACGTCTTCGCACAGGCGACCCCGCCAAGGCCCGACGCCACTTTCAGGATGCCCTGTCTCTCCTCGGCGACTCCACCGGCGCCGCGGCAGAAGCCGTCTTGCACGCCGGCCTCGGGCTCGCCAAGAGCCGGCTCGGGCGGCCCCGGGAGGCCGACGACGCCCTGAAGAACGCTCGCGCCCTCGCCCCCCAGCATCCACAGGTGGTTCGCCTGTATGCCCGAAGCCTCGCCCGGCAGGACGACCGGCTGGACCAGGCCCTCGACCTCGCAGAGCAGGCAGTGGAGAATGCCCCGGATTCGCCGTCGGCCCACCGCGCGCTGGGACAGGTGCAGTTTCGGCGCGACGAGCTGGAGGCCGCGCGGCGTCACCTGCGCATCGCCCTGGACGCCGGCGGCCCCTCTGCCACGCTCTTGGAGCGGCTGGGCGACGTGGAGGCGGCGCTGGGCAACGACACGGCAGCCCAAACGTATTGGCAACGCGCGCTGGACCGCAATCCCGATCGCTCGTCCCTGCGCGAGAAGCTTGCCGTGCCTGCGAACTCGTAGCCGTCTTCCTGTTCTCTCCTGAGCGGCACTCGTAGTCTCTTGATCTCAAGGTTCCATCTCGATCTTGACGTCCTCCCCGGTCCCTTCCGCCTCCCGTGCGCTCCTGCTCACACTGACGTGTGCTCTTTTTCTCATCGGATGCGGCAGTTCGTCGCCGAACACCGCCCCGCGCCTCCCCGACGCCTTTCCCGACCACTCGGTCGATCAGATCCGGACCCAGATTACGAGGGGGACCGACACGATTCGGGGCTACACCGCGAAAGCGCGGGTCCGCGTCCAGACCCCCAACCAGACCCAATCGTTCAACGCCGTCATTCATCACCGGCGGGCCGACTCCCTGTTCATGCGCCTCAGCCTGTTCGGGATCGAAGGGGGACGCCTCCTCCTGACGCCCGACAGCGTATTTTTCTACGACACGCGCAACACCGTATTGCGCGTGGGGCCGGTGGAGGCCGTCCAGAAGCTCTTCCCCGCCCCGGTGTCGTCGGACCAGTTCTTCGACAACATGCTCGGGGTGCTCGCCCCGGCCGCCCGCCCCGCATGGTCGCTACAGTCCGACAGCACCCTGTACTACCTGTCGGACGCCACGGACCGGGAGCGCTACACGGTCGACCCGGCCCACTGGCGCGTCGTCCGGTACGAAGAGCGCTCGGCCACCGGAACCGTCCGTCAGAAACGGCTGTTTTCGCAATTCCGACGGGTGGAGGACGTGTTGTTGCCCGCCCGCCTGATCTTTCAACAGCCGTCCGACGACCTCCGGGCCGTGGTGAACTACGAGGAGATGACCCTCAACCCGTCGGGGCTTTCCTTCTCCCTCGACGTGCCCGAGCAGGTGCCCCGTCGGAGATTTCAGTAGCGGGATAACGCCCCGGGTTCGCTCCCGCCATCAACCGCCGACCGATCGCTCATCCACGGATGCGTTCTCCCTGGCCGCCACGACAAATCGCCCAGTGGGCAGTGCGGGCCGGCCTCGTCGTGCTTCTCGCCCTCGCGGGGCCCGTCGCGCCTCCGGCCGCGCACGGACAGGACGCTTCATCCCGACGCGAGACCACGGAGCAACGCCTCGACCAACTCCAGCAGCAGATCCAGCAGGAGCAGCAGCGCCTCCAGAAAACAGAAAAGGAGGCGGAGTCGACCCAGGAGCAGCTCGAATCGCTGCAACGCGAGATTGCCCTCCGCGAAAAGCTGGTGTCGACCTACCAGGCCCGTCTCGACGAGCTGGGCCGGGAGCGCTCGCGCCTCCGCGACACGCTGTCGACCCTGCAGACGCGCCTCGAAACGCTTCGGAAGGACTACCGGGACCAGCTCGTCCACGCCTACAAATACGGGCGCCTGCACGACCTGGCCCTGCTGCTCGCCTCCCGGTCCATCAACCAGATGCTCATCCGTGCGCGGTACCTGCGGCGGTTCGCCACCGACCGTCGCCGGCAGCGGAGTGCCATCCAGACGGCCGCGGGCGAGGTCCGCTCCTCGCGCGAACAGCTGGCCGAAAAGCGGGCCGAGACCCGGGACCTCCTCGCCGAGGCGCGCACCGAGCGCACAAACCTGCGGGCCCTCGAACGGGAGCGGCGACAGGTCATTGACGAGCTGCGGGCCCGGCGCTCCGAGCTCGAACAGCAAATCGAGCAGAAGCAGCGGCAGGCCCAGCAACTCGAACAGCGCATCCAGAAGCTCGTGGCCCGGGCCAAGCGCGAGCAGGCCGACTCGGGCATGGAGGCCGAGGTTGCCGCCAACCTCTCCGCCTCGTTTCAGGCAAACCGCGGGGCCCTGCCCTGGCCCGTAGAGGGGGCCGTCACGACCGACTTTGGCAATCAGGTGGACCCCGTCCATGAAACGACGACGTACCACCCCGGCATCCTCATCGCGACTTCTCCCCGCAGTCCGGTCCGGGCCATCTTCGACGGCACGGTGACCGGAATCGACTTCGTGCCCGGGTACGGCACGTACGTCGTCATCCAGCACGGCGAGTACCTCTCGGTCTACAGCAACTTCTCCACCCTGTCGATCGCCGAGGGCAACCAGATCGAGGCGGGGCAGGTCATCGGCCAGTCCGGCACCGAAAGCGAGCCGCGGGGCGCCAGCCTCTTCTTCGGCCTCGTAAACCGATCATCGAGCGAGTTTGTGGATCCGTCCGGATGGCTCTCGGTCCGTTAATTCCGCGAATGCCGTCCCATCGGATTCACGAAAACCTTTTCCCCCACAGGAAGCGGCCATTTGGGATTGCTGAAGGGCGGGGCGTATCTTGCCAAGCACCTTATTCGCCTACACATGCGACCAACTTTTTCTCGCCCCTATGGCTACGGACTACGATTGCGTGATTGTCGGCAGCGGCCCCGGCGGCTACGAAACGGCCATCCGGGCCACCCAGCTCGGCATGGAGACGGCCATCGTTGAGAAGGACAAGCTCGGCGGCGTCTGCCTGAACGTCGGCTGCATTCCGACGAAGGCCCTCCTCAAAAGCGCCGAGGTGATGGCCGAGACCAGCCACCTCGACGACTTCGGGCTGGAGCTGGACGGGTCGGTCTCCCCCGACTTCCCGAGCGTCATCGAGCGCAGCCGCGGGGCGGCCAATCAGATGAACCAGGGCGTCCGGTTCCTGATGCAGAAAAACGACATCGACGTGCTGCGCGGCCACGGCCGCCTGACCGCGCCGGACACCGTCGAGATCGAGCCGTCGGTCAACATGGACGGGGAGGAGGTCGGGGAGGCCCGCACCGTCACGGGCGAGCACATCATCCTGGCCACTGGCGCCCGGCCGAACGAGCTCCCCTTCCTCCCGATCGACGGGGAGAAGGTAATGAGCTCCAAAGAGGCGATGCTCCAGACCGAGCAGCCCGACTCCCTTGTGATCGTCGGCGCCGGGGCCATCGGGGTCGAGTTTGGGTACTTCTACCACCACATGGGCACGGACGTCACCATCATCGAGGTGCAGGACCGCATGGTGCCCGCCGAGGACAAGGACGTGTCCAAGGAGCTGGAGAAGGCCTACACGAAAATGGGCATCGAGGTCATGACCGGGGCCAACGTCAAGGGCGTGGACAAGGACGCCGAGCCCCTCCGCGTGGAGGTCGAGACCGGCGGCAGCACCGAACACATCGAGTGCGACCAGGTCCTCTCCGCCGTCGGCGTCGTGGGCAACGTGGAGGACATCGGCCTGGAGACAGTCGGCGTCGAGACGGAGGGCGGCGACATCGTGGTCGACGACTACTACCGGACCAACGTCGACGGGGTGTACGCCATCGGCGACGTCACCGGCGCCCCCTGGCTTGCCCACAAGGCCAGCCACGAGGGCATTCTCTGCATCGAGAAGATCGCGGGCCACGACGTGCGGCCGATGGACCCGAACGACATTCCGGCCTGCACCTACTGCCAGCCGCAGATCGCCTCGGTGGGCCACACCGAAGAGGAGGCCAGGGAGGCCGGCTACGACGTGAAGGTTGGCACCTTCCCGTTCAAGGCCAACGGGAAGGCCGCCGCGCTGGGCCACCAGGAGGGCTTCGTCAAGACCATCTACGACGAGAAGTACGGCGAGCTGCTGGGCTGCCACATCATCGGGGAGGACGCCACGGAGCTGATCTCGGAGGTCGTCGCGGCGCGAACGCTGGAGACGACGGGCCTGGAGATCATGGAGTCGATGCACCCGCACCCGACCCTCTCGGAGACGGTGATGGAGGCGACCCGCGAAGCCTACGGCCAGCCGATCAACATCTAACTCCGTAGGATATTTCAGCACTCAAAGCCCCGTTCTCTTCGGAGAGCGGGGCTTTTTTTGTTGCGCCTTCTGTGAAACCTTCCACACCTGCTCCGATGTAGTCGATTGTCCGATTCCCACATATCCCGGTTGCTACACGTTTCCACGCCATGACCGAAACGACTCGGAATCGCCTTCTCGGATTGCTCCTTCTTCTAGTGGGAGCCGTGGGAATACTGCTCATGTCCGGCGTCTCTCCGGGGGGCGGCAAGCTGCCGTGGTTTCTTGCCGGTTGTTGTCAGGGCCTGGGGGCCGTCTTGCTGCTTACCGGCACGCCGCCCTGGCACTCGGCCCGGTGGCGGGCCTCCTGGCATCCACTGCGTCCTCCCAACTGATGCGCCCGTCGCATTTCCTCGTTCGTTGGCCCCATCCCTCACCCATGATGAACGCTCAAGAGCGTCTTATTGGTGCCCTCCTTCTCTTCGGGGGACTGGCCGTGCTCTTCCGAGCGGCCCTTCCCGATGCGGTCAGGGTCCTTCTCATCGGAGTGCTCTCGGCGGGCGTTGTCTTTGTAATTGCCCCCGCCTGGGTGCGGTGGCGGTGGACCACCCTGCAGGAGTGGCTCTCTCTTCGATAGCCCGGCGCTACTCTTGTCGGAGCACCCACCCCTTGGGATCCACCTGCACGTCCGCGCCCGCCGGAACCTGAACCTGCCCCTCCCCCCCAGTCATCGCCACCCGCCGGGTCGAATCCCGGACGCGGACCGGCACCGGCACCTCAAACGCGGCGTCGCCCGTGTTCGCCCACTGCAATCGGAGCGTTCCGTCCGCCCGACGCGTCTCCAGTACGGGAAGGCCGGACTGATAGAGGTAGACGTCAAAGAACGCGTCGAGCGACCGGCCCGAGACCGACTCCGCGAGCCGGACGAAGTCCGCTGTCGTGACGTGGCGAAAGGACGGCCTCTCGTCACGCGTGCGCCCCCCCGCATCGGCAAACCGGCGCAGGAGGGTGCGCAGGGCCTTCTCCCCGACGACGTACCGCAGCGTGTGGAGGGTGAGGGCCCCGCGGTTGTACACGTCGCCGTGATAGATCTCCTCGGCCGACGTCGGATCGCGGCGGGCAATCGGCGTGCCGCCGGTCATCGCCTGTCGAAAGTCGTCGATGCGCGCACGATAGGCGCCGTGCCCCCGACGGGCCTCCGCGTACAGGGCCTCCAGGTACGTGGCCGTGCCTTCGTGGAGCCAGAAGTCCTTCCAGTCGGCCACCGTCACGAGGTTGCCGTACCACTCGTGGGCCAGTTCGTGAAAGTGAAGGGCGTCGAAGGAGGCGCCATAGCCGAGCCCGCCGGGCGTAAAGTCATGCCCGTACGCAATCAGCGACTGATGCTCCATGCCCAGAAAGGGCGACTGGGCAAGCCCGTACTTGTCCGCCCGCGGGGGGTAGGGCCCGAGCGTCTCCTCCAGGAAGCGCACCTGGTCCAGAAAGCCCGGCAGGGCGCGGGCGGCCCGGGCCGAGTCCGACGGGAGCACGTAGGCCGACACCGGCACGTCCTGGCCGCTGGTGCTGGCGTAGGCGGTGTCGAGGTGAACGTACGGCGCCGCGTTGAGGGTCACGTTGTACGTGTTGATCGGCGTAGACACGTGCCACCGGTAGGTCTCCGTCGAGTCCGACGCCCGCTCGACCGATCGGAGGCGCCCGTTGGAGGCGGCAACGAGCGAGTCGGGCACCGTGAACGCGAGGTCCATCGAGTCCGGCTCGTCGGAGGGATGGTCCTTCACCGGCCACCACAGGTCGGCCCCTTCCGTTTGGCACGACGTCGCGATCCAGGGCGCGCCCGCCGGGGTCTCCTCCCACGTCAGGCCGCCGTCCCAGGGCGGATTCGGGGCGACACGGGGACGTCCCTCGTACGCCACCCGCGCGTGGAGGGTGTCGCCGGCGGCATACGACCGGCCCAGGTCGATCCAGAGCTCGTTCCGGCCCTCCTTCCGCTCCACAGAACGACGTGTGCCCCGCTCTCCGATCTCCCAGGCCCGCCGCACGGACAGACGGCGGTCGAGATTGAGGACCAGGACCTCCAGCGGCTCCTCGACGACCGCCCGCACCTCGACCGTCCCTTCAATTCGCTCGCGGGCCGGGTCCACCGCGACGTCCAGGTCGTAGTGAAATACATCGTAGGCCGCCTGCTCGGGCGGGAGCGACCCGCCCGAATCCTGCGCCGAGGTGGAAGAGCACCCCCCAAGCCCCGAGAAGAGCAGGAGCAGCACGAGGATCCGGACGGAACGGCGACAGACCATTGAGGCAGTGGATCGAAATGACAGAGCTCCCCCGCCGCCGGCTCTCAGGCCGCCGCTCATCGACCGGTCAAGAAGATTTCCGCGTACGCCCAGACGCTGCCCAGGGCGAACCCGCAGGCGCTCCCCACGAGCCCGACGAGGAGAACATCGAATAGAAAGAGGCCGGTTCCGTGCATCGTGAGCGGATCGTACAGAAACACGGACACAGTGAGCACCGCGCAGGCCGGGATCGTAATTTTATTTTTTTCGCGGATGAGCCGATATTCGCCGGACAGCCCCGACACGCGATCGACGACCTCTTTGCGCACTCGCACCTTCTCCGCACTGCGCCACCGCTCCGCGAACGACCGCCGTCGGCCGCGCCCGCTCGCCCCCTCGTCGTCCGAGGAGTCTCCGTTGCGGGCGCCCCGCGACCAACGCTCGTCCTCCGAATCGCTCAGGGTCTCGAAGGCCTCTCGGACCCGCAAAAACTCGCGCTGGGCCTCTTCTTTTTCCCCCTCGTCGGCCTGGTCGGGGTGGCACTCCAGCGCGCGTCGGCGGAACGCGTGCTTGATTTCCTCCTGGGACGCCCCCGGGTTGATCCCCAAAATGTCGTGGTACGTGCTCATGGCGCCACGCAACCGGCTGCAACGGACAGGACTCGTGCCCCTTCGTGGTTCGTTGAACCCGTCCGCGGACCGTCTGTTGCGGCGCGGTCAGTCCGCCAGCGTCTCCTTCATCTCCGCCAGCTTCATGAGCGCCTCGACCGGCGTGATTCGGTTCGGATCGATCTCGCCGAGCATCTCCTTGATCTCTTCCGCCGCCGGGTCCGGCTGCCCGAAGAGGTGCATCTGATTGGCCTGACTGTCCTCCAGGTCCGGCACCGCGTCGGCCTCGCCCTTCTTGGCACGCACCCCGTCCCCCGAGGGCGGGTCCTCCGAGGGCGGGTCCTCCGAGGGGGCCCCGTCCGCCTCGTCGGCCCCCACCTCCAGGTGCTGGCTCTCCAGGTTCTGGAGGACCTCCCGAGCCCGGGCGATCACCGCGTCCGGCAGGCCCGCCATCTTCGCCACCTCGATGCCGTAGGAGTGATCCGCGCCCCCCGGAATGAGCTTGCGGAGGAAGACGATCTCGCCCTCGTGCTCGCTCACCTGGATGCGGTAGTTGTGCACCCGCTCCAGGCGGTCGGCCATCGCGTTGAGCTCGTGGTAGTGCGTAGCGAAGAGGGTCCGCGCCGCCACCTCGGGCCGCTCGTGCAGGTACTCCACGATGGCCCAGGCGATCGAGAGGCCGTCGAACGTGGACGTGCCGCGCCCCACCTCGTCGAACAGGATGAGCGACCGGGCCGTGGCGTTGTTGAGAATGTTGGCCGCCTCGTTCATCTCGACGAGGAACGTGCTCTCCCCCGCCGCGAGGTTGTCCGACGCCCCGACGCGGGTGAAGATGCGGTCCACCACCCCAATCTGGGCCGCCTCGGCGGGCACGAACGATCCCACCTGCGCGAGCAACACGATGAGCCCAACCTGCCGCAGGGCGACGCTTTTCCCGGCCATGTTGGGCCCCGTGATGATGAGGACCTGCTCGTCGTCCGGGTCGAGGGCCATGTCGTTCGGAATGAACGGGTCGCCCGGGGGAAGCGTCTGTTCCACCACCGGGTGCCGCCCCTCCTCGATGTCGATCGTGAGCCCGTCGTCCACCGACGGCCGCGTGTAGTCGTGCTGCTCGGCCACCTCGGCCAGGCCCGCGAAGCAGTCGAGGTGCGCCAGGAGCTCGGCGTTCTCCTGCAGGATGCCCGTCTGCTGGGCGATTTGGGATCGGAGCTCGTTGAAGAGCTCCTGCTCCAGCGTCTCGATTTTCTCCTCCGCCGTCAGGATCTTCTCCTCCATCTCCTTCAGCTCCGGCGTCACGTAGCGCTCGGAGTCCACGAGCGTCTGCTTGCGGATGTAGTCCTCGGGCACCTTGTCGGCGTGGGTGTTCGTCACCTCGATGTAGTACCCGAAGACCTTGTTGAAGCCGACCTTGAGGGACGGAATGTCGGTGCGCTCGCTCTCTTCCGTCTCCAGGTTGGCCACCCAGTCCTTGCCCTCCTGCGCGATGGTGCGCAGTTCGTCGAGCTCCTCGGAGTAGCCGTCGCGGATGAGGCCGCCTTCGCTGATCTTTGCCGGCGGGTCGTCCACGAGGGCGCTCTGGATCCGATCGACCATCTCGGGACACGAACGCAGGTCGTCCTCGATGGCGCCGAGGGCGTCCGAGTCGGCGTCCGTCAGGAGGCCAAGGACATTCGGTAGGCGGCGGAGCGTATGCTTGATCGCAATCAGGTCGCCGGGGGCGGCGCGGCCCGTGGCCACCTTGCCGGCCAGCCGCTCCAGGTCGCCCATCTGGTTCAGCTCCTCGCGGAGGTCGTCGCGCAGGGTGCGGTCGTCGACGCAGGCCTCCACGGCGTCCAGGCGGTGCCGGATACGGCCCACGTCGCGGAGGGGGCGCACCAACCAGGCCCGGAGGCGGCGCCCGCCCATCGGGGTTTCCGTCTCGTCGAGGATGCTCACGAGCGTCCCCTCGTGCCCGTCGTCCTGGATGGACTGCACGAGCTCGAGGTTGCGCTTCGTCTCCGGGTCGAGCGCGATGTGCTCGTCCTTCGAGTAGCGCTTGATCTTGCGGACGTGGGGCAGCGCCCCCTTTTGCGTCTCGCCTAGGTAGTGGAGCGCCGCGCCCGACGCCACCACGCCCAGGTCCATGTCGTCCACCCCAAACCCCTTCAGCGAGTGGGTCTCGAAGTGCTCCAGGAGCGTCTGGTACGCGAAGTCGTACTTGAAGACCCAGTCCTCCTGCTCGGTCACGGTAAACGGCACCTCCCGGAGGTGCTGCTGGAGGCGCTCTGTCTTGCGCTTGTCCACGATCACCTCAGAAGGAGCCACCGTCTGGATGAGGTCCTGCAGCTGGTCGAGGCCGGCCTCGGTGACGCTGAACTCGCCCGTGGTGGCGTCGATGAAGGAAAAGCCGATGCGGTCCTTGTCCCGGCCGGTGCCGAAGTGGAGGGCCGCCAGAAAGTTGGACTGCTTCGGATTGAGCAGCTGGTCGTGGAACGAGACGCCCGGCGTCACCACCTCCACCACATCGCGGTCCACGACCTTTCCGCTCGAGTCGTCGGCGTCCTCCACCTGCTCGCAGATGGCCACGCGAAGGCCGGACCGGATGAGCTTGGGCAGATGGCTATCGAGGGCGTGGTGCGGAAAGCCTGCCATCGGGACGTCGTCGGCGTCGCCGTTGTTGCGCTCGGTGAGCGTAATCCCGAGGAGCCGGCTGACCGTCTTCGCGTCGTCGTCGAACGACTCGTAGAAGTCGCCCATGCGGAACAGGAGGATCGCCTTCGGGTGGCGCTCCTTGATCTTATAGTACTGCCGCATGAGGGGCGTGCGCCCGCGCTGCTGGGTGCTGGACTGAGCCATGAAGGTCCGGGATCAACAAAAACTGATTCGAGAGGGCGCCCTCGGTCACGCGACGAGGGGCGGGGCCTGCAGAACGACAGGGAAAGTCTGACAGAAAGGACGCCGGTCGCCTCCCCACTCGTCACGCCTCGATGATCTGCATCGACACAACGTAGCCGTCCACGTCCCAAATCACAACGGGCCGGCCCGGGGCTCGCCGATCCTTCGCCGGTCTTTAGAGGCGGGCCGTGCGCCGGCGCTTGAGCTGCCGCAGGCGCTCGCGCAGCCTGCGCTTGCGGGCCCCGAGGGCCGACTCCGGATCGACGTCGCCGGTCTCCGTCACGGCATCGTACGTCTCCGACGCGCGGAGGCGCTCAATCGAGGCCTCAAGCGCCGACACCGCCTGTTGCAGGGACGCCTCCGCGTCGGGCAGGGACGACTCGGGAGAGGCGGTGGGCGCCCGGGGGAAGCCCCAGGTCTCCAAAGAGTCAGCGATGGCGCGCACCGCCGCCGAATGCTCGGCGTCGAACGCCGACTCGAGCGCCCGGAACGTGGCGGCCGCCTCGTCGCGGTAGGCGTCGGCGACCGCGTCCGGGTGGCACAGCTTCGTGGCCCGGCGGTAGGCCGCTTTCAGGTCCGGGGCCGAACGGGCCGTCTCCGTCGGCGCCTGCCTCCGTCGCGCCCGAAAGGCATCGTAGGCCTCCTGGGCGTCGTGGTAGGCATTGCGGAGGCGGGCACTCCGCCTGCGGGCCTGTGCTGCCTCTTTCAGGCGTTCCATCTGCAGGCGCAGGACCTCCTCCTGAAGCGGCGCCACTTCTTCTTCGAACTGCGACTGCGCCGCACGGACCGTCTGTTCCAGCTCCGCCTTCTCCTGCAGTCGGCGCGCCAGGGACCGTCGCAAGGAGTGGAAATCAGAACGTGCCATGTCCACCGGTGAAGGGTTGTGCCACGACTTTTCTCTTCGGTAATTTAATGATACACTACGAGTGGGAGATCCGCCGCGCGCGTCGACGACAGACGCTCCGGAATTCCGATCCCGCCAACTCGACCTGCCTTTTTCGCTTCCCCCCTCTGCTTCATGTACGACGTCCTCCTCATTCCGGTTGACCTCTCCAGCACCAACGAATCCGTACTCGATGCGGCCCGAGACCTTGCCGCCCCGGACCACACCCGCGTGCTGCTCCACCACGCCATCGAAACGCTTCAGGACGAGGCGCCCGGCGAAATGGACGACTTCTACGCGGACCTCCAGCAGGAGGCCGAGAAAAAGCTGGGGGCGTGGACGAGCGACCTGGCCGAGGACGGGTTTGACGTCGACTTCATGATCACGTACGGGGAGCGCGGCCCCGAAATCACACGGGTCGCCGAGGAGCAGGACGCGGATCTTCTCGTGATGCGCTCCCACCGGGTGGACCGGGACGACCCGGACAGCCCGGTCGGAACGGTGAGCCACCAGGTGGCCGTCTTCGCTCCGTGCTCCGTCCACCTGGTACGTGCGTGATGCCCCTCTCTGACGCGGACGCTCAGAGCGCCACACTCACGCGCCCCCCGAGCCCGACGGTTGCCCCATCGACGCCCGTCATGCGTCGCCCGGTGAGGAGCGCCTCCACGGTCACCGCCTCGTACGTCAGTCCGTACTGAAGCTCCGCGGTGACCCCTACATTCGTCCGGTTTGTATTGTCGGTTCGCAGGAGCAGCGGGGTTGCTCCGGACCGATCGAGGTACGTGTTGTCGCCCCTCCGCCCCGAGTCCGCAGTCAATCGGTCGAGGGACATGCTCCCCTCAATGGCCCCGAGGCGCCGCACCTGCTCTCCGCGTTGTATCTGAAGCGTCGGCCCCACCGACACCCGGAACGACTGATGCAGGGGGCCGTCCGACCGGAACGGCCGCCATGCCAGTGCTGGAGTAACGCTAAATCGGCGCTGGTCCGCCCACTCCGCGCGACTGCCGTACGCCCGTCGAATGTCCCGCTGCACCACGGCGTCCCGGCGGATCCCGACCCGCAGGTCCCACGCCGGCGTCAACGCCCAGCCGGCATGCGCCGCGATGCCCGTGGCGACCGGCGCCCGCTCCATGAACATCGCCTGGACCGACAGGCCTGCGTTCGAGAAACGAAGCGGCGACGAGTCGACCTGGGCCCGCGTCGGACCAACGGCCAAGAGACCACATAGGACGGCGATAATTCCCCCGAGACATCGCATGGCGGGACTCATCTTCGAGAGAAAACGATATTGCAGATGGAGGCGTCCAGAATCGGCCTCGCCTCGTGCGGAAGACGGAAGTGCCGAGACAAGTCAATTATTTGAGAACAAAAAAATTTGTTCCACACGGCGTCGCTCCCCAGTCGGAACGTTCTACTGACCGGAAGCTTTGAGACGGGTGTTGGCGCTGGGGCAAACCGCGTTGTTCGTCGCCTCTCCGAACCACCTCGGGCTACATGGTCTACGGCATCACTGGCAACCCGACCAAGGACGCGCTCTGGGCCCCGTTGGCAAAACTCATCGACCGGTTGACGGACGACGACCTTCCGTTTCGGATCCACGAGCCCATCGCCACCGGCCTCGTGGAGCAGGGCCTCGTCGACGAGGAGATGTGCCGCGCTCACGCCGTGGACGACGTGGCGGCGGCCGGCGATATCGTGCTGTCGTTTGGGGGGGACGGGACCCTTCTGCGCACCGCCCACCGCACGGGGCCGAACGGCACGCCGCTCCTGGGCGTCAACATCGGCCGCCTCGGCTTTCTCGCCGACATTGAGATCGGCCAAATCCACGACGCGATCGATGCCTTAGAGGCCGGGAACTACCGGACCGAGGAGCGGCTCGCCCTCCAGGCCGACCTGGAATCCGACTCGGGGCTCGACACGGAGTGGGCCCTCAACGAATTCGTGCTGGACCGCAGTGGGGCCGCCGGCCTCATCGAAATTGAGGTGGCCGTGGACGGCACTCCGCTAAACACCTACTGGGCCGACGGCCTCATCATCAGCACCCCGACCGGCTCCACGGCGTACTCGCTCTCCACCGGCGGCCCCATCATCACCCCCGGGGTGGACGCCATCATCCTGACCCCCATTGCCCCCCACACCCTCACGGTCCGCCCAATTGTCCTCCCGGCCGACGCGACGATCACCTGCCAGGTCCGTGAGAACGATCAGCCGTACGTCTTTGCCGCGGACGGGCAGAGCACGATGTTCGACGAGCACAACCTGGAATTCAGTGTGGAGCGGGCCAACCACGCGGTCAACCTCGTCAAACTCCCCGGCCAACACTTTTTCCACACCCTGCGCTCGAAACTGATGTGGGGCGCGCGCCGTTCGGAGGGGCCGACTGATCGCGGGCAGTCCATCTCTGCCCCACGCGACCAATCCCCGTTGAAGGGGGAGTGAAACAACCGGAACGGTCGTTGACAAGCGCAGCCGGAACCGGTACATTCGTGTGTGTTTTGAGGTCAGGTAGCTCAGGTGGTAGAGCAACGGCCTGAAAAGCCGTGTGTCGGCGGTTCGAATCCGCCCCTGACCACCCCGCCCCCGCTTTTCGCCGCCCAGCGGCGCAGAGCGGGGATTTTATTTGGGACGGGCGCTTCAACACGAAAACGCGGCCGCCGTCGATCGCATTCGGCAGGCCGAGAGCGGCGCGCTTCCGATTCCGGGTTGCCCGACCGCAGGCCGCCGCCGGCCCCTGACGGACGGTCCCGGGCCGGCCCGGGCCCACATCGCGAACAGCGTGCCGTCCCCAGAGCGCCCGCTTGTCCTGGAACCCGCTTGTCCTGGAAGACGCCCGGTCTGTTGATCCTCCCCCGCTCGACGCCGAGGTTGAGCAGTGCCCTTTCGCTTCCCACCTCACCCGCTTCCTACTCCGCAATGAGCTCCGACTACCGAACCGAAAGCGACTCCCTCGGGGACGTGCGCGTCCCCGCCGAGGCCCTCTACGGCGCCCAGACCCAGCGGGCCAAAGAAAACTTTCCGGTCAGCGACCTTCGGTTCTCCCGCCGCTTCATCGAGGCGCTCGGCCACGTCAAACGCGCCGCCGCCCGGGCCAATCAGGACCTCGACCGCCTGGGGGACGAGACCGCCGAGGCGATCGTCGACGCCGCCGAGGAGGTGATCGAAGGCCGGCACGACGAGGACTTCGTGCTCGACATTTTTCAGACCGGCAGCGGCACCTCCACGAACATGAACGCCAACGAGGTGATCGCCAACCGGGCGTCGGTGCTCTTGGGGGCCGACCGCGGCAGCAAGGCGGTTCACCCCAACGACGACGTCAACATGTCGCAGTCGTCGAACGACACCATCCCGACCACCCTCCACGTCGCCGCCCGGGTGGGCATTGAGCACGACCTGCTGCCGGCCCTGGAGGCCCTGCAGGGCGCGCTCGAGGAGAAGGCCGAAGCCTTCGACGACGTGCTCAAGAGCGGCCGGACGCACCTGATGGACGCCACCCCGGTGCGGCTGGGCCAGGAATTCGGCGGGTACGCGGCCCAGATCGAGCACGCCATCCAGCGGATTGAGCTGGCGTCAAACCGCCTCTCGGAGGTCACCCTCGGCGGCACCGCCACGGGCACGGGCCTCAATTGTCCGGAGGACTTCCCCGAAACGGCCCTCCAGCATCTCACCGACGCCACCGGGCTCTCGTTCTACAAGACGGGAAACCACTTTGCCCAGCAGGCCGGCAAGGAGCTCTACGTGGACGCCCACGGCGCCCTGAACACCCTCGCCACGGCCCTGCTCAAAATCGCAAACGACCTGCGCCTCCTCTCCAGCGGCCCCACGAGCGGCATCGGCGAGATCACCCTTCCGGTCATCCAGCCCGGCTCCTCCATCATGCCCGGGAAGGTGAACCCGGTACAGAGCGAGCAGGTGATGATGGTCGCCACGCAGGTCACAGGCAACCACCAGACCCTCACCGTCGCCAACACGCACGGCAACTTTGAGCTGAACGTGATGATGCCGGTGATGGCCCACGCCATGCTGCAAAGCATCGACCTGCTCGCAAACAGCGTGGACGCCTTTCGCGGCAAGTGCGTGGAGGGCATCGAGGCAGACCGGGAGCGCTGCCGGGAGCTTCTGGAATTGAACCCCTCCGTCGCGACGGCCCTCAACACGGCCATCGGCTACGACAAGGCCAGCGAGGTCGCGAAGACGGCCGCGAAGAACCGCGAGAGCGTCCGGACGGTCGTGAAGCGGATGGGGCTGCTCGACGAGGACGAGCTCGACGAGTACCTGGACATCCGGCGCATGACGCAGCCGGGCGTGCCCGGGGATGCGTAGTAGCTCCCCTCCTGTAGCGTGGGTGCCGCTGTAGCGTGGGTGCCGCGGCCGGCCGGGGCACTTCCCCCGGCAGCCCCGCGTTGTTACAATTCCCACACAGGGGGCGGTACGAAATTCCGGCAGCCGTCCGTTTAGGAGAGGTAGAAGGCCGGGTCGCGACGATCTGAGAGGCTCGACGCCGAGGCCTCGCCCCTTCATCGCGTTCTTTCCCTACGACTTTCCGCACGTTTAATGAGCACGCAAGGCAAAGTCTCTCTCGCCGTCGTTGTTGGTGGCGCCTTCTTGGCCGGCATCCTGTTTGCCACCGCGGGGGCCAACCTGTTTGGGGTGGGCGACGCCGTGGGCACCTCCAGTCAGGCCGCAAACCTCGATGGGTCTACGCAAATTGAGCAGCCTCCCCCCAACACGCCCAACGGGTTCGAGACGGCATTTTCGGAAGTCGCCCAGTCCGTCAACCCGGCCGTCGTCCAGATCCGCGCCGCCAAGGTGGTCGACCGCCGGATGCGCAACCCGTTCGAGGGTACCCCATTCGAGCGGTTCTTTGGGCAGCGCGGGCCGTCGGAGCCCGAGGTCCGGCAGGGGCTCGGCTCCGGGGTCGTCGTGCGCTCCGACGGACACATCGTCACCAACAACCACGTGATTCAGGACGCTGAGCGGTTGAGCGTCCAGACCCTGGACGGCGAGCAATACGAGGCCGAGGTCGTGGGGACCGACCCGTACAAGGACCTGGCCGTGCTCAAGGTGGATGCGTCCGACATGACGGCCATCAGTTTCGGCAACTCGGAGCAGGTCAGCGTTGGGCAGTGGGTCATGGCGTTTGGCTCCCCCCTCGACCCCCAACTCAACAACAGCGTCACGGCCGGCATCATCAGCGCCCTTGGCCGCCTTCAGGCCAGCCCACAGCGGGGCCGGAGCTCCAGTCAGGGCGGTGGGGTGCAGAACTTTATCCAGACCGACGCGGCCATCAACCCCGGCAACTCCGGTGGGCCTCTCGTAAACTTACAGGGGGAGCTCGTAGGCATTAACACGGCCATCGTGTCCCGGTCCGGCGGCAACCAGGGCATCGGGTTCGCCATTCCGTCCAGCACCGTCGAGCGCATCGCCACCCAGATCATTGAGGAAGGCGACGTGCGACGGGCCTACCTCGGCATCCGCTACGGCGGGGCCCCCGAGACCCTCGTCGACAACGAGAATCTTCCGAAGGGGTCGGCGGTCGTTTCGCAGGTGGAAGAGGGCGCCCCCGCGGACGAGGCGGGCCTTGAGGCCGGCGACATCATCACGGGCATCAACGGGACGCCGCTGGAAGACTACCTCCAGCTCGGCAACCAGATCGCCAGCATGCGCCCCGGGGAGGAGGCGGAACTCCAGATCAATCGTGACGGGGAGGCCCGCACCCTTACGGTCACGCTCGGCGCCCGCGGCGAGAGCATGACGGCGTCGTCCGAGGACCGCAGTGAGAGCAACGGCCCGTCGACCGCCGAGGCGCTTCAGGAGGAATTGGGCCTTCAGCTGCAAGGCGTCACGCCCGAAATGGCACGACGCCTCGGGCTCGATGAGGCCCAGGGCGTCGTCATCACGGGCGTGGACCAGTCCAACCGGATGATCCGCGAATCGGGCCTCCAGCCCCGACAGATTATCTTCAAGATGGCCGGGGAGCAGATCTCGGACATGGACACCTTCATGGAGGTCTACCGGAGCGTCGAGCCCGGCGATGCGTTCCGGATGGCGGTCCGGAATCCCGACGGGTTCGTCTTCGTCACGAGCCTCCGTCGCCCGGCCGATACCGAATAACCCAGGGCCGATCCTGCCCCACAGGCGCCCCATCCTCCCCCGAGGGTGGGGCGTTCACGTGGAGTGCTTGTTTTCTTCTCATTTCGCTCTGTTCACCACTCGACTGTCCCTGCGATGCCCGACTCTGCCCCCGCCCTCGATGCGCCCCCCGACGCCGCCCGCATTGCGGACCTGCGCGAGCAGGCCGCCGAGGAGGACCGCTCAATTGAGGTCACCTTTCCGGACGCCGACGGCGACCCCAAACGGTTCGTCGTCTCCCCCCGCGGCACGTGTGTCGTGCTGACGAACCTGCGTGAGGACTCGTTCAACCCGTCGGAGACGGCGGAAGACATCGCCTCTGCCCTTCGGAACTAACCCCACGACGAGCGGGGCTGGAAGGCCCCGACTCTGACGATAAAAGAATATTTTCTTATCTTAAATTATAGAACCTATCCGGGCCGTGGCCGGAAAAACACAATGGCCTCCGGAGGGCCGCCGACCGGCCGTCCCGCCGGAGGATGTGCGGTCATACCTCGGGCCGTCCGGCCCGGAGGAGGCAAACGTCCTCCGGAAGGGCAAGACGCATCGTCACTTCAATGAACAGTCACAGATGAGCTATGGCAGACGTTTTTCAGTCCCCCGCAGCATACGTGCAAGGACGGGGCGTTGTCGACGCGATTGGGACCCACGCGGCGTCCCTGGGCGAACAGGCACTGCTTCTGGCCGACGATACCGTTCTCGAAATCGTCGAGGATCGCGTGCGGACCAGTCTGGCGGAGGCAGGACTGGACGCAACGGCCGCTAAATTTGAAGGGGAAGCCTCCGAAGCAGAGACCGAGCGACTGACGCGAATCGCCTGCACCCACGACACCGACGTTGTCGTCGGCGCGGGGGGCGGCAAGGCGTTGGATACGGCCAAGGCCGTTCGCGAAGGCCTGGACGGCGGCGCCATGGTCTCGATGCCCACCGTTGCCTCGACGGATGCCCCGACGAGTGCGCTGTCGGTCATCTACTCGGACCGCGGCGAGTTTGAGGAATACTGGTTTTACGACGCGCACCCTGACCTCGTGCTGGTCGATACCGAAATCATTGCGGCCGCTCCGACGCGCTTCTTCCGATCGGGGATTGCCGACGGCCTCGCGACGTGGTTCGAGGCCGACGCCACCTTCCGCTCGGAGGGAGAAACCATCGTCGGGGGCACCCCCACTCGGGCGGGCCATCAACTCGCCCGGCTCTGTTACGAGACGCTGCGGGACCACGGGCTGTCGGCCATAGACGCAGTAGAGCGCGATGCCGTTACGGAAGCGGTGGAGGCCGTCACCGAGGCCAACACGCTCCTCAGCGGCCTCGGGTTCGAGAGCGGAGGGCTCGCCGCCGCACACTCCATCCACAACGGGCTCACTCAGCTCGACGCCACGCACGAGGCCACGCACGGAGAGAAGGTCAACATTGGGATCATCACCCAACTCCTTCTAGAGGGCCGTGAGAGCAGCGTCGTCGAGGACTATATCGCGTTTTCCCGGAGGCTTGGCCTGCCGGTCACGCTTGCCGACATCGGGATCGAAGATCCAACGGGTCGTCCCCTCGACACCGTCGCCGAAGCAGCCTGCGACGATGCAGAGACGATCCACAACCAGCCGTTCCGGGTTACCGTCCCCATGGTGCGGGACGCCCTGAAGACGGTCGACGGGATTGCCGATCGGGTCCGGTAGGCCGCCGCCCCCCGGCCACGGGCGTCCCGGTGGACTGCCGCTCCGGAACGGCCGATGCCCGAAAGCACCGACGAACGAGAAGGGGCCGGGCACGCGGTCGACAGGAGGGACGGCCGCGGTGTACGGACCGGCTTCGGACGCGCCCAGCGGCGGCGCTACCGGGCGGGCCGTGCCTTGCCTCCGTGATTTCCCCCGCACGGACTGGCCCCCTCCCTTTCTCATTCCTCGGTAGCGATATGTCCCGCCTCCGGCAGGCCCGCTACGTTGTCACCACGCAGTTGGTCGTTCCGTAGCCGTTGGGCTCGAAGTCGTCGGCCTCCTCCTCATTGATCCACCCGTCCTCTTCGCTGTAGTAGCGAAAGGCATAACGTGCATCTTCGGGCAGCAGAACATTCGTGCTGTAGGTCTGGTTGCTGCGGCGGACGAAGCGGTGCGCGCCGGACGTCCAGTCGTTGAAGTCCCCCACGACCGAGACCTCCCCCTCGTACGGATGGTCCTCCGGAAGGACGAACGTGACCTTGACGCGATCGCTGGACTGCTTATTTACTTTCTTGATCATCGAACTGGATGGGCTCGTGTCGTGATTGGATGAACTGAAATTTCCGACCGGTCCCGCCAGCAGGAAGCAAGCCCTCCGCTGAGCCAGCGGAAGATCAACGACTCGTACGCCCGGAGGCCCCCGTTGTGGCATTTCGTGGGAACAAAAAGCGCTTCCTTCGCCCGTTCTTCGTCGGCCGATGCCACGAGTGGGGAGGCCTCCGGCGCCCCCTGGATCGCTGTTAATCCGCAATTCGGACCGCACCCGCCGTCCCTAGCGAACATCCGTTGCGGCCCCGGCGTGCATTCTTGTCCCGAATCGGATCCGGTTGCACGGCCCGATAGGAATGTCTCGTCTTTTCGCCACGCCTCCCCCGCGCATGATCGAACGTCTTACCGTTATCGGAACGGGCCTCATCGGCGGCTCTCTTGGGCTCGCCTGGGCCCAGCGCCAGCCCGAGATCACGATCGTCGGGCACGACCGGCCAGAGGTGTTGGAGCGGGCCGAAGAACGGGGCGCCATCGACGAGAAAGCGGCCGATCCCCTGTCGGCCGTCGCGGACACCGACCTCGTCGTCCTGGCCACCCCCCTCGCCACGACCGTCCGGCTGCTCGACACCATTGCCGACGCCCTTCCGGAGGGGTGCTTCGTAACCGACGTGGCCTCGGTGAAGGAGCCCGTGCTCGATCAGGCCGCGGACGTGCTCCCCGATCACGCCACATTTCTGGGGGGCCACCCGATGGCCGGCGCCGAGCACAGCGGCATCGACCACGCCGACCCGTTGCTCTTCGAGAACGCGGTCTACAGCCTCTGCCTGCCGGAGGACACCGACGAGGCAGCCCTGGACGAGGGGCTGGCCCCCCTCGTCGAGCTGATCGAGGCCACCGGCAGCCGGCCGCTCGTGCTGGACGCCCCCCGCCACGACCGCCTCGTCGCCGCCACCAGCCACGTGCCGCAGCTCTTGTCCGTGGCCCTCGTCAACCTCGTGGCCACGACCGAAGACGACGCGGACCGCGATCTTGCCCTCCAGCTCGCCGGGGGCGGGTTCCGCGACATGACGCGCATCGCGTCTTCTCCCTTCGACGTGTGGCGGGACGTGTTGGTGGGCAACGAGCGGGCGATCCACGACGCCCTGAGCCGCCTGCGTCGGGGCCTGCGCACCCTCCGCAACCGTCTCATCGAGGAGGACCTGGACGCCCTCGAGGACGCCTTCGACGAGGCCCGCACGGCCCGTGACGCCATGCCCCAGGACAGCAAGGGCTTCCTTCACCCGCTGTCCGACGTCTACGTCCGGGCCCCGGACGAGGAGGGCGTCATCCACGAACTGTCGGGGCACCTCCTCGACGCGGACCTCAACATCAAGGACATCGAGCTTCAGACCATTCGGGACGGGACCGGGGGCACCTTTCGACTGGCATTCGAGACCGCGGGGGACGCCGAAGAGGCCGTCGCGGTGCTGTCGGCGGCCGGATACGAAGCGCGCCGCCCGTAGCAATCACCCGCAAAATCATTTCTCCTTCGTTGACTAAACTGACGCCGTCGGGTATCATAAGGGCCTGCAGGTTTTCTGCTCTGCCTGCGCCAATTCCTGCTCTCTCGTAGCTTCTCGTCTTTTCCGATGGCCGACTCCGCCCCATCCCTCCACACCACTCCCCTCCACGACGCCCACGAGGAGCGTGGCGCCCGCATGATGGCGTTTGGGGGATTCGAGATGCCCGTGCAGTACGACAGCATCATCGACGAGCACCTGGCCGTCCGTAACGACGCCGGGCTGTTCGACGTAAGTCACATGGGCGAGGTGCTAATTCAGGGGGATCAGGCCCTCGCCCTCGTCCAGCACCTCGTGACCAACGACGCCGAGACACTCTACGACGGGCGGGCGATGTACACGGTCATGTGCACCCCCGACGGCGGCATCATCGACGACGGCATCGTGTATCGCCGCGCCGAGGACGAGTACCTGATGGTGCTCAACGCCGCCAACAGAGAGCGGGATCTGACGTGGATGCACGACCACAACCCCATGGGGGCCACGCTTCGGGACATTTCCGCCGACACCGCCCTTCTTGCCCTTCAGGGCCCGAAGGCCCTCGACATCGCTCAGCCGTTTCTCGACGACGACCTGGACGACCTGTCGTTCTACCACTTCTGGGAACGGACCGGCGGGGCCTTCCTCGACTGCGAGACCGCCCTCATCTCCCGTACCGGCTACACCGGCGAGCCGGGGCTTGAGCTCTACGTGCCCGCCGACCGGGCCCGAGACGTGTGGACCACCCTGTTGGAGGCGGGCGCGGACCGTGGCCTGAAGCCGGCTGGCCTCGGCGCCCGCGACACGCTCCGCCTCGAAGCGGGGCTCTGCCTGCACGGCAACGACATCACGGAAGACATCACCCCCTACGAGGCGCGCCTGGGGTGGCTGGTGAAGCTCGACAAGGGCGACTTCATCGGGCGGGAGGCCCTGCGGCAGATTCACGAGCACGGGCCGGAGCGAAAACTCGTGGGCTTCGTGGCCACCGAGCGGGGCATCCCGCGCCACGACGACATTCTCCAGTCGGCGGGGGGCGACGCCATCGGCGTTGTTACCAGCGGCACGCAGTCGCCCCTCCTCGACGCGGGCATTGGCCTCGGCTACGTCCCGAACGAGCCGGCCTACACCGAACCGGGCCGGGCGCTACAGGTCGCAAGCCGGCGCCGCACGTTCGACGTGGAAGTGACGGAGCCTCCGTTCCACGAGGACACATGAGTGCGCCCCCGTCCCTGTCCCCCCGTTTCCCTTCCACCTGACTCGCTGTTCCGATGGACGCTGAAGTTTTCTTGACGCACTCGAACGTTTCGGAAGGGGACGTCCAGGACCGGACGGTCATCGTCATCGACGTGCTTCGGGCCTGCTCCACCATCGTGACCGCCCTTGAGCGGGGCGCCCGCGCCGTGATGCCCGTAACCGACATGGCCCAGGCCGGCAAGATCGCCAGCAACCTCGACCCCGACATGTACCGACTCGGGGGCGAGCGCAACGGAGAAAAGATCGAAGGGTACCACCTCGGCAACTCGCCGGACGAATACACGCACGATGTCGTTCAGGGACGGGACATCATCCTGAACACCTCCAACGGGACCCAGGCCCTGGAGCAGACAAAGGAAGCCGACACCCTCGTGGCGGCCTGCTTCCTGAACGCGGAGCGCGTCGTCGATTTCGTCCGTCGAACGGCCGACGCCGTGACCATCGTCTGCGCGGGCCGACAGAACCGGCTCGCCCTCGAAGACACCCTCTGTGCGGGCCTTCTTCTCGATCGCCTCTGGGACGGGGACGAGCCGTACCCGGTCACGGACTCCGCCCACACGGCCTACACGCTCTACCACACCGATCGGGACGACCTCGGCAATGCCCTCCGCGGTGCCAACCACGCCGAGTGGCTCGCCAATCAGGACCGCGGGGCCGACCTGGACTATTGCTTCCGGATTGATTCGGTGCCGGTTCTGCCCTACTACACGGAAAACCGACTTCTTCTGTACGAGGACGTCGTGTCGGCGTAGTCCGTCCCCTCAATTGCGCGCATGCGGGGCGGTCCTGCCTGCACCGATCCGTTGCATTTGTGCCGCGTTGGGCTCACCTTACGACCCTGTGTGTCCCGGCTAGACAGTGGATACACATGTACACCACGCTCCCTGTCGCTGCGTCCCCTTTTCTCCGCCTCGCCTGTTCGGCTGTATGGCTGCCTCGGGTTCCGATACGAATACGGAGGAGGCCTTCCTGATCTCTCCGCGTCGGAAGGTGGAGATCTTCGGGCTCGTGCTGATGGTGTTCGCCCTGCTGGTGTCGCTCGCCTTTGCCAGTTACCACCCCGACGATGCCGTCGTCCTCCGGTCGGCGGACTGGTCCGAGGTCGTCCTCAACCCGCAGAGCGCCCAGGCCGACGGACCCGTCCAGAACGTGCTCGGGCTGCTCGGCGCCCAGCTCGCAGAGGCCTGCGTGCCCGGCTTCATCGGCTACGGTGTGCTGCTGATAAGCGGCCTGCTGATGGTGTGGGGCTACGCCGTCTTTCGCCACGCCTCGCTGCGCCGCCTCCTCTACCCGTCGCTCCTGACGGCCTTCTCCGCCTTCATCCTGTCCTGCGTCGTCGGCTGGGTCCACCACACGGTGGACGCCCCCCTTCGGGCCTGGGCCGGCCTCGTGGGCATCGGGACCGCCGGCTGGATGCAGAATGTATTCGGGGAGGTCGGCTCTTTCATCCTACTCCTCCTGGCAGGGGCGGTCCTGCTCCTGCTGGTGGTCGACCATGACATTCAGCGCACGGTGGACCGCGTCATCAGGGCGGCCCGCAGGATCGGGGCGGGCGTCTCGGCCGCCGGGGCGTACATCCGCGACCAGTGGAGCCGGGCCCGAGCCCACGCCCCCGAGCCGAAAGCAACCTCCCCTGCGTCCGACCCATCTTCGTCCGCGTCCGCCTCGGGGTCTCCGTCTGCATCTTCTCCGGAACCGCCGTCTTCGCCCCCCGCGGAGGAGAGCACTTCCTCTCCCCCTCCGGCCCGGACTCGCCCCGAGGACTCCGGAGCGCAAACCCCGTCCGTTCGCCGAAACGACCTCTTTCGGCCGGGCCGTGACCCTGCCCCGTCCGCCACCGACGACAACACGGCCTCCCCAGAGCCGGCCCCCGACTCCTCGGCCCGCACGTCCGACGCCGATCCTCCCGAGGATGATGCCCCCAAGGACATCCCCGACGAGACGACCGCGTCAACGCCTGCGGAAGAGAGTCCGGCAACGGATTCTCCGCCGCCGTCCCGCCCCGCCGACGAGAACGCCAGCTCCGATGAGCCGGCGGCACCCGCCCCCGACGAACCCCCGCCGGACGCGTCCGACGGCCCCGACGACGATGTCTCGATGACGATCCAGGAGCAGGTCGAGGAGGAGACGACCGACGAAATCGAGCGGACCGCGGAACTGCCCGACGACTTCGAATACGAGCCCCCCTCCCTCGACCTTCTCGACGAGTCGGTCGATACCGATCCGACCATCAACCGGGAAGAGCTCGAGGAGAACAAACGGGTGCTCCTCGACAAGCTCGACATGTACAACATCGAGATCGAGGAAATCAACGCCGTGGTGGGCCCGACCGTCACGCGCTACGAACTCACGCCCGCTCCCGGAATCAAGGTCAGTCGCATCAAGTCGCTCGAGGACGACCTGGCCATGGCGATGGCGGCGCCCGGCATCCGCATGATCGCCCCCATTCCGGGCAAGTCGGCCGTAGGGGTCGAAATCCCCAACCGGAACCGGGAGCTGGTCCGTCTCCGCGACGTGATCGGGACCCGAAAATTCCAGGACACCGACCTCAAACTGCCCCTTCCCCTCGGCAAAAACATCGAGGGTGAGGTCCACGTGGGCGACCTGGCGACGATGCCCCACCTTCTCATCGCCGGCGCCACCGGGTCCGGCAAGTCCGTGGGCCTGAACTCCATCATCACGGGCCTCATCTACGCCTGCCATCCGGCCAACCTGCGGTTCGTCATCATCGACCCGAAGAAAATTGAGCTGCAGCAGTACACAGCGCTCGAAACGCAGTTCGTGGCGGTGCCGGAGGACATCGATCAGACGGTCATCACCGACATCGACGAGGCCTCCGGGGTCCTCAAGAGCGTGGAGCGCGAGATGGAGACCCGGTATGACCTCCTCTCGGACGCCAGTGTGCGCAACATCACCGGGTACAACGAAAAGTTTCAGGCCGGGGAGCTCGACCCCACGGAGGGACACCGGCACATGCCCTACCTCGTGGTGGTGGTCGACGAGCTGGCCGACCTGATGATGGCGGCCGGCGACGACGTGGAGGGCCCGATCTCGCGCCTTGCCCAAATGGCCCGGGCCGTCGGCATTCACCTCATCCTCGCGACGCAACGCCCGTCGGTCGACGTGGTGACCGGCGTCATCAAGGCCAACTTTCCGTCCCGCATCGCTTTTGAGGTGGCCTCCCGGGTCGACTCGCGCACCATCTTGGACCAGGGCGGCGCCGAGGACCTCGTCGGAAACGGCGACATGCTCTTCCTAAGCGGCAGCGACCTGAAGCGCCTGCAGGGCCCGTTCGTCAGCGTGGAGGAGGTGGAGGAGGTTGTAGACTACGTCGCCGACCAGCCCGGCGTCACCCCCTACACGTTGCCCTCCCTGCAGGACGCCGGCCACGGCCCAGACGAGACGCTCGGCGTGGAGGACACCGACGAGAAGTTCGAGGAGGCCGCCCGCGTCATCGTGCGTCGCCAGCAGGGCTCCGTGTCGCTCCTCCAGCGCAAGCTGGCGGTCGGCTACACCCGCGCCGCCCGCATCGTCGATCAGCTGGAGGAAGCCGGCATCGTGGGCCCGTTCAATGGCACTAAGGCCCGCGACGTGCTCGTCGACGACGAACAGGCGCTCGACGACCTTCTGCACGGCGAGGACGCCGACGAGGCCGACCCGGAAGAGGCGTAATGGCGCACACTCCGGGCCTCCCGATTTGATTCCCGACCCGTACGCAATCTCGCCCCGACCGAATTCTCACGCATGAGTTCAACGTTTCCGACGATCGGCATTCTCGGCGGTGGACAGCTCGGCAAGATGATGGCGGCCGAGGCCGTTCGCATGAGCGTGGATGCCCGGCTGTTGTCCCCGAAGGAGGCCGGGCCGATGCAACCCTACACGGGCGCCCGGGTCGGCGACTGGACCGACCCGGACGTGCTTCGCCCCTTCACGGCCGACTGTGACGTGGTGACGGTCGAGAGCGAGTGGGCCCCCGCCGACGCCGCCGCCGAGGTGCTGCCGGACGGCGCCGCCCTCTGGCCCTCCACCCAAACCCTTTCCCTCATCAAGGACAAGGGCGTGCAGAAACAGCACCTCGCCGACGCCGGGTGCCCGGTGCCGGCGTTTGCGTGCTGCGAAACCCTCGACGAGGCCCTCGACGCCGCGGAGGAGTTCGGCTATCCGGTGGTCCTGAAGCAGTATCGCGGGGCCTACGACGGCTACGGCAACGCCACGGCCGCCGCCGAGGACGAGCTCCGCGAGGCCTGGCCCGACCTGGCCACCGAGGACGGCGCGATGGTCGAAACGTTCGCGGACTTTGCCCGCGAACTCGCGGTGCAGGTGGCCCGGCGGCCGGGTGGAAACCAGGTCGTGTATCCGGTCGCCTACACCGAGCAGCGCGACCACCGGTGCCACGCCGTGGAGGTGCCCGCCGACATCGACGATGCGATCGCCGACAAGGCCCGGCACATCGCACAAAAGTCCGTCGACGCGGTGGAGGGGGTGGGCCTGATCGCCGTCGAGCTTTTTGAAATGCCCGACGGGCGTGTGCTCGTCAACGAGCTCGCCCCCCGCCCCCACAACACCGGCCACTACTCGATTGAGGGCGCCGCCACGTCCCAGTTCGAGAACCACGTGCGGGCCGTTCTGGACTGGCCCCTGGGGGATCCCTCCCTGCGCACCCCGGTGGCTGTAATGGTAAATGTGCTGGGCCGCCGCGAGGGCACCCCCCCGCAGACGACCGGCCTCCCGCGTGCCCTCGACACCGAGGGCGTGACCCCGCACATCTACGGCAAGCCCGACGTGCGTCCCGGCCGCAAGATGGGCCACGTCACTGCCCTCGGTGCCGACCGCGCCGACACGCGAAAGCGAGCCGAAATGGCCGCCAGCGCGATTGAACTGTAGTCGCTCGGGCATGCCTCCCCCAACGGCACGGGGGGCCGCGTTCCCGACGCGATCCAGGCCGACGTTTGGGCCCCGCCACGCCCCGAGCAGCCCCTACGGATCTACGTCGTCTCTCTCCCAATCCACTTCCGACCGACCATGTCTACGTCTTCTGCACCGCCCGTTGGCATCGCCATGGGCAGCGACTCCGATCTTCCCGTCATGGAGGACGCCGCCGAGGTGCTCGACGAGTTTGACGTGTCCTACGAGATGCGCGTCCTCTCCGCCCATCGCACCCCCGGCGTGATGAAAGAGTACGCCGAGACGGCGCAGGAGCGCGGCGTGGAGGTCATGATCGCCGGCGCCGGCGGGGCCGCCCACCTGCCCGGCATGCTCGCCGCCAGTACCCCCCTCCCCGTCATCGGCGTGCCTGTAAAAACCAGCACGATGAACGGGGTCGACTCCCTGCTCTCCATCGTGCAGATGCCGGGCGGCGTGCCCGTCGGGTCCGTCGCCATCAACGCCGCCGACAATGCCGCCCTGCTGGCCGTCCAAATTCTCGGCGTCCAGGATCCTGACCTCCGTGCCGAGATGACCGCGTACAAGGACGACCTGACGGAGACGGTGGAGGAGATGGACGAGCGCGTGTCCGACCGTTCGAGCGACCGCTAACGTCGATCTCCCCCGAGTCCTCGCGCGCAATGTTTCCTCGGAGATACACACTCGTTGTACTCGGCGTACTGGTGGGGTGCGCGTGGGGTGCAGGCCCCGCCTCCGCCCAGGAGCGGACGGCGCTCCCTTCGCGTCAGCATGCCACGGTCCGCCCGACCGCCGACGTCGCTCAAGCATCGCTGCCCTCCGTGGACGCGGCCGCGCTCCGCGCGGAAGATCGGGCGGCAAGCGATCGCGTCGGCCCGTACCGCTACGGCCAGACCCTCGAGGCGAACCTGTCGCCCTCACGGCACGGAACGTGGGAGCAGCTTCCGTCCGGGCGCTGGCTGTGGCGTCTGCGCATCGAGTCGCAGGATGCCGTCTCCCTGAGCGTCGGGTTCTCCACTTTTCAACTGCCGCCCGACGCCACCCTCTTCCTCCACGGCGCGGACGCGTCGGCCGTCCACGGCCCCTACACCGCGGCGGACGCGACCGAAGGGCAGCACTGGACGCCGCTCGTTCGGGGGGACGAACTTGTTCTGGAGCTGGAAACGGACAATCGGGAACGGGTCACCGGGCTCACGGTCGGCCATGTCGTCCACGGATACCGGGCCTTGCCCACGGGCCCCCAAACGCCCCGTTCGAAGTCGGGCGCCTGCAACCTCGACGTCGCCTGTGAGGCGGCCGACCGCTGGCGTGATCAGGTGCGTGCCGTGGGCGGGTACACCCTGCGCCGGGGACAGGACAACCTGTTTTGCTCCGGCTCCCTCGTCAACAACACAGCCCGGGATGCCCGCCCCCTCTTCCTGACCGCCGAGCACTGTGTCCAGCGTCCCGGCCAGGCAAACAGCATGGTCTTCTACTGGAACTTCCAGACCGCCGACTGCCGATCTCTAGGCTCGGACGAGAACGGCACGTTTCCAGACGACTCGCTGGCCGTCGGCGGGTGGGACCAGACCTCGTCTGGTGCCATCCTTCGAGCTCGATACGGCAACTTTCACCGAGAGGAGAGGACAATTTTCGGGAAGCCTGACCTGACCCTCGTCGAGGTGGACGACGACATCCCGGACTCTTACAATCTGTACCTGAACGGCTGGAGCCGCGAAGGCGAGGCCACCAGCGAGAGCGTCACCATCCACCATCCACGGGGGCATGGGAAGCGCATCAGTTTCGACGACGACCCATCCTCCATTACCGGCTTCGGCCGGAGCGATCAGGGCGGCACCCATCTCCGCATTGGCGACTGGGAGCTGGGCACGACAGAAGGCGGCTCGTCGGGCGGCCCGCTCTACGACGCCGACCAGAAGGTCGTAGGGGTCTTGTCGGGCGGGTTTGCGGGCTGTACCGGCGACGGCACCGACAACGACCAACCCGATTGGTACGGCCGCCTCGCCGCGGGCTTCGAGAGCGGGGACTACAACAACACCACCGTCGCGGACGTGCTCGATCCTCGAAATACAGACGCCGAAACCCTCGGCGGGCGTCCGCTGAGCGACAGCCCCGACACCACCCCGCCCGCGTCCGTCCGGGACTTCCAAATCAGCGAGGTAAACACCAGTGCGCCGTCCGTGTCACTGCGGTGGACCGCCACCGGTGACGACGGGCGGACCGGGTCGGCCCAGCGGTATCTGCTCCGCTACGACACGACCCGCATCGAATCCGCGGCGGACTTCGAGCAGGCCCGGTCCGTGAGCGCGCCGCCCCTCCCGGCCCCCGCGGGTCGGACGGAGACCGCCACCGTGACGTCGTCGGACGGGCTCGAGGCGGGTCGCACCTACTACTTTGCGCTCGTCGCCGAGGACGACGCCGGGAACCGATCGCCGCTGGCGTCCCCCGATCGTGCGGTAGCGCTGGTACGGGAGATTCAAATCGATGAGGGGGGCGTCGCCTCCGGGGCCGGTTCCTCCTCCCAAACCCGGTTCGTCCTCAACAACACCCAGGAGGTGCGCGTCACGCTTTATGATTTGCTCGGGCGACGCGTCCGGGTCCTGCTCGACGAAGAGGTTCCGGAGGGCTTTCGGCAGAACGTGCCCATCCCCACACGTTCTCTTTCCAGCGGTCCGTACTTTCTGCGTTTCGTCGGGGAGCAGTTCGCCACCACCCGCAAGATCGTCGTCGTGAACTGACGTGAGCTGAACCGTGTCGCCTGGGCGTTTGCGATAGGCCGCCTCAGGAATCTGGGCCCGCCTTACACGTCCGTCCCGTTTTCGGGCGGACGAATGCGGGCGAACCGGCGCTTGCCCACCTGGAGCACGAACGGCGCCTCCTCGGCCACGTCGATGTAGCGCCCGGTGTCGGTCACCTTCTCCTCGTCGATCGTGACGGCCCCCTGCTCAATCATGCGGCGGCCCTCGCTGTTGGAGTCCGTGAGGTCGGCGTGGCGCATCAGGTTCAGAAGGCCGACCTCCGCCCCGTCCTCCGGCGTCGGCGTGTACTCCGGCAGATCGTCCGGCACGCCCCCCTCCACGACGGTCTGCTCGAAGTGCTCCTCGGCCCGATCCGCGGCCTCTTCCCCATGGTACATCTCCACGATGCGGCGGGCCAGTTGGGCCTTCGCCGCCCGCGGGTTGCTCTCGGCAAACTGCTTGACCTTCGGGAGCTGCTCGGTCGGGATGTCGGTGACGAGCTCCACGTAGCGGTAGATCAGGTCGTCGGGCACCGACATGGTCTTGCCGTACATGTCTTCCGGCGCCTCGGCGATGCCGATGGCATTGTCGAGGGACTTCGACATCTTGTCGGAGCCGTCGGTGCCCTCCAGGAGCGGGAGCATCATGCAGACCTGCGCCGCCTGGTCGTTGGCCTCCTGCAGACGCCGCGCCAGGAGCAGGTTGAAGCGCTGATCGGTGCCGCCCAGCTCCACGTCCGCCTCGATGTGGACGGAGTCGCGCGCCTGCGCCAGCGGGTACAGAAATTCGTGCAGGCTGATGGGCTGGCCCGCCTCGTAGCGCTCGTTGAAGTCGTCGCGCTTCAGCATCTGCGCGACCGTCTGCTGGGCCGCCAGCTCGATGACGTCACTGAAGCGCATCTCGTCGAGCCACTCCGAGTTGTACCGGATCTCCGTCTTGTTCGGATCGAGCACACGGGTGGCCTGCTCGTAGTAGCTCTGGCCGTGCTCGCGCGTCTCCTCGAGCGTGAGCTGGGGGCGCGTCTTGGAGCGGCCGGACGGATCGCCGATCATGCCCGTGAAGTCGCCCACGATGAGGACGGCCCGGTGGCCGAAGTCCTGAAACTGCCGCAGCTTGCGGAGGACCACCGTGTGGCCGAGGTGAAGGTCCGGGCGACTGGGGTCGCACCCGAGCTTCACGGTCAGGGGCGTGTCCGTCTCCCGCGACGTGCGAAGCTTCTCGGCAAGCTCGTCTTCCGGGACAATCTCCTCCGCCCCGCGGCGGAGAACCGTCATCTGCTCGTCGACCGGCGGAAATGCCATGCCTACGTCCTCGTCGTCAATGATACAACTCGTGTTGATCTCCCCGTCCTGGACCTCGACCTAAAAATTATAGTCGCTCTGCTCCCGTTCCAGTCGGCGCTCCATCTCCCGCTCCTTGATGGCCTGGCGCTTGTCGTGCTTCTGGCGGCCCTTCGCGATTCCAATCTTTAGCTTTGCCCATCCGTCGCGGAAGTAGAGCGACAGCGGGACAATCGTGTAGCCCTCCTGCTCGGCCATCTGGCCCCACTTGCCAATCTGCTGGTCGTGGAGCAGGAGCTTCCGGTTGCGCCGCGGTTCGTGCCCGAACGGGCCGGCCTCCTCGTACGGCTTGATGTACATCCCGTGGATCTTCATCTCCCCCTCCCGATCGACCTGACAGTACGCCCCGTCCAGGCTCGCCTTGCCCTGGCGCACCGATTTGACCTCGGACCCCTCCAGGACGAGCCCCGCCTCCAGGGTTTCTTCAATGTCGTACTCGAACTGCGCCTTCTTATTGCGCGCAACGACCTCGGTGCCTTCAGCCATGGCGGGTCATCGATGCAGTGAGGAATCCGGTGATTTATGCAGTGGGGCCACGGCGCACACGTTCGGACAGGTTGAGCAGCTTGGGAATCGGGGCTGCAGCGACCTATGCCTAACTGAAACCGCCAAAAAACCACACGCCGCTGACCGCAGTGCCCAGTGCCCCAATGAATCAATGCTCTTCCTCCTCTTCCTCCTCTTCATCCTCGTCGAGGTACACGAGCGGGAGGTCGGGGACGTCCTCCGTCACGTCGTAGTAGAAGAGATACTTCCGAAACTCCGTCAGGCTCGCGATGGCGAGTTTGTCGAGCCCGGTGCGGAGGTCCTCGCGGTAGAACTCGTTCAGCGAGGCGGTGGTCTCCTGCGCCTGCACCCATACGTCGCGGTTATCGTCGGCCGCCTCGCCCGAGGCGATCAGCGCCTCGATCATCTCGTCCGTCGACTGGTCCCGCTTGGTGACGTACAGCCCCCACACCATCGGGTAGTTGGAGAGCTCGTACCACTCGCGCCCGATGTCCATCGTGAAGGGCTCGGGCTGAAGGGAAGGCACGTTGGGGCCGACCAGCAGGGCCGCGTCCTCCTCGGTATCGAGCAGCGCTTGCGGGGCCCGGGCGTCGTACGGGACGAACGTGGGGTCGACCTGGTAGTGCTCGTGCAGGACGATCCGGGTCGCGATGCGCTCCTGCGCGACGCGCCGGTCGTAGGCGATGGTCTCCGGGAAGTCGTGCAGCCCCCCCTGCCACACGAGCCGGGCGTACGGGTACCGCCACGAAACCAGCCCCACACTCGGAAGCACGTCGATGGCGTTGCTCGCCTGCAGGGCCAGCATCGTGGGCATCAGCGCCACGTCGACCTCGTCCTCCACCAGCATCGCCGCACACTGCTCGGGGCGATGCCGCGTGATCCGAAACGGATTCTCGACGGCACCGGACGTGAAGCCCGACGCCAGAAACTCAGCGGGCGGATAGTCCCAGATTGCGAGGTCCATGGGGACGCAAAACGAGTCCGAAGTCTACGAGCAGAGGCGTGCGTGCAGGCCCTCTCCGCTACGCCCCTAGTTCCCCCGAATCTGCTCCTGAATCCGGGCGTCCTTGCCCGACAGGCCACGGAGGTACGAAAGCTTCGACCGGTTTACGGCCCCACGACGAACGACGTCGATCTGGGCCACCCGCGGGGAGTGGACCGGGAAGATGCGCTCGACGCCCACGCCTTCGGACACCTTGCGAACCGTAATCGTCTCGTTCGGCCCGGAGCCACGACGTGAAAGGCACACCCCCTCGAACTGCTGGATGCGCTCCTTCTCGCCTTCAACCACCCGGAGGTGGACGTTTACCGTGTCCCCGGAGTCAAAGTCCGGCACGTCGTCGCGAAGCTGCGTCGCCTCGACGACGCTCATAAGGTCAGTAGCCATGTCACTGTTCTATTGTTGGGTGAAACAAACAATGGTCGGTCAACGCCGGAGGCGCGTATGCCTACTGCGAAGACGCCTCGGTCGAATCGTTGTTGGTGTCGGGTAGGAGATCGGGCCGGCGGTCCCGGGTCTTTTCGAGTCGCTTTTCATCCCGCCAGCGGGCGATGGCCTGATGGTCGCCCGAGCGGAGGACGGACGGCACTTCGTGCCCCCGAAACTCAGCCGGGCGTGTGTAGACCGGCGCGCCCAGAAGCCCGTCCTGAAACGCGTCCGTGAGGGCCGACGAGCTGTCGCCCAGCGCGCCCGGCACGAGGCGAACGACCGCGTCGACCAGCATCAGTGCCGGCAGCTCCCCGCCGCTGAGAACCACGTCGCCAATCGACACTTCACGCGTGACGAGGAGGTCCCGAACCCGCTGGTCGATGCCCTTGTAGTGCCCCGCAATCAGAATGAGGTGGCCCTCCATCGAGAGGCGGTTGGCCATCGACTGATCGAGCCGCGCACCGTCGGGCGTAAGGTAAATGATGTCGTCCGCCTCTCCGGCCGCCCCCTCGATCGCCTCCACGGCCCGAAACAGCGGCTCCGGCTTCAGCACCATCCCGGCGCCCCCGCCGAACGGGCGGTCGTCCACCTGTCGGTGCTTGTCGGTCGCGTACTCCCGAAGGTTGTGCACCTGGAGGGTGGCCACGTCCGATTCCTGTGCCCGCTGCAGAATGCTATGCTGAAGGGGCTCCTCCACGAGGGCGGGGAGGGCCGTCACAATGTCAATGCGTATGCTCCCAGGCATGCCGGTCAACAACGGTCTTCTGAGTGTGCCACGGGCTGCACTGCCCTACGCGTCCATCAATCCGTCGATGGGACGCACGACGATCCGTTCCGCTTCCTCGTCGATCTCGATGATGAAGTCGTCGATGGCCGGGATCATCGCCTCCGTGTCCTCAGGGGTCCGGACCACGAAGAGGTCCTGTGCCGGCATCTCCATGAAGTCCGCGACGGTGCCCTGCACCGCCCCCTCCTCGGTGACAACGGTCCAGCCCACCAGGTCGTCGGCAAACAGCTCGTCGTCTTCCAGGCCCAGGGCCGCCTCGGTGGCAAACACGTCCATTTTGGCGACCGCCTCGGCGTCGTCCCGGTCCACGATGCCGTCGAGCCCCAGAATGACCGTGATGCCGCGCTTCGTCTTCTGGTAGCGGACCGATGCGATGTCGTGGCGTACGACGCGACGCGGATGCGGCCCCACAAACACCGTGGGCAGCACCTCAAAACGCGCCGGATCGTCGGTCGCGGACGGGTCGATTTTGAGCTCTCCGTCCAGCCCGTGGGGGCGGAAGATAAACCCCACCTTCACGAGGTCGGTCGGCGGGACGTCCGCGAAGTCCGGACCCGGATCCGCCGAATCGTCGGGCGTGGAGGCCGTCGGGGGAGGCATAGCACAGGGGCCGAAGGCTCCGCTCGGGACTACTCGTCTTCGGGCTCTTCGTTGTCGTCGGCGTCGGCCGACGCGTCGGTCTCGTCCGCCTCGTCCGCGGCGGCCTCCGGCTCGTCCGTCTCGGAAGCGGCGTCGGCGTCCTCGGCGTCCGCCGTCTCGACGTCTTCGGCCTCTTCGGCCTCCGTCTCTTCCTGAACGGCCGACAGCGGGGTGGCCTGGGCGCGCAACTGGGCTTCCTCGTCGATCTCCTCGGCCCGCTCGCGCTCCCGCTCCAGCGGGTCCTGGCCGCGTGTGCCAACGGCGATCTTCACCTCCTCGCCCTGCTCGGCCATGCGCTCTCGAAACTCTTCGACGGCCGACTCGATCTCGCCCGGCGACTCGCCCTTCTTCTTCAGGTGGTGATGGAGCAGGAGGCCCCGGCGGCGCAGGATGGACCGCACCGTGTCGCTCGGCTGCGCCCCGTTTTCGAGCCAGTAGAGGGCCCGGTCTTCCTCCAGGCGCACCTCGGCGGGTTCGCGGAGCGGAAAGTAGCGGCCGATGTCCTCGATGTAGCGGCCGTCCCGCGCGTTGCGCTGGTCGGCAGCGACGATCGAATAGACCGGAATCTTTTTGCGCCCAATGCGGCGCAGTCGAAGCTTAACAGACACGTGTTCGTTCGGGTGTGTTCAGTTCAACAATCGTGAAAGGTGCGCAAGCAGTTCTACCGGCGGCCCTCGTCCTAGCGTGGACTCCGACTCTGGCCCCCACCGCCCCCCGTAATCTTGTCCATGAGACTCGAGATGTCTACGTCCTGCCCCTTGCTCGTCATCTTCTGCATTGTCTTCATCATGTCCTTCATCTCCTCGAACTGGCTGACCAGCTGGTTCACGTCGCGGACCTCGTTCCCACTCCCCCGGGCGATGCGGCGCCGACGGGTGCCGTTTAGAATGTCCGGGTGGGCCCGCTCCTCCGGGGTCATCGACTGAATAATCGCCTCGATGTGCGTGAAGGCCTCCTCGTCGATGTCGAGGTCGCTAATCTTGTTGCCGACCCCCGGAATCATGCCCATGAGCTCTTTGATCGAGCCCATCTTTTGGATGCGCTGGAGCTGATCGTAGAAGTCCTGAAGGTCAAACTCCTCGGAGCGAATCTTCTCCTGGAGGCGCTCGGCCTCCTGTTCGTCGTACTGCTCCTGGGCACGCTCCACGAACGAGACCACGTCGCCCATGCCCAGGATGCGCTGGGCCATGCGGTCCGGGTAGAACGGCGTGAGCGCGTCGAGCTTCTCACCGGTGGAGGCAAACTTGATCGGCTTGTTGACCACCGTCCGGATCGAGAGCGCCGCGCCACCGCGTGTATCCCCGTCCAGCTTGGACAGGACCACCCCGTCGTAGTCGATGCGCTCGTTGAACTCTTTGGCGGTGTTTACCGCGTCCTGTCCCGTCATGCTGTCGACGACGAACAGGGTTTCGTTCGGCGCCACCGTCGTCTTGATGTCCTCCACCTCCTGCATCATCGCCTCGTCGATGTGCATGCGCCCCGCCGTGTCGATGATGACAATGTCGCGGGCGGTGTTCTGGGCCTCCGTAACGGCCTCGTTGGCCACGCGCACGGCATCCTCAACGATCTCGCCGTCGTCCTCAATCGAATAGACGGGCGCGTTGACCTGGTCGGCCAGCGTCTTGAGCTGGTCCACGGCGGCGGGCCGGTACACGTCCGAGGCGGCCAGAAGCGGCGCGTGTCCCTCCTTCCGGAAGTGGCGGGCGAGCTTGGCACAGAAGGTCGTCTTGCCGGAGCCCTGCAGGCCGGCGACGAGAATCACCGTGGGCGGCGTCTCCGCCATCTCGATGCCCTCGTGCTCGCCGCCCAGCACCCGGGTCAGCTCGTCGTGCATGATCTTCGTCAACTGCTCGCCCGGGGTGACCGAGGTCAGAACATCCTCCCCCGTAGCCGCCTCCTTGACGTTCGCGGTAAACTCCTTCGCAACCTGGTAGTTGACGTCCGCGTTCAGCAACGCACGGCGGATCTCCCGCATCGTCTCGGCGACGTTCACCTCGTCGATGCGGCCCTGGCCCGTGACGGACTGCAGGGCGCCCTCAAGTTTTTGGGACAATCCTTCAAACATGATGGTGTGCGTCGGCTCGTCTCGTCGATATTGGGACCTGCCTCCGCCGCAGGCAGCAGAACGGAGAGGCGGCCTGTCGCCCCTCCCAGTGGCTAATCTGCACCAGAGACTGTTCCCCTGAATTGCTGGCTCAACCGGTCCCTATACGTATTGGACGCCACGATTCGATCCATTCCCGGAAGGGTGTTCATCCATAATTCGCCACCCCGCCCTCGGGACGCGGAAGCCTCCGTAACAATCCCCCCACGGCGTCCGCTATGGCACATCCCCGGCAGGGATCGTTTTTGGACAATGACGCGTAATTCTGTTAGGATTCTTGGCCCAATCGATCACCAGCCTTTTTCACCGTGAATGGGCTCAATGGGCTCTCAAGCCAAAACCTCGTGGCGCCGCCGGTTTCGGTCCTATCGTCGTTCGTTATCGGCCCGATCGTGTCGCGCCCGCAGCAGCCTGATTGTGCACCGGGCCCTGGGCGCCCCCCCCGTGGCCCCGGCACAGGTCGTGCACGTGTACTGGCCGATCACGGCCCAGCGCGAGGTCGACACGCGCCCGCTCATCGCGCTGCTTCGGGCCCGAGACGTGGAGGTCGTCCTGCCGGTCGTTACGAGTTTTGAGGCGGAGACGCCCACCCTGGAACATCGCCGGTACGACGGCCCGGGGTCGCTGACGGCCAATCGTTGGGACATCCGAGAGCCCAAGCACACAGAGCGGGTCCCGCCCGGCGCGATTGACGTGGTGTTCGTGCCGGCCTTGGGCGTCGGCCAAGACGGACACCGAATCGGCCATGGGTCGGGATACTACGACGCGTTCCTCCAGTCGGTCGCCTGTCTACGCGTTGCGCTGACGTACGAGGCCTGCCTGGTTCCCTCCCTGCCAAATGCCTCCCACGACGTGCCGGTGACCACGATCGTTACCGAACAACAGGTTCTCGCCCCGTAGGCTCCCCCCCGCGGGCTCTCCCTCACAACCGCCCCTCTCCGACATGTCTTCTCCGCGCTCCCGGTCTCAACGGTCCTCAGAGACAACCGACGAGTCCTTCGAGCAGCCGTCGGCCTTCGAGGTGGGCGAGACCACGCTCGACCTGGACGACATCTCCGAGGAAGAGCTGGACACCCTGTACTTCAGCGACGACACGGACACGTCCGGCCTCTTCAACCTGCCCACCGTGACCGGACTGACGCTGATCCTGGCCGGCACCATTTACCTCCTGAGCGAACTCGGGGCCTGGACCGGCCTGGCCTTTTCCGGTCTCATCCTTCCCTGGCTGGTGGGCGTCGGGGTCATCCTGCTCGGGTTCGGCCTTCTCACGTGGCGCTCGTCGGCCAAAGACGACCCCGAGTCCACGACGACCAAAAAGGCCGTGGAGGCGGAGACCGGCCAGACGAAGGTGGTGGAGGAGCCGAAAAAGTCAGACAACAAGCAGCTGACCCGTTCCCGCACCGACAAAAAGCTGTTTGGCGTGTGCGGTGGGATCGCAGAATACCTGAACCTCGACCCCACCCTCGTCCGCATCGCGTTCGTCGTCGGGGTGATCGGGTCCGGGGGGCCGTTCGTGCTCGGCTACTTCGCCCTGGCCTTCATCATGCCGAAGGAGCCCCCCCTCACCCCCGAGGAACGGCTCTCGATCATCCGGGACGAGGTGGACGAGTCGTAGACCCAGCCCGCTCACGCCCCCGCCGTTGCCTCAGCAGCGCGGGGCCGGGTCCCCGCAAGGGCCTCCTGCATCGACGCCGGATCGAGGTAGTCTTGAATCGCGGCGTTCACCTCGTCCAGCGTAAGCGCCCGAATTTCTTCGGGAAAGTCGTCGAGGTAGGCGACGTCGAAGCCCCGCTCGGCGTTGGTCAAGATGGACTGGGCCAGGCGGTCGGTGGTGGCCAGGCCGACGGAGTACGAGCCGGTGATCGTCGTCTTCTTCGCGTCGAGCTCCTCCGCCGTGGCCCCCTCCGCCACGAACTCGCGGATGACGTCCGTCGTCGCCGCGATGCCCTCGTCCACGGCGTCGTGGCTGAGGGTGACGCTCGTCTGCCACGACCCGACGTACCGGGTGCTCACCCCGGATAGGCTCGACCGGATGCTGTAGGTGAGCCCCATCTCGTCGCGGACGGTGGACATGAGGCGCGCCGCAAAGTTGCCGCCGAGGATGTAGTTGCCGACGTAGAACGCGGGGTAGTCGTCGTGGTCCCGTCGGATGGGGACCGCGTGGCCCAGGCGCACATCCACGTTCGACTTGTCCGGCATCGGGACGGTGGTGCGGCCGACCTCCGTAGAGACCGCATCGGTGTCGTGGGTGGCCGGGGCGTCGTGCGGTGCCCACCCGGCGAACGTCTCGTCCACGACCGAGGCCACCGCGTCGTGCTGAAGGTCCCCGACCACGGCGAGGGTCCACTCGTTGGCCCCGAAGTGGGCCTCGTGGTAGTCCCGCACGTCCTGCACCGTGAGGCCCTGCAGCCACTCCAGCACCGTTTCCGGGGCCGGAGAATAGTTCGGGTGCCCCTCGGGAAAAAGGCGCTGCGACAGGGCCGTGGAGGCCTGCGCCGACGTCTTCTCCATGCGGCGCTGCAGATCGGCGGCCACCTGCGCCCGGGCCTTCCGAAATTCTTCGGGGTCGAACGCCGGGGCCCGCAGCATCTCGGCCGCAACCTCCAGGACCCGCGGCAGGTCGTCCACCAGCGCCCGGCCGGACATCTCCACGAACAGGCCGTCGCTCGACAGGTCCAGCTTCGCGCCACACGCTTCCAGCACGCGGGCCAGCGCAAAGCGGTCGCGGTGCTCCGTGCCCTTGTCGAGCAGGGACACCGTGAGCTGCTGGCGGAGCGCATCCCCCGCGGCGAGGTCCGGATTCGTCACGAACGACCCCCGGAAGGAGACCACGTCGTTGACCGACGTGCGGAGCGTCAGAAGCCGCCCGGGACCGGCCGTGCGGTCCTGAATGCGGGGGGCGAGGGCTGGATCGGAGTGGGGGCGCGTGGCGGCGGAATCGGACATGAACGGAGCGGTCGGTGGAAGGCAGTGGGCACGGAGACAGGACGGCGTCCCGGATGGGGAGCCGGAATGGGGGGAGCGGGCGTCAGGAGGTGGGGACGTACCGGCCGATGGTGACGCCATCCCTGGTCAGGTACGTCTGGGCGACACGCTGGACATCCTCCGCGGTGACGTCGTCCAGGCGGTCGAGGTATTGGGTGTACAGCTTCCAGTCGCCCGCCGCAAGCGATTCGTTGAGCTGCGAGGCCACGCGCATCGGCCCGTCGCGGTCGAACGCAATTTGGGCACGGAGCTGGCTGCGCGCCCGGTCGAGCTCCTCCTGCGTGACGCCGTTCTCCTGCACGTCCGCGATCGTCTCGTGGATGGCGTCCTCGACCGTCTGGTGGTCCTGATCGGGGGCGAGGTACGCAAACACCGAGAAGAGCCCGGGGTCGCGGAGCCGGAAGTTGATGCCGAAGACGTCACTGGTGAGGCCCTGATCGGTGCACCGCTGAAAGAGGCGACTGCCCTTCCCCGACGCCAAAATGCGCGCCAGCACGTCGAGCACGTCGGAGTCGGCCTCCAGCGCCGGGGGCGACTTGAACCCCATCAGGACCGCCCCGAGCTGGCCGTCCTGTCGGACCGTCACGCGGCGGGGACCGGACTGCTCCGGCTCCTCGGTGGTGACCTGCGGAATGTCGCGCGGGGCCGGCCCGATGTCCCCGAAGTGCTCGGCCACCTCGGCCAGCGTCTCCCCGCGGTCAAACCGGCCGACGATCGAGAGCGTCGCGTTGTTGGGCCAGTAGAACGTGTCGTAGTACTCGCGCAGCCCGTCCGGCGTGATGCGCTCGATGTCGCTCTTCCACCCGATTGTGGGGTGGTGGTAAGGGTGCGCCACGAACGCCGCCCCCCACACCTCGTCGAACAGGCGCGATACCGGGTCATTCTGGTTCCGGTCCCGCTCGTTCAGAATGACGGTGCGCTCGTCCTCCACGTCCTCGGCGTCGATCAGCGCCCCTCGCATCCGGTCGGCCTCAATGTCGAGGGCGAGCGGCAGGTGCTCGGTGGGAAGCATTTCGTAGTAGTTGGTGCGGTCGAGCCAGGTGGACGCGTTCACCTTCGCCCCCACGGACTGGAGCGTCTCGAAGATCGAGGTGCCCTTGCGCTTGTGGTAGCGCTCGGTCCCCTTAAACATGAGGTGCTCCAGCATATGGGTCGCCCCGGTGTGGCCCGTGCGCTCGTTGCGGCTCCCCACGTGGTAGGTCACCATCGAGGTTGCCACCGGCGCCCCGTCCTGGGGCAGCAGCAGAATGCGGAGGTCGTTGTCGACGAGGCGGTAGCACTCGATCCCGTCCGACGCCTCCTGAAAGTCGACGGCGGCGGGGAGGTCGCGGGGCGGAGCGGGGACGGTCTCGGTCATACGGAAATACTGAGATCGAAAAAGGAATGCCGTTGATTGGGGAGAAGAGTGATGCGTGAGGCCGTGATGCGTGAATTGCACACCTTGGCCTGTACTCACGTATCCCCCTTCACGCATCACGCTCAGTGGGCTTCGAGCCAGTTGTCGCCGGTGTCCATGTCGACGGTTACGGGCACATCGTCGAGCGGCAGGGCGTCGCGCATCTCGTCGTCGATCATGGTCTGTGCGGCGTCCAGCTCGTCCGGGGGCACCTCAAACACGAGTTCATCGTGCACCTGCAGCAGCATCTGCGTCGCCCAGTCGTCGCCGGCGAGCCGGTCGTGGATGCGGTTCATCGCAATCTTAATCATGTCCGCCTGCGTGCCCTGAATGGGCATGTTGACGGCCACCCGCTCGGCAGCGCTGCGCGCGTTGCTGTTCGAGCTGTCGATGTCGGGGAGGTAGCGCCGGCGCCCCAGGAGCGTCTCCGCGTAGCCCTTGTCCTGGGCCTTCTCCACCAGCTCGTTCAGGAGCTGCGAGACCCCGGGGTACGACTTCCGGTACTGCTTGATGATGTCCTGCGCCTCGTCGACCGGCATCCGCATCCGCTGGGCGAGCCCCCACGGCGAGATGCCGTACGGAATGCCGTAGTTGACCTCCTTCGCCTTGCTGCGCTGCTCCGGCGTCACGTCTTCGGGGTCGATGCCGTAGACCCGCGCGGCGGCGTCGGTGTGGATGTCGCCCCCCTCCTGAAAGGTCGCCCGCATGGCGTCGTCCCCGCTCATGGCGGCGAGGATGCGCAGCTCGATCTGCGCGTAGTCGGCCGAGAGCAGGGCCCATCCGTCCTTCGGGACGAAGGCGCGCCGGATTTGCCGGCCCATCTCGGTGCGGATGGGAATGTTTTGGAGGTTCGGGTCGCTCGACGAGAGCCGCCCGGTGGCCGTGCGGGTCTGATTGAAGCTGGTGTGCAGGCGCCCCGTCTCGGGGTGGACGAGCTCGCCGAGGCTGTCGAGGTAGGTGCTCTTGAGCTTGTAGGTCGACCGCCAGTCCAGGACGAGCCCCGGAATTTCGTGCTCGGTGGAGAGCTCCTGAAGCACACTCTCCTTGGTGGACGGCTTCCCGGTCGGCGTCTTGGAGACGACCGGAAGGTCGAGCTTCTCGAACAGAATTTCGCCGAGCTGCTGGGTCGAGTTGATGTTGAATTCTTCCCCGGCCAGCTCGAACACCTCCTCCTCGATGCCGCTGAGGCGCTCCTCCAGCCCGGCCAGGATTTCGTCGAGCACGTCCGTGTCGAGCCGAATCCCGGTGTGCTCCATCGTGGCGAGCACGTGCACGAGCGGAAACTCGATGTCGTGGGCCACGTCGAGCACGTTTCCGTCCTCCAGTTGCGCCTCCAGCTCGTCCGCCAGGCGGTACGAAATGTCGGCGTCCTCGCAGGCGTAGGGGGCGGCCGTCTCCACCTCCACCTCCCGCATCGAGTCCCGGTCGGTCTCGTCCCCAATCAGGTCCGCAATGGGGACCATCTTGTAGTTGAGCACCGACCGCGCCACGTCGTCCAGGTTGTGATTTTCCTCCGGGGCCACGAGGTAGTGGGCCACCATCGTATCGAACAGCGTCCCGCCCACCTCGACGCCGTGCTGCTTCAACAGGAGCAGGTCGTACTTCAGATTGTGCCCCAGCTTCTCGGTGTCCCGCGCCAGCACCGGCCCCAGCACGTCGAGGACCGCGTCGGTCGGGGTGTCGTCGGGAAGCGGGGTCGGGACGTAGGTGGCCCTCTCCGCCTCGGAGCTGAACGACAGGCCCACGAGGTCCGCCGTCATCGGGTCTCGGGAGGTCGCCTCCGCGTCGAACGCGTAGCGGGCCTCCTCGCCGAGCCGGTCGGCAAAGGCGTGGAGCTCCTCCTCCGTCCGGACGACCTCGTAATCGACGGCCTCCGGGTCGAGCTCCTGCACCTTCTCGTAGGGGCCGAAGTCGAACTGCAGGTCCGGGTCGTCCTCGTCCGTCTCCTCTTCGGACCCCTCGCCCCCCTCGATACCGAGGCGGTCGCCGAAGGAGTCGAACTCCAGCTCCTGGAAGACGGCCGTAAGCTTCTCCTCGTCCAGCTCGCGCCGCTGGAGCTCGTGCCAGTCGAGGCCCACGTCCAGTTCGGTGCGGATGCGGACGAGCCGTTTGCTGAGACGCGCCTCCTCGGCGTGCTCCTGCATGCCCTCCCGGGCCCGCTTGCCGCTCAGGTCGTCGGCGTGGTCGATCAGGTTTTCCACGGAGTGGTACTCCCGCAGGAGCTTCTGGGCGGTCTTCTCCCCGATGCCGTAGACGCCGGGCACGTTGTCGCTGCTGTCGCCCATCAGGGCCAGCATGTCGACGAATTGGGCCGGGTCCAGGCCATACTCGTCCCGGAAGGTGTCTCCCGTCTTGATCTCAAAGTCCTGGTCCCCCTTGGCGGGCTTGTAGATCGAGACCTTGTCGCTGAGCAGCTGCTTGAAGTCCTTGTCGGGCGAGACGATCACCACGTCGGCGTCATCCGCCTCGGCCTGCTTCGCGAGCGCCCCAATGACGTCGTCGGCCTCCACGCCCGGCACCTCCAGCACCGGAATGTCGAGCCCCTCTACGATCTCCTTGATGTAGGGAATGTTTTCCAGCAGCTCCTCCGGCGGCGGGTCCCGGTTGGCCTTGTAGTCGTCGTACATCTCCTTCCGAAAGGTGTCCTCTTCGCCCTCGTCGAACACCACCGCGGCGTGCTCGATGTCGTGGTCCTCGATCAACTTGAGCAGGGAGTTGGTGAACCCGTACGCCGCGGAGGTATTCTGGCCCTTGGAGTTGATCAGGGGCCGACTGATGAAGATGTAGTGCGCCCGATAGGCCAACGACATCGCGTCGATGAGGTACAGGGCACTGTCATCGGGGGCGGCGTCGGGGGGAGACATGCGAGGCGGGGCGGGCTGGCGGGAGAAACGATGCAACAGGGCCGGGCCGTCACGCTGTGATGCGGCCAACGGCGACAACCGCCCCATCTAATGCCCGACGAGAGGACGAGGTTCACGTCTGCCCCCGTGACGACTGCGCGTTTCTCGTTGTTGCTGAATTCTTCCAAGCCGGTGCCCGGCGGGATCTCCCGACGGCCGAGGGTGGTACACTCGGTGATGCGCCCCGCGTCCTCTCCTCCCCCGGATTCCCTTGTGTACAATGAGGCTTCTTCTCTTCGACATCGACGGCACCCTCGTTCGGGTGAACGGCCGCGGCCGCGAGGCCGTGAACGCCGCCTTGTCCTCGCTCATGGACCAGCCGATTTCGGCGGACGGCGTGACGTTTTCCGGCCGCACGGACCCGGCCATCGTCAAGGCGGTGCTGGCGCACAACGACCTGCCCGCGACCGACGCCCTGATTGAGGACGTGATCACGACGTACGTGGACACCATGCGGGACGTGCTGACGCCGGCGGACGTGGAGGTCCTACCGGGGGTCTCGGACCTGCTGGCCAGGTTGGACGCCCACCCGGAGATACACCTGGGCCTGGTGACGGGAAACGTCGAGCCCATCGCCTACGAGAAGCTGTCCGCACACGGCCTGGACGAGTACTTTCCCGTTGGGGCCTTCGGCAGCGACCACGCGGAGCGGAACCGATTGCCGGAGCTGGCCACCCGGCGGGCGGCCGACCACACGGGCCGTGCCTTCCGTCCCCACGAGCACGCCGTCGTCGTCGGCGACACGGCTCACGACATCGAGTGTGCGCGGGCCGTCGGCGCGCAGGCCGTGGCCGTCTGCACCGGCCGCTACGGACGGGACGACTTGTCACAACACGATCCCGACCTGCTGTTCGACTCCCTCGGGGACCCCTCCGCGTTCGTGCAGCAGGCCCTCTAGACTCGGCGCAAAGGCCCCGTCGCCGACGCGCTCTTCGGTTCGGCCCGTGCCCCCCCCCTCGCCGGCCGGCCGTTTCACTCGTCGTCGTGGGCCTTGGGGAGCCAGACCGTGATCCGTGTTCCCTCTCCCTTCTCGGTCTCCACGTCAATGCTCCCCTCCATCTGCTTCGTGGTCTCCTTCGTTACCGCGAGCCCGATGCCCGTGCCCTGATACTCTCGCGAAAACCCCTCGGAGGCCTGCCGGAAGGGCTCAAAAAGGCCCTCGGCGGTTTCGGGGTCCATGCCAATTCCCGTGTCTTCGACCTCGAAGGCAACGGCCCCCTCCTCGCGGTACGTTCGGAGGCGGACGCGCCCGCCCGCCTCCGTGTATTTAACGGCATTGGAGAGCAGATTCCGCGCGAGGATTTGCACGCCGCCCTTGTCGGCCTCGGCCCATGCCGCCTCCGTCTCCAGCTGAAGTAACACCTCCTTCTCCTCGGCCCGCGGCCGAAGCTCTTCGGCGACGGCCTCCGCCTCCTCCACCAAATCGACCGGACGGGCCTCCAGCTCCATCTCGCCGGCTTCCAGCTTCGACAGGTTCAGCACTCCCTCCAGCGTCTCGAGCAGGCGCCGCCCACTCTGCTCGATCAGTTCGGCGTAGTTCGGCAGCGGACTGTCGTCCGGCAGGTCGAGCTCCTTCGCTTCGGCATTGGTCGCTTCCGCAAACCCGATGATCGAGGTCAGCGGCGTGCGGATCTCGTGGCTCATGTTTGCGAGCAGGGAGGATTTGAGCTGACTGGCCTCCTCCGCCTCCTGCTTGGCCTCACGGAGGGCGCGCTCCCGCTGCTTCCGCTCCGTGATGTCCTGGATCGTCCCTCGAACCCGCACCACCTCGCCGTCCTCCCACTGGGGCTCGCCCCGGATGCGCGCCCACCGAACCTCGTCGCCGGCCGCGACGCGCACTTCCAGGTCGGAGGGCTTCCCCTCCTGAAGGGCGTCCCGAAGCGCCTTCTGCACCCGGGGCTGGTCCTCCGGGTGGTAATATCCCACCGCCGTGCTCGGATTCGGGTCGGCGTCGGGCGGGTAGCCGAGAATCTCGTATGCCTTCTTCGTCCAGTTGCTGGCGTCGGCCCTGGCGTCGTACTCCCAGGCCCCAACGCTGGCAATCTCCTGCGCACGGTCGAAGAGGTCGTTCTGTCGCTCCAGGGCCTCCTGGCGCCGATGTTGTTCGGTCACGTCCCGGGTGATGCCCACGATCTGGCGAACACGCCCCTCCACGACCACGGGGGCGATGCGGGTTTTCCAGTACGTTTCCCTCCCCTCCAGCGAGATGGTCTCCTCGTACAGACGGGCCTCTCGGTGTTGCACGCACCGCCGGCACTTCTCCATCATCAGCCGCCGTGCGTCGCCCCCAAACACCTCTCGTGGGGAGCGTCCCCGGATCTCCGCCTCGGCATGCCCGAACTGCTCTTCGTAGACGGGATTCACACGCCGGTACCGGAACGTCCGCCCGTCCGCCTCGCCCTCCACATCGAGGAGGAAAAGGGCATCCTGGGCGTTTTGGAAGAGCGTCTCGGACTGTCGAAGGCGCCGTTCTCGCTCCTTCCGCTCGGTGATGTCTTGAGACACCGCGAGCCCGGAGATGACGTCGCCTGCCTTCCCCCGGATTGGGAGCGTCTGCACGCGGTAGTGCTGCCCCTGGTATTCCTGTTCGTAGACGTGCTTCTCCCCGTCCAGGGCACGGCGAAAATACGTGACGTGTTCTCGCGCAATCTCGTCCGGAAACAGATCGTGCGGGGTCTTGCCCTCCACGTTCGACGGGGGGAGTCCGGCGCTCTCCAGCCGCTGCCCCCCCGCAAGCCGGAACCGCAGGTCCTCGCCGAACAGAAAGACCCCTCCGTCCGGGAAATTATCAACCAGCGTCTGGTACCGTTCCTTTACCCTCCGGAGCGTCTGCTCCCGCCGCACCCGGTCCGTGATGTCGCGCAGGTGAAACACAGCCCCTGGGCCTTTTCCCTCCGCCTGGAGGGGCGCCCCGCTCACCGAAAGCACCCGTTGGGTCCCGTCCGGCCACTGGACCGAGAGTTCCGCGTCACGCACCGACGCGCCCGTCTCCAACACGTGGTTGAAAGGAACCGCCTCCTCCGGCATCGTGTCCGCCCCGAATGGCGTCAGGGTCCATTCCACCTCCGCGTACGTTCGACCACAGATGTCGTCTTCACTGCTCCTGAGCACCTCCGCCACCCGCCCGTTCGCCTGGACAAAGGTGCCCTCCTGATCGAGGCGAACGATCGCCCCGGGGCTGGTTTCAACGAGGCGGTCGAGCAAATCGCGCTGCCGTCGAATCGTCATTCGGCCGCGGAGGGAAACACTGACCGTGAGTCCCACGACGACCATGATTGCTAGCACGACGGGGGGCTGCAGTTTCGGGGCGGGGGTCAAGAACAGCCCCCCAGCCGTCACCAGGCCCCCGAACCCGAGGAACCAAAGGACGGGCCGAAATGACTGGGCGCCGAGTTCGATGACCACCCCGATGGACGCGTATACTAGCAACAGGGCGAGCCCGTACTCACTTCTGAACTCATTTGCCGTGGCGACGGCCACAATCCAGATCATCTGGAGATACATGATCCCCCACATCAGCGGCACGTAGTGACGCCGGATCCACCTGGAGACGTAGGACAGCAGGAAGAGGCCCCCGAACAGGCCCGACAGGCCCAGGTACGCCCACATGGGACTCACCGACTCAAGCCCGGACAGCCGATAGAGGATGCTGAGGGACGTAATCAAGAACGCCCCGAGGAGGCTCATCAGGCGATAGAGCTGGATGCGGTCCTCCTCATCGGACGAGAGCGCTTCGTCGTCGGGACGAAGCAGCGAGGAAACGGTCAAGACCATGCGAACCATGTTATTCTCGGCTGAGGAGATGACGCCTCCAGAGGGAATGGTCGTGCCTTTTGCCGATGGAATGCAAAAAGCACCGCCTATACAGTTTATCTCCTCTTTTGGATAAAACTTAAATGTAAGAAGAATTTATTCACGAAATTGGGGGCTGCGTCGGATGCACTTCTCCGTTTGACTGTCGCACCTCTCCCCCAACGAGCAGAACCCATCTATTTTCTTTTCGCTGAAAATGACCGAACCCAACCAACCGTCTGATGGCTGTTTTTCTTCCGGGTCGCCTATGTGACACGGTAGTTGACCACGACCGGTTGCCTTTCACTACCATTGTAATAATGAGTTCGGGGCTCGTCCATTTCCCATTGGGGAATGCGTTCAAGGACCCATCGGGTGCGTACAGTACGCTGTGTCTTTCGATTATCGGCACGTCAGGCCCCCGATGTGCCCGGGGGCAAAGCATTTTCCCCTGGCGGAGTGGATCGCCGAGGCGTCCCGGAACGATCACCCCGAGAACGTCGAGGGGCCGTGTGTTGCTCCGCACTGCGCAGGAGAAGGCGGCGTCCGGACGTGTACGATCTCACAGCAAATTTGCCGGCGAGGTGCTAGCATTTACTGTTCCCCACCCGCATCTTGGGGAAACGAGTAGCGTACGTCCCGTCCTACTGCCCAACCGCCGGCCGGTCAATGCGTCTCGCTGTCTTTGCTTCCGGGGAAGGCACCAACTTCCAGGCCATTCTCGACGCGGTCGGCGGTGACCGCCTCCCGGCCGAGGTGGCGTGTTGCATCAGCAACACCAAGGACGCCGGAGCGCTCAAGCGGGCGGATCAACACGACGTGCCGACGGAGGTGATCCCGCCCGCGTCGTTCGAGAGTCCCGAGGCCTTCGGGCACGCACTCCTTGATGGCCTAGCCGCACACGACGTGACCTTCGTCGCGCTCGCAGGCTACATGCAGAAAATTCCGCCGAACGTGGTCGACGCCTACCGGGGCTCCATGACGAACATCCACCCCGCGCTCCTCCCGGCCTTCGGCGGCCAGGGCATGTACGGGATGCACGTCCACCGCGCCGTGATCGACTACGGCGTCCACTGGACCGGGGCCACCGTGCACCTGGTGGACGAGGAGTACGACCACGGCCCCATCGTGCTGCAGGAACCAGTCCCCGTCTACGCCGACGACACCCCCGAGGCCCTCGCCAACCGGGTCCGCGAGGTGGAACACCGCCTCTACCCGGAGGCCCTCCGCCTCTTCGCTGCGGGTCGGGTGCACCAGGACGACCGCTGCATCCGGATCGACGCCCCCGACCATCCCCGTCGCTCCCCCACTGATTCAGAATAACTCCCTCTCCCCCCTCCGCATGCCCCCCGACGCCCCCTCGCCCGTTCGCCGCGCCCTTCTCTCCGTCTACGACAAGACCGGCATCGCCGACTTCGCACGGCGGCTCCGATCGCTCGACGTAGAACTCATCTCCACCGGCGGAACCGCCGACACGCTCCGCGACGCCGGCATCGACGTCACCGACGTGGCCGACGTGACGGGCGTGCCCGAGGTGCTGGAGGGACGCGTCAAGACCCTCCACCCGGCCCTCCACGCCGGCATCCTCGCCCGCCGCTCGCGCGAGGACGACATGGCGGCACTGGACGAACACGACTACGCCCCCATCGACCTCGTCGTTGGCAACCTCTACCCCTTCTCCGAAGCGGTCCAGGATCCCGACGCCGACCCGGAGACGGTCATGGAGTACGTCGACATCGGCGGCCCGACGATGCTGCGCGCCGCGGCCAAGAACCACTTTGACGTCGGCGTGGTCTCGGCCCCCGACCAGTACGCCGCCGCCGCCGATGAGCTGGAGCAGAACGACGGACACCTCTCCGCCCCCACACGCCGGCGCCTCGCCGAGGCGGCCTTCGCCCACACGGCCGCCTACGACCAGGACATCGACGCGCACCTGTCTCGCGCCTCCGGGGCCGATGCGGACGGCGATGGCGACCTCCAGCCCACCTACAACGTCGCGTTGCCCCAGGCGCAGTCCCTTCGGTACGGCGAGAACCCGCACCAGGAGGGCGCCCTCTACGGCGATCCGTCCCCGTTCTACGACAAGCTGCACGGCAGGGCCCTCTCCTACAACAACCTGCTCGACACGAGCAGCGCCCTCGCGCTCATCGACGAGTTTCGCGACGCGGGGCCGACCTGTGCGATCCTCAAACACACCAACCCCAGCGGCGTCGCCACCGCCGACACCCTGGAGGAGGCGTGGCACCAGGCCTTTGCCACCGACACCCAGTCTCCCTACGGCGGCATCGTCGTCGTAAACCAGGCCCTCGACCAGGCCACCGCGGAGGCCATCGACGAGATCTTTACCGAGATCGTCATTGCGCCCGAGTTTGAACCCGGCGTGCTCGAGTTCCTCACGGAGCAGGACCGGCGCCGGGTCGTCCGGGCCAAACAGCCGGCTCGGGGCACCGACCGGCTGGACGTCCGCTCCGTGCTGGGCGGGCTGCTGGTGCAGACGCGCGACCCGGCGCTGCCCCCCGCCGCCACCGCCCGGGACGGCTGGGAGGTCCCGACCGCCCGCGCCCCCTCCGACGACGAGCGCGCCGACCTCGACTTTGCCTGGCGCGTGGCCAAGCACGTGAAGAGCAACGCGATCGTGTACGCCCGCGATCAGGCCACCCTCGGCGTCGGGGCCGGGCAGATGAGCCGCATCGACGCCTCCGAGCTGGCGGTGTTCAAGGCCGAAAAGTCGGAACTTGACCTCACCGGCTCCGTGGTAGCGTCCGACGCATTTTTCCCGTTTGCCGACGGCCTGGAAGCCGCGGCCAACGAAGGGGCTCGCGCGGCCATTCAGCCCGGTGGGTCCATCCGCGACGACGACGTCATCGAGGCCGCCGACGCCCACGACGTGGCCATGATTCTCACCGGTCAGCGGCATTTCCGGCACTGAGCGCACGCCGGGGAGCGCCCTCCACGCTCGGAAGGGCCGCCGTGCTCGCGCCCCCTTCCGGGCGCAGGCCATTTCTGAACCGCCGCCCCCACCGTCTCTGCTCCACCGGCCGGCTCAGCCACACCCCCGTTCTCCTCCTCCGGCCCTCATCCGTACAGAACAATCGATGTTTTTCAACCTCTCTCAGGACGTTGCCATTGACCTCGGGACGGCGAACACCCTCGTGTACATCCGCGGTGAGGGCATTGTCCTTAACGAGCCGAGCATCGTCGTGGTCGATTCCGACACGAACGAAGTGCGGGAGATTGGCCACGAGGCCCTCCAGATGCACGAGCGCACCCACCAGGACATCGAGACGATCTGGCCGTTGCGGGACGGCGTCATCGCCGATTTCAAGGTCGCCGAGGAGATGATCCAGGGCCTGCTCCGGAAGGTCAAGAACAACTGGCTCACCTCCATCCGGAGCATGGTCGTGTGCGTCCCGAGCGGCATCACGGAGGTCGAAAAGCGCGCCGTGCGGGACTCCGCCGAGCACGCTGGGGCCCGGAAGGTCAACCTCGTGTCCGAACCGATGGCGGCGGCCATCGGCATTGGCCTCGACATCCAGGAGGCCGTAGGCAACATGGTCGTGGACATTGGCGGCGGGACGACCGAAATTGCCGTGATTGCCCTCTCCGGCATCGTGCTGGACGAGTCGCTCCGGGTCGGAGGGGCCGAACTCGACAAGGCAATCGTGCAGTATTTCAAGCGCAATCACAATCTGCTCATCGGCTCCCGGACCGCCGAGCGCATCAAATGTGAGGTGGGCAGCGCCATCGAGCTCGACACAGAGCTGGACCTGTCCGTAAAAGGACGCGACCTCGTGAGCGGGATCCCCAAGGTGCGCACGATCTCGTCGGTCAATGTGCGCGAGGCCCTCCACGACAACCTCGAACAGATCAGCGCCGCCGTCCTGCGCACGCTCGAGCGCACCCCCCCGGAGCTGGGGGCGGACGTGCTGGAGCGGGGCATCATGATGACCGGGGGTGGGGCCCTCCTCGAAGGCATCGACCAGATGCTCCGCGACCGCGTGGAGCTCCCGGTGTACGTGGCCGAGGACCCCCTGAAGGCCGTCGTGCGCGGCACCGGCGAGGTCTTGGAGAACCTGGAAAACTACGAGCGCGTCCTCACCTGAAACGGCACGATGCGCCCTGTCGGTGCCCTTTCGGACCGGATGTCCCCTTCCACCCATGGCGTCTCAGACCCGCCCCACCGACTGGCTTCTTCTGGGCGCCGTTCTTCTGGTGGCGGCGACCCTGATGCTGACCCAAAACCAGCCGCTGGTGCGCTCCCTGCGGGCCCAGGCCCTGGGGTGGACCGCCCAGGTCGAGAGCACCTTCGCGTGGATGGGCCGCTACCTCCGCGTCCTCGAACGCAACGACGAGCTACGGCGTGAAAACATTCAACTCTCCAGCCAGGTCGCCCGCACCCGCGACGTGCGCCAGCGCAACGACGAGCTGCGGCGCCTGCTCGGCCTCACGGACACGACCGACGCCCGCCTCCGTCCGGCCCGCATTGTCACAAAAGACATCTTCCAGAAGGACAACTTCCTCATCCTCGATGTCGGCACCGCCGACAGCGTGGCGGAGGGGATGCCGGTCGTGCATGAACGGGGCATTGTCGGCACCGTCGTCCTGACCAACGAGCACTACGCCCGGGTCATGCCCTTCCTCAACACGGACTTCCGGGTGCCGGGCACGGTCCTCCCGCTCCGGGCCGAAGGCATTGTCCGCTGGGATGGCGAGCGCCTCGACCGGCTCCAGCTCGACCACGTCGTGGAAACCGAACCCGTGGAGACGGGCCAGCGCGTGGTGACCAGTGGCCACAGCAATGTCTTCCCCCCGGGGCGCCGCATTGGGACCATCGACTCCGTGGCCGCCCCCGCCGGACGAAGCGAGCTCGACATTTTCCTCCGGCCCGCCGTTCCGCTCTACGAGATTAGCCACGCGGTCGTTATTTTGCGGGAGCCTGCCCCGGCGCAACAGGCCCTCGAAGAACCGCCCTCCCGGTAGCCCGCCCCTGTGCGGCACCGCCATTCGTCGACGTGTGAGGGTCGGAGCACGATCCACCAGGCGCCCCGGCTAAAGTTTGGCAAAAAACGCGGCGTGTGACGGTCTGGCCGGTCAGTCTCGAACCGCCCCTCGCGTGAGTCGTACATGTGGGGTGTAAGATTCCTGCTTGTGGAACGCCCCTGCAGGACGCGCTCTCTCCCACTGCGATGTTTCCTTCTTCGTACATGACCGCCGACACCGACTCCCCCCACGCCACGACCGTCCTCGGCGTCCGCCACAACGGGCAGATTGCCCTTGGGTCGGACGGCCAGGCCACCATGAACGAGACGGTCGTCAAGCACAAGGCCGAGAAGGTTCGGTCGCTGTACGACGGGGACATTCTGGCCGGATTTGCCGGGTCCACCGCCGACGCCTTCACCCTGTTCGAACGCTTCGAAGAGAAGCTCCAGGAGTACGGCGGCAACGTGGCCCGGGCGGCCGTGGAACTGGCGAAGGAGTGGCGCACCGACAAGTATCTCCGCCGCCTAGAAGCCCTTTTGGCGGTGGCCTCCCCCGGGGAGCTGCTTCTGATCAGCGGGGCGGGCGACGTCATCGAGCCCGACGACGACATCATCGCGATTGGGTCCGGGGGCTCGTTCGCCCTCGCCGCAAGCCGCGCCCTCCTTCAAAACGCGCAGGGGCTTACCGCTCGTGACATCGTCGAAAACGGCCTCTCAATCGCCGCGGACATTTGCATCTACACGAATCATAACCGAACCATCCGCGACATTGAGGCCGAGTCGGACTAGCGGCGAACGTCAACTGCTGTGCGGCCTTCGGGGGCTCCATTCATGACAAGCGACCGGCCCCGAGGCCTCGACATTATATTTTCCGAAACCAAGGGCACACCTGTTTATGTCCTACGATGCTCCAACCGACGGCGTCCCGCCACGACAGGCCGCCATGTTTGTCGACTACGACAATCTTTATTCCATCCTCAAGTCCCAAAGCGGGCGGGACCGATCGACCAGCGCGTACGCGGAGGAGATTTTCGAGGAGGTTCGCCGCTACCTTGAAGAGGGCGACGACACCCCCACCATTTACGGCCGCGCCTACGGCACCTTCGACACGCTGCTCGACGAGAACGACGCGCCGGTCCCCTCCGCCCTGCACCGGGAGGGCATCAACCCAATTCACGTGCCCGCGGGGATGCAGGACAATACCTCCGAGGTCCGGCTCACGCTCGACGTGACCCAGGCCCTGACGCGCCGCTCGGACCTGCAGACGGTTGTCATTATCACGGGGAATCGCCCCTATCTTCCGCTCGTCCGCTGGATTCGGGAGCAGGGCTGCCGCCCCCTCGTGGCCGCCGTCAATCCCCCACAGACGGCGGATACGCCCTCGTTCGCCGAGGACAGTCGGTACCTCGACGCCCGCAACCTCCTCAGCGAAGAGTCGCGGGAGGACCTGTTGGCGAACGCCCCCACCAGTGGGTCCGCGTACACCCGCGCCCAGTCGCCCGACGCCCCGCCCCCTCAGCAGTTTCAGTCGCTCGACAACCCCGGGGCACGACGGGCCATCAAAATTACGGAGGAGCACTTCGGGCAGTACGACGAGGTGTACCTGACGCCCCTGCTCCGCAAGCTCTCCGACCTTATGGGCCCGGACGAGGACCCCAAATCGCTCGTGAGCGAACTGGAGGCCGCTGGGGCCGCCCGCCTGGAGAAACGGAACGGCTATCCGTACAACTACACGGTCCTCATCGTCAACGACGAGCACCCCGACGTCCAGGACCTCCACGAGACGCTCGGCCGTTCCTCGTCGACCACGGACGCGTCCTCGGGCGGCGACGCCGGCAGCGAATCCCCCGACTCCAGCCCCGATTCGGGCCGCAACGACGACGAAAAGAGGTCCGCCGACGCACACGACATGGACGGAGCCGTCCCGTCGCCGACCGCCTCGGCCTCTACCGTCACGAGCGAAACCGGGGGCGAAACGTCCCCCCGTACGGACACCGAGGAGTAAACCGACCGGCGTCCCTCCCTTCCAAGCATCCTTCCGATTACCCCTGAGTCCGCCCCTGTATGCCTGACGTCACCCAGCACGTTGAAGACCTTACCCCCCGCCAGATCGTCGACGAGCTCGACAAGTACATCATCGGGCAGGAGGACGCCAAGAAGAACGTGGCAATTGCCCTCCGCAACCGATGGCGCCGCCAGAACGCGCCGAAGGACATGCGGGACGAGATCGTGCCGAACAACATCATCATGATCGGCCCCACCGGCGTGGGCAAGACCGAGATCGCCCGCCGCCTGGCCCGCCTCGCCCGGGCCCCCTTCATCAAGGTGGAGGCCTCCAAGTTTACGGAGGTCGGCTACGTGGGGCGCGACGTGGACAGCATGATCCGCGACCTCACGGACATCGCGGTCAACATGGTGGAGAAGGAGCACAGAGAGGAGGTGCAGGACCGGGCGCGGGAGCTGGCCGAGGAGCGCATCCTGGACATTCTCATCCCCCCCGACGACGACACGCAGTCTCAGGCCGGCGACGGGGCCTCCGACGAGCCGGGCTTCACGGTGAGCGACACGGACGACGCCGAGGCGGAGGGCGAGCAGACGAGCCTCCGGGCCCGCACCCGCGAGAAGTTTCGGGACAAGCTGGAGCGGGGCGACCTCGACGACCGGGAGATTGAGATTGAGGTCACGTCCGACTCGCAGTCGATGATGCAGATGTTCGGCCCCATGGGCATGGAGGAAATGGGCGTCAACCTGGAGGAGCTCTTCGGCAACCTCGGGGGCGGCCAGAAGCGCAAGACGCGGCGCGTGACCGTGGAGGAGGCCCGCGAGATCCTCACGCAGGAGGAGGCGCAGAAGCTGATCGACATGGATCAGGTGAAGGAGGACGCGCTGGAGCGGGTTCAGCAGGCCGGCATCGTGTTCGTCGACGAGATCGACAAGGTGGCCTCCGGCACCCGCACCCGCGACGAGGGCGGACAGGGCGCCGGCGTGTCCCGGCAGGGCGTGCAGCGGGACCTCCTCCCCATCGTGGAGGGCTCCACCGTCACCACCAAGCACGGCATGGTGGAGACCGACCACATTCTCTTCGTCGCCAGCGGGGCCTTCCACGCCTCCAAGCCCAGCGACCTCATTCCCGAGCTGCAGGGCCGCTTTCCCATCCGGGTGGAGCTCAACAACCTCGACGAGGACGACTTCTACGAGATCCTCACGAAGCCCAAGAATGCGCTCGTCAAGCAGTACCGCGCCCTCTTCCGATCCGAGGACGTCACGATTGAGTTCGAGAAGGAAGGGGTTAGCGAGCTCGCACGGATCGCCGCCGAGGTGAACGCCGACGTGGAGAACATCGGCGCGCGACGCCTCCACACGGTGCTGACGACGCTCCTGGAGGACCTTCTGTTCGACGTCCCCGAGGAAATCCCGCCCGGCTCCAAGATCACCATCGACGCCGACATGGTGCGGGATCGCCTGAGTTCAATCGCGTCGAGCCGCGACCTCAGTCAGTACATCCTATAGCGTGCGGCCGTCGCCCCCACCATGTCGGACCCCGATCACTCTGCACTCCGTCTCCACCCCGCCAGCGGGGCGCTCATCCTGGGACTCGACTGGCTCCTGTTTTCGGAGAACGCGGTTACGCTCGGGCTCTCGACGCCTTTCGTTGCGATCATTGGGCTCGTCGTGGCGGGCCTCGGTACCGGCATTGTTCAGCGCCGCTACGGGGCGGACGGGATGGGCGTCGCTGTTCTGAAGGGCCTCCTGGCCGGAATCACGGTGGGCATTCCCCTTCCGGTGGCCGGCACGGCCGTGGGCGGCGGCATACTCGCCCTCAGCGGGCTCAACACGGGCTGGCGCTCCCCATCGGAGGGGCCGCCGCCGTCTTCGTCCCGCGACGGCGACTCCTGACGGGTCCGCACGGCCCTCGGCCGCGGCACGGTGGCCTACCGGGACGACTGGGCCGAGGCCTCCGTGGTGATCTCGTCGATCAGGGCGCGATACGCCGCCCGCACCTCCGGGTCTTCGTAGAGGTCATTGTGGCCCCCTCCGTCCACGATGACGAGCCGACGGTTCTCGCTCGCCGCCTCGGCGTGCAGGCGCCGGGCCATGGCCGGGTTCGTGACCTGGTCCTCACTACCCCCCACCACGAGTAGGGGCACCTCCAGGGACCGAACCCGCTCCAGGTTGTCGTCCTGCTGCAGGGCCGGATCCACCTCGACGCCGAGGAAGAGCCGGACGTACCACGGGAAGAGGTAGCTCTTCCAGTCGTTAACGTTGGTGGCGGGGTTTTCGAGCACGACCCCACCCACTGTGCGTTCGGACGCGACGTGCGTGGCGAGGAAGCTGCCCAGCGAATGCCCCCAGACCAGAAGTTCGTCCGGCGAGACCCCCGGACGCGCGACCAGGGAGTCGTACACCGCAAGCGCATCGTCGCGGACGTTCGCGGCACTGGGCGCGCCGTCGCTCCGTCCGTATCCGCGGTAGTCCCAAAGAAACGCGTTCACCGGGGGGCGCGTCAGGGCACGCAAGTACCCCTTCGACTGGACGAGATAAAACCCGTTGCCCCCGAAGAAGAGGACGGTCGTCTCGGCGTCGGCCTGCGTGAGGTGCCAGCCGTTGACCGAGGCACTGTCCGCAACCGGAATGTTGCGGACCGAAAGGTCGACGTCGTCAACGGAGAACGTCTCGGGCGTCACCGACGGCTTCGGCTGAAAGACCGTTTCCTCGTCGATCGTGATTGTGGAGCATCCCGCGAGTACGACCGACAGGGCCAGCAGGAGAACGGTGGTGCGCATAAACTGGAGGACGTGATGCGGAAGAACAGGCAGCGGTGCGGCGAATGGCAAGCCACCGACGTGGGTCCCCCACGATGCAACCCCACCGTAACGCTTTCCCGGCTACACCGGATCGTACCACGGATTCTCGGCCGGCCTCTCCGTCCCGGCGTGCACGTCGGCGTAGCGCAGGTAGTTGTCCGCGCCGTCCCGAATCCCCGCCACCTCTTCGTCCGTCACCGTCCGCACCACCTCGGCGGGCTGGCCGAGGACGAGCGACCGGGGCGGCACCCGGGTGCCCTTCGTCACCAGCGCCTGCGCCCCCACGATGCTGTGGCGACCAATCACGGCGTGGTCCAGGATCGTCGCCCCCATGCCCACCAGCACCTCGTCCTCCACGGTGCACCCGTGCACGATGGCCCCGTGTCCAATTGTGACCCGCGCGCCAATGTCGGCCGGCGCCGTGCCGTGCGTGACGTGGACGACCGTGTGGTCCTGTACGTTGGTCTCGGGCCCCACGCGGATCCAGTTCACGTCCCCTCGCAGGGTGCAGTGGTGCCAGATGCTTGCGTCGCGCCCCAGAATGACGTCTCCGACGAGGGCGGCCGTCTCCGCGATGTAGTTCGTGTCGTCGTGCGTGGGCTCGACGCCCAGAAAAGGCTTGATCATGGTGCGGCTGAGGAGGATATTTGGCGATACGTTTTGGCGACCCATCTCGATGTATTCTGCGCCCTTCCACGGTCTTTCGTTTATGGCTGCGTCGTCCCCCGACTCGTACATCTCACGCCGCCCCTACGTGACGATGGGGCTGACCGTGGCGGGGGTACTCGTCCTCGTCGTCGCAACGCAGTTGGTCGAGGTACTGTTTACCGTTTTCGCCGGCATTCTGCTGGCCGTCTTTCTCGCGGGGGTGACCCAGGAGTTGACCGAGGACACCCGCCTGCCCCGCCCTCTCGCTGTCGCCCTCACGCTGATTGGACTAGGGGGCGTGCTCGTAGGCCTCTGGGCACTGGCCGGGCCCGACATTTCCGAGCAGGCGAGTGCCCTGGCCACCCTGCTTCCGGACGCGGCCGAGCGTCTCGCCTCCCGCATCCGCACGACCGTTCAACGGTACGGTTGGATGCAGCGGTACGTGGACCCCAGTCAGCTCTTGCCGCCGGTCTCCAGTGTGCTGGGCCGCGTGACGAATGTATTTCGGGACACCCTCAACCTTCTCGTCAACGGGTTCATCATCCTTTTTATCGGGATCTACGGCGGGGCGGCCCCGCAGTCGTACCTCGATGGTGTGGTTCAGCTGGTCCCCCCCTCCTCGCGCCCCCGGGCCCGAGACGTCCTCTCCGCGCTTGGGCGGGCCCTGCGCTGGTGGCTCACCGGCCGGCTGATTCTCATGCTGATCGTCGGGGTGCTGACGGCCGTCGGGTTGAAGGTGGTCGGCATTCCGTCCCCCATCGCCCTCGGGCTCCTCGCCGCTCTCTTTTCCTTCGTGCCGTACCTGGGGCCCGTCCTGTCCGTGCTGCCGGCCCTGCTCGTGGCCTCCCTGATTGGGCCCACGGAGGTGCTCTACGTCATTCTGGTCTACGGGGCGGTGCAGTTGCTGGAAAGCTACCTCATCTCTCCGCTCGTGCAGCAGCAGGCCGTCCACATCCCGCCCGCCACCGTCATTACGGCCCAGTTCATCGGGGGCGTGAGTGCCGGGGCCGGGGGCGTGCTCCTGGCCACCCCCTTCGCCATCGTCGTGATCGTGCTCGTGCAGACGCTTTACGTGGAGGACGTGCTGGGCGATGAGGTCTCGCTTCTGGGCGAACACTGAGCGCGGCCCAGCCCCTCGACGTGGGCACGGCTCAGGATTCAAACACAAAACCCTCGGACGCACCTGGCGTCCAAGGGGCAATTTTCTGTAGAGCTGACGGGCGGACTCGAACCGCCAGCCTGCGCATTACAAGTGCGCTGCTCTACCAGTTGAGCTACGTCAGCAAACGGGGCCGAGGCGACCAGCCACCCGGATCAACTATTCGCATCGTGCCGAGTTTCGACCGGTCAGCGGGGTTCAGAGGGGGGGCCGCCGTCGTCGCCCCCAGTCGCCGTCCTCCGCTGGCGCCGCCAGTACCACCGTGCCCCCAGCCCGACCGCACCCAGAACCAGTATCGTCAAGACGATGCGGCCGTAGGCCCGGAGGTACGTCACGACGAGGTCCCAGTTTTCCCCGACGGCGTACCCCGCGTAGCTGATAAGCCCCGTCCAGACCAGCGCGCTCACCGTGCACCACCAGGCCGTACGGGCCGTCTCCATCCGAAACATGCCCGCCGTCAACGAAATCACCGACCGGGCCCCACTTAAAAAGCGATTGGCCGCGATGACGCCGTAGCCGTACTGGTGAATCCAGCGCTGCGCGCGGTCGAAGCCCTCACGGGGCAGCCACTGCAGGCGATCGGGGTTCAGGACCGAACGGCCCAGCTTGTACCCGACGGCATACATCGTCATGAAGCCGAGTGCGCCCCCGACCGTGGAGAGAAGAATCACGACGCCGAGGTGCAATTGCCCGAGGCCCGCCATGTACCCCCCAAAGACCACGACCATGTCGCCCGGGATCGGGGGCAGCACGTTCTCGCCGTACGCGATGACGAGCAGGGTGACGTACGCCCAGATCGGGGAAAGCGCCTCCATCCAGGCAAAGAAGTTGGAGAATCCGTCGAGCATACTCGAACTGGGGCCAAGTCGGGGACAAAACCCTCTCGTCACGCGGATTGAATCGTGCAGGCCGCCTGTGCCGCCACCCCCTCCTCCCGTCCCACGAATCCAATTCCTTCCGTCGTGGTCGCCTTTACGGACACTGCGTCGCGCGGAAAAGAAAGCGCACGTGCAATGTTGGTCCGCATCTCGTCGACGTGGGGGCGCAGCTTGGGGCGCTCCAGCAGCACGGTCGCGTCGACATTGTGGGGGGCATAACCGGCGTGCTGAACCCTCTCCACGACCCGTCGGAGCAGGGCCTGACTGTCGGCGTCCTTCCATTTGGCGTCGGTATCGGGAAAGTGGGCCCCGAGGTCCCCGAGCGCGGCGGCCCCGAGCAGGGCATCGGCCACCGCGTGCAGGAGGACATCCGCGTCCGAATGGCCCGCGAGGCCCCGGTCGTGCGGCACCTGTACGCCGCCCAGGATCAGAGGCCGCCCCTCGACCAGGCGGTGCACGTCGTACCCAAAACCAATGCGCATGGGATGTTCTCAGCTACGGAAAGCAACACTACGACGACGCCGACGATGACAGGTCAAACCGTTCGGGGGCGTCTCTCCATGTCGGCCACAGCGCCTGGGCGAGCGCCCAGTCGTCCGGCGTCGTGATTTTGAAGTTGCGCCGGCTCCCCGGCACCGGAGCCACGTCGTGGTCCAGGTGCTGCACGAGGGCCACGTCGTCGGTCGCCGCCAGGTCTTCGGCCGATGCGCGACGATGCGCGTGCTCGAGCCACTCGCGGCGGAAGCCCTGGGGCGTCTGCATCCGGTAGAGGCCGTCCCGCGAGACCGTCTCCCCCAGCCTGTCGGCGTCGCCCCGGCGGAGCGTGTCGGCCACGGGGACGACCAGCGACGCCGCCCCGCCGGTGCGGACGGCCTGGACGACGGCCTGCACCTGCGCCGCCGCGACGAAGGGGCGGGCCGCATCGTGCACCAGCACCGTGTTCACGGGGTCGGGCACCGCTCGGAGGGCGTGTTGCACGGAGGACTGCCGATCGGCGCCGCCCCCCACGACGGCCGTCAGCACGCTGAGGCCCTCCGCCTGCAAACGGTCGGTGACATCGGTCACGCGGGACTCGGGGGCCGCCACCACGGCGTGGCCCACGGCCGGGTGTCGTTCAAACGAGAGAAGGACCTGCACCAGTACCGGGTGCTCGCCGAGGGCCCGGAACTGCTTGGGCCGTCCCCCCAGCCGGCGCCCTCCTCCGGCCGCCGGAATGAGGACGGCCACTTCGTCCGAGCGGGCACGAGCATCAGCATCATCCATGCGAATCCGGGGCCGCGTGCAACGGGCAGTGGGCACTTCAGGCTTCCGGACGGCTACTTGATGAAGATCGCGTCCCCAAACGCGAAGAGCCGGTACTCCTCCTCGAAGGCCTCCTCGTAGGCCTCAAACAGGAAGTCGTACCCCGCAAACGCCGCCCCCATCATCATGAGCATGCTCTCGGGGCGGTGAAAGTTCGTAATCATCCGCTCCACGATTTTAAACTCGTACTCCGGGTACACAAAGAGGTCCGTCCAGCTATGGTCCGGCTTCACCGTCTCATCGGCCGAGAGGCTCGACTCGAGGGCCCGCGCGACGGTCGTGCCGCAGGCCGTGACGGTATTCTCGTCGGACGCCAGGGCGCGGTTGACGGCCTCGGCGGTCTCCTCCGGGATGTCGTACTCCTCCGAATCCGTCCGGTGCTTGGAGAGGTCCTCCACGTCCACCGGCTTGGACTTGCCCCGCCCGATGTGGAGGGTAATGGGGACCACGTGGACGCCCTTCTCCTTCAGGCGCTCCAGCACGTCCTCGGTAAAATGAAGGGTCGACTTCGGAGCGGCCACGGCCCCACGATTCTCGGCGAAGATGGTCTGGTACCGGTCTCGGTCCTCCTCTTCCACCTCGCGATCGATGTAGGGCGGCAGCGGGGTCTCCCCGATGTCCCGGATTTTCTGGTACAGCGCCTCGTTCACGTCGTCGAACGAAAAGCGGATTGTTCGGCCGCGTGAGGTGGTGTTGTCGATGACCTCCGCGATCAGGTCGTCGTCGAAGTAGAGCTTGTTGCCGATGCGAATTTTCCGGGCCGGGTCGACCACCACGTCCCAGAGCCGGCTTTCCGGGTTCAGCTCGCGAAGGAGAAAAACCTGGATGTCGGCGCCGGTCTTTTTCTTTTGGCCGTAGAGGCGCGCCGGATAGACTTTCGTGTCGTTCACGACGAGCACGTCCCCCTCCGAGAAGTACTCAGGAAGGTCGTGGAAGTGCTTGTCGTGGTTGATGTCGTGGGACTCCCGATCCAGCACCATCATCCGGGAGGAGTCGGGGGGGTCGGCCGGATATTCTGCGACGAGTTCTTCGGGGACGTCGTAGCTGAATTCCGAGCGTTTCATATACGGTCGTCAGTCGGGCAACGGGTGAGTTGAACAGACGCGGGGGCCCACGGGCGATGGTCGCAGGCGAGCCACGGCAGGTGTGATTTGCGTGCCGACCCTACTACACTCTCCTTCGGGCCGAGTTGATCCCGCTCCACGCGGGCTTTTTATGCGGGCGTGGGGTTATGCGGGTGTGGGGTCGGACGCGTGCAGCCACTGACGCTCCCAGGCCGCAATGGGCGGCTCCGGGCGGAGGGCCTCGGGATGGAGCACCGAGGCGAGCACCTCAATGGCGCGGTAGAGGCGCGGGCCCGGGCGGTTGAAATACGCATTGCCGTCGAGCAGGGCGACACGCTGGTCCTCGACCGCAGACAGGGCGTCCCAACCGGGCCGGTTGGTCAGGTAGTGCAGGTCGCGCCGCGTCTCGTCGATGGTGAAGCCGCAGGGCATCAGGGCCAGGGCGTCCGGGTCCGCCGCTCGAAGCTCGTCCCACTCGATCGGCGCGGTGGGTGTCCCGGCGGTGCCGATGAGGGGACGCCCCCCCGCCATCTCCACCACGTCGGGCATCCAGTGCCCCGCCACCATGAGCGGCTCCAGCCACTCGACACAGGCCACGGAGGGAAGCGATTGCGGGTTGGTGGAGCGGTCCACCCCAATCTGGTCGCGAAGGACCCGAAGGCCCGTTTCAAGATTGGCAATGACCTCCATGGCTGTATCGAGGGCCTCCATAGCACGGGCAAGGCGGAGCGCCTCGTCGAGCACCTCCTTGAGCGTCTGCGGCTGCATCGAGACAACCTCGGGGCGTTTGCCGGCCCACTCCCCAAGCTGCACCTCCAGCTCCGGCAGGCTCACCGCACAGACTTCACACTGGTCCTGCGTCACGATCAGGTCGGGCTCCAGCGCCCGCAATCGCTCCAGGTCCACGTCGTAGAGACTGAGCCCGTCCTGCAGTTGCCCCTGCACCGCGTCGTCGATGGCGGCGGAGTCGCCGTCCGACGCGTAGGTCGGGGCCGTCACGGCGGGCACGTCCTGCACCTGCTCCGGGTACTCGCATTCGTGGGAGCGCCCGACGAGCTGGTCCTCCCCTCCGAAGACGCAGATCCACTCGGTGGCGGCCGGCAGTAGCGAGACGATGCGCATGGCGGGGCGTGGGAACTGTGCGAGAAAGTGCGCGGCAACTGGGGCCTCGGGGCGCCCCTGGTCGTCTACTGGATCGGCGGGCGGCGGCGGTGGATGTCGGTCGCCTGCTGCACGGCGTGGGCCAGCGTGAGCGCGTGCTGGTCCCTGTACAGGGGCGCCACGAAACTGATGCTGCCCGGCTGGCGGCGCGCATCCGGCCCTTCCTCCACGGGGCGCAGGGCGTTGGGAAGACACACGCACGGATGCCCCGTCAGGTTCGTGATGCCGAGGGTGCCCCCGCCGAAGCTGGGGCTCACCAGCACGTCAAGGTCTTGCATGACCGCGTGGGCCCGTTCCATGAGGTCCACCCGCAGCCGATCCATCTGGACGTGCTCCACCGCCGGGACGAAGCGGGCGGTGCGAAAGACATTCGGCCACGTGTTCTCGCCCTGCCGAACCAGCTCGTCGACGCCGTCCGTGCGGGTCAGCTCGTCGAACGCCGCGGCGGCCTCCACGTCGAGCGTATTCAGGAGCGCCCCCACCGGGACGTCGACGTCCCACGACACCGGCTCCAGGTCCACGCCGAGCCCACGCAGGACATCGAGCGTCTTCTGGTCGGCGGACTGGTTGTCGTAGTCCCCCTCGAAGGCCTCCTGCAGGTATCCCACCCGCAAGGAGACGGCGGAGCGTTCCGCGTCGAACGGAAACGGCACGTCCACCGAGGCGGGATCTTTCGGGTCGGCCCCGCGGATCGCGTCGTAGACGTGTGCGCAGTCGAGCGCCGAACGGGCGATGGGGCCGAGCTTGTCCATGGTCCACGAGAGCGCCATGGCCCCGCCCCGCCCCACCGCTCCGAAGGTTGGGCGGTGGCCCGTCACGCCGCATCGGGTGGACGGCGAGACGATGGAGCCAAGCGTCTCGGACCCAATGGCGAAGGGCACGCAGCCCGCCGACACCGCCGCGGCCGGCCCCGCCGACGAGCCGCTGGAGCCCTGGTCGAGGTTCCAGGGGTTTTTGGTGGTGGCGTCGTACCAGACATCCCCCCAGGCCAGGGCGCCCAGCGACAGCTTGGCCACGAGGACGGCCCCGGCGTCGTCGAGCCGCTCGATGACAGTTGCCGTCTCGTCGATTGTCTGGGTCTTGTACGGCTCTGCCCCCCATGTTGTCTTCGTGCCCTGCACGGCCAGCAGGTCCTTGGCCCCGTACGGCACGCCGTGCAGGGGACCGCGCCACGTGCCCGCGTCCAGCTCGTCGTCGGCCCGGCGGGCCGCCGCCAGGGCCCGCTCTTCGGTGTACGAAATGACCGCGTGCAGCCGGTCGTCGTACCGACGCAGGCGCTGCAGGGCCAGCTCGGTCAGCTCCACACTGGTCACCTTGCGGGCACGGAGCAGGTGGGCCAGTTCCGAGATGGAGGCGAAGGCCAGCTCCTCATTGGAAGAAGGTCGGTCGATCGGAGGAAGGGGGACCTCCGCCCCGTCGGCCGACGGCGGGACCTCCGGAAGTTCCGCCCCGCCGCGGCGCGGGTCGAAGGTCGTCGCCGGGGCTCGTGCGTTGGGCAGGTCCTGTGCCCGCATCGCCTCGTACTGCTCGAGGTTCTCATTCAGGTTCTCAACCAGCAGCTCCCGCTCCTCGCCGGTGAGGGAGAGCCCGGCAATCGATTCCGCGGCCGCCACGTGTTCGGTCGTGATGGGGGCATCGTCCTCCTGCTCGGCCACCTGCGCGTACAGGGCACCGGGAAAAAGGCCGCTCAGCCCGACCGCCGTGCAGGCGTCCAAAAACTGGCGTCGATCGATAGACATGGCGTGTCTGAAGCAGATGACAGATCGTGAACGGGATTCACCCAACCAGCCCATCCTCTCAGCGGGCAGGCCACCCATACGGTAACCACCCGCAGGTCGAATCTCCATCCGCAGCGGGAACAAGATACAAGCCTTTCATCACTTTTCTCTCATCCACCCGTCACGTAAACGGGAAAGCAGACAGACGACAGCACGAGCGCCGGTGACGGGCCCATGATCCGGATTGAGGTGTACGGCGACGGGGCCTATCGGTCCAAGCGGCCGCCGGCCTCGTCGATCACCGTCCGTGGCTCGGCCTCCCCAGTCTCGGCCCCCGGAGGGTCCTGGTCCTCCCGTCAGCGCGTCCTGCAGTCCTGCGGAACGTCTTTCCCCGTTTCTCCTCGGGGGGAGCCGCAGACGGCATCCTCAAGCGCAGTGGACTGGGAAGCCAGCCGGTCCCACCCACCATTCAGTTCTGGACGAGAGGCCCGGCCCACTGCGTCGATTTGGGACCGCCCCCACGTCCCAAAAAGAAAAGCCCCTGGGCCTGGCGCGACGGTGCCCGCAACGAGATCGCCCTGGTGCGTCCCGTCCCTACGCCCCGGACGAGGCGCCGTCACCCCGCCCAGGCGCCGACGAAGTCTCCCCTGCGGCCGCGTCGTCCTTCTCGGGCTCAGACGTTCGGTCGCCCCGGTTTTGCTTGACGTGCTCGGGCACGCGCTCCCCCACTTGTTGGAGACGCTCCTCCATCTCCTCCCCCACTCGCTGCTTGATTTCATCGGTCATCTCTTCGGCCACCTGCTTCTCAACCTCCGCGGTGACCTCTTCGGGGACCGCGTCCTCGGCCTCCTCGGCCACGGCGCCCTCAACCTTCTCGGCCACCGCTTCTTCCACCTCGTCCGGCATGGTGTCCTTGATCTCTTCGGCCACGGCCTCCTCCACTTCGCCCGGCATCGTGTCTTCGATCTCGTCGGCCACCACCTCTTCGGCCTCGGCCGCCACCTCCTCGTGCAGGATGCGCTCGTAGACGCTCATGTTCTCCCACACGCGCAGGAAATAGCCCAGCACGAGGCCGCTCTGGAAGGCCGCCACCAGCGGATTCATCCCGACGAACAGCAGGTAGCCGAACCCCACGGCAAACCCGAGGCCGTAGATCAGGTCAATGTAAAACTGCGTTTGGCGCCCACGTAGCTGCATGTGATGCTCGCGCGTTTGGTTGCAATTTTTCGGATAGGCGTCGAGGGCTCATCCCCCTACAGGGAGCAGCCAGAAGGTGAGGTACGACCCGCCCGTCGCCAGCAGGGGCACCACGTTCTGCATCAGCACGACCCGCACGCTCGTCCCGGGGTCGAAGAGGTCCGACCGGACCGGGGCGGTGCGCCGCGACGCCCCCTGTGGCGCGGACTGCGAGCGCACGGTCCCGACCGTCGCGTCGTCCCCGCGCGCCAGGGCCCCCACCGACACCTGGGGGGATACGTCTCCGCGCACGGCCTCGGCCACCGATACGGCCTGGGTGGAGCGCCCCCACCCGAGGCCGATGATGCAGAGGGTGGCGACCACGACGAAGCTCGCCGGGATGCCGAGGGCCGACAGCGCGATGATGATGAGCGAGCTGAGGAGCGCCACCACGATCGCGGCCGTCAGCGGCAGGTCGGTGATGTCATTGCCGAGCGTCTCCATGGTCCGGCGGGCAATCGTGAGGGCCCCCACCGCCACGGCCCCACACCCGATGAGGATGCCGGGGTTCATGGCCAGGGCGCCGCTTCCCACCAGCGGCGCGATGGCGTTGGCAATGTTGCTGGTGCCCGAGCTAAACGCCATCAAAAACCCGATGCTCACCAGCACGGCCGTGCCCACCGCCTCGCGCCACGACGTGTTGGGCCCAAGGGCCGGCCACAGCTTCGGGCTGATGCGCTCCATCCGCACGACGGGGGACTCGCGGAGACGGACCACAGGCCACCTCCCCAGCTCTACACGCTCGAACGCCAGCAGCGGGCCGTCACTCTGCTCGATGGCGACGCGCCGGTCGAGCGCCTCGTACCCGTAGCGCCCCACCATGACGGCGAGCCAAAAGCCAATGATGGGGGACAGGATCCACCAGGCGAGAATTTCTCCCACGACGGCAAAGTTGAGCTCCCCGCTCGCAAGGCCGAGGCCAATGATGGCCCCCACCGCCGTCATCGACGTGGATGCCGGGGCCCCCGAAAGGTTGCCCACGAGCAGCGCCCCGCCAATGAAGAACAGCACGATGATGCTGGCTTCGAGCGTGAAGACGGACGGGTCGTGGACCAGCTCCGTGCCCAGCGTGTCCACGACGCGACGCCCAATCGTGTAGGCCCCGCCGAAGAAGGCCACCGCCATGAGCGCCCCCGCGGTGGTCTTCGATAGGACGTTCGCCCCCACCGCCGGCCCGAAGGCCGGCCCGGTCGTCGCGCCGCCGATGTTGAACGCGACGAAGCACGCAATGATGACGCCACCGATGAGAAACGGATCGCCCACCGTCAAGAGTCAGAACGTGGTGCTGTAGGGTCTCAGAGGCGTACTAAAACAAACTGGTTTTCCGGGAAGATCCCCCTTCCGAAGCCCCTCCGCGGGCGTAAAATGCCGTCTGCGTTGGATCTGGGGCAGCAGGCCGTCGCCACCAGATGAAGCCCTTCCCGGACGAAGCCGTCTCCGGGGCACGCGCACCGAGCCACGACGCAAGGCACTCGCGAGGACGACCCACCGGGGCCGGCATGTCCCCAATAAGACTAGCTGCGCTCCTCTTCCGCCGTGTGCTGCTTCGTGGAGTTGAAGCTGATGCGGGGCCAATTTTCCATCGTGCGCTCCAGCCGAAAGTCACTGAGCGCGAGGTACGCCAGGTCCCCGCCGGCGTCGCGGAAGAGACTGTCCATGTTTTCGGCCTCGAAGTCCTCCAGGTCCTCCGCCGGTCCGTCGATCCAGCGGCAGCAAGCATAGCGCACGCCCGTGAGGTGGGCGTCCACATTGTATTCGTCCTCCAGCCGGTCCAGGGTCACGTCGAACTGCAGCTCGCCGACGGCCCCGAGGATGTAATCGTTGCCGCGGAGCGGACGGAACGCCTGTATGGTGCCCTCCTCGCTCAGCTGCTGCAGGCCCTTGCTTAGGTGTTTCGACCGGAACGGGTCGTCGAGGCGCACCTTGCGGAAGTGCTCCGGCGCAAAGCTGGGCACCCCGGTAAAGTGAAGGGGCTCGGCCGTCGAAAAGCTGTCCCCAATCTTGACGCGCCCGTGGCTCATGATGCCGATGATGTCGCCCGGGTAGGCCGTGTCCACCCCCTCCCGGTCCTGCGCCATGAACGTGGTGGCGTTATTGAGGCGCATCGTCTGCCCGGTGCGGTGGTGGATCACCTCCATGCCCTTCTCGAATTTCCCGGAGCAGACGCGCACAAACGCCATGCGGTCGTGGTGCTTCGGGTCCATGTTCGCCTGGATCTTGAAGGCGACGCCCGTGAAGTCGTCCTCGTAGGGCGAGACGTCCCGGGTCACCGTGGGACGGGGTTGGGGCGGCGGGGCGATCTCGACGAAGGTGTCGAACATGTCGCCCACCCCAAAGTTGCTGAGCGCACTGCCGAAGAAGACCGGCGTCTGTTTGCCGCCGAGGTAGGCCTGCAGGTCCAGCTCGTCGCCCGCCTCGCGGACCAGCTCCACGTCGAACCGAAGGTCGTCGGCCTGATCGCCGAGCACCTCGTCGAGCTGGGGATCGTCCAGGTCATCAATCGGCAGGCGCTCGTGCTCCCCGTCCATATCGGCGTGGGAGAAGAGGTGCAGTTCGTCCCGGTACAGGTTGTAGGTGCCGCGGAAGCGGTTGCCCATCCCGATGGGCCAGGAGAGCGGCACGGTGTCCAGATCGAGCGTGTCCTCGATGTCCTCCAGGATGTCGAGCGGCGGCAGGCCGTGCCGGTCCATCTTGTTGACGAAGGTGATGATGGGGGTGTCCTGCATCCGGCACACCTCCATCAGCTTCTCCGTCTGCTGCTCCACGCCGCTCGCGTTGTCGAGCACCATGATCACGCTGTCGGCCGCAGTCAGGACGCGGTATGTATCCTCCGAAAAGTCGCGGTGGCCCGGGGTATCGAGCAGATTCAGCTCGTAGCCCCGGTAGGGGAATTTCATCACCGAGGAGGTGACGCTGATGCCCCGCTCCTTCTCCATCGTCATCCAGTCGCTCATCGCAAAGCGGTCGGCCTTGCGGGCCTTGATCTCACCCGCCTCGTGGATGGCGCCCCCCTTCAGGAGGAGTTTCTCGGTGAGGGTCGTCTTGCCCGCGTCCGGGTGGCTGATAATGGCGAACGTCCGGCGCTTTTCGATCTCGTCCTTGAGGACTGGATCCACGTCATTCGTCGGGGCGGTGGCCTCCTCCGGCGACAGGGCATCGGTGGTGCTCACGGCAGGGGAACGGTGGGTTTTCAGAACGACAACGTGTAAATCGCGGACAGGAAAGCATCCACCATACCGTTACGAGGCGGACATCAGACGGTTTTGGGCGCCTTCGGCCCCGAGACAGTCTCCAAGAAGCATTCACCCTGCCGGCCTCGCAGGTATAGATAATCAGTCCGGGGGGGACGGCCGGAGCTGAGCCACGGACAGGCCCCGGAGCCCGATCTCCCCCAGGCTCCGATCGTCCTCCCGGAACGGCACCCAGAAGAGGCCGGCGGCGTCCCCGGTCTTCATCGCGCCGGGATTCAGGCGGCCCCGGACCGCAGTCGTGGTGTCCGCCGCGGGCGCCCGAAAGACGAGCGTAAATTCGTACCGCACGGGCACCTCGTTCTCGTTGATGAGACGCAGCACGATCCCGTCGTGCTCGTCGTTGGCGTCCGGATAGTAGATGTAGGAAATCCGAAGCCCCTTCTTCTCGATGATTGGCGTCCAGGCGTCTGCGTGCCAGGCCGCGCTCGTGTCGCCGGCCACGCCCCCCTTCTGCGCCCACCCCGCCGACACGGGCAGGAGCCCCAGAACCAACACCCCGATGATGTAGCGATGAGAGACCTGCATGGCCAATGACTTCCGGTTGTACCGCCGTTGCACTGCGCACGGGCCCCGACCGTCCCGTTGCCTCCTCTCAGCTTCAAATGAAGAGCAGGGCCACGCCGGACGCCCCGACGATGAGGAGGAGGCCCGGCACCACCGCCCGCCGCAAGCCCGACGTGCCGGTGAGCGCCACGATGCCGCCCTTGAGCACCGTATTGGCGGCCGCCGCAATCACGATGGCCCGGGTGGCAGGCACCGCCCCTACGTCCCCACTTTCGTGGAGACGAGCCATCGAGAGGGTGATGGCGTCCACGTCCGCCAGCCCCGCCACGACACTCGACAGGTACACGCCGGCGTCGCCAAAGTAGGTTTGGGCCCCGTTCGACACAACGAGAATGACAGCGTACAGCACCCCAAATGTGACTGCCGGACCGAGGCGAAACGGATTTTTAACGGTCTGGGGTTCGTCGTGCTTCTCGACCGGCTGCACGCCGTACAGGTACCCGCAGTAGGCGAGGATCACGACGAAAACCCCCAGAATGGGCGCCCAGACGGTCAGGAGCAGGGGCGGGTTGATGACCGCCACCTCCACGATGACCCGCACAAACATGATGGCCCAGGCCAGGAGCACGGCCAGCGCGAAGGGCCGGTCCAGCCCCGCCGAGTCTCGGCTCCGCTCCGCGACGCTCAGCGTGACGGCCGTGCTCGACGCGAGGCCCCCGAGAATCCCGGTCAGTCCCACGCCGCGACGCGGGCCCACAACCTTGATGAGCACGTACCCCAGGAAGCTGATCCCAGAAATCAGCACGACCATGAGCCAGACGTTGTACGGGACCAGCACGTCGAACGGCGACGGGCCGTAGCCCTGCTGCGGCAGCAGGGGCAGCACAATAACCGTGATGACGGCAAACTTGAGGGTCGCGATCACGTCCTCCTGATTGAGCGTGCGGGCGAGGGCGTGGGTTTGCACCTTCAGCGACAGGAGCACCGCCGTCCCAACCCCGAGGGCCGCCGCCAGGCGGAGGTCCCCCCAGTAGCAGAGCCCCCCGGTGAAGAAGACCACCAGCGCCGCCATCTCGGTGGTGAGGCCGGTGTCCCGCGCTCGGGCCTGCAGGAAATGCCCGACGGCAAGCAACACTCCCACTGCAATAACGGTTACTGCGAACGGCCACGCACTCTCGAGTTCGGTGGCGCTCAGGGCCGACGCCGCCCCCAGGAGCGCAATGATGGGAAAGGTTCGCGCGCCGGCAATCAGTTCCCCCTCCCCGTCCGCCCGGTCGCGGTACGCGTACTCGCGCTGCAGCCCCATGAAGAGCCCAAGGACGAGGGCCACCCCAAAGCGGTAGAACAACGTCAGCGTGTCAGACGGCATGGTGCGGTGCCCAGTCGGAAGGAGGCATCGTCGAGGAGGCCGCCCGCACGCCATCAACGGACGGGGGCCGAGGCAGAGGGTGAACAGCGGGCCGTCGCATCTCTCGCGTTCGGGGATCCGGCGGGCCCGTCGATCCAGCCGCGCCAGTCGTATACGAGATACCCTACATATTCACGGATGGCGGCGGTGGATCCGGCGAGGGCCCCGGCGTCGGGGAGCACGTCGAGCACGGTGTAATTTCGGTCGCCCACCTGAACGTCCGTCGGCGCCGGCACGGCCTTTATGCCCGCACTCCGAAAGACCGCGAGGGCCCGGGGCATGTGCAGGGCGGAGGTCACCAGGAGCACACAGTTGAGCCCCCGCCGATCCAGTAGCTCTGCCGTTCGCGTGGCGTTTTCGTACGTGTTTGCGCTTTTCGACTCGAGGAGGATGGCGTCACCCGGAACCCCCCAATCCTGTAGGAGCACGTTCGTGGCGGGCGCCTCCCGGGCGTCCGGGCGCTTCCAGGGCTGGGTGCCCCCACTGGCGATGACGAGGGGCACCTTGCCGGCGTGGTAGAGGCGCGCCGCGTGCCACACCCGGTCGGCAGCGTCATTCAGGTCCGGGTGGATGCGAGGGGGGCGAGGCGGACTCACGCCGCCGCCAAGCACCACGGCCGCCTCCGCCGACGGCAGGGAATCGACACGCGTCGGTGGGTGCTGCCCTTCCAGACGCCCTCGCAACCAATCCGACACGAGCGGTGCCGAAGCCACCCACAAGACCAGCACGCCCCCGACCAACAACGCCATCCCGCTTCGCCTCCACCAGTTCCCCACCACGATCCCTGTGCCCACGAGCAGCATGCCGAGGGACAGGGGGTGAACGAAGAGGCTTAGAAGTTTGGTGACGAAGAGCGACACGGAGAGGTGGCGTCTACGGGAGGGGCCAGTGTTCCTCTACGTCCACCGGACGCGGGCCGGCCGTGGGGGCGGGCAGACCGCGGAGAAATGTCCCCATGACTCGGCGCCCCAACGGTCGAGTAGCGGGCCATCCGCCGCGTAGATTCTGTTGCGCCAGGCCCCGCTCAACGTCGTCCCGAACTCCCTTCCGCACGACCGGCGCCGGAAGGGGTTCGTTGTTGGGAAACCTGCTGTCGTGTTGGGAAACGTGCTGTCGTCGGCAAACCAGTGGGCCTGTACAGTGGGGGCCGGAGTGCGTCGACGAGAGCATCGGGAATGCTCACGCCCGAGGCGGTCCGTGTGGGCGTCGCGGTCGCGGCCGCCCCCATCCGAGTGAGGCCCCTCATCCGGACGCCGTGCCGCCGAGGGTTCCGGATTTGGCCTGTTCGATGAAGGTGTTCAGGCACTTCTGGGTGCGAGACTCTACGAAGTGCCCATTGATCAGCACCGTCGGGGTGCTGTCAACCCCAACCTTCACGGCCCGCTTTCGCTGCTGAAGGACCTGATCCCGATATTCGTTCTGCTCCACCCGTTCGCTCAGCACGCTGGGGTCGAGGTCAATCTCTTCCGCGATGGCCCGGAGGTCCTGCATCCCAATGCCGCCTGGTCCCTGACGCGCGTACTGCGCCTCCAGCATCTCGTTAAACTTGTCGGACTGGGCCGCCACGTACAGGGCCTGGATCTCCGGCAGCGACGAGCGACGGAGCGGGAACGGCTTGTAGACAAACCGCACCTCGTCGCGGTGGGCCTCCACCACCTGCTTCATGACCTGGTGAAAGTCTTTGCAGTGGGGACAGTTTGGATCAAAGTACTCGATGACCGTCACCCCGGCTTCGTTGCTGCCCGCAGTGATGTCCTGAAAGCCGACGAGTGAGGCCCCCTGGTCCTGCAACGGCGTCTTCGAGTCGTCGAGCTCGCACTGGGCCGGGGCGGCCGACTCAGACGCGGAGCGGGGCTGCGGGGCCGCTGCACTCGTCTCGTCGAAGTAGACAAGATCCATCCCGACGAGGACGGCCGCGGCGGCGGCGCAGTAGACGAAGAGGGCGACCTGCCGTTTTACGAGTCGAGACGACATGGAATCAGGAGGGGATGTTGGTGAGGAAGCAAGCAGGGCAACCTGTCCTGCAAACAGGAGGGTCGTGATCAGGGCCGATCCCAAACACAGAAGGCACAGGGTCCCCAGGGGACCGATCTGGAGATACGTGAGGTACGCCGAGTACGCAATCCCGCCCGTGAGCAGACCGATTCGGGCCCCGTGGATCCACGCTCGCACCTTCGGCACCACCCAGAAGACGGCGACGGTGAGCACGCCGACCATTCCATAAAACCCGAGCCCCCAAGTTGTGTTGGGCACCCCCAGGAGTTTGCTTCCCGCCCCGGCGGTCACCGCCGCGCAGTCGAAGATGGACGAACCGCCCCCGAGCGCGGAGCCCCCGAGGCATCCATTCTCGAAGGTCCTGGCCTGCTGGATCAAGAGGTGCACGACGTCGAGAACCCCCAACAGGGAAAGCCCAAACACCACAGCCTCCAGGCGCGGACGGTATCCCCGCAGCCGTTCGCGAAGAGTCTGCACCAGAGGCATGGCCGCTTGGATTGGGGTCGGGATTGAGGCTCCGTAGAACCAAAACCTGAGCCAACTGCAGGTTCCTCCCTCCCCGCGCAACGGATCCTGGCCGGGCAGGGCCTCCGCCTTCCTCCGCAGATCCTCCAATTGAATTTCAAACCGTTCCCGTTGCGAATGATGATTCTGGGTGGTACCCTACAGTTGTATGATTGACAAAAGCGGCATCACATCCTTCGGCTGGTGGCTCTGGCGGCCTTCTCTACGGGTCGAGAGCCCTATGCGTGCCTGATTGCTGTGCACTGCCCCTCGTACTGAATGGCTCTGGACCCGCTGCCAATTGGTAGCGGGTTTTTGTTTTGCCCCTTGTCTTCTCCACACATGACCTACGACGACTTTCGCACACGTGTCGAGACTGCCCGGGCCAACGGCCTGTCCCGTCTCGTGGTGCCCGTACACGCCCGTCGGAGTGCCGATCTCCTCACCCCGGTCTCGGCGTACCTCGCCCTCCGGGAGGACTCTCCATTCAGCTTTCTCTTCGAGAGCGTGGAAGGGGGGGAAAAGTTGGCCCGCTACTCCTTTCTGGGGCGCGACCCGTACCGCATTCTAACGGGCCAGGCGTTTGGGGCCACGGTCGAGGTGGACGAGCGCCGCACGCCCTCGCCGGAGGCCGGCCTGCCCACCCCCACCGGCTCCATCTTCGACGTGCTGGATGCGTACCTGGACCGATACGAGGAGGTCGAACTGCCGGACCTGCCCCGGCTGAGGGGCGGGGCCGTGGGCTACCTCGGATACGACGCCGTGCGTCTCGTGGAGGACCTCCCGGACGCCCCCCCGGACGACCTCGGCCTCCCCGACGCGGTGTGGTGCTTCTACGACACCGTCGCCGCCTTCGACCACGTCCGCCACCAGCTCGTGCTGATGGCAAACGTGTTCGTCGACGAGGAGACCGACCTGCGCGCCGCGTTCGAACACGCCCAGGCCCGCCTCGCCGACCTGGAGGCGGACCTCAAGCGCTCCTCCGATCCCCCAGCCCCCGTCGAGTGGACGCAGGCGGAGCTCACGTCCAACATCGAGCAGCCTGCCTTCGAGGACGCCGTCCGGACGGCCAAGGATCACATCCAGAAGGGCGACATCTTTCAAGTCGTCCTGTCGCAGCGCTTCGCGACCGCCTTCGAGGGGGACCGCTTCAACCTGTACCGCGCCCTGCGCCAGGTCAACCCCTCGCCCTACCTCTTTTACCTCGACCTCGACGACCTCGCGCTCGTGGGCTCGTCGCCGGAGGTGCTGGTGCGGGCCGAGGACGGCACGGCCGAGGTGCTGCCGATCGCAGGCACGCGGCCGCGGGGTGAGGACGAGGAGGAAGACGAGGCCCTCGCCGAGGAGCTGCTCGACGACACCAAGGAGCGCGCCGAGCACTTGATGCTCGTCGACCTGGGCCGCAACGACCTGGGCCGCGTCTGCCAGTACGCCACCGTGGAGGTGGACCGGTACGCCTACGTCGAACGGTACTCCCACGTCATGCACATCGTGTCGTCGGTCAAGGGCGCGCTCGCCCCCGACCAGAGCTCCATGGATGCCCTGGCGGCCTGCTTCCCGGCCGGGACGGTCAGTGGCGCGCCCAAGGTGCGGGCGATGGAGATCATCGACGACCTGGAGCCCTCCCGGCGCGGGGTCTACGCCGGGGCCGTCGGCTACGTCGACTTCTCCGGAACCCTCGATACCTGCATCACCATCCGCACCATGGTCGTGGCCGACGAGACGGCGTACGTGCAGGCCGGTGCGGGCATCGTCGCGGACAGCGACCCTGCCCGCGAGTACGAGGAAACCCGGGACAAGGCCGCCGCCCTCCGGCAGGCCCTTCGGGTAGCCTCGGAGGGGCTGCTGTAACCGCGTGGCCACGCCCCACCGGTCGCCCCTCGCACCGCCCCGCCCGCAAACTTCCCCCCCGGACGACGGTACCAACCAAGCTCTGTCTTCCAATCCTTCTTCCCGGTTATGCCGAACCCCATCAAAGAGGCCCTTCTCAACCGCGGCTGGGCCGGCCAGACGCTCAGCCGGTCCGAGACGGTCGACCGCATCGACCCGCTCATCCGGCAGCACATTGAGCTGAACCACCACTACGGCGCCGCCATCCGCCACTGCGACGACGAGCGCGTCGTGGACGTGCTGGAGCGCCTTCAGAAGACCGCCCGTACCGACGTGGGCAAGCTGTCCGAGACCGTTCTGAGCTGCGGCGGCACGCCGTACAACGGCACGGACCTGTCCCCCGAGGACTTTACGCTGAAGGGGTCGCTGAGCAATCTCTTCGAGGAGCTCCGCGATCTCGAGACGGCGTTCAACGACGCCCTCGGGGAGGAGCTCGACCTCGAGCACCAGATGCGAACCCGCGGCGTGCTCCAGGCAATCCGGAGCAACAGCCAGGACCGCCTCGACGCCCTCGACGCCCTCCAACGACGCATCGGCGACGCGGCGTAGCACGCCCCCGACGCATTGTCCCTCCACGCCCTCACGCCCCCCTGCCCCGATGGAAGCCACCGACTCTGCCTCGCCCCCGGACACCGAACACCCCGCCGACCCGGTCGTGGTCTCCGGCATCCAGCCGTCCGGCCGCCTGCACCTGGGCAACTACTTTGGGGCCCTTCGTCAACACATCGATCTGCACCAGCAGCACGACGCCTACTACTTCATCGTGAACTACCACGCGATGACGACGGTGCAGGACGCGGAGCGGCTCCGCGAGCACACCTTCAACGTGGCGCTGGACTACCTTGCCCTCGGCTTCGACCCCGACGAGGCGGCCCTCTTCGTGCAGAGCGACGTGCCGGAGGTAACCGAGCTCATGTGGATTTTCTTCAACCTCCTCCCCACGAGCGCCCTCGAGAAGGGGGTGGCCTACAAGGACAAGGTGGAGGCCGGCCTTACGCCGAACGCGGGCCTCTTCAACTACCCGGTGCTCCAGGCCGCCGACATCCTCGCGTACGGCGGCTCGCTGGTGCCCGTCGGGGCGGACCAGAAACAGAACCTGGAGATCGCCCGCGACCTGGCCCGTCGCTTTAACAACCGGTTCTGCCCGGAGGACGAGCCGCTCCTCCCCGTCCCTGAGCCCCAGATTCTCGACGACGTGGCCGTGGTCCCCGGCACCGATGGGCGCAAGATGTCGAAGAGCTACGACAACACCATCGGCATTTTCGACGAGGGCGATGCGCTGGAGGAGAAGGTGATGAACATCGTGACCGACTCCACCCCCCTCGACGCCCCAAAGGACCCGGCGTCCTGCAACGTCTTCGCCCTGATCACCCTGTTTGCCGACGCGGAGACCCAGCAGGAGATCGCGGACAAGTACCGGGCCGGCGGGTACGGCTACGGGCACGCCAAGCAGGCGCTCCAAGAACTGATCGAGGAACACTTCGCCGAAGCACGGGCCCGGCGCAAGGACCTCGAACAGCGGCCGGACTACGTGCGCGACGTGCTCCGGCAGGGCGCGAAGGAGGCCCGGGCCCAGGCCGAGCCCCTCCTGGAAAAGGTGCGCGACCGGGTCGGCCTGGTCCGCACCCACTAACGGACGGTGTCGGCCCGGCCGTTGTGCCCCCTCGGTGCGCGGCCCGGGTGACGACGCGACGACTCCGGCCGTCCCCGCTCCCCGAAGACCCGTCTGACTCCCCGCCCCCATTCCGCCCCACCCATGATTCTGGTCATAGACAACTACGACTCGTTCACCTACAACCTCGTCCACCTTGCGGGCCGCGAGACGGACGACCTAGAAGTGGTCCGCAACGACGACCTTACGGTCGCGGACGTGGCAGCCCGCGACCCGGACGGCATTCTGATTTCGCCGGGCCCGGGGCATCCGTCGGAGGCCGGCATCACGGAGCCGGTCATCCGGGAGCTCGGCGCGACGACCCCCATCCTGGGCGTCTGCCTCGGGCACCAGGCCATCGGGGAGGTCTACGGCGGGTCCGTCACCCAGGCCGACGAGCTGATGCACGGCAAGACGAGCCCGGTCCTCCACGAGGGCACCCCGCTCTTTGAAGATGTCGACCCGTCGTTTGACGCAACCCGGTACCACTCCCTCGTCATCGACCCGGACACCTTCCCCCACGAGGCCCTGGAGGTGACGGCCACGACGGAGGAGCACGACACGATCATGGCCCTCCGCCACCGCACCCATCCGCTGTACGGCATCCAATTCCACCCGGAAAGCGTGATGACGCGGGCCGGGCCGACGATCATTGCCAACTGGCTCTCGATCGCACTGGACGAGCGGTCCCCCGCCCCCACATCCTAATCCATCCCAGTCCTTCCACGTCTTTCTCGAAATCCCCTTCTGCCTGTGAACACCCTGCTTCAAACCATCGCCGACGGCGATCCGCTCTCCCGCCCGGAGGCCGAGGAGGCCATGGCCACGATGATGAGCGGCTCTGCGCGGGACGAGCACATCGCCGCCCTGTTGATGGGCCTGCGCACCCGGGGCGAGACGCTGGACGAGCTGGTCGGGTTCACGAAAACCATGCGGGAGTTTGCCGTCTCGGTGGAGACCGACGACCCCCAGACCATCGACCTTTGCGGCACCGGGGGCGACGGGGCCAGCACCTTCAACATCTCCACCACCGCCTCCTTCATTGCGGCGGGCGCCGGGGCGACCGTGGCCAAGCACGGCAACCGCTCGGTCTCGTCCCAGTCCGGCTCCGCCGACGTCCTGGAGGCCCTAGGCGTACAGATCGACCTCGAAAAGGAGGGCGTGGAGCACTGCCTCCACGAGGCCGGCATCGCGTTCCTGTTCGCCCCCTTCTTCCATCCCGCCATGCGGCACGTGATGCCGGTGCGCAAGGCGCTCGGGGTCCGGACCTTCTTCAACATCCTCGGCCCCCTCTGCAACCCGGCCGGCGTCACCCGACAGATCGTGGGCGCCTTCGACACGAGCACGGCCCAGACGATGGTGCGCATCCTCGCCGAGCTCGACGCCGACCACGTCATCACACTCCACGCCGACGACGGGCTGGACGAGGTCAGCATTTCCGCCTCCACCACGCTCTTCGAGTACGACGCCTCCGACCAGAACCCGGTCCCACGGAGTCACGAGGTGGGTCCGGAGCGCCACGACCTGGATCGGGCCTCCATATCCACCCTCGAAGGCGGTACCGCTCAGCAAAACGCCTCCATCCTCCGCAACATCCTGTCCGGGGAGGACCAAGGCCCCCGCCGCGACGTCGCGCTGTTGAACGCCGCCTATGCGCTCCACGTCAGCGACCAGTACGCCGACCTCGACGCCTGCCTGGAGGCCGCCGCGGAGAGCATCGACTCGGGCGCCGCGCTCGACGCCCTCAACACCCTCGCAAGCGTGTCGAAGGAGGCCAAGTCCGAGTAAGGCGCCGGACGGCCCGCGACGGCACGCACCGCGTCCTTCCCAACACCGCCCCCACTCACCGTGAGCATCCTGGACGACATTATCGACGACACCCGCGAGCTCGTGGAGCAGCGGAAACAAGAAACCCCGACCTCGGAGCTCAAGGAGCGTCCGTTCTACGACGAGCGGGAGCCCCTCTCCCTCGCGGAGGCCCTGAAAGAGCGGGGCCTCTCGTTCATCGCGGAGGTCAAAAAGGCGTCTCCCTCCAAGGGCGTCATCCGGGACCCGTTCGATCCCGCCGCCATCGCTCAGCAGTACGCCGAGCACGACGCCGCCGCGATCAGTGTGCTTACGGAGCCGCTCCACTTTGAGGGGGCCCTGGAGCACATGGCCTGGATCCGTGCCCACGTGCCCGAGACGCCGCTGCTGCGAAAAGACTTTATCATCGACCCGTACCAGCTGGTGGAGGCGCGGGCGGTGGGGGCCGACGCGGTCCTGCTCATCGCGACGGCCCTCGACCCGGGTCAGCTCGCCGAGCTGCATGCCGCCGCCACCGAGCTCGGGCTCTCTTGCCTCGTGGAGGTGTACGAGGAGGAGGACCTCGACAAGATCGATTGGGAGCAGGTGAGCGTCCTCGGGGTGAACAACCGAGACCTCCACACCTTCGAGGTCGACCTCGACAACTCGCTCCGCATCTTCGACCAAACCCCGAAGGGGGTCGGGCGCGTGGCCGAAAGCGGGTTGAGCGACCCCGAGACGCTCGTCCGCCTCCGCAAGGCCGGCGTCAACGGCGTCCTGATCGGCGAGCACCTGATGCGTGCGGAGCATCCCGGCGAGGCGCTCTCTCGGCTGCGCGCCGAGGGCAAGAAGATCGCCGCTCAGCAGGCCGGCTAACGGCCACTGGGCGCCGGCCTCGCGACGGCTATCCCTCCATCCGCTTTCCCTAGTCACAGAGCAATGCCCCATGGGAGTTGAGCTCAAAGTTTGCGGCATCACAGAACTCGAAGACGCACGCTACCTGGCGGGCGCCGGGGCCGACTACCTCGGCTTCGTCCAACACGAGGAGAGCGCCCGCTACGCCCCTCCGGCCCTCGCCAGCGACATTATCGAATGGGTGCACGGGCCGGCCCCGGTTGGGGTGTTCGTGAACGACGGCGCCGACACGATCAACGAGGCCGTGGACACCGCCGGCTTCGAGCTTGCCCAGCTCCACGGGCAGGAGCCCGCCCACGTCGTGGAGCGCGTCGACTGCCCCGTGATCAAGGCGATTCACGTGCGGCACGACGCGGCCCCGAACCAGCTCCGGACCCTCTTCGAACGCTACGAAGACGGGGTCGAGTATTTTCTGCTGGACACCCACGACTCGAGCGTGTGGGGCGGCACCGGCGAGTCGTTCAACTGGCGCCTCGCCCGCGAGCTGGCGGAGGACTATCCGGTCTTCCTGGCCGGTGGGCTGAACGCCGACAACGTGGCCCGGGCGCTCGAAACGATGCGCCCGTTCGCCGTCGATTTGTCCAGCAGCCTGGAGTCCGCCCCCGGACAGAAGAGCTTCGAGAAGATCGACGCGTTCATGGATGCGTTTCAGGCCGCGGCGGCCGAGTTGGAAGAAGCCGAAACGCATGACCCCTGACCCGGACCGCAACGCGAGTGTCGCGTAAGAGAGTACCGGTATTCCCGACCGCTATTCACTCTGCAAGAGTTGCCCGCCATGTCCTCTCCCGCTACCACGTCTCGTGCGGACACCCTCCCCGATACCGATGGCCACTTCGGCTCGTACGGGGGAGCGTTCGTGCCGGAGACCCTTACCCCTGTACTGGAGGAGTTGAAGGCCGCCTACGACACGTATAAGGACGACCCGGACTTCCAGGCCGACCTCCGCGCCCTCCTCCGTGAATACGCCGGGCGGCCCACCCCCCTCTCCTACTGCGACCGCCTGACCGAACGGATCGGCGGGGCCCGCATCTACGCGAAGCGGGAAGACCTTTGCCACACCGGGGCCCACAAAATTAACAACACGCTCGGCCAGATCCTGCTGGCGACGCGCATGGGCAAGGAGCGCATCATTGCCGAAACCGGGGCCGGGCAGCACGGGGTGGCCACCGCCACGGTCTGCGCCAAGTTCGGCGTCGACTGCGTGATTTACATGGGGGCGGAGGACATGGAACGCCAGCGCCTCAACGTGGAGCGCATGGAGCTGCTGGGCGCGGAGGTTCGGGCGGCGACCTCGGGCAGCCAAACCCTGAAGGAGGCCACCAACGAGGCCATTCGGGACTGGGTGTCCAACCCGGACGACACGTTCTACATCATCGGCTCCGTCGTGGGCCCGCACCCCTATCCCATGATGGTGCGCAACTTTCACCGGGTGATCGGCACCGAGACGCGTCGCCAGCTCCGTGAGGAGACCGGCCGGGAGACGCCGGACGCCATCGCGGCCTGCGTGGGGGGCGGCTCCAACGCCATCGGCATCTTCCATCCGTTCCTCGACGACCCCGAGGTGCAACTGCACGGGACGGAGGCGGCGGGCGGCGGCCTCGACGGCGACCACGCGGCCACCCTTGCCGAGGGGTCGCCGGGCGTCCTGCACGGGGCGATGAGCTACCTCCTGCAGGACGACGCCGGTCAGGTGAGCCTCGCCCACTCGCTCTCCGCCGGCCTCGACTACCCCGGCGTGGGGCCCGAGCACGCCCACCTGCGCGACGAGGGACGCGTCTCGTACCACCCGGTGACCGACGACGAGGCCCTGGACGGGGTGGAGCTTCTCTCCCAAACGGAAGGCATCATCCCGGCGCTCGAAACGGCGCACGCCGTCGCCCTCCTGCCCGAGCTGGCGCGCACCCTGGCCGAGGAGCGCGGGGACGACGCCGTCCTCGTCTTTAACTGCTCCGGCCGGGGCGACAAGGACATGCAGACCATCGCCGCACACCGGTAAGGACGAGCCGTCCGGTGCCTCTCGCCTCCCCTGCTGCCTTCCCCCGCCCTCCATGTCCCGACTCGACGAGACGTTCGATGCCCTCGGCCCTGACGAAAAGGCCATGGGGCTCTTCCTCACGGACGGGTTCCCGAATCCCGACGCGACCGTCCCCCTGCTCCACGCGATCGATCGCGGGGGGGCTGACTTCATCGAGCTGGGCATGCCCTTCAGCGATCCACTGGCCGAAGGGCGTCCCATCCAGCGGGCCAGCGCCCGGGCCCTCTCCCACGGGGTCACACTGCCCGACACCCTCCGGACCGTCGAGGCGTTTCGGGAGGACAGCGACACGCCCCTCCTGTTGATGGGCTACGTCAACCCGGTGTTCAAGTACGGGGTCGATGCCTTCTGCCGGGACGCGGCGGAGGCCGGCGTCGACGGCCTCATCCTGCCGGACCTGCCCCCGCAGGAGAGCGACGCGCTCTGCGACGCGGCCGCCGCCCACGGCCTGGAGCTGGTCTTCCTGATCGCCCCCAACACCTCCGACGAACGGATTCGGGTCGTCGACGAGCGGGCCACGGGCTTCGTCTACGCCGTGAGCGTAACCGGCCTCACGGGCAGCGACCTGGCCGAGACGCCGAGCGTAGACGAGTATCTGATGCACGCCCGAGATTTTGTGGCACAAAACCCCCTCCTCGTCGGCTTCGGCATCAAGACCCACGACGACGCAATGGAGCTGAGCCGGCACACCGACGGCTTCATTGTCGGCTCCGCCCTCATCAACCGCGTTGAGGCCCTTTGGGAGGACCCGGAGCGGTCGACGACGGACCGCCTCGATACGGTGGAGGGGTTTGCCCGCCACCTCAAATCGGGGACGCCGGTCCCTACCCCTCAACCCAACCCGGCATGAGGCCGGGCGGCGCGCTCGGTCGTCGCCTCAAAACGCGCGTCGGGAACGGAATTGCTCCGGAGCAATCGTTGCGCTTGGTCGTGTGAGGGGGTGCGTTCCACTTCACTTCTCCATCTTCCCTCCCATGCGCCGCACTCTTGTCGTCCCCGACGTCCTCCTGCTCGGGACGCTACTCGCCGGTCTGCTCCTCTTGTCCGGATGTGAGGGCGACTACCGCCCCCGTGCCGTGGGGCCCATCGGCGAGATCACCGTCGTCATGGACAGCTCCCACTGGACGGGCCCCAGCGGCGAGGCGCTGCGCGCAAACGTCACGCCCTGGGTCGAGACCCTTCCGGTGTCGGAGCGCTCCTTTCAGCTGCGCCACCTGGAGTTGACGGACGAGCGCACGTACGAGCGCGTCCAGGACCTGAAAAACGTCATCATCGCGGCGCCCCTCAGCGACTCGACGAACGAAACGTCATTTCTGCGGCGGCGTCTTTCGGACGAGGCGGAGCAGGCCATCCTGGACGGCCAGACCGCCGTGGTCCCCAAGCCGAACTTGTGGCGCCGCAGCCAGCGCATCTACTACGTCGCGGCGGCCAGCCCGGACGCGCTCGCCGAGACGTTCCAGAGCCAGGGGACGCAGATCCGGGACACGTTCACGGAGGCGACGCTCCAACGCATGGACCGGAACATGTACGAGGACGATCGCCGGTCGGCGCTCGAGGACACCCTCATGCAGCGCCACGGCTTTGCCGTGAACATGCAGTCGGACTTTCAGATTGCCGTCGACACCACGACCGGATCGGAAGGGTTCGTCTGGCTGCGGCGTCTTCTCGCCCAGACGCGACGCGAATTCTTCGTCTACTACGTCGAGGACGTCAGTCCCGACCAGATCACCCCCGAGTGGATCTACAACACCCGCGACTCGCTCACGCGTCGCCACCTACGGGGCAACGTCCGGGGGTTCGCAAAGATCGACTACCGGCGCCCCCTCAAGACCGAACAGCGCTCGTTCCTGGACCGGTACGCGTACGACTCGCGGGGCCTCTGGTACATGGTCGCCCCGCTCGGTGGGGGCAATGAGCTTCGCCCCGTCGGGGGCGGCGGTCCGTTCGTAAACTACACGTTCTACGACCAGGCTACGGATCGGGTGTACATGCTGGACGGGTCGATCTTTGCCCCCGACAACGACAAGATCGACCTCCTCCGGCAGATGGAGGTCATGGCCCGCACCTTCCGCACCGCGGAGGGGAGCCGCTCGCCGGATGCGTCGCCGACCGCCGCAAAGTAATGCCCACGGTCTCCTCTCTTCTCCGCTCGGTCTCCCCTCGTCGGTGGGGCATGGTCGGGGCCGCCATCGGTCTCGGATTGATGGTGGGATGCTCGGGGTTCTCGGCCGGCGACACGCCGCTTCCGGACACCACGTTCACGCGCGTGCTGACGGAGCTACACATGGCCTCCTCCCGCCAATCCCGGGACGTGGCGACGCCTCCGGGCCTTCGAGACTCGATTCTCGCGCGGTACGACGTGGAGCCGTCCGAATTCGAGGCCACCCTGCGGCACTACACCCGTCGTCCGGATCGCCTCGAGACGATGTACCAGACCGTGATCGATACCCTCCAGGCCCTACGGCGCCCGGACCGACGCAGGCCTGATTCGCGGAGCATCCCGGACTCTCTTGAGGACCGTTCTCGAAAGGCCTCCGACGCTCCGTAGCCCCGCGCCCCGCCTCAGAGCCAGTTTTCTGCCCGCTCCGTAAGGCGCACCGATCCGTCGAGGGGATCCTCCACGGCCAGGTAGTCCTCCTCGACGAGCCAGTCCACGAGCTCGTCGATGCGCCGGGGCGGTGCCGGCGGGTCGTCGAACCACTCGTCGCGCGGGGTCGACGCGGCCACCTGCTCCAGGATGCGGCGAAGGACCGGCTCGTCATCGGGGGTAATGGCCGCGGGCTGATGCCGGCCGAGACACACGTCGCACGCGTCGCACTGCTCGTCGGCCTCCTCCCCGAAGTAGGTGAGCAGGGCCCACCGCCGACACGCCACGGATCGCGTGTACCGGAGCATGTATTGGAGCCGCGTTTCGGCCCGCCGCCGGGCACTCTGGACGGTCTGGTCGTCCACGGGCAGTTTCGAGGCGCGGGGGTGGGCAAGCTCCACCTGAAGGGCCGCCCCCGGCGGTTTCCAACGGAGCACCCCCTGCTCTTCCAGGTAGCGCAGCCCGGCCCGGAGGCGGTCTCGGGACAGGTCCGCCCGGCGCCCGACGGCCCGCAGGTCAAGGGGCCACCACCCCCGAAACGCGTCGGCGTGGACGGCCCGCAATAGGGTCCGCACGAACGCGGCCAGCGCCCGGTTGCCGACCGTGTCGGCGTATTCGCGAACCTCCCGGGCCGACGCCGAAAACCGCAGGAGGCCGAAGTGTTTGCGGCGCGGCAGAAGCGTCCACGCCCCCTGCCGGTCGATCAGGTCGACGGCGGTTCGCACCTTCGTCCGCGAAAAGCCCGTCGTTTTCAGGACGGCGTCGAGACGGACGGCGAGCGGCCCGTCCGGCTCGCTCCCCACCGGTATCTGTCCCACGCTGCAGACCGCGTCGTAGACCGCCCGCACCTCTTCGGCCGTGGGGTGTGAGGATTCGATCAGGGCCGCCTGCGTGTCGGCGTCGGTGGGCTGGTACAGGAGCACCGCGTGGGCCTGCTTTCCGTCACGCCCGGCCCGGCCCGCCTCCTGGTAGTAGCTCTCCAGCGACGAGGGGGGGGCCATGTGCACCACGAAGCGCACGTCGGGCTTGTCGATGCCCATCCCAAAGGCGTTGGTCGCCACCATGACCCGCACGTCGTCGTCGACCCAGGCCTGCTGGCGGTGCTCGCGGGCCTCGGAATCCAGGCCGCCGTGGTACGCCGCCACGGACACGCCGTGCGCATCGAGCCGCTTCCGCCACCGGGCCGCGTCCCGGCGCGTGGGCACGTAGACGATGCCCGTCCCCGGCACCGCGTCGACGACCGCACGGAGGCGCTCCCACTTCTTGTCGGTGCGGAAGACGGACCACGTGATGTTGGGGCGGTCGAACCCCCGCACCACCTCGACGGCGTCCGGCAGCTCCAGCAGTTCGAGGATGTCTTCACGCACCGCCGGGGTGGCCGTGGCGGTGAGGGCCACGGTGGGGGGCGTTCCCAGTTGCGCCCGGGCGTCGGGGATCTGGAGATAGTCGGGCCGGAAGTGATGGCCCCATTCGCTCGCGCAGTGGGCCTCGTCAACCGCCATGAGCGACACGTCCAGGCGCTCCGCCCGGGCCTGAAAGACCTCCGTCGCGAAGCGCTCGGGGGCCATGTAGACAAGATCGTACTGCCCGTGCTCCGCATTCGTCCAGCGCTGTTCCACCTCGTAGCCGGGGAGGGTGCTGTTGATGAACGTGGCGGCGATGCCCTGAGCCTGAAGCGCCTCCACTTGGTCCTGCATCAGCGCGATGAGCGGCGAGACGACCAGTACGAAGCCATCGCCGAGAACGGCGGGGAGCTGGTAGCACAGCGACTTCCCGCCCCCCGTCGGCATCACACCCAGTACGTTGCGGCCTTCCAGGAGCGGCTCCAGCACCGCCTCCTGGCCGGGCCGGAACGACTCGTGCCCCCACCCGCGCTGCATCGCACGGCGCGCCTCCTCAACCGAATGCGACGTCAGGTCGGCCATCAACAAGGGGGGCTCAAGTCAAATTCCATTTTCCGCGATCAGCTATTATGTTTGCCCGGGCGCAGCGTTCGTTCTCTTCCCCACGCGGTTCGGCCGCAGGCCGGTTCTCTCATGTCCGCCCCGCCGGTGTCCATCATCATCGTCACCTGGAACGCGAAGGAGCTGGTGCAGACGTGTCTCCCCTCCGTGGTGGCCACCGACTACCCGAACTTCGAAATTATCCTGGCCGACAACGCCTCCACGGACGGCACCGCGGCCTGGGTCGCCCGCGAACATCCGGAGGTCAAAATCGTCCGCCACCCCGGCAACTGGCTCTTCTGCCGCGGCAACAACGCCGCCCTGCCCCACGCCTCCGGCCGGTTTGTGGTGCTGCTGAACAATGACGTGGAAGTCCCCCCCGGCTGGCTGCACCCGCTCGTGGAAGCAGCCGCCGGGCGGCCTGATGTCGCCGCCGTGCAGCCCAAGCTGCTTCAGTACGACGACCGCGGCCGGTTCGAGTACGCCGGGGGCGCCGGCGGCTTCCTGGACCGCGCGGGCTACCCCTTCACCCGGGGGCGCCTCTTCGAGACCATGGAACGCGACCGGGGGCAGTACGACGATCCGCGCGACGTCTTCTGGGCCACCGGGGCGGCCCTCCTGCTCCGTCGCTCGGCCCTGGACGAGGTCGGCCCCCTCGACGAGCGGTTCGAGATGCACATGGAGGAGATCGACCTCTGCTGGCGGCTCTGGCGTCACGGCTACCGGGTCCGCGTGGCCCCGGAGAGCACGGTGTACCACATCGGGGGCGCGTCGCTTCCACAGTCGTCCCCCCGGAAGACATACTACAACTACCGGAACAGCCTGCTCATGCTCTACAAGAACCTCCCGCCCTCGGCCTGGCGCCAGACCCTGCCGCTCCGGGTGGCCTGTGACGTAGCGGCCCTCGGGCGCGTGCTCGCACAGGGACGAGGGCGGGAGGCCACGGCCATCCTCCGGTCCTACCGGGACGCCTTCCGCATGCGCCGGCACTACCACGACACGCGGCCCGCCCCCGCCGACCCGGCGGTGTTGCCGTTCTACCGCGGCCTCGTGCCCGCCGATTATTTTCTCCGCGGCCGCCGCACCTTCGCTGACCTCCCGCGGTCACGCTTCGTCCTCCCGGACGACCGCCCCTGAGGGGGCCGGGTCGGCGGCCCCCTCGGGCCGCGCCTCGCGCCGCCAGACGACGACCGCCACCGCGGCCAGGACCACCACCATCCCCACGATGGAGGCGGGCGGCGGCACCTCCCCGAACAGGCCGTACGCGAGGAGCGACGCCCCCACCGGCTCCAGGAGCGCCAGCATGCCCACGAGGGCAGCCGGCACGCGCTGAAGGGCGTAATTGAAGGACCCGTGCCCCAGCACCTGCGGCCCCAGGGCAAGCCCGGCACAAACCGCGTAGAAGGACCAGGAGTAGCCCGTCAGCGGCACGCCCCGCAGGACGGCGGCCGCCAGGGCCGTCAGCGCCGCCACCGCGTAGAGGGGCGTCACGTACGCCAGCCAGGACACCTTCTGCCGGACGACCCGCCCAATGAGCAGATACACGCTCACCAGAAGCGCCCCGCTCAACGCCAGCGCGTTCCCCAGGAGCGCCCCCTGTCCCAGGGCCACCGTCCCCGCGTCGGCCCACCCGATCAGCCCCGCCCCGCCGACCGCAATTCCAATGGCAAGGACGGTTCCGCGGCGCAGTCGCTCCCCCAGAAACAGGTAGCCCAGGGCGGCCAGGATGATCGGGCTCGTCGTCACCAGCACCGAAGCGCTGGCCACCGTCGTGTGGTACAGCGACTCAATCCACGCAATGAAGTGCAGCCCCAGAAAGACGCCGGCCGCGCCCGTCAGCATGACGTCTCGACGCGTCAACCGCCGGAGCTCCGGTGCGGTGCGGGCCGCCGCGACCGGAATCAGCACGGCCGCCGCCGTCACGGTCCGCCACACCGCAATCGCGAGGCCCGGCACGTCCCCCGCCCAGCGCACCAGAATGGGCGCAAAGGCGAAGCTGAGGACGCCGAGGCTCAGGACGACGTAGATCCGGCGGGGCCAGTCGGACATGAGGGGAGCGGGCCAGTGCCGCGGCTACCGGATCCGGTCCATCGACTCCACGAGCTCGATGTCGCTTTCGATGCCCCGGCGCGCCAGCCGAAACAGGACGTACGCGACCATGGGAAGCAGCAGCACGATCGTACGGCTCCACAGAATCCCCGTCGGATCGGTGAAGGTGAGGGTGCCGGTCGTATATAGCCCGCCGTACAGTACCCCCGCGAGCACGATGGTGAGCACCTGAAGCCCGTACACGACCGTTCGCTGCGTCTTGCGCCGCTCGTAGAGAAAAATGGCGCCGAGTGCGGTCGCGGCGGTCCCCACGACCAGCCCAGCGACCGACGGGACGAACCAGGCGTACCGCTGCGCGGCGGGGTCGCTCCAGGGGACCTCGAAGAGACCCGTGGCCGCCAGTGCGAGGGCGCCGAGGAGCAGGTAGACGGTTTGGATGCGTTGGATCATGGCGGTCAGGTCGGGCAATCAGTTACGCTTCAACTTTGCTCGCCACTCGGTCCGAGAGGGCGTCGGCGAACTCGGACGTCGAGGCGTCCCCCCCCACGTCCTGCGTCAGCGTGTCGCCGTCCCGGTACATGGCAAAGAGGGACTGTTCGATCGCCGCGGCCGCCTCGTCCTCGCCAATGTGCTGGAGCATCATCGCGGCCGTCCGGGTCATCGCCGTGGGGTTCGCCACATTCTGGCCCGCAATGTCCGGCGCGCTCCCGTGAACCGCCTCAAAGACCGCCAGCTCGTCCCCGATGTTGGCCCCGGGCGTCACCCCCAGCCCCCCGACGAGCCCGGCCGTCAAGTCACTTAGGATGTCGCCGAAGAGGTTCGTCGACACGATGCAGTCGTAGTTCTCCGGGTTGGTGACGAGCTGCATGCACAGATTGTCGATGATGCTGTCCTCAAACTCAATGTCCGGATACTCCGCCGCCAAATCGCGGCCAATGTCCAGGAAGAGCCCCGACGTTTTCTTGAGAATATTGGCCTTGTGGGCGAGCGTGACGTGCTCACGGCCGTGGGCCTGCGCGTACTCGAAGCAGAAGCGGATGATGCGCTCGGCCCCCCGCTTGGTCACCCGGGCAATCGAGTCCGCAATGTCGAGCCGTTCGTCGTAGTACTCGATGCCGGAGTAGAGCCCCTCCGTATTTTCGCGGAAGATGATCAGGTCGACGTCGTCGAAGGGCGTGTCCAGCCCCTCCAGGCTCGTGGCGGGCCGGACGTTCGAGTACAGGTCCAGGCGCTGACGGAGCTGCACGTTGACACTCGTAAACCCTTGTCCCACCGGCGTCGTCACGGGCCCCTTGAGGGCCGTCCCGCGTTCTTGGATGGAGTCGACGATGTCCGACGGCAACGCGGGGCGCCCTCGTTCGACCGCATTCGCTCCAATCACGCGGTGGCGGTCCCAGTCGATGTCTACACCGGCGGCCTCAATGACTTGGAGGGTCGCCTCGGTAACTTCGGGGCCGATGCCGTCGCCGGGAAGCAGGGTGAGTTGATGAGCCATAGATGGGGATGTGGTTCGGAATCAGTGAGAAAAGCGGAACTGCAATTTGAGGGCCCTCCGTTCCTCGACGCAGGGCCGCGAAAGACACGCCGGGCCAAACAAAAAAGCCCTGCCGGGAAGCAGAGCTTTTTTGGGGCGAGGGCGCAACTCATCAGGACGGAGGGGGGCCCTCGCGGTTGGACGAGTAGTTGATGCGGAGCGCATTCGCCTCTCGGAGCTCCTGCTGCACCTCGTTGACGATCTGCATCTCGGACTCCTGGTCGACCTTGAGAGACACAATCAGCTGCGGCTGCTCCTGCAACTTGTTGTACATGATCTGGCGGATGGTGCGTCGGTTCTCGATCAAGGCGTCATCGATCTGGATCGCGGTGTCGCCCTGATTCTCGCCCCGCTTGAGAGGGCCAATGTGCACCTTCGAGATGAGCCGCTTCTGGTCGATTTTCGTCAAGGCTTCCGCCTGTGGGAGCTGGGTCCGGACCTTGATGTCCGTCTCTCGGAGCACCGTTGCTACCATGAAGAAGATCAGCAGCATGAAGACGATGTCCGGGAGCGAAGCGGTCGTAAACTCCGGCTCCGTGCTCGAGCTTCCCCGTTGAAACTTCTGCGACGCCATGAGAAGGAGGTATCAGTGAACAAAAACGGATGGGTCGGACGCTCCTGTCCGGGAGGCGAAGCCCCTACTCACCGGTGTCGGGCTCGGCAATCGAGATCTGAGCGCCGAAGGTGTCCCGAATCTGATTGTCCTCGTCCGGGCCGAGCTGGTTGTAATACTCCCGGTAGCTCGAATAGGTCTGGTCGAGCCCGGCCGACCCGCCATCGGGGCCCGGAAGCCGGTTGGTCCGGGCAATTTGGTCCCAGATCTCGCGGTACGACATCCACACCTCATCGAGAACCTCGATATACGTGTTGTAGGGCGTCGCCGCGTCGGTCTTGATCGAGATCACCGCGTCGTCCGGGCTCGCGGACAGGCTCGGGTCCTCTCCATAGTTCAGCACGTGCTTCTTGACGCGGTCGCGGATTTCGGCCACGCGAGCCCGCTCCTCGTCGACCAGCACGTCCCCGGAGGCGTTCACCAACACGTTCATGAGGTTGCGCTCCTTCACCGGGGGGGGCTCCTGCTCCGGCTTCAGCTTCGGCGGCAGGGTCATGCCGATTCCGGTGTCGACGTTAATGGTCGTGGTCACCAGAAAGAAAATGAGGAGCAGAAAGGCAATGTCCGCCATTCCCGCGGTCGGGATGGACGCTTCTTCTCGGTCGCTGCGCCGCTTTTCCAGCAGTCCAGGCATAATTGTGAGATCGCTACCGGTGGACAGTTCAGTGCATTGTCGGGGGCCGGGCGGCTACATCATAAAGAGTTTGCGCAGGCCCGTTAACAAGAGGCTCAAGGCAGCCAGGCCAAACATGACGACGAGGGTGTATATGCCCGCCTGGACCCACGTTTGCATCGTGGCCCCGAGGACGGCAATGAGCACCCCGGGGATGGCGATGATGGCGATGCTAAGGGGCTGCACCTTGCCGTACACGAGGCTGCGGAGGCCGAAGATGCCCATGCCCAACAGGCTGAGCCCGGCGAGGGCGATGGCGGCCCAGATGGCAATGGGGAGAATGGCATTTTGACTCATAAAAGGACTATCGGTCTATCGTTGGAAAAAGAGAGAAGGGGACCCGGGAACCAGGCCCCTGCGCCCGCGGGGTCGGCGGCACGCAGGGGGCCGTCCGCATCCCTACTCTTCTCGTTCGCCAACGCTTTCCGGAATTGACTTCTCGGCCGTGGCGGACTCGCCCCGCTCCAGGGCCACGAGCGCGTCGACCAACTCGATGGATGCATCCTCCATTTCGGCCACCAACCGGTCAATCTTCGACACGGCGTAGTTGTAGAAGAATTGAAGGATGACCGCCACGATAAGCCCAAAGGCGGTCGTCAGGAGGGCAATCTTAATGCCGCCGGCCACGAGCCGCGGGGAAATGTCTCCGGCCTGCTCGATCGAGTCAAAGGCCTCGATCATGCCGATAACGGTTCCGAGGAAGCCGAGCATCGGGGCGACGCTAATGAAGAGCGAAAGCCAGACGAGTCCCCGTTCGAGGAAGCTCATCTCGATGGAGCCGTAGGAGACGACCGCCTCTTCTACGGCGTCGATGCCTTCGTCGGCCCGGAGCAGCCCGGCCTGAAAGACAGACGCAACGGGGCCACGCGTGCTGGCGCACTCCTCCTCGGCCGCCGGGATCCCCCCCTCGTCGAGGGCCTCCTTCACACGCTGTAGAAACGCCTGCGTGTTGATGTCGGCACGGTTCAGCGAAATGATGCGCTCAAACGAAATTGCAAGCCCAATGATGAGGCAAATGAGAACGGGCCACATCCACTCGCCCCCCTCGTTGAAGCGTTCAACGAGGGCATTGATGGCACCGCTTCCGCCGGACTGTTGGGGCAGCAGAAGCAGAAGGTGAACCGACAATTTATCCAGGATGACCATAAGTGGCTAGTGCTCAGTCGAGTCTATTGGAGGATGAAAGTCAGGTGTGAGGGGTACGAGACTGGGACAAGCCCGGTTGATGGGACCGGCCGGAGCGGCCCTGAACGCTACACGCCAGCAGGGGGAAGGCCCGTAGAATCAGTCTCTCACAAGCGAATACAGCAGCATGCGTGCAAGCAGATCCGTAGGCTCTGCTTCACAATTACCTAGTATACACAGCCCGGCAGAGGGTGTCAAAGGACGAAATTGACGAATTTACGCGCACCCCGGGTTTTTGCGGCTGCTTTTCGTGAACGAAGTGGGAAGAACACGTTCAGGCAACATTTACGGCCGTGCACAACACGCCGGGGCGCGATTCTCGAAATGCCCCCATTCCCAAGGGACCCGCCCGTCCAGGGTTCCTCTCCGTTCCGCCCCTGACTGCCGTGAACACTCCTTCAACAGTACCGCGAGGCCCACGACTTTTGCTCAAATTCACCGGTTCGTGTAGCGTGACGCTTTCCGTCCCTCGTTGGAATCAATTCGGCGGCCCGGTATGTTGCGGATGTGTCCCACTCGCCGCCATGATTCCCTGGAGTCCCGTACGTCTATGCGCAACGACGAGGTTGCCCAGATTTTACAGGAAACGGCCGACCTGCTCGAACTCACGGGCGGAAATCCGCACCGGGCCCGGGCCTTCGCCCGGGCGGCCCGGTCCCTGCAGGACCTCGACGCCCCTGCCGCCGACCGGCTCCGTGAGGACACCCTCGTCGAGGTGTCCGGAATTGGAGACGGCATGGCGGATCACATCAGCGACATTGTTCATGGGGGCTCGTTCGCCCTTCGCGACGAGTTGCTCAGTGCCGTCCCGCCCGGCCTCCTGGATGTCCTGCAGGTGAACGGGCTCGGGACGAAACGAACCCGCCGCCTCTGGACGGAGCTCGACATTGCCTCGCTCGACGAGCTGGAGCACGCCGCGGAGGCCGATCGGATCACAGCCCTCGACGGCTTCGGCGCCAAGACGCAGCAGAACATTCTGGAGAACGTGCGCCAGCTCCGGCGCTATGAAGCACAGTGGCGCCTCGCCGACGCCTGGGCGGCAGCCCATTCCTTTCTCCAGTCGCTCCGGGGCCTCGACGCGGTCGACCGCGCCGTGCCCGCCGGGGCCCTCCGGCGCCACACCGAAACGATGGAACGGGCCGACGTTCTCGTGTCTACCGCCACCGCCCCATCGGTCGTGGACTGGCTCGACGCGCACCTCGACGCCCCGACCCGGGAAGACTCGGTGGTGACGGGCCGCCTCGACGAGGGACTGCCGGTCGCGGTACACCTCACGTCGCCGGACCGGTTCGGGACGGCCTGGTGGCGCACCACCGGCACCGCCGACCACTGCACTGCGGTGACCGAACACGCCGACTCCCCCGCCGATCACGCTGACGAAGAAGCCCTCTACCGGGCCGCTGGATTGTCGGTCGTTCCGCCCGCCCTTCGCGAAGGACAAGGGGAGGTGCAGGCGGCGGCCGACAATGCGCTGCCGGAGCTGCTCACGACGGAGGACCTCGACGGCTGCCTCCACAACCACTCCACCTACAGCGACGGGGCGCACACCCTGCGCGAGATGGCCCTAGCGGCGCGGGACCGCGGCTACTCGTACTTCGGCATCTGCGACCACAGCCAGTCGCTTCGTATTGCCGACGGCCTGTCGCCCGAGGAGGTCCGCGATCAACGCGACGCGGTGGACCGGCTCAACGATGAGCTTGCGGACGACGAGCCCCCCTTCCGCATTTTCCATGGCATCGAGAGCGACATTCTCCGCGACGGATCCCTCGACTACGAGCAGGAGGTCCTCGAGGCCTTCGATTTCGTGGTGGGGAGTGTCCACACCGGCTTTAGCATGACGGAGGAGGAAGCCACCGAGCGCCTCGTCCGCGCCGTCGAAAGCCCGCACACCCGCATCCTGGGCCACCCGACGGGCCGCCTCCTCCTGGGCCGGGAGGGGTACCCGATCGACCACGAACGTGTGATTGCGGCGTGCGCCGAGCACGACGTGGCGTTGGAGTTGAACGCCAACCCGCACCGGCTCGACCTCGACTGGCGGTGGGTTCGTCACGCCACCGATCAGGGGGTCCTGATCTCGATCAATCCGGACGCCCACGCAACCGCGGAGCTCGACTACGTGAAGTGGGGCGTGGCCGTGGGCCGGAAGGGCTGGCTCACGCCCGACCAGTGCCTCAACGCGAAGTCCCTGGATGCCTTCGTGCAGTGGCTCGATGACACCCGGCCGTAGGGCCCGCTGCTCGTTTCCACGTCCCATCCCCCAAGCTCGTGTCTCGACGCCTCTACTTTGGGCTGGCGGGGGTCCTCATCGCTGTCGGCGGAGCCGTCCTGTGGTGGGCCCTCGGCGGCCCGGTCTCCCCCCCACCGGCCGCGCATCCGATCGCGGACCTCCGGGACACCACGACGGTCGGCTGGACGGATCGCCATACCGCGACGATCGAAGCCACCCACGCGACCGACGCGCTCACGGCATTGGGCTACGTGCACGGCATGAAGCGGGCCTGGACGCTGACGGTGTGGCGTCACACGGCCCTCGGCACGCTCTCCACTGCGTTCGGCGACGGCCTCGTGCCCGTCGATCGACATGCGCGTCGGCTCGGCTTCGCGCACCACGCGCGCCGGGCCTACGAGCGGCTCAGCACCGCGACCCGGGAGCGCCTTCAGGCCTACGCCCGCGGGCTGAACGCGGCCCTTCGGTCCAACCGCGTGCAACAGCGGGAGCCCTTTCTGCACTTTGACCTTGCCCCGAAGCGCTGGGCCCCCTGGCACTCGTTGGCCCTCGCACGGCTGGTGGCCTGGACGGGCACCGCCCCTACGGCCGCCCCCACCGCCCCCGATTCCGGCCTGGCCGACTTTCGGGCCGCCGACCGTCGGCTCCGACGCTGGCTCCGCCTGCATGGGCGGTCGCGCAGCGTGGCGTGGGCCGCGGGGGCACCGGGCGACACGACCCGGACCGTTCTCTTCGCCAAGCACGTGCTGGGGGCCACGGCCAATCCGGTGGTGCAGGAGGTCGTCATTCGGCGCCCCGATGCCGCCCCCACGGTCGCGGCCTCCCTCCCGGGCGCTCCGCTCTTCCCGACCGGCCGCACGAACGGGCGTCGATGGACCTATCTGCTCCACAGCGACGCCACACTCGTCCCAATCGAGGTTGACTCCACAGAGGCCCGCTCCCGCCACGAGCGCATCGCGCCGGCCCAGGGCGGCGAGCAGTTGGTTGAGATTCAGCGGCACGGGGCGCGGGTCCGCGTGGGCCCCATCTCCCCCGACTCGGCCTGGGTGTTGGAGTGGCCCGGCCTCCGCGCCCGCACGGATCTACCGCGGTGGCTCGCCACGGCCCACCTGGACGCGCAGCGTGACGCCGCCGCGCCGGACTTCCATCTCGTGGAGGGCGAGGGACTCCGGGTGGACTCGACGGGGGCGTGGTCGGTCCAGGGCCAACCGCCTGTGGTCGACCGCGGGCCCGCCTCCATCCTCGTCGGTCGGTCCGGCTGGGCCGCCCACCAGGCCGACGTGCTCCGGGCGCAGGCCCGGTCTCGCCCCGTTGCTCCGGCCCAGTGGAGCGCGAGCGACTCGAGCGCCTGGGCGGCCGCCCTCCTTCCGACCCTCCTTCCCGACCTGGCGTCGCTCAACGCTCCCGACTCCACGACCATCGACGCCCGCTCCTACCTGCGCAACTGGGACGCCGTCTACGATCCGGCCAGCATCGGGGCGGTGGTCTTTGCGGAGTGGATGCGCGCCTACCGACGCGAGATTGGCCGTCGCCCAACCCCGACCGATTCGGTCTTCTTTGCGGGGCCGCGCCGGCGCCGAACATTTCGCGCGGCCGTCGACTCGCTCACGCGTCGCTACGGCACCGACGTGCGACAGTGGCGGTGGGAGCGCGCTGCCTCCGAGCGCCGCTTCTTTCCCGTATGGGCGGCCGACAGTCTCGTCGCGGAGGACGTGTCCGCACTGAGCAGCACCCGATTCGCGCCGCTGGACCGTCCCGGCCGGGGCCACGCCTCCAGCCTTTCCGGGGGGCCGGCCCGCATCGTCCCGCTTCCCCTCGGGCCCGCCCCAACGCACTGGGACGGATGGATGCAGGGCCCCCGCGGCGGCCTCACGGTGCGGCGCCTGCGGTTCGAGCCCTCACGGTTCTTTGCCCGCTCCCTCCTGTCCCGCACCCGTCCCCCGCCCGTCTCGGTTGGGCAGGCCCCGATCCCAAACACAACCCGTCTCGTTCCCCCATCCCCGTAATCCTCGGGGCCAGGAGGGACGGGGCTACGCCTCCTGAACCTGCCGCCGTATTTCTTCGGGGACGCTCGGGTCGCGGAGGGTGGTGGTGTCGCCGAGGTCCTTCCCGTTGGAGATGTTTTCGAGGAGGCGACGCATAATCTTGCCGGAGCGCGTCTTGGGGAGATCCCCGACGAAGATGACGTTTCCCGGGCGGGCAAAGGCCCCGATCTCTTTCTCAACGGCGGCGACGATGTCCTGCCGGAGCTCGTCGGACGCCGCCACCCCGTCGCGGGGCGTGACGTACACGTCGGGCACGTTTCCCTTCTGGTCGTCCTGCCGGGCGGCCACTGCGGCCTCGGCCACCTCGGACACCTGGGCCACGGCCGACTCCAGCTCCATGGTGCCGAGCCGGTGCCCGGCCACGTTCATCACGTCGTCGAGGCGCCCCAGGACGCGGAAGTAGCCGTCCTGGGCGTGCACGGCCCCGTCCCCGGCCTCGTAGACCCAGTCGCGCCAGTCGTCGGAGTCGACGTCCGAGAAGCGGCGCCAGTACTCGTTGATGAAGCGCTGGTCGTCGCCGTACACGGTCTGCAGCATGCCCGGCCAGGGGCGCTCGATCACCAAGTTGCCGGCCTGCCCGCTCGCGGCCTCCACGGGCGTGCCGTTGTTGTCGTAGATGGCCGGCTGGATGCCGGGGCACGGACGCCCGGCCGAGCCGGGCTTCATGTCCTGTAGGGCCGGCAGGTTGGTGATGAGGTGGCCCCCCGTCTCCGTCTGCCACCAGGTGTCGACGATGACGGCGTCCTCGTTTCCGATGTGCGTGTAGTACCAGAGCCACGCCTCCGGCTGAATGGGCTCCCCGACCGTCGTCATGTGGCGGAAGTTGAAGTCGTACGACGCCGGGTGCTCCTTCCCCCACTTCATGTACATCCGCACCGCCGTGGGGGAGGTGTGGAAGATGTCGACGTCGTGCCGCTCGGCAATTTCCCAGGTGACGCCCTTGTGCGGATGGTCGGGCGCGCCCTCCCGCATCACGCTCGTCGTGCCTAGGGCGAGCGGGCCGTAGACGATGTAGGAGTGGCCGGTAATCCATCCGATGTCGGCGGCACACCAGTAGGTGTCATTGGGCTTGATGTCGAGGACGTACTTCGACGTGCCCGCCACGTAGCTGAGGTAGCCGCCGGTCCGGTGCTGGGCCCCCTTCGGCTTGCCGGTGGTGCCGGACGTGTACATCAGGAAGAGAGTGTCTTCGGCGTCGCGCGACACCGGCTCGACTCGCGCCCGTTCGTTGTTGGCGAGGAGCTCGGACACGAGGATGTCGCGTCCCTCCTCCAGGTCGGCCTCGGGGTGAAGGGTTCCCTCGTGGCGCTCCCACACCAGCACCGTGTCGATGTCGGTGTCCGCCTCCTCCACGGCGGTGTCGGCCTTCTCCTTGTGGTGCAAGAACTCGCCCCGCCGGTAGTAGCCGTCGATCGTGACGATGACGTCGGAGTCGGCATCGGTGGCGCGCTGGGCGAGGGCGCTGGCCGAGAAGCCGCCAAAGACGACCGAGTGCGGCGCGCCGATGCGGGCACAGGCGAGCATGGTGATGGGCAGCGCGGGCACCATCGGAAGGTGGAGCGTAACCACGTCGTCCTCCTGGACCCCCACGTCGCGGAGCGAGGCCGCCATCTTGTTGACTTCCCGGTAGAGATCCCGGTACGTCAGCGTGCGCCGGGTGCCGTCCTCGCCCTCCCAGATGAAGGCCGCCTGGTTGGGCCGCTCGTGGAGGTGACGGTCCACGCAGTTGTAGCAGGCGTTGAGCTCCCCGCCCGTAAACCACTCGAAGAAGGGCGGGTCGGACCCGTCGAAGACCTCGTCCCAGCGGGTGTCCCAGTCCAGAAGGTCGGCGTACTCCTCAAATCCTTCCGGAAAGTCGTCGAACCGATCGTAGATCGCCGGGTCCGACACGTTGGCCTGCCCCACGAATGCGGAGGGAGGGCGGAGATACTCCTGGTCGGACAGTCGGGCTTCGAGGGCAGCGTCGGCGTCGGCCATGACGGGCAGAGGGGTCGTGTGCGGAGCAGCGAAGTGCGGGGGCGCCCCATCCGGAAGGGCTTCGATTTTTCGGAGGGTTGCCCACTCCCACTGGGGCTACCTTAGGAATTTGGGGGCCCAATTTCAACTCGGAGCGGGGACCTCGGCCGCCACCACAAGCTCCGCCTCGCACCAGCCCCGGACCGCGTTGCAGCAGTACAGGGCGTCCGCCTCTCGAAGATCCTGAAGGCGCAGGGGGCGCTCCGTAGCCTCCGGATGCGTCTCCAATACGTGGTCCCGATACACGCCCGCCAGGAGGCCGGCCTCCGCCGGCGGGGTCCACAGCGCATCGCCCCGCCGAACGAACACGTTGCTGTAGGCGCCCTCGGTCACCTGCCCGTCCTGATTCAGGAGAATTGCCTCGTCGAACCCCTCATCGCGAGCCCTGCGGAGGGCGCGCTCGTACAGGCCGCGCCGCGTGGTCTTGTGGAAGAACAGCGGGTCGGAGCGGTCCACCCGCTCCTCCGCAATGGTCAGCCGCCACGGCACGCCCGACGCCCCCTGGATCGGGGTGGTCTGAACCGCGATGCGGCCCCAGCGGTCGAGCGTCGCTCGGACCTTGGCGTGCGGTTCGTTCTCGTTTTCAGCCACCGCCCGCCGCACGCGGCGCCGAAACCGCGCCTCGTCGAAGGGGAACGAGAAGTAGCCGGCCGAACGGGCGAGACGTGCCACGTGCCGGTCGAGAAATTCAATCTGCCCGTCGTCGGCACGCATCGTTTCGATGAGCTTCAGGTCCTCGTCGGGAGGCGTCGTCGATGTCGTCTGCACGGACCGGTCCTGCGTCAGGAAATCGCCCTTCAGCTTGCACTCGTCGTACTCGGCCGCCGGGTCGGAGTCCCATACGATGCCGCTGCCAATGCCCATGGTGCCGTCGCCCCCGTCGAGGACGGCGGTGCGGATCGCCACGCTGAAGACAGCCGTGTCGTCCGGGCCCGCCATGCCGACGGCCCCGCAGTAGACGCCGCGGGGATCCGATTCCAGGGTTTGGATGGTCCGCATGGCGCGGCGCTTGGGGGCCCCAGTGATGGAGCCGCACGGAAACAGCGCGCGGAGCACCTCGGCGAGGCCCGCCTCGTCTCGGAGGCGCCCCTCGACGGTGGACGTCATCTGCGTGACCGTCCGGTACGGCTCCGTGTCGTAGAGGGACGGCACCGTAACCGTGCCCGGGCGGCAACACACCGACAGGTCGTTGCGGAGCAGGTCGACAATCATTAGGTTCTCCGCCCGGTTTTTCGGATCGGCGGCAAGCTCGTCCCGCAGGGCTTGGTCCTCTTCCAGGGTACGGCCGCGCCGGATGGTGCCCTTCATGGGCCGGGTCACCAGCCGGTCGCCCTCGCGCCGAAAGAACAGTTCGGGCGACAGGGACAGGATCTGTCGGTCGCCGCAGTGCAGGTACGCGGCGTACGGGACGCGCTGCCGGGCCCGCAGGCGACGATAGAGGCCCCGCGGGTCGCCCTCCAGGCGAAAGCGGAGCGGCGCCGTGTAGTTGATCTGATACACGTTCCCCTTCCCGATGTGGCGCCGGACCGCCCGGATGTCCTCGATGTAGTCCGACTCCGCGACGCCGAGTCGAAGGTCCTCCACGGCAGGACGCCCGTCGAGGGTTCGCAGGCCCGCCTCCACGTCCGCCGGCGCGAGGCGGCACGGCGCGTCGTAGACGCCAAACCACGCGAGGGGGGAGTCGGCCCGCTCCGGGATGTCGAGGTCCACAAACGGGTAGCCGGCCTCGTACGAAAGGTACCCCGCAACGTAATTGCCACGGGCCGTTTCCTGCTGGAGCGTTTCGACCAGCCCCTTCACGGCCGCCGCGGTGGACGCAGTGTGGACGCGTTTCGGGGCCGTGAAGCCGTAGCTCCACTGGTTTTCGGCGTCGGGCCGGGCCGAGTCGAGCAGGACGGTTCCCGGGCGGGCGAGGGTCTGAGGGTCAAACACGGGGTGCTAGGGGGATCCGTAGGACAACGCCTGTCAACCTAAGGTACGTTCCCCCTAGTGCTTCGTTGCCCCGCCGATGCCTTCGTCCGCAACGATTCTCAAACACCGGCTCGCCCCCGTTCTGTCCGCCATCGGTTCCTAAATCGAGATGACGACCTTCCCGAAGTGGGCCTGGTCGGCCTGGTACTGGTAGGCCTCCTGCGCCTCCTCCATCGGAAAGGTCCGGTCCACAACCGGCCGGATGTCGTTGGTCTGAATCGCGGCGTTCATAGCCGCGAAGGAGTCGCGCGGGTGGTCGATCGAGCCCACGTAAATGCCGTGGAGGTGCCCCCGGCGCTGCATGAGCATTTGCGGGTTCGGGTTCTCGTCCGCGTCGGTGAGCACCCCGATCAGTCCAATTTTGCCCTCCGGCGCCACGGCCTGGAAGGAGCGCCCCAGTGTACCGGTGCCCCCCACCTCGACCACGCAATCCACCCCTTCCCCGTCGGTCCGCTCTAGAACGGGCTCGTGCCAGTCGGGCGTGCGCTCGTAGTTGATGGTCTCGTCGGCCCCGAGGGCACGGGCGCGCTCCAACTTGTCGTCGCTCGACGAGGTGATGAACGTACGGGCGCCGGCCGCCTTAGCAAACTGGAGGGCAAAGATGGACACCCCGCCCGTCCCCAACATCAGAACTGTCTGACCGGGCTGAACGGGCGTGCCCGCCCCGAAGAGGGCGTGCCAGGCCGTGTGGGCCGCGCACGGCAACGTGGCGGCCTCCTCGAAGGAAAGGGAGTCGGGCACGGGCAGGAGGCCGCTTTCGTGGAAGACCTGGAACTCCGACAGGGTGCCATCGAGCGGAGCGCCGAGGGCCTGCCGGGGGGCCGAGGGCGGGGCATCGGGCGGTACCTGCGAGAAGGTATTCACCACCCGGTCGCCCTCTTCGAAGCGCGTCACCCCCTCTCCCACAGCATCTACAACCCCGGCCCCGTCCGAGAGCGGGATGACGGGTGCGTCCTGCTGGGCCGGATACGTCCCCCAGGCAATTGACAGATCCCGGTAGTTGATGGACGCGGCCCGGAGTCGCACGCGCACCTGCCCCGGGCCGGGCGCCGGGCGCGGACGCTCCGTGGGCTCCAGGGCGTCGAAGGCGTCGCCGGTGGGGTCGAGCTCAATGGCATCCATAAGAGAAACTGTACCTATGAGGGGAAAGCCGACTGCGGGCGAAGCGGAAACCCATCGCGGCAACGTCCGGCCCACACCGCTCGGCATGGACACTGAACGGGGCACGATTGGGGTTTTGCTCACAATGACAGGCTCAATGAAGGGCCTCTGGAATGATCGTTCCAGATTGACCGCATCTTTGTCCATGCGGAGACCCTGCGAAATTGCGCACACGAACTGGAACGTACGTTTCAGAATTGGAGTACATGGCATCGGTATTACACTCATATGCACCAATCCTCTTTTCCTCGTGGCTTCTCCCCTCTTCGACGACTTGGACCTTGGCCCCCTTCCCCTTCCGCACCGCGTGGCGATGGCGCCGCTCACCCGCAACCGGGCGGCGGCGGGCAACGTGCCCACCGAGATGAACGCCGAGTACTACCGCCAGCGCGCCGATGCCGCCTTCATCGTGAGCGAGGCCACGCAGGTGGCGCCGAAGGGCCAGGGCTACCCGCGCACGCCCGGCATCCATTCCGACGCGCAGGTCGAGGGCTGGAAAGCGGTCACCGACGCGGTCCACGACGCCGGCGGGCGCATCTTCCTGCAGCTCTGGCACGTGGGGCGCATCTCGCACTCCCTGTACCACGACGGCGAGAAGCCGGTGGCCCCGTCCCCCATTCCGGCCGAGGGGGAGGTCATCACGCCGGAGTTGGAGATGACGTCATTCGAGACGCCGCGCGCCCTGGAGACGGAGGAAGTGCCCGAGGTGGTGGAGCAGTACCGCCGGGGCGCCGAGAATGCTCAGCGGGCCGGGTTCGACGGTGTGGAGATCCACGGGGCGAACGGGTACCTCATCGACCAATTCCTTCGCTCCGGCACCAACGACCGCGCCGACCGCTACGGGGGATCGCTCGACAACCGCCTGCGCTTTCTGCGTGAGGTGATGGCCGCCGTGACGGACGTGTGGACGTCGGACCGGGTGGGCGTGCGCCTCTCGCCCCTGGCCCCCATTCACGGCATCTACGACGACACGCCGGAGGCCACCTTCCGTGGGGCGGCGGCGACCGCCAACGACCACGATCTCGCCTACGTCCACCTCGTGGAGCCGGACGCCCCCAAGCCGCCCGTGGCCGGCGACGGAGACGCGGCCGATGTCTTCGGCGCAATCCGGGAGGCCTTCGACGGGGCCCTCGTCGCCAACGGCAACTACGACACCGACTCCGCCACCGACGCCATCGAGCGCGGGTACGCGGACCTCGTCGCATTCGGGCGCGCCTTCCTGGCCAACCCCGACCTGCCCCGGCGCCTGAAGGAAGGCCTGCCCATCAACGTCCCCGACGAGGACACCTTCTACAACGGCGACGAGCACGGGTACACGGACTACCCGACCTGGGAGGAGCTCCAGAACGGCGTCTCGTTCGACACCCTCGACGCCCTTTCGGAGCTCAAGGCGCGCGGCTGACCGATCCTCCCCATCCTTCCACCCTCTTCCCAATTCCCTGCCCCATGACCACGCCAGAGACATCCGCCCCTGAGTCCCCCACCATTCGCCTCCGCCGCAGTGACGAGCGGGGCTTCGAGGACATGGGGTGGACCGACAACTGGATGACCTTCTCGTTCGCGGACTACCACGACCCGGACTGGATGCACTTCGGGCCGCTGCGGGTGATGGTGGAGAACCACATCCAGCCCCACGAAGGATTCTCGGCGCACCCACACCGCGACGCGGAGATCCTCACGTACGTCTCGTCGGGCACGCTGACCCACGGCGACGACCAGGGCCACGAGGCCGGCATCTCGGCTGGGGAAATGCAGCTCATCAGCGCCGGGAGCGAGGGCATGGTCCACTCCGAGGAGAACCACCACGACGTGGTGGAGCAAAACTACCAGATGTGGCTCATCCCGGATCGGGCCGGGACCGACTTTGCCTACCACGAGCGCGGGTTCTCGCCCGACGAGCGGCAGGGCCAGTTCCGCTGCTACGTGGCCCCGTATACGTCCGAGACGGCCGGGCCGGACGGTCCGATGCCCGTGAACACCGACGCTTACGTCTACGCCGGCCTATTCGAGGCGGGCGATCGGGTCGAACACGCCCTGGCCCGGAACCGTGGGGCCTGGGTCCAGGTGGTGGAGGGCGAGGTGGAGGTCGCCGGCGTCACCCTCCAGAGCGGCGACGGGGCCGGGATTGCCGACACCGACGCGCTTCACTTTGCGTTCGGGGCCGAGACCGAGGCGCTGCTCTTCGACTTGGGCATGGACGTGCCCCTCCTCTGGACGTAAGTCAGGGACCCTGAGCCGGCCTCTCGCCCGGGAAGATTCGTGCCCCGCGCGTGCCTCCGTCCTCGCGTCGCCGGAGTGGGGACGGTGCATCAGAGCCAGTGGAACGACCCGAGCCAGACGCAGGCGCCCGCGAACAGCAACATGGCCCCCGACACCAGGTCCGGCACGTGGGTCATCCAGACCCCTTCCTCGTTCGTGTGTGACCGTCCCGCAATCCCACGCCGGACGAAGTCGCCCCCAAAGTACAGGAGCACGCAGCCGAGGGCGTTCATGCACGCGAAGACGACGGGATCGTCCATCTCGATGGGCCGCGTCTGAAGGGCTCGGGCAGCGGGTGCGCCTCTCGCCGGGCCGTGGAGTGCCTTCCGGGAGGTCGGGAGGCGGCACGGCAACGGAGCCCTACATATTCCGCCGGTACTCCCCACCCACCTCGAAGAGCGCCTCGGTAATCTGCCCGAGGGAGCAGTACTTGACCGCCTCCATCAGCACCTCGAACGTATTCTCCCCGTCCCGGGCCGCCGTTTTCAGCTCGGCGATTGCGGCCTCGTTCTTGTCGGCGTAGCGCTCCTGGAACGCCTTCAGGTTGTGGAGCTGGTGCTGCTTCTCGTCGTCGGACGAGCGCATGAGGTCCACCTCTTCGGTCCCCGACGCGTCGTCGTCCTCGTCGCGCAGGAAGGTGTTGACGCCCACCACCGGGCGGTCGCCGGAGTGCTTCGACTCCTCCAGCTTCATCGACTCCTGCTGGATCTTGCCCCGCTGGTACATCGACTCCATCGCCCCGAGCACGCCGCCGCGGTTGTTCAGGCGCTCGAACTCGTGCAGCACGGCCTCCTCCACGAGGTCCGTCAGCTCCTCAATGATGTACGACCCCTGCAGCGGGTTCTCGTTCTTCGTCATTCCCAGCTCCTTGTTGATGATGAGCTGGATCGCGATGGCGCGCCGCACGCTCTCCTCCGTCGGCGTGGTGATGGCCTCGTCGTAGGCGTTGGTGTGGAGGGAGTTGCAGTTGTCGTAGACCGCCATGAGCGCCTGCAGCGTGGTGCGGATGTCGTTAAACTGAATCTCCTCCGCGTGCAGGCTGCGGCCGGAGGTCTGGATGTGGTACTTGAGCTTCTGGCTGCGCTCGTTGGCGCCGTAGAGCTCCTTCATCGCCACCGCCCAGATGCGCCGCGCCACCCGCCCGATGACGCTGTACTCCGGGTCCATCCCGTTCGAGAAGAAGAACGAGAGGTTCTGGGCAAAGTCGTCGATGTCCATGCCCCGGCTCAGGTAGTACTCCACGTACGTGAAGCCGTTGGCCAGGGTGAAGGCCAGCTGCGTGATCGGGTTGGCGCCGGCCTCGGCGATGTGGTAGCCGGAGATGGAGACGGAGTAGTAGTTGCGGACGTCCCAGTCGATGAAGTACTGCTGGATGTCGCCCATCAACCGGAGGGCGAAGTCCGTGGAGAAGATGCAGGTGTTCTGGGCCTGGTCCTCCTTCAGGATGTCGGCCTGTACCGTGCCCCGGACCGTGTGGAGGGTGTCGGCCTTGATCTCCTCGTACGTCTCGCGGTCGAGGACGCCCCACTCCACGAGCTCTTCGCCGCTGGTGCCGAGCAGGCCCAGCCCGCTGCCGTCGTGGGTTTCCGGCAGCTCGTCCTCCCGGCCGTCCGGCCCGTACGGCACGTACTCGGGGCGGTCGTCGCCCAGGTGGTCGTCGATCGCCGCCTCCACCTCCTCCCACCGGCCCTCCTCGCGCAGGTGCTTCTCCACCTGCTGGTCGATGGCCGCGTTGAAGAACATCGCCATCAGCATCGGCGCCGGGCCGTTGATGGTCATCGACACGCTCGTCTTGCGGTCGCAGAGGTCGAAGCCCGAGAAGAGCTTCTTCATGTCGTCGAGCGTGCAGATGGACACCCCGGCGTTGCCGACCTTCCCGTAGATGTCGGGGCGTTCGGCGGGGTCGCGGCCGTAGAGGGTGACGCTGTCGAAGGCCGTGGAGAGGCGGTTCGCCTCGTCCCCCTGCGACACGAGGTGGAAGCGGCGGTTCGTACGCTCGGGCGACCCTTCGCCCGCAAACTGACGGGTCGGCATCTCCCCCTCCCGCTTGAACGGAAAGACGCCCGCCGTGAAGGGGAAGTAGCCGGGCAGGTTCTCGGTGAGGGCAAACTCCAGCCGCTCCCCCGGGGCGTCGGTCTGCGGCAGGGCGACGCGCGGGATTTGGGTGCCGCTCAGGCTCTCGCGGTAGAGCGGCACCGTAAAGTCGCGGCCCCGCACCGTGTAGGTAAACTCGTCCTGCCGGTACTCGTCGGCCAGGTCGTCCCAGTTCTCCAAGATCTCCTTGCACCGCTTGTCGAGCTTGTCCCACCAGTGGGCCTCCATCTCGTCGAGCCGGCCGGCAATCTGGTCCTGGTCCTCCGGCGCCCAGTCTTCCACCTGCTGGCGCGCGCCCTTTGCCTCCCCCCACTTCCGGGCGTACTCCACCTGCCGCTCTACCCAGTCGTGGTACGCGTCGCATGTTTCCGCAATCTCGCCGAGGTAGCGCTGCCGGTCCGGCGGGATGATGGCCACCTCGGACGGGTCCGGCTCGGGCACCTCGTCCGCGTCGTACGTGCCCGACTCGCGCTCGAAGTCGAAGTTTGCGTTCAGGCGGTCGAGCAGGCCGAGGTAGAGGCGCGTAACCCCGGGGTCCCCAAAGCGGGAGGCCATCGTCGGGTAGACCGGCATCTCTTCGGGGTCCTCATCGAACCGCATCCGGTTGCGTTGCACCTGCTTCCGCACGTCGCGCAGGGCGTCCTCCGACCCCCGCTTCTCAAACTTGTTGATCGCCACGAAGTCGGCGAGGTCCAGCATGCCGATCTTCTCCAGCTGCGTCGGCGCGCCGAAGTCGTGGGTCATCACGTAGAGCGTCAGGTCCGTGAGGTCCACGATCTCCGTGTCGCTCTGCCCAATTCCCGCCGTCTCCACGAGAATCAGGTCGAAATCCGCCGCCTGGCACACTCCGATCGCCTCCTTCAGGGCCTCCGTGGTGGTGCGGTTCGCCGCCCGCGTCGCGAAGGAGCGCATGTAGACCCGGTCCGCGTTCGTCCCGTAGATCGCGTTCATGCGGATGCGGTCGCCCAGCAGCGCCCCCCCGGTGCGCCGCCGCGTCGGGTCCACCGACAGGACGGCCAGCTCCAGGTCGTCGTGGTCGTTCAGAAACCGCCGCACGAGCTCGTCGGTCAGCGTCGACTTCCCGGCGCCCCCGGTCCCTGTGATCCCCAGCGTTGGAACGTTGGAACGTTCAACGTTCAACGTTTCAACGTCCATCTTTTCAGGACTCCCGTCTCCTCGCGGGTCGCCGTCCACAGACTGCGATTCGGCCTCCTGCTCGGCGCCAACAACGACTGCCGCCCGCTCCGGCTCCGGCGCCTCCACGCGGGTCAGGTTGCGGGCCACGGTTCGAGGGTCCCGCATCGGGACGTCGTCCGGCACGTGGAACTCGGCGTCCACGACCGGGAAGTCGCACGCCTCCACCATGTCGTTGATCATCCCCTGGAGCCCCATGTCCATCCCCTCGTCCGGCGAATAGATGTGGGCGATGCCGTAGTCCTCCAGCTCTTCTTTCTCCTCGGCCACGATGACGCCACCGCCCCCGCCGTACACGCGCACGTGCTCCGCGCCCCGTTCCTCGAGCAGGTCGTGCATGTACTTGAAGTACTCCATGTGCCCCCCCTGATAGCTCGACACGGCAATGCCCTGCGCATCTTCCTCAATGGCCGTGTCCACGATCTCCTGCACCGAGCGGTTGTGGCCGAGGTGGATCACCTCCGCGCCCGTCTGCTGCAGGATGCGGCGCATGATGTTGATCGCCGCGTCGTGCCCGTCGAACAGACTCGTGGCGGTGACGAACCGAACCGGATGGGTGGGCTGATAGCGGTCGACGTCCATGGGACAAGGGCGTTGTGTGCGAAATCCGAGGAAGGGGATGAGGGGACCAGGAAGCGCTTCCGTAAGGGGCTACGGGCAGTGCAAAGACACGTTGCATACATCTTCCCCGTTCCACGAAGCGCCCGCGTCCGTGCGCCGCCCCCGAACCACGGGTCGAGTGCACACACTCGGAATCCGTGCCCCACCCCCCCCTCGTTCTCAGCCGGAGTTCCTCTTCTCCGGGAACCCCTTCGCCCCTGTGTCGTCCGTGCAACGAGACGCCGCCCGACGCGTCTCGCCTCGCATCCCCTCTCTCGACCAAGCCTCTCGTCGTCCCGTGGCCAAACTCGTCGTTCCCGGCGGCAATGGGTTCATCGGCACCGAAATCTGCCGCGTCGCCGTGCAAAACGGGCACGAGGTGGCCGCCTTCGGGCGCACCGGCCGGCCCGCCCTCACGCCCGCCCGGCACCCCTGGGTCCAGGACGTGGAGTGGCGCGCGGCCGACGTGTTCGCCCCGGACGCCTGGCGGGATCTGCTCGACGGCGCCGACGCGGTGGTCCACACCATCGCCACCATCCGCGAGCATCCCGATCGCAACGTCACGTTCGACCGCGTGAACGCGGAGTCGGCCCTCCGTGCGGCCGAGGCGGCGGTCGCGGCCGACGTCGGCGCCGTTGTCTTTCTGTCGGTGCGCGACAAGCCGCCCCTCGTCCCCTACGCGTTCCTGTCGGCCAAGCGCCGGGCCGAGCGGGCCCTTCGCGAAGACCACCCTTCGCTCCGGACCGTGACGCTCTGCCCCAATCTCGTCTACGGAGCCCGCAAGACGGGCACGCCGACGCTCGCGGCCGTCCTCAATCAGGCCCAGGGCATGCGGCCCCATCCGTACGCCACGGCCGAGGGCCGGCCGCTGCCCGTCGAGTTCGTGGCGGCCGCCGCCGTCCAGGCCGCCGTCACCTCGACGATGGAGGGCACCCTCACGGTGCCCCAGATCGACGACATCGGGCGCACGAGCGGGCTCGTCGACCCAAACGCCGCATCCACGCCCTCCCTCGCGCCCCTGTTGGTGGGCCTGGGTGGCACCGCCCTCGGGGCCTGGCTCCTCCGCCGGTGGCGGGCCTCGTAGCGTCCTCGGTCGCCCCCGGATCGCCCTCTAGAATTCGGTCCGCTCCGCGTGGGCGCTACGAGGCGGGCGCCGCGTCGGAGACCGGCGGCGGCGCCTCCGTCGACTCCGCCCCGAGCGCGAGAATGACGCGCCGCTCCAGTGTGCGCTTCAGGTGGAGGATGTCCTCCTCCTCCCCCTGATCGATGTACATGGTGTGGATGTAAAGGTACTCCCGGTCCTCCGACACGTCGAGGCTCAGCGTGCCCGGCGTCAGCGAGATGAGGTTTGCGAAGAGAGTGATCCCCAGGTCCGACCGCACGGACAGCGGCACGGCGAGGATGCCCGCCCGCATGCGGTAGCCCGGCGTGATCGTCTCCCAGGCCACCCGGACGCTCGAGTTGATAAGCTCCTTCACGAAGAAGCCCGCCAGGGACGCCTTGTACCAGATGCGCTGGTCGTAGCTGGCCTCCCCGAGCAGGGGCCGCAACAGCCGAAGCACCCCGTAGGCGAGGACGAAGCCGAGCGCAAAGTTAGCGAGCGTGAACGCGCCCTGTACGGCCGTCCACACCAGGGCGAGGACCAGCGTCAGCAGCAGATTTTTCATGGTTGAGCACCGCTTCGACGTATTCAGAGGAATTGTAGAGCTCGTCCGCCGACCGCTCGGCGAGGTCGTACACCGGCCCGGCAAAGACGCTAATCATGATTGTAAGGGCCGCGAGCCCGGCAATCGGCACGTACATGACGCGCGTGCCCAGCCCCATCGACGACACCGCGTCCGCCAGGTCGCCCCCGCCCCCCGGAAGAAAGGCCTTCACCCAGATCTTCGTCATCGAGAACATCGTGAAGAGCCCCACGGCGACGGCCACCGTCACAATCCAGTAGGCCCCCGTCTCAATGCCGGCGATCGTCAGGATCAGTTTTGCCCAGAAGCCGGAGAGCGGCGGGAAGCCGGCTAGCGAGAACGCCGGAATGATGAAGAGGGCCGCCAGCCACGGGTGATACGCGTAGAGGCCGTCGAGCGACTTGAGGCTGAAGGAGCCCCGCAGGCGCTTCGCCACCCCACTGACGAGGAACAGGTTTGCCTTCACGATAATGTGGTGGACGATGTAGAACACCCCGCCCAGGATGGCCAGCGGCGTGTACAGCGCGAGCCCCATGATCATGTAGCCGATCTGGCTGACGATGTGGAAGGAGAGCACGCGCCGGAAGTCGTTTTGCACGGCGGCCCCGAGGACGCCCGTCACCATGGTGAGCCCCGCCCCCCACAGCAGAAGCGTATGGGTGTAGCCCACGTCCTGGGTGAAGAGCAGCGTGAAGACCCGAAAGAGCGCGTACACGCCTACCTTGGTCAGCAGGCCCGCGAAGAAGGCCGAGACCGACGCGGGCGGCGTGTGGTAGGAGGCCGGCAGCCAGAAAAAGAGCGGAAAGAGCGCCGCCTTGATGCCGAAGGAAATCAGGAACAGCATCGCCACCACCGTCACCAGGCCCGGCTGGCCGACCTCGGAGAGGGCCAGGGAGAGCTCGGCCATGTTGAGCGTGCCGGTCATGCCGTACACCAGCCCCACGCCGGATAGGAAGAGGAGCGACGACACCAGGTTGATCACGACGTACTTGACCGCCCCGGCGAGCTGCTCGTCCGTGTTGCCCAGCACGATCAGCACGAACGAGGAGATCAGCATGACCTCGAACCACACGTAGAGGTTGAAGAGGTCCCCCGTTAGAAAGGCCCCGTTGATGCCGATCATGAGCAGGTTGAAGAACGGGTAGAACCCAAATCGCACCCGCGCATCGTCGACGTCCGGCACCGCGTAGACGGCCACGGCCAGGCCAATGATGGCGGACACGATGAGCATGACCACGCTCAGGTGGTCCACCACGAACACGATCCCGAACGGCACGGGCCAGTCCCCAATCGTCGTGACCTGGATGCCCTGCTCGGTGATCCGGGACAGGAGCCCCAGCGACGCCGCCAGGATGCCCCCCATGCTGACGATGTTGATGCCCTTCTGCACCGTGGGCCATCGGGCGAACAAGAGCGCCGCCACCGCCGCCACGAACGGGATGATCAGCGGCAGGATGATCAGGAGATGGGCGGACATGAACCAGAGCAGTCAGTTCAACAGGCAGAAGGGGTCGCGGACGCTATTGGTCGCCGAGGGTCACTTCAATGATCGAGTCGGCGTCGGCCGACCCGTTGGACTCGTGCAGCCGGTAGACGAGCACGAGCGAAAAGGCCAGCAGCCCAAAGCCGATCACGATGGCCGTGAGGATGAGGGCCTGGGACAGCGGATTCGCAATGACCTCGGGCGGGTACTTGTCGCCGGCCGGAATGAGCGGCGACGCGGCCCGCGTCACCCGCCCCATCGCGAAGATCAGCAGGTGAATGCCGTTCGAGAGAACGACCACGCCGATAATCTTACGCACCAGGTCGCGCTGCAGCAGCAGGTAGACGCTGATGGCGACCATCGCGCCGGTGACGAGGGCAAGGAGGGTTTCCATCGAAAGCCGCGTGTGGTTTGTGAGAGAACCAGTCGCTCGGCGCGCCTACTCGGAGGCGGCCGACTGCGGAAAGAGCCCCGGATTGTGCTCCTCCAGCTCGTAGACGATCATGAGGGTTAGGCCGATGACCAACAGGTACACCCCTACGTCAAAGAGCACGGGGGTGCCGACCTTCAACGGCCACTTCACCCACAGCCCTTCGAGCAGGGCCCCGCCCATGAACAGCGGGAGCACCCCGCTCAGCACCGCAATGCCTAGCCCCACGGCCATCAGCCGCGGGGGCGTGGCCCGCAGGGACTCGCGGGACGCCGCCGTCCCGTAGGCAATCGCATAGAGGGAAAACGAAATGCCGGCCACGAGCCCCCCGATGAAGCCCCCACCGGTCTCGTTGTGCCCGCGAAGGAGCAGAAAGATCGAAAACAGAAGGATCAGCGGCACGAGGAGGCGCGCCGCGGTGCGCAAAATGACGGAAAACCTCACGGTACCTGTTGGGTCTGTTCAGGCTGTTCGATCGGCGCGGATGCGTCCTCGGGTGGGGGCTCCTCCTCGGCGTTGGGGTCCGGCGCCGTTCCCATGCGCAGAAGGGCGTAGATGCCGAAGCCCGCGACCAGCAGCACCGTGATCTCCCCGAGCGTGTCCAGGGCCCGGAAGTCGACCAGGATGGTGTTGACGATGTTGTGGCCCTCTCCCTTCACGTACGTGTTCTGCGCGTAGTAGTCCCCCATCGGGTTCTCGAAGGGCAGCTTGAGGACGGCCAGAATTAGCCCCGACACGACGACCCCCATCCCGGCCGCCACGGCGCCGTTCGTGACCTTCTGCCCCATCGTGAGCGTCTCCTTCACGTCCGAAACGGCGGTCAGGATGAGCACCACGAGGATGACCGTCAGCGTCTCGATGAGGAACTGGGTCTTGGCCAGGTCCGGCGCGCCGAAGGCCAGAAAGAGCAGGGCAATGCTGAAGCCGGAGACGCCGAGCGACGTGATGAGGCCGATGCGCGACCGGAAGAAGAGGGTCCCGAACGCCCCGACCACCGACAAGATCGCCAGCACCCACTCGTGGCCCGCCACCCCGGCCACCGAAATCGGCCCGCCGAAGAACCCGTAGTGGTAGAAGGCGCTCCCCACGAGCGCGATGGTCGTCCCCAAGACAATCGTGAGGTAGCGGCGCAGCACCCCGCTCTGCAGCACATTTGTCTGCCACCGCCCCACGCCCAGGAGCCCGTCGACGACATTGTCGTACCCGCGGTCGAGGCCCGTCCCGAGCCAGCGCTCAAACTGCTGGAACGCCACGTTGGTGCGGAGGCCGGTCCAGGCCAGGTACGTTCCCACGCCCGCCGCGACGGTCACGGCGCTGAGCCCCAGTTCGAGCGTGAAGCCGTGCCAGAGGGCGAGGTGCGGCGCGATGGAGGCGCCCAGCACCGCCCCGGCCGACGGGCCGAGGAACGCAGCGTCGAGCAGCCACGGCGCCAGGCCGAGGCCCACACTGAAGACCGCCAGGACGACCGGCCCGAACCAGAGCCCCGCGGCGGGCCGGTGGGCATGCTCCGTCACGTCGTTCACCTCGCCGGAGAACGGCCGAATCACCAGCAGGCCGGCGGACGCGACCAGCGCCACGTTCGCCAGCACCGAGGCGACCGTGACCGCCACCGCGGCCGGGTCAAAGTGGGTCGCTGCTTTGTAGATCAACTCCTTCCCCACGAACCCGAAAAACGGCGGAATGCCGGCCATCGACAGGGCCGCCAGGACGGCCGCCGCCCCGGTCACGGGCATCCGGTTCCAGAGGCCTCGAAGCTTCGTAATGTCCCGGACGTGCACCTCGTGGTCGATCGCCCCCGCCACCATGAAGAGGGCCGCCTTGTAGAAGGCGTGTACCAGGATGAAGACCATGCAGGCCTCCACGGCGACCTCGGTCCCCAGCCCCAGCAGCATCGTCAGGAGCCCGAGGGCCATGATGGTGGTGTAGGCCAGGATCGCCTTCATGTCGGTGTACTGCAGGGCGAGCCAGGCGCTGAGGACCATCGTCAGGGCCCCGATCCCGCCCACGATCCACATCCAGAGGTCGGTCCCCGACAGCACGGGGTGGAAGCGGGCCATCACGTAGATGCCGGCCTTCACCATCGTCGCGGAGTGGAGGTAGGCGCTCACCGGCGTGGGCGCCTCCATCGCGTTGGGAAGCCAGAAGTAGAAGGGAAACTGGGCCGACTTCGTGAACGCCCCGGCCAGCACCAGCAGGACAATGGGCAGGTAGAAGCTGTGCTGGCGAATCACGTCGCCGGACTCCAGGATGGCGGAGATCTGAAAGGTGCCCGTCGCCTGCTGCATGAGGATGAACCCGACGAGCAGCGCGAGCCCGCCGGCCTTGGTGACCAGCAGCGCCTGCCAGGCCGCCCGCCGCGAGGGCGCCTCGTCGTGGTTGAAGCCGATCAGGACGAACGAGGCGAAGCTCGTCAGCTCAAAGAAAATGTAGAATGTGATCAGGTTGTCCGCCAACACCAGCCCCACCATGGCGGCCATGAACATCGACAGGTAGCTGAAGAAGCGGCCCAGATGGTGGTGCCCCTTCAGGTAGCCCCCGGCGTAGACGTAGATCAGGGTCCCGATGCCGGTGATGAGGAGGGCGAAAAAGAGGCTCAGCCCATCGACGTAAAACGACAGGTTGACGTCTAGTCCCGGCACCCAGGTGTAGGACACCCGGAGCGTCTCCCCCGCCGCCACGCGCCCCACGAGGGTCGCCAGCGTTCCCGTGATGGCGGCCGGCAGCAGCCCGTAGACCCACCCCGTGGCCCGCCCTGTAAGCTGTGTCAGCCAGGGAGAGGCGAGGGCGAGCACAAAGCCCGAGAAGACGGCAAACAGAATTGCCATGATGCGTGGCGGTCGACCGAAAAAACGAGGCGATCAGAGCCCCTCTGCGGCGCGGTTCCCAACGCTCAAGACGGAGAGCCCGAGGCGTCAGCCCCGTCCTCCGGGGCGCCGGTTGAGAACAGCGCCTCCCCCCGGTGGTCCAGCATGCGGTCCACGACTGTTCCGTCCCAGATGGAAACCCCCATTTCCTCCCGGGCAAAATAGGAGGCCCGCCCGATCATGTGGGCGGCCACCGGGGCCGTGAGGAGCAAGAACAGCACCAGGGCGAAAGCGCGCGTAAAGATCCCGAGGTCCGGATGAAAGACCACGAGGCCGGCCGCGTTCAGCGCTACGCCCAAGGTCCCGGCCTTGGTGGAGGCATGAAGGCGCATGTAGACGTCCGGCAGCCGCAGCACCCCGAGCCCGGCGACAAACACGAACAGTGTGCCCGTGGTCATCAGAAAAATACCAACAATCTGCTGGGCGAGCATAGCAGAATTTGAATATTGGGGGGGCGGGACCGGCCCGACGTACTATTCTGACTTCTGAGCCGGCGTGTCCTCCGCAACCGAGAAGTACTCAATATACCGGGCAAACGCGACCGTCCCGAGGAAGGCCACCAGGGCCAGTACCAGCGACACGTCCAGAAAGGCAGGTTGCCCCTCGAGGACAGCGTACACGAGCATGAACGCGACGGCCTGGTAGGCGATGAGGTCCAACGAGACCACCCGGTCTGGCAGGGCCGGGCCTCGCAGCAGCCGAGCCACCGTCATCACGAGCGAGAGGGCGATCGCGATCAGACAGGCGGACGCAAACCAGGCCGGAGCGCCGCTAAGCTCTACCATAACACCGGGCCCAACTCTTGCAAATGACGACGACGCCGCGCCCCATTGCGCTCATGCGCGGTGGCGATAGGAGCGCCCCTGTAATTTTACAGCCTTCAGGGTAAGTGCTGGCTCGTGAAGTCTCATCTCATTCACCGAGACCTCATGGTTCTGCGGGCCCGGCGCCGCCGCGAGCCCCCACTCGACCGCCCCAATTTTTCATCCATGAAGGATGAACGGACGCCCCAGGCTCGTGTACGTACGGTGGTATCTGCATCATAGTCTTCCCCGAACACCTCGCCCAACAATGCCCGACGATACGCTTTACGAATTCGAGCGAAACCTGTCGCGTGCGGACGTGGCCACCTACCTCCGCACCATTGCCGACGAGCTGGACGACTCCGGAGAGCTCGACTTTTCGTCCGACGAGCAGTCCACGACCGTCCGGGTTCCCGACCACGTGGAATTCGAGGTGGAACTCGAACGCGAATCGAACGACCGGGATTCCTCCGAGATCAGCCTCGAGCTGGAGATTGAATGGTACGAGACCCGGGACGGAAGCATCGCAGGCCCCGGGTCCCTGGACACGGAGTAGCCGTCTCATTGCGAGTAGGGCCGGCGATGCCGCCCCTGTCCCTCAACGTCCGACATTCTCTTAACGAAGCCCCACGTACCCCGTGTCCATACCGTTCTCTCGCCTGCTCACCCTTCTCTTCTCTGTCGGCCTTCTCGGCCTCATGGCAACCGCCCCGGCGACCGCCCAGGAACGGGGCAACGAGGAGCCTCGCACCAGCCCCAACGCGGCAGTCTCTCAGACCATCGGCACCACCGAGGTCCGCCTCACATACGGCCGGCCACAGGTAAACGGCCGTACCATTTTCGGCGGCCTGGTACCGTACGATGAGGTCTGGCGCACCGGTGCGAACGAGGCCACGACGATCTCTGTCTCGTCGGACGTCACCGTCGAGGGCGAACCGCTGCCCGCCGGGACCTACTCGCTCTACACCATTCCGGGCCCCGACTCCTGGACAATCATCTTCAACAACGTGGCGAACCAGTGGGGCACGCAGTACAACCAGAACGAGGATGCCCTACGGGTGGACGTCACGCCCGGATCCGCCCCTCAACACGAGATGATGACGTTCGTGTTCGAGGAGGTGACCAACACCTCCGGCACGTGTGTCCTCTACTGGGCCGAGGCACGCGTACCGTTCGAGATTCAGGTCGCCGAGAACTGACGCGCCCCGATCCCTCATTCCGCCCCCGCACGACCTGTTCGACCCGACCGGTTCGCCCCATGCCCGACGACGCCCAAGACGAAATCACGTTCGTCTACGAAGACGCTGACACGGTGCCCACCATCACCGCGACGGGGGCACACGGCGGCCCGTCCCCGGATGGCGCCTCCGTGGTGGCCAACCTGTACGTGGAGCGCAGCAGCATTCCCCACCACGTGAGTCACCAGATCGACGAGACCGGCCAGGTCGACCTCAGCGAGCACAGCGAGCAGGTCACACGCGGGGAACTGACGCGCGAGGTGCAGGCGTCCCTCGTCATGACGCCCGAGCACGCCATGCAGCTCGGGCGGTGGCTCCAGAGAAATGCCCGCCAGGCCATGGAGCAGCGGGAGCAGACCTTCAGCTAACCGTACAGTCCTGCCGGCAGGGCCGCCCCCGCCCTCCGTCAGGTCGCGTTTCACGAGTTGCCCCCACTGCCCCCATGGAGCGCTGCCCTTCCTGCGGTGCCCGCCGTGAGCCGTCGGACGACTACTGCCCCGTCTGTGGGGAGACGCTCACGCAGGTTCACCTCTCCGAGGCCACGGGCCCGCCGTGGCACGAGAAGACCGGGTGGCTCGGCCTCCTTGTCCTCGTATGCTGGCCCGCGGCCCTCTACGGGGTGTACAAACGGGAGACGTGGACCCGCCCCGGAGACCTCCTGCTCCTCGGGGGCTGCGCAGGGATGGCCGTCGCGTGGGGGCTGCTGCTCTGACGCCGACGGCCCGTCGACCGCGTTGGGGCGGATCATGTCCGTGCGTCATTTCGGGCCGGGCCCCGGCTTCGTCGCAATCGGGGCGCCCAGCAGGGCGTCCGGGATGCCGAACGCATTGACGAGGGCCTCCGCCTGGGGACGCACCTCATCGCAGAGGTCGTTCACGGCCCCCCGGATGGCCTTCGCCTTCGACCCGCTCACGTAGCCGGCCTCCAGAAACCAGTCCAGGTCGGCCTCGATGCGGGACAGCGCAAACAGGCGGCGGAGCGTCGTGAGCGTCTCGCGGAGGTCCGCGTCCTCGACGCCCTCAACCGCATCCGCAAAGCGCTCTAGGATCACCCGTTCGGCGTCCGCCCGGGCGCACTGCACGAGGTGATCCTGCACGTCCACGAACGCATCGAACGGCTCCATCCCGTCGTCAATGCGGCGTTGGAGGCGCCGGCCGACGTTTTGGAGCTGTTTCTCGGCCCGGTACGTAAGCGCGCTCTGCTGAAAGGGGAGGGCCCGCAGGTGGTCGGGGTCGGTGGTGCGCGTGACGACCGGATTGAGCTCCTGCACCTGCGTGGCCACCTCGTCGGCCACGAGGCGCGCCATCCCCCACAGGTTCATGTCCCGAAATTCCCGCTGGAAGTCCGAGAGCAGCCCCTTCGCCACCTGCAGCATGAGCACGGTATTGTCGCCCTCGAATGTCGTGAAGACATCCGTGTCGGCCCGGAGGCGCCCGATTCGGGTGTCGGCCCGGTAGCCCTGGCCGCCGCACGCCTCGCGCGCTTCCTGGAGGGTGGCGCTGGTGTGCCACGTGGCGTACGCCTTCAGCGCGTTGGCCTCCGCCTCGATGGCCTCCAGCGACTCGCCGCGCCCCTTCCGCGCAAACCGCGCCGTGAGGTCGTCGAGCGCAAAGTGGAGGGCGTAGGTCGTGGCCAGGCGCGGGAGGAGCCGCCGCTTGTGGGTGCGGTAGTCGAGGAGGGGCACCTCCGGTTCGTCCTTAGGCCCGAACTGGCGGCGCCGATTTCCGTAGCGCACGGCAATCGTAAGGCCCGACTTCGTCGCGCTCAGCCCCGCCCGCGCCACGCTGATGCGCCCCCCGATCAGGGTGCTCAGCATGGTGAAGAAGCGCTTCCCGGAACTGGGGATCGGACTGTCGTAGGTGCCGTCCGGGGCCACCTGTGCGTACCGGTCGAGCAGGTTCGCCCGCGGGATGCGCACCTGGTCGAACCAGAGGCGCCCGTTGTCGACGCCGTTGAGGCCGACCTTTTCGCCACAGTCCTCGATCCGGACGCGCGGCTTCGGGGTCCCGTCGTCGGCCCGAATGGGGACGAGGAAGGCGTGGACCCCGTGCTCCTCTCCGTCGGTCCGGAGCTGCGCGAAGACGGTCGCCACCTGCCCGTGCGCCGCGGCATTGCCGATCCACTCCTTCCGGGCGCCGTCGTGCGGCGTGTTGATCACAAACTCTTCGGTCGTGGGGTCGTAGCGGGCCGTCGTCTCCAGCTCCCGCACGTTCGAGCCGTGCCCCCACTCCGTCATGGCGAAGCAGCCGGGCAGGTCGAGGGTGCCCACCCGGTCCAGGTACTCCTCGTGATGCCGCTCCGTGCCGAGGTGATGAATGCTGCCCCCGAACAGGCCAAACTGCACGCCAAACTTGACGACCAGGCTCAGGTCGTGGTAGGCGAGCGTCTCGAAGGCGACGATGAACTTTTCCATGTCGCCGCCCCCGCCGTACGCGTCGGGATAGGCCAGCGCCCCGAGCCCCTGGTCGGCCAGGTGCTCGCACCAACGAAGGACCTGCTCCCGGTAGGCCTCGGTGCCCAGGCCGTCCTGGTACTCGAACACCGGATCCTGAAGCAGGGTGCGGATGTCCTCGCGCAGCTCCGCGTGGGGGCCGTCGAGGAGGCGCCGCATGGCGTCCGTGTCGAAGGGCGCCTCCGGCTCCACGGGCGACGGCTCGGGCCGCTCCCCGAGGAGATCGCGCACGACCTCCTCCCCGTCAATGTTGAGGGCCGCCTCGATGTCTTCCAGCGCCCGACGGGAGGCCTCCGGCAGCGCCGTGCCGTCGCCGCCCACGTTCGCGAGGGCCATTCCGAGTTCCGCGAGGGAGGACCGGGTCGTCACTGCCGCGTCTCCGGCCCCGTCCCGCAGCGTGCGAATCCACCGGAAGTACTGTGTGGGCGTGGGGGGCGACTGGGGATCGAGGTGGTCGCAAATCGCCTCACGGGTGGAGGCATCGAGCCACTCCTGCGTGCGAAGGTGGCCCCGGATCGTCTCCGCCTCCGACGGCGTGAGCACCCCGTCGGCCCAGGCCACGTACAGCAGTGGAAGGACGGCGCGGACCCGTGGCGAGTCGGTATCGAGCATGGAAGCAGAGTGGATGCGTGAAACGAAAAGTGGACGGCGCGATCCCGACCTCACCCCGCCCTTTGTCAAACGGTCCGCATGTGCCGGGAGTGTTCGTGGACGGCATCGACGAAGACGCGGGCGTGCTCGGGGTCGTGGTCCGGCAGCATGCCGTGCCCCAGATTGCCAATGTGATGGTGCGGCCCGAAGCCCGCCAGCATGTGCTGCACCTCGCGCCGCAGAACGTCGGGCGGGGCGTACAGCGCGCAGGGGTCGAGGTTGCCCTGCAGGACGGCCCGGTCCCCGACCGTATCGCGGGCGGCGTCCGGGTCCATCGTGGAGTCCAGGCTGATCACGTCGTAGTCCGTATCCGCCAGCGCGTCGAGGGCGTAGTGGGCCCCCTTCGCAAAGATGACGAGCGGCACGTCGGGATGCGCCGCCTTCACCCGCGTGGCGATCTCGGCGAGGTACGGCAGGCAGAACGTGCGGAAATTCTCGGGGGTGTGGAGGCCCGCCCAGGAGTCAAACACCTGAAGCATCTGCGCCCCGGCGTCCACCTGCCGAATCAGGTACTCGACGATCACGTCCGTCGTGCGCTGGAGCAGGGCCTTGCTGGCGTCGGGGTGGCGGTAGAGCCAGCGCCGGGCGGCCCGGTAGGACTTGCTGCCGCCCCCCTCCACCATGTACGCCATGAGGGTCCACGGCGCCCCCGAGAAGCCAATCAGCGGCACCCGCCCGGCCAACTCGTGCCGCGTCACCGTCAAGGCCTCGAACACGTGCCCGAGGGCCGACTCCACGTCCGGCTCCACGAGGCGCTCCATCTCGTCGGGCGTCGTGAGGGGCTTGGGGAAGGTCGGCCCTTGTCCCGACACCATCTTGACCGTGAGCCCCATCGCCTCCGGCACCACCATGATGTCGCAGAAGAGAATCGCCGCGTCGAGGGAAAAGCGCTCCACCGGCTGGATGGTCACCTCCGCCGCGAGTTCGGGCGTCTCCACCACCTCAAAAAAACTGTGCTCCTTCCGGATCGCCTGGTACTCGGGCAGGTACCGGCCGGCCTGCCGCATCATCCAGACGGGCGTGCAGTCGGTGGGCTCCCCGCGGGCGGTGCGGAGAAGGCGGTCGTTGTCGAGGGACGGAAAGGAGGCCATATGCGCGACTGGAGGTCCAACGGAATGAACAGGTATTGAGCAGATCGGCTCGGTGCCGCTCCCGACGTGCTCGCCGGGCCCCGAGAACGCCTACCGGGTGAGGTGCGTCTGGAGAAAGTCGGTCGTGCGCGTCCAGGCCTGCTCGGCGGCCGCCGGCTCGTAGCTCTCCCCCGACGGGTTCGCGAAGGCGTGGCCGGCGTCGTACTCGTGGTACGCGAGCGATGTCCCGGCGTCTTCCATCCGGTCCCGAAACTTCCGGGCCGCGTCGATCGGGACGGCCTGGTCCTGCGTCCCGAAGTGGGCGAGGATCGGCGTCTCCAGCGCCTGCAGGGCCTCCCCCGCGAGGGGATCCGGCGTGCCGTAGTAGGCCACGGCCGCGTCGAAGGCGGACGCCTCCTCCGCCAGGGTTCGGTACGTCATGCCCCCGCCGAAGCACCACCCCAGCAGGGCGGTCCGGGGCGCGTCGGCCTCCGAGGACAGGTAGGCCCGCCCGTCCCGTACGTTCTCGACGAGCCGTGACGGCTCCCTCATCGCCTGGCCCATGAGTGCCTGTGCGGAGTCCGGCGTTTCGGCCACGGCACCGCCGTACAGGTCCACGGCCAGGGCGCGGTACCCCTCACCGGCAAGGCGCCGGGTGGCCGCCCGGACATTGTCGTTGAGGCCCCACCACTCGTGAATCACCACGATGCCGGGGAGGGCGTCGCCCCCGCGCGCCGACCGCACCGAGTCCACATCGGCGGGCGCGGCCAGGTACCCGGTCCGGGCCGTCCCGTTCTGTTGCCCGTAGGTGACCGTGCGCCCCTCCACCGGAATCTTGGGCGCCTGGGCGGCCTCGGTGGCCGTGGGCGTGTCACCCTCGTGCTCCTCCGCCATGCGCTCAGCCTCGGAGCCGCTGTCGGAGCCACAGCCGGTGAGCAGGGGGAGCGCACACAGGATGAGGACGGAACCAGCGACGCGCATGGGCACAGGGGCGTTTTGGAGAAGTGGGTGAGGGCGGGCGGAGGCCCGCGGCCAATCCAGGAGGTGCGTCGGCTTCGGGGCAGGCCCCCCACCGCCACTGCGGGTCGTCTGCAAGGGTCCAAAACCAAGTAGTGCCCGAACCATTGCCGAGCCGGAAGGTTCGGGGGATGAACGGATTCTCACGCCCTACTTTCGTGGTCTCGTGTCCGCCTCCTCCCTCTCGTACGCCGGCGAAGTGGGCCGGAAGGCCCTCCACCTTCTCGCCCTCTCCATTCCGTTTGGGGCGTGGGCGGTCGGAATGCCCACGGCACTATATCTTCTGGCCCCGGCCGCGCTCGTGGCCGGGGCCGCCGACGTGACCCGGGCCTATTCGGAGTCCGTCAACGCGGTCATCCGGGGAATTTTCGGGGCCCTGATGCGGGCGGAGGAGCTGCCGGCACCGAGGACGGGGGTCCAATTCAACGGGGCCACGTGCGTGCTGGTGGGCGCCGCCGTGATGGTGGCGCTGTTCCCCCTCCGGATCGCGGTGCCGGTGCTCGTGATGGCCATGCTGGCGGACGCCGCCGCCGCATTGGTGGGGCGCCGGTGGGGCCGCCACACGTGGGGGGCCCTCTCGGCAACCGTGGAGGGCACCACCGCGTTCATCGTCACGGGCCTGGGCGTGATGGCCTTCTTCTCCTCCGTCGCCCTCGGCCCGGCCGCCGGCGGCGTGCTGGTGGGGGCCGGCATTGAAGCCCTCCCGCTGCCCGTCAACGACAACATCCGCGTGCCCGTGGCGGCGGCGGCGACGGTGGTCGTTGGCGAGGCGCTCGTCCTGGGCCGTTCCGTTTCGCTCCTCCCCGTGCTCTCGCTCTAGGCCCGTCGGGCCCATGAACCCGCCCGGCTCGGTTCGGGTATCACCCAGGCAGCGGCTTCTCCGAGCATCGCCCTCCCCCATGCCCGACGACTCGGACCCCACGATTCCGGCCTCCGCCCTGCGGCGCCTTACCGGCCTGGAGCCCTTTCCGCAGCCCGAGCTGATTCCGATCCGAACCCCGGTCGTGCTCATGCACGGCTTCGGCGTGGGGGCTTCCTTCCGGCGGGGCGGGCACCTGCACAAGGAGGCCCTCCACCTGCGGTCGCGGGGCGTGCGGGCGGTGGCGCCCAACGTCTCCCCCTACAACACCGTCCGCGCCCGGACCGCCACCTGGAACGACCGCCTGCGGCGCGTCCTCGACGAGACCGACGCCGACCGCCTGCTGCTGATCGCCCACTCAATGGGCGGCCTGGACGCCCGCTACCTGATCTCCGCCCTGGGCTGGCACGAGGTGGTCGACGTCCTCGTGACGATTGCGACCCCCCACCGCGGCTCCTCCGTCGCCTCCCTCGTGCTCGACCAGCCCGAGCTGGTGCGCGACTGGCTCGCGGACATGGCCGACTGGGTGGGGACCCACATTCTGGAGGACGGGTCGGCGAACCTCCGACAGGCCCTCACGGAGCTGACGCCCGAACACATGGAAAACACGTTCAACCCCGAGGTCCCCAATCATCCGGACGTCGACTACTGGTCCTACGGCTGCCGGGCGGGCAAAGGGACCGCCATTCCCATTGCCCCCATCTTCCGCTACCTCAACCGCTACCTGTACGAGGAAGAAGGCGAAAACGACGGCATCGTGAGCGTCGAGAGCGCCCGCTGGGGCGACTACCAAGGCACCGTCGACGCCGATCACGCCCGGCAGGTGGGCCTCTCGTCAGGCCTCGCCGCCGACTTCGACTCGAACGCCTTCTACACCTCCATCGTCCAGAATTTAGCCGACGACGGGTGGTAGGAAAAACGTACCGCTCTGCCCCCTGCGGTCCATCCTTTTTGTGACGCTCTTCCGCACCTGTTCGTCCTTTCCTCGTGTCGTCCAACCAGCGCTTTAAGCTCTTCTCGGACCCGGTGCACGGGTTCATCTCTGTGCCGAAGAACGTGATCATGGACCTCGTCCAGACGCCGGAGGTCCAGCGGCTGCGCCGGATCCGTCAGCTCGGCGTCGGGCACCTCGTCTTTCCGGGCGCCGAGCACACCCGCTTCAACCATGCACTGGGGGCGATGGCCCTCATGCAGGACGCCCTCGCCAACCTGACCGAGAAGGGCACGCCCGTGCGCCCGGAGGAGCAGACCGCCGCCCTGGCCGTGGCCCTGCTGCACGACGTGGGGCACGGCGCCTTCTCCCACACCCTCGAACACGAGCTCATCGAGGACTTTTCGCACGAGGACATGAGCCGGGTCCTCCTGACCGACCTCAACGAGCGCATGGACGGTGCGCTCGACCTGGCCCTCGCCATGTTCGACGACACGTACGACCGCCCCTTCTTCCACCAGCTGGTCTCGAGCCAGCTCGACATGGATCGGCTCGACTACCTCCGGCGCGACTCCTTCTACACCGGCGTGGCGGAGGGGGAGGTGGGGGTCCAGCGCCTGCTCAAGACCATGCGCGTGCATCCCCTCTCGGGCGGGGCCGACGCGGAGGTCATGATCGAGGCGAAGGGCATCTACGCCGTCGAGAACTTCCTCATCTCCCGCCGGCTCATGTACTGGCAGGCCTACCTCCACAAGACCGTGCTGGCCGGCGACGAGCTGCTCCGGGGCATCCTGCGCCGCGCACAGACCCACCTCGACGCCGGGCCCGCCCCCGACTGGCTACAACGGGGATCGCGCGCACTGCTTTTCTTTCTCGACCACGACGTACACGCCGACGCGATCGAGACCCCCGAGGTCCGCGATCACTACCTGCAGCTCGACGACACCGACGTCCTCTTCAGCCTCAAGCAGTGGATGCGAGGCCCCGACCCGGTGCTGGCCGACCTGTGCCACCGCTTCGTCAATCGCGTCTTCCTCCGCGTCCGCTTTCTCTCTGAGCGTCCAGACGAGGCGCAGATCGACGCCTGGCGCGCCGACGTGGCGGACTGGCTCGTGGCCGAAGGCCTCGTGCCCCGCTCCGAGGCCGCGGCGGCCGCCCGGCACTACCTCACCCTCAACGTGTCGCGCCACACCGCCTACGACAGCGACGAGGAGCTAATCGGCATCCTGGGGCGGGACGGCACCGCCCGCGAGCTCTCCGAGATGGCCGACACCACCACCATCTCGGACCTCACAGGGTTCGTGGAGAAGCCCTACGTGTGCTTCCCGAAGCCGGTCGACCTGGAGCTGGGCGCAGTCTCTGAGGGGTAACCGGGGCTTCCGCGTCGGCGGACGGGAGGATCGTCTCTCCCGCACGGGCCTGAAGACCGGCCTGGGGGCTTCTCGTGAGGGACCCGCACTTTATGGATGGCCCAGAGAAGCACGTCCGGGCGATTGATCGCACGAATCCTCCCACTCATCGCGCACCCGGCATCTCGGACCCGAACTGCGCCGTAAAGCCCCCCGCAACCAAGGATGGACACGGCCTGTCCACCGCGGTTGTGCGACGGCCCATCGCCGCGCTCACTTGGTTCGTTCCATTCAGGGTTCCATCGCGATGAATACATTTCCCGCCTTCGAACGTCAGGTGTCTGCCCACGAGGACCAGGTCTACCGGTTCGCCCGCTCGATGCTCAACGACGACGCCACCGCCCAGGACGTGACGCAGGAGGTGCTGGTGACGCTCTGGGAGCATCAGGACGAGCTCGACGAGGAGGGGGTCATCGCCTGGCTCATGCGCGTGACCCGAAACGCCTGCATCGACCGGCTTCGGGCCCGGCAGCGGCGGCGCAAGACCGTCCGGCACGACCCCGACGGCGTGGACCGGGCCCCGAGCCCGGACCGGACGCCCGACCGCCACGCCGAGGCGGCCGACCTCCACGACCACGTGCTCGACGCCCTGGACCGGGTCGATGATCCGTACCGGCGGGTGGTGGCCCTCCGTGAACTGCAGGGCCTCAAGTACAAGGAGATTGCCGAGGCCCTCGACATGCCGCTCAATACGGTCAAGGTCTACCTCCACCGGGGCCACAAAAAGCTGCGTGCTGAGCTCGACCGCGCCCTCGATCCGGTGCCCGCCTAGCGATCGCCTCCTCGGTGTGCGTCCCGCATTGTCCTTGGGCGGCTGAGTTGATAATTTACGAGTCCGTTTCAACTCCAGAATTTCTCAGCTCGCCATGGAGATGGACACAATCATCGAGCCGTTCCGCATCAAGTCGGTCGAGCCCATTCAGCTCACCTCTCGGGCCGAGCGGGAGCGAATGATTCGGGACGCGCACTACAACCTCTTCAACCTGCACGCCGACGACGTCATTATCGACCTGCTGACCGACTCGGGCACCTCCGCGATGAGTGCGGCGCAGTGGGCCGGCCTGATGCAGGGCGACGAGAGCTACGCGGGGTCGCCCTCCTACTTCCGGTTCGAGGAGGCGGTGAAGGACCTGATGCCGTTCGAACACGTGATCCCGACCCACCAAGGTCGGGCCGCCGAGCGCATTCTGATGGGCATCGTGGCGGGCCCCGACGCCAAAATTCCCAGCAATACGCACTTCGACACCACCCGCGCCAACATCGAGGCCACGGGCGCCGAGGCGGTCGACCTCGTCATCGACGCGGGGCACGTCCCGGACGCGGAGCACCCGTTCAAGGGCAACATCAATCTCGACCGGCTGGAGGCGCTGCTGGACGCGGAAGGAGACCGGGTGCCCATCGTCATGCTCACGGTCACCAACAACACCGGCGGCGGCCAGCCGGTCTCGCTCGCCAACATCCGCGGCGCGAAGGCCCTGTGCGACACGTACGATGTGCCGCTCGTCCTCGACGCCTGTCGCTTCGCGGAAAACGCCTACTTCATCAAACAGCGCGAGGACGGGTACGGCGACCGTTCGGTCAAGGAGATCGTCCGGGAGATGTTTTCGCACGCGGACGGCATGACGATGAGCGCCAAGAAGGACGCGCTGGTCAACATTGGCGGCTGGCTGGCCCTCGATGACGACGCGTGGGCCCGAAAGGCCCGCAATCAACTAATCCTCACGGAGGGCTTTCCGACCTACGGGGGATTGGCGGGACGCGACCTGGAGGCCATCGCCGTGGGGCTGCAGGAGATCGTCGACGAGGACTACCTGGAGTACCGCATGGCCTCGACCCGCTACCTCGGCGAGGCCCTCACCGAGCTGGGCGTGCCGATCGTGAAGCCGGTCGGCGGGCACGCCGTCTACATCGACGCGAAGTCGCTTCTCCCCCACATCCCGCCGCTGGACTACCCGGCCCAGTCGCTGGCCGTGGCGCTGTACGTGACGGGCGGGATCCGCGGGGTCGAGATCGGATCGGTCATGTTCGGCCGGCAGCCCGACGGCAGCGAAGAGCCGGCGGACCAGGAGCTTTTGCGCCTCGCCATCCCCCGCCGCGTCTACACCCAAAGCCACGTCGACTACGTAATCGAGTGCTTCGAGGCACTGGTGGGGCGCAAAGGCGCCCTCTGCGGCTACGAGATCACCGAAGAGCCCCCTCAGCTCCGGCACTTCACGGCCCACCTCCGCCCGAAGGCGCCCGAAGCGGTCCACCACGAGACGGACGGGCCCGTGGAGGCATCGTCGTAGCCCGCCGCTACCGGTACCCCGCCAGGCGGCGCCGCGTGCGGCCGAGGGCGGGCGGCACCTCCTCCGGCGGCGTCAACTCCCCCCGGAGGTTGTTCTGCACGAGGCGGCGCACCTCGTCGGGCGCGTGGTCCTGCTCGAAGAGGTAATACAGCTTGGCCAGCGCCGCCTCCGTCGTCATGTCGTAGCCGCTCACCACGCCCGCCTCCGCCAGGGCCTGGCCGGTGGCGTAGAGGTCGAGGTCCGCCGTGCCCCGGAGCGGCTGCGTCACCGCCACGATGACGACGCCCCGCGCCGTCGCCTCGCGCAAGGCTTCCAGAAACGCGTCGTTCTGGGCCGGCGCATTGCCCGCCCCAAAGCACTCCAGCACAACGCCCTGCACCGGCGGGGCCAGCACGTTTTCCAGGGAGGCCACCCCGAGGCCCGGAAAGAGCCGAAACGCCGAGACGGTCGCCGCCCCGAGTTCCGTCACGGCGGGGGGACGGGGCGGCCGGTGCGGGGCCGGCACCCGCTCCCACTCCACGTCCAGGTCGATGCCCGCCGTGCCCACGGCCGGGAAGTTCGGGGAGTCGAAGGCCGCAAACGAGTCCGCGTTCACCTTCGTCACGCGGGTGCCCCGGTAGAGGCGGTTGTGGAAGAACACGTGCACCCCGCCCAGCCGGTCGGGATAGGTGCCCAGGAGCAAAAGGGACGTGAGCAGGTTGCCCTGCGCGTCGCTGCGTGTCTCGTCAAGGGGCAGTTGCGCGCCCGTGAGGAGCACCGGTTTGTCGAGCGGGTGCAGCATGAACGACAGCGCCGAGGCGGTGAACGCCATCGTGTCCGTGCCGTGGACGACCAGAAAACCGTCGTAGGCCTCAAAGCGATCCCGAATGGCCTCCGCGATGCGGAGCCAGTCGGCCGGCTCCATGTTTGCGCTGTCGAGCAGCGGGTCGAACGCGTGCACGTCGTAGGCCGGGAGGTCTTCCGACTGAAACGAGAGGCGCTCCTCCATGAGGGCTTCGAGGGTGCCGGACCCCGGCACGTATCCCTCCTCGCTTTCCACCATGCCCAGGGTGCCCCCGGTGTACACCACCAGAATGCGGGGCGAAGACGCGGCCATCAAACCAATGTCGCAATTCAAGTAAAACGCTCGGGCGAAAGGCCTCCGCCAAGACGGCCCGACGGATCAGCCTCCTTCTTCTCAGGCACGGTCGAGCCGCCCACAGGCAGGCGTGTCGATCCGTGAACCGGAGCCGTGCCTCCATCACCCCTCGTCGAGAATGTAAATGTCGGACAGGTTGCGCGCGAGTTGGCCGTAGTCGAGCCCGTAGCCGATGACGAAGAGGTCCGGAATGCGGAAGCCGACGTAGTCGAGCGTAAGGTCCGGCTCCGTCGCCGTGGGCTTGTGGAGCAGGGTCGACACGCGAAGGGAGGCCGGGTTGTACTCCGCGAGGCGGCGCTTCATGAACTCCATCGACAGCCCCGTGTCCACGATGTCCTCCACCACGAGCACGTCGCGGCCCTCCAGCTCCGCGTCGACGCTTTTGAGCTCCCGCACCTCCCCGCTCGACACCTTCTCGTCCCCGTACGAGGAGAGCTTGATGAAGTCGATCTCGCAGTCGGTGTCGATGGCCCGCATCAGGTCCGCGGTGTACATGAACGCTCCGTTCAGGACGCTCACGAGGATGGGGGTGGTGGTGGCGTAGTCGCGGGCGATGGTTTTTCCCATCTCCGCAACCCGCTTTTTAATCCGCTCGGCCGACAGGTATCGGCGGAAGCGTTCTCCCTGTACGGTCACGGCGGCGTCGGTGGGCTGGACGGGGGTCTCCAAGAGGTCGCGCGTAGCGGGCATGTTTGAGGCCATCGGTGGAAAGAAAGTGAGGCGCGAGAACGACGGTTGAAGCTAGGCGGCGGCTCCGAAGAGTGTCAATTGTCCGAGGGTTTTTCACGTGGTCGTAGGACGAGCCGGGCTACGCGGTCGGTGTCGGGACGCACGCGGACCCGATGATCGAGCCGGTGCCCCACCACCCAGGCAATGCGGTCGTCCCGGCACAGCACGGAGACGTGCGTTCGTCGGTGGGGCGGCACGCGGGCCTCGGTAAGCACGTCACTCACAAGTTTCGTGCCGTCCAGCCCCAGCGGCCGGAAGCGGTCGCCCTCCGCCCAGGGACGCACCGTGAGCGCCGTCCACAGCCGGTCCGCATCCGCGTAGGCAAGGTGCGGCGGGCCGGAGGCCAGCGACGCGGGCCGCCCGTCACACAGCTCCACCCGGAGGCGGCCCTGCGGAATCGCCACGGGCGTCCCCCAGTCGATGGGCGTGGGCGAGAGCGGATCCGGCGTGGCGGCGTCGGGGACGAAGCGCAGCCGCCCGCGCTCCCGCCAGACGGTGCCCGTCCCCACCTCCATGCGCCGGCCCACCTGCGCCTCGACGAGGGCCTCCAGCTCCTCGGCCACCGCCCGGGAGTAAGGGGCTGTGGGCAGCGCGCGACGCAGCGCCTCCAAGAGGAGGCGACGGCGCCAGACGGGCGGGGCCTCGCGCAGGGCCTCCACGGACAGGGCCCCGCCCGCCTCGTGATCGGTGTACGCCCGGCCCATCCGCCGCTTTAGGGCGGGCCGGAGGGCCTGGTCGACGTACTCCTGCATGAGGTCCGCCGACCGGGCCAGGGCGTCGGTCGCGCCCTCGAAGTGCGCTTCCAGCCGGGGAAGGATCTCGGTCCGGATCACCCCCCGGTCGTAGTCGTGGCGCTGGTTGGTCGGATCGGTCCGCCACGGGAGCCCCATCGACTCGGCGTAGGCTTCGATCGCGTCCCGTCGGGCGTCCAGCAGGGGCCGAACGAGAGAAACGGACGGGTCGGCCTCCAGGGGACGGGCCGGCCGCATCCCGGCCACCCCCTCCGGCCCGCTGCCGCGGACGAGATTGAGGAGGAGCGTTTCGGCCTGGTCGTCGCGGTGGTGGCCGGTCGCCACGACGGGCGCCCCGATCTCCGCGGCGGCCGCCGCCAGGGCGTCGTAGCGCAGTCGGCGCGCGGCCGCCTGGAGCGACTCGTCCTCGGACGCGGCGCGGGCCTCCGCGTCGAGGGCCACCACGGAGAGCGGCACCGCCGGCGACTGCTCGTGGCACCACCGGCGCACCAGGGCCTCGTCCCCGTCGGCCCCCGCCCGCAGCCCGTAGTTGACGTGTAACGCGTGCACGTCGACATCCAATCGGCGCAGGACGGAGAGGCACGTCATCGAGTCCACGCCGCCGCTTGCCGCCACCAGCACCGGGCCTTCGTCCAGCAGGGCGTGCCGATCACTGAACGCCGCGACCGTGTCGACGAGCGGGTGGGGCATCGGGGAAGCAGACGCGTGGGGGAGAAGCCGCCTAGCGCCCGAAGCGGTCGGCCAGCTCCTCCATCGAGAGCTTGACGATCGTGGGCGTGCCGGTGGGGTCGGCGTAGGGCATTTCGCAGTCGAACAAGTCGTCGAGGAGGGCCCGGCGCTCTTCTTCCGACAGCGGCTGTCCCCGGTCCACGGCGCTCCGCTGGGCCATCGTCTTCGCGAGGTGCTCGCGGCGCTCGTCCTCGACCGCGTCCTGGGCGGACCGGTATTGCTCCAGGAGCTCCTCCAGGATCGTGTCCTCGTTGCCGTCCGGCACGTCGGCGGGCACCCCCCGCACCGAGACGGTACGCCCGCTGAGGCGCTCCAGCTCGAACCCGAGGGCGTCGAGGTCGTCTCGCAGCTCGTCCAGCAGCTCGACCTCGGCCGGGGACAGGTCGACGGTATGCGGAAAGAGCAGGCGCTGCGACGCCCCCTGCTGGTCGCGGAGGTGGGCCCGGGCCCGTTCGTAGAGCACGCGGAGGTGCGCCGCCCGCTGGTCGACGAGCATCATGCCGGTCTCGGTCGGCGTCACGACGTAGGTGTCGTGTAGCCCCCACACCGGACGCCGGCCCGACCGCTCCGCTTCGTCGGCGGCAGACGTTGAAGACGACCCGCCTTCCCGATGGGGGGGCGATGCCGGGGCGTCCCCCGGTGAGGACTCGTCGCCCCCATCCGGCCGGCGGTAGAGGGCATCGGACTGGTCCCCGGGCGACACCGACGGATTTTCGGGCCTGGGCTTCGGAGACTGGGGCGACGGCCCGGACGACGAGCGTCCCGACGAGTCGGTCGCGTCCCCGGACGATCGTTGCGGCTGAAAGGAAGTCGGCGTGGGGCGCGGGGACGAGGTCCCGTCCCCCGACACGGCGTGTCCCCCGCTCCCCGTTCCGTCGGACTCAGGGCCGGGGCTGTCTTCTTCGTTGTCGGCCTCGTCGTCCCCGTCGTCCATCTGCGGCGACACGTGCACCCGGCCCAGCGCCCGCCGCACCGCGCTCCGCAGGAATCCGTAGATGCCGCTCTGGTCGTCGAACTTGACCTCTTCCTTCTGCGGGTGCACGTTGACGTCCACCCGCTCCGGGTTCATCGCCAGGAAGAGCGCAAAGAACGGAAACGCCCCGTCCGGGACCAGCTCGCCGTATGCCTTCTTGACCGCGTGGCTCAGATACCGGTCCGTCACCGCCCGGCCGTTCACGAACAGAAACTGCTCGCCCCGCGTCTTCCGGTGAAACGACGGCGCCCCGACGAACCCGCGCAGCCTGAGGTCGCTCGATTCGTCTTCGACCGCCACCAGCTCGTCCTCGTGGTCGCCGCCAAAGAGGCCGAGGATGCGGGCGCGGGTGGCGGCGTGCCAGTCGCTGTCCGGCGCCGCGGGCAGGTCGTAGTGCTCGTGCCCGTCGTGCTCCAACCGGACTGCCGTGTCGGGGTTGGCGAGGGCCAGCGACTGAACGGTCTGCGTGAGGTGCTTCAGCTCGGTGGCCGGGGTCTTCAGAAAATTGCGCCGGGCCGGCACGTTGAAGAAGAGGTTGCGGACCGCCACCGAGGTCCCGTTCGGGATCGCGCAGGGCCGTTTCTCCACCTGCTCTCCCCCCTCCACCCGAACTAAGGTCCCCGCGTCGTCCTCCACCCGCTTCGTCTTGAGCGTCACCTGCGCGACGGCGGCGATCGACGCAAGGGCCTCCCCCCGAAAGCCGAGCGTCCGGATGCGCTCCAGGTCGTCTACCGAGCGGAGCTTACTGGTGGCGTGTCGCTCGAAGCAGCGCTCCGCGTCCCCCGGCCCCATGCCACACCCGTCGTCGATGACCTGCACGAGGGTGCTGCCCGCGTCTTTCAGGAGCACCTCGATCGACGACGCCCCCGCGTCGAGGGCGTTTTCGATCAGCTCCTTCGCCACCGAGGCGGGCCGCTGCACCACCTCGCCCGCCGCAATCTGGTTGGCGAGGCGGTCGGACATCACCTCAATGAGGCCCCCGGACGGGGAGGACTCGTCGGCCACGGCACGGACGGACTGCGAAAATTTACAGCGAGTAGTAGAGGAGCAGCGTGAGAAACAGGAGGGCCAGGAAGAACAGCAGGCTGAGCGGGCTGCGCTGTGCCTCCTGGGCACGGCGGGACTGCATCCGTCGTCGGATGTCGCGGTCGTCGTCCTCCTCGGGATTGTGGTGGCGGGGCTGGTAGTCGAACGACCGGGGCCCGCGCCCGGCACTGAACAGACCCATGGGCGCGTCGGCTGGGTATCGAAAGCCTGTGCACCGGACCGAACAGGGCGGTCGGAGCCGTCGTTCCCAAAATGCGGTGTGCGGCGGCCCTCAGCGGCCCTCAGCCCTTCGTTTCCCTCGACGCATCTTCCTTGCCTCCGGTGCCCCCCTGCACGCTACACCAGGCCCGCGACCAGATGAAGGTAGAGCACGCTGAGCGGGGCCGCCACGGCCATCGCGTCGAACCGATCCAGCATGCCGCCGTGGCCCGGCAGGAGCTGGCTCGAATCATCGACCGCCACCGAGCGCTTGAGCTTGCTCTCCAGCAGGTCGCCGAGCTGGCTCACCCCGCCCCCGATCCCGATGAGCGCGGCCACGTGGCCCCACGCAAGGAGGTCCACGACGGTCAGCTTGAGCACGACGCCCACGACCAGGGCCGCCCCCAGGCCCCCAAGCGTGCCCTCCCACGTTTTGTTCGGGGAAATGGTGGGGGCGAGCGGACGCTGGCCGACGCTCTTGCCGACGTAGTAGGCCGCCACGTCCGTCGCCCATACCACCAGCAGAACAAACAGGACCAGCCAGAACGCCTCCCCATCGCCGACGGCCGCACTCTGGGTCTCGCGGAGCCAGATCAAACTTCCGAGCAGGCCCGTCGGGTACACGGCGCCCGCAAGCGTCACCGCAAAGCTAAACAGGAACTGCTCCTGCGGCACCAGCAGCGGCGCGGCCACGACGAAGAGGAGCAGCACCGCCGTTCCGACGGGCCAGAGGGACGGCCGCAGGAACGTGGCCACGAGGAGGATGCCGACGAGAACCCCCCAGGCCTGTTGCGGCCACGCGCCGCCCTGCTGGGCCATCCGGTACAGTTCCCGCTGGCCCAGCACCCCGATGCCCGCGACGAGGCCCGCAAACCACCAGCCCCCCAGGTACGCCAGTCCCAGCACGACCGGTGCCGCCAGCAGGGCCGTGACGATCCGGCGAAGGTTATTGCTCACGAAGACGCGGTCTGGTCAATCCACTCCATGGCGTCGGTGCCCCTCTCTTACGCAGACGCATCGTCGGCAGCGTCCTCCGCGTCGTCTTCGGGCGGGTCGTCTTCGGGCGGCCCCAGGTCCATGTGCTCGTGGCCGGAGTCGAGCTTCGAGTCCTGATCGGGGGTGTTGGCCGGCGGGGCGTCGGGGTCGGCCCCGAGCGCTGCCGCCTCCAACTCCTCGTCCGTGAGCTGCTCCTCCAGCAGCGACACCGCCTTGTCGGCCTGCTCCGGCGGCACCATCACGTGCACCGACGCGAGGTCGCCCACGGTGAGGTTGAAGGCGTGGTCGCGCTGGGTCAGCACGACGGCGGGGATGCCGCTGTCGTCGAGCCGATCCCGAACGAGATCGGCCTCGTAGTCGGTGCTGGTCCGAAAAACACTCGCCCAGTCCTCGTGCGAACTCATGGGTGGTGGAACCGGTCAGTGAGAAGAGCGCTCCGTCCCGCCCTGGGCATCTCGAATGCGTGCAGCAAAGGGGTGCATAACATAGAGAACACTCCCCACAATCACGAACCCAAGCCCCACCAGGGACCACGGCATGGAGGTCTGCTCAAGCGCGCGGACCGAGTAGTCGGGATGCGTCTCTGCGTACCGGGCCCCGACGACGGCCATGCCGTTGTGGGCGATGTGCACCAGCACGGCCGGCACGAGGCTGCCCGTACGCCACACGAGGTAGGCCATATACAGCCCGAGCACCGTAAGCGGAAGGGCCTGGGATGGGCGAAGGTGGTACAGCCCAAAAAGCCCCCCCGCCAGAAGAATCCCCCCGGCCGGCCCGGCGGCCCGCTCGAACTGCCGCTGGGCGTAGCCCCGAAACAGCAGCTCCTCACACACCCCGGGGACGAGCGCCAGCATCGTGATGTTGAAGACAAGCCCCAGGTCGCTCTGCAGCACGCTCCGGATCATCTCCAACTGCGACTGCTCCATCACCCGAACGGACTCCGGCAGCGGCAGCGCCCGGTTCACTTCGGCGAGCCACTGCGTCACGGGCTGCAGCCCCACGATCCCGACCAGGGCCAGCGCCAGAAGCCGCCCGTCCACGCCCCGCAGGCGCAGGTACGCCGCCCACTCGGAGGAGTGCAGGCGCGCCGCCAGCAGCGCCGGCACCGCCAGCCCCAGCGCCTGCCCGATGCTGTTGCTGACCAGCAGCTCCTGCGTGTAGGACGCCATCAGGCGATCCGGATTCTGGAACGCCTCCATCGACAGCCCGCCCTCCGCCATCGCGATCTGGGCGAGGAGCGCGATTGGGGTGAGGAGAAACTGAAACAGCAGAAACGCGGCCCCGAGGCCCAGCAGGCCCGTTACGAAGCTCAGGGTAGGTCGCCCCACCGATGCCCGCTCCAGCGGGCCGTTCAGCGGAAGGCGCCCCCGTCGGGTCCACAGATCGATCAGGACACCGCCGGGAGCAGAGGAGGAAGACGCCACAGCGTGAAAGACCCAAGACGAGAAATAGGCGGGGCGCCTTGAAAGTGCGGCCTCCCCTCCTGTTTGCCCCTTTGCCGTTTCTTCGTAGGAACACTTTGGGGCGTCTCGCGAACACTGTAGTGGCACTTTTACACTTGCGCTCGTAGCTCAGTCGGACAGAGCATCGGTTTCCGGTACCGAAGGCCGGGGGTTCGAATCCTCCCGAGCGCACATCGTCATAGACAGCTCCCCTCGCCGATTTTGGGCCCTGGCGCCCGAGATCGGTTTTCTGTTGTAGATGCATTTCTGGCCCACGAAGCCCCAGGTCGGCGTCGCCCTTCGGTTTGGCAACAGTGAAGAGTAACGACTCGCCGTCTCCCGACTGAGGAGATTGGGGAGCGCATCCAACCCTGTGCCCCCGCGGAGGCGTCGATGGGGGGCGCACCACCACGCCGAGATCGGACGTCACGGCCCCCCCGGTCGTGAGCTCAACAAAATTGGGGGCTAGATCTGGAAACAAGCTTCGGAAGAAAGCTCAGATCGTTGTGAATTATAACCACCCTATTCGTCGGGTCAAGACTGGCGAATCAGCGGCCAGCGTCGTTTCCGGCAGGGTTTCTCTCGTCGGCTGCCCCATCAATCACGGTACGATGAGTTCTTGGACTCGCGTTTCATTCGATCCGGGGAAAACCGGGATTGAGGCGATCACCAACGACCTCCAGAAGGCACTGGAAGATCCGGATACATTCATCCATAACGACATGGTCGTGTGGAAGGCCTTCGACGAGGTCGACGCTCAGCGCCTGACTGATCTCGGGATTGAGGCGTCTCGGGCCCTCGTCATGCACGTGAGCGACACGTCGAATTCGGGGAGCGGTCGGCTTTACAAACGAATCGACTCGGAATTTATCCTTCTGGATGCCATGTCGGGCGGTGAGGGCTACTTCGGGCGGGACGTTCTTGCCTACATGCAACGCGAGCACGGGCTCGTGGGGGCGGCCTAATGAGCAGACCACTCGTTGACTTTGCCCGGCGACTCCAACCCGATGCCGACGCGACCACCGCCGACGCGGTCGTCGAAACCGCCGCAACGAATCGGCGGGCCGAGTTCGAATCGGCCCTGTACCGGCTCTTCGCGAACCTTACGGGGGCGTCGGCCCCCTCGGTTCGGCGGCGGAGTGCCCGCGCGGTGTACCAGCTTTCGGAGATCGTTCCCGGCGCACTCGTGACGTACGGGACGGAATTGATCCCTGCCCTCGACGACGACCCGGCGCGTCCCTACATCGCCGGGAGCCTGACCCACATCGTTTACGAAGGCATGCGCGGAGAAACCTTCCGCAGCGACCGGGAGGCCCTCGTCCAGGACCTCGCCCGGCAGATCGGCACCGACACCACCGTTTCGGCGGTTCGCTATTTGTCGCGGATCGCGACGCGCTGGGACCGAATCGTCGCGACCGTGGAGCCCACCCTCGTCGACGGCCTATCGAGCGAGGACGAGGCCGTCCGGACCGCGGCCGTCCGGGCGTTCGCGACAATGTGGGCACACCACCTCGACGGAACCGACGCGATTCCGCCCCTGCTCGACTGTACCTGCGACTCGTCGCCGCTCGTGCGGGCACACGCCATCGCGGCGCTCGGCGACATTGCGTTTCAGGATCGGGGGGAAGAGGACGCCCCCGTCGCGGCCACCCCCGAGATTATCGATGCGGGAACGAGGTTGCTCACGGACGACGACGAGCGCGCCCGGTACGACGCCGCTGCGTGTTTTGCCGAGGCGCACTACTGGGTGGAATATGAAGGCGATCGCTGTTGGATCGAGACCGTCGACCGCAACCGCATCGACGCGGCGGTTGACGCTCTCGTTGAGGCCCTCGACGATCCGTCCACCCCCGTCGTCCGGCAGGCGGCGGCCGCCCTACACATCTACGCTCGCTTCGAGACGCGGGCCCTCATCCCGCACGTCGACCGCCTCGTCGACTACGGATGGAGCGTGCAGCCCAACAGCACGTTGATTCAGCGGGCGCTCAAATCCCTAGCCGCTGACCATCCCTCGGCCCTCAGCGATCACAGCTCCTTCCTCCTCGACCGACTGCGCAACCATAAGGACGCAACCGCCGCGACGATTCTGGGGCGGCTTGCCCCCGCCGACGGCGAGGCCGCCCACTCGGCCGTCTCGTCCCTCACCGATCTGCTCGGCAGTCCCAAGCACACGGACCGTCGGACTGCCGCGAAGGCGCTCGCAGAGGTCCACCGTGTCGACTCGACGCTCGTTCCCGACTACGTCGAGGCCCTCACCGAGGCCGTCGACGGCACCGACGTGAACACCAAACCGGGAATGGGATGGGAGCCCCTTGCGACTCTGGCCCCGGATCACCCGGAGACCGCGACGGCTCTCGCCTGCCAGGCGGTTGACCGACTGACAGAGTGGCCCTCTCCGCCTGATTTGCGTCTCGTGTACAAACTCGGTGAAGCCAACCCGCACACGATTTCCCCCGTGGCCGACCGACTCATCGATCTGCTCGACCACGACAACACCAGCGTCGTCGGTGCGGCAGCAAAGTCGCTGAGGGGGGCGCTCATGTTGGACGGCTCGGTTCAGATCCCCCCGTCCGCCGCTGCCGCCCTCGCATCGCGGCTCGACGACCTCTCCAGATCCGCTCGGATGGACGCGGAGCGAATTATCGACGTGGTCCGGGAAGAATCCACGGACGCCTGAGTCCTGGTCCTATTCCCTACAGGAGCGCGGCGGCGCTGGACTACTTCTCGTCCGATGCCCCGATCGACTCCAGCGCCCGCAGGGCCTCGGTGGGCACCGCGAAGATCACGGTGTTCGAGTCGTCGCTGCTAAGGCTGTTGAGCGTTTGCAGGGTGCGAAGGTGGAGGGCGCCCTCTTCGTCGTTGAGCGTGCTCGCCGCGTCGGCCATGTTTTGGGCCGCCTCCAGCTCCCCCTCCGCCTGGATGGTGACGGCGCGGCGCTCGCGCTCGGCCTCGGCCTGCCGGGCAATCACCCGCTTCATGTTCTCCGCCAGGATGATGTCTTTGAGCTCAACCGACTGCACCTCAATGCCCCACGGGTCGGTGGCCTCGTCGATGATCTCGCGGATCTGCTGGGAGATGCGCTCCCGCTCGGCCAAGAGCGCATCGAGGTCCACCTCCCCGACGATGTTGCGCATGGTGGTCTGGGCCAATTGCTGCGTGGCGTACATGTACTCCTCCACCTCTAGGATCGCTTTCTCCGCATCCCGCACCTGGTAGTAGATGACGGCGTCGATCTCGACGGTCACGTTGTCGCGCGTGATGCTCTCCTGCCGCGGCACGTCGACCGCCTTCACGCGCATGTCGACCCGTTCCCACGACTGGATCAGCGGGATGACGGTCCCGAGGCCCGGCTCCATCACCTTGACGAACTGGCCGAGCATGAACTTGACGCCCCGCTCGTACTCCTTCACGACCTTGAAGGTGCGCACGACGAGGACGACCGCCACCAGAACGACGGCGGCCAGCAGATAAAACGAGAGCATGAAATTCGGGGCGCTGGGGAGAGGAGATTGGAATGTGGGTTGCCTACGCCCTCCTCCTCCGATTGATGACGGGAATTTCATTCCCCTCACATTCTCAATCGGCGCCCTGAGGCGGAGCGGACCGGGACAGGTAGCGGCCCGCAGGTCAAGAGCACGTGAGGGGAATGGCAGAAATCAGTTATTCCTGGGAATGCGTTCCTGCTCCAGCGGGCTCGCCCGAACAACCCCTCGGCTCCGTGAGTGCCTACGTTCACGACACTCTGAGAAAATGGGTGTCGGTCCCGTCCACGCTGTTGTTCCGCTCCGTTTCGCCTCTGTGCCAAATCCCATCCGCGCCACCGTCGAGGGCATCGGGCGCCTCCTCGTGTATCTGCGACTCATCACGGCGTCGCGGGCGCAGCGGATTGCGGGCCTGGCCTGGCCCCGCATCCTGACGGGCCTGGCGCGCATGTCGAAGGCGACCGCCGACGTGGCGATGGTGGGCGTGGCCGTGGGGCCGGCCGCCATTGCGGGCGTCGGCTACGGGGTGCCGTACTGGACCATGACGTACATGCTCGGGGGCGGCATTGCCGGGGGCACAATTAGCCTCGTTTCGCAGCGGTACGGGGGAGGGCGGTACGACGACATCGACCGGGCGGTGAAGGTGAGCGTGATGGCCGCGCTCCTGGTGACACTGCCCCTGGTCGTCGTGTTCTGGACGCTGCCGGAGCCGCTCATTCGCCTCATCGGGACGGGCGAGGCGGCCATCCAGTACGGCACGCGGTACCTGCGGGTCGCGAGCCTGGCGATGCCCTTCGCAGCCCTCAACCTGATCGGCAGCCGCACCCTCATCGGGGCCGACGACGCGTGGACGCCCATGATCGTGCGGGCCGGGGGTGCAGTGATCAACGTGGGGCTGAACGCCGTCTTTATCTTCGTCTTCGACCTGGGCGTGGTCGGGGCCGCGCTGGGGACGGTGCTCGGGAGCGTCGGCGGCGTGCTCGTTCTCGGGTGGGGGCTCACTGTGGGGCGCCTTCCGTTTGTGGGGCCCCTGCCCGTGCAGGTCGACTGGTCGGCCCCCTACTGGGACGCGGCGGACGCCCGGCACCTGGCCCGCATCTCGACGCCCCTGGCCCTGCGGAAGGTGGCCCAGAACGGCGGGCAGTTTCCCCTGCTCGCCATCGTGGGCCTCTACGGGCCCAACATGGTGGCCGCCTTCGTGGTTGCGCTCCGCGTGCGGGCCCTCATGAACACGCCCGGCTGGGGCTTCGGGCTGGCCTCCAGCAGCCTCGTCGGCCAGTCGCTCGGCGCGGGCAACGAACAGGACGCCGACGGCTACGCCCGCGACACCCTCCGCTTCACCGTTGCGACCTACGCCCTGGTGGGCGCCGCCGTGTTCGTGGTGGCCGACCCGGTCAGTGCCCTCTTCGTGGACGACGGCGCCGTGCGGGCCACCACGACGGCCCTCATCCGGGCGGCCTGCGTGAGCGTGCTGCTCTGGGGGGTCATGAACGGCGCCCTGGGGCCGCTCCGCGCCAGCGGCGACACCACGTGGCCCTTCTACGGCCAGCTGCTGGGGCTCTTCGTCTTCGCCCTCCCCCTGGCCTACCTCGGGGCCGTCACGTCGCTCGGCATCTGGGGGCTCTACGGCACCCTGTTCGCCGAGACGGCCGTGCCCGCGGCGGTCATTTACTACCGCTTCCGGACGCAGAAGTGGAAGCGCATCAGCCGGCAAAACCGGGAGGCCGCGATGGGACAGGCGTCGTAACGCGCCACGGGCCACCCTCCGCCCTTCTCAGAAGCGGAGCGTGAAGACGGACCCGTCGCTCTCCGTGGAACGACCGCCGGTCGCAACCTCCCCGATGCGATGTCGTCTATTCAGGCCCGCGCCCCCAAGCATTATCCACTGCCTGATCATTTCCGACCGTCAGATCTGGCTTATCGCCGCCGGCCTCATCGCCGTCGACCTGCTCGTGTTCATGATCCCCATCGTTCCCGTACTGGCGGCGTACGTCCTCGTCGCACGCCCCGCCTGGTTCAAAGAATTTATCGACGACGTGTACGACCGCACAGGGCCGCACTAGTCCCCGCCAAGCGGTCGTCGGAACCCATATTGCCGAAGAGTTACTTGCAATAACAGAATCATCTCGCACAGTCTCACTCCAACCCTCGTTTGTTTATGTCTCTGAGTCACTGCCGCGTTGCTGTTCTCGTCGACAAATCATTCGAGGATCTCGAGTTCTGGGTCCCGACCATGCGGCTCCGGGAGGAGGGCGCCGAGGTCGTGGTCGCCGGCCGGGAGGCCGACGCCACGTTCACCGGCAAGCACGGCCTCACGGCCACCACCGACGTGGCCGCCCGCACACTTGCCCCCGGCGATCTGGACGGCGTCGTCGTCCCGGGCGGCTGGGCCCCCGACAAGCTCCGCCGCGACGAGGGGGTCCAGGCCCTGGTGCGCGAGATGGACGCCCAGCAGAAGATCGTGGCTCAAATCTGTCACGCCGGCCTCGTGGGCATCTCCGCGGGCATCGTGGAGGGCCGCCAGGCCACCGGAAGTACGGGCATCAAGGACGACCTCGTGAACGCGGGCGCAACCTGGGTCGACGAGGCCGCCTTCCAGGAGGACCACCTCGTCTGGGGGCGCGTCGTGAAAGACATTCCGGCCTTCTGCCGGACCCTCGTGCAGGCCCTCCAAGACGCGTAGGCGGGCCGCTTCGGCGGCCCCCATCCCAGCGCCTCCCCCCTGCCCCCAACGACGAAAAGGGATGGCCGGGCAGCCGGCCATCCCTTCAGGGCATCTTTCAGGCAATGCGGATCGGCCTTCTCAGGCCCACCGGAAACCAGAACTACGCCCCCACAATCTCGTCGTAGTTCTCGCCGACGGCGTCCCAGTCGACGACGTTCCACCACTCGTCGACGTAGGTGCCGCGCTCGTTCTGGTAGTTGAGGTAGTAGGAGTGCTCCCACACGTCAATCCCGAGAATGGGCGTGTGTCCCTCCAACAAGGGATTGTCCTGGTTGGGCGTGCTGGTCACGGTCACGTCGCCGTTGGGCTGCGCGACGAGCCACCCCCAGCCGCTGCCAAACTGCCCGGTCGCCGCATCGGCAAAGGCGTCCTTGAAGTCCTCGTAGGAGCCAAAGGCGTCGTGGATGGCGTCCGCAAGGTCTCCGTCGGGCGTGCCGCCGCCGTCCGGGGACATGACGTTCCAGAAGAGGCGGTGGTTGTAAAAGCCGCCCCCGTTCTGGCGCACCGGCGTCTGAACGTCCGTCGGGAGCGTGTCGAGGCCAGCAAGAAGCTCTTCAATCGAGTGCTCCTGGAGGTCGTCGTGCCCCTCCAGCGCGTTGTTCAGCTTTCGCGTATAGCCGGCATGGTGCTTGTCGTGGTGGATCCGCATCGTCTGCTCGTCAATGTGCGGCTCCAGGGCGTCGTAGTCGTACGGCAGGTCAGGGAGATCAAAAGCCATAAGCCGTTGTCTAATTTGTTGGTGAATACGCCGAAGCTTTTCATTGTGCTACTGTTTGGATAAACGCCCCAATCTGGATCTTTGTTTTGGCTTCCCAGAGAGTTCGCCCACCTCAACGATCTGGTCTTTTTCCGGAAATCTCCTGTTGTCTGGGGCCCTCTCCTAGCCAAGAAGGGCCCGCAGGAAAACCGTTCCGGCCCACAGGAAAAAGACGGCGTAGAGGACGCCGCTGGCCCGGTTCCACCACTTCGCGGCCCGTGCGCGGCCCTGCTGGGTCAGCACGCGGCCGTACGCCGTGCAGCCGCCGGCACACCCGAGCAGCCCCAGCCACGCGGCATTGCGGTACTGCCCGGCCAGGAGCATGACGCCAATTCCGAAGACGAGCCCGGCGTACAGCGCCGTGATGGCCGTCCAGTTGAGATTCGATTCCGAGGCGGAGGACGAAGCAGACACAGAGAGCAGCATGCTACGGGAAAGAACGTGAGGCGGGGCCAACCGGAGGAGAGGCGCCCTACGCCCTCGATGGCTCCTCAACGATTTGTCGCGACGTTCCGTCCACGGCGAGTGCAAAGTCCGCCCCGAAGGCGGTGGCCGGCGTCTGGTACCCGGCGGGGGCGGTTCCATCGAGGACCCGCTGGAGGGCCTCCACCGCGGACCGTGCCGTGAAGGTGTAGGCCTCCGGCCCGTGGAGCCGGGCGGTCGTGACGCCTCCCTCCGAGCCCCGTGCCGAGGCCCAGACCACGGTGCGGCCCTGCTGGCGCTCCTCGGCGGACGGGCCGGGACGGCCCTGCTCCACGAGCCGTTTTAGGAGTTGCTTCAGGGGGGGCCACGTCAAAATCCCCTGCACGTGCCGGCTGGCCCGGAGCAGCGACTGGACGAGGAGCGGCACGGCAATGTAGGCGGTGACGTTGGGCACGTCGGTCGAGACCCCACTCGTCACAACGCTGCCCTCGGGGATGGACGTGACCCCGCGGCGCCGGTCCCCGAAGTCGACGTTCCGGCTCGTCCACCCCGGCGGCACGTCGTGGAGCCGCCCCTCCCGGCGCACCACCCCGCCCCGCCCCATCTGCTCGATGAGCGTCTTGAGGGTGCCCTGCGACACCGTGCCCTCGGCGTACAGCGCCACCTCAAGGATGTCGGCGTCCGGGGTATGTGCCGCCACGAAGCGTGACAGACAGTCGCTCGGCACCACGTCAAACCCAATGCCGGGAAGCACCATGCAGCCCGCAGCCTCGGCGTCCGCGCCGCGGTCGGCCAGCCGCCGAAACACGTCCACCTCCCCCGTCAGGTCCAGGTAGTGGGTCCCCGTCTCCAGGCACGCGGCAATCATCGGCGGGGCCGTGCGGACGAAGGGCCCCGCACAGTGGAGGGCCACGGAGATCCCGTCGAGGGCCGTCCGGAGCCGCTCCGGGTCCGATAGGGACACGGTTCGGGTCGGGAGATCCAGGGCCGCGCCCAGCTCCGCAAGTCGATCGGCGTTTCGGCCCGCCAGTACGGGCTGGAGCCCGCGTTCGACCGCCGCCCGGGCAATCAGTTGCCCCGTGTAGCCGTAGGCGCCGTAGATGAGTGCAGACATTTGTGATTCTGGTCCGTGCTGAGAAGACAGTTCACGACGTATAGTCCGGCGCAACGGCCCGAAGCCCCAGCTCCAAGGCCCGAAACTGCAGGTGCATCGCCGTCTTGAGCGGGACGGGACGGACGTCAAACGGCGCGAGCAGCTCGTCCACGTCTTCGCCCCGATCGAGCCGCGCCTTGATGTCCGGCAGGCGCTCCCGAAGTTTGAGGTACCGTGTGGGCTGGTGTCCGTCGCCCTCCTCGCCGCGAATAAGAAATAGAGGGAGTTCCGTCACGAGCGAGAGCGGGTCGCCCCCCAGCGACGCGACAAACTCCATCGAGCTGTCGTGGAACCGCTCGGCCATCGCGGCATCGCTCCGGGCCCGGAAGTACGTCCGCATGGCATCGCCGCGCGGGGTGGTCTGGAAGCCCGGCTCGATCCAGAAGAATCCCTTCTCCCCCTTCCGGTTGTGGTCGTGCAGGGGCAGTCCTTTCGCCGCGGCGGCGCTCGCAAAGTCGTCCCGAAGCGACTGCGTGCGGAAGGTCCAGGGCCGGTTGATGAGCAGCATCGCGCCCTCTCCCGCCGACATGCCGTGCAGGCTGGCGTGAAGGTCGAACGGGCCGTGCTCCCGCAAGAAGGCCGAGACGTGCGTGTTCTCAGGGCGCATGTCCGGGAATCCGTACTCCATGTCGCGCCCCGGGTTTTCCCGAACGGCCTCCATCAGGTACGCCTCCAGGTCCGGCCACGCCTCCATCCAGGCCCGGTTGCGCGCCTCCCCGTCCGGGTTCGTGTGCGGCACGACCACGAACTGGAAACGCCGAAGCAACGATTCCATGTCGTCCCGCCGCGCCAGCCCGTTGATGAGAAAGGACCGAAGGGTTTCCGGTCCCACGGGCTCGTCCGCGTGGTTTCCGGCAATGAGGCTTACCGTGATCGGCCCGGTGCCCACCACCGCCCCGTAGAGCATGGTCCCGTCTTCGCTTGAGCCCAACTCACGAAAGGTCGCAACATCGGGGTGCTGTGCACAGGCCGACTCAATCGGAGAGCGGACCGTGCCGTGCGCCCGGAAGGTGGGGGTTTCGTCGACGAGGCTCGTTAACGCAAACGACATGCTGACGCGAACAAATTTATGAACGGCGGGACGATTTTGAGACCGGGATGGGTTCTTGAACCAGCCGCCCTCACGTTCTTTTGCTGGAAAAATTGACTTCGAGTTTTGAAAATTATATAATGGATCTCAGATGGCAGACCATTCACATCTGGCGCCACGCCATCGTGGTGTGTGCATCGGACTGCGGATGCTCTGCCGCGCAGCATACGTTCTTTCGACTGACCTTTCAGCAGCACCATGGCAGAGCGCGAAACGGGAACCGTCAAGTGGTTCAGCAACGAGAAGGGCTACGGGTTCATCGTCGCTGAGGACCGAGACGAGGATCTGTTTGTCCACTACAGCGAGATTGACACGGAGGGCTTCAAGAGTCTCGACGAGGACGATCGGGTCGAATTTACGGTCGGGCATACGGACAAGGGGCCCAACGCCCAGGACGTCGTGGTCATCGGATAAGGGCTGTCCCCGCTCGTCCCATCCCGGAACGTGCGCCCCATTCCATGCGGGATGGGGCGTCTCTCTTGTGGGGTTAGGGCCGAACCCCGCCCACGCGGAGCAGGCGATCGGTGTTGTATTGGGCATCTCGGTAGTAGACAAACGCCGTGTAGGTACTGGCCCGTCGGGGTTGCGTTCGGCGCATCTCCTCCGCAAGGCTCGGGTCCGACGTCGAGTAGAAATACTGGTGGCGGCCCTGCTTGAGGAGGACGCGCCCCTCGTACCGCCCCTCCCGCGCGTTCCAGTCCATGGAGGTGCCCTGGGCCGGGTCCATCCCGCTGAAGCTTCCGGCCACCACCAGGGGGGCTCGGTAGGGCGCTTCGCCGGCGGGCACGAAGGCAAAGGTGGTCTCCACGTACTCGGCGGTAATGCCCGGGTCCGCCTGGGCCGAGAAGGCGCCCCGGACGACCGTCTGTCCGTTGAGGGCCGGCCCCCTCGACGCCTCCGTGAAGCGGGCGTAGTCGGGATCCAAGAACACCCGGATGGGCGACGGGGTGCGTTCCACCCGGGCAATCTGGGCGGTCGACCGGAGTGTGCTGAGGTCGACCTTGTACTCCGCCGTTGCGGGGGCGTAGGCCCGATCCCGCTCCAGTTCAAATTCCAGTTTGGGCTGGCGCACCAGTAGCGGACGGTCCTCGCACCGGGTGTCCGCGAGGCGGCCGTTCCGGACAAAGCACACGGCGTGCCCGAACGGGTCGCCTCGAATCGCGGACGGCGGGGCAAAGCGGGCACGCGGACGGACGGAGGGCTGTTGCTGCCCCGGTACCGGAAGCCCCTCGGCGTCCAACTGGAGGCCCCCTTCCCCCTCCGTCACGAAGAACGGCTGTTCGAAAAGAACCGAGTCCCGGCGCCCCCGCTCAGTCACCCGCAGAACGTAGTTGCCACTGATCCGGAACCGAATGTCGTCGTTGGGGAAACGGTACCGGTAGTGCACGTACGGCACTTTCGTCCCCCGAGACGGGCGGTAGTCGACGAGGCGATCGTCCTGGAACGATTCCAGGGTCTGTCCCGGCGAGAGGTCTCGGCGCCACGTCCGGTCGGCGTGCTGAAAATAGACGGAAAGCGGGCGCCCCTCCGCCGCCAAGAGATCGAACTCTAGGGTCAGGCCGTCTCCCCCCGTCATCGACGTGACCGGCAGGCTCTGCTCGTCGTCCCCCTGATACAACTGAACGGTACGGACCGAGGCGGACGGCGGGGCCAATTCGGGCTGAACTGTTGCCGAAGCCGGAGCGGACGAGTCGGCCTGTTCCGCCTCCTCCGTCGACTTGCACCCCATCGTCAGAGCGACCGCCACGACACAAACGAGGAGCCCAAACGCCCAACGGGAGACGACGCGCATATTACCGATTGCGTGGCTCATTGTGGTTGGCGAAAGGGGCACTGTTACACCGAGAAGTCTCCGTTGGGGATTTGCTTGACCCAACCAGCAGTCGAGAGGCGTGGTTCGGGACCGGACGGCGAGGCCGACCGGCCCGGTTCGGGGTCCCCGAATCGACTGCCCGCCTCTCCCACCACGCAAAGACGGAGGCTCGTTCCTCGTCCCCGAGCGCCCGGGCCCGGCGTGCCCCCCCGGCGGCCCATCGCCGCGCCGCCGCCGTCGAGTCCGCCCGCAGGGCCGCCTTGGCCCCCCACGCCGCACGCTGCAGTTCCCATGTCCGGTGCCAGGCCCGCGGCCGACCGGCACGTACCGGCACGCCCAGCCCCTCCCACAGGGGCAGTGCGCGGCGGTACCGCCGCGCGTCCATCCACCGGACCGCCCGCCAAGCCCGTACCTCGGCGTCCTGGGCCCCCGTGTCCGCCAGGCGGCGGGCCTGCGCGGCTGCGGAGCCTGCACTCGTGAGCACCCGAACGACGGAGGGACGGTCGGCGATCGCGTCCCGGAGGGCGAGGCGGGCCCGAAGGTCGTGGGCGTAGTCCGGCGCCTGTGCCCGGGCTTGGGCGTACAGCGCCCGGGCCGTGTCCGGGGCCCGTCGCAGCACAGCCGCGTCGGCCCCTGCAACCTGGAGCGGAACCGTCCGGGCCGCCACCGAGAGCGTGTCGATCTGGCGCCACACGGCGTCCGGTCGTCCCTGGGCGAGCCGGTGGCGGGCCAACGCCGCGTGGGCCGCCGCGTACCGCGGCTGTGCGTCGAGGGCTCTTGCCAGGTGTTGCACCATCTCGGTGGTGTCGCGGCGCCGCGCGGCCCGCTGCGCTGTCTGGTAGTGCCGCCGCGCCGGGGGCACATAGTGAGGACAGTCGGTTTCGAAGAGGGACGGGCGCGTAAACTGCCGGGTGACCACATCGTGGGCCGCCCGCGACACGGCGGGCGCCCGACGAAGATGGGCCGCCCACTCGGTTGCGAGCGTGCCCAGCGACCGTCCGTACACGGTTTCAAAATTCCCCCACGCGTAGACGCGCCTGAGCCGGGCCGCGCCGTACTGGTCGAGCAGGTACCGGACGAACGATCCCATCGTGGCGTACGAGACGGGCCCCCGGCTCGTCCAGAAGCCCCAGGGCGACAGCCGCTGTGCCACCGCTCCCGCCTCGGCGGCGAGCGTGGTCGTCGTGTCGGACTGGGCCGCGGTGCGGACGAGGTCATCGGGGGGCGGCCCCGGCGACGGCGGCTCCAGGGCCACCGCCCATCCTTCGATGAGTCCCGGTGCCCAGGAGGCCTTTAGCCCGGGCAAGCCGTAAGGACGACTGACGACGTGTGCCAGCTCGTGGCCCAGGCTCTGCGACACCCGATCGCGGAGCAGGTGCACCTGCGGGGTGTCGAGCCACACCGGCGTCACGCTCGTCGTGCGGGCGCCGGTGAGACGCCCTTTCGTGTCCGGATTCGGGTAGATGTAGCTCCGGATTCGAGGGCGTTCCGCGTCGGCTTCCAGGCCCAGCCGGCGCCGCACCCAGTCGTACTCTGCCTCGTGGGCGGCGGCGAGGTCCGCGGCGGCGGCCGCGTCGACCTGCGTCGAATCGTAGTAGAGGTCAAAGTGGGGCGTCCGCGTGTGCCCGCCGAGGCGCTCCTGCAGGGAGGCCGCCGTCGTGTTGATCCCGAGGGCAGCGGAGAACGCGTACCCTGTTCCAAGGACGAGGGCACACGCAAGAACGGCCCCCCAAGACCCGCGCCCCCGCACCCGGTGCCCGAGGAGCACAGCCAGCAGGGCCCAGAGCAGCGTCAGGCCCCGAAAGGCAAAGAGCCCCGGGCGAACGGCCAGTTGCTCGTCGTAAATGGGCCCCAGCACGCCCCCGAAGACATGATTGTAGGTGTAGAACTGCGGATGCAGGCCCAGGTCGTAGAGCGGCCCGGCCACGACGAGAAGCCCCCCGAGGCCGCTCAGCACCCACCCCGGTCGCGACACCGGCAGTCCCCGAAGCAGATACGCCACCGCCACCGCGAACACGACCGTGATCCCCGGGAACAGGACGTAGAAGAGAAGTCCCTGTCCCAGGGTGCAATTCGGCGCCCAGGCCTGCGCAAGCAGGAGTACCGCGAGCGGGACGAGAAGGGCCGCCGCCTGGCGCCCCATCACCTGCCACACCGACATCGACGTGGCGTCGAACGCCCGAACGGCCGCCCCCCCGCTGATGAAATAGGCCGCCAGGGCCACCACCGCGGCGGACTCGGCCTGCAACACGTTGAGGAGAGGGATCGGGGCCAACAACAGGCCCAGCACAAGATACGCGGCGGCGGCGCGACGCATTGATGCATCAACGGCAGACGAAACGAAAACGCTGGGAACCTACAGGAGCGTAAACGACACCCCGACCGATATGGCCTCCCTGATCTGGATTGCGCTGGAGGTGTCCTCGTCGAAGAGTGCCACGAACTCCAGGTCCGTGGTAATCCAGTCGTTCACCTGGAGGTTGATGACATTGTCCCAGACGGCATCGGGGGGATTGTCGAGCTGGTTCACGGCAAAGAAGACGTCGAGTTGCGACCGGTACCGGATGCTTTCGGAAAGCTGCTGGTCCAGGTTTGCAGAAAACTGTCCTCCGGCCTCCGACCGCACCAGATTGTCCGGATCTACCCCGTAGAGGACCCGAAAGTCCGGTTCAGCCACGACCGTCTGCTTCGCGGCAACGCCCAACCGGAGCGAGAGCGGATCGAGTGGATCGTAGGTAAGACCGATCGACTCCGTGACGGTCCCCGGGGCAAAAAACGAGGAGGTTCGAACGGGAGGGTCCTCGCCGATCCGCGGGTTGTTGGGGTCCACACCCGCTTCATCTTCATACGGGTTGTCGGAGTACGCAAACCCAGGCGCAAATTGCGTCCGAAGGTCCCCGGCCAGGGTGGGACTGAACGTGTTGAAAAAGCCGTCCCCCTGATACTGCAGGTTGGCCTGCAGGCGGATCCGGTCCTCCGCCTTCCGGACCTCTTGATCTTCCTGGTTGATGTAGCCGAGGGCGAACCGTGCGGTGTACGCCTGCGCCCAGCGGTCCCCCTTCCGCTCGGTGGCCCCGTCCAGCGAGGTCGTGAACGACAGCGAGTTGACTCCTCCCTCCTGCCAGTTGCGATACGCGGCCTGCGAGACGGAAATCTTGCCGGTCAGTTCTGAGTCCCACTCCGCGTCGGCCGTATCGGAGGTCGGGCTCTCTTGGGGATTGGGGAGCGAGGGCAGTCCCGGCTGGGCCGAAACGGGGAGTCCCACCAGGAAAAGACAAAGGACTGCGAGGGCGCTAGAAATGGGGTGATAGGGCATCGCGTCGGAAAGCTAGAGAAAAAATAAAACGAGACCAGCCGGCAACACTACGACCAGCCGTCAGCAGTCAAGGCCGCTCCTCAACGCAAAAAGCCCTTGCCGACAAAAAGCAAGGGCTTCTTCCGCGACGTGAAACGTCGGATCGGTGACCAATTCGCCCCACCCGTGCGCTCCAGAAGTGTGGCGATCGGGGGGACGGATTGGCCCCTGAGAAGCTAAAGCTCTTCGTTCTTAATGTCCTGGATTTCTTGCCGGATTTCGTGGGACAACTTCTTCAGCTTCATGAGGCTCTTCCGGGCGCGTGTGCCGGCGGCCTTGTTGCCCTTCTCGTAAAACTTCATCAGGTCCTCTTCGGCACCCTCAAGGGTTTCGGACAGCTCGCTGTAGCGTTCCTCAAATGTACTCATGCGATAACCTCAACAAATGTGAGCGTGAATGATTCGATTGTGCAGCAAGAACATAATGGCCCCCTCAGCCGCTGTCAAGCCGGATCTCGGCCGGAGTACGGTCCCGATTGCGTCCGCGTCTGATTTGTCAGAAGGTTCAATCGGTGGGCTCATTCGGGCGGCGGCTCCGGCCGGACCCGCGTCCCCGTGGGCGCACTGCCGCTAAACAACCCTTGCAGGTTCGTGACCCGGACCGGCACCTCCGTCTCCACCAGGCGGCGCACGGCGGCCGGCTCCGGAACCGGGTGATCGCCCAGGGCCGTGCTCTCAATCTCCGACTGCACCCCGCCCGTCTCGTCGGGCACCCCTGCAACGTCGGCGGTCGTCAGCACGCAAATCTCCGGCTCAAACGCCTCCCCCAGCGCCCGCGCCAATGCCCGCACGGCCGCCTCCGTACCCACTTCGTGCACGGTTCCGGTGTCCGAGGCCTCGACGAGGGCGGACACGACCGGAACGACGTGTTGCTTGAGAAGGGCCGATAGCCATCCCACGTTGGCCGCCTGCAGGGAGGCATCGTCGCCCAGCCGAAACAGACCGCGATCCACGCCCTGAATCCCCACGGTGGAGACGACCTCGTCGGTGAGTGCCGCCACAATGTCCTGGTTGACCTCCCGCACGGCCCGCTCCACCAGCCGCCGCTGGTCTTCGGTCTCCACGTCAATCACTCCGCCGCTGCGCTCCGGGAAATAGCCCTGCGCCTCCAGGGTGCGTTCGACCTTCTCGCCGCTTCCGTGCACCAGGACGCAGGTCGGCGCGTCCGTCCCCGCATTGGAGAAGTGCTGGGCCAACGATTTGAGGAAGAGCTCGTCCCCAAGGTGATGCCGATCAAGGTACACGAGATAGAGGGATTGCATGGGGCGAAGGCCTGCAGTGGAGCGTCGAGAGAGGATGCGCGTCGGTACACTACCAATGCACGCGGCACCGGCACGATTCGTCCCCGCGGCGTCTGCCGGTCCGCGATGGGGGGAGGGGGATTGATGGGGGGAAGGCGCAGCCATTCCCCGTCGGGCCCTGCTACGCCCAAAACAAAAAAGCACAGTGCCGGGCCGTCCCCGACACTGCGCAGTTTTGCTTCGTCCGTATGGCGACGCGCCGATGCCTGGCGGTTAGTTGTCCTCCGGGTTGGGGGCCGCAGTGGACTCTTCGGGCGCCCCGTCGCCCCGGTCCACCGGCTCGGTCATGTCGTCGACCATCTCGTCGAGGTCGAGGTCGTCGGTGTCGCCCGGTTCGCGGTCCACCGCGCGGGGGTCCTCGCCCTCCCCCTCAAACTGCGGGATGTGCTCCTGCGGGTGCTCTTTGCCCGCGTCGCGCCCCAGGGGACTGCCCTCGTGGATGTAGAAGTCGTCGTTGGGCAGGGTGTCGCTGTGCGCACGGGCGGCCTCCGCGGCGTCTCGCATGCTCTCGTCCGCATTGTCGCGCATCCTGCCGAAGTTGCGGTGGATTTTGCGCCTGAACCACTCGAAGAGGTACTCAAACGCGGCACGGTCCCGCTCGAATTCCGGCCCGAACTCGCCGGAGCGAAGCTGGTCGTCCATCTTCGAGAGCGACGATGCGAGCGCGAAGAGGTAAATGGCATTGTCCGCCACACGGGCCTGCTGGGCCTGGTGCTTTACCACGTCCTCCCGTTCCCACTTGCTTACGAGCTTGAAGTAGTGGGAGTGCTTCTGGACGAGCGACGCGAGCGTGTCGGCCTGTTCCTGAAGGGCCGGGTGGACGCCGTTGATCTCGGGCGCACGCGGCTTCAGCCCGAGGAACAGTTGGGCCCCCATCGGCAGGGCCTTCTTAATCACCGCCGGCGTGGTTGCGGCCGTCAGAATGCGCGAGAGGTTGTCGCCGATCGACTCGTCCGAGTCCCACAGCAGCGCCTCTTGGATCGACACCATCTTCTCGGCGAGCTGCTTTCCGCCGTACGCGAAGATGAAGGACTGCATGACCTCATTGGAGCCCTCCACGATGCCGTGGATGCGGTTGTCGCGCCACGCCCGCTCCAGCTCGTGTTCGGTCATGTAGCCCTCCCCGCCCATGACCTGCAGCGCCTCGTCAATGACGTTCCACCCGAAGTCGGAGCAAAACACCTTGGTGATGGCCGTCTCTACCATAATGTCGTCCTCCCCTTGGTCGAGGAGCCCCGTCATCATGTAGAGCATGGCGTCCATCGCGTAGGTCACCGCCGACATGCGGGCGATCTTCTGCTTCACGAGCTCAAAATCCGCCAGGGGCCGCTCGAACTGGTAGCGCGTCTGGGCCCACTTGATACCCTGATCCCGCGCCGCCTTGGCGGCACCGGTCACGCCCGCACTGAGCGTGCACCGCCCGTAGTTGAGGCACGAGAGTGCGACCTTCAGGCCTGCCCCCTCCTCGTGGAGGACGTTCTCCTCCGGGACGCGGACGTCGTTGAAGCGGAAGCGGGCCTGCCACGTCCCGCGGATGCCGGTCTTCGCGCGGTTCTTCTCAAACACCTCCACCCCGTCCATGTCCGGCGTCACGATGAGCGCGTTCACGCCCTGCTGCTCCAGCTCGCCCGTCTCGGGGTTGGGCACCATGTTCTTGCACATAACGGTGCACAGCCCGCTCATGGCGCCCGAGGTGGACCATTTCTTCTCGCCATTCAGGATGTAGTCGCCGTCGTCCGTCTTCACAGAGAAGGACTCCTGCGCCGCCGCGTCGGACCCCACGTTCGGCTCCGACAAGCAGAAGGCACTCAGCTCCTCCCGGGCGACAAGGGGCAGGTATTTTTCCTTCTGCTCCTCCGTTCCGAACATCACGATCGCCTTGCAGCCGATCGACTGGTGCGCCGACACCATGACGGCCGTGGACGCGCAGTAGCGACCGATCATCTCCAGCACCCGGTTGTAGCTCGTGACCCCGAGCCCAAGTCCCCCGTATTCTTCCGGGATGATCATCCCCATCACACCCATGTCGAACAGCCGGTCGATCACCCACTCCGGAATGTATTGCTCCTGGTCGATCTCGACCCGCGGGTGCTCGTTTTCCAGGTACGCTTCGAGCTCCTCCAGCAGGGCATCACACCGCTCTCGCTCCTCGTCTCCTTCCTGGGGGTAAGGAAACAAGAGGTCGTCGCGGAGGCGCCCCCAGAAGGCGTTCTTGATAAACCCCATGTCCTCCGGCTCGGGGCCCATCATCGTCTCGATGTTCTCAATCATTTTCTGGTCCTCTTCGGAGACCCCTTTGATGTCACTGAGTCCTTGGTCTGCCATGGTTGGTCGGAGTGGTTTGTGTGCGAGACGTGAAGGGCGTCGGCGGGCGTCGGCGGGCGTCGGCCAACGATACCCAACGGGAGTCCGAAGCGACATTTCCCGAGCCCCCATCATGTCTGAGGGGCGCCTTGAAAGGGCTTCCATCAGGTTCCAAAACTGGTAATTGCCTGTTTGCATTCGGTTCCTTCCACAGGCTTTCCCCAATCGGAATTCTCAGGGCCTTTTTGGACCGGACGGGGGGTTGCGTGCGCCCGACCAAACCGCTACGTTTGGACGGCGCGTCCTTCCGATCAGTCTAGCAGACGCATGTCGACTTCCTTCTCCCGCCGCCTCCGCCGTCTTCAGTCCCAGAAAGAGACGGCACTCTGCGTGGGGCTCGACCCCGTCCCCGCGCGGTTTCCGCCCTCTCTCCAGGACGGCCGGCTCCGCACGGACGCCGTACGCGCCTTCTGCACGACCATCGTGGAGGCGACCGCCCCCTACGCCTGCGCGTTCAAGCCCAACTTCGCGTTCTTCGAGGCCTTGGGCCCGGCGGGCCTGACCGTCCTGGACCAGGTGGTGACGACAATCCCCGACGACTGCTTGGTGCTGGGCGACGCCAAGCGCGGCGACATCGGCCACTCGGCCCGCCACTACGCCGCGTCGATCTACGAGGAGCTGGGGCTGGACGCCTGCACCGTCTCGCCGTACCTAGGCCGGGACAGTGTGATGCCCTTTCTGGAGCACGAGGGCACCTGCACGTTCGTCCTCGCCCGCACGTCCAACGACGGGGCCGCCGACCTGCAGGAGGCCTGCACCTGCGACGGCACGCCCCTCTACCGGCACGTGGCGCGGCGGGTACAGGCGTGGAATGCGGACGCCCCCGGGGGGGCCGGCCTCGTGGTCGGTGCAACGGCCCCCGCGGCGCTGCAGGACCTCCGGTCCCTGTGCCCGTCCCTTCCCTTTTTGGTGCCGGGCGTCGGGGCGCAGGGGGGCGATGCGGCGGCCGTCATGGACGCGGCGGCGACCGACGAGGGACCTGTACTCGTCAATTCGAGCCGCAGCATCCTCTACGCCTCCGAGGGGCCCAACTATGCCAACGCCGCCGCCGACGCCGCCCGAGCGCTCCGCGACGCCCTCAACGGCGGAGCGTCCTCTAGTCGAGGTGCTCCGTCGCCGCCTGCGTGACCAGCATGCCCTTCGCCCCCGTCAGATCGAGCGGAAACGGCTGGTCCGCCCCCTCCACGTCCGTTCCCGGAATGCCGCAGCGCGCGTTGGAGGCATCGACCCCGTGATTCGTCTTAAGGAGCAGCGCCGTGGTGGCGGGGTCGGAGGCGTCGGCGGCGTCGACCGCGGCCATGAACCGTGCCTGCGCGTCCCGCCAGTCGGCAAGCGCCTGGCCCACGGGCTCTAGGGCCGCCGAATCGGCCAACGCGTCGTCCGCCGCGTCGGCGTCGTCCAGGGCGTCTACCAGGGCCGCCCGGGCGTCGTCGCAGGCCTGGACGGCCGCTTTGATTTCGTCGATAGATTCGTCGGGAAGCATGTGCAAGGGGTGTTGGGAGCAGTGACGATTAGTCGTTGGGGTCCCCGTCCACGGAGGCGGGGACGGTCAAAACCGGGCACGGGGCGGTGCGCAGAACACGTTCCGTATTGCTGCCCAGAACGAACCGGTCGATGCCAGTCAGCCCGCGCGTGGCCATCACGATCAGGTCTGCCTCGCGGGCGTCCGCAACGTCAACAATGGTTTGTGCGACATCGCCCTCCTCCACGTGACAGGTGGTGGGCACCCCCGGTCCGCCCACGGACGCGTTCAATTCATCGAGGGCCTCCTCCGCGTTGGCCACAATCTCCGGATCCATCTCCACGACGCTCACCCCCGGAATGCCCGTGTCACTGAAGGTGGGCTGAACGCGCGTCTCGGCGACGAACAGAAGCTGCTGTCTCGCCCCGTACCGCGAGGCCACCTCTTTGGACCGGCGCAGCGCCGTCTTCGAGTGATCCGAAAAGTCAATGGGCGCGAGGACGTTGTCGTACGCTACCGGCGGCGTCGCTCCGTCGTCCCCCCGACGGACCGTGAGGACCGGGGCCACCCCGCGCCGCACGAGCCGGTTGGCGACGCTGCCCAGCATGAGGCGGCCGAGCCCCCGGCGGCCGTGCGTGCCCATCACCACGAGGTCGATTTCGGAATCGAGCACGTATTCCTCGATCGCACCGACCACGCTTCCGTCCGGGTCCTGGGCGACGGCCGTATGCACCTCCTGCGCCGCCCTCTCGGGGGCGAGCTCCGCGAGTTGGGCTCGGGCACTCGCCTCCGCCTCTTCTCGCAGCCGATCGGTGTGCGCCTCCGCAGTGCCCAGTCCGTACAGGTCGGTGTTGGTCTGGTGCACGACGTGAAGCAGGTGAAGGGGCGCCCCGAACCGATCGGCCAGCGCCCCGGCGTGGGCCAGCGCGGCCTCAGCACTGGGCGAAAAGTCTGTCGGAACCAAGATGCGATGGGGCATCACAAAGCAAGGGGATTAGGAGTCGTCGGACGCCGGGAGCAGTGATTTCCCGAAGGACGGGACGGTAAACACAGGAACGGGGGCGCGGCGCAGCACCCGCTCCGCCACACTTCCCAATAGCATCCGCTCGAAGCCCGTTCGGCCGTGGGTGGCAATGACCACGAGGTCTACCTCGTTCATCTCGGCGTAATCGAGAATGGTGGACGGGGCGTATCCGACCTTGGCCTCAACGGTGGCGTGCTCGTGCCCAACCTCGGCCTGGACGAGTTCGGCGAGGCTTCCTTCTACCCGTTCGATGACCTGCGGCCCCGGCAGATTGGCGGGCTCCACCCCGTAGGCGGACGGGTAGATCACTTCCTCCACCGCGTGAAGCAGCGTGATCTGTGCCCCGTAGGTCAGGGCCAGCTCCTTCGCGTGCCGGAGCGCCTCCAGCGAGGCATCCGAGAAGTCCACGGGCACGAGGATGTTGCGCACGGCCCAGGCCGGGGCCCTGTCCGCCGCCCCCCGCACCGTGAGAACCGGACAGGGGGCCGTGCGGAGCACCTCCTCGGCCACGCTGCCAATAAGCAGGCGTTGGAGGCCGCGGCGCCCGCGCGTCCCCGCCACGACGAGGTCAATCTCCTGCTCCTCGACGTATCCCACGATCGCCTCGGGCGGCGACCGATGCTCCCGCTGCTCCTGCACGAGTGTGAGGGCGTCCAGGTCAACGTGCGGCGGAGGGTCCCCGTCCCCCGACAGAAGCGAGGACAGGGTGGACTTGGGAATCGGGATGTCGGCGTCCGGTGCGTTTCCCGATCGGCCCTCCGTCACGTGGAGCACGTGTAGCTCCGCTTCGTGCCAGGACGCGAGGGCCGCGGCATGTGGGAACGCCCGGTCGGCCCCTTTCGAAAAGTCGGTGGGCCAGAGAATTCGGCGGATGGAGAGCATCACGGCCTGCTGTGTCTGGGAAGGGTGACTCTCCAGAATGTAAAGAAGCGCCCTCAGAATGTGAAGGCCACGTCTGGTAGCGGACCGCCATTAGCGGCGCACTCCGCACAGCCGGCCGATGCCCTGCCGAAAAGAGAAACTTTTTATCGGACAATCAATTGATCTCCAAAACAAACGGTTCACCATGACGACCACCAACCCAGACCGCCTTCATGCGTGGAGTTAGCTTCAAGCCGCAGGACGCCGAAGACTTTTCGACGGGCGAGATCAAGTCGTACGGTGGCATTTACGCCGCCACGGCCGAGGACTTTGCCGGGGCCTTCGAAATGGAACCCGAGGACTTCATTGAGGTGGTCCAGTCGTCGGACGTAGAGCCGCTCACCGAAGTGGGGGAGGACAAGGAGCCCGGGAAGTACAGCCTCTCGTTCGAACGAGACGAGTTTGAGAAGCTGAAGAACCTTCTTCTGGAGCGGACGGAGGAGTGACCCCTCCCCGCTTGCGCCTGAATGGCCCCCGCTCGGAGCCGTCCCCTGGCTCGGGGCGGGCTTCTTTATTGGGTCTTATGGGGATGGCCCCACCGTGGCCCGCCCGAAACGCCCCGCTTACGCCGCGGACGGGGCCGGCTCGGCCTCGTCGACCTGTGTGCCCACCAACACCGCGGCGCCCACCGCGAGCAGGCTGCCAATCCCAAACGGCACGATGAACCCGAACGATACGAAGAAGCCCGCCATCAGCTGGCCGGATGAGATGCCGAGCCCAAACGCCACGGTCAGGACGGCCAGCTGCGCCCCCGACTGTCCCTGCTCGGTGTGATCACCCGCCAGGGCCAGCGCCGGGGCAAACACCAGTGCGCCCGCCCCGCCCTGTAGCATCCGCACCACGATCATCTGCCAGGGCGCCCCGACGACGCCCTGTAGCAGCGTGGTGGGGACGAGCCCCATCAGCCCGAGCACGATGAACCACTTGCGCCCCATCCGGTCGCTGGCCCGTCCCACCACGGGCTGCAGGGCCGCAAGGGCCGCAATGAGGGCCACGAACTCGACCGCAAAGAGGAACGGCCCCTGCCCCAGCCGGGCATTCACCTCCGGCTCGATGGCGGACAGCAGCGCCATGCAGCTCGCCATGATGAGGGTCGCGACCCCCAACGCGAAGATGGTGTCGAGCCGCCACCCCGATCCCGACCGGTCCCAGACCCGGAGGGCCAGGCGCCGCTCCGTGGGGGCCGTGCCCTCGGGATCCTGCACGAGCACCCCCACAAGGCCGGTTCCCAGAAAGGCCGTGGCCGCGGCCACGGCGAACGTCGCCTCGAACCCCGTCACCTCCGCCCCGCCCGGCATCGTGAACGGCCCCATCTCAAGGAGCACGCTCGCCAAGAGGGGACCGGCCCCGAAGCCGATGAGGCGGAAGGAATTGTACACGCCCATGTTGCCGCCCCGGCTGCCCGCGTCGCTCAGCTCGTTGACGATGGCCAGGCTCGCCGTGATCGTGAAGGCCGCCGCGAGGCCCTGGACCACCCGCAGCACGAAGAGGTGCCAGTAGGCCGTGGCCGCGGCGAACGCCAGGTTGATGGCCCCGAGGACCACGAGCCCCCCGATCACGAAGATCTTTCGGCGGCCGGCCCGATCGGACAGGCGCCCGGCCAGCGGCTGTGCGATGCTGCTCGCGATGCCAAACAGTGCGAGGACGACGCCCGCGACCATCGAGGCGGGAACGCCAAAGATGCGCCCCCCGACCGCCTCGCTGGCCACATAGAGCGGCAGCACGATGATGAGAAACGAGTTGCCCACGGCGTCCGCCATGCGGGCGAGGGCGAGCGCAAGCACGCGCCGATCAACCCCGAAAAGCTGCCCCCCAGAAGACGTGCGGTCGTCCATGTTCGGCTCGAAGACGCGAGAGGAAGTAGCGGGGCGGCCTGCTACGAGTGGACCCGCTTGAGGGCGCGGCGCTGGGTTTCCAGGGTCGTCTCCAGCTCGTCCTCGCCGTGGCAGGTGCCGTAGAACACCGCCTCGAACTGGGACGGGGGAAGATAAATCCCCTCCTCCAGCATGGCGTGGAAGTAGGCGGCGTAGGCCTCCGTGTCCGCGGTCTGGGCCGTGTCCTGGTCTACGACCTCCGCGTCCGTGAAGAAGAGGCTCCCCATCGCCCCCACCTGATGCGTCGTGTAGTCCAGCCCCAGCGCGTCGAGGTTGTGCTCCGTGCCCTTCTGCAGGGCCTCCGCGTAGTCCTCTAGCTGGTCGTAGATGCGATCCTTCTCCTCGGCAATTTTTGAGAGGATGGCGTGCCCGGCCCGCATGGCCAGGGGGTTGCCGCTCAGGGTGCCGGCCTGGTAGACCGGGCCCGTCGGGGCCACGTAATCCATGATCTCTTGCTTGCCGCCGTACGCCCCGACCGGCAGTCCCCCGCCGATGATTTTGCCGAGGCAGGTCAGGTCCGGAATCACGCCGTAGCGCTCCTGGGCGCCGCCTGGCGCCACCCGGAAGCCCGTCATGACCTCGTCGAAGACGAGCACAATGTCGTGGGCATCGCACAGCTCCCGCAGCCCCTCCAGGAATCCGGGCTCCGGCGGGATGCAGCCCATGTTGCCGGCAATCGGCTCCACGATGATGCAGGCCACCTCCCCCTGATTGGCCTCCACGAGCCGCTGGACGTGACTCAGGTCGTTGTACTGGGCCAGCAGCGTGTCTTTTGCGTTGCCGTCGGTCACGCCGGGCGAGTCGGGCTTGCCGAGGGTCATCGCCCCACTGCCGGCGGAAATCAGGAAGAAGTCGCCGTGGCCGTGGTAGTTGCCCTCAAACTTGATGATCTTATCGCGGCCCGTGTACCCTCGCGCCAATCGGGCGGCACTCATGGTCGCCTCCGTGCCCGAGTTCACCATCCGCACCTTCTCGACGGACGGGACGAGGTCGCAGACCAGGTCGGCCACCTCGATCTCAATCTCGGTGGGGGCTCCGAAGGAGGTGGACGCCTCGGCCTGATCCTTAACCGCCTCCACTACGTCCGGGTGGGCGTGTCCAAAAATCATCGGGCCCCAGGAGCCGACGTAGTCGAGGTACTCGTTCGCGTCAGCGTCCTCCAGGTACGCCCCCTCGGCGCGTTCGATGAAAAGCGGGGTCCCCCCCACGCTGTCGAAGGCACGGGCGGGGGAGTTCACGCCGCCCGGGATGGAGTGCTGAGCACGCTCGTAGAACCGGCGGCTGGTCCGCAGGTCAACGTCGGAGGGAGCAACTTCCATGGCATCAGTGGCGTGGTCGGTCAAACAGTGACGAGCAGGATGGAGCCGTCGTGGGCCCGCGGCGCAGCGTCTCGGCCGCGGTCATTTGGGGGTCGGCCGCTTTACGTGTCGGTAGAGGGCGTGAACCCGAACCTCTCCGTTCTCTTCGACGCGAGATGGGGCCTGGGACTCCACCAGTGCTATATCCAAAGCCTCGGTGTCGAGGTCCGCCGGTGCAAAACGAGTTACAGTGTCGTCGTGGGACGCCCCGTCGGGGCCCTCCGTCGTCGCCGGAACGGTGAGATACACCCATCCGCCGGGCGCTAGCACATTCTGGCTCTTGTTCAGGAGCGTTGCGAGGTCGGCCGGCGAGTCGACCAGGGCCTCGGTCCGGTCGGCAATGACCCAGTCGAAGGTCGCCTCCAGCTCGTCGAGCCCCTGTAGGGAGAGTTGCTGGACGCACGTCTCCGCGGTCTCCGCATCGACCAGATCGCGAACGACGGCCTGCGTGTCCTGCACCGCTTCCGGCCGGGGGTCGCAGGCGTGGACGGGAAACCCGAGGCGCAGAAGGGCCTCGGTGTGGTCTCCCGCCCCACATCCCAGGTCCAGAACGGGACTGGAGACGGGAACGGGCGCCAGGGTGCGCAACAATTCGTCGGACGGCGAAAGGCTCATCGTCGGCGAGCAGGTGAATGCGGAAAATATGCTGGACCGCCCCCCGGACAAACCGCTACGGGTCTTCCTTCGACCGCGACTCTGCGAGGGGACTTGATCGTTCGTCGGGGGGCGAGGCGGGGCGGTCGGTGGCGGTTGCCGACTGGGTCGGGCGGTCGGGATGCGTCCATCGTCGTGCCCCCCACTGCCGTCCACAGGTCGGGCAGGCGCCGTCGCGGGTCACTTTGTGGCGCGGAAGCTGTTGAAGGGGCCGGAGCGGATAGGTCTGGGCGTGGCCGTCCCCTCCGTGGCGGCGTTGGTTCGTGTCGATGGGCACGTCGAGCTGCGCCATGGTGGCCTCCCCGAGTGCCTCAATGAACAGCGGATGGGTGTTTAGGCCGGCCGTCACTTCGAAGTAGTCAATTCCGTGTGCCGACGCCGTCTCGCGCACGTCCACGTCGAGGTCGTAGCGGACGTTGACGTGGTCGGTCACGAAGGCAATGGGAACGACCAGCACTGCGCGGTGGCCCTGCTCGGCGAGGGCGGCAATTGTGTCCGGGGTCGAGGGCGTGAGCCAGTGGTTCGGCCCCATTAGGCTTTGGAAGGCCGTGCGGAAGGGCCGGTCTCGCCCTCGGTGTTGCATCACCCGATCCACGGTCGAGTGCACGTGGCAGCAGTACGGGGGCTTGCGCGGCCCCTGCGCGTCGAACACCGAACCGTGCGCACTGAAGACGAGTGCGACCTCCTCGCGCACATGTCGCGGGAACCGCTGCAGGGCCTCGTCGATCCGTTCCGAAACGGCCTGCACGTACTTCGGATTGGCGGCGTATTCGGGCACGACGGTCGTGGGCCAGGACGGACGCTCCCCCCTCGCCCCCAGTGCCTTCCAGTACGCAAGCGCCGAGCCCGTCGTGCCGGCGGCGTACTGTGGGTACGAGGGCACCAGCACAACCTTGTCCACCCCATCGGCCTCCATGTCGGCCGCCACCTTTTCCGGGAACGGACGCCCGTACCGCATCGCCGAGTACACGCGAACCCCCACACCGGCCGGGCCTCCGTAGCGGGCGTCGAGGTGGTCCTGGAGCACCGTGGCCTGCTCCCGGGCCAGACGAGGCACGGGCGAGGCGCCCCCGATGAGCTCGTAGTGCTCACGGAGCGTTCCGGCCCGAAGGTAGGCGACCGACCTGGCCAGCCATCGACGCATCCGCCCCCCCACTGGAACATCGAGGAGAAGCGGGTCCATCAGCAGGCGGTACAGAAACGGCTCGACCTCCCCCAGGGTCGACGGCCCGCCTAGGTTGAACAGCACGACGCCTACGCGGTCGCCCTCGTCAATCGGGAGGGGGGTTCGGGAGGCACAATCCTCGGGACGCGTCCACTGACCGGGCTCATGGGCACGCAGAATGTCGAGCGGAGTCATACGGGCCGAGCGGAAACTCAGGGACCGAGATAGGGGGTAGAGTGACTGTGGTAAATTGAGCGCTGGCCCCTCCCTCCCGTTCCTGAGACGCGTTGAAATTCGCCCTAAAACACCCTCTCAGCAGGGTCTTCACGTGGTGCTGTCCGGGGCCTCGGCCTCCGTCACCGAAAGCCAATCCCGGGCCGTGAAGTACCACTGCGCGTCGGCCTCGGGCGTGCCCGGCTCCGGCGTATAATCGTACGGCCACTGCACCTGCGGCGGCATGCTCATGAGAATGCTCTCCGTACGGCCGTCGGACTCCAGCCCGAACTTGGTCCCTCGGTCGTACACCAGGTTGAACTCCACGTACCGCCCCCGACGGATGCGTTGGTACGCCTTTTCCTGTTGCCCGTAGGCCGTGTCCTTGCGTCGCTTCACGATGGGAAGATACGACTCCAGAAAGGCGCGGCCGGCCTCCCGCGTAAAGAAAAACAGCCCTTCCGGATCTTCGCGGAGGTAGTCGTAAAAGATGCCGCCCACGCCCCGCGCCTCGTCTCGATGGTCCAGATAGAAGTAGTCGTCACACTTGTCCTTGAAGGCGGCGTAGTCGGCCCCCTCGTGCCGATCACACACCTCCTTCCACACCCGGTGAAAGTGTTGCGTGTCGTCGAGGCGGGGGTAGTACGGCGTAAGGTCGGCCCCGCCGCCGAACCACTGGTCCACCGGATTCATGAGGTCGTCGCCCAGCGCAAAATACCGGAAGTTGGCGTGGACGGTGGGGACGTACGGCGAGCGGGGGTGCATCACCAGGGAGAGGCCCGTGGCGTAGAACGGGGCCTCCTCGACGTCAAACTCGCGCGCCATCCGCTCCGGCAGCGGGCCGTGGACCGCGGAGGTATTCACGCCCCCTTTCTCAAATACGTCGCCCCCCTCGATCACCGCCGTGATGCCGCCGCCGCCCTCGTCCCGGGACCAGCGATCCACCTCGAACGAAGCCCCCGGGTCGAGGTCGTCGAAGGCCCGGGTCATTCGGAGCTGCAAGGCCTCCACGAACCGCTTCATGCGGTGTGCCATCGGAAGGTCGTCCCGCGGGTCCTCGCGGAGGGTCTCGAGACGGTCGAAATCATCGCCCATGATCGTAGACTGCAATTCGTTCGGAGAGATCGGAAGACGCGTGACGGACCGGGCCCCGGGACAGCCGACGCTTCTTGCCCCCTCTTGCCCCTGGCTGTCAGGACGGCTGCTCGCGGTCGAGCATTCGGTGGAGCACCGTGTCCATGGCGTCGGTGAGCACCCCCGACCAGTGCGTCGGGGGCGGCGCCACGAAGGTCTCGCGGCGCGGGCGAGCAGGATGGTCGGCCCGCAGGAGAACGTGGTGCAGTGCAACGGCACGGTCCGGCAGCGAATCCGACGCGCCGTACCGGTCGTCCCCCACCACCGGGTGGCCCCGGCTTGCGGCCTGAAGGCGAATCTGATGCGAGCGCCCGGTCTGAAGCGTCACCTGGAGGAGCGTATGGGCACTGCTCGATTCGAGCACCTGCCAGTCGAGGGCGGCCCGCTTGCCCTCGGGATGATCGGGATCGACGAGCCGGGGCTGCCGGTCGGGCTTCGCGATGTAGTCCGTCCACGCCCCGATGCCCTGAAGTGTGCCCTCCACGGCCACCACGTACCGCTTCTCGACCAGCCGCTCCCGAAACTGCCGGGACAGCTCTCGGGCGGCCTCCGGCGACCGTGCCAGGGCCATCACCCCCGAGGCGGGCCGGTCGAGCCGGTGCACCAGCCCAAGAAACGGCGCCCCTTCCGTCTCGTCGGACAGCATCTCTTTGCCGCGCGAGACGACGTCCGGATCGCCGGTCTGGTCGGGCTGGGCAAGCAGTCCGGGCGGCTTGCTGACGACCAAAAGGTGCTCATCGCGGTGCAGAATGGTCACGAGACCGACCGGGGATTTGAACGTAGCGGCTCATGCGGGCGCCTCTCGTTTCTCAGGCCTCCGCCGCAGGACTCGTCGCGAAGGCGCGGGGTACGGGCAGGTCGGCCATGGTATGCAGCCCGGGCGGGGCGGCGGCGACCCGCGGGGCCATATTCACCAGCATACCCACCGTGGCGGTATCCCCAAAGATCCCCCCCTGGAACCGGAGGTTGATGGGCGGGTCCCCGTCCACCGTCACGGCGTCGTAGGACGCGTCCGCGCCGACATACATCTTGAGGTCGAGGCTCAGCCGCGACTCACCACCAACCTGCCCCACGGCAGTGTGGTGAATGCCCGCCACCTGCCCGGCCGCCACCTGCCGGACGCCCGTATCGACCGGCCCGTCGGCACGGACCGGCCGGAGCTTCTCTGTAATGTCCTCCACCGGCCACCCGAGTTCGTCCGCCACCAGTCGCAGGGACTCGCAGAGCCCGATGTGCCCGAAGCCTCCCCCCTCCTTCTTCTCGTCAAAGGCCTGCGGAGACAGCCCGGCCCCGACCTTCGCCTGGAGCGGCTCGCGCCGCTCCCCCGCGTCGACGACTCGCTCGACGTGCACGGCCCGCACGTCGGTACACCCCGCCGTCGCCATGAGGGGCACGGTGTCCATGGCGTAGCCGGGATTCACGCCGGTGCCCACCAGCGCGACCCCTTCCGCCCGCGCAACCTGATCGAGCCGATCGGCCGTGTCGGGCGACCGGTGGTGGGGGAACGAGAGCTCCTCGGTGGAGGAGACGACATGGGCGCCGGCCCGGGCGCACTGAACCAGTTGGTCGGTCACGCCCTCCAGAAAAGAGGTGGTGGTGTGGAGCACCACGTCGGGCGCAGTGTCGGCCAGGGCTGATTCGGCGTCGTCGGATACGTGAACGCCGGTGGACGAGGCCTCACCGTCGACCAGATCGGCAACGTCGCGCCCCGCCTTGTCCGGATCGATGTCCACCGCCCCGACGAGGGTCAGAGGCTCCTTTTCGAGCACCGTCCGGGCGACCGCCTGCCCGATGGGGCCGAGGCCGTACTGGAGAACACGAAGGGAATCGGTCGGCACGAGACGAATGGCAGTTTGGCAAAGGGAATGTACAGGGGGCACGCTCGATGCCCCACAGGACAGGGGCCCAGCGCCTTACGGCGCCGGCCAGAGCGCATCGGCGGTGCGTTCCGCCGGAACGATTGGGGTCCCCGGACACTCCGGTGCGACGATGGACCGCACCTGCATGGGAATGCCTGCGTCGGCGAGCGGGCGTAGCGTTTTGGGGTGCATCCCGAGCCCGCCCGACGCACTGCGTGCGAGGGCCTCCTCCATCGACAAGTGGTCGACCCGCTCGGCATCCTCGTTCGCGTCCGGATCGTCGGTGTAAATCCCATCGACGTCGGTGTACCGGGTAAGCCCCTGCGCCCCGAGCAGCTTTGCGAAGAGGGCCGCCGAGTAGTCGCTCCCCTCGAATCCGAGGGTCGTGGGCCTGCCGTCCTCCGTAGCCCCGATGAACCCGGCCACCACCGGCACGGCCGCCGGGTCCAGCGACCGGTACCAGGCACGCACCCGTTCGGACGTGTCGTCGTGCTGCACCTGGGCCGCCCCGAAGGTATCATCCGTCACGACCAGGTCGGTAGCGTCGCACCGCGGGGCGTGGAGGCCCGCGTCGCGGAGCGCAAGGGTGACCATCGGCACCGAGAGCTGCTCCCCCACGGCGAGCACCGCGTCCCGGGCCGCGGGGACATCTATGTCCTGCTCGACCCGTTCGAACGCACACCGGAGGGCTTCCAGCCGCTCGTCAAGGATCGCTTCGTAGGTGCGCTTCCGGTCGGCACACAACACCGCCTCCGCCTGCTCGGCGTGACGGGTCCGGAGCGTGTCGGTCAGGGTCTCCACCGCCGTCGCGCCGTCGGCCCGGGTCGATACCGCCTCAAGCGCACTCGCCAGCTGCCGCGACACCCCCGAGAGCGCCGACACGACGGCGACGACGCGCCCCTCGGCGGCTGCCTCCCGGATCAGTTGCACGACCGTCCGGAATCGGTCCGGCCGGCCCACCGACGTTCCCCCAAACTTGAACACCACGAGGGGCGATTCCGGGACGTCTGGCGGCGGGGACGACGAATCGGGCACAGATTCACGATGAGCTCCAGGCAACAAGACACCGCGCCCTGCAACCACCGATTTTCGGGCAGTGTTCCTGTGTTCTCGGCCGCACCTTGTCCCCACCCCGCCGCCTCGTTCATTTCTCTTCCGGCCGGCAGTCCGTATGATGAGAAGCGATTCGTGCCTGCCCCACGACGCCACGTGCCCATGCTCAACTATATCTGGAGTGGGCTCATTATTGGGAGCCTGCTGTTCGCCCTGACCGTCGACACCCAGGAGCTGGTCGAGAACCGGTTCCGGAACGAGACCGCCCTTCCGGTCGCGCTCGACTTCCCCGACGGCTACGCGCCGGACGCGCGTCGTCAGCCGGTCGAGATCCGGATCGACTCGGCCACGTACCGGGACGTGTACGGCGTGAATGCGGCGCCGGACCCGGTCTATGCCGGCACGCTCGTGCAGACCCAGGAGGGCCGAAAGGTTGAATTCGACCCGGACGCCGATCTTCCCGAGCCGCTCGCCACCATTCAGTCGTTCCACGCGACGGACGACAATCCAGCCCTCCGCGGCGCCCTCCAGGGAACGTCCCGGACGACCGCCGGGGTGGGCCGGACCGAGACGGCCCTTCAGTTCGAGCCGGTTCGCTTTCGCAAACTAAACGACATCGCGCAGGCGGCTCTCAACTTTGCGGAGACGGCCGCCTCCCTCGCCCTCAGCCTCATCGGCGTCCTCGGGCTCATGCTGGGCCTCGTAAAGATCGGCGAGGAGGCGGGGCTCATCGAATCCCTCACCGGCATCGTCCAGCCCATCCTGAGTCCCCTCTTCCCCAACGTGCCGGACGATCACCCGGCCCTCGCCAACATCAGCCTCAACCTACTGGCAAACGTGTTCGGGCTGGGCAACGCGGCGACCCCGCTGGGGATCAAGGCCATGGAGGACCTGCAGGAACTGAACCCGTCGGACGAGAAGGCGAGCGACGACATGGTGATGCTGCTGGCGCTCAACACCTCAAGCGTGCAGCTCGTCCCGCCCTCGCTCCTGGTGGCCATCATGGGCCTGCAGATCAACCAGCTCTTCTTCTCCATCACGCTGGCGACCCTCTGCTCGACCGTCGCCGGCATTCTCGGCACCCTAGCCCTCCACCGGCTTCCGTACTTCCGGGCGACGGCCCCGCACCGCACGGCCGACGCCGAGGACCCGGACGAGTAATTCTCGACTCGCCCTTCTGCCCCCCATACACGCACTCCCCTCTACCGCCATGCTTGAAACCATCCGCTCTGTCGTTGGCGTGCTGTCGGCCTTCGTGCTGCCGGCCCTGCTCGTCGGCTTTCCCCTGTACGGCCTCATCAAGGGCGTCCGGGTCTACGAGGTATTCGTCGAGGGCGCCAAGGAGGGCTTCGACGTCGCCGTGACCATCATTCCGTACCTGATCGCCATCCTCTTCGCCATCGGGATGTTTCGGGCCTCGGGCGCCATGGACTACCTGGTGAACGTGCTCGACCCCGTGCTGGGCGTCATCGGGGTGCCCGCCGAGGTCCTTCCAATGGGCATCGTGCGCCCCCTCACGGGCTCCGGCTCCGCGGGCCTCGTGGCCGACATGATCAACCAGTACGGCGAGGACTCCCTCGTGGTGAAGATGGCCGCGACCATGTTCGGCTCCACCGAGACCACCTTCTACGTCATTGCGGTCTACTTTGGCGCCGTCAACATCCGGGATACGCGCCACGCCGTCCCCGCCGGCCTCTTCGCCGATTTCGTCGGCTTCCTCGCGTCGGTGTACATGGTGCAGTTGCTGTTCGGATAGTGCAGGAATCCGGTCTGCGTCCCGCCCCAGAACGACTAGGGGGGTGTCACAGGGGCCGTTCGGCCAGCGCGTTCACGATGGCGTCCTGGGCGGCCCGCACGTCCTCCGCGTCGGCCAGGTGGTGATTGCAGAAGATCACGAAGGCGAGCGGCGTGCCGCGGGGGGTACGTACGTATCCACTGAGCGCACTGGCCCCGGTCAACGTGCCGGTTTTGGCGCGCACCTCGCCCCGGGCCGCGGCGCCTCGGGGGAACCGGTACTCAAGGGTGCCCTCCCGTCCCCCCATCGGCAGCGAGTCGTAGAACGCCGCACGGCGGTCGGACGGTGCCTCACTCCACATGTGCACGAGGAGCCGAGTCATGGCACGGGGCCGCACGTAGTTCTTGCGCGAGAGGCCCGAGCCGTCCACGACCCGCACCCGACTGGTGTCGATGCCCACCTCCGATAGCTCCGTGCGCACGGCCAGGGCACCCAGCGCCGCCGATCCCTCTGTGAGGTCGTCGGCAGTGGTGTCCGGCGGCCCCACCACTGCGAGCGTGCGGAGGAGCTGCTCGGCGTAAAGGTTCTGGCTCTCGTGGTTCATCGTCTGCACGACCTCCCGCAGCGGGGGCGACCGGTACGTCCCGACCCGCCGCACCGAGTCGGCCTCGTAGCGCGGCGTGAGGGGCGAATCGTCCACGTCCCGCCCCTGCCCCCCTACCGAAATGCCCTCCCGGAGCAGGACGGACCGCAGCGTGTGGGTGAAGTATTTCGTCGGCTCCGTGATGGTGAGGGTCTCCTCCTGGACCTCGTTCGGATGGATTCGGGAACGGACCGTGAAGGTGTTTTCCGAGAATGGGCGCTCGTAGTCCTCGTCGGACGTCGAGTCCCGGGGCACCGTTCGGCTCTGATTGCGGACCCGAACGAAATCGGTCTCGAAGGGCGACCAGGTAACGCGGCCGGGCGCCCCCACCTGACGGCCCCGCACCTCCAGGTCAATCGTGTTGCCGTTGAAGACGAGCCCGTTGATCTCCGCGGCGTACGCGTAGGGCACGTCGTTCCAGCTCCACCCGTCCCCGAGCGGCACGTCGCTGAACGGGTTGTCGTCCCCCAGAATGTCGCCTTCGATGCGCGTGATGCCGGCCGCCCGCAGCGAATCCGCCCAGTCCCGAAAGACCGCCGTGGGGTCGTCCCGCTGCGCGTAGCCGCCCAGCGTCGGGTCCCCACTCCCCCGCACGATCAGGTTCCCGCGCAGGACGCCGTTCCGCACCGGCCCGTCCACGTAAAGCCTCGTGTTGTACCGGTACGAGGGGCCCAACCGGCGGAGGGCGGCGGCCGCGGTCAGAAGCTTGGCGTTGGATGCGGGCGTGAACAGGTGGTCCGGATTGTGTTGAAACAGGCGCTCGCCCGTCTCCAGGTTGGTCACCTCAATGCCCCAGAGTGCGCCCGTGTACGGCGCGGCCTCGATCGTGTCGGTGACGACGGACCGGATGTACGCCCGGGTCGACTGCGGCTCGGTGGCCGGTTGGGCGACGGCCGTTTTCCCCGCCCCCACGACGAGCATCAAGAGCCCCGCAAGGAGCCCCATACGTCCCCCAAGCTGACGATCGAAGCGCGACATGGAGGTGGCGTTCATGGTTCAAGAGGAGATGGACCGGAGGCCGTCAGCCGTCCGGCTCGGCGCCGGACGTGTGCGCCACCGGGAGGCGATCAGCGTTGCGGATAAGCTGCGTGTAGAACTGGACGACCGTCCGGTAGTCGTCGACCGCAATGCGCTCGTTGGCCCCGTGGATGCGGCTCCGGTCGTCCGGGCCGAGCTGATACGGCACGAACCGGTACACGGCGTCACTGTCGTCGGCGTAGTAGCCGCTGTCCGTGCGCCCGGGGAGGAGGTAGGGGGCCACGACGACCGAGTCCGCCGTGACCTGCCCGATGGTTCGCTGCATCATCCGGAACGCCGGCGTGTCGATTTTCGAAACCGACGGAGGGGGGGTCGACCGGATCGGCTCCACCTGGACGGACAGCCCGTCCAGGACACGCCGGACGTGGGCCACGACCTCGTCGACCGACTGGCTCGGCAGAATCCGGAAGTTGACGACGGCCCGGGCCTCTGTCGGAATGACGTTGTCCTTCACCCCGGCGTCGAGGCGCGTCGGCACGGTCGTCGTCCGGATTGCGGCCCGGGTCGCCGGGCGGCGGTTCAGTACAGCTCGCAGGATTGGGGTGGTGAGCCACCGATTTGCCAGTATCGTCCGCATCGGAAGCGTCACCTCCGGCGCGAGGTAGTCGAACATGGTGCCCGCCACCCCCGTGAGGCGGGACGGCAGCGGGTTGGCCCGCAACCGGGTCAGCGCCTCGTTAAGCCCCTCGATGCTGGTCCGAGCCGGCGGCACGGACGAGTGCCCCCCCGGCCCGTCGGCCTTGAGCGCCACGCTCAAAAACCCTTTGCCCGCCACCCCTACGACTGCAAGGGGGTCCGTCAGGCCGGGGAGCGCGCCCCGCGTGATGGCGCCTCCTTCATCCACCACCAGTGCCGGGGAGACGTCTCCGGCCGTAATTCGCTCGGACAGGGCACGCCCGCCCCGCGTCCCGCCCACCTCTTCGTCGTGCCCCAGCGCCACGTGCACCGTCCGCCGCGGCGTTACGCCCCGATTCAGCAGGGCCTCGATGGCCTCCAGGATGCCGACGGCGCTCGCCTTGTCGTCCAGGGCCCCGCGCCCCCACACGTATCCGTCGGCGATCCGCCCCCCAAACGGCGGGTGCGTCCAGGCCGAGGCGTCTTCGATCGGCACCACGTCGACGTGCGCCATGAGTACAATCGGCGAGAGAGAGGGGGCGCTTCCCCTCCAGGTATAGAGGCGACTCAGCCCGTTGACGTGCGTCGTGTCGAGGGCGGTGTGGACGGTCGGGAAGGCCTGGGCCACGTGCCGATAGAAGTCTCGGAACGCCGCCGAGTCGAGCTTCGCAGGATCCCGCCGGGTAATGGTTCGGATCTTGAGGGCCTCGGCAAGCCGCCGGGGCGCATCGGCGGCGACCGCCGGGGCCACCGGCTCCGTCTCTGTCTGGCGCGACTCGACCTGGCTGGTCCGGACCGCGACGACGGCAAGCACAGCTCCGAGCGCCAGTCCGGTGCCGATCAGGAGATACGGTCCTGGAAGCCAGTCGGGGAGCATGCGGGGCATGTCGGAACGACGGAGTCACAGTGCCGACGTTCGCCACGACCCGCCCGGGCACAAGTTCCGAACAGGACGCCCCCGCGCTCAGATCTCTGCACTGCGGGGTTCTCTCCTCCGCATCCCGTTGCGCCGTCGGACACGCGGCCGTGCGCGGTCACGCCCCGCCCCCATCGTGTTCGGTCCGTTTGGGGGTCGCCTTTCCTCACCCCCGACGCTAGTTCAGACACAGCGACCCGTACCGGGTCACGTGGACGGGCATGAAGGGGGCGGGGGGCGGCGCGGTCCCGTCGGCTTCGGCGTCGGCCTCCGGGGCGGGATCGGGGGGCAGCGCCTCCCCACTCGGCTCAAAGAACGCCAGCGCCTCCGCAATCTCGTTCCCGTCCTCGCCAAATAGGGTTGCCCGGACGTGGTAGCGGGGCGGCTCCGCAAGCACCACCTCTGCGTTGGCCTGGACCGATCCCTGGTAATCGGGCTGACTGACACTCATGTTGAAGCGCTCCAATGAAAGTCGCCCCTCTTTCTCGACGGAGCCCGCTGCCAGGGACGCGACGTCAGCCAAGAGTTGCTGGTGGGGGACATGGGGGACCAAGGCGCGGTCCGTCTCTCCGTCAATCGCACCCACCACCTCGGCGTATCCGTAAGAGATGTCTACGGGGCCGGTGGCATGCTCCGAAGAGGCGGCCGAGTAGAGATGCTTCAGACGCTGGTAGTGCTGCTGGGCAACCATACCGGACTGTGGGTTGTGAGAGCAAACGGGGCGAAAATGTTCAAACATCTTCGGCGGCCGAGCAACGACCCGACGCACGCAGTGGTATTGCCTTCCAAAAGCAATGCCAGGCAGAGAACCCTGCCCGAATGGCAGGAGCCCGGCAAAGGGCCTGTGAACCGACTCGCGTTTCTTCGCCCACAGGCGCGTTCCTGAAAGCCTGTCACCTTTTCTCACCCCTCCTCCTTCCCTCGATATGCCTCTGACCCTAGAACAGCAACGTGCAGTAGCCAGTCACCTCAAGTCCCGGGCCCAGCCGCCACAATGCCCCATCTGCGGCGCCGCCAACATGACGGTGCAGGAAGAGGTGACCCTCCTCTCGACAGATGGGGACAGTTCTTCGACGGTCCCCCGCATCAATGTGGTGTGTAAGTACTGCGGGTACGTGCTACACTTTTCCCCCTCCGCGCTCGGCCTGTCCCTTCAGTAGATCGGATCAGGGGGGCAGGCGCGTAACGGTGCGGGGCAGTCTTCACCAAAGGGGGTGGCGACGCCCGCTACACGCTCATCCTCGTGCTCACAGCCTGTCTCCTTTCTATGAAGTGGCTCAAGTCGATTCTCGTCGGCGTCCTCGGAAGCCTCGTGATGTTTCTGCTCATGATGCTCGGCATTCACGGAACGGGCATCGCCCCCTTCAACCTTCCCCCGTCCGCTGCCTTCTTGGAGCAACTCGGGCTGAACACAGGCCCCCTCCCGCTTCTCGTTCACTTCGGCTACGGGGCCACCTGGTCCCTGGTGCTGGTGGGCCTGTACGGATCTGACGCAAACGTTCGACGAGGCATCTATCTCGCCACGGGCCTCTGGGCCTTCATGATGCTCGTCTATTCCCCGCTCATCGGGTGGGGCGTCTTCGGAATTGGGGGCTCGGGCCACACGCTCGCCGCGAGCGATCCCCTCCATCTCGGCTCGACGGCCAAGTACGTCGTCGCGACGCTCCTGCTTCACCTCGTTTACGGCTCCATTATCGGCGGCCTCAATCCGGCCTGGATCCAGTCCGAGAAGTCGTCGACACGCTCCACGGCGTAGACGCGGCCGAGCGGGACCGGTCTTAGCTTGCCGAGTCTCCGTCCTGGAGCTCCAGGTGAAGCGCAAGGGCCATCACGGTGCTCGTCACCCCCAGAAAAGCAGGGATGACCCCAAGGACGAGGTACCAGTCGCCCGTCAGGCCCCGATCAGGGCCCACCCAGAGGGAAATGATTGCCCACGCGTAGAAGAAGACCGCACTGGCGTAGGTGATCGGAAAGAGGGTTTCCTTCGTGTCGTTGGTCATGACGGTTGCAGCGGTGGCTACGCAGATTGCGCGACCGTCGCAAGACGGTCTACCTTCTCAACATAGGCGTCCGGATCGGCCTTCCGATCCAGGCCGCCCTGGCTCATGTACCGCACCTTTCCGTACACGGGCCGTTCCTTCCAGCCGCGGTCGTGAAGCCCGAATACCCACGCCACGTTGGCGAAGGAGTTGGGATCACGTCCGTCGAGGAAGTACCGGTTGTTGAGCCGAAGCGTGCGGTCGTAGGCCGTCTTCGGGTCGGGGGACCATTCCAAAATCTTCTTGCCCCAGTACATGCGCATGTAGTTGTGCATGTAGCCGGTCTCCCGCATTTCTTTCATTGCCGCGTTCCAGTACGGGTCGTGGGTGGTCCCTCCTTCCAGCTCGTCCAGGCTGTAGACGTACTCACGCTCGTCGTCGGCGTGTTCGGCCAGGCTTTCGCGGGCCCACTCCGGCAGGCACGTGTACGAGTCGTAGGTGTCGGGCCGGAAGTGGACGTGGTTCATCGTCAGCTCGCGCCGAACCACGAGCTCTTCGATGTAGGATTCGATGTCCGACTCCGGGCCCTCGGCCCGGCGCACCTGCTGGGCCAGCCACACGGGCGAGATTTGCCCGTAGTGGAGGTACTTGCTCATGTGCGAGACCGCGTGGGAGTGGATTTGGTTGCGGTTCTCGTCGTACCCGTCCAGATGCTCCGCGAGGAAATCGTCCAGGATGGCCTCGGCCTCGGAAACGCCGCCCGGATACAGATCGGAAACCGCCCCCACGCCCCGGTCGAGATCCATCTGGTCCGTGACGGCCGCGATGTCGTCGAGCGAGCGTCCTGAATCGATGTCCAGGTCGAGGGAGGGGGTCTCCACGGGCACCGGCTCCGGCAGCTGTAGACACCGCTCCAGGTGCTCGTGGATCTTCGGCCGGATGGTCCGGGCGGCGTACTCCGCCTTGTCGGTGACCGTCTCGACCGGCACCACCACGTCGCCCTCCACCTGCTCCACCCGACAGGGGGCCTCCTCCGCCACGCGGGCCCGCCACTGCTTTTGGTGACGGAGATACCCGCGGTCGGTAACCAGGACCGCGGCCGCCCCGGCGTGCGCGAGCGCCACGTCGTCCGGCGCCCCTTCACGCACGACCAGTTTGAGCCCGCGGTCGGCGAGGCGTTGTTTTGTTTCTTGGAGGCCCTCCAGCAGAAAGGTGTGGTGCCGAAGGGTCGCCTCCGGAAAATCGTCCGTGACGCCGCACACAACCAGCAGGGGCAGGCCCGTCTCGCTGGCATGGTGGAGGGCCCGTTCCAGGGCGGGATTGTGCTGGGCCCGCTGCGACTGCTCCATCCAGTACAGAACGTACCGGGCGCCCTCCTGAACACCCTTGTCGTTTAGCGGCTGGATGCGGTCAGGAAGAAGGCTCATGTACGGGAGGGGTGGTGATCAACTTGTGCATGGGCATGCAACGGGACGGGCGACGGCCGTTTCCTGGACGTGCGCCCCGCCCCCCGAACGTGACCCGATTGTTTCGTCCCTACCTCGCCGTTTCCTCGCGGACGCCGCCCTGCACGTCGGTCGTCGCAACGCTCACGCCGTTGGTAGGGAAGTTGAGCTGGTTTTCCGTGGCCGCCACGACGGACGCGACCATGGTATCGCCCGTGACGTTGTTGGTGGTTCGAAGCATGTCGAGCGGACGGTCGACGCCGAGAATGAGAGCAAGGCCGGCACTCGGCACCCCGATCGACTCCAGAATCACAACGAGCATCACGATGCCCGCACTCGGCACCGCCGCGGTTCCGATGGAGGCCAGCACCGCGATCAGGACGATGTTGAGCTGCTGGGTGAAGGCCAGGCTGATGCCGAGCACCTGTGCGATGAAGACCGCCGAGACGGCCTGGTAGAGGGCCGTCCCGTCCATGTTGACCGTGGCCCCCAGGGGCAGCACGAACGAGGAGACCTGCTCCGACACGCCGAGGTTCTTCTCCGACACCTCCATCGTCACCGGCAGCGTGCCCCCGCTCGACGACGTGGAAAAGGCGACCAGCTGTGCCGGGGCGATGGCCCGGAAGTAGTCCGCGATTGAGATGGACGTAAAGAGCCGCATAAAGATGGGGTAGACCACAAACACCATGATCGCGAGCCCGATCACCACCGTCAGGCAGTAAAACCCGAGGGCACCGAGGAGGCTGGCAAGGTCCGCGGGACTCTCGGCGGCAATCGAGGTAATCGCATCGGCCAGAAGCCCAAACACCCCCACCGGCGCCGTGAGCATGATGATCTCCACCGCCTTGATGATCGCCTCGAATAAGCTGTCGAAAACCGCCAGCAAGGGCTCCGACTTCTCACCGGGAAGCAGGAGGAGCACGACCCCGAGGAACAGGGCCACGAAGACGACCTGGAGCATATTTCCGTTGTCCGAGGCCGACTCGAAGAAGTTCGACGGCACGATGTCGACCAGCGGTTGCAGGGGGCCACGCCCTTCCGCCTGTTCGGCCACTTCCATGTTCTGCTCAATGTCGCCCTGATACTTCTGCTCCAGTTGTGTGCGCATCTCCTGCGGCACGGTTCGGCCCGGCTGAAGGGTATTGACCAGGACGAGCCCAATCACGAGCGCGATGGTGGTGGTCAAGATGTAAATCCCCAGCGTCTTTCCCCCAATCCGCGACAGCTGTTCGAGGTCGCCGAGCGACGCCACCCCCACAATCAACGACGCCAAAATAAGCGGCACCGCAATGAGTTGGAGGAGGTTCAGGAAAATCGTCCCGAACGGCGCGACCCAGTCGCTGGTGAATTGGCCCCATCCGGCGGACGCGGCGACGACCCCGTAGACGAGGCCGAGCACAAGCCCGATGATAATTTGCCAGTGAAGCTTCTTGTACCAGGGCATAAGCACACTCTACTTGACGCGGAGGAGACAGAAAGGGCGCTCTGCTTTTCTTGACACGCCTAAACTAAAGGCACATCGTCCTCCTCTACAACCCCGCCGGCTCGGGAGGAGTGCAGGTGCCTGCGTTCGAAACGGCCCCCACTCCCGGCCGCAACGCGGCTACCCCACCAGCAGGACGCCTGCGAGCGCGATTCCGCCCCCTACGGTCGTGCCCACAAAATTGACGGCATTGTTTCCCATTGGCGCCCATCCCCGCACGGGCGCGGCCCCTTGGGCCGGCGGTGTTTCCCTCCACTCCCCCGAATCGGCCCGGTACTGCGCCTGGAGGAAGGCCCCCACGAGGCTGTCGGCGGCCATGCCCAGCAGCCCCGCCCCCACGAGCAGGGCAACGTCCCCCCGCACGTCCCCCGTCACAGGGCCGTTCGTGAGCACCGCCGCCCCCGCCACGCTCGCCGCGCCGAGCATCGCCGCGACTGTTCCCGTGACCGACACCGCCCCGGAGGTGCCGGCGGCGACTCGCCGCCCGGTGCGCAGCGACCACGGGGCCGTGGAGAAACGCGTGCCCACTTCCGTCGCCCACGTATCCGCCGCGGCCGCCGCCAGGGCCCCGACGAAGACGGCGTAGCCGCCCGCGAGCACCGCCCCCCCGGACGGCACGACCGCCGATCTGGCCAGCGCCGCCCACGCCACCCCTCCGTTCGCCAGAACCTGGGCCTCCGTTCGCCGGGGGGCGCCGGCCGCGGCTGCCGCGTGGCGGTCGTCCTGCACGTAGGTCAGTGCGCTCGACAACCCGAAGAAAACCACCCCCGGAACGACCCAGGCCGTCCCGCCGAGCCCCACCAGCGACGCGGCAAACAGCCCCCCGACGGCGGCCCCTCGCAGGTCCAGCGCATCCGCCCCGTGGGCGAGCCCCCCGAACAAGATGCCCACGAGGAGCGCCCCGCCGAGAGCGCCGATGCGGAGGGTCTCCTCCTGCAACGGCACCCACACGAGAACCAGCGCGACCGGCACGAAAAAGTTGTCCCAGCCCCGTGCACTGACCGCCTCCACGGGCGTCGCGACCAGGGCCGCTCCGGTCGCCGCCCCAACCACCGCCCCCAGGCCCCACGAGGTGCCGCCACCGAGCACGAGCACCGACAGCCCAAAGGCGACGCCCGCAAACGTGAGGCTGCCCCGCACAGTGGCGTTCAGGGGAGCAGTCCCCGACCTCGTCGACCGTTCGCCCACCCACGACGCCGCCGGGTCCGCCAGGGCGAGCACGAGGTACGCCCCCTGGAACGCAAACAGACGGTCCGGAGCGATGGACCACGTCATGCCCAGCGCCGCAATCACGGACACCGGCAGCGCAACCGTGCCCCAGCTCCCCGGCCGGGCCGCATGAATGCCGGGCCACCAGTGCCGAGCCCGGGCGGTCGCGTTCGCCACCGTGAAGACGCCCGCCAGCAGATAGACCGGCAGCGGCCGCCCGAACAGAACAGGAGTGGCGGCCACGAACAGACCGACGCCCGTGTGGACGAGGCGGCGTGTGGTGGAGGCTCGGAGGCCCCAGGCACGGAGGCTCTCACCGAGCCCGACAAGCCCCCCGAGTCCGACCAATGCCCCTAGAACCATCAGGCTCTCCGTTCCAGAAAGGGGAAGACCAGGCATTCGAACAGAGGATTCGCTGTTGGACAACGACACCGCCCCAAAACAAAACCGCCCCGGCACGCTTGGCGGCGCGACCGGGGCGGAAAGACGCTATACAACGTGGTGGAGGCTAGTTTTCGGAGCCGGACGCCTCGATTTGCTCGACGTCCTCCTCGCTCGGCGCACCGTCGCCGGCCGCCCCGTCGCCGCTCGGGCTTTCGCCGTCGCCGCCGATGGCCGCCTGCAGCTCTTCGAGCTCGGACTTCGAGCCCACGACCAGGTCGCGGTACTCGCGCTGGCCCGTGCCCGCAGGGATGGAGTGGCCCGCGACGACGTTCTCCTTGAGCCCTTCCAAGGGGTCCGTCCGGGACCGAATGGCGGAGTTCGTGAGCACCTTCGTCGTCTCCTGGAACGAGGCCGCAGAGATCATCGAGTCGGTGGCGAGGGACGCCTTCGTGATGCCGAGGAGTAGCGGCTCACCAACCGCGGGTCGAGCCTCGCGGACCTCAATCTCCGGCTTGTCTTCGCGCTTCAGCTCCGAGTTGAGCTCGCGCAGGCGCCGGCGGCCGATGACTTCGCCAATCTCGACGTTCGCGTCGCTCGGGTCCTTGACGACGAATTTGTCGTACAGGTCGTCGTTGATGCTCGCCATCTTCTGGCGATCCACCTGGTCCTCCTCGAGGAAGTTGGTGTCGCCCGGCTCGGTAATCTTCACCCGCTTCATCATCTGCCGGATCACGACCTCGAAGTGCTTGTCGTCAATGTCGACGCCCTGGAGGCGGTAGACCTCCTGGACCTCGTTGAGGAGATGCTCCTGCACGGCCCGTGGCCCCTTAATGGACAGGATGTCGTGCGGGGCAATCTGTCCGTCACAGAGCCGGTCGCCGGCCTCTACGTAGTCGCCCTCGTGCACCAGCATGTGCTTCGAGAGGGAGACCATGTAGCTCTTCTCCATGTCCCCGTCGCGGCTGGTCACGATGACCTCCTGCGAGCCACGCTTCTGATCGCCGAAGCTGACGATGCCGTCAATCTCACTGACGACGGCCGGCTCGTCCGGCGTACGGGCCTCGAAGAGCTCCTCCACGCGCGGCAGACCACCGGTAATGTCGCTGGTCTGGGCGGCCTGACGCGGCATCTTCGCGAGGGTCTGGCCGGCCTGCACCTCGTCCCCTTCGTCGACCTGGATTCGGGCGTCGACGGGCATGTTGTACTCCCGCTGCTCCCCATCCTCGGTCTCGACGATGACGGCGGGCGTGAGGGTGCGCTCGCGGCTTTCGACGATGACCTTCTCCTTGTGTCCGGTCTGCTCGTCGGTCTCCTCGCGGTAGGTGGTGTCCTCGATAATGTCCTCGAACCGCACCGTGCCGTTGGCCTCCGTAAGGATCAGGCTGTTGTAGGGGTCCCAGCTCGCCAGCACGTCTCCGTCCTCGACGTCTTCGCCCTCGTCGACCAGCAACTCCGCGCCGTACGGCACGACGTAACTGGTCAGCTCGCGGCGGTCGCCGTCCGTGTCCATGATTCGGACTTCGCCCTGCCGGGAGAGCACGACCTCCTTCGGCCCGTCGGTGTCCTCGTACGTGACCGTACGGAGGTTCTCGAACTCGAGCGTGCCGGCAAACTTCGCCTGAATGGTCGACTCGCCAACCTCGCGCGTCGCGGTGCCGCCGGTGTGGAAGGTCCGGAGCGTAAGCTGCGTGCCCGGCTCCCCAATCGACTGGGCGGCGACCACGCCGACCGACTCGCCCACCTCGACCATGCGGCCGGTGGCGAGGTTCTGGCCGTAGCAGAGCGTGCACACGCCGCGCTCGGCCTCACAGGTAAGCACCGACCGGATCTCGATCTCCTCGATGGAGGTCTGCGCGATGTCGTCGGCAATCTCGTCGGTGATGAGCTCGTTCGCCTCCACGATGAGCTCGTCGGTGTGGGGATCGTACACGTCGCGGACCGACACCCGACCCGTAATCCGGTCGGAAAGCGGCGCGACGACCTCCTCGTTGTCCTTCAGCGCGCCGACGTTGATGCCGCGCAGGGTGCCACAGTCGTGCTCGGTCACCGTCACGCTCTGGGACACGTCGACGAGGCGGCGCGTGAGGTAGCCGGCGTCGGCGGTCTTGAGCGCCGTGTCGGCCAGTCCCTTCCGCGACCCGTGGGTGCTGATGAAGTACTCCTGCACCGTCAGGCCCTCCTTGAAGTTGGAGAGGATCGGGTTCTCGAGAATCTCGCCGCCCCCGCCGCCTTCGCCGATGTTCTTCTGCGGCTTGGCCATCAGGCCTCGCATGCCGCCGAGCTGGCGAATCTGCTCCTGCGAGCCGCGAGCCCCGGAGTCGGCCATCGTAAAGATGGGGTTGAAGCCCTCCTTGTGCTCCTTCAGGGCGTCGAAGAGCACCTCGGAGACCTTGTTGTTCGTCTTCGTCCAGACGTCGATGACCTGGTTGTAGCGCTCGTTGTCGGTGATGAAGCCCATCGAGTAGTTCTGTTCGGCCTCCTCCACCGTCTCGTTGGCCTCTTCGATGAGCTCCTCCTTCTCGTCCGGAATGATGATGTCGGAGAGGGAGAACGTCATGCCCGAGGTCGTGGAGCGGCGGAAGCCCATGTCCTTGATCGCGTCCAGGAAGTCCGCCGTCTCCTCAAAGCCGGTCTGCTTCAGGACGCGGGCAATGACCGGCCGCACGTTCTTCGTGCTCAGGACCTCGTTGACGTAGTCGAGCGTGTCGGGCAGCGTTTCGTTGAAGATGACGCGGCCCACGGTCGTGTCGATCATCTCTCCGGACCCGTCGGGGTCGCGGAGCTGGATCTTGGCGTGGAGGGCCACCTGATCCTGGTCGAAGGCCTGGCGCACCTCCTGCACGTTGGCGAAGCGCATGCCCTCGCCCTTCTGGTTGGACTTCGCCTTGGTGATGTAGTAGAGGCCCAGAATCATGTCCTGGCTCGGCACGGCGAGCGGGCCGCCGTCGGCCGGGCTGCGGACGTTGTGGCTCGACAGCATGAGCACCATGCTCTCGAGGCAGGCCTCGTGCGAGAGGGGCACGTGGACGGCCATCTGGTCCCCGTCGAAGTCGGCGTTGTACGCCGGGCAGACGAGCGGGTGAATCTCGATGGCCTTGTTCTCGGTGAGGACGGGCTGAAAGGCCTGAATGCCGAGCCGGTGGAGCGTAGGGGCACGGTTGAGTAAGACCGGCCTGCCCTGAATCACCTTTTCCAAGATGTCCCACACGTCCTCGGTCTTCTTGTCGACGTACTTCTTCGCGCTCTTGACCGTCTTGACGATGCCGCGCTCGATGAGACGGCGAATGATAAATGGCTTGAAGAGCTCGACGGCCATCTCCTTCGGCAGCCCGCACTGGTGCAGCTCCAGGTGCGGCCCGGAGACAATGACCGAGCGGCCCGAGTAGTCGACGCGCTTGCCGAGGAGGTTCTGGCGGAAGCGCCCCTGCTTGCCCTTCAGCATGTCGCTGAGGCTCTTGAGGGGCCGGTTCGAGGAGCCGCGCACCGAGTTGGACTTGCGGCTGTTGTCGAAGAGCGAGTCGACCGCCTCCTGCAACATCCGCTTCTCGTTCCGCAGAATGACCTCCGGCGCCTTGATGTCGATGAGGCGCTTGAGGCGGTTGTTGCGGATGATGACCCGGCGGTACAGGTCGTTCAGGTCACTGGTCGCAAACCGTCCGCCGTCGAGAGGGACGAGCGGGCGCAGCTCCGGCGGGATGACCGGAATCACGCGCATCACCATCCACTCCGGCTTGTTGGTGCCGTCTTCGTTGGCCTCGCGGAAGGCCTCCACCACGTCGAGCCGCTTCAGCGCCTTCGACTTGCGCTGCTGGCTCGTCTCGGTTCGCACCTGGTAGCGGAGCTCCTGGGCGAGCTTATCGAGCTCGAGCCGTTCGAGCATCGTCTCGACCGCTTCGCCACCAATCTTGGCGATGAACTTCTCCTCGTTGTCGTCCTGGAGGCGGTTGTTGTCGTCCCGGATCTGGTAGAGGATCTCGTAGTACTCCTCCTCCGTCAGGAGCTGGTTCTCCTCCACCCCGAGCCGCTCGGCCGTGCCCGGCTGGATGACGATGTAGTTCTCGTAGTAGATGACCTTCTCCAGGTCCTTGGACTTGAGCCCAAGCAGGTGCCCGATCTTGTTGGGCAGCGTCTTGAAGTACCAGATGTGGACCACCGGCACGCTCAGGGAAATGTGGCCCATGCGCTCTCGGCGGACCGCCTTCCGGGTGACCTCCACACCGCACCGGTCACAGATAATCCCCTTGTACCGGATGCGCTTGTACTTCCCACAGTGGCACTCGTAGTCCTTGACCGGGCCGAAGATCTTCTCGCAGAAGAGCCCGCCCATCTCGGGCTTGAACGACCGGTAGTTGATCGTTTCGGGCTTCATCACCTCGCCGTAAGACCGCTCCAGGATGTCTTCCGGGGAGGCCAGGCTGATGGTGATGCTGTCGAAGTCAGTTTCGATCTCCTTGGAATTACCGTACGGCATATGCGGTTTTTAAATCTAGAATGGATCGTGCGGAGTGGGAGGGGGGGAGCGAACGAAGTGACGAACACGGCCCGCAGACCGAGTCGCCGGTTCGCACTTCGCACTCCGCAATTAGTCGAGCGTCACCTCAAGCCCGAGCCCCTGAAGCTCCCGGACGAGCACGTTGAAGCTCTCGGGGACGCCGGGCGAGGGCAGGTTCTCGCCCTTCACAATCGACTCGTAGGCCTCGGAGCGGCCCTCGACGTCGTCGGACTTGAAGGTGAGCATCTCCTGCAACGTGTTGGAGGCCCCGTAGGCGTACAGGGCCCAGACTTCCATCTCTCCAAGGCGCTGCCCGCCGAACTGAGCCTTTCCGCCCAGCGGCTGCTGCGTGATGAGGCTGTAGGGGCCGATGGACCGGGCGTGCATCTTGTCCTCGACAAGGTGCTCCAGCTTCATCATGTAGATCTGGCCCACCGTCGTCTTCTCGTCGAACGGCTCGCCGGTGCGCCCGTCGTAGAGCTGCACCTTTCCGTCGCGGGGGAGGCCGGCCTTCTCCAGTTCGTCGCCCACGTCTTCGAGCGACGCACCGTCGAAGATCGGGGTCGCGTACTTGACCCCAAGCCGGTCGCCCGCCCAGCCGAGGAGCGTCTCGTAGATCTGTCCCAGGTTCATCCGGGACGGCACCCCGAGCGGGTTTAGCACCAGGTCCACGGGCGTGCCGTCGTCGAGGAACGGCATGTCCTCGACCGGCGCAATCTTCGCGATCACGCCCTTGTTGCCGTGGCGTCCGGCCATCTTGTCGCCCACCTCAATCTTCTTCTTCCGCGCCACGTAGACCTTCGCCATCTGCACGACGCCGGAGGGCAGCTCGTCGCCCATCTCGACCTGGTGCTTCTGGCGCTTGGTGGTGCCCTCGATGTCGCGGCGGCGCGACTTGTAGTTCCGAAGGAGCGTGCTGATCTGGTCGTTCAGCTCCTCGTCCTCGGTGAACTCGGCACGGGTGCTCAGGTCGGACGGGTCGACCTCGTCAAAGGCGTCTTCCTCAAAGTCCGCGCCTTCGGTGAGGAGGACCTCGCCCTCACGGTCTTCGAGGCCGGCGCTCGTCGCGTCCTCGACCAGGGCAAAGAATTTCTCCCAGAAGCGCTCGTTAAGGTCCGCCAGCTTACGCTCGTGGTCGCTCTCGATGTTTTCGAGGCGCTTCTCCTCCATCTTCTTGGAGGCCGGGTCGAGCTCACGGCGGCTAAAGAGCCTCGTGTCGATCACGACACCGCCCTCCATGCCCGGCTTGGCCTTCAGGGAGGCGTCCTTCACGTCGCCGGCCTTGTCCCCAAAGATGGCGCGGAGCAGCTTCTCTTCCGGCGTGGGGTCGGTTTCGCCCTTCGGCGTAATCTTCCCGACGATGATGTCGCCCGGGGTGATTTCGGCCCCCACGCGGACAATGCCCCGCTCGTCGAGGTCCTTCGTCGCCTCCTCGCTCACGTTCGGAATCTCGCGGGTCAGCTCCTCCTCACCGCGCTTCGTGTCGCGCACTTCGTGCTCAAACTCCTCGATGTGGACCGAGGTGTACACGTCGTCGGCCACGAGGCGCTCGCTGATGACGATGGCGTCCTCGTAGTTGTACCCGTGCCAGGGCATGAAGGCGCAGAGCACGTTCTTGCCGAGGGCGAGCTCGCCCTTCTCCATCGCGAACCCATCGGTGAGGACCTCGCCCTCCTCCACGCGGTCGCCCGCCTGGACAATGGGCTTCTGGTTCATGCATGTGCCCTGGTTGGTCCGGCGGAACTTGGTCAGCTCGTACTCCTGGACCGGTTCGCCGAAGGTTAGGTCGGTCTTGTCCTGCTCCTCGTCGTAGCGCACAACGAGGCGCTCCGCGTCTACGTACTCGACGACGCCCTCGCCCTCCGCCACCACGCAGGAGCGGGAGTCCTTCGCCACCCGTCCCTCAAGACCGGTCCCGACGATCGGGGAGTCGCTTCGGAGCAGCGGCACACCCTGCCGCTGCATGTTCGATCCCATCAGCGCGCGGTTCGCGTCGTTGTGGGAGAGGAAGGGCACGAGGCTGGCCGAGGGCGAGACGATCTGGTTCGGCGCTACGTCCATGTAGTCGACCTCCTCCGGCTCGACGATGGGGAAGTCTCCCTGGTGCCGGCAGCGCACCTCGTCGCGCTCGAAGTGTCCGTCGTCGCCGATCGGGGCGTTGGCCTGGGCCACCGTGGCCTGGTCCTCCTCTTCGGCCGAGAGGTATTCGACCCGGTCGGTCACCCGGCCGTCCTCCACCACACGGTAGGGGGTTTCCAGGAAGCCGAAGTCGTTGATCGTGGAGTGGACGCAGAGGGACAGCATCAGCCCGATGTTCGGCCCCTCCGGCGTCTCGATGGGACAGAGCCGCCCGTAGTGCGTGTGGTGGACGTCTCGAACCTCGAACCCGGCCCGTTCGCGGGTCAGGCCGCCCGGCCCCAGCGCCGACATGCGGCGCTTGTGGGTCATCTCGGCCAGGGCGTTGGTCTGGTCCATGAACTGGCTGAGCTGGTTGGTCCCGAAGAACGTGTTGATCACGCTCTCGATGGTCCGGGCGTTCACCAGGTCCTTCGGCGTAAACTTGTCGGCGTCCCGCAGATTCATGCGCTCCTTGATGGTGCGCGCCATGCGGGCCAGGCCCAGGGAGAACTGGGACCCAAGCTGCTCGCCAACGGACTTCACGCGGCGGTTGCTGAGGTGGTCGATGTCGTCGGCCGTGCTCTCTCCATTCTGGAGTCGAATGAGCTCACGGACGATGCCGACCACATCCTCCTTCGTGAGGACCTTCTCGTCGGTGTCCACGTCGACGTCCAGCCGGGCGTTCATGCGGTGACGCCCCACATCGCCCAGGTCATAACGGTCCTCGTTAAAGAAGAGTCGCTCAAGGGCCTCCCGGGCAGAGTCAAGGTCGGGCGCCTCGCTCCCACGCAGCTTCTCATAAATGACCTCAAGGGCCTCCTCCTCCGTGTGCGAGGAGTCCTTCTGGAGGGTTTCCACGAGCGTGCTCTTGTCGAGTGCCTCGTCCTCAACATCCTCCCGCACGAGATAGAGGCGGCTCACGTCGTACTCGTCGAGCTCCTCCCAATCCCCCTCCTCCAGCTCGTGCTCGGCGGGCAGCAGCACCTCGCGCTCCATCTCTTCGTCGACCACTTCCCCGGTGTCCTCGTCGACGATCTCGATCGTCTTCTCGATCGTGACGCTCGTTGCGAGCTCGCGGCCGAGGTGCTCTTCGAATTCGTCTTCGTCGCCGATGTCAACCGCGTCGGCCAGATCGAACATCTTCACGATCTCCTCGTCGCTGGAGAAGCCCAGCGCACGAAGCAGCGTGGTGACGGGCACCTTCTTCTTGCGGTCGACGTAGGCCCACAGCACGTCACGAACGTCCGTGGAGAACTCCATCCACGAACCGCGGAAGGGAATCACGCGGGCACTGAACAGCTCCGTGCCGTTCGAGTGAATCTCCTTCTCGAAGAACGCACCGGGGCTGCGGTGGAGCTGGGAGACGATGACCCGTTCGGCTCCATTCACGATGAACGTCCCGCGGTCGGTCATGAACGGAAGCGTCCCCAGGTATACTTCCTGCTCGATCGCCTCGATGGCCTCTTCGCCCCCTTCCTCCTCCTTGCTCGTGAGGCGGAGGGTGGCCTTCAGGGGAATCGAGTACGTGAGGCCCTGCGCGATGCACTCCTCGACCGTGTGCTTCGGGGCGTCGAGCTCGTAGTTGACGAACTCAAGGGTGTAGCGGTCCCGGTTGTCCTTGATCGGGAAGTGCTCGTTAAAGACCGCCTGGAGGCCAACGTCCTCCCGGTCGGCGGGCGGCACGTCGTCCTGCACAAAGTCGTGGAACGTCTTCAGCTGGACGTCCAGGAAGTCCGGATAATCCCACACCTCCGGAATGTCCGCAAAGCTTTCGCGCGGATCCGGGTCCACAAGGTGACCGGGGGTGGTGATGTCTCCGTTTAAAAAGGTCGGCATAGGCTGTAGGTATCGCTCGCGTGAATATACTGCGTTCGCAAAACATCCGACACGCCGGACGGCACGGGTGCGAATACCGTGCGTGGGGCCTCGGAAGCAGGGGGATCCATGTCTGTCGTCGGGGGGCGCAGGCCCATGAGCCATCGGTCAAGCCACAAGCCGCCGTCCCGGTGCCTCGGTACGTCAGATGCGCAGCGCCCTTCTGCGCCCGGCCTTGCAGGCTCATTCGCGACAGTCCACGAGTCGGGCTCAAAGATGGAGAAGGCGACCGCCGGAACCACCGCTTCCGGCATGAGACATAGGCCCTGACTGAGCAAGAGGCCCCGCGGGCAAGGTTCACCCGAGAAAGTACACTCAGACAGGACGGCATCTACGGTCGTCCGTGACGGCTTGTTTCAGGACCGCCCTTCGGGTTTCGGGGGGATTCCCCCCAAAGAAGCCAAAGGCCAATCCCGAGCACGTTCGGGACGGAACCCGAATCGTCCAGGATCGGCCTTCGCGGGCAAGAAGCCTCTCACCGGCGCGACAGGGCTCGTCTCCGCCCTGTCTTGGCTTTCTCATTCATATGGAGGCAGGCGCCTACTGGAGCTCAACCTCGCCCCCGGCGTCTTCAATCTGCGCCTTGAGGTCGTCGGCCTCCTCACGGGAGACGCCTTCGCTCACCGGATTCGGTGCCTCGTCCACGAGCGACTTGGCCTCCTTGAGACCCATGCCCGTGATGGAGCGGACCTCTTTGATAACCTGAATCTTGTTGCCCCCAATGCCGGTGAGCACAACGTCGAATGCCGTCTGCTCTTCCTCCTCGGCGTCTCCGTCGGCACCGCCTCCGCCGTCGGCCGCCACGGCAACGCCCGCCGAGGCCGGCTGGATGTCGTATTCCTCTTCAAGATGATTCGCGAGCTCGTTGGCTTCCTGGATGGTAAGCCCAACGAGCTGTTCGGCAAGTTCTTCGATGTCAGCCATAGGTTTGGTTGTGTAGTTGGTCCTGCGGCGGTCTTGGCACCGACCACAATCGGCGCTGCGCCGCGAATTAAGGCGAGTGTGGATGGTCGGGACGCCGGTGGCTTGGACCTCGTTCGTGAGGCCGGAACGCCACCTGCGCTACTCGTCTTCCTCTTCGTCCGCGAGGGACTGGAGCAGGCCGGACAGACGCTGACCGGGCCCCTGAAGGCCGCCCACCAGATTCTGGGCCGGCGCCAGCAGGCGACCGATGACCTCCCCAATGAGCTCCTCGCGCGACTTCAGCTCCGCAAGCGTATCGAGCGCCTCCGGATCGTCGTACATGTCGCCCTCAATCCAGGCGACCTTCAATTCCGGGCGGCCCAGCTCTTCCTCCTCCAAAAAGTCTTGGAGAACCCGAGCGGGCTTGGCCGGGTCTTCGCTGAAGGCGATGGCCGTAGGCCCCGCAAAAAACTCTTCCAGGGCGTCCTTCCCCTCGATGCGATCGAGGGCGAGGCGGGCCAGGGTGTTCTTGGTGACCTGATACTCGACGCCCGCCTCCCGAAAGCGCCCCCGGAGGTCGTTCGACTGGGCGACGGTCAAGCCCTCAAAGTTGGTCAGGTAGATAATCGGGTACTCGTTGAGCTTCTCCCCGATCTCTTCGATGATTTCGGCTTTCTCGGCTCGGTTCTTCGACATGGAATGGGCAAGTTGGTCGGTGTGCAACGACGACGGCCAGGGGCGACGGGGCTACCGGGCTTCACTGAGCACGGAGCTCCGATCCACGCGCACCGGCGGCCCCATCGTGGCCGACAGCGTGATCGAGCGCAGGTAGAGCCCGCCCGCCGAGGCCGGCCGGAGCCGAATGACCTCGCGGAGGAGCGCCTGGGCGTTCTCGTACAGCTCGTCGGGGGAAAAGGACGCCTTTCCGATGGGGGTGTGCAGGTTGCCACTCTGATCGACGCGGAACTCAATCTTTCCGGCCTTAATCTCTTCGATCGCGTCGGCCACGTCCATCGTGACGGTCCCGCTTTTCGGGTTCGGCATGAGGCCGCGCGGGCCCAGAATGCGCCCGAGCTGCCCCACCTGCCCCATGACGTCCGGCGTGGCGATGGCCACGTCAAAGTCGAGCCAGTTTTCCTCTTCGATGCGCTCGATGTATTCGTCGAGCCCCACGTAGTCGGCGCCTGCCTCCTCGGCCTCCTGCTGCTTGCCCTCACTGGCCAACACCAGCACGGTGACTTCTCGACCGGTGCCATTGGGAAGGGTGATCGACCCTCGCACCATCTGGTCGGCGTGCTGCGGGTCGACGCCGAGACGAAGGTCGAGGTCAATCGACTCGTCGAAATTGGCGGTTGCGGTGTCTTTCGCCAACCCTGCGGCCTCTCGCAGCTTCACAGGCTCGTCCTGCTCCTCCACGAGCTCGTTGGCGTCTTGGTATCGTTTGCCTTCAATGTTTGCCATAACAGATGCGGTTGTGTGGTACGAGCGTCCCCTCGATCGGTACCGAGACGACTCCCACGTGAACAACGAATGCGGCGACAATACGGATCTGAGCGGTCGTCCCCCAAAAGGACGGGGGACCTACTCGTGGGCCGGCTTGCCCTCTACGGTAATTCCCATGGACCGGGCCGTGCCCGCCACCATGCTCGCCCCCTTCTCCACGGTGTGGGCATTCAGGTCCTGAAGCTTCTGGTCGGCAATGTCCAGGCAATCGTCCCAAGTGACCGTGCCGGCATCGTCCCGAAGCGGGTCGCCCGCGGCGGTTTCGATGTCGGCCTTCTGCTTCAGAAGAACGGATGCCGGCGGGCTCTTGACGATGAAGTCAAAGGAGCGGTCGGCGTACACCGTAATCTCGACCGGGAGGAGCGTCCCCATCCGGTCTTCGGTGCGGGAGTTGAATGCCTTGCAGAACTCCATGATGTTCACGCCGTGCTGCCCGAGGGCCGGGCCGATGGGCGGGGCGGGATTGGCCTGTCCGCCCTTGATTTGAAGCTTGATGGTTTGTTCGACCGGTGCTGCCATGTGCGTATGGGCGGTACAAACGTTGCCCGATGGGAGTCGGGCCCACTTCCGCCGGTTTGTTCGAGAAACACGAGAAAGGGCGACGGCCCCAGTGGCGCCGTCATTGCGAAGTGTGCATTTACTCTTCGTGCTCGACCTGGAGGTAGTCGAGCTCAACAGGGGTCTTTCGCCCGAAGATGGAGACCATCACCTTGACCTTCATCTGGTCGGGGTAGACGTCCTCTACAATCCCATTGAAGCTGTCGAAGGGCCCGTCCACCACCTTCACCGGGTCGCCCACCTTGAACGGCATTTCGGGCTGCTCCCCCATCTCCTCCGCACGATCCATCTTGCCGAGGATGCGCTTGATCTCCTCCTCGCGGAGCTGGGTCGGTTCGTCTCCGGTCCCCGTCGTCAAGAACCCGATCACCGACGGAAGGTCCTCGGCGAGGTCGCGGAGGTCGGACGTGAGGGTGCAGTTGAGGAGGATGTATCCGGGAAAGAATGTTTTCTCCTTTGTCTTCTTCTCTCCCCCTTTCATTTCGAAGACCGTTTCCGTGGGAATCAGGATTTCCTCCACCTGGTCCTCAAGCCCAATTCGCTCGATCTCACTTTCCAGGTACCGACGCACCTTTTTCTCATGGTTCGAGAACGTGCGGAGCACGTACCACGTGTCTGTCTCTGTGTCTTCAGCCATAGCGGATGTCAAATGCCTGCAGCAGTCGATGCGCGGCCCACCTCTCGGGTTATACCCGGTAGAGGATCTCCAGGATTCGCTGGATGACCTGGTCGGCCAGAAATATAAATCCGGAGACGATCAGTGTGGCGACGATCGTGATGAGCGTGCTACTGATCAGTTCGTCACGGCCGGGCCAGTTCACCTTCTCCATCTCCGCAACGACGTTTTCCAGGTACTCACGTATCCAGGTCATGGGCAAAGAGTCAGATGAGCAGACCGTGGCCTGCGACAGAACGCGCTCGTCGGAGCGGCTCGCCAGCACGAGAAAGGCCGATTCGAACGGGCATTCACCCGGCCCGTAGTGTGGCACGGACGGGAGGACTCGAACCCCCAACCGGCGGATTTGGAGTCCGCTGCTCTCCCAGTTGAGCTACGTCCGCGAATGCGGTGTGGGGAACGCCTCGTCAGCGCGGCCCGCACAGGGGTGGCGGACGAGGCGCATCGAGGACCGCCCCGACACCGAAAGTGTCCTAGTCCAGGATGTCGGTCACCACCCCGGCGCCGACCGTGTGCCCCCCCTCCCGAATCGCAAACCGCAGGCCCTCCTCCAGCGCCACCGGCTCAATCAAGCTCCCCTCAAACGTCGCGTTATCCCCCGGCATCACCATCTCTACCCCCTCGGGCAGCTCAATCGACCCGGTCACATCGGTCGTCCGAAAGTAAAACTGCGGCTGGTACCCGTCGAAAAACGGCGTGTGACGACCCCCCTCCTCCTTGCTGAGCACGTACACCTCGCACTCAAACTCCTTGTGCGGCGTCACCGTCCCCGGCTCCGCCAGTACCATCCCCCGCTTGACCTCCTCCTTCTCAATCCCCCGAAGCAAAATGCCTGCGTTGTCCCCTGCCTCCCCCTCCTCCAAGGTCTTGTTGAACATCTCAATGCCGGTGACCACCGAGTCCATCTTCTCCTCCTGCATCCCGACAATCTCAATCTCGTCCTGCAGCTGCACCCGGCCCCGCTCAATCCGACCGGTCACCACCGTCCCCCGGCCCGTGATCGAAAAGATATCCTCCACCGGCATCAAAAACGGCTTCTCCACGTCCCGCTCCGGCGTCGGAATGTACTCGTCGACCGCCTCCATCAGCTCCATGATCTTCTCCTCGTGCTCCTCGCTGGACTCGAGGGCCTGCAGCGCCGACCCCCGCACCACCGGCACCTCGTCGCCCGGGAACTCGTACTCGGTCAAAAGCTCCCGGACCTCCATCTCCACCAGCTCCAACAGCTCCGCGTCGTCGACCAGATCGGTCTTGTTCATGAACACCACCAGGTAGGGCACCCCCACCTGACGGGCCAAAAGAATGTGCTCTCGGGTCTGGGGCATCGGGCCGTCGTCCGACCCCACAACGAGAATGGCTCCGTCCATCTGCGCCGCCCCCGTCACCATGTTCTTGACGTAGTCCGCGTGCCCCGGGCAGTCGACATGAGCGTAGTGCCGGTTCTCCGTCTCGTACTCGACGTGGCTCGTGGCAATCGTAATGCCGCGCTCCCGCTCCTCCGGCGCGTTGTCGATCGCCTCAAAGGTCTGCTCCGCCGCCCCGCCGACGCGCTCGGCCAGTACCTTCGTGATCGCCGCCGTCAAGGTCGTCTTCCCGTGGTCGACGTGTCCGATCGTTCCTACGTTCACATGCGGCTTCTCCCGCGCAAACTCTTCCTTGGCCATAACGTCTATGTGGTGGTCGTATTCAGGGTGAATCGGAGTGGATGCAGGACATCCGCCGTGGTCCGGCGGAAGGGGCCTTCGCCTCAGGGGCGTCCGCAGCAGACGCCCCCGGATCATTTGCTGTGCAGTCTGAGAAAACCTTCCATGTCACGCAGGGTTCCGGCGCGACACTGACTTCACTGGCTTTCCAACTCTGACGTTTTCGTCTCCGCGGTCTGCGTCCGGGTGCCTAGCGCCACGTAGAGAGACTTCGGGGCCCAACGTTTGGTTCCGGCTCCCGACAGACGCAGAGGGGACTCGTGCCGTGTAGCCCCTGTGTCCCACCAGTATTCGCACACTTCTTCCCGTTTTCCGGCGCGCATTCAGACCAATGCCGCCGTGTACCGGTTGCAGCGAAGGCAGATTCACGTACACCTTCTCCCCTCCGGTAGTCCGCTTCTCCGTCGTATGGACCCACAGTTGCTAATTGTATTTGCGATCCTAGGGCTCACTGTCACCCTGATTGTGACCGAGGCATTTCGGATTGACGTGGTGGCAATCCTGGCCATGCTCTCGCTGGTCTGGGCCGGCAGCATCACACCGGAGCAGGCACGGTCGGGCTTCTCAAGCAATGCTGTCTTCGCCATCATTGCGGTCATGATTATGGGGCGGGGCCTTTACAAATCGGGCATCACCGAGAGGATTGCCAGTTTCATTCTGCAGATTGCAGGGGCGGGGCGGCGTCAAATCATCTCCACAGTATCGGTCACCGTCGGGCTGATGTCCGGCCTCATGCAGAACCTGGGGGCCGCCGCTCTCTTCCTTCCCGTCATGACCGGCATCTCGAAGCGGGAACAGATTTCCATCTCTAGCCTCCTGATGCCGATGGGCTTCGCCGCCCTGCTCGGGGGCACCCTGACGATGGTCGGAACGAGTTCGCTGATCGTTCTCAACGACCTCCTCACGGCCCGGGGCCTCTCGACGTTTGGCCTCTTCAGCGTCTTCCCCATCGGGCTCGTCCTGCTGATCGTGGGCGTCGGGTACTTTTCTCTTCTCGGTCCGTACGTGCTTCCCTCCAAGCGCGAGGAGAGCGACACTACCTCCCCCGGCCAAAAGCTGCTGAACGTATGGGGCCTCTCGGACAGCATCTATACCTTCCAGATTCCTGGCGGCAGCGACCTCATCGGGAAATCCGCCGAGGAGTCCCGAATGGGCGCCAACTACAATATCAACCTGTTGGAGGTGTACGACGACGAGCAGTCGGACTACGACATTTGGCGGGAGATTCGGTTCCAGAAGCAGCAGAAGATTGTGGTCCAGGGCCAGGAGGGGGACGTCGAGGCCTTCAAAAGCACCTACGGCCTCGAACTTACAGAAGAAGAAGACAAGTCGGATCTTGGATCAAGCGGCGGGTACATAGAGGTTGTCATTCCGGCCCGGTCCAGTCTCGTGGGCAAAACCCTGCGGGACGTGCCGCTCCGCGACACCTACAACGCGCAGGTGGTGCTCTTTTTCAGTGAAAGCGAGGTGGTGGAGAAGGGCTGGGCCGACCGGGTCATTCAGGCCGGAGACACGATGGTCCTGCACGCGAAGTGGGAGAGCCTGGAGTTCTTCAGGCAGAGCGAGAACTTTATCACCGTGACCCCACTGGAGTATGAGCCCAAACATCCCGAGAAGGCCTGGCTGTCGGTGGGCAGCTTCGCCGGAGCGATCGGGCTGGTCCTCGCCCTCGACCTTTCCATCTCCATCGGCTTTCTTACCGGGGCCATCGCCATGATTCTTGGCGGCGTACTGACGATCGAAGAGGCCTATCGCTCGGTCGAATGGAAAGTCGTCTTTCTGATCGCGGGCCTCATCCCCATCGGCATCGCCATGGAGGAATCGGGGGCCGCCTCGGTCATTGCCCAAACCCTGGCGGCCCTGGTCCAGGGCGTCCATCCGTTCCTAATCTTGTTTTCCCTGGGCCTGTTGATGACCTTCTTCTCCCTGGTCATGTCCAACGTGGCGGCCACCGTTCTCATGGCGCCCCTCGTGCTTGAGATGGCCGGCACCATCGACCTCACGGCACAGGTGTTGGTCCTTCAGGTGGGGCTCTGTGCGGCAAACTCGTTCATTCTGCCTACCCACCACGTGAACGCCCTCCTCATGACGCCGGGCGGCTACCGCGTCCCGGACTACCTCCGTGCCGGGAGCGCTCTGTCGCTCATCTTCGTGCTCGTCACCACCACAATGCTTTATCTGTTCTACCTGTAAGCGCCTGTACCGAAGGGGCTCGTCTCGGGACGTGCGCCTGCTTCACACAATGCGCACAGAGAAACCCGAGGGCTCTTCCACTGGTACCTTTTTGTCCGTACTGCAGGGGTTTGCTTGCGCCCGCAGTGTCAACTTGACCCGCCGTCTTTCTTTTGACGACTCCGTTCATCCATGAGGTCCCGTTCCGCTAGAAGTCAGAAGGTACAACCTCATACCCGAAGTGGAGAGCTTACCTCCCAGTCCGGCATCATCACTGGACGCCTGGCCGACTGGGCCGATGCCTTGGAGACGACGAGCTCCGAGCTGCTGGACGCCATGGACCGCGCCGGCATCGAGCCACTTATCGACACGGGGGCGTCCAAGGACGGAGAAGGCCACGACCGCCCGACCAACCCTGAGCTCCGCTGCATCGCGATGACGGAGGCGGACGTGGGTCGCGTAAGCGCCGAGCTGCTCGAAATTTCTCCTGTGGCGCGCGAGTAGGAAGTGCCCCCGCTCTCCCCGATGCCCGTGCCCACCGCCGCGTTCAGGGGACACGGCCGGCTTGGGCTGGCATTACTACGAGCCCACACGCGTCCCCGGAATGGGGAGGCGGGGCCCGGGCTGCCTATCCGGGGACCTTTTGCCCCACGAGGTTTGCGGCCTCGTCCATCAGGCGTTTGAAGCGGTGGGCGGTCGACACGCTCTCGAACGAGAGCTCCCACTGATTCATCTCCACGCGGGTCAGCGTGAAATCCGACGGATCGAATCCTGCCGGTACGGCAAGGTGAATGACCGCGTACATGCGTTTCTTGCTGTCGGTCGTCACGGTTACAACGGCTCCGTGACGCTCGACATCGATCGGTATCATTGCCTTAACTGCTTTTGGGGGAATCGCGGGGATGTCACCGCCCCAACAAGGCCCTCAGGCCTCCGGAGGCGACGTAGGGATGGGTGTCTTACTCCTGCGGCGCACGAACCACCACCCCACCCGAAGCCGCCCGGTGCACGGTTGCCCCCTGGGTGGGCGTCAAGGACTGCAACGAGGAGTTGGTCTTCGGGCTGGACTGAGTAAGAACCGTCTCTACACTTCCGTTGGGCCCATCTACGGTAATCGTCACGGCCCGAACCTCGGGCGGTTCGGGATTGTCTTTCCCCTCCACATCTTTGACGACTCGGAAGGTGAAGAGGGTGAGGTCCTCTCTGTTCTGGATGTCTTCCTTGCCGTAGCCATCTCCGTTTTCGTCTTTAAGTGCTGTATCGCCGAGAGTGACTGCGGTGCTGCCCACTGCCTTCACGTTCGTTCCCTCGGCTGTTACCTGGATGGACGTGCCCGGAGCCAGCGGATTCTTATTCTGCACGTCTTGCACCGTCAGTTCATAGGTCTGAGGCAGATCCGTCGGACTCGGCTCGATCTTCATGGGATCCACCTTTACCTCCGGCCGCCCCGAGAAGACAACGGGAATCGTCTCGACGATCGTGTTCTCGTTGCCCGTCTCCGCCGGGTCGGGGCAGTTGTCAGGGTCCACGATCGTATTGACGTCGTCGGTCCCCACCGTACTGGCTTGCACGGTAGCAACCCCATCGAGCGGCAACGGATTTGCGGACGTGAGTGTGACAGATCCCTGTCCCTGATCGTCGGTCTGGACAGAGCCCCCGATGAGCCCCGCGTTCGTACTGAAGGAAACGGAGGTGCCCGGCACCACGGGATTCCCGTACTTGTCTCCCACGAACACCTGGACCGGAGTCGTTACACCAGGATTCTCGAAACCAGGGAAGTTTGTCCGTTCCGGGGCGAGGCTGAAGTGACATTTATTGGGGAGGCCCCCATGGATGGAGAGCCCGACCGGCTTGGACTGGAAGGTCGTCTCGTCGGGCCGTTCGGTCTGGGCCACCACCTGTATCACGCCCGCCTCCTTTCCGCTCGATACATTCACGGTGGCCTGCCCCTGCCCGTTGGTCTCCACGGTGCTCGGGGTCAGGCTGGCCCCTTCGGGCCGCTGCCCGAATCGGAAGTCTACGTCCACGGCCTGGTCCGCCTCGATGGCCTTCCCGGTCGAGTCGACGACCTGGAACGTCAACCGCGCGATGCTCGTCCCCCCGCTCTCCTGCACGCGGATCGAACTGGCCGATTGGTCCTGCAACACAATGTCGGTGGGACGTCCGGGCTCTCGGTTTTCTTCCCCCCCAATCTCGAGCGTGAAGCTCAGGTCGGACGCGCCCGCATCGGGCGATGCCTGCCGCGTCTGCTGAGCATCCACCCCCTTTTTCGACACCGTGATGACAACCTCCGTCGGATCGCCGATATCAATTCTCTCGTTGAAGCGGCCCGTCGAATCGGTCGTGGCCGTCTCTTCAACCTGCTCGCCTGCGTCGTCCGTGAACTGAATGACGACCTGCGCACCCACCACGGGGTCAGAGGCGGCGTTGAGCACTTGGCCGGCCACGGTCGCGTCGCCGGAGCCGCCCCCGCCGAGGTCACAGCCAAGTCCAACAGTCAAAAGAAGAGCGGTCGCCAGGACGAGGGACAGCGGTCGACCGGCGCGAAGAGAACAGAACATGGAACCGGAACGGGAGTCGGAAGCCAGCGCATCATCATGATGCGGCAAGAAGCATTCCGGAATCTGCCTGCCCCTCGTGGGGCGCCACACAAACCGACTGGGCACCGGCGGTTTCTCGGGCCGTCTCTGAGTTCAGTGCGGCCTAAAAACAACAAACAGAAGGGCAATGCGACTGAAGGAAAGCAGATTTTGCCCCGTGTCGCCGTAGAGACGGGTCCCCGGCCCGATTTTTGTGTACTTTTGGAGTATTATTATGGACTCTTGTTCATCCAAAAGATGACAATTAGGTCAGGCCCAACCGGGAGGGTGCCTTTCGTAACGGCAGAGCTGGTGTTTTTACACTCCGGTCCTTTCACGGCCTCGGGGCCTTGCGCCATCGGCCGCTCTCCCCCGGTCGGAGGCCGCCCGTTGGGAGGAGGGGTGAACCAGAAAGCAGCGTCGGGATCCGGAGGGTGGGCGCCTGTGGTGGGCCCGGACTGGGAGGGCCTGGCAGCGGACCGCCCGGCGCACATTAGAGCCCCCCCTGTCCCCTCCTCAGGGTTCGTCGGAGTCCCCTGAGCCTCCCCCGACGGCCCCATCTCCTTGGGGCCGAGAGAGGTTTTGCTGGGCCGGATCGTCGGCCCGAAGCGACGTGTCGCCTCGTGCTTCCACGGAGAAGTCCGAGGCTCGCTCCTCGATTCGAAGCCGGAGATGTTGCTGTCGCGTCAGTTCCAGAAGCGCCAGGAAGGTCGCAATGACGAAGCCGCGCGATTCTCCCTGAATCAGGGCCCGAAAGGAGACCTGTGGCTCGCGACGCAGGCGCTCAATCACGTACTGCTGCTGTTCCTCGACGGTGTATTCGAGCGGCTCGACCTCATGGATGGGCTCGTCGTCCTCGTCCTCCTCGTCGGCCTCGAGGACTCGTCCGAGCGCCTCGACCAACTCGTAGACGGACGCATCCACCTCTACTTCGTGGGATTCTTCGATGCGCTCCCGGTCCGAGGACGCGTCCCCCCGCACGAAGTGCTCGCGGCGTCGCTCCCGACGGGTGGACAGTTGGTCGGCCGCCTCTTTGAACCGCACGTACTCCAGAAGGCGCTCCACCAGCTCGCGGCGCGGATCGACGGATTCTCCGTCCTCGTCGGCCTCCTGTGAGGGCAGGAGCATGCGGGCCTTGATGTTGATGAGGAGGGCCGCCATGTAGATAAAGTCGCCCACCCCGTCGAGGTCGATTTCCTCCATTACACGGACGTACGCGAGGTATTCGTCCGCGATGCGGGCGATGGGGATGTCGTATATGTCGATCTCGTCCCGCTTGATGAAAAACAGGAGGAGGTCCATCGGGCCCTCAAATTGCTCCAGCTCAACGCGGTACATGTCCGCTCGTGCCGTTGTGGAAAGGACGACGGCGCTTGTTTGGCCCTCAGAGTCTGTTTTGGTTTATCTCTCGGGCTGCGAGCGGCCTTGACGGACTGCACATCGCCCCTTCACTCAACCGGCAGCACTCTGAAAGCACTTCTTCGCTGTACTCAGGGCGCACCGCTACAGGCTTCGTTCAGGGTGCGATTTTCGTTCCGTCAATTCTCGCTCTCGCAATCCGACCCAAAATCAAATCAGGCTCTCGGTGGCGGAGCCGTTCACTGTAGTCCATCATACCCGTTCGGGTGGCGCCGGTGCCATTCCCAAGCGGAGCCGATGATGTCGTCGAGGGCGCTGTGTTCCGGGGCCCATCCGAGCTCTTCCCGGATCTTGTCGCTGCTTGCGATGAGGACCGGCGGGTCTCCGGGGCGGGGAGCGCCCTCCTCGGCGGGAATCTCGTGGCCTGTAACGCGGCGGGCCGTCTCGATGACCTCCCGCACGCTGTATCCCTTCCCGTTGCCCAGGTTATACACGCGGCTTCCATCGTCCAGGGCGTTCAGGGCCAGAACGTGCGCCTGCGCGAGGTCGAGCACATGGACGTAGTCCCGCACACACGTGCCGTCGGGGGTGTCGTAGTCGTCCCCGAAGATGACGATCTTATCGCGCTGACCGAGTGCGACTTCCAGCACGATGGGGATGAGGTGCGTCTCGGGGGCATGGTCCTCGCCCTGATTGGGCCCGGCGGCCCCGGCCGCGTTAAAGTAGCGGAGCGCGGCGTAGGAGAGGTCCTCGGTCTCATCGAGCCAGTGGAGGGTCCGCTCCAGAATAAACTTTGACTCGCCGTAGGGGCTTCCCGGGTCGACCGTCACGTCTTCGTCGATGGGAATGCGCTCCGGGGTGCCGAACAGGTTCGCGGTTGAGGACAGGATGAAGCGATCCACGTCGTGCTCCACGGCGGACTTCATCAGGTTCATTCCGCACCGCACATTTTCGTCGAGATAGAGGAACGGCTCTTCCATCGACTCCCCGACCAGGGTATGCGACGCGAAGTGCATGATCGCCTCGGGTCGATGCTCGGCGAGGGTGCGATCAATCAGTCCACGGTCGTTCAGGTCCCCGTGAACGAAGGCCGCATCGTCCGGCACCGCCGCCCGGTGCCCCTGCGACAAGTTGTCGAGCACGATCACGTCGTCTCCGGTCTCGACGAGTTGGCGGGCGACGGTGCTTCCGATGTACCCGGCCCCTCCAGTAACAAGAACGCGCATGAACGTCGGCTCGGTGGTGTGATTCATTGCAACGGCGAACGGCCCCGATACACTCCGGGCCTATACAAAAGGCGAGAGCCCAGGGGCCCTCGCCTTTTGTGCAATCGCATGTGCCTTCGGGCCCCGGGCAGGAGCCGGGGCCGTCTCGGCTACTCGTTCTGCTCTCCATTTTCTTCGGAGACGAACGGCTTTCGCGTGAGGCGCATCTTGCCATCGTCGTGGACCTCAAGGAGATGAACCTTCACCTTGTCGCCCACCTCAAGGTAGTCCTCAACGTTCTCGACGTAGTCGTAGTCGATCTCGGAGACATGGAGCAGGCCCGTCTTCTCGGGCATGATCTCGACGAAGGCCCCGAAGTCGCGGATGCCCTTGACGGTGCCGACGTAGTCCTCGCCCTCCTCCGGCACGGCCACGATTTGCTTGATCCGCTCGATGGCCGCCTCGGCATCGCGCTGGTTGGTGGCCGCGATCGTCACGATGCCCACGCCTTCTTCCTCCTCGACCGTGATCTCGGTGTTCGTCTCTTCCTGAACACTCTTGACGACCTTGCCCCCCGGGCCAATGACGGCCCCAATCCGGTCGGGGTCGATCGTAAGCTTGGTGAGGCGCGGGGCGTGGCTGGACAGCTCCGCCCGCGGCTCGGCAATGGTCTCCTCCATGCGGTCGAGAATGTGGTGGCGCGCGTCTCGGGACTGCTTCAGGGCCTTCAGCATGACGTCGCGGGACAGGCCTTCAATCTTCATGTCCATCTGACAGGCCGTGATGCCGTCCCGGGTGCCCGTGAGCTTGAAGTCCATGTCGCCCAGGTGGTCCTCCTGGCCGAGGATGTCGGTGAGGACGGTGGTCTCGTCGTCCTCCTGCACGAGTCCCATCGCGATGCCGGCCACCGGCTTCTCGATGGGCACCCCGGCATCCATGAGGGCCAGGCTGCCGGCGCAGACGCTGGCCATTGAGGAGGAGCCGTTCGACTCCATGACGTCGGCGTTGATGCGGATCGTATACGGGAACTCGTCCTGCTCCGGGATGACCGGCCGCAGGGCCCGCTCCGCAAGCATGCTGTGGCCGATTTCGCGGCGCTTGGGCCCACGCAGGTAACTGGCCTCGCCCACCGAGAACGGCGGGAAGCGGTAGTGGAGGTAGAACGACTTGTCCGTGTCGGCGAAGACCTCGTCGACCGGCTGTACGTCGTCCGACGTGCCGAGCGTAATGGAGCCGAGCACCTGCGTCTCGCCCCGTGTGAAGATAGCGGACCCGTGGACACGCGGCAGATAACCGACCTCCATCCAAAGATCCCGAACGTCGGTCTGGTCGCGTCCGTCGATGCGCTTGCCCTCCTCGACGATCATGTTGCGCATCTCGCCCTTCTCCACCTCCCCAATGGCGTCGCGAATGTCCGAGGCGGTGTAGCCCTCCGGGGTTTCGGACGCATCGCCGAGCACGTCGTCGACGGCCTGGTCCTTGAGGTCTCCGATCCCGCCGTGAAACGTCTCTTTGCTGTACGGCCCGTGGATGTGGTCGGCCACCTTCGGTCCGTACTCCTCTCGCATGCGCTGCACCAGTTGCTCCGGCACGCGGTCCGCCTCCCACTCAAACGGATCGGGCTCGCCCGCCTGCTCCACGAGGCGGTGTTGTCCCTCACAGAGCCGACGAATCGACCGGTGGGCCACGTCGAGGGCCTCGATCATGCTCTCCTCGCTGATCTCTTCGGCCTCCCCCTCCACCATGACGAGGGCGTCTTCCTTCCCCGCCACCACGAGGTCGATGTCGCTCTCTTCGGTCTGCTGCATCGTGGGGTTTACGATGTAGTCCCCATCCACACGGCCCACGCGAACCTCCGCGAAGGGCCCCGCGAAGGGCGCCCCCGACAGCATGAGGGCCGCGGACGATCCCACCCCGGCAATCACGTCGGCGTCGAAGTCCTGGCCGGCCGAGATGACGAAGTTCACGACGTGGACGTCGTGGTAGAAGCCGTCCGGAAAGAGCGGCCGGATCGCGCGATCAATGAGCCGTGAGGTGAGCGTCTCCTTGTCGGTGGGACGCCCCTCGCGCTTGATAAACCCGCCCGGCACCTTCCCCCCGGCCGCAAACTTTTCCCGGTAGTCAACGGTGAGCGGGAAGAAGTTCGACTCGTTAACGGAGTCGCTGAGTGTGGCGGTGGAGAGCACCATCGTGTCGCCCAGCCGGGCCACGACGGACCCGTCGGCCTGCTTGGCGATGCGGCCTGTCTCCAGCGACAGCGATCGGTCGGGAACGAACTCGATGTCTTCAATATGGGCTTCAGGCTTCATACGTCTCAATCTGCTACTCTCATAAGTCAACAAAAGGCGAAAGGGGTTCCGACGCGGGGCCCGTCGGCCAGGGCACTCCGTATGCCCCCCGTACAGCAAACGGCCTCCCGGCGAGGCCGGGACGCCGCATTGCGGAACAGACTACTTTCGGAGCTCCAGTTCATCTCGGATGGTACGGTACCGCTCGATCTCGTTTTCCTGAAGGTAATTCAGCAACCGTCGGCGCTTTCCGACGAGATCAAGGAGTCCCTGCCGGGTGGAATTGTCATTGGGGTGGTCTTCGAGGTGCTCCGTGAGGTGTTCGATCCGCTTCGTGAAGATCGCAATTTGCACCTCCGGGGTCCCTGTGTCGTTCGGTCCGTTGCCGAACCGGTCTATGATTTTCTGTTGCTCTTCTTGTGTAATCATCGTGCGGTGAAATACCTCTTTAGATTATGCCATGCTAAAGAAGAAACCGCGACTCCAGCGTGGGTTCGCGGGCGAACGTGCCGAACACCATCTTCGTCCCGGGACACCGGAACAGCAAACAGCCGTCAGGCCTGTGTTCGAATAACGGTTCTGCAACGCTCTTCGTCTTCAGAAAGTTGCGCCGCCAGTGCCTCCGCGGATTCAAACTTCTGTTCGGCCCGCAATCTTTGCAGGAACTCAACAGAGAGGGACGCCCCGTATAGGTCGCCCTCATAGTCGAGGAGATGCACCTCGACGGTGACGTCCATTTCGTCGAACGTGGGCCTGCTTCCGATATTCATCATGCCCCCCCGACGGTCCCCATTCGGCAGTGTGACCGCAGTGGCGTAGACCCCTTGCTTCGGGACCAACTTGCGGGCGTCCCCGAGGGCAAGGTTCGCGGTGGGGTAGCCGAGCTTGCGTCCGCGCCCTTGGCCCCTCGAAACGACGCCCTGGAGCTGGTAAGGGCGTCCGAGCCGGTCGGTCGCCTGCTCAACGCGCCCCTCCTCTACCAGCAAGGATCGGATGGTACGGGACGATACAACGTCGTGGTCGACTTCCTGCGGGGGGATGACGTCGACCGAAAACCCGTATTCCCCCCCGAGCTCCCGAAGGGCCTCCACGTCGCCAGCCCGGTCTTTCCCGAATCGATGGTCGTACCCGACCGTGATCTCCTGGACGCCGATCCGGTCCACGAGCACCTCTTCGACGTAGGCCGTGGGGCTGAGCTGCGCAAAGTCGTCCGAGAACGGAACAACCACAAACCGGTCGAGGCCAAGGCGTTCGAGCAGGTCCGCCCGCTCGGCCACGGTCGTCAGGAGCGGGACCTCTTCGTCGTGCACTACGGCTCGCGGGTGGGGATCAAACGACACGAGCGTGCTGGGTCCGTTCTGGGCCTCGGCTCGGTCCTGCAGGTACTCGATGATCGCTTGGTGGCCACGGTGCACGCCGTCAAATGTCCCAACGGTGACAACCGATTGGGGGTCGCGGCTGATGGCATCCCATCCAATTTCACGCTTCATAGGGAATCGGCTCGTCCTTGGTCAGCGGATCCGGCAGGGGCCCCTGAGGTTCAGTCCCATGCTCTGGCAGACCGCCCGGTGGCGCCATGCTGTGCGGGTTCCTTCAGGCCACGGGCGCGGTCTCAAGGGGGGCTCTTTCACCGAGGGGCCCTTGCAGGCGCCGGAGGGGGCGTGCAGACGGCTTCGAAGTGGACGTAGGCCCCAAAAGCAGAGAACAACGGTTGGCGAGAGGGGAACGCGTCTTTCCGTCTTTCCGGCCGGCATGCTCATTCACGGGCATCAGCGGAATCCTCTCCGTCCTCGAGCCGCCGCTCCCGCTCCTCGCGGATGCGGTCAAACAGGTTCTCCATCCGCTTGGCTTCTTCCAGCGACTCGTCGTGGAAAAATTTGAGCTCCGGAATTTCTCGGACTTTGTGCCGGATGCGAGACGCCAGTTGGTTCCGAATTTCGTCCGCGAGGCTCTCCAGCTGCCGGAAGGTGGCCTCCCGTTCTTCGGCGGTGTCCCCCATCACACTCGCATACAGGTACGCGATGGAGAGGTCGCCGGTTACTCGGGCTCGGGTGATCGTCACCATCGGCTGGAGCCGGTCTGCGTACTCGCGCTGCAGAATGCGGGCAACCTCGCGCTGGACGAGCTCCGCGACGCGTTCGGTATATACACTCATGGTAGGCGGGAGGTAGGGGTGAAACCATCAGAGGACGAGGCCGAGCCAGAAACGGCGTCGGCGTGGCGGAGCGAGGTTAGACCTCAAGCTCCCGTGCCTCCTCAACAATTACGTAGGTTTCGAGCTCGTCCCCAACCTTCAGGTCGTCGAAGTTTTCGATCGAGAGCCCACACTCGTACCCGCTCTGGACCTCACTGACGTCCTCCTCAAAGCGCTTGAGCGAACTAATCTCTCCCTCGTACTGCACCACGCCATCCCGCACAAGACGCACCTTTTGGTTTCGCCCCACGGTGCCCTCGTTGACGTAGCACCCCGCCACCATTCCCACGTCGGGGACGCTGAAGGTGTCTCGGACCTCGGCCCGGCCCTTCGTCTCTTCGCGGCGCTCGGGGGAGAGCAGTCCCTCCAGCGCATCGCGGACATCCTCGATGGCCGCGTAGATGACCGAGTAGGTCCGAATGTCGACCTCTTCTCGTTGGGACGCCTCACGGGCCCCGGACGTGGGACGCACCTGGAAGCCAAGGATGATGGCGTCCGAGGCGCGGGCCAGCATCACGTCGCTCTCGGTGATGGCCCCCACGCCGCTGTGGATCACATTGACGGCCACCTCGTCGGTCTTCAGCTTCAGGAGGGCATCGGAGAGTGCCTCGACAGAACCGCCCACGTCGGCCTTGATGATAAGGTTGAGCTCGTGGAACTCGCCCTCGGCCATCTGGCGGCTGACCTGATCGAGCGAAACCTGGCTCTGTCGCCGGAGCTCCTGCTCGCGGTGGATCCGCTGGCGCTCCTGGGCCACGTCTCGGGCCTCGCCCTCGCTGTCCATGACGACGAATTGGTCGCCGACCTCCGGCGATCCGTCGCACCCGAGAACCAGAGCCGGTTGGGACGGCCCCACGGACTCAATGCGGTTGTCCCGCTCATTGAACATGGCACGGACGCTTCCGCTGTGAATCCCGGCCAGGAAGGGATCGCCCGTCTCGAGGGTACCGTTTTGCACAAGGACAGTGATCACGTTCCCGCGGCCCTTTTCCAGCCGGCTTTCGATGATGACGCCGGAGGCTTCCCGGTTGGGGTTGGCCTTCAGCTCCATGATCTCGGACTGCAGAAGGACCTTGTCGAGCAGCTCGTTGATGCCGTCCCCCGTCTTCGCGGACACCTCGGCGGACTGCACGTCCCCGCCGTACTCCTCCACGAGCACGTTCTGGTCGGCAAGCTCGGCCCGCACTTTCTCGGCGTCCGCCTCGCGCTTGTCCATCTTGTTGATGGCCACCACGATGGGCACGTCGGCGGCCTGAGCGTGGTTAATCGCCTCCTTCGTCCGCGGCATGACGGAATCGTCCGCGGCGACGACCAGGATCACGATGTCGGTGGCCTTGGCCCCACGGGCACGCATGGCGGTGAAGGCCTCGTGGCCCGGCGTGTCAAGGAAGGCAATCGCCTCGTTGTCGTGGTCGGTGAGCTCTACGTAGTGGGCCCCCACGTGCTGCGTGATGCCTCCCTCTTCCCCGGCCACCACGTTGGCGTTTCGGACGTAGTCGAGCAGGGAGGTTTTGCCGTGGTCGACGTGCCCCATCACCGTCACGACCGGGGCGCGCGGCTCGAGGTCTTCCGGGTCGTCCTCCTCAACCTCGACGGCCTGCGTGTCCCGCTCCGCGACAAACTCAACCTCGTAGCCGTACTCGTCGGCGACGAACTCGATCGTCTCCGTGTCGAGACGCTGGTTGATGGACACCATCATGCCCGCGTCGAACAACGTGTCGATCACGTCGCTCACCGGCTCCCCAATCAGGTTTGCGAGCTCGCCGGTCGTGACGAACTCGGTCACTTCGAGAATATTCTCCTGCTCGCGCTTGCGCTCTCGGCGGCGCTGTCGCTCCTCCTCGTGTCGCTTGCGCCGACGGCGCCGGCGGCGCTGGCGTTCGCGGCTGGCGCCCTGTTCCAGCTCCTGGAGCGTCTCTTGAAGCGTCTGCTCAATGTCTTCCTCGTCGGGGCCCCCACCGCCGCCGCCCTTCTGCTTCTTCCCTTTGCTCTTACTCTTCTTGTTACTCTTATCCTTTTTGTCCTTTTTACTGCTCTTGTCTTTGTCCTTGTCTTTATCTTTCCGCTTGCGCTTGCGATCCGGACGCTGAAGTTGATCGCTGTCCATCTTGCCGACCACGCTGGGCCCCTTGAGACGGTAGCGCCCGGCCTTAAGCGTCTCCCCCTCTTCGTCCGCCTCGTCGTCCGCCGCATCGTCAGCACCTTCAGCCGGGGTCTCTTCCTCCGTCGTGTCGTCGGCCTCGCCTTCGGCCTCCGTGGGCTCTTCCGGCGCCTCCGCGTCTTCATCGGGAGCGTGTTCGTCGGAGGCGTGATCGTCCGCCTCCTCGGCCGACGCTGTCTCCTTATCAGCCGACACGTCTTCCGCCTCCGTCTCGTCGGCGGGCGTCTCGGGCTCCGCCTCGGTCGGTTCGGGCGCGGCGGATTCGGCCTCGGCGTCGTCTGTAGCGTCCGCCTCCGTGGCCGCGTCCGTGTCGGAGGTCTCCTCGCCCGTGTCTTGGCCCGAAGCGTCCGCCTCGGCGTCTGGTTCTTGCGCGGCCTGCTTCTGCTCGTCCGCAATCGCCGCGGCGTCCTTGTCGGCCGCGTCGACAGGGGCCGTCTCGGCTTCGTCCGTGGGCGCTTCGTCCGCCGGTGCGTCGTCGGCGGACGCCTCGGCCGAGGCCTCGTCCCCGGAAGGCTCTGCCTCTGCGTCCGCGGGGGCCGTTGCATCCGAGGTGTCCTCTTCTGCCGGGGCCGCTTCCGGCGCTGCGTCGCCTGAGGCACGTGGCTCCTCCTCGTCGTCCGCGACAGCGGGCTCCGCCGCCTCTTCTGCCGTCTCGGTGGCAGACTCCGGCTCGGCCGCCTGTTCCTCATCAAGGGTGGCCACCTCGTCCCGCTCCGGGCCGCCGTCGTCCTCCTCTGAGCGGAGCTCCCGAATGCGGGCCGCCACTTCTGCGTCGTCGGCGTACTCCTCCCGCAGGACGAGGTACGCCTCCTCGTCGACAATCTTCGCGTTGAGACCAGAACCGGAGAGGGCCTCTTCGTAGCCCTCCTCTTCCAGAAACTCTACCACGCGGTCCTCGGAAACATTCAGCTCCCGAACGACCTGAAAGAGCTTCTTCTCTTGAAAGTCTTTCGTCTTGGTTGCCATATGGCAATCGGTTGTTGCTCAGACTCACTACAAAAGCGACCGCCGAAGTCGTTTTCGGCGGCATGCGCAGCTAAGATCGAACCTCAGGCTCTTCGGGGGTCGACTCCGCTTCCTGCTGCTCTTCGGAGGGGCTTTGGGGAATCTCGTCCTGTTCTTCGACCTCTTCGTCACCGCCTTCTTCTGTTGCCTCGCTGTCTCCGTCGGCCTGCTCGGGCTCGTTCGGGGCCGGCCCGTCGACGACCGTCTCCTCCCCGTCCGCGTCGGGGGCCGGTGCGCCGGCCTCGGGCGGCTCCTCGTCCGCATCGCCCGGGCCCTTCGAATCGGCGGACTCGGTCGCGCCGGCAGAAGACGCGGAGGACTCGGTCGACGCCTCGCTGGGGGTGGTGCCGTCCGTGTCGGCCGCCTCCGCCGTCTGCACAGACTCCACCGTGAATCGCCCCTGTCGGATCGACTCGATGATGCCCGGCCCCTTCTCGAATTCAGTCTCGATGATCTCCAGCACCTGCTTGGCGGTGTCGCGGTCGAGGTCGGCACGCCGGGCCAGGGCGTCCGCCGACAGTTCGAGCACGGCCTTTCCGGTGTCGCACCCGATCCGCTTCAGCTTCCCGATGGTTTCTTCCGTAAGTTCATCGCCAAACTGCTCGATGTCAATGTCTTCCTCGTCCGCCGGGATTTCGCGGTAGACATCGATTTCGTATCCGGTCAACTGCGAGGCAAGCTTAATGTTGACGCCGCGCTTGCCGATGGCCTGGCTGACCTCGTCGGCCGGCACCTCCACGCGGGCCCGTGGCGGGTCCTCGTCCTGATTCAACGAAACGTTCGTCGGCTCGGCCGGCGACAGTGCCCGAGCAATCAGCTCCTGGGGGTCGTCGGACCACTGCATCACGTCGATGTTCTCGTCGGAGAGCTCCCGGACGACGGCGTTGATCCGGACGCCCTTGACGCCCACGCATGCCCCTACCGGATCCACCTTCTCGTCGTGACTCTCGACCGCCACCTTGGCGCGGTCGCCAGGAATCCGGGCCACCTTCTTGATCTCGACGATGCCGTCGTGCACCTCCGGCACCTCGACTTCGAAGAGGCGCTCCATGAACACCGGGGAGGTGCGGCTGACCACCACCTGCGGGTCGCTCCCCGCATCGCGCCGCACTTCCTTGACGACGGTCCGAAGCATGTTGCCCTTCCGGTAGTGATCCCCCGGAATTTGTTCGTCGCGGGGCAGCACGAGTTCGGTGTCCTCGTGCATCAGGAGCGTCTCGTGGCGACGGACCTGGTAAATCTCCCCGACGACGATGTCCCCAATGAGCTCCGTGTACTCCTGGTAGACCTGCTCCTTCTCGATGTCACGGATCCGCTGGCGAAAGGTCTGCCGCGCAGTCATCACGGCCCGGCGCCCAAACTCGCTGACGTCCAGCCCCCCCGCCACCTCGTCGCCAACCGCAAAGCCGTCGTCAATCTTCTTGGCCTCGGACTCCTTAATCTCGGTCACCGGGTCTTCCACCTCCCAGTCCCCAACGACCTCTTGAATGTGGAGAATCTGGATGTCCCCCTGCTTCGGATTGAAAATGATCTCGAAGGCCTCGTCCGACCCGTACCGCTTGCGAAGCATCGCGCGGAACACGTCCTCCACGATAATCTGGAGCGTGTCCCGGTCCATGTCTTTGGACCGGGCTATTTCCCCAAATGAGGAGATCAGGTCTTCGCTTCGCATAATCCGTCTCGTCCTGTGAAGAAGTAAGTTCCGCGTGGCCCGCCGCGTGTGTCCCAATTCCCCTTACCAGGGCAGCTCGATCCGAGCCTGGGTGATTGTCGTGTATGGCAGCTGAAGGCGCTCCGCAGAGGGCAGCTCCAGTTCAATCTCTTCGTCGTCCGCGTCGGTCAAGTCCCCCACCACGATCTCCTCGTCGCCGTCGCTTTCAAATCGTACACGCAAGGTGCGGCCAACGTTCTTCCGATACTGCGCCGGCATCGTCAAAGGACGCTTAATCCCGGGCGAGGAAAGCTCCAGCTTGTAGCTTCCATCCACCACGTCCTCCACGTCAAGCAGAAACCCGATCTCTTTGCTAATGAGGGCGAGGTCATCGTGGCCCACCTCCTCCTCGGAGTCAATGTACACTTCCACGACCCGTGTCCCCTTGTGCCCCCGCACCTCCACGTCCACCAGAAAGTAGTCGGTTCCGACGATCACCTCTTCGGTCAGTCCGGAAACCCGGTCGGCAAGATGTTGTTGCGTGGGGTTCACAAATGCAGTTGTCAAGCGTCCAGAAGCACCTAGTGCAAAAAAGCGCCCGGCCCGACAGGCGGGACGAACGCCATGTGCGGCCCGGGATCGCCGAACCGCCTCTCCAATTCTCGGATGCCCGCAGGCATCAGTACAAAAAGGTGGCGTCGGAGGCCACCTTCTCGCGCTGTTTTCCCAGCGGACCACGAAATACGCGTGTCAAAACGGTGTAACGTTGGGCCCCGCCCGATGTTTCTACGCGTCCGCCCCTCCAGCAGCTGCGCTGCGCGCCCCTACACTGGAGACGTGTCCCGGTCTTTCTTGCCTTTGAGGAGATAGGCCTTGATGAACGGGTCCAGCTCCCCTTCCAGCACGGCCTCCGCGTCGTTCCGCTTGGTGTCCGTCCGGTGGTCGTTCACCATCTTGTAGGGGTGGAGCACGTACGAGCGGATCTGACTCCCCCATTCGATGCTTTTCTTCGAACTCTCAAGCCGCTCTTTTTCTTCTTCTTTGAGCTCCCGCTCCGCCTGGTAGATGCGGCTCTTGAGCATCTCTCGGGCGCGACGACGGTTCTGGTGCTGGCTCCGCTCCTGGGTGCACGCGGCCCGGACGGTGGTCTCCTCGCCGTTGGACAGGGTGCCGGTCCAGATCAAACGGACGCCCGTTTCCACCTTGTTGACGTGCTGCCCCCCCTTGCCGCCGGACCGGAAGGTCTGGAGTTCTATTTCGCCCTCACTCAAGTCCACCCCAATGCTGTCGTCAACCTCGGGGTAGACAAAGACGCTCGCGAACGAGGTGTGGCGGCGGCTGTCGGCGTCGAACGGGGAGATGCGGACCAGTCGGTGCACGCCGGTTTCGCTTTTGAGGCGGCCGTAGGCGTGCCGTCCCTGCACATTCAGGGTTGCGCTCTTGATGCCGGCCTCCTCTCCAGGCTGCTGGTGGACGAGTTCCACGTCGTAGTCTTGGTCCTCGGCCCACCGCATGTACATGCGGAGCAGCATTTCTGCCCAGTCTTGGCTTTCGGTGCCCCCGGCACCCGGGTTGATTTCGACGATGGCGTCTCGCTCGTCGTCGGGGTCGTCGAGAAGACTTTCCAACTCCAACCGATCGAGCTTCTGTTCGAGCTTTCGCGCCTCCGCGTCGATCTCGTCCGACATGTCTTCCCCCTCCTCTTCGGAGAGAAGCTGAAGGGTCTCAATGTCCTCGGCCTGCTCCTTGACGTCCTCCCACGCCTCGATCCATTCTTCTTCGCGGGCAATTCGCTTTTCGATCTCGCGGGCCCGATCCGGGTCGTCCCAAAAGTCGGGGTCCATCCGCTCCTGGTTGAGCTCTTCGACGGTCATGCGGCGACCGTCTACGTCAAAGATAGCCCCCGAGCGCCTCCACGCGCTCAGCGAGCTGTTCGAGGTCCTCGTCCGAGTACGACTTCATGGTAGAAGAGAGGATTTTGGTGAGGGGAGACCGGAGCCAAAACTTTGTGGCGGCAGAAACTACGGCCCGAAGCGGGATGTTTCTCCGGACCGATTGGGAGCGGGCCTTCAGGACTGGTGCCGCGACACAAACCGGTCAATGCGGGTGAGCGCCTCCGTGATGTCGTCCAGGCCGGTGGCGTAGGAGCACCGCACGTACCCTTCTCCACTTGGGCCGAAGGCGGTTCCCGGGACGCACGCCACCTTCTCTTCTTCCAGGAGCCGCTGGGCAAATTCCTCGGACGTCATCCCCGTAGAAGTCACGTCGGGAAAGCAGTAAAAGGCGCCCTCCGGCTCGAAGGTGGGAAGGCCCGCGTCGTTCAGCCCCGACACGATGGTGCGGCGGCGCTCGTCGTAGCTCTGCCGCATCTTCTCCACGTCGCCCCTGGCCTCACGCAGCGCAGCGATGGCCCCTTCCTGGGCCATCGTCGGCGCGCTCATAATCATGTACTGGTGCACCTTGAGCATCGCCTGCGAGAGCGGTTTCGGCGCGCAGGCAAACCCGATTCGCCATCCCGTCATCGCGTAGTTCTTCGAGAAGCCCCCCAGCAGCACCGTCCGTTCGCGTAGTCCCTCAACGGTGGGGACGCACACGTGCCCCCGGTCGTGGGCGGTGCCGTAGATCAACTGGTCGTAGATCTCGTCAGAGACGACCAGCAGGTCGTTGTCGACCACGAGCTGGGCAATCTCTTGAAGCGTGTCGCGCCGCAGCACCGCCCCGGTCGGGTTGTTCGGGTATCCCAGGAAGAGCACCTTGGACCGGTCACTAAGGTGCGGCTCAATGTCGGCGGCCGTCACCTGAAAGTCGTTCTCGACGTGGGTCGGGACATGCACCACCTCCCCCCCTGCAAATCGGGCGGACGGGCCGTAGGACACGAAGCAGGGCTCAGGGATCAGCACTTCGTCCCCCGGCTCGAGAAAAGCCTGCATGGCCAGCTGCATCGCCTCGCTGCACCCCACCGTGGCGACGATTTCGCTCTCCGGGTCGTACGAGAGGCCGTGTCGCTCCTCGTAGTCCTCCGCGATGAGCTCGCGGAGCTCCTCCATGCCGGCATTGGAGGTGTAGCTCGTGCGCCCGTTCTCCAGCGCGTCGACGCCGGCCTCCAGCGCCGCGTCCGGCGAGTTGAAGTCCGGCTCCCCGATGCCAAGCGAGATGACGTTGTCCATCGTGGCGGCAATGTCGAAGAACCGGCGGATGCCGCTCGGGGGCGTCTCACGCACGCGATCTGAGACGTACGTATCGAGATCGGGGGCGGTGGCAGGAGCGGCCATAGAACAGGTTTTGGGTCTGAGGTCAAGCAAGCAGTTGGTGTAGGCGCGTACTCTGTCCCTCCCGGGAGGTTCAATTCGTCCCCGGCGGTGCCGACCGGACGCCGGACAACGGATTGTACTTTGAAGTTCTCGGCACCTAGGTTTGGGAAAGCACTGTTCCCCTCCAAATTGTCTCTCTTTGTGTCTGGTATGCCCGATACGTTCGAAAACTACATTGGCGGCCGCTGGACCGGCGCCGCCTCACAGGCCACCTTCGACAACCGAAACCCGGCCGACCCCGACGACCACATCGGCGACTTTCCGGATTCGGCCCCCGCCGACGTTGACGCCGCCGTGCAGGCGGCCCAAGACGCCTTCTCGGACTGGGGCAGCACCCCCGCTCCGGACCGCGGGAAGATTCTGAAAGCCTCCGGCGACCTGCTAGCGGAGCGAAAAGACGAAATCGCCCGCTCGATGACCCGCGAGATGGGCAAGCCCTTCTTCGAGACGAAGGGCGATGTGCAGGAGGCCATCGACACGGCCTACTACGCGGCCAGCGAAACGCGACGGCTGTTCGGCACCACGGTCCCGAGTGAGCTGCCCGACAAGATGAACATGGCCATCCGTCGCCCGCTCGGGGTGTGTGGCATCATCACGGCCTGGAATTTTCCCGTCGCCGTGCCGTCCTGGAAGATCTTCCCGGCCCTCGCCGCCGGCAATACGATCGTCTTTAAGCCGAGCGAGGACGCCCCGCACAGCGGCCTGCGCTTCGTGCAGACGCTGATCGACGCGGGCATTCCGGATGGGGTGATCAACGTGGTGCACGGCGCGGACGAGGCGGGGCAGGCGCTCGTGGAGCACCCGGAGGTCGACGCCATCGGCTTCACCGGGTCCTACGAGGTCGGCACCGCGATTGCCGAAACCTGCGGCCGCCTCAACACGCCGGTGTCCCTGGAGATGGGCGGCAAGAACCCGATGATCGTGATGGACGACGCCGACCTCGACCTCGCGCTGGAGGGCGCCATCTGGGGCGCCTACGGCACCACGGGCCAGCGGTGCACGGCCACCAGCCGCCTCATCTGTCACGAATCGGTGCACGACGAGCTCGTGGCGATGATTCGGGACGAGGCAGAAGCGCTCGTCCTTGGTGATGGAAACGACGCGGACACCGACGTGGGGCCCCTCATCAATCAGGCCGCCGCGGAAACGGTGCACCGGTACGTCGAGATCGGACAGGAGGAGGGCGCCACCCTGGAGATGGGCGGCGCGCCTGCGTCGGTTGACGGCCTCGACGGTCACTTCTACGAGCCGACCCTCTTCACGGACGTGACGCCCGACATGACGATTGCCCAAGAAGAAATCTTTGGGCCGGTGCTCGCGACGTTTGAGGTCGGGTCCTACGACGAGGCCGTGACGGTGGCCAACGATACCCAGTACGGGCTCTCCTCTTCCATCTACACCCAGGACGTGAACAAGAGCTTCCGGGCGATGCGGGACCTGGAGGCCGGCATCACCTACGTCAACGGCCCCACGATCGGGGCCGAGGCGCACATGCCCTTCGGGGGGGTAAAGGACACCGGCAACGGCCAACGGGACGGGGGCTACGCGGCCTTCGAGTTCTGGACGGAGCACAAAACCCTCTACGTTGACTACTCCGGCCAGCTACAAAAAGCCCAGATGGACTCGGTGGAAGACTAAAGTAGAAGTGGTCTTCTCTTTTGTGCATCTCGCTCTGCAATGCGGGTGGTGATGGAGCGCATCACCACCCGTTTTGTATTGCAGAAACGAGGATCCCTGGTGGAAGGGCCTCCCGCGTGCACGGGACGCCTCTCTCAGTTACTCGTCATTTCGGAGGTACTCATCGTCTTCCCGGGCCCGGACGACGGCTTTGTAACTTTCGTCCTCCTGCTGGGCCGAACGCACAATGACGTTCTCCTTGCCGAAGCGGCGATACAGAAGGTTGCGAAGGTTTTGAATGTCGTTCTGCTCAAGATCCGAGAGCACAATTGCCTCGTCGTCGCCAACGTCACTCCACTTCTGGGCAATCGGCTCGTACTTGGACGTACGGCCGCGTCCCCCGCTCGCCCCGAGTTCACGTTCGGCGTCCTGCTGATCCATGACTTCCATCTGAAAATCTGCGTTCATAATTCAAAATATAATCGTTACTGAGATCCGCATGGATATAGAATTTGAAATCAAGGGTATGGTTCCCTTCTTCTTTCGGCTTCATTTAATGTCTACACCTATCATTTCGAATCCAAACGTACTTCATCGTACGCATCCGTGGGATTGAAAACAGGCTCGTCAATACCCAAGGTGCGACTCATGTGCCGACATTAAACACATATCCATGCTCGATATGTCCTGCCCGTTTCCCACCGATAAAGACGACGGATCGGAGGTGTTCAACGTGATCGAATCGTTCTTCCACTTCACAGTACGTGACCGTTGCCTCCGGGAACGCCTCCGAGAGTTGTCGGCAGGGGGATTCCAGGTCGGCACGGTCTTCTAGGGCGCTCGTCGCCGCAAATTTGAGGGCCGGGCACGTTTCTTCGGTCTCGTCGTCCTCAATCGGTCGCTCTTCGAGCTCGTGTTCGTCGATGAGCGCGTGGGAGCGGACGGCCTCGGGGTCTTCCGGGTTGGAAACGAGCAGGTATGTGACGACAGTCGCCATCGGGACACTCTGAAGAATTTATTTTCAAGTCACTACGGAATTCAGGGGCGGCGCCGTTCCCCATCTGGGGGCCCGCTTCCTACCGAGTCTCCCGAGAGCACTCCCCATCGGGTCGGAGATCAACGACGTGCGCATCGGGCACGTGGCGGGCATGAACGAGCCCCTCCAACGGCAACCACGCGTCGCTTGCGTCGAGCACCGCGCTGTCGCTGTTCACAACGGGGGCGGATGCCTCCTTCAATGTGGCGTCCACCCCCGCGTGCGCGTTAAGGGACCAGGGGCGCTCCGTCTCGGCGGAGACGTCCGCAATCCGATCCGTCACGCGCCCGACGTTTGAGACCGAGCGATCGAGGTGCCACGTGACCCGCGCTGGGCGCAAGGCCTGCAGGGTGTCCGCAAGGCGCCGCAGGGCAGGCGTGGTCTGGTGGGCAATGCGGTAGGTGCCTTGCACGGGATCTACGTCGCGGTAGGCGGCATCGCGCCCCACAAACGCGTACGCCCCACCGATCATCGCCTCGATGGTAATGAGCACGTTGAAGCCGTCGAGGTGAAGCTCCTGTCCCGCGATGGCGTCCGGGGGCAGACGCCCCTGAAGCCGGTGCGCTCGCTCGGCGTCGCTGCAGGACGATCGTGCGACCGCGTCGCGCTGGCGGCGCTTCAGTTGGTACCGGTTTCCCACGAGCTCCGGGGCACTGTCCCCACTGTAGCCCCGGGTGCGAAGCCACGACAGATCCCGCACAGCGGCCCGGAGCCGATCACGCTGGTCGTCCCCGAACAGTCCGGGGTCCTCCGGATGGGCCCCACGATTCACAGGCATGCGGACGAAGCAGATCTCAATGCGGGGGACGCACGGCGGAGTGGGCCTTGCCGGACTCTATGTACGCTTCCGGGCCAGCCCCTGCTTCTGGGCCGTCTGGGACACGGCGCTTGACACCTGAGCCACCACGTTCTCGTCAAACACACTGGGAATGATGTAGTCCGGCGTCAGGCTCTGATCATCGATTGCATTGGCAATCGCCTCGGCCGCCGCAATTTTCATTTCACTGGTAATGCCCTTCGCGCGGCAGTCGAGCGCCCCCTTAAAGAGGCCCGGGAAGCACAGCACGTTGTTAATCTGGTTCGGGTAGTCGCTCCGGCCGGTGGCCATTACGGCCACGTGTGGGTAGGCCACCTCCGGCATGATCTCCGGACGGGGATTGGCCATCGCGAAGACGATGGGGTCGCGAGCCATGCGGTTCAGGTCCTCCACGTCGAGGATGTCCGGAACGCTCAACCCGATGAACACATCGGCGCCCTCCATGACCGCCGACAGCGTATCCCCGGTCACGGACGGGTCCGTCATCTCCGCGTACTGCCGCTTTGCGTCGTTCAGGTCATCGCGTTCCGGGGTCACCGGCCCGTGGCTGTCCACCCCGACGATGTTCTCAACCCCCATCTCCATGAACATCTCCGTCACCGCGGTGCCCGCCGCCCCAATGCCGACCGTCACGACCTTGATCTCGTCGAGGTCCTTCTCCACAATCTTCAGTGCGTTGAGGAGGGCGGCGGCCGTCACGACCGCCGTGCCGTGTTGGTCGTCGTGAAAGACCGGGATGTCGAGCTCGTCCTTGAGGCGCTCCTCCACGGCAAAGCAGCGCGGGGCCGCAATGTCCTCCAGGTTGATCCCCCCGAAGACCGGCGCGATACGGCGGACCGTGTTGACGATCTCGTCGACGTCGGTCGTGTCGAGGCAGATGGGAAATCCGTTTACGTTCGCAAACTCCTTGAGGAGCTGCGCCTTGCCCTCCATCACCGGAAGCGCGGCGCCCGACCCAATGTCGCCCAGTCCCAGGACGGCCGTGCCGTCAGAGACGACCGCAACCGTGTTGCTCTTGATCGTGAGTCGGTGCGTGTCCTCGGGCGTCTCGTGGATCGCCTCACACACGCGGGCCACCCCGGGCGTGTACGCCATCGAGAGCTGATCGCGCGTGCGGAGCGGGGACTTGCTCTCCACTTCCACCTTCCCTCCAAGGTGCAACAGGAAGGTGCGGTCCGAGATGTTGACCACCTCGACGCCGTCGAGGTCGCGCAGCGCCTGAACGATCGATTCGGCGTGGTCGTCGCTCCGGGTGTTGATGGTAATGTCGCGGGTCAGCTCGTCCTTCTCGGCCCGGACAATGTCGATGGCCCCGATGTTGCCGCCGTGCTCCCCAATCACGGACGTCACTTTTGCAAGCATGCCGGGGCGGTTGGAAATGACCACCCGGACGGTGATGGAGTTGCTGGCACTTGGCAGGTACTCTTCGGTCTCTTCCATAGGATGGCGCGTCGTGGTGGGAGTCGTGGTGCAAACGAAAAGGAATTGTGGAAGCGACAAGTACGGACCGTCCGCTCCCGAACCCCAAAGAAAAAGGACGGCTTCCGACAGGGAAGCCGCCCTTTGTGCGTCAGGAATACGTCGTCGTAGCCCGGGAGGACTAGCTGCTTACAGAGCCCGTCTCGTCGAACTCATCGAGGGCGTCGGAGATCTCCTCCGCGTAGGCAGACCCAATGCCGTCGAGGTCGGTGAGGTCGTCCACCTCACGGGCATCCGCAAGGGAGGTCACGCCCGCATTCTCAAGTCGCGAGACGCGTGGGAAGTTCTCCGGAAAGCCGGCCGTTTCGTCGAAGGTGGACGCATCGTCGTCCTCCGACGGCGCCTCGGCGTCGGGCTCGTCGCCCGCCTCGCCCTCAGACGCAGCCTCCTCCTCGTCGGGGGTTTCGGCCTGAGCATCGTCGGCTTCGGCGTCGTCGTCCTCCGCGGCAGTCTCTTCCTCGGCCTCCTCTTCCTCCATCTCACGGCGCAGGTCAGCCAGGCCGGAAAGCTCACCGAGCGTGGTGGGTCCGGTCGTCGGCTCGTCCGGCTCGGGCTCCGGCTCGTCCTTGAAGTCGCGCACGGCCTCTTCCCGCTCGCGCTCTTCTCGGCGGGACTCGCGCTCTTGTTCGTCCTGCTCCTCTTGGCGTTCGGCCTCTTCCTTGGCCGTCTCGCTGAGGACGATGTCCTTCTGGTCCTTGTCGAACCGAATGACCTGCAGTTCGAGCTCGTCGCCTTCGTGGTAGTGGTTTTTGAAGGCCTTCGGGCCGTTCTTCAGCTCACTGCCCGGGACAAAGGCCTCCACGTCCAGCGGCAACTGGACGACGAGGCCCTTGTCCTCCACGCGGACGACCTCGCCGGTTGTGTCGTTGCCCTCCTCGTAGGCGTCGGCAAACTGGTCCCACGGGTTGGTCTTCACCTGCTTGTGGCCCAGCGAGATCCGACGCCGCTCCTCGTCGATATTGAGGATCACGACATCGAGCTCCTGTTCCTCATCGACCATGTCGCCCGGGTGGCGAATCTTCTTGGTCCAGGAGAGGTCCGAGACGTGCACCAGCCCGTCGATGCCGGGCTCGATCTCGACGAAGACGCCGAAGTTGGTGATGTTGCGCACCGTGCCGGTAAGCACCGTGCCCGCCGGGTAGCGGTCGCTGATGCCTTCCCAGGGATCGGGCTCCAGCTGCTTCATCCCGAGCGAGATCTTCCGCTCCTCCTGATCGATGTTGAGAATCTTGACATCGACCACCTGGCCGAGCGACACCATTTGACTGGGGTGCTCGATGTGGCGCGTCCACGACATCTCACTGATGTGGACGAGCCCCTCGATGCCCTTCTCAATTTCGACGAAGGCCCCGTAGTTCGTGATCGAGACGACCTTCCCCTCCACCACGTCGCCCTCGTCGTACTTGTTGCCGATCTGATCCCAGGGATGGTCCCGAAGCTGCTTCAGGCCGAGGGAAATGCGCTGGCGCTCCTCCTCGTAGTCGAGGACCACAACTTCGAGCTCCTGGTCGAGCTCCACGACCTCGCTCGGGTGCGAGACGCGGCCCCAGGACAGATCCGTAATGTGCAGAAGCCCGTCGACGCCCCCCAGGTCGATGAAGACCCCAAAGTCGACGATGTTCTTGACGGTGCCCTCAAGCACCTGACCAACCTCGAGCTGCTCAAGAATTTCTTGTCGCTGCTCCTCGAGCTCGTGCTCGATGAGCTCGCGGTGCGAGACGACGATGTTCTCGTTCTCGGGGTTGAGCTTGACGATCTTGAATTCCATCCGCGTCTCCAGGTAGGACTCGAAGTCCCGAACCGGGCGGACGTCGATCTGCGAGCCGGGCAGGAAGGCCTCCATTCCGTCGAAGAGCTCCACGATCATACCGCCCTTGATGCGGCGGATGATCGTGCCTTCGATGACCTCCTCGTTCTCGTAGATCTCTTCGACACGCTGCCAGCGTCGGACCTTGTCGGCCTGCTCCTTCGAGAGCACGAGCTGCCCGTCGCGGTCTTCCTTCCGCTCCAGGTACACCTCCACGGTGTCTCCGGGGTGGATCTCCTCCTCCCCGAACTCGTCCCGGGAGACAATCCCGTCGCTCTTGTAGCCGATGTCGATCACCACGTAGTCTTCGTTGACCCGAAGCACGCGGCCTTCCACGATGTCCTGTTCGCGGACATCGATGGAGGTCTCGTCGACGACATCGCGGAACTGGTCGTACACCGAGGTGTCGGCCGGGGCCTGCTCCTCGGTCTCCAGCTCGTCGAGCGAAACCGTCTCTCCATAGGTCTCGCCCGTGAAGCCCTGTGCCTCTTCCGTCCGTTCGAGCTCGTCGGGCGAGACGGTCTCCGTTGGCTCATCAAACTCGGACACGTCGACCGAAGCCTCGTCGCCCGACGGCATCGGGAGGTCCTGGGAAGCTTCCTCGACGGCCTCCTCGAGAATGCGGCTCACGAAGCCGGGCTCCGGCGGGGGATCCGCAGGGGCCCCGTCGCCGCTCTCGTCCGCAGCATCCGCCGGGGCGTCCTCGGCGGGCGCCGGCTCTTCGGCGGCGGGCTCGTCGACGTCTTCGCCCCCCGCGTCCGGGGTCGACGGGGCCTCGGGGTCCGCGGCCTCCACGTCGTCCCCCGAATCCGCAGCGTCGGCGGGCGGCGCTTCGGCCTCGGCCGCCTCCTCTGCCTCGGCGGGAGCGGGCTGAGCGTCAGCAGTATCTTGAGTGTCGTCCTTGGAAGCTACTTGTTCTTGTTCTGCCATATACGGTGTGGTAGGTTTGCGCGGCGCTGGCCCTCTCGCCGGCCAGCGACAAGTGCAATTTGTACCTGCCTGGTCCTGACAGTCCAGGAGGGAAGGTGAAGAGGGTGAAGGAAGCCTGCGGACGGATCCGTCCGCATCAAAGCACAGGTTTGAATGTCAGGCGGGCCCGTAGTGAGCACGAGTGACTCACTGATAGGCGACAGTTGTATCATGCCCGGACCTCTACGTTCCACGGCCGTCCTGAGCTTTAACGCGATCTACGACAAAGTCAACCTGCTCCGCAATGGTACAGTCGGTCGTGTCGAAGACGATGGCGTCGTCGGCACGCCGAAGGGGGGCGATGTCCCGGGTCCGGTCCTGCTGGTCCCGCTGTTCGATCTCGGCGCGGACCTCTTCGAAGGTCACCTCCTCCCCTGCTGCCTCGTATTCCTGAAGCCGGCGCCGGGCCCGCTCGTCGATGTCGGCCACCATGAAAATCTTGACCGGGGCCTTCGGGAAGACGACCGTGCCGGTGTCGCGTCCGTCCAGCACCACGCCGCCGTGTCGGTCGGCCTGGGCGCGCCCAATCCGACGCTGCTGCTCCACCATGTACTCACGAACCGGCGCCAGGGTCGAGATGTCGCTCACGACGCGTCCCACTTCCGCGCTTCGGATGCGGTCGGTCACGGCGTCGTCGCCGAGGAAGACCTGCATCGTGTCGCCCCGGTACTCCACGTCGACCGTCAGGGACGGGAGCACGGCCTCCGCCCCCGAGCGGGTGGCGGGCGCCTCGGCCCGCAGAAAGCCGAGGGCCACGGCCCGGTACATGGCCCCCGTGTCCAGATATACGTATTCGAGCCGGGCGGCGGCGCGTTGGGCCGTGGTGCTCTTGCCGGAGCCGGCAGGACCGTCAATGGTGACAATCACGTCGAAAGACTCTCAATGAACATAACGGACGCAACGAGGAGGCCCGGCTAGGGCGTCTGGGCGCCGTCCCCCACGCGCCTGCTCACGACCGTGATGGGGGACGGGTATTGGAGCGGCCCGAGCCTCGTGTCCACGGTCGGCTGCACGCGCAGTTTGAGGGTTTGCGGGGGCGCGTCGCCGTCGATGGCCGCGGCCAGGTCCACGAGGCCCTGTAGGTTGTCGTCAAAAAACCGGACGAGGTCGACCTCCACGTCGACCGGCACGTCCGTGGGCTCCCCGGGCGGCAGAACCACCTCCCGCTCAAACCGACCCGACACTGTCTCCTTGTCTTCAAGCAGGAGGGTCCAGTCCATCTGAGTGAGCCGCGCATCGACACTGTTCGGCGACGGGTTCTCGGCATCCAGGTGGAGGGTGACGGACAAGGGAAGGGACCCGTTGGAGAGGGCCGAGCCAAGCCGAAGCACGTCGGTCGACCGGAGATCATCGTAGGACTGCACCCTCGCCAGGTCCACCCCTGCCAGGCGGGGCTGCGCCACCCGATCGATCGAAAACTGGACCTTGCGCAGGTTGGCGACCTCCCGGAACGCCGTACACCCGGTGGCGGCCAGGAGGAGAAGGCCGAGAACACACGGCAAGACCCATTGGGACCGGAGAACGAACATGGCGCAGCGCCTACACGAGGAGCGCCCGGCAAGAAACAGGGCTTCGGAAAGCGAATTCAGGGGACGGATCAAGAACCCATCGCCTTTTACAAATCTCTCTACCAGTTGCCTCATGCGCAAGCTTAGTTGGGATGAAATTGAGCGGCCGGCTCCCGAAGAGATCCCAACACTGCCAAAGCACCCCGTGCGGCTCGTCGTGCACAACGTGCGCTCGATCCACAACGTCGGATCGATGTTTCGCACGTCCGACGCGGCCCGCATCGAGCACATTCACCTCACCGGCTTTACCGGCACCCCGGAGCACAAAGACCTTCACAAAACCGCCCTCGGCGCACAGGACGCCGTGGAGTGGAGCCAGCACGACGAGCCACGCCCCCTTCTCCGTGACCTGAAAGACGCCGGGTACACGATCGCGGCCCTTGAGCAGACAGACCACACGCAGCGTCCCGACGCGGCCCCGGCCGATGCCTTTCCGATCGCGCTCGTGGTGGGCAACGAGGTGCGGGGAATCGAGCCGGATGTGCTAGACGCGGTCGACCTCGCCCTCGAAATTCCTCAGTATGGCGCCAAGATTTCGCTGAACGTGGGCGTCGCCTACGGCATCGCGGTCTACGACCTGATCCGTCGCTCGCGGACCCTCCTCGGACCGCCTGGAGACGAAGATCGTATGGAGTAGATCAGGGCGTTCTCCCCGCTCCTCCCCTCCCGCTTTCGGCAACCATCTCTCCTCCTTTCATGTCCGAATCGGAAGCGTTTCCACCGCTCTTCGACGAGTTCGACGCGGTCGCTCCTGCGGAGTGGCACGAGCACGTGCGATCGGACCTCGGCGGCACGTCCCCGGAGGCGTTTCTGAGATGGTCGTCCCTCGAAGGGATGTCGCTCCCGGCGTACCTCGCCCCCGAGGCCCTGCGGGAGGCCCTACACACCGACCCGGAAGGGGGCCATCCGCCGCTGGCCCACTCCGGGGACGGGCCGGCCAACACGTGGACCGTGTGCCAACCCATCGGACACCCCGACCCCGAGGTGGCGGGAGAGCACGCCCGGGCTGCCGTCGGCGGGGGGGCCGATGCCCTTCAACTTGCCCCCCCGTTCCTGCACGCCGGTGCCCCTGACACCGCGCCCCGCTCTGCGGACAATCTCGCTCCGATCCTCGACGGGATCGATCTGGCAGACACCCCCCTGCACCTCGGCGGGGGCTCGGCCGCCCCTCCGCTGTACGCACTGCTCCGTGAACACCTCTCGGGCACGCCGGCCGATCCCAGTGCCCCCAAGGGATCGCTTCTGTTTGATCCCGTGGCGGCGGTGGCGTCGGGCGCCGACCCGGCCCAGGCGTTCTCGCTCGCCGACGACCTTGCGGCGGACGCTGCAGAACTGCCGCACTTCCGCACGGTGACCGTCGATACCGGTCCGTACCACGACGCGGGGGCGTCGGCCGTTCAGGAATTGGCCGGCGCGCTCGGGGCCCTCGCCGAACGCCTCGCCCGAAGCACGGAACGAGGCCTCCCGCTTCCCGCCCTCCTCGACAACCTACAGGTCCGCGTGCCCGTCTCGACCTCCTACTTCGTCGAGATGGCCAAGCTCCGCGCCCTCCGCCTTCTCGTGCCCCAGGTCGTCGACGCATTCGCTTCTGAGACTGGGGCGTCCCTCAGCGTGGCCCCCGCCGACGTTTTTGTCCACGCCACGACCTCTCGGCGTGTGGAGACGATCTACGACCCGTACGTGAACATGCTTCGGGCCACCACCGAGGCCATGGCCGCGGCGCTCGGGGGCTGCGATGCACTCACTATCCGGCCCTACGACGGCGCCGTGAGGCCCCCCGATGAGTTCGGCCTCCGCATTGCCCGCAACACACAACTCATCCTGCGCCACGAGGCGCATTTCGACCAGGTGGCCGATCCGGCCGCCGGGTCGTACTACATCGAGACCCTGACCGACCGGCTCGCCCAACGGGCCTGGGCTCAGTTTCAGGACCTCGAGGCGGAGGGGGGGATTGTACAGGCCCTTCGCACCGGCACCCTGCAGACACAAATTGCCGAGACGCGGACGGAACGGCGACGGGCCCTCGACGAGCGGGACCAGGTGCTCGTGGGCACCACGCACTATCCCGCCCTCGATGAACGGCGGCGGGACGACCTCGTGGTACGCCGTGCCTCGTCGGCGAACGGAGACTCCCCCGCCTCCCTCGACGCCTCGTCCACCGATGCGCTCCGAACGGCCCTCCGCGACGGCCACGCGCCCCAGGACGTGGCCTCGGCCCTCCAGTCGGACTCGTCCGGAATCGACCCGTTGCCCCAGATCCGGCTTGCCGAGGAGCTCGAAGCCATCCGCCTCCGGACCGAGGCGCACGCCGAGTCCCACGACGGGCCGCCGCAGGTCTTGCTCGCCCCACTCGGCCCGCCCGCCGTCCGCAGCGCCCGTTCGAACTTCTGTCGCAACTTCCTCGGCGTGGCAGGGTTTGCGATTACGGAGCCCTTGAAGTTCGAGTCCGTCGACGCGGTGGCCGACGCCGCAGTCGAGAAGGACGCCGACACCGTGGTCCTCTGCAGCTCGAACGACAGCTACGCCGACCTGGCCCCTGCTCTCGCCGCGGCGCTTGCCGACCGCGACCGGGAGGCCCTCCTCGGGATCGCCGGTGCGCCCGACGACATCGACGTTGACAACGCCGCTGATTTCTTCGTCCACCAGGGCAGCCCCCTGAAAGAAACGCTCGAAATGCTCCAGGACCGCCTTGGCATCGATGTGATGAGTGATCCGTGATGCGTACGGACCCAGCCGCTCGCGCATCACGCGTCACGCCTCACTCACTCAACCCCAAGAGCCTATGCGTCCCGACTTCTCCGACATCCAGTACGACCCGCCCTCCAAGGCCGACGCCACGCCGACGGGGGACGCGACGTGGTCGACGCCCGAGCAGATTGACGTCGAACCGGTGTACGGGCCCGACGCGCTCGAGGACCTGGATCACCTTGACTTCGACGCGGGCCTCCCCCCTTACCTCCGCGGGCCGTACACGACCATGTACAAGTTTCGGCCGTGGACCATCCGGCAGTACGCGGGCTTTTCGACCGCGGAGGAGTCCAACAAGTTCTACCGCGAGGCCCTCGCGTCCGGCCAGAAGGGGCTCTCCGTGGCCTTCGACCTGGCCACACATCGGGGCTACGACTCCGACCACGATCGGGTGCGGGGCGACGTGGGCAAGGCCGGCGTGGCCATCGACACGGTTGAGGACATGAAGCGCCTGTTCGAGGGCATCCCGCTCGGCGACGTGTCGGTCTCGATGACGATGAACGGGGCGGTGCTTCCCGTGATGGCCTTCTACATCGCCGCCGCGGAGGAGCAGGGCGTCGCCCACGAAGAGCTGGCGGGCACCATCCAGAACGATGTCCTGAAGGAGTTCATGGTGCGCAACACGTACATCTACCCGCCGCAGCCCTCGATGCGGATCGTGGGGGAGATTTTCGCCTACTGCGCCGCGGAGATGCCGAGGTTCAACGCCATCTCCGTGAGCGGCTACCACATGCACGAGGCGGGGGCCCCGGCGGACCTTGAGCTGGCCTACACGCTGGCCGACGGCCTGGAGTACCTGCGCACTGGGCTCGACGCCGGGCTCGGCATCGACGACTTTGCACCGCGGGTCTCCTTCTTCTGGGCGATCGGCATGAACCACTTCATGGAGATCGCGAAGATGCGGGCCGGGCGGATGCTGTGGGCCAAGCTCGTGAAGCAGTTCGACCCGGAGAACCCGAAGTCGATGGCCCTGCGGACCCACTGCCAGACCTCCGGCTACAGCCTCGCCGAGCAGGATCCGTTCAACAACGTGGCGCGCACAACCATCGAGGCGATGGCCGCGGCGTTCGGTGGCACACAGTCGCTCCACACAAACGCGCTGGACGAGGCCATCGCGCTGCCCAGCGAGTTCGCCGCCCGAATCGCCCGCAACACGCAGCTGTACCTGCAAGACGAGACCGACATCACGGAGGCCGTCGACCCGTGGGCCGGCTCCTACTACGTCGAGCACCTCACCGGCGCGCTGGCCCGGCGCGCGTGGACGCTAATCCAAGAAGTCGAAGAAAAGGGCGGCATGACACGCGCCATCGAGCAGGGCCTCCCCAAACGCAAGATTGAGGAGGCCGCCGCCCGCAAGCAGGCCCGCATCGACACCGGCGCCGAGACGATCGTGGGCGTCAACGCCCATCAGACGGAGGCCGACGAGCCCGTCGAACGGCTGGAGGTGGACAACGAGGCGGTCCGGTGCGCACAGCTCGAGCGCCTCGATCGCATCAAGGACGAGCGGGACGACGCTGCGGTCCGAAACGCGCTGAACGCCCTGACCGAAAGCGCCGAGACGGGCGACGGCAACCTGCTGGCTCGTGCCGTGGACGCGGCGCGCAAGCGGGCCACCCTGGGCGAAATCTCGTCGGCCCTCGAAGACGTGTTCGGCCGGCACACGGCGCGGACGGAAACCATCTCGGGGGTGTACGCCTCGGAAGCCGACCACAACGACCACTTCCACGCGGCCCGCGACCGGGCCGACCGCTTCGCACAGGCCGCCGGCCGACGCCCCCGCATCATGGTGGCCAAGATGGGCCAGGACGGGCACGACCGCGGGGCGAAGGTCATCGCGACCTCGTTTGCCGACGTGGGCTTCGACGTGGACGTCGGCCCGCTCTTTCAAACCCCGGACGAGGTGGCCCGCCAGGCCGTCGAGAACGACGTCCACATCCTCGGGATCTCCAGCCTCGCCGGCGGCCACAAGACGCTCGTGCCGGAGGTCATCGACGCCCTGCAGCAGTACGGGCGGGACGATATTCTCGTGGTGGTAGGGGGCGTCATTCCGCACGACGACTACGAGACGCTCTACGACCAGGGCGTGGCCGCCATCTTTGGCCCCGGCACCAACATCGCGGAGGCCGCCACCCAGATCCTCGACGTACTCCTCGACCGGTACGACGAGGAGGCGCCCATCGGGGCGTAACCGACCGCACTTCTCCGCCGCAGGCACCTGCAGTTCCCTCAGTTGTGGCTCCCCTCAATCCCAACCTCGACCACCAGTCCCGGCCGTCCCGCTCGGATGCACGGTCGGCCGCCGACTACGTGACCGGCATTCTCGACGGGAACCGGGTCACCTTGAGCCAGGCCATTACCCTGCTGGAGAGCACCCGCCCGGACCACCGCGACACCGCCCGGACGGTCGTGGAGGAATGCCTCCCCCACAGTGGCGACTCGATTCGGGTGGCCGTCACCGGCGTCCCCGGCGTCGGCAAGAGCACGTTCATCGAAGCCCTCGGGCAGCGGCTCGTGGCGGCGGGCCGCCACCTCGCCGTCCTGACGGTCGACCCCAGCAGCGAGCGGTCGAAGGGCAGCATTCTCGGGGACAAGACCCGGATGGGAACCCTGGCCTCCGAGGAGGACGCGTTTATTCGCCCGTCCCCCACCGCGGGCACCCTCGGGGGCGTGGCCCCCCGAACCCGCGAGGCCATTCTGTTGTGCGAGGCGGCCGGGTACGACACCGTGTTCGTCGAAACAGTGGGGGTCGGCCAGTCGGAGATCAGCGTGCGCTCGATGGTCGACTTTTTCCTGCTCCTCGCCCTGGCCGGCGCCGGCGACGAGCTGCAGGGCATCAAGCGAGGCATCGTGGAGGTCGCTGACGCCATCGCCATCACGAAGGCGGACGGGGACAACCGGGCCCCCGCCAAGGCGGCGCGCGCCGAGTACGAAAAGGCCCTGCGCCTCTTGTCGGACCCCGACTCCGGGTGGGAGCCCCCCGTGCTCACGTGTTCGTCGCAGACCGGCGCGGGCATCGACGAGGTGTGGGGCGCCGTGGAGCGCTACCGCGCCTACACGCAGGAGACCGGCTTCTTTGAAGAGCAGCGCCGCCGACAGGCGCAGCACTGGATGGAGCAGGCCATTGAGCAGCGGCTGCACGAGGAGTTTTTTTCCGATCCCGACGTCCAGGCGGCACGGGGGGACGTGGAGGAGGCCCTCCAGGACGGACGTCTCAGCTCGTTGGCCGCCGCCGAACGGCTCCTGTCCATCTACCGTGATTCAACGAGCTAGCGCCTCACGTCCCGGAACGCCCGACTCACTAAATTTTAACAATATTGCCCGACCTCCTTGGCCGCCCGGATACGCTGTCTCCGCTCGCCATGCTTCCTCCCCACCGCATTCGGCTCCTCCTTCTGCTCGTTCTCGGGGCGGGACTTCTAGGGGGGTGTGCCTCATCCCGGTCGGCGCAGGACGAAGTCGCGGCTCGGGCCGCGGCGGTGGGCACCTGGTCGTACGAGGTCGAGGACATTGCCCCCCTCGACCAGGGCCGCTTCCGCATCACCATGCAGGACGGAGACCTGCGGGGCGTCGTGCGCGATCAGCGACTCGGTCGATTGCGCGCCAGCGTGAGGGTACGCGACTCTCGGTTGGAGATTGACCTCCGGGACCTCCGCATCTCCGGGTACATCGAAGACGGCCGGTTCACGGGGGTTCTCCGCCGGTCTCAGTGGGAGGTGACGACCCGGCGCCAGTCCCGCACCCGGTCGCAGTTCCGCTCGGCGTCGCTGTTTGCCCGTCGCGTTCGGAGTGCCACCGCGGTGGACAAACCAGGGGTTCTGGAGTGCCGCTCTCTCCTGCGGGAGGCTGGCGACTGCGACTGACCTGCGAGAACGGGCGGATCTTTCGGGAAGCCGCGGACTTTCAATAGTCTGACTGTTTTCGAAAAACGCCTCAACTCAAGCCTTTCCCCTTTGTGAGCACGTCGGACCCTTCGGCCGAGCGCCCGCGCGACAACTTTATTTACGACATCATCGACGAGGACCTGGAGCACGGAACGTACGACGGCCGGGTCGTCACCCGGTTCCCGCCCGAGCCGAACGGCTATCTCCACATCGGGCACGCGAAGTCCATCGTCCTCAACTTTGGCATCAAGCACGACTACGCCGACCGGGCCGACACCCGCTGTCACCTCCGGTTCGACGACACAAACCCGGACACCGAGAGCACCGAGTACGTCGAGTCGATCAAGGAGGCGGTGCAGTGGTTGGGGTACGACTGGGAGGAGCACGAGTACCACGCCTCCGACTACTTCGAGCAGTTCTACCAGTACGCGGTGACGCTCATCGAGCAGGGCGACGCGTACGTCGATAGCCTCAGCGAGGAAGAAATTCGGGAGTACCGCGGGACGGTGGACGAGCCCGGCACCCCGTCGCCGTACCGCGACCGATCCGTCGAGGAAAACCTGGAGCTGTTTCGCAAAATGAGGGACGGGGAGTTCGACGACGGCGAGCACGTGCTGCGGGCGAAGATCGACATGAGCTCCCCGCACATGATCATGCGGGATCCCCTCCTCTTCCGCATCAAACACGCCCACCACTACCGGCGAGGGGACGAATGGTGCATCTACCCGATGTACGATTACGCCCACCCGCTGGAGGACGCCATCGAGAACATCACCCATTCGCTCTGCACGCTGGAGTTCGACAACAACCGGCGCGTGTACGACTGGGTGATGGAGCACTGCCTGGACGAGAACGAACTCCCGTCCCGCCCCCGGCAGTACGAGTTCAACCGGCTCAACCTCGGCTACACGGTGATGAGCAAGACGAAGCTCCGTCACCTGATCGAGGAAGACCTCGTGGGGGGGTGGGACGACCCGCGCCTCCCCACGATCTCGGGCCTCCGCCGCCGGGGCGTGCCCCCGAGCGCCATCCGTTCGTTCTGCCGAACGGTGGGCGTGACCCGGTCGCAGAGCCGCGTCCAAATCGGCCACTTCGAGCACGCGCTCCGCGACGACCTGAACGCGAAGGCCCCCCGGGTGATGGCCGTGCTCGACCCGCTGAAGGTGGTGGCCACGAACGTGGACGCGGACGCGGTCGACTGGATCGACGCGAACCACTGGCCGCGCGACATCGACAAGGACGAGACGCGGCCGGTGCCCTTCACCCGCGAGTTCTACATTGAGCGGGACGACTTCCGGGAGGACCCGCCCGAGGACTTCATCCGGCTCGCCCCGGGTCGCGAGGTGCGCCTGCGCCACGCCTACTTCTTTACCTGTGAAGAGGTCGTGCGGGACGAGGACGGCGTCGTGACGGAGCTGCGCGGCACCATCGACCCCGAGACGCGCGACAGCACCGCCCCCGATGGGCGCTCCCCGGAGGGCACGCTGCACTGGGTCTCCGCCGCCCACGGCCTTCCGTTCGAGGCGCGGCTCTACGACCGCCTCTTCGAGGTGCCCGACCCCGACGCCCGCGACGAGCACTTCACCGAGTTTCTCAACCCGGACTCGCTCAACGTCCGACAGGGCGTTCTGGAGCCGGCCGTGCGCGACCTGGAGGCCGACCAGCGGGTGCAGTTTGAGCGGCAGGGCTACTTCTGGCCGGACCCGGAGGCGTCCCGCCCGGACGCGCTCGTGTACAACCAAATCGTGCCGCTCCGCGACACGTGGGGCGAGGACGAAGACGGACTTACGCAGGAGGAGTTGGCGCGGCGACGGCGGGCCAAGGAGCAGCGCAAACAGGAGCAGAGACGGCGCTCGCTCGACGGCAAGACCGACCCCGCCGAGCATCTGGACGACGCCCAACGGGACCGGTTCGACCGATTCCACGACGAGCTGGGCATCGACCGGGAAGACGCCGCCACCATCGCCGGGAACGGCGCACTGGCGGGCTTCTTCGAACAGGCGCTGGCGCACTACGACGCCCCGGTGCCCGTCGCCAACTGGACCGTCAACGAGCTCCTCGGCCGGTTGCAGGACCAGACGGTAGCGGACCTTCCGTTCGGACCGGACGCGTTCGCGGAACTGGTGCGGCTCGTGGACACGGAGTTCATCTCCACCCGCGGGGGCGACGCGGTTCTAGACGCGCTCCTTGAAGACGGGGGGTCCCCTGAACGCATTGTGGACGACCGCGGCCTGCGCCAGGTGGACGACACCGAGGCCCTCCGCCCCACCGTTCAGTCCGTTCTCGACGACCACCCCGACGAGGTAAGCCGCTACCGCGACGGCAAGAAAGGACTGATCGGCTTCTTCATGGGGCAGGTGATGGACGCCACCGACGGCGCCGCCAGTCCCGAGCTTGCCCGCGAGCTTCTGCAGCAGGAACTTGACCCCTCCGCCTGAGGCTGATCGGGCCGCGCGCCTCCCGACCGCTCCCTACCCGAGCGCCTCCACCGCCCGGTGCATCCGGCGAATGCAGGCCTCTTTCCCCACCGCGGCGAGCAGGCCGAACACGCCTGGCCCGTAGGATCGCCCACTCACGGCAAGGCGAGACGGGTGGATGATGGCGCCGGCCCCCACATCCTTCTCGTCGGCCAGGTCCCGGAGCTCCGTTTCCACCGTGTCCGTGTCGAAGGCATCGACCCCCTCCAGCCGATCGGCGTAGGCGAGCAGAAGGTCGGCGGATTCCTCGTTCCAGCGCTTCTCCACGCCCGCCTCCTCGTACGCCTCCGGGTCCTCGAAGAAGTAGCGGTTGTCGGTCACGACCTCCGGCACCACCTGGATGCGATCCTGGACCAGCCCGCAGATGGTCTGGAGGCGATCGTCACTCACGTCGTAGCCGGCCGCCTCCACGTGGGGACGGGCCTTTTCCGCGAGCGCGTCGACCGAGAGGGCGCGGACGTAGTGCTCGTTGACCCAGCGCAGCTTGTCGAGGTCGAACTGCACGCCACTGGCCCCCACACGATCGAGACTGAATGTCTCGACCATCTCGTCGAGGGCGAAGAGCTCCTCCTCCGTCCCGGGGCTCCAGCCCAGGAGCGCGAGAAAGTTGAGGAGCGCCTCGGGCTCGTAGCCGGCCTCCCGGTAGTCCATGACGTAGACCGGAATGCCCAGCTCGTTGGCGTCCCGCTTCGAGAGCTTCCCGCCGTTCGGGCTCAGAATCAGCGGCAGGTGCGCAAAGGCGGGCGGCTCCCACCCTAGAGCATCGTACATGAGCACGTGCTTCGGGGTCGACGAGAGCCACTCCTCGCCCCGAATCACGTGCGAGATGTTCATGAGGTGATCGTCGACGATGTTGGCCAGGTGGTAGGTGGGCATGCCGTCGGACTTCACCAACACCTGGTCGTCGATTTCCGAGGTGTCGAAGGACACGGTGCCGCGGATTTCGTCCTCGACCTGCACCGACTCCTGGCGCGGGACCTTGAGCCGAATGACGTAGTCGTCGCCCTCATCGATGCGCTGTTCGACCTTCTCGTCGGACAGGGTCAGCGAATTTCGCATCTGGCGACGCGTCGAGCCGTCGTATGCCCCATGCTCTTCCCGTAGCTCTTCGAGCTCCTCTTCCGTGTCGAAGGCGTAGTACGCCCGGCCGGCCTCAACGAGCTTCTGGGCGTACTCGTGGTAGTGCTCCGAGCGCTCGGACTGCCGGTACGGGGCGTAGTCCCCGCCCTGCTCGGGGCCCTCGTCGTGCTCCAGCCCCGTCCAGGCGAGGGCCTCCCGAATGTCGTCTTCGGCCCCGGGTTCGTAGCGGGCCTGGTCGGTGTCCTCGATTCGCAGCACGAAATCGCCGTCGTGCTTGCGGGCGAAGAGATAGTTATACAGGGCCGTTCGCAGCCCACCGATGTGGAGGCGACCGGTCGGGCTTGGTGCGAAGCGAACACGAACAGGGGCGTCGGAAGCCATCGTGGACGAGATCGGTGCGTCAGAGAAAGAAGTCGAGACAGGGCACGGGCCCACCCGCCCTGGCGTGTCTGATCGAACAGCGCCGACCAAACAACACGCGGTGCGGAGTTATCAGACGGCACTTTGTAAAGTGGGGTCGCCCCCCGGTTCCCCCACGCACTGGAATTGGCGGGGGATTTGCGAAGCACAATTCCCACTGTCGCCGAGACCAGTCGAGCATGGCGACACGGCTTCGTATCAATCCCTGGTGCAGACGAGGGCTTTCGGTTGGAATCTGCGAGTCCGGGTCGGTAGCATGTAAATGTTTCTCCGGGCCTCTCGTCAAACCGGTGCCCCATTTGTGCGGCCTCCTCCCTCCATGATTCGTCTCGGACGCACGGTCGGCGTTTTCTTCCTCGCCGTCCTCGGCATGGCCTGCAGTAGCGGCCCAGAGGCCACCGAAGTCCCCTCCAGCGCTCCGCCCCCCGACGACGCGATCGTCGCCCGCTACGCCGATACGACCCTCACGCTGGCTGAGTTGGACTCGGCCTTCGTCGACGCCGCGGGTGGCCCCCAAGCTGCGGCCGATAGCTCCCTCCGGGCCTACCGGGACTTCCTCGATCGGTACCTCCACTTTCGCCTGAAGGTGCGTGCCGCCCGTGACGCCGGGCTGGACACCCTCCCACGCATCCGCCGGGAGGTCCACGACTACCGGCAGGAGCGGGCCCGGCCCCAACTTCTGCGGACGGAAGTGTACGCGCCCCTCGCGCGCACCCTGTACGAGCGCCGGACCCAGGCCGTGGACGTAAGCCACATCTTAATCCGCCCCGCCTCGTCCTCGGACACCCTCGCGGCCTACCGCGAAGCCCAGGCCATTGCCGACTCGGTCGGGCGGGGCGTCCCGTTCGGTGACCTGGCGCTACGAAACTCCGACGCCCCAGCGGCCCGCACGGAGGGGCGTCGCGGATACCGAGGCCGGCTCGGCTATCTCCAGGCCGGAGACATCGTGGAGCCGTTCGAGGATCGCATGTACGCGGTTCCGCCCGGCGGGACGAGCGACATCTTTCGGACCAAGTTTGGCTACCACATTCTCAAGGTCCACGACCGACGGCCCGCGGCGCAACCCGTCGAGCTGGCCCACATCCTGCGCCGCCCGCAGGGCGATAGCGCCACCTCCCGCCGCCTGCTCGACTCCCTCCGGACGGAAATTCGGGACGGCCCCCTGTCGTTCGCCGCGGCGGCCCGAGAGTACTCCCAGGACCGGCAGTCGGCCTCAAAGGGCGGGGCCCTCGGGGAGGTCACGCCCCGGGCGCTCCCACCGCCCCTCCGCAAAACCGTAGCGGCACTCGACTCGGCCGGTGCGGTGTCGGGCATCGTTCAGACCCGCTTCGGATATCACCTTCTGAAGCTCATCGACCGGTCGGAGCGGCCCTCCTTCGACGAGGCGTACAGCGAACTGAAGGACCGCCTCGTCGGCCAGCCGCGGGCCGAGGAGCGCACGGCCGCCTTCGCCCGCACGGTTCGTGCGGAGGTGGGGGCCGCCGCGGACACCGCACGGCTTCTCACAATCGCACGGGCCGGCTCGGTGGATTCGCTCGCTCGCCCCCTCCTCACGCATGCCGATACTTTGTCGGGCGCTGCGCGCCCGGCGGCCACCCTGGGCGACTCGGTCTACACCGTCGACCAGATGGCCCGCCACCTCATGCAGACCGACGGGGGCGCCCAAACGACCGTCGCGGAGCTGATGGAGTCGTTTCTAAACGAGAAGGCCCTCCAGTACGCCGCGACCCGCCGCGCCCAGACCGACCCGGCCCTCCGTCGTGAGGTTCAAAAGTACCGCAACGGCACGCTTCTTTTCCACTACGTGCAGGACTCGGTCTGGACGGCCGCGGCCCGGGACACGGCCGGCCTCCGCAAAACCTACCGGCAAAACCGCACGCAGTATCAGTTTCCGGAGCGCGTCCGGACCCTCGTGCTCCGCACCCCCGCAGACTCGGTGCTCCGCCCCTACGCCACGCGTTACGAACGCGATTCGTCGATCACGGCCGTCCTCGATGCGGCCGCGACCGATTCCCTGGTCTCGACCGACACCGTATACGTCACCGACCGCTCCGCGGACGTCTACCGGTCGGCCCGCGCTGCTGCCGACGGGGAGGCCGTGGGCCCGCTGCCCCACGGCGAGGAGTGGCTATTCTTGATCCGGGACGCCCGCCTTCCGCCCCGTCCCATGCGGTTCGAGGAGGCCCGACGCCGCGTCGTCCAGGATCACCAGGACCGCCTTGAACGGCGGGTGCTGCGCCGGCTTCGGGAGCGCTACGACGCGGAGGCGTTCCCGGAACGCCTCCGCCCCCCAGTCAGTGACGCCCCCACCGCCCCTTGATCGCACGGCTTTCTCTGCACCCATGCCCGTCACCGCCCTCCACGCCACGCGCCTCCGTGTCCTCCTTGTGCTTCTTCTCAGCGCAGGGCTGGCCGGATGCCAGACCGAGGCCCCGCCCGACTCGTACGTGGCCCGCGTGGGGACCCACTACTTGACTGGGGCCGACCTAGACCGGATGCTCGCCGGCATGGGCCCTGTTCGCGACTCCACCGAAGCCCGGAAACAGGCAGTCGACCAGTGGGTGACCCGCACGCTCCTGTACCGGGAGGCCGAGCGGCTGAACCTGAGCTCCAACGACGAGGTCCAGCAGCGGTTGCGGCGCCAGCGGCGCGCCGTTCTCGTGTCGGCCCTGCGCACACGGCTCGAAGAGGAGGCCGACGTGCGTCCCACACCGGAGAAAGTGCGCACCTACTTTGAGCGCCACAAGGAGCAGCTGCGTCTCCGGGAGCCGTACGTGCGGGTCCAGTACCTGGCCGCCCCGGACCGCCCCACGGCCCAGACCGCCCGGCAGGCCCTGCGCACGCCCCCCGCGCCGCCCGATACCACTTGGGCCCGCCTTGTTACCGAGTACGCCACGGACACGACCCGGGCCCGCCGGCTGTCTCGCCGCTTCGTTCCGCAGAGTCGACTTGGCCAGCAGGTGCCCGCCCTTGCGGACCGGCTCGCGGATCTTCAGGAGGGGGAGACCACCCCGGTCGTCCAGGCCAGCGGGCGCTACCACGTGCTCCGTCTCGACCGGCGGCTCTCGGAGGGCACGCCGCCGGAGCTCGACTGGGTTGAGCCCAAAATCCGCCGGCGCCTCCGAATTCGCGCCCGGAAACAGATCCACGCAACCGAGGTTCAACGCCTGCGCAACAGAGCCCAGGCCGACGGGACCCTCGAATTGCCGTAGCATTTCCCCACTGCGCCCCGTCGTTCACCCCCTTCGAATACGAGCTGTACTTGCATGCGTCACGTGTGCCGCGTTTTCTCATCTTCTTTCCGATACGGTGGAGGCATACTGCTCGGGGCCGCCCTGCTCCTCGCCAGCCTGTCGCCCGCTCCCGCCCACGGCCAGAACGCTCAGGTGGTGGACCGCATCGCCGCCGTCGTGGGGGATGAGATCGTCCTGAAATCCGAGGTCGACCAGCTCGTCCGCCGCCAAACCCGACAACAAAACGTCTCGTACTCCAACTCCCTCTGGATGGAGGCCCTTCGGCAACTGGTCGACCAGAAGCTTCTGGCGGAACAGGCGCGGCGCGACACGACCATCACGGTCTCGGACCAGCAACTGAGCGATCAGCTCGACCGCCGGATCAGCCAGTACGTCGAGCGCGCGGGAAGCGAGGAGCGCCTGGAGCAGGCGTACGGCAAGAGCATCCTCGAAATCAAAGAACAGTTCCGGGAGGATCTCCGGGGTCAAATTTTGTCTCAGCAGCTGCGGCGGCGGCGCATGCAGAGCATCGACATCACCCCCAGTGAGGTGCGCCAGTGGTTCGAGCAGATCCCGCAGGACTCACTGCCGCAGCTGCCCAAGACCGTTCGCCTCTCGCACATCGTCCGGTACCCGAAGCCGACGGAGGCGTCTCGCCAGCAGGCGAAGTCGCTGATCACGTCCGTTCGGGACTCCATCGTCAACGGCGGCGCGTCCCTGGAGGCCATGGCCCGCCAGTTTTCCGCGCCGGACGCCGCCGGCACCGCGTCCGGGGCCCTCACGGACGTCAACCTCAACGACCTTGTGCCCGAATTTGCCGCGGTCGCGTCCCGAACCCCTGTCGGCCAGATCTCGCAGCCCTTCTACAACGAGAGTCAGAACGGCTTTCACATTCTCCGGATCGACGCCAAGGACGGAAGCACCGTGGACCTTCACCACGTGCTCATCAAGCCCAACGCCCCCACCGGCAAGCGTGCGAAGGAGTACCTGAGCGCCGTGCGCGACACCCTCGTCAACAACGAGGATGTCTCCTTCGAGCGCATGGCGCGGCGGCACTCCGAGGAGGACCGTACGGCCCAAAATGGCGGCCGCGTGACCGACCCGGAGTCTGGGGCGCGCGACCTGGTTCTGGATGCCCTCGGGCCCTCCTGGACCCGGACGATTCGGCCCCTGGAGGCCGGCGACATCAGCGAGCCCTCGCGCGTGCAACTCCTGAACGACGACGAGGCCTACCACATCGTCCGTCTTGACCGCCGCGTGCCCGCCCACCGTGCCAGCCTCGAAACCGACTACGAGCAAATTCGCCAGCGGGCCCTTCAGGACAAGCGCAGTCGAAAGATGCGGGAATGGACCGATCAGCTCCGAGAGAAAATCTACGTGGACATTCGCATCACGGAGTCGGAGCTGACGGCCATGCGCCGCCGCTAAACGGCCCCCGTCTGTCGCCGCTGTTCGTCCGGTCCGGTTGATGGGCCTTGCTCTGCTTCCGAGTCGATTTTCCTATGCCTCCTTCCTCGTCCTCCCCTCCGCAGGACCCCGAGACGCTCGACGACCTCAGCACGGCCTACGACCGCCTTCGGCAGGAGATCGGAAAGGTGATCGTGGGGCAGGAAGACATCATCGAGATGGTGGTGGTCTGCCTCATGGCCCGCGGGCACACCCTCCTGATCGGGGTGCCCGGCCTCGCCAAGACCCTCCTCGTGCGCACCCTCGCCGGGGCACTCGACCTGGACTTTAGCCGGATCCAGTTCACGCCCGACCTCATGCCCAGTGACATCACGGGCACGGAGATCATTCAGGACACCCAGGACGGGCGTCACTTCGAGTTTGCGGCCGGGCCCGTCTTTGCAAACGTGATCCTTGCGGACGAGATCAACCGCACCCCCCCCAAAACCCAGGCGGCCCTCCTGGAGGCCATGCAGGAGCAGCACGTCACCGCCGCGGGCGAGACGCACACGCTGGACGATCCGTTCTTCGTTCTCGCCACGCAAAACCCCATCGAGCAGGAGGGCACCTATCCCCTGCCCGAGGCTCAGCTGGACCGGTTCATGCTCAACCTCTGGCTCGACTATCCCTCGTTCGACGAGGAGACCGAGGTGGTTCGGAGCACCACCGCCGGCCCCCAGTCGGAGGTGTCCCCCGTCATGAGCGCCGACGAGCTGCAGTCCTACCAGGAGTTTGTCCGGCAGATTCCGGTCGCCGACAACGTCATCGAGTACGCCGTACAGCTCGTGACCCGCACCCGCCCCGACTCCGGAGAGGCCCCCGAGTTCATTCAGGACTACCTGAGCTACGGCGCCGGGCCCCGGGCCTCCCAGTACCTCGTCCTGGGGGCGAAGACCCTCTCCGCCCTGGACGGGCGAATGACCCCGGTGGAGGACGATGTGCGCCGGATGGCCGTGCCCGTTCTGCGGCACCGCATCGTTCCGAGCTTCAACGCGGAGGCGGACGACGTGTCGTCGGTCGGCCTGATCGACCAGCTCCTCGACGAGATGTAACGGCATCTTGAGGACGCGGGTCGGGCGGACGAAAACTCGACTCTCAACCGGCAGTAGCACTTCTACGGGGAAGAAAAGAAGGGGTGCTCTCTTGCGAACGAGCGGGCCCGTCCCCGCCCGCTCCCGATGGTTTCTTCACGACGCTGCCGAACGCAGAATGGATGCTTCCCGGTACAGCCGGTTGACCTTTGTGGAACGGGTCGACTTTTCCGAAGAGCTTGCGGTGTTTCGTCTCCGTGCAGACACGCCTGTTGACTTCACGCCGGGCCAGTACGCCACCCTCGGGCTGATGAACGACGACCGCGACCGCCCACTGCTTCGCCCCTACTCGGTCGCCTCGGCCCCCGGAGAGACGGAGCTCGAGTTCTTCATTGAGCGGGTGGACGACGGGGCGCTCACGCCGAAGCTCTGGGACCTCGACCGGGGGGCAGACGTGTGGATGCGGAACAAAATCGTCGGCCGGTTCACCCTGGATCCGGATCGCACCCACCACCTCATGGCGGCGACGGTGACCGGCGTGGGGCCGTACGTCAGCATCATTCGGGATCAGCTCCAGAAACTTCGGGCCGGGGCCCTGGACACGCCGGACCCGATGCTCGTCCTGCACGGGGCGAGTCGATCCTGGGAATTGGGCACGTATCTCGACGAACTTCAGGCGCTCTCCGATCAGGTGGAGTGGTTCGAGTACGTTCCCACCGTCAGTCGTCCCTGGGAGGATCCGGAGTGGGACGGCGAGTACGGGCGGGTTGAGGATGTCCTGCGGAAGCACCTGGACGCCACCTCGTTCGTCCCGTCCGACAGCGCTGCCTACACCTGTGGGCACCCAAAAATGATCGACAAGGCCCAGGGCATTCTCCAGCGGGCCGGCTTTGAGGAAGACGCAATCCACGAAGAGAAATACTTCGTGGAGCGTAACGGGGACGGATAGTCCCCGCAACCGCGAGCAGAGGGCCCCGGTAGGGAACCGTACACCAGACGGTAGATTTGCCTGTGGTCCACCGAGGACGGAGGAAGAGTCCCTGCCTGCCCCTCACCAGCCCCCTCACGGGATTGCCCCATGCTTGGTCGCCTGATTCTGCTCTTCTTGCTCACGCCCGCAGTGGAGTTGGCCCTCCTCATCCAGGTAGACCAGCTGATCGGGTTCTGGGCCACAATCGCGCTGATCATCGTAACCGGCGTCGTGGGGAGTCACCTCGCCCGCCGAGAGGGACTGTCGACCTGGGGCCGCCTCAACCGCCGACTGCAGGCCGGAGACCTGCCCGGGAAAGAACTCGCCGACGGCGTCATCATCCTGGTAGCGGGCGCCCTGCTCATCACACCCGGCATCCTGACCGACGTGATTGGGTTCTCCGGCCTGATTCCCGTCACCCGCACCCGCTTCCGCAACGTGCTGATGCGCTGGTTCCAGGGCAAGGTTGACCAAGGGACCATGCAGGTGCAGTTTGGCATGTTTGGGGGCCCTACCGCCTCCGATTCCAAGGGGGCGAATGTCCCCCCTCGTTCCCCCGATGGCCCCCGCCGGTCCGCCCCGGACGACACGTGGGAGGGGCGGCCTCAGGACCGACCCAACCACGCAGACGAACCGCAGGGAGACGGGAACGGAACGGCCTCGTCTTCCCCCTAGCCCCAGGGCTCAGACCGCCCAACGACGCTCACCCGCCGTGCCCGTTCATGCGCACGTTCACGTCCCAGGCCTGTGCCAGGGACGAGATGAGATCCCGCTCGGTCCGGGTGAGGGGGCCGTCGGCCCGAGCCACGGTGTAGAGGTCGTCGAGGGCCGTCAGGCGATGCGTGCTTGACAGCGCTTCTTTCAGCGCCTCCACCGAGTCGTAAATGAGGTCTTCCCGGGGCTGCTCCGCGTACACCTGCAGCGCCCGCCGCACCACGTTGCGCAACTCCTCCAGCGACCGCTCGGGTTGCCACTCCTGCAGCCGCTCTACCATCACGTCTACCGTGCTCCCCGACAGATCCTCGTCGGCAGCGTGTCCCACGAGGATGTAGAGAAAGGCCAGCTCGTGAATGAGCCCCCAGTCCTCCCCCCTCCGCTGCACGACGGCCGACGTATTTTCCAGAAGGTCCTCGCTGAGGGCCTTGAGCGACCACGCGTCCGCCAGTGTGTGGATGAGCCCCTGTTCTCGCTCCAAGAGCACCCCGTCGGCCTCCGCAATGCGAATCAAGTGCCGAATTGTGTCGCGCCGCTCCTCGGGAGAAAGGGCCGACCTGAGGTCCTGAACGGCCCGCCGGAACTCCGCCTCGGCCTCCCGCTCGGTAAACACCGTAGCGGCCTCCACGATCAGATCCTGGACGGCAGGCTCGTCCATCGACTCCCACGCCTGAAGGGCGTTTTTGAGGACCCGGAGCTCCTCGTCGCTGAGCTCGTGGTCGGTGCCGTAGGCCAGGGCAATGTATACGACCGCCAGGTCGTGTGTCGTCGTCCAGTCGCTGGAAGCGTTCATGGGAGCAAGGGCTGAATTCACAGGACGCCATGTCGCAAGTATACAGAACGACCGCCCCGAAACGCAACGGGGCCGGGACGGCCGCCCTGAAGCGGGAGGGCCGGCGCCGTCAAAGACAGCCAGACATCCGACGGTTTCCCTGTGAAACTGGTCGTGATCTATTCCCATCGGTGTTGCATTCGTCCAGATTTACCACCGATGTTGAGTGTGTTGTTGCGTTCAGTTCCTGATGTCCTTTTCATCCGTCCCTTCTGCCATGCCCGCCATTGACCCTGACGCCCTGGAGTCTCAGGTTGCCCAGCGGCTTGATCCCCACGGCAGCGACGGCGTCCAGTCGGCCCTTTCCGGGGTTGTGGACCTGGAGGCCCTGGAGGAACGCCGCTACGGCGAGGTGCTTGGCGCCATCGACCAGCGCCTGACTCAAAGTCGGTACTCACTGCTGTCGATGGTCGTTGCCGGGATTTATTTTGGGCTCCTCGTGGGGTTGTGGCTGGTCGATGGGTCCACCTGGAGCCGCATCGCCCTCTGGCTCGCCCCCACACTCCTCGTGGCGGTGTATGGGCTGTACGCCACCCACCAGACCGTGCGCCAGATCCGCCACCTATCGGAAACGCGGGCCCTTCTCCAGATTCTGATGAACGGCCCGTCCGCAGACGGATGACTGGCATTTCCACGACGCGTTAGCTGGGGGAGAAAGGAGCCTAAACGCCGCTCCCACTCCACTCAGTGCCCCCGCCCAACGCCTTTCTCCTGAATTTCTCCTGGTTAATGTTCCCCCCCGCCACCTATCGTTCGCGGCGTCGCACACTCGTTGAGCACGAGCGCCCGGACTCCGGCCTCGTACTGCTGCTCGGAAATCGGCGCTCGCCGCGCAACTACGTCGATAACCCCCACCCTTTCCGCCAGGACGGCACCTTTCTCTATTACTTTGGGCTCGACCGCCCCGACCTGTACGGCCTCATTAACCTCGACGCGGGCGCCTCGACCCTGTACGGCGAAGAGGCAACCCTCGACGACGTCGTGTGGGAAGGCGAGCAGACCGCCCTCCGGGAAGACGCCGCCGCGGTCGGCATCGACACGGTCGATCCGCCTTCTGCGCTCGATGCTCGAATCGCGCAGGCCCGCCAGCAGGGCCGCCCCGTTCACGTCCTTCCCCCGTACCGCGACGAGCACCGGCTCCGCCTGGAGACGCTGCTGGGCCGCCCACACACCCAACTCGACGACGCCGTCTCGGAGCCCCTGATTCGCGCCGTGGTCCGGCAGCGGTCGGTCAAATCCTCGGAGGAGGTGGCCGAAATCGAAACGGCCCTCGAACGCACCGCCCAGGCCCACGCCTGTGCCCAGGAGCGTGCGATCCCTGGCGCGTCCGAGCAGGAAATCGTGGGCGCCATGACCGGCCTCCTGACGACCGAGGGGAGCACCTTCTCGTTCACACCGACCTGTTCGGTGCGGGGCGAGGTGCTACACAACCACTCGTACCCGAACACCCTTGAGGAGGGCGACCTTCTTCTGGTGGACGCCGGGGCCACCTCCCCATGTCACTACGCCGGCGACGTGACCCGCGTAACGCCGGTCGGAGGGGGCTTCACGCCGCAACAGCGGGCCATCTACGACGCCGTGCTGTCGGCCCAGACCGCCGCCATCAACGCCGTTGCCCCCGACGTCCCTTTCATCGAGATCCACAAGCACGCCGCCCGCACCCTCACGGAGCACCTCATCGACCTGGGGCTCATGCAGGGCGCCGCCGACGAGGCGGTCGCGGCGGGGGCCCACGCCCTCTTCTTCCCGCACGGCCTGGGGCACATGATGGGCCTCGACGTCCACGACATGGAAAGCCTGGGGGAGACGTTTGTGGGGTACGCCGAGGACCAGACGCGGCCGGACCAGTTCGGCCTCCACACCTTGCGCCTGGGGCGTCCCCTCCGGCCCGGATTTGTAATCACCGTGGAGCCGGGGTGTTACTTCATCCCGCCGCTCATCAAGCAGTGGCGGGAAGAGCGACGACACGAGCGGTTCATCAACTACGAGCGGGTGGAGGACTTCCTCGGATTCGGTGGGATCCGCATTGAGGACGACATGCTGGTGACCGAAGATGGGGCCCGGATCCTGGGGCCCGACATTCCGAAGGCGCCGGGCGAGGTGGCCGATCGGGCCGGTTCGTCCCGTGCCGCCTAGCGTCGAGGGGAGGGCGTGTCCGCGAGCACGGCCGATCAGTCCGCAGCGCGACGGCCCAGGGACAGGGAGTGCTCCTCCCCCGTGGGTTCTCCGAACAGGTGCGTCCCGGCGTCCGCAAGCCAGAGCCCCACCTCCGCGACGGGCTCGTTGACCACGGCGGCCCAGGCCCGCGCGTACGCTTGGAGCTGTTGGACATAGGCATGGTCGGGGGACAGCGTCTCCGGCGGGCGCCCCTGGACACGATCGGTCTTGTGGTCGACGAGCGTCCAGCGGCCGTCCGCCCGCCAGGCCAGGTCGATCACCCCCCGACGCACCACGGGGGTCTCGCGCCGAACAGCGTGGGCGATCGGGTACTCGGCGTACACACGATCGGCGCCCTGCACCCGCCCCCACACACGGCTGTCCAAAAACCGCTGGACCATCGTCGTGGCCCGCTCAACGGCGTCGGGCGTGTCCTCTGCTCCTGTGCGTTCGAGAACGGACGCCGCCACTGACTCGTCGGTCCACGGGGTGGGGCGGCCCGTGCGGACGCACTGCTCCAAGAGCTGGTGGATTGCTGAGCCAAACGCCTCTCCGTAGCCCTCCGACGCCAGAGACGAGCGCACGGGGGAGGCGCGGTCGCCGTCGGTGACGGACTCCGTCCGGTACGAAGGACGGGACTGCGCCTCAAGCTGAGCGTCTCGCCCGGCGCGCTGATCCGTCAGGGCAGGGGCGGGCGCCTCCGGCCGGTCGCTGGAGGGCTCCGCGTCCGGGCGCCCCAGTTCGGGAACGTCCGCCGCGTCCAGATGCGGGTAGAGGGGCGCCCAGGGGCCGTCGTCCGGTTTTTCCGGGTAGGTCGACACGACCAATAGATTCTGTGCCCGGGTGGCCGCCACGTACAGGAGGCGCCGCTCCTCGGCCGCCTCGTGGCGCTCTTCGCTCTCGCGGAAGCTCTCGTCCCGCCCGTCTACGGGCCTCTCCCACCCCAGCGGCGGGTGCGTCACCCGTTCGCGGTAGCCGCTTCCCTGCACGATTGGGGCGACGAGCTCACCGGCCTCCCGGCGGAGGTGACGCCGCACCGACGGCCCGCCGCTCCGGCTGTACGGATCGGCCAGGAATACGACCGGCGCCTCCAGCCCCTTGGCCTGGTGCACGTTCATCACGCGCACCGCATCGTCGCCGCCCGTCTCCAGGGTCATGCCGTCCACCTCTTCCTCCCCGTCGACCACCCGCTGCAGCTCGTCCAGCACCTCGGCCCACCCGAGTCCCTGGGCGGCAAGATCCTGCACGTAGGTGATCGTGCGGAGCACGCGCCCGGCCCGGAGCGACCCCTCGGCCGCGTCCGGCGGGTGGGCGGCCCCCGCGAGCAGTCCCAGGTCGTCAATGAGTTGTTCGATCGCGACGCCCGGACGCTGCTCGTGGAGCCGGCGCCGCGCCGCACGCAGGTGTCCGAAGGCCTCTTCGAACCGTTGCGCCGTCTCGTGCGGAAGGGCCTCCAGCACAGACGCCGGCACCGGCTCGTGCATGCGACCAAACTCGCCACCGGCCCGCGAAAACCGGTACAGGTCATCGTCGCTCGCCCCCACGAGGGGCCCTTTCAGGTACGCCACACACGCCACCTCGTCGTCCGGTCGGAGGGCGCAGGTGAGCAGGTCCACGAGGGCTTTCAGCTCGGCCGCCTCGCCCAGGTCTTCACTCCCGGTGACGGTGTACGGGATGCCGCGCTCGGCCAGGGCCTCGGCGTAGACGGAAAGGCGCGACTTGGTCCGCGTCAGAATGAGGAAGTCGGAATAGTCCGCCCCACCGGCGAAGAGCGCGCCGTGCCGGTCCGCCCCCCTCCCGCTGCGCCCGCCGTCCCGAGCGCCTTGAATGAAACGGGCAATGCGCCCGGCGTCCTGTGCGGCGATGTCGGTTCCCCAGTTCCCCCGCACCTTGTCGAGGTTGATCCGCCGCACCCCGTCCACGTCCCGCTCTGTCGTGCGCTGGGGATCGAACGGGGTGTACGTGGCCTGACGGTCCATCAGGTCCGCGTCGTCGAAGAGAGCCCCGAATGCCGCGTCGCACCAGTCACAGATGACGTCGAGCGAGCGGAAGTTCTTGGTCAGCATCACGGCCTCGCCCCCCGTGTCTTCGATGCGCTCGCCGACGGCCTCGAACACCTCCATGTCCGCCCGCCGGAATCGGTAGATGGACTGCTTGTCGTCCCCGACGATGAACAAGCTGCCCGGAAGCGGGCGGCAGTCGGTCCAGGTCGTCTCGGTCGGATTGCGGCTGGTGAGGTAGAAGAGCAGCTCCGCCTGCAGCGGATCGGTGTCCTGAAACTCGTCGACCAGCAGGCGGGGGTGGCGCTCCTGAATGGTCGTTCGGAGGCCGGGGTGGTCGCGCAGCAGGTCCCGGGTGCAGGCGAGCAGGTCGTGAAAGGTAAGCCGCCCCTCCGCCTGACGGAGAGACGCGAACCGCTCCACGGCCGGGCGGACGAACGCCACGACCTCCTCGTGGACGTAGGCCCGCCACCGGCGCAGGGCCGGCTGCACCACGTCGCGCACCAGCGCGGGCAGGTGCTCGTCTCGCAGGGTCCGCGCCCAGTCGTAGGCGTCCGTGTGCGGGCCGCGCCAGCACTTTAGCGTCACGTCCGCCGACTCCTCGTCGGCCACGCCGGCGAACAGCTCAAGGAGCTCGGCGCGCTGTGCCGGGGTCTCCACCCCTGTCTGCGCAATCAGTTTCTCCGCCCTGTCGAACGCCTGCATTGCGTCGTCGCGGCCTTCGGGCAGCGCATCCGGACGGCGGGCCTGCCACGCGTCGAGCTCGGCCCGCACCGCCGCCGCGGCCTGCGTCAGGTCGGGGACGGTGTCCGGGGCGTTGACGTACGGGTCCAGCTCGGGGTGTTCGCACAGCCGTTCAAAGTAGGCGTCCAGGTCCTCCGGCTCCAGGCCCAGGCTCGTGAGCGCCTCCATGCGGGCCGGCCGGTCGGCCCGTACGGTCTGGAGGTAGTCCTGCCAGGCGCGGTCACGGAGCTCTCGTTCCTCGCGGTCCTCCAGGCCCGCGACGAAGCCGGGCGGCAGGTCTGCGGCGATCGGCCGCTCCCGCAGGAGGCGCGCGCAGAAGGCGTGGATGGTGCCGATGAAGGCCTGCTGCGCATCCCGGAGGGCGGCCGTGACCCGTCGTCGCTGCGGGCCTTCCGCCGGCAGTGCGGTCTGGGCGCGCCGGAGCTCCTCGTAGAACCGTTTGCTCATCTCCCCGGCCGCCTTCCGGGTAAAGGTGATGGCCGTAAGGTCCTCCACCGGCACCCCCGAGCGCACGAGGGCCACCATGCGGGCCACGAGGGCCGTCGTTTTGCCGGAGCCGGCCGCCGCCCGGACGAAGAAGTTCGTGTCCGGTTCAAAGGCCGAAAGGGTCGGCACGTCGTCTTCCTGCCACGGACCAATCCGCCGGCGGACGGCGGCGTCGTCGTACGTTGAGGAGGCCGAGTGGGGGGCGGACATGGGCGCGGTTCAGTGTGGGTGAGAAACGACAGGTGAAACGGCCGGCGACTATCCGAAGGACGGTGGGGTGGGGCGCTCGTCGGGATACGCCTTCGCCTGAAGGGCCGTGCTCCGGGCCGCTAGATCGCGGAAGAGGCGGTCGTAGCCCCGGTACCGCCACGCGTTGAGGTACCGGGCGCGAGGGTGCATCGGGAAGCTTCCCGAGGCGGCGAGGGAGCTCAGCCGGTCGAGAAGCCGCTCCACCTCAGTCCGGTACCGGCCCGGGTCGAAGGCGAGCCGCGTGCCCCGCTCTCGGGTCGTTGGGAAGTAGTAGCCGGACGTCCCCACCGTCTCGTCCGTCAGTGTGGAGAGCGCATAGGCGTAGAGCGCCCACTGCAGTTGGGCGCCGTCGGCAACGGGGTCGCCCTCCTCGAATGAAGACGCACGCCCCGTCTTGTAATCCCAGACCGCCAGGGTCCCATCCGGCCGGCGGTCCACCCGGTCGATCCGTCCTCGGAGCGACATCTCGCGCCCCTCGACCGGGATTGTAACCGCCCCGAAGTCTTCCTCCTGGCGTCGATACGGGCCGTAGCCGAACCCGACCTCGTGGTACAGCGGCGCGTGGGTGCGACAGTGCGCCGTCTCGGCCCGCAAAAACACGAGCGCATCCGCCCGGAGCCGGCGAAACGCCGCCTCTTCGACGACGTCGCTCGGGGGCGCGACCTGTTCGGTTTCCGCTTTAAATGCGGCCTGGAGCGTGTCTTCGAGAAGCGGTTCGTGCTCGGCCGCGGGCCGCTCGTCCCCCTCCCGGAGGGTCGTCATGAACGCCTCAAAGGTGGCGTGGAGAATGCTGCCGCGGCGAAGGGCGTTGAGCCAGGGCTCGTCGTCCAGCGCGGGCTCGTCCAGGGGCTCGACGCCCAGGACGTATTTCAGAAAGTACAGATACGGGGTCTCGGCGAAGGTCTCCAGTCGACCCGCCGACATCGGCCCGCCGTTTTCGCGGTCCCGAAGAAAATCGAGCTCCGGATACGTGCCCGCCTCAAGCAGTCCGTCGTGCGCCGTGTACGCGTCGCTCTGGCGGGCCTGTCGCGCATCCTCCCCACGCCGGAGCCAGGGATAGCAGTCGGAGAGCGCGTCGCGGGCGGTGCCCGTCCCCCTGCCCTCACCGCCCCGGTTCCGAAAAGCCGTCAGCCACGCCTCCATGTCGTTGAGGCGGGTGCGCTCGCCGGTCGGCACGATGCCTTCGGTACGCTCGGACTCGACCGTGGGGGCCTCCGCCAGCCGCAGGAAGAGCGGGGAGGGATACCGCTCCTCCCCACTGTCGAGGTCGAAGATGCGGGTATACAGGGACAGGACCCCGGTGTGTCGCGCAAGGGCCTGTTCGTGGTGCCACTGCGCCTCGTCCGAGGCCGAGCGCCGCTCAGGGAGCTCACCGTCCATGGAGTCGCTGAGCGCACGGCGGTCCGGGTCGCGGAGCATGGCCCCCTCCACCGCCGCCGTGGAGAGCGTGTCGCTATCCATCCCGACGACGTACAGGTGCGAGCGGGCGCCATACCCCGCACTTTCGAGCGGCACGACGTGCGCGGTGCCGGGCCGCGGATGCTCGGCCCGCACGTACTGTCCCTCGAGCCAGCGCCGGAGGAGCGCGGCGAGTTGCGGGCCGGACGCCTCGTAGTCCACCGGAACGCGTACGAGGCGGTCGAGGCGCTGCCAAAGCACGGTACGGCCCGCCTCGTCGAGCGTCCGATCCGCCTCCGGTTTGTCCTCGGGGGGCGGGTCGACGGGCCCGAACCGCTCGACGAACCGCTGTGCCCGCGCCGCCATCTCCTGCACGGAGGCCTCTCGCGGGACGAGGTCCAACAGGGCCTCCACGAGTCGGGCAACGAACCGAAGTGCCCGTCGCCGCTCCCGATCCCGCTCCGGCTCGAGCCCCTGCTCCTCCAGCTCCGCGATGCGGTCCTCGAGTTCCCCAATTGCGGCCCCGAGGGCCTTGGCGTACCCGTCCCGCCCGGGCTCGTAGCGGCGTGCGGCCAGCAGGGTGGCAACCTCGTGGGCTTCGAGGGAACCCGCCCCCGTCTCGTTCTCCATCTCGGAACGCATCCGGTCGATGCGGAGATGCCCACTCCGCAGCATCCGGATCAGGACCGCCGGGTCGAAGTCCTCGGTCACCCACTCCAAGAACGCGAGGAGGGCCGTGCCCGTGCGGGTCTGTCCCGCAGACACCCCGGTCGCGATGGACACCGGCAGGCCCACGCGCGCGGCCCGGTCGGCGATCAGGGAGACGTAGGGCTGCTCCCCCGCCACGGCAATCTCCACCTCGTCGAACGGGACGTCGGCGTCGAGGAGATCGCGGACGAGCGCGTCCACCTCCTTGGCACTCCCGACCGCCCGCCGCACATGAACCTCCTGCACCGTCCCATTTGCCGTTTCACCGGGCGGCAGCGGGGCGTCCACAAAGCGCGCAGCGGCCGTCTGCGGAGGCGGGGCCTCCGGCTGCGGGCGGCCGATCCGGTAGAATGCCTCGGCCCCGGCCCGGACGGCCCGCACAAACTGCTGGGCCTCTTCCGGCAGGTCTACGGCGTCGCACACCGCCACCACGGAGGCCTCTACGGCTGGGGGCGTTGCCTCTCGCACAGATTCGGCAGCCCACCGGAGGACCTGCGCGTCGTCGTAGAGGCCGTGTGCGTCCAGCGCGTCCAGGTATCCCTCGTAGCAGTCCGCCACCACCCGAAACGTCGCCGACGCATCTTCCGTCTGGGCACGCGCCTGCACGTCTGCTAGCGGGGCGCCATTCCGCCGGAGTGTCTCGATGGCCTCGGCCACCGTGTCGGCCAGTTGACGGGGGCCCGGCAATCCGTCGAGCCGCCCTTGACGCTGCAGCTGCTTCAACAGGCGCGCCGCCAGGAACGACCGCCCGCCGACCGGCAGCTCGCGCCGCCCCGACGCCAGAATTCGAGGCTGGGCCACCTGTTCGGCGTGGTGACGCACGATGCGGGTCGAGACCCCGGCCCATCCGTCTGCGTCCCGCGCAAGCGCATCCTCAAGGGCGCGCCCGATCTGCGTCCGGGGCACGAGAACGACCTTCGGCGCGTGGGGGTGGGCGCGGCAGAGGGCCCGGAGCTGGGCGCCCGGCGAGGCAGAAGAAGCAGACACAGCAGGCATGGACGGGGGAGACGAACGCAGAAAATGGTGGGGGCGTCCGGCGAATGCGATGCCACGTACAACCTGCCGGTTGCACGGCACAAAGCAAAGCGGACGGACGGGCAATTCGTGAAACGTGTGGACTCGCATCCAGCACTACCGGTGATCCCGTCCCCGCCACGTCCACGGCGGCACCGGGTCGGGCTGCGCCCAGAGCCCCCGCTCGTTCGCCCGGGCCCGCTGCTCCAGGCGGCGATACCGATCGGCGTGAGGGGCCTGCCGACGGTCCCACCACGCGAGCCCGCGTCGAAGCAGGTGCTCGTTCAGCACGCGATCGTCCATGCGCACCACGAAAAGGGAGCGGCCGTCGGGGCCGTCCGTCTCCGCTCGGGCCCGCACGTCCGTCCGGAAGACGACCCGTCGCACGGCCCGGGCCGCCGCGTCGGCGAAGGGCTGCCCCCGCTCCGGCGCATCAATGCCGTACAGCTCAACCCGCACGATCTGTCCCGTCTCGCGGAGGAGGTAAATGGTGTCTCCGTCCAGCACCCTGTGCCCTTTGCCCACGTACGACTGCCCCCGAGCGAGGAGGGGGCCCCACAGAAGCAATGCGAGGCCCGCGAGCACGCCTCGCCACGCCCACGCGGACACGGACCGGCGGCCTCCAGAACCTACAGCGATAGGGATACGGGTGTGCACGGCCATCGAGCGGCGGGCCTTATCAAAACAGCAGTCCTACGAGTCCGCCCAGGGCCGCCGCGAGCCACACCGCAAGGCTCAGTCGACGCAGCGTCTTCTGTCCCGGCCGGTTCCGGCGCGCCAGCCATCCCCCCACGGCCCGACACGCCATGCCCAGCCCCACCCCTACGAGGACCCAGGTCTCGAACGCGCGGAACGGATCGGTCCAGTGGGGCGAAAGCGCAATCTCCAACGCCAGCGCCCCGAGCAGCAAAGCGACGATCACACTGAACACCCGCCACGACGCCAGGTCCGGGGGCCTCCAGCGGTTGGGCGTGTCCATTCGAGGGTGGGTTGTCAGGAAAATCGTCGGGACCGGAGGAGCACGGGAGGGGCCCTCTCGCCTCCCCATCCCAGCGACGTTATGATCGCATCGGGCAGGTGTCTGACACACAGAGACGCCAAACGATCCCTGTCCCCGTTCAGCCTGCATCATGCCGACGCTCGATGCTCCCCATCCCGGCTCTGGGACGCTGCACGAACCCGCCCCGGAGGCCGCTACGGTGCCGGAGGCACTCGTGCAGGACCTCTGGGCTCAGCAGCGCTTCGACACCGAGGGCCTCAAGACGACCGACGGGGAGCCCATCGCCATTCGCGATCCGGGGCGCCTCAACACCGACGCCGGGCCGGACTTTCAAAACGCCCACGTTCGCATCGGAGGGATGGACTGGCGCGGACAGGTCGAGGTCCATACGACCTCCGGCGGGTGGTTTCGTCACGACCACCACACCGACCCGCGCTTCAACAGCGTGGTGCTCCACGTGACCCTCCACGCAGACATGTGGACCGGGGGCCTTCTGCGGGCCGACGAGTCTGCGCTCCCCGAACTCGCGCTCTATCCGCGCCTCGACACGCCCCTCCGCGAATTGCTCTACTCCTTTCGGACACGGGCCGACGACGACACGCTGCCCTGTGCGTCGCGCTGGGACGAGGTGCCCTCTCCCATCCGCACATCGTGGATCCGCCGGCTCGCCCAGGATCGACTCACCGAAAAACGCGACCACCTGCCGGACCCTTCGGACACGTCCCCGGCCACGATTCTCCATGAACGCCTGTTCGCCGGGCTCGGCTACGCGAAGAACGACGCCCCCATGACGACGCTCGCCCGACGGACCCCGCCGGCCGTGCTCCGCCCCCTCGACACGCCTCCGGAACGCGAGGCGCTCCTCCTCGGAACGGCGGGCCTCCTTCCCGAGCCCGGTGACTTGCTGGAGGCCGACCGCCCCACGGCCGACTACACCATGGCCCTCCGGGACCACTTCCGGCGGCTCCAGGTCCGCCTCGACGTCCGGCCGATGGCCTCGACGGCCTGGACCTTCTTCCGGCTCCGGCCCAACAACTTTCCGCCCCTTCGTATTGCACAGGCGGCGGCGTGGTACGCCGAGGGAGGACTGCTGCACGAGGCTCCGGTCTCGACGCTCCGCACGGCCCTGGGGCAAGACACCCCCGTCGCGACGCTCCGGGAGGCGCTTGCGGCCTCTCCCCCTGCCTTCTGGCGCACGCACTATCACCTCACGAAGCGGGCCGCCGAGCACACCCCCAGTCTTGGCACGTCTCGCCGCGACACGCTCCTCGTCAACGCCGTGGTGCCGGTGCTTCTGCAGGACGCCGATCAGCGCGGGAACGCGGCACAGGCCGACGCGGCACTGGACGTGCTCCGCGCCCTTCCGGCCTCCCAAGACCGCGTGGTCCGTCGCTTTCAGGACCTCGGCACCGACCCCGAGTCGGCATACGACGCTCAGGGCCTCCACGAGCTCTACAAAAATTACTGTTCTGCGGGAGGGTGTCTCGACTGCCAGATTGGCCAGCATCTCCTCGGTGACTGAGACGCCTCCAACCTACTGCACCCCGATCCATAGAAGGCGACGCGCAAGGCTTTCCAAGACGTCCAGTCGCCCGTGCTCGTTCGCATCGTTCAGATGACGTTCGCTCCCGACAAGGTCGATCAGTTCCTGGCCCACTTCGACGAGGCCGCCCCGCACATCCGATCGGTTCCGGGCTGCCGGCACCTTGAGCTCTGGCAGGGCGCGGAGGCCCCCACCGTATGCACCACCTATAGCCAGTGGAAACGCGCGGAGGCACTCGACGAGTACAGGGACAGCGACCTGTTCCGGCGTACCTGGTCGACGGTAAAGCCCCTGTTCGCCGAGCGCCCTCGTGCCCGAAGCTATACCGTCGCCCGCCCGGCGGACGCGATTGATGCAGCCGCTCGGGACGCCACGGATCCGGGACAGCCCTGAGCGCTCACCTTGGATGGAGGCGCCGAGCCCACCAAATCGACCCAAGCGCGCGATAAAGTCAGTGTACAGGTCCCTCAACGGTCGCCGAGGGCCTGCTCCATGCTCAACCGCTCCTCGTCTCGGAGCGACGGGAAGTTGACGGGGCGGATGGTATATCGCCGCTCCGCGTCCGGGGCCGTGGGCCCCACCTGCGTCCCCTGAACGGTCGCGTGCACGGACCGCACCAGGTGTCGGTACTTCTTCATCATGATGTTCTTTTCTTTGACGGTGGCCCCGTACCCGCGCTGAAGCGATCTGTAGGCGCTACTGGCCGAGAGGCGCTCAACGCGGCCTCGTTGGGTCTCCAGTAGGGCCTCATGTTCGTCCAACAGGGCCTGGTAGTCCTCCGCCAATGCCTGGAGGGTATCGGACGCCTCCGCGGCGTCCGCGAGGGTGCGAAAGTCGGCCTCGGCCCGGTCGAGCTCGTCGGCGAAGGCCTCCACCGACCGCTGCATCGCCTGATAGGTCTTCGGCTTGGTGTCGTACCCGCCGTACGTGCGGCACCCACTGGCCAACAGTCCCACGAGGGCGAGCAGGAGTACGAAACGATTTGCGCGTAGCATAACGGAGACGAAGGAAATGTAACGGCACGCAAAGGGATCTACTGTAGGAACGCACGGAGGTGTCCGGCAAAGATGCTCCTTTCGTCGCGTAAACGCCAATTTGCGGCCATTTTCACGTTGGTTTCCCCCAAGCAGGTGCAAACCTGGTGGACCGATGGGGGCCACTCAGGATGAACACTCAGAGAAACACCAAACGTCACGGGGAGGTACGCTGACACGGAACGATAAGATGAATGGCCCCACCACTCGACCGTCTCGCCCACGGGGGACTGCCTTTATCGCCCTCCCTCAGCGGCAGAGCCCGCAGGACGACCTTCCTTGTCCCGCCGGACATACGCTTTCCGATCAGCTTTTCCCGCCCATGAGCGAACAGACGGCCCGACTCGTCGAGCGCCTCCGCACCCGTCTTCGCCGGGCGACGCGACGCATGTCGTGGGCGCAACTCGCCTTTGGGGGCGCCCTTGCCGGGGGCACGGCGGCCGCCCTCTGGCTTCTCGCCGCCACGCTGGAGGCGGCGCTGTGGCTTCAGCCCAGCCTCCGAACCGGCCTGCTTCTTCTTGCCGGCGCCGTTCTGCTGGGCATCGGCGCGGCGTTCATTGCCCGTCCGGTGGGCCGCCTGCTTGGACTGCTCGACGGCCCGTCCGAGAAGGACGTCGCCCGGACGGTCGGCGAGCACCATCCAGTGGTGGCCGATCGGCTGGTAAACCTGCTGCAGCTGGCGGAGGGCCAGCGGTCGCACGCCCCCGCCCCGTACGTGGACCAGGCCGTCCAGCACCTCGCCGACCAAATCGACGAGGTGCAGTTCGACGAGGTGGCCGACTTCCAGCCAGCACGGCGGGCCGCCCGGTGGGCGTTGTTTCCGGCCCTGGCCGTCCTGACGTTTCTCCTCGCCGCCCCCTCCACGTTCCTCGACGCCTCGGAGCGCCTCCTCGCCCCCCGAACCGAATTCGAGCGCCCGGCCCCGTTTCAGTTTGACGTGCGCCCGGGGGACGCCCAGCTCGTCCGGGGCGACTCGCTCCGCGTCACCGTCCGGGCCACCGGCACCGTCCCCGAGACGGCCACCCTCCTCCTCCGCCCCGCCGAGAACGAATCGCCCCGGCGCGTCGCCATTGAGGCCGACTCGATGGGCACCTACCGCCACACCGTTCCGAACGTACGCCGTCCCCTGCGCTACCGCGTGGCCGCCTCACCGGTCCGCACGGAGTGGTACACGGTGGAGGTGGCCCGGCGTCCTGTCGTCCGACGGCTGCAGCTCCGCGTGAGTCCCCCCGCCTACACCGACCGCCCGGCCCGGGAGCTCGCCCCCAATGTGGGCGCCGTGACGGCCCTTCCCGGCACGGAGGTTACGGTGTCGGCGGCCCTCGGCGGGGCCCCGGTCACGAACGCGACGCTCGACTTCGAAAACGGCCCGGCGCAGTCGCTCACGGTCGCCGACGACTCGGCCACCGGTCGCTTCCGTCTTCGCCGGGAGGACACCTACGCCCTGCGCCTGGAGAGCGCAGGCGGCATTTCGAACCGCGATCCGATCCGCTACGAGGTCGACCTTCAGACCGACGCCCGGCCGTCGGTGTCCTTCCTCAATCCCGGCGATCCCACTGAACTGACGCCGGACCTCACGCAGCCGCTTCGGGTCCAGCTCAGCGACGACTACGGATTTCGGCGGGCGGCCTTGTTCTACCGCCGCACCGACGGAGGGGGTGCAGATTCGTCGTTTTCCTCCATCGACCTCCCTCTCCCCGACGGCCGGGCCGCGGACCAGGTCCTCTCGCACACCTGGCTCCTCGCCCAGGAGAGTGGGCTCGACCTGGAGCGCGGGGACGAGGTGGCCTACTACGTCAAGGCCTGGGACAACGACACCGTGAACGGGCCCAAGGGCGGCCGCACCGCCACCCAGCGGCTCCGCTTTCCCTCCCTCTCCGAACAGTACGAGGAGCTCGACACCCTGCAGCAGAAAACCGGCGAGCAGATGCAGGAGCTCAACCGGCGGTCTAAAGACGTACAGCAGCAGTTTCAAGACCTTCGCCGGGAGGTTCGCCGCACGCGAGAGGCGGACTGGGAGGACCAACGCCAGCTCGAACGGTTGCAGCAGAGGCAACAGTCGCTCTCCCAGAGCAAGTCGAGCCTCTCGCGCCAGGTGGACTCCCTAAACCGCGAGATGCAGCGCAACGACCTGTCGAGCCCGGAGACCAGCAAAAAGTTTCAGGAGCTCAAGCAGACCATCGACGAGATGGAGTCGAAGGACCTGCAGAAGGCGCTCGAAAACATGCGCCAGTCGATGCAGGACCAGAGCTTCCGCCAGATGCAGTCGGCCATGGAGCAGGCCCAGTCGCGCCTCGAGCAGCAGGAACAGCAGCTGGAGCGCACGCTCAACCTGTTCAAGCAGCTGAAGGCGCGGCAGAAGATGGAGGAGCTGAGTCGACGGGCGGAGGACATCCGGAAGCGGGAGGACCAGGTCGCCCAGGAGACCTCCGAGCGCATGGACGCGTCTTCTGATGCCGACTCGACCGGCCAGTCTCAGGAGGACGCCCCCTCGTCGGAGTCGCCGTCCTCGGACTCCACTGCGCCCCCCACCACCGCCTCCGACTCGTCCCGGGCCGATGCCTCCTCGCCAAGTGCCTCGGACTCAACGGGCAGGGCCCGACCCGACTCGCTCGGCTCACAGCGGTCCCCAAACGCCGACTCGTCGGCCAACCCGGAGCTCGCCCGCGAACAGAAAGAGCTGGCGAAGGAGATGGAGACGCTCATGGAGGAGATGCAGGACGCCCAGCAGGACATGAAGGACGTCCCATCGGCCCCGAAGAAGGACCTTCAGCAAATGCGCAAGCAGATGCGAAAGCAGGACCTGCCGGAGCAGATGCGACAGAACAGCCAACAGCTCCGGAAAAACCAGCTCCGGAAGGCCCGTCAGCAGCAGCGACGGCTGCAGAAACGCCTCCAGAGCATGCAGTCGCGGATGTCTCAGATGCAGCAACAGATGAAGGGGCAGCAGCGCCGGATGAACATGACGGGGCTCCGCAGCGCCCTGGCAAACACCCTGCGCCTGTCCAACGACCAGGAAGGCCTGCGCACGACCCTTGAAGGACTGGAGGGGGAGGGCTCCGCCGTTCGTCGCTTTGCCCCTCAGCAGAAGGAACTACAGGACGGCCTCAACCACGTCGCCGACTCCCTGCAATCCATCGCGAACCGGCTTCCGCGAATGTCGAAGGCCGTTCAGGAGAAGACGGGCAACGCGCTGCGGGCCATGGAGGACGCGACCACCGCCCTGGACGCCCGCGAGGGAGACGAGGCCACCGGCTACCAGAAAACCTCGATGATGCACCTGAACGAGTTGGCCCGGCTGCTCTCCGATCTGCTGGACCAGATGAAGCAGCAGCAAAGCAGTGGCGGAAGCGGCAAGATGTCGATGCAGCAGGCCATGCAGCAGCTGCAGCAGACCTCCGGCCAGCAGCAGAAGCTCAACCAGAAGATCCAGAAGTTCCTGAACAAGGCTCAGGGCGAGCGCCTCTCGAAAGACATGCAGGCCCGGCGGAAGCAGCTCGCCAAGCAGCAGCGCCAGATCAAGCAGCAGCTCGACGAAATGAACATGGAGGAGGAGGCGAAACAGAAGTTGATGGGCGACCTGCAAAAGATTGCCGACCAGATGGAGCAGTCCGCCGACGACCTGCGGAGCGGCCGCCACAGCCGAGACCTCATCAACCGCCAGCAGCAAATTCTCAGCCGTCTTCTCAACGCCCAGCAGTCGCTTCGTACGCAGGGCAAGAAACAGAAGCGACGGGGGCGCCAGGCAGACGACGACTTTGATCGGCAGCGTCCCGGCAACCGCCCCGACTCGGAGGCCCCCGACACGCTCCGGCGCGGCCTCATTCGCGCCCTGGAAATGGGATACGACTCGGAGTACGAGGCGCTCATCAAGAAGTACTTTGAGCTCCTCGAACAGCGCGAAGGGGCGGCGAAATAGACGGCGGCCGTTCACCTCGGTCCCTTCCGGAAACTGAGACCCTCAGCTCGCCGACCTCCATCCTGCTCCTCGCGCCGGTGCACCTGGTGGCTCAGCGTCTAGCACCCGCCCCACGGGAGACAAAAACGACGTAGGAGAGGCGAACGAAAATCCACATCGGTGGGCCGCGGGGCTATAGCCCAACCCCCTTCGGTCGTTGGGCACTCAATAGATCCCCCGACCTCACGTCAACGACGACGCCCATCCCCGTCCAACTACAAAAACGGCTCCGTCGACTGACGGAGCCGTTCAGGACAGGTGCTAAAGTCAGTAGCGGGGGCGGGATTCGAACCCGCGACCTTCAGGATATGAGCCTGATGAGCTACCACTGCTCCACCCCGCGGTGTAAAGCACGATCTGGTATTAGCCAAATTCCTTCGGGTTCCGCCGCTTGTCAGTTTCACGGCGATCTAAAATCAGCTCCACCTCGTCTCGAAATCCGACCGGTACCAGATGCTCGGAGCCGCCTCCCGGACTCGAACCGGGGACTTCATCCTTACCATGGATGTGCTCTACCACTGAGCTAAGGCGGCGACTGCAACCTGTGGGAAGAGCGGGAGACGGGATTCGAACCCGCGACGTTCACCTTGGAAGGGTGATGCTCTACCCCTGAGCTACTCCCGCAGGGCATTCTCAAGCGGGTGCACCCAAGCATGTCTCGCCCGGGGCATTCCGCTCGCGATCAAGGTGGGCCGGGGAGGATTCGAACCTCCGAAGGCATAAGCCGGCAGATTTACAGTCTGCTGCGTTTGGCCACTTCGCTACCGACCCGGGCAGGGCGTCCGGCACTCATCCAGCCAGTTGGTCAGCCCGGCGTTGCGATTTCTCTTCTAGGTTTTGACGGCGGAAAAGTTGCCCGGGAGGGGGGCGAATTTCAAATGAAGAGGGCAGCCGGTTCATCGTACGGATCGTCGGGGCCGGTGTCCGCGATCCCTCTGCCGGTGAACTCCGCCTCCGATGAGTGGTTGGAGGGGCCAACTTAGTACGTTGATGTTCTCGATCCGTCTCCCCCTCCACGCATGAGCGTCATCGCGACGATTCTGGCCTACGCGGGCCTCGCGATCGTATCCACCGTCGTCGTCTGGAAAGGCAGCGAGCTTCTCGAATCGTCTACCGAGAAGCTGTCGGGGTACTATCAGCTTCCCCCTCTCGTGCAGGGGTCCATCGTACTGGCGGTCGGGTCGAGCTTCCCTGAACTCTCGACTGCCGTATTGTCCGCCGCCCTGCATGGCGATTTTGAGCTCGGGGTGGCGGCCGTCGTGGGCTCTGCCCTCTTCAACATCTTGATGATTCCGGCCCTTGCCGGCCTGTGGGCGGAGGAGCGGCTGGAGTCGACCCGCGACCTGATCTACAAGGAGACCCAGTTCTACCTCATCTCGATCGTGGTGCTCCTGCTGATGTTTTCCTTCGCCGTCATCTACAACCCCCTCGCGGGTGGAACGGACGCCCAAGTTGGCGGCGTGACTCGGGGACTGGCCCTGCTCCCCCTCGCGCTCTATGCCGTCTACGTATACCTGCAGTACCAGGACACGCGAGACCATCAGCCCGAGGCCCCGCCCGAAGACATCCATCTTCCGAAGCAGGGGACACGCCTCGTGGGATCGCTACTGATCATCCTCATCGGGGTGGAGGGGCTCATCCGGTCGGCCGTGGCGTTCGGCGACATCTTCGGCACGCCGAGCTTCCTGTGGGGCATCACGGTGGTTGCGGCCGGCACCTCGGTCCCGGATGCCTTCGTGAGCATCCGGGCATCCCGGGCCGGCAATCCCGTGACGAGCGTGGCGAACGTGTTGGGCAGCAACATCTTCGACCTTCTCGTCTGCATCCCTGCCGCGGCCCTCGTCGCCGGCACAGTCGCCATCAACTACTCTGTGGGGATGCCCATGATGGGGGTGCTTTCGCTCGCCACCCTGATTGTCCTCCTTACGATGCGATCCGAGATGGTTCTAACCACCCCTGAGGCCTGGGGGCTCATCGCCCTGTACCTGGCGTTCGTGGTGTGGATGGGGGCCGAGACGGTGGGGACGGTTGATCTCATTCCCCACCTTCCCCCGCCGGCCCACACCCCGTGACGCCCCAGGCGAGCGGTCGTGCCGGCGGGAACCGGCGCCTGCTACTCGTCCCCGTCAAAGGCGAGGGCTGCAGAGTTGATGCAGTACCGCTGTCCGGTGGGCTCCGGGCCGTCGTCGAAGAGGTGCCCCAGATGGGCCCCGCACTCGTCACACACCACCTCGGTCCGGCGCATCCCGAGGCTGTGGTCGGACGTCAGATGAACGTTTCCATCCTCCACCACGTCGTAGAAGCTGGGCCAGCCGCTGCCGGATTCAAACTTGGTGTCGGAGTCGAAGAGGGGCGTCTCGCAGACCACACAGCGATACAGCCCATCGCCCTTGTGGTCCCAGTACTGTCCACTGAAGGGCTTCTCCGTGCCCGCCTCCTGGGTCACGTGGTACTGCTCCTCGGTCAGCTCGTCGCGGAGCGTATCGTTCGACGGGCGGGATGAGTCAATTTCGGCCATATCGGCAATGCGGGTTTGAAACGTGATCAGTTCAATGGGGGGCGGGCGCTACGATCCGGAGGCGTCGGCCGACCCGGATGCCCGGCCCTCCCCTGACTCTCCGTCCTCTTCGATCACCGTAGCCTCGTCCGGCTCGTGATCGTCGGCAGATCCATTTTCCTCAGACGCGGCTGCGCCGTTGGTCGTGGGCATGTGGCCAATCTCGTCGGTGTCGCCGTTGACCAGGTTGAGCACATCTTTGCCGGACACCTCTTCCTGCTCGATGAGCATATCGGCCAGCTGGTCGAAGGCCTCATGATGCTCATTCAGCGTGTCGACAGCGCGCTGGAAAGCGTCCTCCGAGATGCGGCGGATCTCCTCGTCAACTTCTCGGGCCGTGTCGTCACTGTACTCGCGTCCCTTCGCAATCTCGTCCCCAAGGAACACGTTACCCTGATCCTCGCCCAGGGAGATGTGCTTGAACTGATCGCCCATTCCCCAGTCGAGGACCATCTTCCGTGCCATCTTGCGGACCTGCTTGAGGTCGTTCTCGGCACCGCTGGTCGCGGTGTCGAAGATGAGTTCCTCCGCCGCGCGACCGCCCATGATGACGGCCAACCGGTCCAGAATGTAGTCGTGCCGGTAGAGATACTGATCCTTTTCGGGCAGCTGCTGGGTCACCCCCATAGCCTTCCCCCGGGGCACGATGGTCACCTTGTGCACCGGGTCGGCGTTGGGAAGCACCGCCCCGACGATGGCGTGGCCCGCTTCGTGGTAGGCCAGCAGCTTTTTTTCTTCATCGTCCAGCACCATGCCGTCGCGCTTGAGGCCCATCATCACCTTGTCTCGGGCTTGCTCAATGTCGCTGTACTGGATGGCGTCGTGTCCGTGTCGACCGGCCAGAAGGGCCGCCTCGTTGAGGAGGTTTTCGAGGTCCGCCCCGCTGAATCCAGGCGTGCTGCGCGCAATCTCCTCCAGGTCTACATCGTCGCTCAGCGGTTTCTCCCGTGCGTGGATCTTCAGGATCTCGTGGCGGGACTGCTTCGTGGGCAGGTCCACCGTGATCTGACGGTCGAAGCGGCCGGGCCGCGTGAGGGCCGAGTCGAGGATGTCGGGCCGGTTGGTCGCCGCCATTACGATCACGCCTTCGTTTTCCTCGAAGCCGTCGAGCTCCGACAGCAACTGGTTCAGGGTCTGTTCCCGCTCGTCGTTGCCGCCGCCGAGGCCGGCCCCCCGCTTGCGTCCGATGGAGTCGAGCTCGTCGATGAAGATGATGGCCGGAGACGTTTCCTTCGCCTCGCTGAACATGTCCCGGACCCGAGAGGCCCCCACGCCCACGAACATCTCCATGAAGTCGGATCCCGATACGCTAAAGAACGGGGCGTTCGCCTCCCCGGCCACGGCTCGGGCGAGCAGGGTCTTGCCGGTGCCCGGCGGGCCCACCAGAAGCACGCCCTTCGGCACCTTGCCCCCAAGCCCCTCAAACCGCTTCGGGTTCTTCAGGAACTTGATGATCTCGCGCAGCTCCTCCTTCGCGCTGTCGGCCCCGGCCACGTCGTCGAACGTGGTGTCCTCTTCGTCCTTGTCGTAGAGCTCCGCCTTGCTCTGGCGGACGGAGAAAAGCCCCTGGCCCTGCGACTGCATGCGACGGAGGAAGATGTATCCCACCCCGAACAGAAGCAGGACGGGCAACAGCCCCATGATGACCAGTCCCCAAGGAAAGCTGCTCTCGGGCTTTGTCACCACGTTCACACCCTGCGATTCGAGCAGGTCCATGAGCTGCTCGTCCCCGAACGAAGGGAGATAGGTCACAAAGTTTTGGTACTCGATCGTATTCCCCTGCTCGGACCGGGTGGCCTGCGACTTGAGCGAGCCGTTGATGGCGTTGCCCTTCACCTCCACACGCTCCACATTCTCCTGCTGCAGTTGCGTGCGGAACTCGCTGTAGCTAATGCGCTCGCCGCCCGACGCCCCCATGCCCCAGTAGCTGTACGCCCACAGGGCAAGCAACGTCCCGGCGATGACCCAGATGATGAGACGGCCTCGGCCGGTTCCCGAGGGCCCTCCCCCGGGCAGCCCGGATCCGTTCTGATTGTCATTCTGAGAAGTTTGGTCAGCCACGTCGACTCAGTCAGTTAGGAATGATCATCGAGGGCTCCCCGGCATGAGGACGTTGCCCGAAGCGCGGAGGTGGGCCCAGAACACTAAGCAGTCCCTCATACACCCGTGGACACGGATTGTGTCCCACCACGGGCCTGTGGGGAATGTTCTTTCATACAAAGAATGTACGTTACACAGACGTTTCGGCGATGGGTCCAGAGATCTCGGTTGCTTCTATTCCTCGGTGTGGATTATTGTGTAAGCCCTTCCATCCCCACCTCTTTCCTGCTCACTGATTGCTCCTCCCCTGATGTCCACCGACATGTCGCCCTCCCCCAACTCCTTCCCATTCGGCCAGGACGTGGTATGGACCCCCGATCCGGACGTCGTCGCCGACTCAAACCTGCGACGGTTCATGGACCGGCACGACCTGGCGGACCTCTCGGCCCTCCGCACACGGGCCGCCTCGGACGTGGCCTGGTTCTGGGAGGCGGTGCTCGACGACCTGGACATCGAGTTTTACGACCCGTACGACCAGATCGTCGATCTCTCGGGGGGCATCGAGCGACCCGCCTGGTGCGTGAACGGGAGCATGAACATCGTCCACAACCTGCTCGACAAGTGGCAGGGCACGCCCGCGGAGGACCGCGCGGCACTGCGTTGGGAGGGGGAAGACGGGGCCACGCGAACCCTGACGTACGGCGAGCTCCACCAGCGCGTCTGTCGCTGTGCAAACGCGCTGCGGGACCTGGGGCTCGGAAGGGGCGACCGGATTGGGCTCTTTATGCCCATGACTCCGGAGATCGTCATCGCGTTCCTGGCGATCGCAAAAATCGGAGGGGTGTTGCTGCCCCTCTTCAGTGGGTACGGGGTCGGCGCACTGGTCACCCGGCTCCAGGGGGCCGAGGCGGACGCCCTCTTCACGGCCGACGGCTTTGCGCGCCGGGGGCGCCCCATCGACATGAAAGAGACCGCGGACGAGGCGGTCGCCCAGTGCCCGACGGTCGAACACGTCATTGTTCACCGGCATCTCGGGCGCGATGACACGCCCATGACGACCGGCCGCGACCGCTTCTGGGCGGATTTCGTGGCGGGGCACGACCCGGAGGCCCGCACGGCCCGCACCGGGGCCGACGACCCGGTCATGGTCATCTACACCAGTGGCACCACCGGGCCGCCGAAAGGGACCGTACACACCCACTGCGGCTTCCCCATCAAGGGCGCGCAGGACATGTACCATCCGATGGACCTGAAGCCGGGGGAGACGATGTACTGGATGAGCGACATGGGCTGGATGATGGGGCCATGGCTCGTCTTCGGCACGCTCACGGTGGGGGCGACCATGGTGCTCTACGACGGGGCCCCCGACCATCCGGACGCCGGACGCCTCTGGCGACTAGTGGACGACCACGAGGTGACGCACCTCGGCGTGTCCCCCACCCTCATCCGCGCCCTCAAGACGCACGGCGACGCGCCCGTAAGGGCGTCCGACCGGTCGAGCCTTCGCGCGATCGGGTCGACCGGCAGTCCCTGGGACCCCGAGTCCTGGTCGTGGTGCTTCGAAACGGTCCTCGACGGCGAGAAGCCGATTCTCAACTACTCCGGCGGCACCGAGATCGCCGGCGGCATCCTCTGTGGCAACTTCCTGGAGCCCCTCAAGCCCGCCGCGTTCTCCGGCCCGGTCCCCGGCATGGACGCCGACGTGGTGGACGAGGACGGCACGCCAGTTCGGGAAGAGGTCGGCGAGCTCGTCCTGCGGGCGCCCTGGATCGGCATGACGCGAGGCTTCTGGGGCGACGACGACCGCTACCACGACGCCTACTGGGACCGACTCGACGACGTGTGGGTGCATGGCGACTTCGCGGCCGTCGACGAGGACGGGCTCTGGTACATCCTGGGCCGCTCGGACGACACGATCAACGTGGCCGGCAAGCGCCTGGGCCCGGCGGAGATTGAGGCGCTCCTCAACGCCCACGGGGCGGTCGCCGAGAGCGCGGCCATCGGCGTGCCCCACGACGTGAAGGGCTCCGAGATCGTCGCGTTCGTGGTGCTGGAGCCGGACTACGACGAAACCGCGGCCCTCCGCGAGGAGCTGATGCAGGGGGTCGTGGACGAGATGGGCAAGCCCCTGAAACCGCGCGAGATTCGTTTCGCCGACGCCCTGCCCAAGACGCGCAACGCCAAGGTCATGCGGCGCGTCATCCGGGCGGCGTACCTCGGCGAAGAGCTCGGCGATACGTCGAGCCTGGAAGACCCGGGCACCGTCGACGCCATCCAGGAGGCGCGGTAGAGCGCCTCCCCTCCGTTCGGTGCCTCACCGGTTCCGGAGACGAACATCCCCCCTTCCCCGCCATATATTCGGATGGGCGCGTTAAGGAATAGTGAACCCGACACGCCATGTGGGTGCGTCTCGTTGCGGTTCTGTTCGTCGCGGCGTGTGGGCCCGGCCCCGCGACCGGGCAGTCCACCGGCGTCATCGAGGGGCGCGTGCTCGACGCCGACTCGAACGCGCCGCTGCCCCGCACCCACGTCTTTGTGGTGGAGTCGATGCACGGGGCCGTGACCGATTCGAGCGGGCGGTTTCGGCTGGAGGGGGTCCGCCCGGGCCCGAAGCGGCTGTACGTGTCGCGGGTCGGACACGAGCGGCGTGCGCTTGCCCTTCGTCCCGCCCCCGACCGTCCCGTGACCGTGACCGTGCGCCTCGACGCCAAGGTGCTTAACTCGCCGCCGATCACGGTCTCCGCGGAACGCGACGAGGAGTGGTACGAGCGCCTGGACCGCTTTAGGCGTCTGTTCATCGGGCGCTCGGACCTGGCCGAGGACTGCACGCTCGTGAACCCCGAAGTCCTCCGCTTCGACGACAAGTGGTGGGGGCGGTTCGAGGCGTGGGCCGAAAAGCCGGTCATCATCGAAAACCGGGCCCTGGGCTACCGCCTGACCTACTTCCTGAAGGAATTCGAGGAGCGCGGATCCGTGGTGCGGTGGGACGGAGAGCCGCTCTTCGAGCCCCTCGCGCCGACGGACTCTGCGGAGGCCGCCCGGTGGCGACGGAACCGGCTGGAGGCCTACAGGGGGTCCCTCCGCCACTTCCTCCGTGCCCTCATAGACGACCGGCTCGACGAGGCGCAATTCGACCTCTACCGCCTGCCTCGCGCCTCCGCCTTCCGCCACGCCGCACGTGCCGACCGCTTCCCCGCGGAGCGCGATAATATTCTGGAGGCCGGCCCCGACTCCACCTATCTCCTTACCGCTCACGACCGGCTCGAAGTGGTCTACCACGGCATGCCGGAACGGCGAGCGTACCTCGAGTGGGCCGACCTTCGTCGACGCACGCCCCGGGACCACCAGACCTCCCAGATCGAGCTCAACGAGCAGCCCCTCCACATCGACCCGTCCGGCGAAATTGTGGAGCCCTACGGGGCCACCCTCTACCAGTACTTTGCCTTTACCGCCCGAATGGCCAAGCGCCTGCCCCGCGAGTATGAGCCGCCCAAGTAGCACGGCCCGGCCCTCAGTCCGCCCAGAAGGCATTCTCGTAGTGTTGCACCTCCGGGGGCCCACCGGTGAGCATGACCGCCACGACGTCGAAACGGGCCGGAGCCCCTTCGGCCCCATGCTCGTGGAGGTAGCCCCGGGCCGCATGTTGTAGGGCCGCTCGTTTCTTGGCGGTGATCGACGCTTCCGGCGCCCCAAACCCCGTCCCGCTCCGGGTCTTCACCTCCACGAAAACGTACTCCCCCGCGTCGGTTTCTCGACACACCAAGTCCACCTCGTTGCGACTGTGGCGGTAGTTGCGGGCCAGAATCTCATAGCCCGCCCCGTCGAGATGAGCGGCGGCGATCTCCTCCCCACGGTCTCCGATGTCGTTGGTCGTTGCCATGGCAGACAGGGAGACGTTCCGTCAGGATGGGTCGGAAGAGGAGGGCGTGCTCTCGGACTCGCCCCGCCGGAGCGCCACGGCGAGGAGCTGCTCGATCTGATCGATGTCTTTGTTGCGGACGAGCGGAAGCAGGGCCTCGGAGACGCCTTCGAGCACCTTCAGAAGGTCGATGAGGCTGGTCAGGCGCTGGTGGAGGGCCCGTTCGGGCTCCGGATGGTCCGCCCCCGACGCGCCGTCCTGGACCAGCAGATCGGCACACTCCTGAAGGCGCGACCGGACGGGATGGACCTCCCGGCGCTGACGCTCTTCAATGATGCGGGCGGTGATCTGCCATACGTCGGTCTCCGCCCGGTAGTAGTCTTTGCGCGAGCCGGAACGATGCGTTTTGTCTGCGAGGTTCCAGTCGACGAGCGACCGGAGGTTCATGCTGGCGTTGCCCCGACTCACCTCCAGGCACTCCATGACCTCGTCGGTGCTGAGGGGCCGCCCTGCGCAGTAGAGCAGCGCGTGAATTCTCGCCATGGTGCGGTTGATCCCCCACGTCGATGCCATCTCCCCCCACAGGGAGACAAACCGGTCGACCGCGACCCGGGCCTGCGAGCCGCGGTCGAGGTTCAAGAGATCCAGTCCGGAAGGCTCGGAGGATGGCATGGGGGGACTCACGCTGTTGGCAGCCGGTCTCTTGGGGGAAGCCCGCCGGGGCGGTAGGCCCAACTCCTAAATCCCTCCGAATTGTTTCTCTCAGGCGGAACGGGCCTACACATCGCGGTCCGCGGTTCGTATGCTCATATCCAATCACCAAGGCAGACTGTCTCTGCCGTCGCCTTCCCGGAGCCCTCTTTTCACATCCTTCGAGGTCCATGCCCGCTCCCGCCCCTTCTTCGCCCCCCATCGTCACCCTCACGACGGACTTCGGCACGGAGGATGCGTACGTGCCGGCGATGAAGGGAACGATGCTCTCCATCTGCTCGGACGCACGACTCGTGGACGTAACCCACGAGATCAGCCCCCAGGACGTGATGGAGGCGGCCTTCGTGTTGCAGTCGGCCCGCCCCTACTTTCCGGACGGCGCCGTGCACCTGGTGGTGGTGGATCCGGGGGTGGGCACCGAGCGGCGCGCCGTGGCCCTGCGCGCCGAGGGGCAGTGGTTTGTGGGGCCCGACAACGGCGTCTTTCCACTCGTGCTGGACCAGGCGTCGCCAGACGCCATCGTGGAGCTCGACGATCCGACGTTCTGGCGGGACGACTCGCCAAGCACGACGTTTCACGGCCGCGACATTTTTGCCCCCGCCGCGGCCCACCTCGCCGACGGCCGGTCCGTGGAGGCCCTCGGCACGTCAATCGACACGCTCGAACCGCTCCGGTGGGCCCAACCGTCGACCGGGGCCCAGACGGTGCAGGGCTGGGTGGTGCACGTGGATCACTTCGGCAACTGCATCACGAACATCCGGCGCCCGGCAATGGCCGAGGCCGCCGGCCTGGAAAATTCGACCCCGCCCCTTGACGCCTTTCCGCCCCTCAAAACCTACGCGGGCAACACCACCCTGCAGGCCCTCCACCCGACGTATGGGGCCGTACCCGAGGGCGACCCGCTCCTGCTGTTCGGAAGCACGGGCTACCTGGAGATCGCCGCCAACGGGGGGAACGGCGCCGAACTGCTGGACATACGAAAGGGCGATTCCGTAAAAATCGTCTTCGAGGAGCCGTCCGAATAGTCCTGGTCCTCGGCCGCGTCCTCAACGCTCCAGGTGCTCTTTCCTATGGCCCTCGCGTCCACGTCGCCCGACCCCCCCTCTCCCCTGAAGAACCTGGATGCCCTCTACCCGCTCGCCTGCACACTGGTGGGCGACGAGGCCGCCCCCTCCCTCCTCGTCCGGGTGTACGAACGGGTGGCCGATGCCCCCCCGAACGAACGCCCCGAGGCCCCGGAGGACTGGCTCGACCTGCTCCTCCGGGAGGCCCCGGAGCAGGGACAAGCGCCAAGCGACCCGGACGCCCCCGACGCCTCTTCCACTCCTGATGCGGGCTCCCTTCGACGCGATACCGCGGAGCGCCTCGCCCGCAACACCCTGCCCGTTGCTTTCGCAACCTGCTCGACCGCGGAGCGATTTGTTCTCGCCCTCAGCGCGTCCCGACTGTCTGAGGCGCCCCAACCTGCCCGGCTTGCCGACCTCTTCGAAGCCCCCCTTCCATCCTCTCCCTCCGCACTGTTGCGGGAGAAACTTCGGGCGGTACTGTCGGCCCCCGAGGCCGACCTGATCGACGAGACCCTCTCCGACACGGAGCTCCACGGGGTGCTGCGCGACGTGCTCCGGGATCGATTCGCCCCGGTGCCCAGCTCGCTCCGCGCCCGCCTCCGAGCCGTCCGGCGGTCGTCTTCTCCCGCGGCGGGCACGAACGAGGAGGACGAGAAGGATCCCGAGGGATCTGCGTCGGGCGACACGTCGGGCGGCCTGCTCGACCGGCTTCCGTCACGCCCGAAGCCCCGCACTCTGCTGTTCGTCCTGCTGCTGGGGGGCCTCGTCCTGGGGGGCGGGCTCGGGGTGTCGTACCTGACCGGGTCCTCGTCGTCGACCTCCGCCCCAAGCCCCCCCACCCTTACGGCCTTCTCCGCCGAGCAGGCCGGGGCCGTAACGACCGAGCGCGCGACCACGCAACCGGCCGAGGCGGAGGCCTATCTGGACTCGACGTGGGGCCGCCGGGTGCGGCTGCCATCCATCGAGAGCGCACAGCTGCGGGGCGTCGGGCGGCTCCGGGCGGCCGGCAATACCGAGATCCCCGTCGTGCTATACACCGGCGAGGAGGAGGCCCGCATCGCGGCGTTTGTGTACAGCTACGCCCTCATCGACCGGCTCGACGACACCGCCACCCTGAACACGCAGGTCCGATCTCAACTGGCCCAGCGCAACCGGCTCGTCGCCGACGGGCAGGCCGCCGGGCCCGGCCTCTTGTGGCGCAACCGGGCCAACATCTTTGTCGTCGTCTCCCCCTCTCTGTCCCCCGACGCACTCCGGGCACGAGTGCAGCCGTAGGGACTACTCCGCCCTCGCCGCCGGAATCTCGATGCGGAAGGTCGACCCCTCTCCGACCGTCGACGACACGAGCTCGAGGCGTCCGCCGTGGTAGCTCTCGATCACGCGACGGGCAAGGCTCAGGCCGAGTCCCCAGCCGCGTTTCTTGGTGCTGTAGCCCGGCCGGAAAATGTTATTCCACTGCTGCCCCTCGATTCCGCGCCCGGTATCCTCGACCTCGATGAAGACCTGCCCCTCTTCCTTCCAGGCCGTCACCGTGATGCGGCCCTCCTCGTCCTCGATCGCGTCGAGGGCGTTTTTGAGAAGGTTCTCGAGCACCCACGCGAACAGCTCCTCATTCGCCTCGGCGTGGAGCTGCTCGGGCAGGTCCGCGGCCAGGGCAATGGACTGGCCCTGCTGCGGGATGCGCCGGCGGAGGTAGCGCGCCGTCTGCTCGATGATTGGCACCAAGTTACAGCGCTCCAGCTTCGGCTGTGAACCGATGTCCGAGAACCGATCCGCCACGCGCTGCAGCCGCTCCACGTCGTTCTCGATCTCCGTCAGGGCCCGCTCGCGCTTGTCCGCCGCCAGGTCGGGCGTGCGTAGCATCTGAATCCAGCCCATGAGGCTCGACAGGGGCGTCCCGAGCTGGTGGGCCGCCTCCCGGGCCATTCCCATCCAGAGGCTGCTCTGCTCGCTGCGGCGGATGTAGGAGAACCCGAAGTAGCCCACCATCACGAACAGCCCGACGAACACCAGCTGCACCCACGGAAACACGCGGAGCTCCGTAATGAGGGCCGACTCGTCGTAAAACACGTACTGGGTGAGCCGGTCCGACGATGCGCCGGGGTCCTGCCCTGGCGTCTCGGACAGATCGATCCGAACCGGGATCGGCTCGAAGGCCGACCGCATGTCGTCCAGTTCGTCCCGCAGCTCTTGCCGCACCCCCGCGGCGTCGCCCATGGCGGGCACCGCAGCGGTGTCCGGCACCCCCACGTTCTGCCAGCTCAGCGGCCGGCGGCGCGTCGAGTCGGTGATGATGGCCGGGACCTCGAACTGATCCGGCTGCAGGATTTCGTTTAGGATGAAGTTAAACTCCCGTGTGGGCGGCATGGCCTGGGCCCAGTCGACCGCCTCCTGCAGGGCGGCCACCCGTTCGGCGGAGAGGGTGTCGCCGGCGGGACGGGCCTCCAAGGCCTGCAGAAGCGAGTCGAGCCGACGGAACTCCTCCCGATGCGGGTTCGACGCCTGCTGGGTCTGCACGACCTGCTCCAGCGCGTCGGCCCAGAGCTGGATGACCGCCTGCTCACGCTCCTGCAACCGATCGACGAGCCGCTGGGTGTACCAGAGCGACGCCAGGGCTATGCCGACGGCAAAGACGATGAGGCCGAGCTTGAGCTGGACCGACCACCGATAGGCGTCCATGGCACCGCGGGGTTGTACACATATGGGGCCACCACGAGGAACAGGCGTACGAACCGAGCCTCCTACGACACGTGCGCCCCGCTCTCCGGCTCAGGCCGCGGCCATCGGCTGCACGTCCGTGATGATCTGGCTGCGGCGCGGCCCGTTCGAGACCAATCCGATCTCTACGTCGAGGTAGTTCTCGATGAAGGCGAGGTAGTCTTGGGCCGCCCGGGGCAGGTCGTCGACGTGGCGGACCGCCGAAATGTCGGCCTCCCACCCGGGCAGGGTTTCGTACTGCGGCTCCACGCGGGTGAGATTCTGCGGCTCACTCGGGAAGCGCCGGGTCGTCTTGCCGTCGTACCGGTACTCCGTGCACACCTTCAGCTCGTCGATCCCGGAGAGGATGTCGAGCTTGGTCAGGGCCAGCTCGTTGAAGCCGTTCACCATGCAGGTGTAGCGCAGGGCCACCAGGTCAAGCCAGCCGCACCGACGGGGACGGCCCGTCGTGGCCCCAAACTCACCGCCCTTCTCCCGCAGCGCCTGCCCGACCTCGCCGTCGAGCTCCGTGGGGAAAGGTCCGTTGCCGACACGCGTGCAGTACGCCTTTGCGATGCCCAGGACGCGGTCGATCTCGGTGGGCGAGACGCCGAGCCCGGTGCAGCATCCGCCGGCCGTGGGGTGACTGGAGGTCACGTACGGATAGCTGCCAAAGTCGACGTCAAGGAGCGACCCCTGCGCGCCCTCGGCCAGCACGCGGGCCCCGTCGTCGAGGGCACGCGAGAGGTACGCCGAGGTGTCGGTGACGTAGTCGTCAATTTTCTGATCGAACTCGACGTACTCCTCCACGATGCGGTCGACGTCCAGCGCCTCCGCGTCGTAGACGTCCCGGAGGATGGCGTTTTTCTCCTCGATGGAGCGCCGGAGCTTCCGGCGCAGCACGTCCTCGTCGAGCAGGTCCACCACCCGGATGCCGGTGCGGGCGAACTTGTCGGTGTACGCGGGCCCGATGCCGCGTCCCGTGGTCCCGATTTCGTCGTCGTCGGACGCGGAGGCCCGATCCTCCTCCTGTGCCGCCTCGATCGCCTTGTGGTACGGCATGATGAGGTGGGCGTTGTGGGAGATCTTCAGCCGCCCCTCCACGTCGATGCCCAGGGACTCAATCTTCTCGATCTCTTCCAGAATGGCCTTCGGGTCCAGCACCACCCCGTTCCCGATGACGCAGGTGACCCCTTCGTGAAAGATTCCGCTCGGCACGAGGTGGAGAACGAACTCTTCGGTCTCCCCCTCCTCGTCCCACACAATGGTGTGTCCGGCGTTGGCGCCGCCCTGGTAGCGGGCCACGATGTCGACGTCCGGGCTCAGGAGGTCTACAATTTTCCCCTTCCCCTCATCGCCCCACTGGCTTCCAATTACGATAGAGACTGGCATAGCACACGGTATCGATTCAACAAGCAGGTCGGTGTCGTCGTCCGCGCCGCCCCTTAGGCCGCGCTCTTTTCGAGACGACGGTTCAATTCCACAATCGTGGGGGAGGCGACGAAGATCGACGAGTACGTTCCGATCACGACCCCGACGATGAGCGCAAACGAGAAGCCCCGCAGCACCTCGCCCCCGAAGACAAACAGAATCGTGACCACGATGAGGGTCGTCAGCGAGGTCACGACGGTTCGGCTCAGCGTCGCGTTGATCGACCGGTTGACGATCTCGTCGAAGGCCTCGGTCTTGAACAGATTGACGTACTCCCGCACGCGGTCGAAGACCACGACCGTGTCGTTCAGCGAATATCCCACAATCGTGAGGAACGCGGCGATGAGGGACTGGTCGATCTGGACGGAAAACGGCGCGATGCCGGCCAGGACCGAGAAGATGCCGAGCGTAATCGTCACGTCGTGCACCAGGGCCGCCACGGCCCCGAGACTGTAGCGCCACTCAAAGCGCACCATAATGTAGAGGAACACGACGAGCAGGGCCCCCAGCACGGCGTAGATGGCCCCCCGCTTCAGGTCCTCCGCGAAGCGCGGCCCCACCACGTTGGTGCTTTCGATCGCAATGTCGCGCCCCGAGAACTGCGCATTGAGCGCCGACACCACCTGATTCTCCATCGTCGTGATGTCCCCCTTCTTCGAAATGCGGACCAGGTGGCCGACGTCCCCAAATCGCTTCACCTCCGGTTCCTCCTCAAACGATTCGGTGAGGGCGGACCGGACGTCGACGGTGTTGAGGTCCGTCGTGTTGCCCACGACGAACTCCATCCCCCCGCGGAAGTCGATGCCCAGGGCGAGCCCCTTGGTGAGCAACGAAAGGATGCTGATCGCAAGCAGCGTCCCCGAGATGATGTAGCCGATGCGGCGGTTCGGGATGAGACTGTAGTCGGCGTTTTCGAAAAGACGCATGGTAATCCGTCGTTGAAGAAAAATCCCGTCGTGATGACAGCCTGGGGTGGGGGCGGCGCCCTACCCGTAGCTCACCTGCATGCGGCGGTCCTCGACCATGTAGTCGAAGATGATGCGGGTGACGATGATGGCCGTGAAGAGCGAGGCGAGGATGCCCGCCATGAGCGTGACGGCAAAGCCCTTAATCGGGCCGACGCCGAAGGAGTACAGAATGACGCCGACGAAGAAGGTCGTGATGTTGGCGTCGAGGATGGCGCTCAGGGACTGCTCGTAGCCGGCATTGATCGCGGCGCGGAGGGTCTTGCCGGTGGCCTGCTCCTCGCGCACCCGGTCGTAGACCAGCACGTTGGCGTCCACGGCCATACCAATCGTGAGGACGATCCCGGCGATGCCGGGCAGGGTCAGGGTGGCGCCGAACCCGGCGAGGATGCCCATGATGAGAATCAGGTTCAGCAGCAGCGCAATGTCGGCCACGACCCCGGCCGTGCGGTAGTACATGATCATAAAGAGCACGACCAGCAGAAACCCAGCCACGACGGAGATGAAGCCGGCCCGCGTCGACTCTTCCCCAAGGCTAGGTCCGACGGTCCGCTCCGAAATGATGTTCAGGTCCGTTTGGAGCCGCCCGGACTGCAGGACCGTGACGATGTCTGAGGCCTCCTGCCGCGACTCAAGCCCCGTAATCTCGGTCCGTCCCCCAGAAATTCGGCTCTGGATGTTCGGGCTCGAGTAGACGATGTCGTCGAGAACGATCGACACCCGGTTCCCGATGTTCGCCGCGGTAATTCGGTCCCAGCGCCGCGCACCGTCCGAGTTCATCGTGATGGAGACCTTCGGCTCGTTTGTCTGCCGGTCGAATTGGACCGACGCCTCCGTAACCACCTCGCCGGTGAGCTCCGGCTCCGCCCGGACGGCCAGAAGGTGAAATGCCTCCCGCCCGTCCTCGGTGGTCAACACGGGACTGGCCGTCCACATCGGCTCGATCCCCGGGGGCAGCATGTTCTGAACCGACGGGTCCTGAAGAAGCTCGTTCACCCGCGACGTATCGGACGCGAAGGCCCGCCCGATGATCGGCTGCTCCTGGCCCGGCATCGGCTGCATCGCGGCCAGAAGCGAATTCTGGGGCCCCGTCTGCGCGCTCTCTCCGGGTTCCGTAAGGGCCGTTCCCTGCTGCTGGCCGCCGGATGCCTCCTGTCCCGACGACGCCGCGAGCTCGGTGCCCTCCGTCACGCCGGACGTGTCGGTCGAGGCCTCCGTCGCGGCCGTGTCGGCGGCCTGGGCCTCCGCAATGCGGGCGGAGTCCTCCGCGGTCGGCTCGTAGTACTCAATCATGCGCTGTACCGACTCCCCCAGCTGCTGGGGATTCGCCATCAGGTGAAAGGTGAGCTGCGACGCGCTCTCCAACAGGTCGCGGACGCGCTCCCGGTCACTCACCCCCGGCAGCTCCACCACAATCCGCTCGTCGCCCTGCCGCTGGATGGACGGCTCCGTCACCCCGTACTGGTTGACGCGGTTGCGGACGACCTGAATGCCATTCTGAACCGCCGTGTCCGCCTGGCCCTGGAGGTACTCCTGCACCTCGTCGTTCGAGGAGCGTCGCGTGATGTCCTCGCCCTGGTTGCGGAAGTACCGGGACAAGCGGCCGTCCGGGTTTTCGGCCTCAAACTCCTCGACGAACGCCTCCACGACCGACACATTCTCTTCCTCCGCGCGCTGCTCGGCCGTCCGGAGGGCCTGCTGGAAGGCCTCGTCCTTGTTGACCGCCAACTGATTGAGGAGATTCCCGATTTCCACCTCCAGCGTCACGTGCATGCCGCCCTGCAGGTCGAGCCCCAGGTTGAGGGAGCTTGCGTCGACCTGCTGAAGCCACTGGCGGTTGTCCTCCCGGTACTCCACCCGCTCCTCCTCGGACATGTTGTTCATTTTGTAGCTGACGTACAGGTTCTGCACCGAGGGAAAGAGGTAGAACCCGCACAGCCCGACGAAGAAGATCGTAAGTCCAACTTTAAAGCCGTTCCCCTGCATAGAAGACACTCGTTCAATTCAAGGTAGAACCAAATTCAGAGACGGGCCCATTCGCCAAGCCGTTGCAACGGTCCACGGGGAGGGCCGACACGGGCCTCTCCCGGGACGTCCCGTCGTAGCGGGCCCACGGGACGAGAGGTGGAGGAACGACCCTACGGACCCAGCGGGCGGGACGCAACCAGCACGCGGGCCAATCGCCGTGCCTGAAGGGGAAGGAGAACGGCCCGCTCCGCAGGTGGGTCTTTGAGGATCCGAGACTGGGGACGGAGCGTGTCCCAGATGGGCCGCTGCTCTCGTCGCACACTGCGGCCCTTGGACACCGCCCACTGTGAGAACTGCTGGACGAGGCGGACGAGCCTCCGGAACGGCAGCGCAACGAGCGCCGGGCAGGTCCAGAACAAAAGGAAGAGACGCATGAAGAGGGCTCGCCGTCCAGTTTAGAGTCGACGGTTACCAGAAATAACAGGGTCGATGTAATTGTTTCCCCGGCGGCGGCCCCGCCTTCTTCTCGACTCCAAATTGTTGGGGGTTTCACCCGCCGGAGTCCCGCTTTTTTGTTGCTTCTCCGCCGGGCCTGTCCCTTTATGGAGCATCCCCATCCGGTTCTCTTCTCCGTCCCCTCGTCCCCCATGCCTCCTTCCGGCGAAACGGGCACGTTCCGCACCCACGACGGCCTCTCGCTCGCGACGCGACGATGGACGCCAAGTGCGGCCCCCGAAGCACACGTCCTTCTGGTGCACGGCTACGCCGAGCACTGTGGGCGGTACGACCATGTCGCGACCGCCCTCACGGAGCAGGGAGCCGCCGTCCACGCCTACGACCAGCGGGGCCACGGGCGCTCGGACGGACGGCGGGCCTACGTGGACCGCTTCGAGCAGTACCTCGCAGACCTCGATGCGTTTCGGCTCCACGTCGCGCCTCTAGAGGACAAGCCGGTGTTCCTCTTCGGCCACAGCATGGGCGGGCTCGTCACGGTGCTCTATGTCCTGAACCGCCGCCCCCACGTCGATGGCCTTTTGCTCAGCGCCCCCGCCATTGAAGTCAACCCCGACCTCGCCCCGGTCCTGCGCCGCATGGCACAGGCCCTGGGCCGCGTCGCCCCCACCCTGCCGACCGTGCGCTCCCCACAGGGATCGATCTCTCGGGACCCGGCGGTCCTGGAGGACGCGCGGAACGACCCGCTCAACTACCACGGGCGCACCCTCGCCCGCACCGGCGCCGAGCTCCTACGGGCCGGAAACGACGCCCAATGCCGCCTCCACGAGCTGACGATCCCGTTTCTGGTGTTCCACGGCACGGCGGATCCCCTGGTCTCTCCCGCCGGAAGCCGGCACCTCCACGAGCGGGCCGCCGCTCCCGACAAGACCCTCAAGCTCTACGACGGGCTCTACCACGAGACCTTCAACGAACCGGAGCGGGAGCGCGTCCTTGGTGACGTGAGCACCTGGCTCGCGGAGCGCTTGCCTACCGATCCGGCCCGGTGAGGAGGTCAAACGTCACCTGCACCTGGGCCGAGACTTCAATTTCCCCAGCGGCATATGCCTCCGGCTCGCCCTGACTGGTGCTGGTGGTCTTGGCCATCTCCACACGAGCCCTCTGCGGCTGGGGGCGCACGAAGTCGAAGCTCTGTTCGTTGATGGTCCGCACGGACCCGAGCTGCGCGTCGAGCGTCGCGGCCAGGAGACGGGCCTTCTCACGTGCCGCCCGGGCCGCCTCGCGCAGTGCCTCGTTGCGAAACTGCGTCCGATCGCTGAGCCGGTAGTCGATGCCGTCGAGCTCGTTCGCCCCGCCCTCCACGACATCGGCCACGAGCTGGGGCAACACGTCCAGGCGATCGAGCTCGACCACCACCTGACGGGTCGCCTCGTAGCCCACGAGCTCGCGCCGGTTTTCCTCGTCGTTGTACTCGTACTGCGGCTGGAGGCGGAGGCTCTCCATCTGCAGTTTTTCCTCGGGGACGTCCAGGCCGCGCACCGCATTCATCGCAGTCTTGGCCGCCGTCGCGTTTTGGGTCCGGGCCGCCCCGGCGGTCTCGGCCCGCGTGACCACCCCGAAGCGCACGAGGGCCTGATCGGGCTGTGCGGTGACGGTCCCCTCCCCGCTCACGGACACCGTCGACCGGTCGTCGTCCTGCGCGGCGGCGGGGCCTACCGCAGTAAAAAGGGCCGCAACGACGACGAGCCAGAGGGGAAAAAGACGATAAAACATCGGGAGGCAGGGCATTGAATAGGCGTGACACACGCAGCATTCGGGCCTTCAAAACGGATCGTCGGACAGAATTCGTACCGTTACCGCTGCCCGTTCATCTGTTCAGATCCGGCAGCCCGCGGGCAATCTGACCCCGCTCCTTTCCGTTACGGATGCAGCCGCGCGATCGTGCGGGGGAAGGGAATGGTCTCGCGGACGTGATCGCGGCCGGTGATCCAGGAGACGGTCCGCTCCAGTCCCAGCCCGAAGCCGCTGTGGGGGACCGAGCCGAACTTGCGCAGGTCGAGGTACCAGTCGAAGACGTCCTCCGGCAGGTCGTGCGCCTCAATCTGCTCCTTCAGGAAGTCGAGGTCCGTCGCCCGCTCGCCGCCGCCGATGATCTCGCCGTAGCCCTCCGGCGCGAGCACATCGATCCCCATCGCGAGGCGGTCGTCGTCGGGGTCCCGCTTCATGTAGAACGCCTTGATCTCGGCGGGGAAGCGGTGCACGATGACCGGACGGTCGAAGTGCCACGTGAGCACCGTCTCGTCGTCGCCGCCAAAGTCGGAGCCCCACTCGAAGGTTTGGGCCGACTCCTTCCAGTCCGGCAGGTTGCGGAGGGCCTCCTCGATCTCGTCGACGCGCTTGTTGATCTCAATCTCGCGGGCGTCGATCTTGCGCTTCACGTGCTTCTTCGCCTGCCCGCGGCGTGTCTGGTTCTCCTCCTTTTCCTCCAGGAGTTCGGCCTTCTCTTCGTTCAGGGCTTCGATGCGCTCGTCAATCATCTCGGCCGTCTCGTCGCTGCGGAGCAGCTCCACCGCCTCGTCGTAGCTGATGCGGGGGAATGGCGTCTCCACCTGTTCGAGGGCGGACGTGTCCCGATCCAGCGCCTCCAGCTCCTCCTCGCAGTCCTCCAGGACGGCCTGGACGATGTGGGCCACGAAGTCCTCCGCGAGCTGGGCATTCATCTCCAGATCGTAGAACGCCATCTCCGGCTCGATCATCCAGAACTCGGTAAGATGGCGCCGGGTGGCCGACTTCTCGGCGCGGAACGTGGGGCCGAACGTGTAGACCTTGCCGTAGGCCATCGCCATCGCCTCCCCGTGCAGCTGCCCACTCTGGGTGAGGTAGGCACTCTCGTCGTCGAAGTAGTCCAGGTCAAACAGCGTAGACGTCCCCTCCACGGCGTTCCCCGTCAGGATGGGCGCGTCGGTCTGGAGAAAGCCCCGCTCCTGGAAGAACTCGTGGATGGCCGTCTCGATGCGGTTGCGAATGCGCATGACCGCCCATTGGCTCTCGCTCCGGAGCCACAGGTGGCGGTGCTCCATCAGAAAGTCGATGCCGTGCTCCTTCGGCGTGACGGGATAGTCGCCGGACTCCCCGATCCGCTCGACGGCGTCGACCTGCAGCTCATACCCCCCTGGCGCCCGCTCGTCCGCACTCACGGAGCCGGTAATCTCGAGCGCGGCCTCCTGCCGCACGTCATCGGCCACGGCCCAGCTGTCCGCGTCCACCGCGTCCTGCGGCACCACGCACTGCACGAAGCCGGAGCCGTCGCGCAGGATCAAAAACTTGATCCCCCCGGAGCCGCGCTGGTTGTGGAGCCAGCCCTTCAGGGTGACCGTCTCGTCGACGTGATCGGCGAGGTCCTCGATGCGGGTAAAGTCCTCGATGGTCCCATCCTCGCGGTCGGGACTGAGCATCGGGGCGGGGGAGTCGGCGTCGGACATGCGTCGGAGGGGACTGGGTGAGAACGAGTGACGGACGAAATAGGGGGCCGTGCGGACGTGCGCACCGTCCACGTGATACACCGGCGCGGGCTGAGGTTCCTCCCCGCGACGGCCTTCGTCAGACGATCATCCATGCCGCGAGCCCAGGGACCACGGGCCACGCCACGACCAGGTCGGCGAGGAAGGCGTCGCGGGGCCGCGTCGGGTCCATCCCCCAGACCGTCCCTCCCATGAGCAGGAGGCCCACGGCGTCAATCCCCACGAGCACCGGGGCCCTCGCAACAACGGCCCATCCCAGGGCCCCGAGGGCCGCAGCGGCGAGCCCCCCCGTCGCCGCCCATCGCACCCGTCGCAGCGTCCACCGCGGCGCCCAGGGCGCCAAGCCGGCCTTGATGTCGCCCCGGCGGTCGCCCCAGTCTGCAAGCAGCAGGTTGGGCAGGATGAACAGCGTGCGGGCCCCGAAGAACAGGAGCGCCCCGATCCCGACCGGGGCCCCCGCTTCCACAAAGGGAAGCAGTGCCCCTCCGGCGGCCCAGGTCGTGGCAATCGCCCCCGGCTTTGCGAGCCCCACGAGCACCGGTCGCCCCCCCGCCCCCCACCGAACATGGAGGACCGCGACACTCCCCAGCACCGCCGTCCACAGAAGGGTGGGCCACGCCAGGTACGGCAGCAGGGCCCCGCCCACCGCGAAGAGGCCCATCGTCTCGACCGCCAGCCATCCCTGATGCGCCCGAACCCACGCCACCCGATCCGGGCGGTTGACCCGATCTTCGGGGGCGGAGCCCCACACCCGATCCGCCGCGTAGATCAGCGTGACGCCGCAGAAGCCCACGACCAGCAGCGGAAGGTCCACGGGCAGGCCGAAGAGCCCGTACGTGCCCGTCAACAACGCCACGGCGACGCCGCCCACCGGCGCCGGGTCGTGGTATAGCGCGTCGACCAGTCGGAATTTCGACGGACCAACGGAACGTGGTGATGACATACAGCGAGGAGCGCGTCGTGGAGGCCGCCCTGTGCCCGGCGCGGGATTTTCAACGAAAGCGTAAAGTCGTACTCCAATTTCCCCACACCCTTCCGCCCGGTCGGGGCCCCAACGAATTGTTCATGGCAATTCTCCGTCGAAACGATTAGGATAAATGCTGACCGACACGGAAGCGCTTCCAAAAGCCGCCTCGTCTCCTGCCGGTCCCTCCGGGGGGAGGCGCTTCTCGCATGGACTTCACGGACCAACTCGATGCCACGATGCCCCTCCCCAACCACGTGACGTCTCACCTCCGTTCCCTCCAGCTCGCCCCCGCCGCGGTGCACTATAACCTGAAGCGACCCCGCCTCTACGAAGAGGCCCTTGATCGCAACGAGGGGCAGCTCGCCGCGGGCGGCCCGCTCGTGACCCGCACGGCCCCGTACACGGGCCGGAGCCCGAAAGACCGGTTCATCGTCCGGGACGCGTCGGTGGCCGACCAGATCAACTGGGGCGAGGTGAATCAGCCCACGGACCGGGCCACGTTCGATCATCTTCACGAGCGGATGGCCGAGCACGCCGAGGGGCGCGACCTTTTCGTGCAGGACCTCCACGCCGGCTGGGATGAATCGTACCGCCTTCCCGTCCGCATCATCACCGAAAAGGCGTGGCACAGCCTGTTCGCGCGCAACATGTTCGTGCGGCCCGACGGCCCTGTGCCCGACTCGTTCGAGCCCGGCTTTACCGTGGTGGACCTCTGCGAGTTCGAGGCCGACCCGGAGCGGGACGGGACCCACTCCGAGGCCGCCGTCTTCGTCGACATCGCCCAGAACCTGATCCTGATCGGCGGCACCCACTACGGCGGCGAGATCAAGAAGTCCATCTTCTCGGTCCTCAACTACATGCTCCCCGAAGAGGGCGTACTGCCCATGCACTGCTCGGCGAACGAGGGCGAGGATGGGGACACGGCGGTCTTCTTTGGCCTGAGCGGCACCGGCAAGACGACCCTCTCGGCCGATGCGAGCCGCACGCTCATCGGGGACGACGAACACGGCTGGAGCGATCGGGGCGTCTACAACTTTGAGGGCGGCTGCTACGCAAAAATGATCGACATCACCCCCGAGAGTGAGCCCGAGATCCACGGCACGACGGAGGAGTTCGGGACCATCCTGGAGAACGTGATCGTGGACCCCGATACCCGCGAGCCGGACTTTTCGGACGATACGATTACCCAGAACACGCGCGGCTCCTACCCCCTCCACTACATTCCCAACACCTCCTCGGACGGCCGGGGCGGGCATCCGGACCACGTTCTCTTCCTAACGTACGACGCGTTCGGCGTGCTGCCCCCGGTCTCGGAGCTCTCGCCCGCGCAGGCAATGTACCACTTTCTGAGCGGCTACACGGCCAAGGTCGCCGGCACCGAGGCAGGGGTAAACGAACCCAAGGCCACCTTCAGCACCTGCTTTGGCGAACCGTTCATGGTGCGCGACCCGTCGGTGTACGCTGAGCTTCTCGGCCAAAAGATCCGCCGCCACGACACCGACTGCTGGCTCGTGAACACGGGCATGACCGGTGGGCCCTACGGCGTGGGCCACCGGATCGAGCTCGACCACACCCGGGCGATGGTCGACGCCATTCTGGACGGCACCCTAGGAACCGTTGCCCGCACCCGTGATCCGGTGTTCGGCCTCTCCATCCCCGACCGGGTGCCCGGCGTGCCCGATTCCGTTCTCACGCCGCGTCAGACGTGGGGCGACCCGCAGGCCTACGACCAGCACGCCCGCGAGCTGGTGGACGCCTTCGCCGACAACTTCGAGACCTACGTGGAACAGGTTGGGACCGAGGTTCGCGCCGCCGGCCCATCATTGGAAACCATCCGTGGATGACGGCGCAGGGAGCATCCGCGGGGAAGGTGCGTATGCCCCAGACTTACCAAAAGACAAAGGCTCTTGGGACTTCGATCGCGCAATGAGTGGGTGCCCCATACATTCCAACGACGAGTCGCCCTCCGCCAACCGCCCCTCCTCCAACCGGCCCGCCTCCGTTCGGTGGGACCTCATCTTCCTGGGGCTGGCCGCGGGAATGTTGACGCTGGTTCTGGCCGTGGCCCTACAACTGCCCTAGCGGCGGACGCCCCTTACCGGCCCACGGCCCACACTGGGGGACCTGCAGTCCCCGATGGATACAGGGACCGGCCTGGATGCCGCGATAAAAATAGAAAACGCCCCGCTCTCGGTGAGAGGGCGGGGCGTTGCGGTTTGTCTGTATGCGGAGCGGGCGATGGGATTCGAACCCACGACCTTCTGCATGGCAAGCAGATGCTCTAGCCGCTGAGCTACGCCCGCATCATAATGCAATTTCTAAGACGAGGCCGTCTGGGGTGCGTTCCGCTAAAAGCCAATCTTTTTGGATCCTTCGTCGTCCGTCGCGTCCTCGGCGCCCTCGTGCTCGACCGCCAGCGTCACGGTGAGCGGACGCGCCTCCTGCGCGGCCCAGAAGGCGCGGGCCTCCTCATTGGCGGCAAGGACATTGAGGCGGAGGCGCTGCGCCCCAATTCGGCCCGTCCAGTCGCGCACCGCCTGCACGAGTTGGCTCCCCAGGCCCTGCCGCCGGTCGTCCGGCCGAACGTACAGCTCGTCGATGAAAACCTCTGAGCTCTCCGCGTAGATGGGCGGCGGGCCCCACCGATGGGCCGTGGCGAAGCCCACGACCTCGCCGTCCACCTCCGCCACGTATACGCGGTACGTCTCGTCGTCGAGCCACTGCGGGAAATCATTCTCCCACCGGTCCCGGGCGTCCTCCGCGACGCCGAAGCGCTCCTCCATCGCCTCCTGCTCCTCGAGAAGCTGTGCCCACAGGTCCCCCACCGCAGTTTGGTGATCGGGCTGGGCGCGTCGCACGTCGGGGTAAGCCATGGGAAAGGGTGTGAGGGTAGAGGGTGCAGGAATGGGGTGTGGAGGGGGAACGGCCGTGGGCCGACCGACAGGCCCCGCTACCCTGCGGCGGGCTCTGTAGCGGCGTCGGCACGGGCGCGGTCCAGGTAGCCCTCCGACGCCAGCAGCTCGGCGTTGAGCAGGGCCCCGCCGGCCGCCCCGCGCACGGTGTTGTGCGAGAGGAGAACGAACTTGACGTCGTTGACGGGACAGTCCTGCACCCGCCCCACGGACACGGTCATTCCGCCCCCGGCCTCCACGTGCCGCTGCGGCTGGGGCGCATCGGGCGCGTCCAGCACCTGCACAAATGGGTCGGGGCGGCTCGGCAGCGACTCGGTCACGGCGGGCGCCCGGAAGGTGCGGAGCGCATCGGCGACGGCCTCGGCCTCAATGTCATCGCGGAACCGCACGGAGGCACAGGCCAGGTGCCCGTTTCGGACCGGCACGCGCGTGCACTGCGCACTCAGGGTCAGGGCCGCCGGCTCGATGCGGTCGCCGTCGAGCGTACCCAGGATCTTGCGGGGCTCCGTCGCCAGCTTCTCCTCCTCCCCGCCAATGTGGGGAATGACGTTGCCCACCGCGTCGAGCGACGGCACGCCCGGATAGCCGGCCCCGGACAACGCCTGCAGCATCGTCACCTGCACCGCCTCCAGGTCGAACGCGTCCATCAGGGGATGGAGCCCGCAGATGAGCCCCGTCGTGGAGCAGTTTGGGTTGGTGACGATGAAGCCCCCGTCCCCCCACGACTGCTCATCGATCAGGGCAAGGTGGCCGGGGTTCACCTCCGGGATGAGAAGGGGCACCCGGTCGTGCTGCCGGTAGTTTTTGGCGTTGGAGACGACCGGGACGCCCGCCCTCGCAAAGGCCTCCTCAATCTCGCCCGCCACGGAGGAGTCGAGCGCAGAAAACACGACGTCGCAGTCCATGGCCTCCGGCTCCGTCGACTGCACCTCGAGGGACGCGACGGACGGCGGAATCGGCTGTCCGCTCAGCCAGTTTGCCGCCTCGCGGTACGGACGCCCCGCCGAGCGCTCGGACGCCGCCACGGACGTGACCGTAAACCACGGATGGTCGTCGAGCAGGCGAATGAACGTCTGCCCCACGGCGCCCGTCGCCCCGAGAATGCCGACGCGGTAGTCGTGTTCGTCCATGATCTTGCAAGCCGCTCGGAGGAAGGTACGATTGATCGCTGGAGCCAACAGAGCCCTCGCGCAACTACCTGCCTGCTACCGCACGTTTTTCGAGCATGTTCCCCTGCCGGAATCCGGCCCCGCAATCGTCCCCAATTCTTCGTGTGCGGCGGTTTGCGCGTGCCCGGTCGTTTTGTAGATTGAAAGGGCCACTCCACCTTGTTCTCGCAACCCGCCTTCCCGTTCTTCCATGCCCGACGCTTCCGACGCCGACCTGCTCGACGGACAAGCCCTTTCGCAGGCCGTTCGCGACGAGGTCAAGGCCGACATCCAGGCCTGGACCGACGACCACCGTCCCCCGTTTCTCTCCGCCGTCCTCGTCGGGGACAACCCGGCGTCGAAGGCCTACGTGCGCGGCAAGGAAAAAGACGCCGCGGAGGTGGGCATCGAGACCGAAACGCACCACCTCGACGCCGACACGTCGCAGAGTGAGCTCCTCGACCTGGTGCACGACCTGAACGCCGACGCCTCGGTCGACGGCATCCTCGTACAGCTTCCCCTTCCCGACCACGTCGACGAGCGAACCGTGATCGACGCCGTGGACCCGTCGAAGGACGTGGACGGCTTCCATCCCGAAAACCTGGGCCGCTTGATGCGCGGCACCCCGCGGTACATCCCCGCCACGCCGTACGGCATCATGGAGATGCTGTCCCGCTCCGACATCGATCCGGAAAGCATGGACGCGGTGATCGTGGGGCGGTCCAACATCGTGGGCAAGCCCCTCGCCAATTTGCTCCTGCGCCGCACGGCCAACGCCACGGTGACCGTTTGCCACAGCCGAACGAAGGACCTCGCCGCCCACACCCGCCGGGCCGACCTGCTGGTCGCCGCCGCCGGCCAGGCCGCCTTCATCGACGCCGACATGGTCAAGGAGGATGCCGTCGTGATCGACGTGGGCATCAACCGGGTCGACGACCCGTCCACCGACCGCGGCTACCGGCTCGTCGGCGACGTCGACTTCGAAGGGGTCCGGCCGAAGGCCCGCCGGATCACGCCGGTGCCGGGGGGCGTCGGGCTCATGACGCGGGCGATGCTTCTGAAGAACACCCTCAAGGCGGCGCGACTGCGGGCCACGTCGGCGTAGCGCCCGCTGTTCTCTTCCATCCTGCCCTCCGGCGTCATGGTGGCTCCCCAGTCTATTCCCCAGCGGCTCCAAACACGGACGGACACCACGGCCCAGTCCGGGCCCGTCGGTGAGGCCGCCAACAGGTTCAACAACGCATTTAGTGACGGCCTCCGGCTCTTTCTGGATGGCAACTGGGAGGGACTCTACGACCACCTCACATCGGGGGCCCTGTACCTCCTGGGGCTGCTTACCGAGCGGGGCCTTCAGTCCCTCGCGGCGTTTCTGCTGTTGTACATCATCTACCGGGCGCTGTACCTCGCGTCCGAGCGCGCCCTGGATCGCAGCGACAGCATCGAGCCGGGCCTCCAGAGCCTCCTGCTGAAAACCTTCCGGGTGGCGTCGTTCTTCTTCATCGGCACGGTGGTCCTCGACCAGCTCGGGGTCAACGTCGCGGTGCTGGTCGGCGGTCTGGGCATTGCGGGAATCGTCGCCGGATTCGCGGCGCGGGACTCGCTGGAGAATTTCATCGCGGGCGTCACGGTCCTCGTCGACAAGCCGTTCCAGGTGGGCGACTACATCGAGATTGGCGACCAGTACGGACAGGTCGACGAGATTACGCTCCGCTCCACGCGCCTCCGCACGGTCCGGAACCGGACCATGGTGCTGCCCAACACGCACATGATCACGCAGGAGCTGATGAACCACACCAAGCGGAATGTGCTGCGGATCGATGTCTCCTTCGGCATCGCCTACAAGGAGGTCCCCGACGAGGCGCGGGCGGCGCTCCTCTCTCTGTTCGAAGGCGACGACCGCGTCCTAACCGAGCCGGCCCCCAGCGTGGTCGTGACGGAGATGGCGGACTCCAGCGTCAACATGGCCCTCCGCTTTTACACCCGCAACCCGGATCAGGAGGTGCCGCTGCGCTGGGAGTACACGGAGAAGGTCCGCGAAAAACTGCGCGAGGCGGACATCGAGATCCCCTTTCCCCACCGTCAACTCTTCCTCGACGAGGCGAAGACCCTCCAGGGGTCGGATCTTCTCGCCCCCGCGGACGACCCCGCAAACGGAGAGGGGCCATCGGCAGAGTGAGGGTCGACTCAGTCCCCCCGCACCGTTACCACGACGGTCCGCTCGCGGGGCTTGACGTCGCATTCGAGGTGGAAGATCTGCTGCCAGGTGCCGAGGATCGGCGCGCCGTCCCCGACCGGCACGGTGATCGACGGACTCAGCGTGGTGGCCTGGAGGTGCGAGTGGCCGTTGCCGTCGTGCCAGCGCTGCTCGTGGGCGTAGGTCTCCTCGGGCGGGAACAGCGCGTCGAGTTGTTCGGGCAGGTCCTGCTGAAGGCCCGGCTCGAACTCGATGGTGCCGACGGCCCCGGTGCTGCCGACGTTGTGCACGTGCACGAGTCCTGCGTCAATGCCGGACGCGCGGACGACCTCCGTCACCGAGGCCGTCAGGTCGTGCATATCCCGGTGCCCGTCGGTCGACAGCTCGATGCGGTCCTGGTGCGTGGCCATGAACGGGCTGAAGACGGTCCGTAGGAAACAGCACTACTCGGAGCCATCGGGGCCGGCCGACTCGTCCCAGTCCCACGTCCCGAAGGCCTCGAAGGCGTCGTGGGCCGTCATGTCGTGCTGAATCGGGGTGACGGACACGTAGCCCCGCTCGATGGCGGACAGGTCCGTCTCCGGCCCGTCGTCGAGGTTCACGAAGGTCCCGGCGAGCCAGTAGTAGGGCCGGTCGGCCGGGTCCGTCCGGCGTTCGAAGCCCTCCTCCCATCGCGACCGGGCCTGCCGGGTGAGCGCAACCCCTTCGATCTGCTCCGCCGACAGCGCCGGAACGTTCACGTTCAGGAGCACGCCCTGCGGCAGCCCCCGATCGAGCGCCCACTCCACGATGCGCCGGGCCCACTGCCCCGCCACCTCAAACTGCGGCTTCGACCATTCGCACAAGGAAATGGCCAGGGAATCCAGCCCCAGGATCGAGGCCTCGGTGGCGGCGCTCACGGTGCCCGAGTAGAGCACATTTACGGCCGTATTCGGGCCCTGGTTGATGCCACTTACCACCAGGTCGGGCGGCGCGTCGAGCAGTTCGTGGCAGGCAAGCTTGACGCTGTCGGCGGGCGTTCCGGTGACGCCCCAGGCGGGAATCGGGCCGGACGGCACCTCAAACTCCTCCCGGTGCGCACGAACCGGATCGCGGACTGTGATGGCGTGCCCCACGGCGCTCTGCTCGGTGGTGGGGGCCACGACAAACAGCTCGCCCAGCCCGTCGAGGGCCGACGCGAGCGACTGGATGCCGGGGGCGTGGATGCCGTCGTCGTTGCAGAGAAGGATGCGGGGCTCGTCGCCCGACGCAGGGCTGCTCATGGGGGTGGGGAACTTCGACTTGAAGAAGAACAGACGCCCCGCCGTCAACGCAGTTCAGCGGCACGCGCAGGGATCAGTAGCTTTCGTCCTCGTCGGGGAACGACCGGTCCCGCACGTCCGACACGTACGCGCCGATCGCGTCGATGATCGTCTCGTCGAGGCGGGCGTAGCGGCGCACGAACCGGGGCTCAAAGTCCGTCGACAGCCCGAGGGCGTCGTGGGACACCAGGACCTGCCCGTCCGTCTGGTCGCCCGCCCCGATTCCAATCGTCGGGATGGAGAGGGACGCGGTCACCTCCGCCGCCAGTTCGGCGGGGATCTTTTCCAGCACGACGGCGAAGCACCCGGCCTCTTCGAGCCGTTTGGCGTCGGCGCGAAGCTCATCGGCTTCCTCCTCGTCGCGGGCCCGCACCTGGTAGGTGCCATAGTCGTAGATGCTCTGCGGCGTCAGGCCCAGGTGGCCCATCACCGGGATGCCTGCCGTCACCATCCGCTCCACGGCCTCGACCACCGGCGCGCCCCCCTCCAGCTTCACCGCGTGGGCCCCGGCCTCCTTCATCACCCGGATGGCCGAGTCGAGGGCCTCCGTCGGGTCCCCCTGGTACGCGCCGAACGGAAGGTCGACGACCACGAGCGACCGGTCGATGCCCCGCACCACGCACTGCGCGTGGTAGATCATCTGATCGAGGGTCATCGGGAGGGTGGTCTCGTGCCCCGCCATCACGTTCGCCGCGGAGTCGCCGACAAGCAACACGTCCGCGCCGGCCCGGTCCAGGAGCCGGGCCGAGGTGTAGTCGTACGCCGTCAGTGCGGCGATCGGCACCCCTTCCTCTTTCATCTCCTGAACGGTCTTGGTGGTCACGCGCGGCACGTCCGCAACGTCCGGGGGGGAAGAGTCGGCACCCATAAGGTCATGGTGTCAAGTAGACGAGACGGTCCGCCCCGACGGCACAACGCGTCGGAGGGCCTCCGCCCGGGGCCAGACCGGTTCGCTTCACCAATCCGGCCCGCCCGGAGGGAGGGGCGCTTCGTTGAGGACCCGGGCCCTAGGGCTACTGGCCGCTCCCGCTTCCCCCAGCCGGCGGCGCATTTTGGTCCAGGGTCGGGGACGGCTCGCCGGGCGACTGCGTGAGCGAAATGCCAAGCTCCCCCGCGACGTCGCGCGTGATGTCGGCGACGCGCTCACTGGTCTCGTCCTCGTAGAGAAGGACCTGTCGACGCAGAACCATGTCGAGCTCCTGCTGGGCCGCCACCTTGTCGATCGCCCCCTGGAGCTTCTCCAGAAGGGGCTGCATCATTTTGCGACGCTTCTTCTGCATCTGCTGCTGGCGCTGCTGGGCCGCTCGCCGGAGCTCCTGCGAACGCTTCTGCAGCTCGCGCTCGCGCTCGGCGCGCGCCGAATCGTCGAGCAGCGACTGCTGCTGCTGAAACTGCTTGACCCGCTTCTGAAACTGCTGCCGCTGCTGCTGGAGTTCGCGCTGCTGCTGCTTCATTTCCTGCTGCACCTGCTGCTGTACCTCTTGCATCTCCGGCATGCTCACCAGGACGGCCTGCTGGTCGACGTACCCGATCTTCTGGGCCTGCACCGGCATCGCGGCCATCGCCACGAGGAGAAGAAGAAGTGAGAGGGACTTTGTAACTCGATTTGACATGGCCATAGGATCTGTTCCGAAAGCTTGTTTTCTGATGAATGCAACGTGTTCGTGCGAATGGGGGCTCGGTCATTGCCCCTCCGTCTGTTGCCCGGGGGTGATCCCGAGTGCCCGGAGCACCCGACGATTCAAGTTGTGGTCCTGCCGGGCGTACATGAAGAGCACCTTCTCGCTCTTGTCAAAGACGTAGTCGTACCCTTCCTCCGTGGCAACCTCCTCCGTAGCGTCGAGGATGCGCTCCTGGATGGGGCGCATGAGCTCCTGCTGCCGGGTGTAGAGCCGGCCGTCCGGCCCGAAGTATCGCTGGCGTAGCCGGTCGACCTTTTCCCGGGCCTTCTGGATGGCCGCCTGCTTCTGCCGACGCTCCTCGTCGGTGTAGAGCAGCTCCCACGCCCGGTACTCGTCCCGCAGGGCCTGTACCTGTTCCTCCTGGGCCTCGATTTCGGCGCGCCACTCGTCCTCCAACTGGTCGAGTTTCTGCTCCACGCTCGCGTATTCCGGAAGCTTCTCCAGAATGGCCTGCGAGTCGATGTACCCAATCTTCTGCTGGGCGCGTGCCTCGCCCCCCCACAGCACGCACAGCGCGGCGGCCATCACGACAACGCGGGCCAGATGCCGCGTAGGGGGGGCAAGAGCGTTCCGGACCGTGCCGCCTCCACCGCATCGCTGATCCTGCATGGCACTCGGGTCGGCAACCGGCTCTGTGTACGCGAGCGATCGTCCCTCCTCCATCCACTAGCGTCCGCCCCCGCCGAAGCCCTGCCCCAGCGAGAACTGGAAGGACCAGCCCGGGGACTCGATGTTGCTCGTTTCGAGCGAGCGGTAGGATTCAAAGTTGTATCCGTAGTTAAACTCGATCATGCCCACAATGGGAAGGAACAGCTTCACGCCCACCCCGGCCGACCGGTACAGGTCGTTGGGGGTGTACGCGTTCAGGCTGTTCCACGCATTGGCCGCGTCGAGGAACACATACGGACGCGCCTGCAGCTGCTGCGACTCGACCGCCTTCCACCGAAACTCGGAGGTGTACTTGTTCATCACCTGACCGCCCTGTGGCTGCAGGTTGCCCCCACGAGTGCGGTTGAGCGGACCGATCACGCCGCGCGGGTATCCGCGCATGAAGACCGGGTCCGTCCCGAACGTGCCGCCCTGGTAGTCGAACGGCGTCCCGCCCACCTCGAAGGTCTCGAACCGGACCGGATCGCCGGTGATGGAGCCAATGTAGCCGAAGTTGGTCCCGACGCCGAACGAGAAGTTCTCCCCAATCGGGACGTTCCAGCTCGAATTGAGCCGCCACTTGTGGTACTGAACCAGGTCGCCGATCGGCGGGGCCACCTCCACCGAGAGCGACACCTTCGACCCGGTGCGGGGGAAGGTGGGGTTGTCGACGGAATTGCGGCTCAGCGACTGCCGGAACGTGATGGACTGGTTGGTGCCGTACGGGACGCTGCCGAAGAGGGGACGCCGATTTCCGGTACTCGCGTCGCGGCCCCGATTGTCGTAAAGCTGAAATCCCACGCGCGACCCAACCATGAACTTGTCGTCGGGCCAGTTTAGCCGCTGGCGGACGAACAGGTTGGCCGAGATGTTCTGGAACCGGCCGTCGCGGATGCCACGAGAGGCGCTGCGCCCCCCGAAGACCGAGCGGGTGTACTTCGAGTACGACACCGAGCCCCCGACCGGCGTCGGGCTGCCCCCGAACCAGGGCTCCGTGAAGGAGAGCGAATAGTTCTGGTAGTAGGTGCCGTTGGTCCGCACGTTCACGCTCAGCTTCTGGCCATCGCCGGACGGAAGCGGGCGCCAGGCGTCGCCCTCGAACAGGTTCTGGGCCGAGAAATTGTTGAACTGAAATCCAAGCTGGAGGACGAGCCCGAACTGCCCGAACGTTCCGGAGAGCTGGAGCTGGTCGCTCCCCACCTCCTCGACGCTGTAGCTGACGTCCGCCTCTTTTTCTTCCTGGTCGACACTGATGTCGGGCCCGCCGGACAGGGATTCCTGACTGAAGTAGTCCAGCTGATTGAGGCGGCGAATCGACTCCTGAATCGCGCTCCGGCTGAACCGATCGCCGGGCACCGTGTACAGCTCCCGACGAATGACGTAGTCTTTGGTCTTCGTGTTGCCGGTGATGTTGACGTCGCCGAAGTTGTAGATCTCTCCCTCCCGCACGTCCATCGTAATGTCGAGCGAGTCCCCCTCTGCGACCCGTACCGTTGGCTGCACGTCCGCCCGCATGTAGCCGCGGTCCATGTAGAGGCCCAGCACCCCGCTCTGCCGCCCGCTGCCGTATAGGTTCTCGTCGAGGGCCTTGCCGTTGTACACCTCGCCCTCCGTGAGCCCCAACTGCTCGGACAGGACCCGGTCCGGATAGACGCTGTTGCCCTTCCAGTCGACCTCGCGCACATAGTACTGGTCGCCCTCCCGCACCTTCACGTCGATCCCGAGCCCGCCGTCTCCCATGTAGTATACCGAGTCCCGGACGATCTGGGCGTCGTAGTAGCCGTGCTCGCGGTACAGATCGATGACGAGATCAAGGTCGTCCTCGTAGGCGTCCCGCTTGAACTGCTCGCCCTTCCAGATGCGCCACCAGCGGTTTTCGCGCGTCTCCTCCATCGCCCCCCGCAGGTCCCCATCGTCAAATCGTTCGTTGCCGAGGAAGCGGATGCGCTCGACCTCGATCTCCTCCTTCCGATCTACGTTGAAGACCAGTCGGACGCGGTTGTCCTGGGTGCTCGTGCGCTGCACGCTGACGTCCGTCCGCAGATAGCCCTCGTCCTTGTAGAAGTTTTTGATGATCTGCTTGGCCCGCTCCACGTCGGAGGGACGAGCGGGGCTTCCCTTCAGGAGGGGAATCTGCTTCTTCAGGTCCTCACGATCCCCATCGTCGATGCCCTGTAGCTTGTAGGCGGTAAGGGTGGGCTCGGGCGTCACGTCGATGACGAGCGTCACGTTGCCCCCCGATTGGTCGGTCCGGTGGATGGAGACGTCCGAGAACGTTCGGAGGTCGTAGATGGCGCGGATGGCCTGGCTGATGGCCTGGCCGGACGGGAGCGTCACTTCCTGGCCCGCCGCCAGGCCGCTCGACTGGATGACGAACTGGCGCGTCTGCGCATCTTCCACCCCACGCACCTGGATGTCTTCAACCACGAACGTGGGGCGTGGCGCAGCCGCACTTCCCGATCCGGACGCGGGACTCGTCGTCTGTGCAGCCCCGGCAAGGGGCGCACCGACAAAGAGCACAGCGAGAACAAAAGCGGGCAGCCGTAGGCGCATGCTGATTGGGTGCTCGTTGAAGGACGTCGTTGTATGGCAATCAGCCCGGTAAAACAGGAGTCCACGCGGGCGGTTTCGGGGGAACGGATGTGCGCACTTCCTTTAACGCGCCTTCCCCGGGAATTATTCTCTCCCCCGACTAAAGACCGTCCAGGCCGGTCGCCTCCCGCTACGTCCCAGGGCCGGGATCGTCGGCGGAGGCGCACTCGATGCGGCCGAACCGTCGGTCTCGGTCCTGGTAGCTGCGAATGGACGCGTACAGCTGGGGCCGCCGAAACGCCGGCCAGAACTCGTCGGTGATGTAAAACTCCGTGTAGGCGCTCTGCCAGAGCAGGAAATTGGAGAGACGGAACTCGCCCCCCGTCCGAACCAGAAGGTCCGGGTCCGGCATGCCCGACGTGTCGAGCTGCTCCTCGAACAGGGCCGCGTCGATGTCGTCCGGCGAACACTCTCCCTCTTCGACCTTGGTGGCAAGGTCTCGGGCAGCCCGCACGATTTCCCAGCGCCCGCTGTAGGAGAGCGCGAGGGTGAGCGTCATGCGGTCGTTCTCGGCCGTGTCCCGCTTGGTCTGACGGAGGGCGTCCTGGCACGACCCGGGGAGCTCCGACAGGTCGCCGATGGTCTGCAGCCGCACCCCATTCTCCATCAGCGTGTCCCGCTCCTCCTTCACGGTCTGTACCAGGAGTTCCATCAGCGCATTGATCTCCGCGTCGGGCCGCTCCCAGTTTTCGGTGCTAAACGTGTAGAGGGTGAGGTAGTCGATGCCGAGCTCCGCGCAGGCCTCCGTCACGTCGCGGACGGACGTCACGCCCTCGTGGTGCCCCACGACCCGGGCCTCGCCCCGCTCCTGGGCCCAGCGGCCGTTCCCGTCCATGATACAGGCCACGTGGGCCGGGAGCTCTCCCCGATCCCGGAGGGCACGCTGCCGCTGCTCGTCACTGAGCTCGGCCGCTTCACACTGGGCGGATCCGTTCGCTGAGGGATGCCGAGACGATGCCATGGGACTACGTCGCTCCGTCCGAATGTACGCACGATGGGGGACGCACTCTCCCCGGTTTTGCGAAGTGCAACAGGGTGGTAACCTACGAGGCGCCATCTCGAAGGTCAACGGCCCCGCCTACGCATTTTGTGTCAACCGCCCTCCCGGAGCCCCCCCGGCCCCTGGACTACAGCCGTAGAATGTCGTTAAAGATGAGGAACGCCATGAACCCAATCAGCAAAATCATCCCCACCTGCTGGGCCACGAGCCGCACCCGCACGGAGGGGCGGCGGCGCGTGACCGCCTCGTAGAGCAGGAACAACAGCTGCCCGCCGTCCAGCGCCGGGATGGGGAGGATGTTCATGATGGCCAGCGTGATCGAGAGCGCCGCGATGAGCCGCCAGTACGCAGTGGCCCCCGCCGCCGCTGCCTCGCTGGTCACGTCCGCGATCATCACCGGCCCACCGAGGCTGTCGGTCAGGCTGTCGCGCCCCTCGGCAATCCGCTTCAGGGTAACGACGATGTTGCGGCCGTAGGTCCAGGTGTCCACGGCCCCTGCCTTCAGCGCGGCCAGGGGGCCGTACGTCACGGTCCGGATCCCAAACTCGTCGAACAGGGCCTGCCGCGTCACCGAGCTCGCCCTGGGACTCCGAACCCCGAGGAGGTACCGCTCCCGCTTCGAATCGTAGCGGGCGGCGACCGAGTCCGCAAACACGACGCCTTGACTGGTGCGCCGAACGACTCGTGGCGACCGCGACCGGTCCGACTCCCCAACGAGGGAGTCTGGACGAAACCACCGCATCGCCACCCGCGCCCCCTCTGCCTGCTGCAGACGTGCACTCATTTCCCGCCAGAACCGCACCGTATCGCTCTGGAGGGCATAGATCCGGTCTCCCGTCTGCAGCCCCACCGAGTCGGCCGGGCTGCCGGCCTCCACGGCCCCAATGAGCGCAGGCTGAAACCCGAGCCCAAAGCCCTGCTCGTTGCTTCGGGCGCGGCTCAACCGCGAGATGAAGTTGGGGGGGCCGGTGATGGTCTGTCGCTCTCCGTCCCGGACGACGGTGATGGTCAGCGTGTCCGCCGCAATGAGCGACGACGGCTCCACCTGCCGGAAGCGCTCAAAATCGCTGCCGTTCACCCGGACGATGCGGTCCCCCGTTCGCAGTCCCAAATCGTGGGCGACCGATCCCTCTTCCACGTACACCTGCTCCACGTTCTCCGCGGGGATGTAGGTATCGCCCTCGCTCCAGCTTAGCCCACCGAAGATCACGATGGCCAGGATGGCGTTGAATATCACCCCAGCACTGATCACAATGATGCGCTGCCAGACGGGCTTTCCCCGAAACTCCCACGGCTCGGGGTCGGTCTCCACGTGGTCGGTGTCGAGGCTCTCGTCGATCATGCCGCTGATTTTCACGTAGCCGCCCAGCGGCGTGGCCCCCACTGCGTACTCGGTGTCTCCGTACGTCCGCCCGAACAGCGTCGGCGGAAACCCGATCGAGAAGCGCTCGACCCGCATGTCGAAGTACTTGGCCGTCAGGAAGTGGCCCAGCTCGTGGACGAACACCAGGATGGTGAGTGCGAGGAGCACCCAGAGGGTGGACGTGAGAACGCTGACTACAAGCTCCATACAGCAGCAGTGAGGACCGGGAGGCCAGTACGCCTCAGTGGAAAGGCAGCGACGGATTCATCCTGTCGTTCAATTTGATGTCGGTAAGGGGAGTTCCTCGACCCGCCGGCGGGCCTCCGTGTCCGCCGCCACCAGATCGTCCAGGGTGGGACTGGCCTGCACGGGGAGCTGCTCAAGCACCCGTTCAACGGCACGGGGAATGTCCAGGAAGCCCAGTTGGCCCTCCAGAAAGCGCCCCACGGCCGCCTCGTTGGCGGCGTTCAGGAGGGCCGGGGCCGTGCCCCCCGCCTCCAGGGCGTCGTAGGCGAGCCGCAGGCACGGAAATTTCTCCAGGTCCGGCCGCTCGAAGTCGAGGCGCGAGAGTTCGTCCCAGTCCAGTCGCTCGTGGGACGCGGGCCAGCGGGACGGGTAGCTCAGCGCGTACTGAATGGGCACCTTCATGTCCGGGACGCCGAGCTGCGCCTTCACGGCCCCGTCGGCAAACGACACCATCGAGTGCACGATGGACTGCGGGTGGACGAGCACCTGAATGCGGTCGACCGGCACGTCGAACAGCCACTTCGCCTCAATCACCTCCAGCCCCTTGTTCATCATGGTGGCGGAGTCGACCGTGATTTTCGCCCCCATCGACCAGTTCGGATGGTCGAGGGCCTCCTCCACCGTAATGTCGCCGAAGGTGTCGGCCGGGCGGTCCCAGAACGGCCCGCCGGACGCGGTCAGCACGAGCTCCTCGACCGCCCGCTCGGACTCGCCCGCCAGGCACTGAAAAATTGCCGAGTGCTCGCTGTCGACGGGCAGTAGCTGCCCGCCTCCGTCCGCCACGGCCTGCGTGACCAGCGCGCCCCCCACGACCAACGTTTCTTTGTTGGCGAGGGCGACCTGCTTCCCCGCCCGCACCGCCCTCAGGATGGGCCGGAGCCCCGCAAAGCCGACCACCGCCCCCAGCACCACGTCCACGTCCGACCGCGTGGCCGCCTCGCAGAGCCCCTCCGTCCCCACGAGGACCCGCACGTCCGGCGCGTCCGCCGGCAGCGTTTTCTTGAACGCCTCGGCGCTCTCGGCGGACCCGACGGCCACGCACTCGGGACGGAACTCTTGAACCTGCGCGGCAAGGCGCTCCACATTCTGGCGACAGGTGAGCACCCGCACGTCGAACCGGTCCGGAAAGAGCCGGACGACCTCAAGTGTCTGGGTGCCAATCGATCCGGTCGCCCCGAGCAGGGCGAGCCGTCGCGGCTCCGAGGCCGACGTTCCGTTCTGGGAGACTGCGTCCATGAGATTGTGCCACACTAAACGAGCAAAAAGTCGAACCTGCCGCGTCGCCGGTCGCCGCGTCGCGAGGTCAGCCCGGGCACGGAAACGTCCGTCTCGGGCGCGCCGTAGGGTACCACTGTCTACCAACGGGACGCCCCCGTCCGCTGGACGTACCGGATTTCCCCGCACGCCTTCTCCCCCGCCGTGACCCGTCCCCTACTGCCACGGTCCCTTTCCGCCGAAGGCATGCGCTGCCTGCCGATCGTGCTCGCCCTCGGGCTCCTGCTCGGGCCCGTGGCCGGCCCCGCCCACGCCCAGCGGTCCGACAGCACGCAACTGAGGAAATTCCAGCGGGCCAACGAGTTCCTCCGTGCCGACCGGCCCGAACGCGCCCTTCCCCTGCTGGAGTCACTTTACTCCAACGCCCCGGAGAACGCGGCGTTCTACCGAAAGCTGAAGCAGGCCTACGAGAGCCTCAAGCGCTACCGCGACGCCCTCCGGCTGGTGGAGGAGCGCATCGGCTCCCCCCCGACCGTTTCCCGCCTCGCCGAGAAAGCCCGTCTTCAGTACCAGAAGGGCGAGGGGGAGGCCGCCGATGCCACGTGGGATCGGGCGCTCGCACTCGCCCCCAACGAGCCCCAGACGTACCGAACCGTCTACAACACCCTGGCCGAGCTTCGCCAGTTCCGCAAGGCCATCGCGGTCCTCCAGGAGGGGCGCGCCGCCCTCGACCAGCCCGACGCGTTCCGGACCGAGCTCGCCCACCTGTACGGCCTGGACGGCCAGTTTGAGGCCGCCATGCAGGAGTACGTCGCGTTTCTCGCCGAGGCCCCCAACCGCCTCAACTACGTTCGGAGCCGCCTTCGGACGTTTGTCGAACAGGGGCAGGGCATTGCGGCCAGCATCCAGGTGCTCCAGCAGACGGTTCAGGAGAATCCCCTGAACGAGGCCTACCGGACGCTCCTCGCGTGGCTGCACACGGAGCAGGACGACTACGCGGCGGCGTTCGACGAGTACCGGGCCCTGGACCGTCTCGGGGACCGCCAGGGGCAGATCCTCTTCGGGTTCGCCCGCCGGGCCGCCGACGCGCAACGCTACGGCGTGGCCACTCGGGCCTGCGAGGCCATCCAGGAGCAGTATCCGCGGTCGGGCGTCGCCCCGGAGGCGCAGAAGCTCCGGGGCGACCTCTACCGCCGCTGGGCCGACCAGGGGGCCGACTCCACCACGGCCGCCCAAGACTCTGTCCGGTACGCCCGAGCCCGGACGGCCTACAAAACGTTCCTTCGCGAGAACCCGGGGCACGCGGATTATCCGGCAGCCCTTCTCCGGCTCGGGACGCTCCAGATCGACGCCTACCGCAACCTGGACGATGCCCAGGAGACCCTCAGCCAGCTCGTCTCGAATCACCCAGAAACCACGGCCGCCGAGGAGGGCCAGTATCAACGGGGCCGCATTGCGGTCCTTCGGGACTCGCTGGACCGCGCCCGTCTTCTCTTTTCCCGCCTGGCCGCCAACGCGCAGTCGAGCGACCTCGCCGACCAGGCCCAGTACGAACTGGCGCTCCTGCACTTTTACCAGGGGGAGTTCGACGCTACGGCGGCCCGGGCCGCCTCCATCAGCGAAAACCCATCGGCGGACGTGGCCAACGACGCCATTGCGCTGAAAACCCTCTTGCAGGAGGCCCGCGGCCCCGACTCGCTCGACACGCCCCTTCGTACCTTCGCTCGCGTTCGGCTCCACGAGCGGCAGCACGCCTACGGCCGCGCGCTCGACTCGCTCGATGCCCTCCTGCGGCGGCACCCGCGGCACCCGCTCGCCGACGACGCTCGGTTCCGGCGGGCCAACATCCACCTCGCCCGCCACGACACCTCGGCGGCCCTTACGGCGTTTCGGGCCGTGCCGGAGCGGCACCCGCGCAGTCCCTTCGCCGACCGCAGTCTGTTCCGGAGCGCGTCGCTCCTCGAGGCAAATGGCCGCCCCGCGGCGGCCGTCGAGACCTACGACCGCCTCTTGTCGGAATACCCCACGTCCCTCCTCGCGGGGGATGCCCGGAGCCGCCTTCGTGTCCTCCGCCGGTCCCAGGGCTGACGCCTCGCCCGTTGCTCCCGAAACGCCTTTGCCCAACCCGCTTCCTCTACGATGCGCCTCCGGTCCGTTTTTGCCCTTGCCGCTGCGTTCGTGGTCTGCGTCGTCACCACGCCCCTGGCCGCGGCGCAGGACCTGCTCATCCCGATGGACGACCAGCAGGAGAACCACCTGAAGGCCTACGGGGCCGTCTACGCGGCGCTCCAGGACGGCCGGACGGTCGACTGGCTCCTCAATCACCGCGGCGGGGCGTTCCTCGCCGAGGCCAGCGACGCCGTTCGTCAGGAGCTGCAGGTCCGCGGCGTCACCTTCACGCCCGTGAGCGCCGGGCGGGCGTCGAAGATTATCGCGGAGGTGGAGGCCGACGGCAGCAACAAGTCCGTCGTGCCCCTCGAGAAGGCCCCCGAGATTGCCGTGTACGCGCCGGACGGGGCCGTGCCGTGGGACGACGCCGTGCGCCTGGCCCTGGAGTACGCCGAGGTGCCCCACGACGTGATCTACGACGAGGAGGTGCTCAACGGCGACCTCGCGTCCTACGACTGGTTGCACCTCCACCACGAGGACTTCACCGGCCAGTTCGGCAAGTTCATCCGCTACCGCAACGAGCCCTGGTACATCCAAAAACAGAACAGGGCCGAAGCGGCGGCCGAGGAGTTTGGGTTCCGCAAGGTGAGCCAGCTGAAGCTGGCCGTGGCCGAGCGCCTCAAGCAGTACGTCGCACAGGGCGGCTTCCTGTTCTCGATGTGCTCCGGCACCGAGACCTTCGACATCGCTCTCGCCGCCCACCAGACCGACATCGTGCCCGAGGAGTACGACGGGGACCCGGTGGACCCGAACGCGCTGGACCAGCTCGACTTCAGCAACACGCTCGCCTTCCGCGATTTCACCCCCAACCTCAACGCCCGCGAGTACGAGCACTCCACCATTGACGTGGGCCCGCCGCCCCCGGAGATGCGGGACCCCTCGCTGGACTACTTTACCCTCTTTGAGTTCAGCGCCAAGTGGGACCCGGTCCCCAGCATGCTCACGCAGAATCACGTGGCGACCGTCAAGGGGTTCGTGGGGCAGGCCACGGCCTTCAACGAGGACGTGTTGAAGGAGGACGTGGTGGTTCTCGGGGAGGCCCCCGACCGCCCACAGGTGCGGTACATTCACGGCACGCACGGGCAGGGCACGTTCACCTTCTACAGCGGCCACGACCCGGAAGACTACCAGCACTTCGTGGGGGACCCGCCCACCGATTTGTCGCTGCACCCCAAGTCGCCCGGCTACCGGCTTATTCTGAACAACATCCTCTTCCCCGCCGCCAAGAAAAAGAAACAGAAGACCTGACGTCCGCGGCGCGTCGCCTCCGTTCGCCGTTTCTCCTTCGCCTCCCCCTCTATGAGTTCGCCCCGTTCCCCCAAACCGGTCTCGGCCTCCAAGTGCAAGATGACCGAGATCGTCCTCCCCAACGACACGAATGGCCTCGGCAACATGATGGGCGGCCGACTGCTGCACCTGATGGACAAGTGTGCGGCCATCTCCGCCCAGCGACACGCCAATCGCGTCTGCGTGACCGCCGCCGTGGATAGCGTCGAGTTTCAGTCGGCCATCCAGGAGGGCGAGGTGGTCGTGATTGAGAGCCACGTCAATCGGGCCTTCCGGACGTCGATGGAGGTGGAGCTTAACGTCTGGGCCGAAAACCCGCTCGAAGAGACGCACCGGACGTGCAACCGCGCCTTCTACACGTACGTGGCCCTGGACGAGGACGGCGGCACGGTGCCCGTCCCGGACGTGTCCCCCAGCACGGAGCAGGAGCAGGACCGCTACGAGGCCGCCGCCAAGCGCCGCGACATTCGCCTCGTGCTCGCCGGGCGCAAGGACCTCGAGGACGCGGCGAGCCTCAAGGAAGACATGCTGACGGCACTACAGCACTCGACGGATGCCCCTGCGTGAACCGACCGGCGCTGCAACGGGGCCCCGTCCGGCCCGAGCACTGGCCCTCATGCTTGTCCTGGCCCTGTTGATTGCCACCGCTTCTCCGGCCGTGGCCCAGCGACAGCCCGGGGCCCTGGGCGCCGGGTTCCAGGTCGGTCGCCCCGGCGGGCTGGCCCTCAAGTGGTACCGCTCGTCCCCCGTCGCGTACGACGGGATCGTCAGCACCGACGGCGACGACTTCGTCGTCGGCCACGTGCACCGGCTCTGGGAGCGCCCCCTTCCCGGTTCCCCCCTTCACCTCTTCGCGGGCCCCGGCGTGGTCGTCGGCCCGTCCCGGCTCGCACAATCCCCCCGTCTGCGCCTCGGCCTGAGTGGGGAGGTTGGACTCAATTTTTACGCCGAACGCTTCGAGGTCTTCTTGCATGTGACGCCCGTCCTCCGGTTTTTGCCCAGTACCCAGGCGTCGATTGACGCCAATGCCGGCCTCCGCTACTACCTCCGCTCCCCTTGATCCCCCGGCGTCCCGCAACTGCCCCCTATGCTGTTCAACCGCGTTCTCATTACCGGCGCCAACGGACTGCTCGGGCAGGCCCTGGTCCATCGCCTCAGCCAAAACCGCGAGTACGACGTGCTCGCGACCGCTCGGGACGACGCCCCCCGGTTCGAAGACGGGTCGTGTGGCTACGCCCCGCTCGACGTGACGCAGCCGGACGACGTGGCCCAAATCTTCGAGGACTTTACCCCCAACGTGGTCGTAAACTGCGCCGCGATGACCGACGTGGGCCGGTGCGACGAGCACCGAAGCGAGGCGTGGGCCGTCAATGCGCGTGCCGTCAAAACACTGGCGAAGCACTGCCGCACCAGCGGAGCCCGCCTCGTGCAGGTCTCTACCGACTTCGTCTTTAACGGCAAACGCGGCCCCTACGACGAACAGGCCCGCCCCGACCCCGTCAACTACTACGGGCGCACCAAGCTGGCGGGCGAAAACGCCGTGCGGGAGGCCGGGCGCGCCAACTGGGCCATCGTGCGCACCGTCCTGCTCTACGGCACGGGCCGGGACCTCCGCCGCTCGAACATCGTCCTCTGGGTTGCCGACCAGCTGTCTCAGGGGGAGTCCCTCCACATCGTCGACGACCAGCATCGCACCCCTACGCACGTCGACGACCTGGCCGACGGCATCGAGCGCCTGCTTCACCACGAGGCGACCGGCATCTACCACGTGTCCGGGGCCGACATGGTCTCGGTCTACGAGCTGGCCGGTGCCGTGGCGCAGGAATTTGGGCTCGACGCCTCCCTGGTCGAGCCCGTGCCGAGCAGCTTCTTCGAGGACGCCGTGGAACGCCCCCCGCGCACCGGCTTCGTCATCGACAAGGCCCGGGACGAACTCGACTACGACCCACGCCCGCTCGACGCCGGCCTCCGCGACGTGCAGGAGTCCCTGCAGGGCTTCTCCGGCTCGTAACCTGTATCGTTTCCCTCGTCCGTTCCACTCTGGACCCCGCACTCTCATGCTCGACCTCGACACCGTCCGCAACGATCCCCGCCGCGTCAAGGAGGCCCTCCGGGCCAAAGGCATCGGCTCGCCCGACCTCGTCGACACGCTCCTCGAGATCGACGAGACGCGCCGGTCTGCCATCACGGAGCTGCAAGACGTGCAGTCTCGTCAGAACGAGCTCTCGCAGCAAATCGGGGCCTTGAAGCGAGAGGGCAAGGACGAGGAGGCGGAGGCGATTATTGAAAAGACCGGCCGGATGAAGGAGAAGATCAATCGCCTGAAGGAGGAGGTGCAGGAGGCGGAGGCCCGGCAGGAGGAGCTCGTGCTGGAGCTTCCCAACATTCCGCACCCGAGCGTTCCGGTCGGGGCGGACGAGGACGACAACGAGGTCGAGGCGACGGTCGGCGAGATGCCCGCGTTCGACTTCGACCCGGCGCCGCACTGGGAGCTGGCCGACCGGCATAATCTCGTGGACCTGGAGCGGGGCGCCAAGGTGGCGGGAAGCGGGTTCCCGTTTTACCTCGGCAAGGGGGCTCGGCTCCAGCGGGCCCTCCTCAACTTCTTCCTGGACCGCGCCCGGGAGCGCGGATACACCGAAATGCAGGCCCCGCTCTTCGTCAACCCGGAGAGCGCAAAGGGCACCGGTCAGATTCCGGACAAGGACGCTCTGATGTACGAGATTCCGCGCGACGACTTTTACCCCATCCCCACCGCCGAGGTGCCCGTCACCAACTTTCACCGGGACGAGATCCTCGCGGCCGACGACCTGCCCCGTCGGTACTGCACCTACTCGCCCTGCTGGCGGCGCGAGGCCGGCAGCTACGGCTCGGACGTGCGCGGCCTCAACCGCCTGCACCAGTTCGACAAGGTCGAGCTCGTGCGGATCGTGCCCCCCGACGAGAGCTACCGCGCGCTCGACGCGCTTCTGGAGGACGCCGAAAGCGCCCTCGACGCCCTCGACCTTCCCTACCGCCGCCTCCTCATGTGCACCGGCGACATGGGCTTCACGCAGGCCAAGGTATACGACCTGGAGGTGTGGAGCGCGGCGCAAGAACGCTGGCTGGAAGTGTCCTCCGTCTCCAACTTCGAGGCCTTTCAGGCCCGCCGCGCACAGATCCGCTACCGGCTCGAGCCGGAGGCCAAGCCCGAACTCGTCCACACCCTCAACGGAAGCGGCCTCGCCTTTCCCCGCATCGTAGCGGCCCTCCTCGAAAACAACCAGCAGCCCGACGGCTCCATCGAACTGCCGGAGGCGCTCCACCCCTACACCGGGTTTGCCCGAATCGGGGCAGAAGCGTGATGCGGGACGCGTGTCTCGTGATGCGTGATGCGTGACGGGGCCCCGAGGACCAACTCCCGCTCTCCGTTCACGCCCTCAAGGGTCACGCTTTTCCACGCATCATGCCGACAACGCCCGCTCCGGCTCGCCCTGCAGAAACGCCTCGGCCCGACGAACCATCTCTTCGCTGCCGATGAAGAGCGGCGTGCGCTGGTGAAGCTTGTCCGGCTCCTTTTCCAGAATGCGCCGGTGCCCGTCCGACGCCGCCCCGCCGGCCTGCTCGGCAATGAAGCCCATCGGATTGGCCTCGTACATCAGGCGAAGCTTCCCCGCCGGACTGCTCTCGGTGGCCGGGTACATGTAGATCCCCCCCTTCAAAAGATTCCGGTGGAAGTCCGACACGAACGAGCCGATGTACCGCGTCTTCGCGGGGCGGTTGGTCTCGGGGTCCTTCTGCTGAAGCCAGTCGAGATAGTCCCGCAGCCCCTCCTCGAAGGAGTGGTAGTAGCCGCTGTTGATCGAGGAGAGCCGCCCTCGGGACGGCGTCTGGATGTCGGGGTGCGACAGCAAAAACTCCCCGATCGACGGATCGAGCGTGAAGCCGTTCACGCCATTTCCGGTCGTGTAGACCAGCATCGTCGAGGAGCCGTAGACGACGTAGCCCGCGGCCACCTGCTCGGTCCCCGGCTGGAGGGCCGCCGCCGGATCCGGCTCCTCCTCTTCGTAGCCGTCCGGCAGCCGGTAGATGCTGAAGATGGTGCCCACCGACACGTTCACGTCAATGTTGGAGGAGCCGTCGAGGGGATCCAGAAGAACGATGTACTTTCCGTCGCCCTCCTTCGAAACGGTGCTCAGGGGAATCGCCTCCGCGTGCTCCTCGGAGCCGATGAGGCAGCACTCCCCGCCCCGCCGCAGCGCCTGCACGAACTCGCGGTGGGCAAGGGCATCCATCTTCTGCTGGACCTCCCCCTGCACGTTGCGCTCGCCGGTGCTGCCGTACACGTCGAGAAGCCCGGCGCGGCGCATGTCGCGGTTCACGATCTTGGCCGCCAGGCTGATGTCGCGCAGCAGCCGCGAGAACGCCCCGGTGGAGTGCGGGAACGAGTCTTGTCGATCAAGAATGAATTGCTCCAGGGTCTGAAACGTGCCCAGGTCGTCTTCGGGCGCGCCGTCGCCGGCGTGGGACGTGCGATGGGATCCGGTCATGACGTGCGTCGATGGGATGTGAGAGGAAACGTGCGGGAAGCAGGGCTTCTTTGCCCCTAAGATACAAGATTTCGGAAGCGGTTCCAAATGCAAGCGGCGCCCCACGTCTCTTCCGCTAGGCGAGCGCCTCAAGCCCGAGCCGATCCGCGACGCGCCGGGTGTTCGGGGCGTCCGCGGGCCGGTCGTCCAGGTCCGTCAGCAGGCGGTCCAGATCGCGGGGGCGATCCACGTCGTACCACTGCGGGAGCACCGTCACGTCCGCCCCGGTGCCCTCTGCCCGCGACAGGGTCTCCGCAAACACCTGACCGTGACTGTAGCTCATCTCGTCGAACAGCTGTGGGTAGAAGGCGCTCATGCCCAGCAGGTAGAACCCCCCGTCCTCGGTGGGGCCGATGCAGAGCGATCCCGACTCCTGAAGGGCCTGGTCCGCCCGTTGCAGGAACGAACGAGGGAGGGTCGGATGGTCGCTCCCCATCACGAGGACCTGCCCGTAGCCGTCCCCCAGCGTCTCCCGGAAGGCCTGCTCCATGCGCCCCCCGAGCCCGTCCCCCGTCTGCACGTGCACGTCCACCCCGGACGGCACCGCGTCGAGCTCCCCGTCGGGCAGCGGCGGGGCCAGGTAGAGCCGCACGTCGGCGTTCAGCCGCAGGACCTGCCGCAGCGTGTCCCGCAGGAACGCCGTGTAGAGGCGGGCCGCCCCGGCGGCGCTGAGAGCCGGCGTAAGGCGTGTTTTGACCTCCCCCGGACGCGGGACCTTGGCAAAGACGAGAAGGGCAGTGTCCATGGAACGGGGAAGCGGATCGTGGGACGCGACGGGAGGCCACACAGCCCGGCGTCAGCGCATGCGCTGCAATGTAGAGTGGAGGGCGTCGAGGGCCTCATCGATGTCCTCCTCGGTCGTCTTCGCCCCCAGCGAGAACCGAACGGCGGCGGAGGCCGTCGGGCGGTCGAGGCCAAGGGCCGTCAGGACGTGACTCGGTTCCAGTGCGCCGCTGGTGCAGGCCGACCCGGCCGAGACGAGTATGCCCTGCATGTCCAGATTCAGAATCAACATCTCCCCGTCGAGGGGCTCGTCCCCGACCGGCGGAAAGGCCACGTTCACGACGTGGGGCGCAACGGGGGCCTCGTCCAGCGGCGTGTTGCAGACGTACGGCCCGGGCACCGCCTCATCGAGCCCCACCACGAGCCGCCGCTGGAGCCGGGTCAACCGCTCCGCCCGTTCCTCCGCCTCCGTCACGGCCCGCTCCAGCGCCTCCGCCAGCCCGATGGCCCCGGCCACGTTCTGGGTGCCGCCCCGGCGGTCGCGCTCCTGGGAGCCCCCCTCCACGAGCGGGCCGAGGTCCACGCCGTTCCGGACGTACAGCACGCCGATCCCCTTCGGCCCGTAGAACTTGTGGCCGGACAGGGAGAGCAGGTCCACGCCGAGCGCCTCCACGTCGAGCGGCTGCAGGCCCGCCGCCTGCACGGCGTCGCAGTGCAACAGCACGTCGTGCTTGTCACAGACCGCCGCCACGGCCGGAATGTCGGTCTGCACCCCAATTTCGTTGTTCGTGTGCATGAGGGACACGAGGGCGGTGTCCTCGTCGAGCGCCGCCTCCACCTGTTCGGGCGTGACGGCGCCGTGGGCGTCCGGCGACAGCAGGGTCACGGGCCGCCCCTGCTCCATCATGCGCCGGGCCGGTTCCACGACGGCCTTGTGCTCGGCGGTGGAGGTGACCAGGCCGGCCTCCGACCCCGCCTCGGTCGACGCCGCCCCCAGTACCCCCTTCAGGGCCAGGTTGTCGGCCTCCGTCCCCCCGCTGGTGAAGACAATCTCGCTCGACTCGGCCCACAAACAGTCCGCGACGCGCTCTCGGGCCCCCTCCATCGCGACCCGGGCCTGCCGCCCCAGCTGATGCACCGACGACGCGTTCCCGTATTCCTCCAGCAGGTACGGTTTCATCACCTCAAAGACCTCGGGGTCGAGGGGCGTGGTGGCGGCATGATCGAGGTAGACGCGCTCCATCGACGGAGAAGGGCGGGACGTTGAGAAACAATGAGGCGGGCGGGGACGCTTCGGAAATGTATCCAACGGAGCAGCGGGTCGGCTGATTCGGACGCGACACAGTCGAATCCGATGCATTTTGTCGCCCCTGCCGACGAACAATTTCACGCATCGGCGTTTTCATCCGGCACCATTTTTGATTTCACACTCGGTCCAGCCCCCTTCCTCCCACCAGCATTGCTGCCCCATGGATAAACTCGTCGTCCGCGGAGAGTCGTCGCTCCAAGGCCCCCTTACCGTGAGCGGATCGAAAAACACGGCCCTTCCGCTCATGGCCGCCACCCTTCTGGCGAAAGGCCCCTCGACCATCACCAACGTACCGGACCTGCGGGACGTGCGCACCTTTTCGAAGGTCATTCGGCACGGGGGGCCGGCGGTCGCCTTCGATGCCGACGCCCACACCCTCTCGGTGGACGCGACCACCATTGAGACGCCGGTGGCGCCCTACGAACTGGTCAAGAAGATGCGGGCCTCCTTCTACATGCTCGGCGCGCTCCTGGGGCGCTGCGGGACGGCCAAGGTGTCCCTCCCCGGAGGCTGCGCGTGGGGGCCCCGACCGGTCGATCTGCACATTGAGGGCATGAAGCAGTTCGGGGCCGACATTGAGTTGGACGAGGGCTACGTGCACGCCTCCACCCCGAATGGCGGGCTCGCGGGCGGCACCTTCCGGCTGGAGCCCGTGAGCGTGGGGGCCACCATCAACCTTCTGCTCGCCGCCGTGACGGCCCAGGGCGGCTCCAAGATCGAGAACGCGGCCAAGGAGCCGGACGTGGTGGCCTTCGGGCGCGCCCTGCAGGAGATGGGGGCTCAGATCGACGGCCTCGGCACCCGGACGATCGAGGTGCAGGGCGTCGACGCGCTCAACGCGGGCACCTTCCGCAACACGCCCGACCGCATCGAGCTGGGCACCTTCATCCTCATGGCCGCGACCGCCGCCGAGCCCGGCCGCCCCGTCGACATCCACGAGGGCACCCACGAGCACCTGGGCCCGGTCTTCAAGGAAAAGCTGGCCGAAACGGGGGTCGACGTGTCCTACGGCACCGAAGCCGTCACCGTCACGCGCCCCGAGACGCTCCGTCCGGTTTCCGTCGAGACGTCCCCCTTCCCCGGCTTCGCGACCGACCTGCAGGCACAGTGGACCGTCTTGCTCAGCCGCACCGACGGCACGGCCACAGTGACGGACACGATCTACGACGACCGGTTCAAGCACGTCCCGGAGCTGCAGCGCCTCGGCATGGAGATCGAGGTGGACGGAAACACGGCGACAATCCATGGGGGCGCGCCGCTGAAGGGGGCCAAGGTCATGAGCACGGACCTGCGGGCCGGCGTTTCCCTCGTGATGGCCGGCATGCTCGCCGAGGGCCGCACGGACGTTCTCCGCGTCTACCACCTCGACCGCGGGTACGAAGACCTCGAAGACAAGCTCCGCGGCGCCGGAGTCTCCATCCACCGCGAGGCGTACGACGAGTTTGCTGAGCCGGACCAGGCCCCCGCTCAGGACGGGTAACTCGCGTTCGCGGCTTTTCCTCGGGGCTGCGAGGTGTGCCCTACACAGGAGCGGGCGTCAAAACGAGGCGTTGACCTGCACGCGCACCGTATGGATCGGATCGGTCGTGGCCGGGGCGCGTCCGTCGTAGTTCAGCGTGGCACGGAGGCGGTCCGTAAACGCGTACTGCCCCTGCAGCCCCCAGAGCAGCGAGGTGCCGGGCCCGCGTCCATCGGTCAGTTCGAACTGCGCCCGCCCGACGGCCGTCCCGTTGAGGTCGACCCGCGCCACCTCGGCGTTCGCCGTAAGCCGCAGGCGCCCCGCGCGGCGCCATGTCAGCTCAAGGGGCAGCGTATACAGGTCGACGCGGCGCCCCTTCGCCCGGTCCCGCTTTCGGGCATAGACCCCCGCTAGCGTCACGTCGAGCGCAGGACGGGGCTGGTACGAGACACTGGGCCGAATTCGGAGCGTGCGGATGTCGAAACTACGGGCCTCGTCGAAGGCCTCGCTCTGCACCCGGTCGCGTTCCGCCGTGCCCGTCGCCCGGAACTGCCAGGACGAGGCCGGGCGGAGCCGTCCCTCCACCTCCCACCGGTTCAGGAACCGCCGCTCGCCCCCCGCGGCGCGCTCCGTAAGGCCCCGGACCTGCCGCCAGGAGGCATCCAGGCCGTATCCCCGCTGCGTCCGAAACACCTCCAGGCGCTGCTCGAGCCGCAGTGAGCCGTCGGTCGTGCGCCCCGGGCGCCGAAATTCATTCGGATCCAGCCGGTAGAGGGCCGTGGGATTGTCGGTCCGGCTCTGCTCACGGACCTGGACGCGCGTCTCCGTGGTGACCAGGCGCAGTCCCTTCTTCCACCACGCGTCCCCGTCCGGCCACAGGCGCCGGGGGCGCAGCGCGAGGCGGGTGCGCAGTTGGAGATCAACGACGGACTCGAGCGTGTCGGACGGCACGAAGCGCTGCACGTACGTGCCCTCGTTGGGGGTTGTCTCCGGAACGAACTCGTCGACCTGCTGCACGCCATCGTCGTTGGCGTCGCGCCACACGTACTGCCCCCGCTCGGGCGAGGTCTGGACGTACACCTCGCGCTGAATGGGGGTGCGCTCGGTCGCCGCGTCGTAGAACAACCGCGCGTCGACCGCCCGCTCCAGCGGCCGGGCTCGCCCGTCGATCCGCATGAGAACCGACTCGGTCTCGCGCCGCTGCCCGGTGCGGCGGAAGACATCGGTGACGTCTCGGCGTCGCAGCCCGCCCTGCACCGACACCCGGTACGGCGCCTGCGGGTCGAGGGCGAGCTCCGTCTGGGCCGTCCACGTCCGCGACGCGTCGCGAAACGAACCGTCCACCACGCCCTGCTCGGTGCGGCGCTCCAGGCTGGCGGACGCCTCGACGGGCCCGTTGGCGTACGACAGCCCGGGTCGGACCTCCAGAAACCGAACCGACTCGGCCGTCAGGCTGTCCGTGCCGCGTGCTCGCTGGCGGCGGCGCTCCCGCCGCACGTCGAGCCGTGGCTCCAGGCGCCCGTCCCAGAGCGGCTGGCGCACCGTGGCCGCCTGCCGCCGCCAGGCCCCCTCGACCTCCGCGGACCGGTCGGTGCTGGTGATGGAGACGGCCTGGAGTGAGAGGCGGGGCCATCCGGGCTCCTCAACAGAGAGCGCCCCCCGCCGCCGCCACGCCTCGAAGGCCGACCCGACCGTCAGCCGCCCGCCGCCCGCTTTCAAAGACGAATCGTCTCCCCAGTCGACGCTCATCTGCCCCTCGTCCACCGTCTCGTCGCCGCGATCTAGAAGGCGGTCCGGAAGCCCCGACCCGCCGCGCGAGAGATTCCACCGCCGCCCGTACTCGATGGGGCGCGTCTGGTCGAACGTGACAAAGTTCTGGCCCCGCTCCCGGCGCCGCACCCGGCCCGATACCGTTCCGAGCGTCGTGCCTCCGACCTCCATCCTCATCGGGGCGACCCGCACCCCGGCCGTGCACGCCCGGCCCCGATCGTCGCCCGCGTCGCGTCCCGAGAACCGATTTTGATCGTTTAGCGACCCGGCCCACTCCCCAAACACCTCGACACCAGCCACCGGCTCGACCGAGCCGGTCAGGTCGACGAGGCGCTGGCGGGTCGGGGCCGGAAGCGGTTGAACGGGGGCGTAGGCCCCATCTCCTGGCCCTGCGTACTCGTAGACGACCCCGTTCGTCTCGGCCCCGGCGCGCTGGTAGTCTCCCTCTCCGGCCCCCACCCGCGTGAAGCGGACCCGGAAGACCGGGGTGTCCGGGGCCGGCGCGTCCTCTACGGCGACGAAGATCGTGTCCTGCGTCCCGTCGGGCGACGCGATCGGCTCGCGGCGGTAGTGGACGTAGGGCGCATCCGAATCGAACTCCACGCGGCGCGCCCCGCTCCGGACCGCCGACGCGTCCCCGGCCCGCGCGAGGCGGAGCGAGTCCTGGCGGGACAGGTCGAAGGCCGTCTGAAAGTCGCGCCCGTCGGCCTGCCGGACGACCGTGGCCCCCACGTTGACCCGGGCGTCGCCGTCGCGTCCCCGCCACGCCCCCGCCGTTGCCCGCCCACCGACCAGCGTCCGCGTGAACTGCGTGGTCGAGTACTGAAACTCGACGGTAATGCGCCGGTCGTCGGTGATGAGGCGGTCGGCAGTAAATGTGATCTCGGCCTGCGTGTAGTCGATCACGTAGTCCTCAGTTCGGCCGCGCGTGAGGCGCTCGCCGTCTAGAAAGACGCGCTCCGACCCCGCGACGACGATGATGGCCTCCTCCCCGTTCGCCCCCCGGAGGCGATACGGCCCCTGAACCCCGTCGGTCGGCGCGATGTCCTGCGTACGGAACTGCCCCCGGCTCACCGCCCCGAAGGCCGTGGCCTCCCCTTCCGCCAGCCCGGCGGCCGCGCCCAGCCCGTCGCTCTCGACGGAGACGCCCTGCACCTTCTGCGAGAACTGGCCGAACGTCCCGCCGTCGAGATCCACGTCCACGTCGCCGAGGCGAGCCCTGCCCTGGGGGGCCTCCACCGATAGAAAGACACGGTCGAAGTCTTGAAGGCGCTGGGTCGTGCCTTCCGGCTGGATGGGCGTGTTCTCGTCGGTGAGCAGGGCCTGGACGAACACGCTGTCGGCCACCTCGCCCTGCAACTGCATGCGGAGGCCCGACTCCACGCTCACGTCGCGCTGCGTGCCGCCCACCACGCCCCGCGAGATGGAGCCGCTCCGCTGAATGTCAATGCCGGCGAAGGGATCGAACCCGGTGGTGTCGGGACGAGTCTCCTCCACGACCACCGTCGCCGAGTCGGCCGCGGCACTCGTGTCCGGGGCCCGGCGGCGATACACCTCCTCGAAGGCGAACGGATACGTCCGGTAGCGGGCGAACAGGGTGTCGCGGGCCCCGAGGAGGTCGTCCCGACGCACCCACAACCGCCCGGTTCGCGCCTCGATCCGGTACTCGGACGTATCGAGGCGCGTCGGGCCGACCCGAATCGTCTCGCTGCCCGGCAGCACAAACCGGCGTAGCTGATACGGCTGCGGCTGAAAGGTATCGATTGTATCCCGGTGACGCCCGAGGTCCCTCAGCACCTGCGTCGTGTCCTGCGCCGCCGCCTCGCCCAGGAGCAGTCCCCCCACACCACACAGCAGCAGCACCCGAACAATCGACGGAGCGTACAACACGAGCGGTACCGCGCCAGCGGAACGAAACGAGCATTAGCGATTCCCCGAGCGACGCTGCCTCCCGACGACGTTCGTCTCTCTGCCGCTACCAGGCCGGGCGCCGAAGCAGCCGCGTTTCGGTAAGCAGGTACGCGCGGTCCTGGTACACGGCCACGTCGACGAGCGGCTCGCCGAGGTCGACCGTGTGCTCCGCGACGACGCCCACCGCCCGGTCCCACACGAGGACACGGCGCGGACACACAACCCACAGCCGGCCGCGATGGACGGCGAGGGCCTGCACGGCGGCCGGGGCGAGTCCGGGCACGCGACGGCGAAATGTGCCGACGGCATCGTAGATAAGCACCGCCTCGCGACCGGCGTCGGCCACGTACAGGCGGCGGTCCGGCCCCAGGGCCAACGCAACCGGATCCTGCAGCCGCCCTCCTCGCCCAGACACGACGGCCTGCGCCTGCCCTACGTCACTCCACTTCCAGACTTGGCGGTTGCGTGAATCGAGCACGAACACGGCCCCCTCATCGTCCCGCGCCACCCCGATTGGCCGTCCATCGCCCTGGACCGAGGCCCCTCCTCCTCCGTCCTGAAAGGCCCACTCCCCGGCCGCCCGCCGCCCGGTCTGCCCGACGGGCAGCGACTCGAGATACTGCCCCTCCGTCGACAACCGCTGGACGCGCCCGTTGTAGGTGTCGGCCACGAGGAGAACCTGCCCGTTCGTCGGATCGATGGCCGAGGGCGTGTCGAACGTGCCCGGTCGTGTGCCCGCCCCGCCCAGCACAGCCCGGCGGGTGCCATCGGCCTCAAAAATGCCCACCACGCTACGCCCCGCGTCCGCGACGTAGAGGCGCTCCCGCGGATCGACGGCGAGCGCCCGTGCCTCTTCAAACTGTGCAAGGACCGTCCCCGCTACGCGGTCTGTCCCCTGCGCCCACGCCGAGCCCGTGGCCCACGCGCCTCCGCCCCCCCACAGAAGCAGGGCCGCAAGCCCAGCACACAGCAGATGGCGGCAACGCATACACACAGGGGGGCCTATGATGCATTCAGGTGAGCCAGTCCTTTCTCGCCAATATCGCGGCGGTAGGTCTTGCCTTCAAACTCGACGCGGTCGACGCCGTCGTACGCCCGGTCGAGGGCCGCCGGCAGGTCTCGTCCGGTGGCGGTGACGCCGAGCACGCGTCCCCCGCCGGTCACGAGCGTCCCCTCCGGCGTGAGCCGGGTGCCGGCGTGGATGACCGACACGTCCTCCAGGGCCTCCGCGTCCCCAACCCCGGCAATCTCAAATCCCGTCTCGTAGTCGGTCGGGTATCCGTCCGAGGCGAGCACGACGCAGGCCGCCGCTCCGGGCGTGGTCCGGAGGTTGCCACCCTGCAGGTCGCCGTCCGCGAGGTTCCGGAAGAGCGCGGCTAAGTCTGACTCCACGAGCGGAAGCACGACCTGGGCCTCGGGATCGCCGAGGCGGCAGTTGTACTCGACCACCTTCGGCCCCTCCTCCGTGATCATGAGGCCGCAGTAGAGCACCCCGCGGTACGGCGTGCCCTCCTCCTGCATGCCCTGAAGGGTCGGCTCGATGATCTCGCGGCAGATGCGTGAGAGCAGCGCTCCGTCCACGATCGGGGCCGGGGCAAACGCGCCCATGCCCCCTGTATTCGGGCCGGTGCCACCCTCCCCGATGGGCTTGTGGTCCTGGGACGGCGGGAGAAGAACGTAGTGCGCCCCGTCGGTGAGGGCCAGGACGCTCACCTCCTCCCCCTCCATCTTTTCCTCGATCACGACCTGATCCCCCGCCGCCCCGAAGGCCCGCTGGTTTACGATCTGGCCCAGCGCGTCGTGGGCCTCGTCCAGGGTGGAGCACACGAAGGCGCCCTTCCCCCCCGCCAGGCCATCCGCCTTCACCACGACCGGGGCCCCCACGTCATCGAGGTAAGCCGCCGCGTCGTCGGCCTCTTCCGCGTCGAACACCCGGAACGATGCCGTTGGCACGTCGTGGCGCGCCATGAATTGATCGGCGAAGGCCTTGCTGCCTTCCAGCTGCGCAGCCGTCTTCGTGGGCCCCACGATGGGCAGCCCGGCCGCCTCGAATCGGTTGACGATGCCCGCCACGAGCGGCCGCTCGGGCCCCACCAGGGTGAGGTCGATGGCCTCCGTCTCCGCAAAGTCGACCAGCCCGTCCAGGTCGGTCGCCTCCAGGCCCACGTTTGTGGCCTTCTGGGCCGTGCCGGGGTTGCCGGGCGCGGCGAACAGGGCGGACACCTGATCGCTCTGGGCCAGGGCCTTCACGAGCGCGTGCTCTCGTCCTCCACTTCCGACTACGAGGATTCGCATACGGTTTTTGATGACTGACCGGGAAGAACCAGTTACACTGAAACCTCCCCCCTCGCCGCGCCGTGCGGCAGGATCCATTTCAACATAGGTGACGGCTCCCACTGATGCACACGCTCCCGTCTCATTTTGCCTCCTGGGGATCCCAGACGCGTTTTCGCCAACGCGGTCTCCGGGCCGCCTTCGCCCTTCTCCTCGGCGGGATGGTGGGGCTGGCGGCGGCGCCGGCGGCCGGGCAGGCGTTTCCAGGGGCCCCGGACGAGCCTGCCATCAACCTCCGGCTGTATCCCCTCGCCACGTGGAGCCCACGGGTCGGTGGGGGCGCCGGGGCCGGACTCGTCGTGCATCACCTGGGGCGTCGGCACGCACAGGCCCTTCTCACCGCGGCGCCCGCCCGGCACGAACAGGTGGCCACCGCGGCCTGGGCCAGTGCCAATCCCCAGCGGGCCCGCCAGTATGTGCTCGTGAATGCCCGGGGCCTCCACACGAACCGGGACTGGTTTTATGGACTCGGGCCTAGGTCGTCATCCGACGCCCGGCAGCCCATCGAACGCTCCGCTGCCCGGGTCCGCGTTCGGGCCGGACAGCACTTTCTCGACCGGCGACTGCTCCTCCAGCCCCACGTCGGCCTCTCGGCGCACCGGGTCGATCGCGTTCCGTCCCCCGCGGATCCCAGCCTGAACGCGGCGTCCCGGCGACACCTCCGGCAACTGGCGAGCAGGCGGATCGGCCCGTTGGCCCCGAGCCATACCGCCCTGCGCGTAGGGGTCGACGTGCAGTACGATACCCGTTCCCCTCGTCCCCGGCCCACGCGCGGCCTGCTCCTAAACGGCGGCTGGGAGCGATACGGGGCGGTCTCCTCTTTCGTGCAGTACGATCGCCTGGACCTCAGCGCCGAAGGATTGGTGCCCCTCGGCGGCGCGCATCGCCTGGTGGGACGGCTGTCCCTGGCCCGCACTGTGGCGCGCGGCGAGGCGCCCGTCCCCTACTACCTGCGCCCGATGCTCGACGGCACCCAGGTCCCCGGGTTGTCCCGACACCGCTTCGTCGACTCCGACCGCCTGATCGGCAGCATGCTGTACCGCTTTCCGCTCGCCCAGCCCCTGCGTGTCTTTCGTCTCGGCGGCCACGTGGGCCTCCACGCCGCGAGCGTGTACGACAACGTGTTTGCCGACGCGGCGCTTGACCTCACGTTTGACGACGCCGCAGACGTGGGGGAGGCATCTGTGCCCCTGCGGCCGGCCGCGTCCGTCGGGCTTCGGGTGGGGCTCTCGTTTCGCGAGGTGCCTGCACTCGACCTGGCGCTCGGCGTCGGCCCGGACGGGGTGACGGGCGTCCGGTTTGCCCTGCATCAGGACCTGCAGGCCCTGCGTCCGCCCCATCATCAGTTGCGCCAGCCGTAGGCCATCGTTCCTCGTCCACTCGGCCGCTCCGTCGATCCTCCCGTTTTTCATGCCGCCCGTCCTCGTTGCTATTCTCTCCGGCCTCGTCGCAGCGTATGCGCTTCTGGCAGGGGCCGCGGCCCTGGGCTTTCTCGCCGCCCGGCGCGGGTCGCCGCCGAGCGCGCCCGCCGAGTGGCCGTCCGTGACGATCGTTCCCGTCCGCGACGAGGATGCGGGACGCCTCCGGGACACCGTGCAGTCCTGCGCGTACCCCACCGACCGCATTGCGGTCGCGCGGCCCGATGGGCCGGTCCCGGGCGACGTCACCCTGACCCTTCCCGCCGCGGCCGACGCCCCGCCCACCTGGCCGCAGTCGATGGTGCGGCAGAGTCGGGCCGACGCGCCCGTCGTGATGGGCCCTACGCTGGTGGAGCACGACGACCTGTTCCTGCCCCGCCTGGAGGCCCTCCAGCACCTGGGCCGCCTGACGCTCCTCGGCGGGGCCGCGCATCTGGGCCTTCCCCTGGGCCCCGGCACGGCCAACCGGGCCCTCGACGCCAAATCGCGGCCCCCCGGCTCGACGTCCCCCGAGGCCTCTGTGCCGCCCGCCCCTCTCGCACCCGCTACGGCCGCCTTCAATCCCGAGCCGGAGGCCGCCGTGACGCGTCCGCCTGCGGATTCGTTCGTCGATCTTCTCCGGAATCAGGCCGAGTGGTTCCGTCAGGCGATCCGCGCGCCGTCCCGGTTCGTGCAGGCCCAGGCGGTGGGGCTCTGGCTGGTCCACGCCGCATTGCTCGCCTGCTGTGCGGTCGCCCTCGCCCTGCCCGCGTGGCGACAGCCCACCCTCCTCGCCCTGCTCGGCAAGATGGGCGCGGACGTGGTGCTCACCCTTCCGGCCGCGTCCCACTTCGGGCAGCGCCAACTGCTCCGGTCCACCGTCGCGACCGTCCTGATGCTGGTGCTCTCCATCCCCCTCGCGGGCGGATGGGCCCTGGTGGCCCCGTCACGAGGGCGGCACGCCGGACGGAACGCCCATAATGAAACACGAGCGTCCTGACCCACCCGCTCGACTCGCGCACCAAATCCCGTCGTACGCCTCCCGCAATGCGCTTCCTCATTCCCTACCTGGCCACCCACGGCCTGCGCCCGTTCCACCGCTTCGTTCCGGACCTCCTCTGGCGGGTCGAGGCGGCGGCCAAGACCGCGTACCTCACCTTCGACGACGGCCCGACCGAGGAGCTCACGGACGACCTGCTCGACCTGCTCGCGCAGTACGACGCGCAGGCCACCCACTTCCTCGTCGGCCAGAACGCGGACCGGCATCCGGGCCGTGCCCGCGCCATTGCCCGGGCCGGGCACCTCGTCGGCAACCACACCTATACCCATGTCGACCCCTGGTCCGTGCCCCACGAGCAGCTGCAGAGTGAGGTTGCCCGCACCACGCGGCGGCTGCAGTCCCTCACGCAAACCCGGCTCCGGGCGCTCCGCCCGCCCTACGGCCACCCCACGCAGGGGCTCCGCCGGTGGTGCGCGGCCCAGAACCAGCGGATGGTGATGTGGGACGTGATGCCGGGCGACTACCTGAAGACCGCCCGGGCCCAGCGGGTGGCCCACTTCGTGGTGCGCCACGTGCGCCCCGGCTCCGTCATTGTCCTCCACGACAATCCCGTCTGCGAGGACGTCACCCTCCCGGCCCTGGAGACCATTCTCCGCACGCTTTCCGCCGAGGGCTGGACGTTTGACGCGCTTTAAAGGCGTTCTCCCGCACAGATGTGGGGACATGCCCGGCGGGACGCCACGGGGTCGTCCCACGGATTTGGCGGAGCCTCAGCGGGCCCTTCGGAATTGAAGGGAGCCCGCGCGGCCTCCTCGCTTCAGCCCCTTTCGGATGATGTCTGCCCCCGCTGATCTCGCTCCCGATCCCTTCGACGCCCTCGACACGTTCGCGACCGGTCACGGACGCGCGTATCTCTACCGCCTCTCCGCGCTGGACGGCGTCGATCTCGACCGGCTCCCCGTTTCCATCCGCGTCCTGCTGGAGGGCCTCCTGCGCGAGTGCGACGGCGACCTCGTGACCGAAGAGCACGTCCGCCGGCTGGCGCAGTACGACCCCGCCGCCCCGACCGAGGCGGCCGTCCCGTTCACGCCCTCCCGCGTGCTGCTGCAGGACTTCACCGGGGTCCCGTCCGTGGTGGACCTCGCGGCCCTGCGGTCGGCGATGGATCGGTTCGGCGCCGCCCCGGACGGCATCAGTCCGGAGGTGCCGGTCCACCTCATCATCGACCACTCCGTACAGGTGGACCACTTCGGCCTGCCAAACGCGGTCCAGCTCAACAGCGAGCTGGAGTTTCGCCGCAACCAGGAGCGGTACAAGTTCCTGAAGTGGGGCCAGCAGGCCTTCGACGACTTTCGCGTGGTCCCCCCGGCCAGCGGCATCTGCCACCAGGTGAACCTGGAGTACGTGGGCCGCGGGGTGTGGACGCGCGACACGGCGGACGGGACGCCCCTCGCCTACCCCGACACCCTCGTGGGGACCGACAGCCACACCACCATGATCAACGGCCTGGGCGTGCTCGGCTGGGACGTGGGCGGCATCGACGCGGAGGCCGCCCTGCTGGGGCAGCCGCTTTACATGCTGATGCCGGAGGTGGTCGGCGTCGAGTTGACGGGCGAGCTGTCGGAGGGCGCCACCGCGACCGACCTCGTGCTCACCATTACCCAGATGCTCCGCGAGTACGGCGTCGTGGGGCGCTTCGTCGAGTTTTTCGGCGCGGGCCTGCGGACGCTGACGGTGCCCGACCGCGCCACCATCGCCAACATGTCGCCCGAGTACGGGGCCACAATGGGCTTCTTCCCCATCGACGGCGAGACGCTCGACTACATGCGCCGCACGAACCGCTCCGAGGAGCAGGTCGACCTCGTGGAGCGCTACACGAAGGAGCAAGGCCTCTTCCACACCCCGGACACGCCCGCCCCCGACTTCCTGGACGTGCTGGAGCTGGACCTCGGCGACGTCACCCCGAGCGTGGCCGGCCCCAAGCGCCCCCAGGACCGCATCCGCGTCCCGGAGCTGCCGGACGCCTTCGCGGACTCGCTGACCGCTCCGTCCGGCCCCACCGGCTTTGGGCTCGACGCGGACGACCTCGGCGCCACCGGCACGTACGACGACGGCACCCACACGCTCGACCTCACGCACGGCGACGTGGTCATCGCGGCCATCACCAGCTGCACGAACACCTCAAACCCCTCCGTGATGCTGGGCGCGGGCCTGCTCGCCAGGAACGCCGTCGAGGCCGGGCTCACCGTCCCGCCCTACATCAAGACGAGCCTCGCGCCCGGATCGAAGGTCGTGACCGACTACCTCCAGGAGAGCGACCTGCTGCCCTTCCTCCAAGAGCTCGGCTTCGCGACGGTCGGCTACGGCTGCACCACCTGCATCGGCAACAGCGGCCCCCTGCCCGACCCGGTGGAGGACGCCATCGAAGAGGGCGACCTGATCGTCTCCGGCGTGCTCAGCGGCAACCGCAACTTTGAGGGCCGCATCCACCCGCTCGTGCAGGCCAACTACCTCGGCTCGCCGCCGCTCGTGGTGGCCTACGCCCTCGCCGGCACCGTCGACATCGACCTCACCACGGACCCGATCGGCGAGACGGCCGACGGCGACGAGGTGTACCTGCGGGACCTCTGGCCGTCGAGCGAGGCGGTGAAGCGCCTGGTCGACACGGCCGTGAAGCCCGACTTCTTCGCCGCGGAGTACGAGGGCATCGAGGACGCCAACGAGACGTGGAACGAGATCGAGATCCCGGAAGGGGCGGTCTACGACTGGGAGGAGGACTCCACCTACATCAAGGAGCCGCCCTTCTTCGTCGACCTCACGCCCGAGGTGCCTCCGGTGGACTCCATTGAGGACGCCCGCGTGCTGGTGAAGGTGCGCGACTCGACGACCACTGACCACATCTCGCCCGCCGGCGCCATCCCGCCAGACAGCCCCGCCGGGACGTACCTGATCGAGCAGGGCGTGGAGCCGCGCCAGTTTAACTCGTACGGCGCCCGCCGCGGCAACCACGAGGTGATGATGCGCGGCACCTTCGCCAACATCCGCATCAAGAACGAGCTGGTGCCCGGCACGGAAGGCGGCGTTACGAAGAATTTCCTGCGGGACGGCGAGGTGACCAGCGTCTACGAGGCGGCGATGGACTACCAGGCACACGACGTGCCGCTCGTGGTGCTCGCGGGCGAGGACTATGGCATGGGCTCCAGCCGCGACTGGGCCGCGAAGGGGACCGACCTGCTGGGCGTGGAGGCCGTCCTCGCTGCCAGCTACGAGCGCATCCACCGCTCCAACCTGATCGGGATGGGCGTGCTGCCGCTCCAGTTCGCCGACGGCGCGGACGCCGACAGCCTGGGGCTCGACGGCACGGAAACGTTCGACATTCCGCTCGACGACGACCTTGCGCCCGGCCAGGAGATTGCGGTGACGGCCACGGCCGAGGACGGCACGGCCACCACCTTCCCCACCATCGCCCGGTGCGACACGCCCGTCGAGGTGCGCTACTACCGCCACGGCGGCATTCTCCACTACGTCCTCCGCGAGACGCTGCGGGAGGCCCCGGTGACGGCGTAGCGGGAGGCCGTCCGAACGGCCCGGCGCACCGCTGGAGGCGGGCTACTCGTCGAGCTGGTCGCGGAGTTCAACGAGGAACGCCCGGAGCGCTTTCAGGTCGTCCTCGATGTCGTCGCCTCCCTCCGCCCCGGCGTCCTGGCGTGCAATGGCCTGCCGCGCCCCCTCGATCGTGTACTTTTCGTCCTTCAAGAGGTGACGAATGCGCTCGACCGTTTCCACGTCGTCCTGGGTGTAGACCCGCCGCCCGGCCCGGTTCTTTCGGGGACTCAAGACCTCGAACTCCTGCTCCCAGTACCGGAGGACGTGGGGCTCCTGGTCGACAATTTCGCCAACCTCCCCGATCGAGTAGTAGAGCTTCTCGATTTCGTCCTCGGGCATGGGTGTAACTGACCGGCAGATAGGGCGTGGGCAAAAGGCGTGTGGATCCGTACGACGCTGGGCCGTCACCGTTCGGGAGACGCCCCGTCGGACCGATTCTCGACGGCGGGCTACGCCCCGACGAGCTCGAAGGTGGAGCCGACGGAGGGATCTTTCTCGACCTCAATGCGCACCGGAAAGGCCCGCTTGAGCCGTTCGAGGTGCGTGATGACGAGGATCTTAGCGAAGTCCTCGCGGATCGCCTGAATGGCCTCCACGAGCCGCTCGATGCCGGCTTCGTCCTGCGTGCCGAACCCCTCGTCGATCACGAGGGTGCGCACCCGTACGCCGCTGCGCTCGGCCAGCAGTTGCGCCAGCGCGACGCGGAGGGCAAAGTTGACCCGGAAGCTCTCGCCGCCCGAGTACGTCTCGTAGGGGCGGGGTGCGCCGTGCTCGTCGGTGATGATGATTTCGAGCGTTTCTTTGGTGCCTCCGCTTTTCTTCTCTTTGAGGGTGTCGAGCCGCACGTGCATCCGGCCGTCGGTGAGCCGATCCAGGATGCGGTTTGCGCGCTCCTCGATGTCGGGAAGCGTCTCTTCGATGATGAGCGACGGGATGCCGTTCTTCCCAAAGGCGGCCCGGAGGTGCTTGTACCGCTGGCGGTCGGCGGCGGCGTCTTGGCGCTCTTCTCGGGCCGCCTCCAAGGCCTCCTGGTCCGCCGCGGCCTGCTCCAGTTGCGCGTCCAGCTTGCCGAGGCGCTGCTGCAGGTCGGTGAGCGTCTCTTCTTCGGCCTCTACCTGCTCCGACACGTCCTCCTGCTCGGCGACCACCTCCGGCTTGTCCTCCAGTGCCGACTCGCACTCCGCGAGGCGCTCTTCCAGTTCCTTCTTCTCCCCCTCCGCGTCCTCAATTCGCTCCTGAATCCGCGCCCGCTGCTCCGTCCACTCGGTGCGGTTTTCCTGAGCGTTGACGAGCGCGTTGTGGCGGTCCGGCACGTCGCTCAACGCCTGCAGGCGCTCTCGGATTTCCTGAAAGCGGTCCGGGTCGAACTCCAGGGCGTCGATCTTCGCCTGCAGATCCTCCATGTCTTCTTGTACGTCCTCGGCCACACGGTTCTCGTCCAAAGCCGTCCGGAGCTGCTCGATCTTCTCGTCCCGCTCATCCCGTTTCTGCGCCAGCTCCTCCCGTCGTGCGGCTGCGCGCTCAATCTCGCCCAGCCGATCCGCGTACCGGTCGAATTGGGCCGCCCGGTTCTGCAGCGCCTCGAAGGCTTCCGCGTCGACCTCCGTCTCCGCGAGGCGCTGCTTGCAGGCCTGCCACTGCCGCCGCGCGGACTCGGCGTAGCGCCCCTCCGTGAGGCGCTGATCAAGGCGTTCGGCCTTTTCGCGGTGGGCCGCAAGCGCCTCCGCCGTCTCCTCCAGCGCCCGCTTCTGCTCCTGGGCCGTCGCGAGGGCCTCCCCGACGTCGTCCAGCGCCTCGCGTTTGTCCTGAAGCTGACGGTAGGTCCGCCGCAGTTCGGCCCGTCGCTCTTTTTCTTCATCGAGTTGTGCCCGGGCCGACTCGATGGCCGTGTCGAGCTCATCGATGTGGGACCGGAGCGTGGCCTCCGCCTCCTCCCGGTGGGCGTCGGTCAGCTCGGTGCCACAGGTCGGGCACACGTCCCCATCGGCCTCTCGAAACCGCCGCAACTCCTCGACCTCCCGCTCGCGTTCGTCCCGCAGCGCCTCCAGCTGCCCCGCCTGCTCCTGGACGGCCTGGGACCGGGCCGTCCCGTCGTCTTCGATCTCGGCCATGCGCTCGTCCAGGGCCGCCCGCGTCTCCTGCTTCGAGCGAAGCGCATCGATCCGTGCCTCGATCTGCTCCCTCCGTTCCAGCGCCTCCGCCTCCTCTTCGATTTGGGCCCGGAGGGTCTCAATCTCGCCCCGAAGCTGCTGCCGTGCCCCCACGATGGCCTCCCGCGCCTCGGCCTTCCGCTGCTCCAGCCGATCCCGACGCCGGCGCACCCGCTTCCGCTCCGGCACCTGCTGCCGGGCCGCCTGGGCGCGCCGCAGGCGCGTCTCCACCTCCGCCCGCTGCGCGAGGGTCTCCCGGCAGTCGTCCAGCGACTCTTCGATCCCGGCCCGCTCGGCCCTCAGTCGCTCCAGGCGACGCTCGACGTCGTTGCGCCGCTCCTGAAGGGACGACGACATGTCGTCCAACTTCTGTCTAAGGGTCCGGTGGCGTTCGCGCGTGTCTTCGAGGGCGTCCCGCTCCGCGACGAGGGACTGATGTTCGTCGTACGCCTCCTCGATGGCCGTGCGGTCCTCCAGGAGCGCCTCGGCCTCCTCGATGCGCGCCGTCAGGGCCTCGATCTCGTCGCGGTGCTCCTCGATCCGGTCGTCCAGGCTGGCCATCGACTCGCGAATCGACTCGGCCTCCCGGGCCGTTGCCTCCAAATTGGCCCGCTTCTGGGTCAGCGCCTTCTCCCGGTCACGGAGGTCGGAGAGGGCCTCCGTCTGCGCCTTGATGTCCGCCTGCACCGCCGCCCGCTCCGCCTCCCAGTCCGGCACGTCCTCCAGGGCGGCCTCCAGGCGCTCCACCTCCGCCGCGGCGCGCTGCTGCCGCTCCTTCGCTTCGCGCCAGTGGTCGCGCGCCTCGTCTTCGAGCGCCTCGTACCGGCCAAGGTTGAGGATGCGGGTGAGGATCTCCTTGCGCTGGCTGGGCCGCTTCTGCGTAAACTCGTCGGAGCGGCCCTGCAGCAAAAAGGCCGAGTTGATGAACGTGTCGTAGTCCAGCCCCAGCGTGTCCTCGATCCGGGCCTGCGTCTCGCGCTGGGTCGCCCCCGTGAGGGGGCGGTAGCCCTCGCCGGCGGCGTCGCGGAGCTGGAACTCGAGGTCGGACGACGTGGTCTTGCCCGTCTCCGATCGAGAGAAGGAGCGGACCACCCGGTAGCGCGTGTCCTCAAGGTCGAAGGTAAACGCCACCCGCATGTGCCGGGTCCCAATTCGGATGAGCTCTTCGTCCGGCTTGCGACGGCCGCTCGACTTGCGCGCCGCCCCCCAGACGGCCCACGTCATTGCGTCGAGGAGGGCCGACTTGCCCTCTCCATTGCCGCCGGACAGGCAGGCCACGTCGAAGTGATCGAACTCGAGGGGTGGGGCCTCCGTGCCGTAGCTCAGGAAGTTTTTCAGTTCCAAGCGGACCGGGACCATTCGGGGGACAAGCGCGGGGGAGAAGACGAAACGCCAGTGGGACTACGGGAAATTCCCGATGCGCCCGCGCTGTTTCCAGAACGCGCCGTCTCACCGAAATTCTACGGGCGTTACGATCACGGTCGCGTCCACCACGTCGGTCAGGTCCCGGTCTCGGAGGCGGTCGTTGAGCTGCGCCTCCGCGGCGGCGGCAATCCGCGCCCGCTCCGGGGCGTCCAGGGCATCGTCCGCCGCCGCCAGGGCGGAGCGGTCAGCCTCCACGTTCAGGTCGGCCTCCACCCGCTGGCGCGGCGCCCCCGGCACCCGCTCCCGAACAAGATTCAGGTCGACGCTGAGCGTGCAGTCTTCCGCGCCCGCACCGTCCAAAATCTCGCGGGCCGTATCTTCGATCGCACGCTGCAGGTCCCCTGCGAGCTCCGGGCGCAGGCGCCCATTCTCCTGCACGAGGCCGCGGATGGTGTCAAGCTCAACGTCCCCGACAATGTGAAGGTCGATCGAGATGTCGCTGCCAAGAACGGGCATAGGAACGAGCAAAGTTAGTGAGCCCACGCGTGTGAACGAACTGGTGCCGTCAATAGCACAACCCTCATTCCCTTTCTTCTCCAAGGCCCCCACGCGCCCCAGCGCACATCACTGAATCCCGGATTGGAGGCCCGAGCGGGCGTTCCCCGAATCGGACGACTCCGGAACCGCGTCCATGCGGGACCGCACCTGTCGGCCCAGCTGGTCGGCCGCCCGTTTGGCCGCAGGAAACCAGGATTCGGTCGCCTCGATCGTCCTGGGCAGAAGCTGCGCAACCGGGCGGTAGAGGGCCGAGTCGGTCCGCGTCTCCTTCTCCGGAAGCTCCAGGCCGGCGAGGACCAGAAACAGCAGGCTCAGGAGCAACGCCGCCTTTGCTCCCCCAACCGCCCCTCCGGCCGCCCGGTTGAGGAACGAGAGGGACAGGGTGTCAAACAGCTGCTCCAGGAGCCGGGCCAGGACCAGAAACAGGAGGTAGACCCCCAAGAACAGCACCGTGAAACCAGCGAGCGGCGCGACCGACTCGGCGAGGCCCAGGCTCTTTACGATGAGTGCCCCCACCGCCCCCATAAACTCCACGGAAAAGAGAAGCGCGGCCACGAGCCCAAGGAGGCTCGCCGCCTGACGCACGGCCCCCACCAAGTACCCGCGGATGAGCCCCGCGAGGAGCATGACGAGGATAAACCAGTCGAGCACAGTCAGCATGGCAACACCGCCGGTGATCTGGAGACAGGAACCTACCCGAAAAGATGAAGAAGAGATGCAATCATGTAAAGCGGCCCGCCGGAATAAGGTTCACGGCGGAGGAGGACAGCCTCGTGACGCGGAGAGAGGCCCCGACTGATTCCTCCGGAAGCCGCGTCAATCCGAGAGGCGATCCTGTACCATCTCCCGCACCCGGTTGCCGTCCACCCGGCCGCGCAACTCGTCCATGGCACGCCCCATGACGGGCCCCATGTCGGCCATCGAGGTGGCGCCCACGTCGTCGATGATTGCATCAAGGCGCTCGGCCAGCTCCTCGTCGCTCAGCCGGTCCGGCAGGTAGTCTTCGAGCACCTCAATCTCCTCCCGCTCTTTCTGCGCCAGGTCGTCGCGGTCCGCCTCCTCGTACTGTTCGATCGAGTCGCGGCGCTGCTTCACCTGCTTCTGGACGACGGCCAGCTCCTCTTGACCTTCAAGGCTGGAATCGGCCCCCGCCCGTCGCTTCGCAATCTCCTTGTTGGCGAGGGCCGCCCGGAGGGATCGGAGGGCACGCCGGCGCACGTCGTCCTGCGCCTTCATGGCGTCGGTGAGGTCCTGCTTTACGCGGTCGAGAATGGAGTCGGACATGATGTGCGGTTGGGAATGACGGGGAGGTGGTGAGAGTGAGGGGCAGTGACGGGCCGGGAACACGCTCAGCGCCGCTGCGGGTCACCGGTCCGGTGTGTTCGTCGTCGAAGAATTCGTCGTCGAAGAAGCAGTGTCGGAGGACGATAGGTGGGTGTCGACCCACGCCCGGGCCCGACGGCGCACCGCCTGGGCATCGTCTGCCTGCAGCACGTCACGGGCGAGGTCTTTGGCCGCGTCGTACCCGGTTGCCCGGACGATTCGGCGCACGGCGGGCAGCGACGGGGGCGCGACGCTCAGGGTGTCGACGCCGAGGCCCAGCAGCACCGGCACCGCCTGCACGTCACCCGCGATTTCCCCACAGACCTCCACCGGGCAGCCGGACATCCGGCCCGCCTCGACGACGCGCAGGATCAACCCGAGGACGGCGGGGTGCAGCGCGTCGTGCCGCGCCGCGAGCTGTTCGTTGGCCCGGTCCACCGCCAGGACGTACTGGGTCAGATCGTTCGTGCCGATGGAGAAAAAGTCCACCAACTCGGTGAAGGCGGGCGCCTGCAGGGCCATGGCGGGCACCTCCACCATGGCGCCGAGGGGCACGTTCGCATCGTGGGGCACGCCGTTCTCCGTGAGGCGGGTGCTCTCCTCGTCCAGAATCCGCCGCACGCGCCGCACCTCCGCCCCGTCCGTCACCATCGGCAGCAGAATCCGGAGAGGGCCCTCACGGTTCGCCCGCAGGAGGGCCCGCAGTTGGGGGCGCAAGAGCTCGTCGGGCCGGTCCAGGAGCACCCGGAGTCCCCGCCGGCCGAGGACGGGATGGCCTTCGTGCGCTTCGGCAGCCCCCTGGGACCGCCGGTCGTCGCCCCCCACGTCCAGGAGACGAATCGTGGCCCCTCCCTCGCCGGCGGCCTCGATGGCCTGCCGGTACGCCTCCACCTGCCGCTCCTCATCGACCGAGCGCGGGTCGCCGTCGGCCCGCAAAAACAGTTCGGTGCGCAGAAGCCCGATGCCGTCCGGCGGGGCGGGCCGGAGCGGGTCGAGTTCGGCCTCCAGCCCAACGTTGGCCCGCAGGGTGACGGCATGGCCGTCGGTCGTCCGGAGGGGGCCCTCGGGCGCGCGCTCCCGTTCCGCCGTCGGGGACGGCGCGTCGGCCGCTCGCTTTCGATATTCCTCCTCGGTGGACGGGTCGGGGCGGGCAATCAGACGCCCCTCGTCCCCGTCGACGACGACGCGGTCTCCCGCCGAGACGGCCGCCAGCGCCTCTCCGGCCCCAACGAGGAGAGGCACCCCGAGCGCCTGGGCGACAATGGCGGTGTGCGAGGTGGGCCCGCCGCGGGCCGTGACGCCCCCCAGAAGGTTGTGGCGTCGGAGGCGAAGCAGGTCGCTGGCGGTCAGGTCCTGGGCCACCACCACCGAATGCCCGTCGATGTGGGCCGCGGCGGCCCCGCGCCGGAGCGCCCGCAGGAGGCGGCGCTCAAACGCCAGGAGGTCGTCGGCCCCGGTGCGCAGGTGCGCGTCCTCGCTGTCTTCGAGTCGTTCGCGGTGGGCCGACAGCACCGCCTGCACCGCCGCCCCCGCCGGCTCGTTCGCGTCTCGAATGCGCTGCCGAATGGCCTCCAGGACGTCCTCGTCGCCCAGCATGAGGGCCTGCGCCTCAAAAATGGCGTCGGCATCCGGCACCAGGGCGTCCGGCGCCCACACGCGGTCGGCCTCCAGCCCCTGCTCGGCCCGCTGCACGGCGTTGGCCAGGCGCTCCAGTTCCGCGTCCACCGCGTCCGGCGCGATGGCGTCGCGCCGGGCGGTCGGGGCGGCGGCCTCGTACCGGTACGCGGTGCCCAGGACCACGCCGGGCGCCGCACCGGTGCCCTCGATGACCAGTTCGTCGTCGGATGTGGATTCCGGGGGCGGTTCTTCCATGGCGTGAATGGCTGGCAATGGCGGCCTGCGCTGCGTCCGGCCTGGCGTCTCGAACAGGCCGGGCTAGATCTCTTCTCCGAATCCGTCCGCAAAAAGCGCCTCGATCGCGTCGGCGGCCTCGGCCTCGTCCGCCCCTTCCACCACGAGCGTGAGCGTCGCCCCCTGCTCGGCGGCCAGGGTCATGACCCCAATGACGCTCTTTCCGTTGATTTCGTAGTTGTCGCGCCGCAGGTAGACCTCCGCCTCAAACTGGGACGCGGTCTTGACGAGCATCGACGCCGGCCGCGTGTGCAGGCCGGCCCGGTTGCGGATGGTGACCTCGCGTTCAATCATGGGGCGTGAGGGGCGGGACGACGGCGGACGATCCGCTTGTCGGGGTGCATTCCGGACCCGCGGCACAACTCCGGGCCCCGGGGCGGCGGCAGGGGTCAATGCCCGCGCGCCTGCAGACGGTCGAGGAGCCAGTGGAGCGTCTCCGCCGCGGCCGTCTCCGGCAGGAGGTGCAAATGATCGTGGGCCTTCTCCGTGTACGTGTGGACCGCCTCGCGGGCCTCTTCGAAGATGCCCAGGTCCGCCATCCGCTCGCGGGCCTCCGGCACATCGTCTCTCGGGAGCCCCCCGTCGGTCACGAGGCGGGCGAACCAATCGTGTTCGGCCCCTTCGGCCCGCTCCAGGGCCCGCAGGGTGAGGAACGTCTTTTTGCCCTGCACGAGGTCCCCCCCCACCCCGCGTCCCCAGGCCTCATCGTCGGCGGTGAGGTCGAGCAGGTCGTCCTGGATCTGGAAGGCCCGCCCCACCAGCCGGCCGGCCGTGCCGAGGCGATCGCGCTCGGGCGACGGGGCCCCTCCGATGACGCTTCCCAGCTCGAACGCAGCCGAGAGAAGCGCCCCAGTCTTGCGGTCGATCATGTCCAGGTACGCCTCCACCGTCACCGCGTCGTCGGTCTCGAACGACGCGTCGAGGGCCTGGCCGGCACAGAGCCGCTCCACCATCGGGTGGTACACCGCGTAGAGGGCCTCCGCGTCCGTTCCCTCCACCTGGCCCAGCAGGTCGTAGGAGAGGCCCATCATGAGGTCCCCCGCCAGGATTGCCGTGCCGGGGTTCCACTTCGCATGCACGGTTGCGCCCCCGCGTCGCTCGTCGTCCTCGTCCATCAGGTCGTCGTGGACGAGCGTGAAGTTGTGAAACACCTCCACGGCGAGGGCGGCCGGCAGCGCCCGGTCGACGGACGTGCCGTACGACTGGGCCACCAGGAGGAGCAGGACGGGACGCACGCGCTTCCCGCCGGCCCGCAGCACGTGCTCCACGGCGTCGTAGAGCGAGGCGGGCGACCGCCCGTCCACGACCGCCGGGAGGGCCTCATCGATGCGCGCCCGCAGCGCCGCCACACGCTCGTCGGACGACACGCTTTGCGTGGAGGAAGCCATCGGGGAGTTGGGATCGGCCAACGGACTCAACAATTGTGCTCGGTGCGGCCCCTAACGTTCGAGGGCGTCCAGCGCCTCCTCGATGCGGCCGAAGACCTCTTCGATGCCTCCGGTCCCGTCGACCGGGACGAGCAGGTCCCGCTCCTCGTAGTACGTGGCCAGCGGCGCGGTTTCCTCGCGGTACACGTCGAGCCGGTTCTGAATGGTCTCGGGCTCGTCGTCGGAGCGTTGAACGATAAGGTCCGGGTCCACGTCCTCGGGGGGCGGGTCGTGGTCGAGGTGATACGTTTCCCCCGTTTCCTCGTGCACCCGGCGCCGGCTCAGCCGACGCACGAGCACGTCGTCGGGCACCTTCATGCTGAGGACGCCGTCGAGGGGCGTCTCGTTCGACGCCAAAAACTCGGTCAGCCACTCCGCCTGCTGGTCGGTGCGCGGGTAGCCGTCGAGCATGAAGTCGTCGTGGCCCTCGTCGGCAATGGCCTGCTCGGCGAGATCCCGGACCAGCGCGTCCGGCACCAGCTCCCCCGCGTCGATGTAGGACTTTGCCTTTTGGCCGAGCTCGGTCTCCTGCGCCATAGCCTCCCGGAGGATGTCTCCGGTCGAGATTTGGGTGATTCCGTGGCGCTCTTCGAGCAGCCCGGCCTGCGTGCCTTTTCCGGCACCCGGCGGGCCAAAAATGATCAGTCGCATGTGTGTCGGTCGGTCGTACAAAAAAGAGTGGTCGGATGGGAGCTGCTGGCACGGCCTCTATTCGAAGAGGTCGTCCCCCAGGCCCTCTACGTCGGGGTCGTCGAGCCAGGAGAGGATTTGGTCGCGGATCACCTCGCGGGCCACGAGGCGCACCACGAACCCGAGGGTGTCGCCCAACACACTTCCGCCGGAGCGACTCGCCTCGGACGCGTCCGCCCCGTCGCCCCGGTACACCACGAGGGGGGCGCGCCCTCGCAGGGCCTTTTCTACCGCCTCCCCCGGCGTATCACCCGTCGCCATCGCCTCCTCCACCTCCGTACGGAGCGCGTCGATGTACTGGTCGAGCAGCTCCGCGTGCTCGGGCCGCCGCGAGCGGCCGCCCCCGACGAGGGCCCCCACCGCCACGCCGGCCGCCAGCATCCCGCCGACGCTTTTCAGCGGGTTCTGGACAACCCAGTCGCGCAGCGACGACCCGGTGGTCGACACCTCATCTTGCAGCGAGTCGAAGCGATCGGCCATGGCGTCCGCCGTCTCGCGGAGGCGTTCCTCCACGTCCGCTCTGGTTGAATCCGAGTCCATAGGGCAGAAAGGGTCGTAGAACAGAGTAACCGAAAGGGCCTGGGGGCCGGATCCCGACTACGCCTTCACGTCGGGCGCGGACGCTTGCGCCTCGGCGCCGTCCGCCTCGTCGACCGCGGCCGAGGCGGGGCGGGACGACGGGCCCTCGTCCGACGCGGCCCGCTCTCCCCGAAGGGACTCGAACAGGTTGGAGGGCGGCATCAGGGCCGGCTTCGTCACGCGGAGGGTCACGATGATTAGGATGAGCGCCACCGAGACCGCGAGGAACCCCCAGAACGGGTGCCCGAGCAGCCACCCCACCCCCAGCGCTACGGTCGTCAACGAGAAGAACGCGGCGAAGAAGGCAAAGACGGCGACCGTGAGCCCGAGGGCCAGGTCGTTCTTGAACGCGTCGAGCCGCTCCTCCATCTCCAGGATCGCGAGGTCGACCCGCAGGTCAATCCACTCCCGGAGGTCCGCAAAAAGCCCCTGCGTGTGGGACGCGATGCGACTCACCTTGCCGCCGTCGGGGGACTCCTCCACGGGGCGTTCGGCATTCGGGGCCGACGGGCGGTCGTCGAGGGACTCCATGGCCGGACGAGGAACGTGACGTTGAAAGGATGGAGAATGGTAAGATACTATATTCTGCGGAGGACGCAAGTGAATTCACCGTACAACCCCGGCGCTCGTTCCCCCGTGAACTCGTCCGTACGGCCCGCGTTTTGCGACGCCCAACACGGTTCGTTCTCCCTTTCCACTGCCCCCGATCCCGAAGCGCCCATGGCCACCACGCAGGCGGAGTCGACCCCCAATCCGAACAGCCTCAAATTCACGACGGACGACGGCCCCTTTCTCAGCGGGGGCGTGGCCGCGTACTCCTCGGCGGACGAGGCCGCAGAGGATCCCCTGGCCCGTCGCCTCTTCGGCGTGTCGGGGGTGGACGACGTGTTCATCACCCCCCAGTTCGTCACCGTCTCGAAGGCCCCGTCCGTCGACTGGGGCAGCGTGAAGCCGGACGTGGAGACGATCCTGGCCGAGCACCTGGAGGCGGCGTAGCGTCAGCGCAGGGCCCGCAAGAAGGTGGCGACGGCCTGCCCCCCTTCGTCCGCGAGGGGCGGAAGGTGAAGGTCGCCCGGCGTGCGGAGCGGCCAGGAGTCGGGCAGCTGGTCGTGCAGCGGCTCACGGGCCACGACCGCGCCGAGCTCCGTCCGGTGGGCGTCGATCCAGTCGCCGACCGCGTCGAGGCCCGCGTACTCCGTCCACCGGAGGTGCCCCTCAGGGCTCGGCTCCGTCGGCTCGCCCCGGCTCACGAGAAACTCAAGGCCCTCGGCGAAGGCCCGCGGCTCGTCCCGGGCCTCCAGGAACGCCTTCTGCATCTGGAGGGCGCCCGGTGTATCCTCGTGCGCCGGGAAGACGCCGCGGAAGCGCGCCATCGCTTCGAGGTACGCGTCCGGCGACAGGTCGGTGGGGGCCCACAGGAGCGCGAGCCGCCGGTGCCCGCCGCCCTCGTAGAGCAGCGCGTCCTCCGCCAGTCCGCCCTGGGCCTCGTCGCCCTCGTGCCCGTCGAGGACGGCCACGGCCCGCTGGGAGGGGCGCACGAGCCGACGATCCGCCGGGATGCCGTGGTCGTCGCACGCCTCGCGGATCGCGCCGGCGTCGTCTCGGGCCGGCTGCGCCGTGACCGCGGCGGCGCGGTCGAAGAGTGCCTCTTTCTCCACAAACGTCGCGTCGATGCCGTCGGCCCGGTCCGTCACGGCCCGCGCAAATGCGGGGAGTAGGGCGGGCGAGGCGTCGGGCGCGTGCCCGAGATACGTGTGCCCCTCGGCCCACACCGCCACGGCGTCCCGGAGCCCCACGAGGGGGCCGGACGGGCCGTGCACGACGCCCACCGTCGCCTGCGCCGCCGGCCCCCCGTCGCCGAGCCAGTCGACAAGGGCCTCGGGCGTGAGGCGCTGCATCCACCGGTTGAGGGCGTAGTCGAGCGCCTCTTCGGTCCAGCGGTTGGGCGCCTCCAGGGTGTCGGCGACGGCCGTTTCGCGCGGCGGATGGTCCGGCTCCCGCCAGTCCGCGGCGGCGTCGGCAATGGCGTCGATGCGGGCTTGTTTTGAGCTCACGTACAGACAGGGGGGGGGGGAGACATGAAACGCGTGTTTCTGCGCCCTGCACGGGCACCCCGGCACGGGTTGTTCCTCCTTCACGTCCTCCACACGTCGTCCCCCATGCCCCGCCCCGAATCACCGGCGGCCCCCTTCCGTAGGACCGGACGGAGTGTCACTGTCCTCCCGCGACTTCCGACTGCCCATGCGCCAGTTCGACGTTCCCACATTCTACAAAAGCCCCATCATCTCGACGGTCACGGACGCGCGGCAGGCCACCGACCCGCGCAAGAAGGACCTGTCCCCCTCGGTGATCGACTTCGGGCCGGTGCGCTTTAAAATCGCGCGGCACTTTGGCTTCTGCTTCGGCGTGGAGCAGGCGATCGAGATCGCGTACGAGGCGCTGGAGGAGAACCCCGACAAACGGATCTTCCTCCTCTCGGAGATGATCCACAACCCGCACGTAAACGAGGACCTGCGGGACCGGGGGATCCAGTTCCTGCGCACCACGCAGGGGGAGCAGCTCATCCCGTTCGACGAGCTCACGCCCGACGACGTGGTCATCATCCCCGCCTTCGGCACCACGCTGGAGGTGGAGCAGAAACTCGAAGAGATTGGGGTGGACACGGAGGCCTACGACACCACCTGCCCGTTCGTCGAAAAGGTGTGGCGCAAGAGCTCCCAGATCGGGGACGACGACCACTCGATCGTGGTCCACGGCAAGCGGTACCACGAGGAGACACGCGCCACGTTCTCCCACGCCAAGGAGGAAGGCCCCGTGGTCGTCGTGCGGGACATGGAGGAGGCCGAAGAACTGGCGAAGGTGATCCGGGGCGAGAAGGACGCCGACTTCTTCTACGACTACTTCGAGGACAAGTACTCGGAGGACTTTGACCCGGAGCGGGACCTGCAGAAGCTGGGCGTGGTCAACCAGACGACCATGCTGGCGGAGGAGACCGCCGCCATCGCCGACCTGATGCGCGACGCCATGCGGGAGCGCTACGGCGAGGCCCACGTCGAGGAGCGCTTCGCCGACACGAGCGACACGCTCTGCTACGCCACCAACGAAAACCAGAACGCCACGCAGGCGCTCATCGAGGACGGGGCCGACCTCGGCATCGTTGTCGGCGGCTACAACTCCTCGAACACGAGCCACCTCGTGGAGCTCTGCGAGGAGCACATGCCCACCTACTTTATCCGGGACGCAAGTGAGTTTGACGCCCCGTCGGAGATTCATCACTTCGACGTCCACGCGAAGGAGGAGGTCGCGACGGACGACTGGTTCCCCGCCGAGGACACGCCGGTCGACGTGCTGCTCACCTCCGGGGCCTCCTGCCCCGACGCCCTGCTCGACGAGGTCGTCCGCAAAATCATCAGCTGGTTCCCGGACGCCCGTCCCGTGGAGGAGGCCATCGCCCCCTTCAAGGAAGAACTGGAGGACGAGTAGTGCGTCCCCGTAACCGCCGCGCTGGATGACCGACGTCCCCGGGGGAGACCGCGGTCGCCCTTCCTCCCCTTGCCCCTCCCTTTCCTCTACGCATGTCCTGGTACGAAGAATGGTTCTGGAGCGACGCGTACACCCGCGTCTACGACCACCGAGACGACGCGGAGGCCGAGCAGCTGGTCGACCTGATTGAGCACGAGATCGCCCCGGCCTCGGGGGCCCACATCCTGGACATCGGCTGCGGCCGGGGCCGGCACGCCCGGGCCCTCGTCCGGCGCGGCTGGCAGGTCACCGGCCTCGACCTCTCGGAGGACGCCGTCGCCGCGGCGCGCTCGCGGGTGGCCGACGACGACCTGGACGTACGGGCCTCCTTCCGGGTGGGCGACATGCGCACCCCGGTGTGCGACGGGTGCGCGGACGGCGTCGTCAACCTGTTCACGTCCTTCGGCTACTTCGACGCGGACGCCGAGAACGAGCGTGCCCTCGCGGCCATGGCGACGGCCCTGCGGCCCGGCGGGTGGTTTCTCCAGGACTTCCTGAACGCCCCTCAGGTCGCCGAGTCGCTGGGGGCCTCCGTGTACGAGACCGAGGACGGCCGCACCATCCACCAGGACCGCTGGATCGAGGACGGCCGGGTCAACAAGAAGATCACCGTCCGCCAGAACGGCCACACGGAGACCTTTCAGGAGAGCGTGCGCCTATACACCCGGTCCGACCTCACGGCGATGTACGAACGGGTGGGCCTGGAGGTCGTGGCCCTGTTTGGGGACTACGACGGAGGGAACTACGTGCCCGACGAGAGCCCGCGCCTCCTGCTCCATGCCGTGCGCCCGACGTGACCGGCCGAGTGGGGGCCGGGTCGGGGGACGCGGTGCCCGTTTCGTGAAACGTCCGGCCGGCGCCCCTGGACATGCGGTCTCTTTTCTTGTATTCTCTGCCCCCCTGGCGCCGAAAACCTTACGGAACACCCGCCTCGTTTTCTTTCAACCCTCGCCCATCGCAAGGTCACACCGCCCATGGACACTGCGCTCACCTACGCCGACAGCCACGCCGACCGGTTCGTCAGTGAGCTCGAAGAGCTTCTGCGCATCCCGTCGGTCAGCACCGACTCCGCCTACGACGACGAGGTGGAACGGGCCGCCGAGTGGCTCGCCGACCACTTCGACGGCATCGGGATGGAGCACACCGAGATCATCGAGACCGACGGCCACCCCCTCGTCTACGCCGAGCACATCACCGCCCCCGACAAGCCGACCGTCGTCGTGTACGGCCACTACGACGTGCAGCCGCCCGACCCGCTGGAGGAGTGGTCCACCGACCCGTTCGATCCGATCCGGCACGACGGCGCCCTGTACGCCCGCGGCGCGTGCGACGACAAGGGCCAAATGTTCATGCACGCCAAGGCCGCCGAGGCGTACCTGTCGGCCGAGGGCGACCTTCCGGTCAACCTCAAGTACATCATCGAGGGCGAAGAGGAAACCGGCTCGATGGCAATCGAGACGTACGTCCGCGAGCAGGGGGAGCGGCTCGACGGCGACGTCGTCCTCGTCTCGGACACGGCCATGTTCTCGCCGGAGACGCCGTCGATCACGTACGGCCTGCGCGGGCTGGCCTACGCCGAGATCACCCTGGAGGGCCCGAACCGGGACCTTCACTCCGGCAACTACGGCGGCGCCGTGGACAACCCGGCCAACGCGCTCAGTCGCCTCGTTGCCGGCCTGCACGACGACGACCACCGCATCGCCATCCCCAGGTTTTACGAGGACGTGCGCGACCTGACGGCGGCCGAGCGCGAGACCTACGCCGCCCTTCCGTTCGACGAGGCGGCCTGGCAGGACGCCATCGGCATCGACGACGTGCGGACCGAGGGCGACTACACGACGCTCGAATGCCTCTCGGCCCGCCCCACGCTCGACGTGAACGGCATCTGGGGCGGCTACACCGGCGAGGGCGCCAAGACGGTGCTCCCGTCGAAGGCCCACGCGAAGATTTCGATGCGCCTCGTGCCCGACCAGCAGCTGGGGGACGTCTACGACAAGCTGGAGGCCCACCTGGAGGCGGAGGTGCCCGACACGATGACCCTCTCGGTGCGGCGGCTGCACGGCGGCGAGCCGGTGCTCGTCGACCCCTCCGCCCCGCCGATGCAGGCCGCCAAGGACGCCATGGGCGAGGTGCGCGGCACCGACCCGGTGTTCGTGCGCAACGGCGGCACGATCCCGGTGGTGGCGGACTTCCAGAACCACCTGGGCCTGGACAGTGTGCTCATGGGCTTTGGGCTCGACTCCGACGCCATCCACTCGCCCGACGAACACTTCGGCCTCGACCGCTTCCACCAGGGAATCCAGGCCATCATCCGGTTCCACGACCACTACGCCGCGATGGCCTGAGCGTCCATCCGGCGGGCGGGCCCGGGGATCGCTCGTGCGGCACGCCGTCAACGGCACAGCGGGCACGGCGTGGGCCCCTGCCTGCCGCCTGGGTGCGTTGTGCGCTCCGGAACCTGACGGCTGGGCTACGAATTGGGGCCTTTCGAAATTGACCGCTTCCCCGCCGCTTTTCTCCAAATAGGCCCCGGCGGGGTCGGCCCCACTCCTGCCCGAGTGGCGGAATCGGCAGACGCGACGGATTCAAAATCCGTTGGTGCTTACGCACCGTGAGGGTTCAAGTCCCTCCTCGGGCACCCCCCTTTTCCCCGAACATCGCCCCTGAGCGTCGTTTGCCGGCGCACACAGGGGCTTTTCTGCCGCTGAGGGCCCCTGCCGGGCGGCCCTCCGGAACGGCCCGTCAGGGCGAAGCCGGATGCGTCCGCGGGAAGCCCCCCGCTCCTCGCGGGAATCGTCCCTGCGGGCGTCGTCACCGCCCCCCGAACCCCGCTCGATGGGTACGACCGCCTGCGTGACATTGCCCGGGGCGTCGGCAAAGCGGACGTCAAAGGGCCCGCTCCGGCTTCCGCCCGCTGGATCAAGACTTCTTCCTGAATCGGCTGTCCGCCCTCCCTCCATTGAAGGGCGTTCCCCTGTCCCAACGAAGACGATGGGGAGGCCCCACTGCCCGGTCGGCGCCCGCCGACCCAACACGGATGGGCTTAATTTTGGCTTTACGAGTCGCCCAAACCTTTCCACGCAACACGGGTAGGACGTGACGACATTTAGGCGGCACTCCCCTCCCGACGCGCCGCCCACTGCGATGGGGTCCCCCTCTGGTGTTCTGCTCTCGATGTCCTCTTCTTCGCCCGTTGCGTCCCCGCCCCCTACGGATGACGACTCCCCTCAGGACCCGCCTCGGCCCCGCACCGCCGGCTCCACCCGCAACATTGTGGTGTCCCTCCTGCTGAGCGCCCTGGTGCTGGCCGCGGTCGGGGCCCTCACCTTCGACGCCGGCGCCTTCGGCCGCCTCCTCCAGCACCTCCGCCCGGAACTGCTGGCCGCGGCCGTCGCCGTCGCCTTCGCCCGCATCGGCCTCGGGGGCTGGCGCCTCAGCCAGGTCTCCGAAGGCCGCCTCTCCCTCCGGAGCGGCACCCGCGGCCAACTGGCCTGGGACTTCTTCTCCAGCGTCACCCCCTCGGTCGTCGGCGGGGGGCCGGTGGCCGCCTTCTACGTGGCCCGCGACGAGGACCTCGCGGTCGGCGAGTCGGCCGCCTTCCTGTTCTTCTGCGTTTTGCTGGACCAGCTCTGGTTCCTGGTCGCCATCCCGCTGCTGGTCCTGGCCACCTTTGCCATCGACCTGCTGCCCAGCGCCGCCGGCGCGGTCGGGGGGTGGAGCCTGCTTGCCTACTTCGGGGGCCTGCTGCTCTGGGCGGGCCTCTACGCCTACGCCACCCTGGTGCGCCCCCGCCTGCTGGTGGCGGTGGCCGACTGGTGCGTCCGGTGGCCCTACCTGCGCCGCTTCCGCGAGACGGTCATGCCGGAGATGCGGGCCTACTTCCGGCGGGCGCGCCACCTCGGGAGCCGCCCCCCCGCCTTCTACGCCTCCGGCTTCGCCCTGACGGCCCTCACCTGGCTTGCCCGCTACGCCCTCGTTTATCTCATCGTCCGCAGCGTCCACGCGGCCGACGGAACGCTTCTCTTTGCCCGCTCGGCGGCGATGATGCTGGTGGGCCTGGTCATGCCCACCCCCGGGGGCTCCGGCGGCCTGGAGGGCCTCTACGCCCTCTTCATCGGCCCGCTGATGCCGGAGGCGCTCCTGGCCCCGACCCTCCTGACCTGGCGCCTGCTGGGCTACTACCTCTTCATCGCGCTCGGGGCCTACCTCTTCCTCCACCAACTGCACCAGCGACGGGCCGACGGGGCCCCCCCGCACTGATTGGCCCGCAGGGGGCATTGGCGGCGGATGGGCCCTAGAGGAGCGCCCAAGCCCCCACGACGAGCATGCTTCCGGCGAGAGTGCTCCACACGGCGTGGTGGCGGACGTTTCCGACCCGTCGGGCGGTCGGGCCCGATTGGGAGTCCGGCCGCACACGGGCCGCGCGGGACAATTCACTGCCCCACCCGCACCGCGGGAGAAAGTCGATGGCCACATGCAGAAACAGCCCCGTGGCGGCGCCAAACACGACGGCGTGGAACGCATCGCTCGTGGGAGGGTCGATCAGCCCAACGGGGACCGCAGCGATGCAGACCGCCGCGGCGGGCGCGAGCAGAAGCAGTACGGAGGCCCCTCGTCGCCGGAGCCGTCGGGCCGCGGCGTACCCGGCCGGGCCCTTGTGGGACACGATGGCAAGACCGAGGACGGCCCCGAGGGCCGGCATCGTCGCGTAAACCGCCCCGATGACGAGACCGGCCCCCAGCGAATGCATCGTCAGCACCCAGACGACCGGAATCGACGCGGCCTCCCCCTCGGACGCTTGGGGGGAAAGGCCGGTATGAATCGCGAACCCACCGACGATTCCGAGCGCGATGCCAAGCCCCCCGCCCCCCCAACGACACGTCGTGCGACACGGCATTTGGCACCAGGAAGAGAGCGGCACTCGTGATCATGGCCCCGCTCGACAGCCCGTACGCCCAGGCCAGACGACGAAGCCGCCGTGCCACTGTCCCCACGACGTGCGTCTCGGCCCGCCGGCCCATCTCTGCCCCCGCCATCATGACAAGAAAGGCTGTCCAGCCGATCGCCAGCAGCTTCATCAGGCCCGCGACGAGGCCGAAGGCCGTCACCAGCCCCATTCCACACGCAATGAGGCCCGTCGTCCATCGGACCGCACGGGGAGAGGGCGTCCGGGTCGAGGTTCGAGAACTCATGGCAGCCGTTGTATTCTGTGTACCGTAGAGAACCAGAGGTCCGCCTACGCCAATGACGGGTGAGTGCCCCACGTCGGGAACGGGTCGGCAACGGCCCCCTCCCCGTCGAGACATGCCTGCTCTTCCTCGACCGTCATGCGGCACGCATCCAGACGATCCCGCAGCTCGGCCTCATCCATGTCGACGCCAATAAAGACGAGTTCCTGCCGCCGGTCGCCGTACTCCTCGTCCCAGCGGTCAGCGATAAGCGCTCGGGTCTGCGGATCGTCCGGCCACTCCTCGTCCGGAAGGGCCGCCCACCAGTAGCCGGTGGGGCGCTGGTCTCGCATCCGTCCCGCCTGCGACAGCTCGCCCACCATGGCGTCGCGCGTGCCGAGCCAGAAGAATCCCTTCGCCCGAACGACACCGGGCCACCGCCCCTGGAAAAAGTCCCAGAAGCGCCGTGGGTGAAATGGCTTCCGTGCCTGATACGTAAAGCTCGTGATGCCGTATTCCGCCGTCTCCGGCACGTGCTCGCCGTCCAGTTCCTTGACCCACCCCGGCATGTTCTGAGCGGCCTCAAAATCGAACGCCTCCGTGCCCATGATCGCGCCGAGATCGACCTCCGAGTGCTGGGTCGGGACGAGCGTCGCCTCCGGGTTCAGCGTCCGAAGCACGTGGGTCAAGAACTGGACCTGCTCGTCGGAGACGAGATCCGTCTTATTGATCAGGATGACGTTCGCGAACTCAACTTGATCGACGAGCAGATCGACCAGGGTCCGCTCGTCGTCCGGCCCGGTCTCTTGCCCCCGATCCGCAAGCAGATCGGTCGAGTTGAAGTCCTCGGTGAACCGGTGCGCATCCACGACCGTCACCATCGTGTCGATTTTTGCGATTTCGGACAGGGTGTGCCCGAACTCGTCGGACAGGTCGAACGTCACGGCCACCGGCATCGGCTCCGAGATGCCGCTCGACTCGATCACCAGGTGGTCGAACCGGCCGTCGTCGGCCAGCGCCTTGACCTCGGCGAGCAGGTCCTCCCGCATCGTGCAGCAGATGCAGCCGTTCGACATTTCCACCAGGCTCTCCTCGGTCTGGACGAGGTCCGACTGTTCGTCGACGAGCGCGGCGTCGATGTTGACCTCGGCCATGTCGTTCACGATGACGGCGATGCGGCGGTCCTCGGCGTTGTGGAGGATGTGCTGGAGAAGTGTCGTCTTGCCGGCGCCGAGGTAGCCGGAGAGAACGGTAACGGGTAGTTTTTCGCTCATTTGCGGAAAATGGAGATGAGGGTCAGAATGTGCAGGCGATCGCGCGCGTGAACGGGCGGCGGAGGCCGGGAACGACCCGTCTCCACCGCCCGCAGGCGACTGCACTCGCATGTGTCCGGGCCCCTGCCGGTCAGAACGAGGTCGACAGGCTGAACTGCACATCCCGCCCCGGCGAGAGGGCGTACCCCTTGTAGGTGTCCAGGAAGTCGCGGTACGTCTCGTCGAGCAGGTTGTCGACGCCGACCGAAACGGTGAGGGGCGCGCCCAGGCCCAGCGCCAGCGTGGTGCGGGCCTCCACGTTCACGACACTGTAGGCCCGGGTCGAGGCGGTCCCGAACGGCGGGCCAAAGCCTTCGTCGAACTGCGAGAAGGGCTCAAACCGGCCGGCGGCGTCTTTGTCCAGGGCCCGCTTCAGCGAGAGCTCCACCTGGGGGTTGGTGAGCGGGCCCGTGTCGGCGGGGACCCAGCGGACGAACCCGCTCACGGTGTTGGCGGGAAGGAGCGGAAGCTCCCCGTCGTCGCCCTCGTCCGCCCCCAGCCCGTCGCCCGTGCCGTCAAGCACGGCGGCACTGCCGCCCACCTGGAGCCACGGCAGCGGGCTGGTTTCGACGGTTGCCTCGATGCCCGGAATCAGGGCGTCGGTCTGATCGGCGGCAAATTTCGGAAGATTCCCATTTGGGCCCTTCTCGCCCGTATTCTCCAGGTAGATGTAGTCCTGAATGGCGTTGACGTAGCCGGTCACCTCGGCGGTCACCCGGTCGCGCCGCACGCGCAGCGACAGATCGGCGCTGTAGGAGCGCTCCGGCTCCAGGTCCGGGTTGCCGACCTGAAAGGCCGCCACGCCGCCGTGCACGCCGCTCGCGTAGAGCTCAAAAACAGAGGGCGCGCGGAAGCCCGAGCTCAGGTTCGTGGCAATCGCGACCCCATCGCCGAACGCGTAGCTGGCCCCCACGGCCCCCGAGAGAGTCGTGTACGTGTTCTCCAGCTGGTCGGACTCGGTGGTGCGGTCGTTGGGCACCGCCTGCACGGTGCGCACGTCCAGGCGGCTGCCGAACGAGACCGTGACGGGGTCGAGGTCGAGGTCTTCGAAGAAGAAGACGCCGGTATTCCACGTGCGTGCCGACGGCTGCAGCTCGGCCGGGCCGCGCGTGTCGGCGTCCTGGTGCTGCACCTCCGCCCCGATCGTGCCGCTGAGGGATCCGATCGAGGGATGGGCCACCTCCAGCCGCCCGGTGTAGATGTCGGTCTTGAGGTCGAGCGGGTAGTCAAACCGCGCCAGCCCACCGCCGTCACGGATGTCGCCCAGGTTGGTGCCCGGCGCCCCCGACTGCCGGATGGAGCGCTGCCAGCTGAGGCGCGGCTTGAGCACGAAGCCGTCGGCGACGATGTTGCCCTTCAGCACGACGTTGCTGTGCTCCAGGTTCTGGCCGAGGCCGGCGGCCGGAAACGGGGTTTGGCCCGGCGTCCCGCCCGCGGGAAGCAGAAAGTTTTGGGCGTTCGACCAGTAGTCGCCGTACAGCTGCAGGGTCCCGAACGCGCCCTGGAGGCCGACCTGGCCGTAGGTGCTCCACTGCTCGAAATTGGTAAACGGCACCTCGCCGGTGTAGCGCGGATCGCCGAAGGTGCCGCCCTTCTTCGTTTCCGAAAACGTGGGGGCGTCGGGCGTGTGGTAGTTGCCCGCGATGCGGCGCTCCGCGCCCACGCGCCAGCCGACGTTGCCCTGCGCCGCGCTCAGGTCAAGGGCAACGGCCCGCTCGTTGTTGTTCGTGTAGTACTGGGTGGACGCGGACCCGCCCACCTCAAACGCGTCGACGCCCGTGGTGGGGGCGGGCTTGCTGATGACGTTGATGGCCCCGCCCAGGGCGTCGGAGCCGTAGAGGATGCTGCTGGCCCCGCGCACCACCTCCACGCGCTCGGCCTCGCTCGCGTTGGTGGTGGGGAAGTGCCGCACGCCGAACTGGTAGTACTCCTGGGCGATGCCGTCTTTCAGAAGCACCACCCGCTTGCCGCTCAGGCCGCGGAGGACCGGCTTGCCGGCCTGCGCGCCCGTCTGGATGGAGGACACCCCATCTACGTTTTCCTGCAACAGTTCGCCGAGGGCGGCGCTGCGGCCGCTCTGCAAGTCTTCGGTCCCCATCACGTCCACGTCCTGCGGCGCGCGGAGCGTGCTGCGGGCCCGGGCCGTGCCGGTGACCGTCACCCCGTCCGTCTCCAGCACGCGCTCCTCGAGCGACACGTTCATTTCGCGGGTCTCGCCGGCCTGAAGGGTGACCTCCCGGACGGCCGTCTGGTAGCCGACGAACCGAATTTCGAGGGTGTGGGTGCCGGGCGGAAGGCCGTCGAGCGTGTACCGGCCGTCGGGGCCGGCGGTGGTGCCCCGCTGAAACGCCACGTCGGCAATCTGGGCGCCGGGCAGGGGCGCCCCGTCGGCGTCCGTGACGGTGCCGGTCACGGTGCTGCGGGTGGACTGGGCCTCGGCGATGGGGACCACAAAGGTGAGAAGAGAAAGGGCAACAAGAATACGGGTCGACATAAAACGGGACAAACAGGTGCGACGGAGCAAACAGATCGGGGCCGCCCATCGGGGACGGGCGGGAACGACGGAGGGGAGACCTGTTCGTCGCAGTCGCGGCGCCCCACGACACAGACGCACACCCATTCCACGGGGCTGGGGGGCGGCCTGGGCGGACGCCGGATCGATGGCGGGGGCCTGCAGACACGCAGGACACCCAGTGAGTCCGGGGGGCGGGCACTGCCAAGGGGGGACCGGGACTACGCCGGACGGGCCTCAGAGAACGATGGAGGCCCGCGGATGAACTGATCCGCCGCCACAGGGGCGACGGCTGCGTGCGACCGGACCTCGACGGCCCGGCCCTCAACCATACGTGGGGCCGTGGCGGGAATGGGCGTGGGCGGCACGACCAGGAGCCGGGTGGCGCAGAGGTCACACTCCGGCAGCACACGACCATCGGTCGCGCCCGTCCAGAGGGGCCCCTCCGCGGCGTGCACATCCGCCGGGTGACAAGACGCCTCCGTCTGCGTGCTCCGTTGCGCCGCCCCGTGCTGAACGAGGTGGACGGTCGGCCCGATGACCCCGCCCGTGGCGAACGCCACGAGCAGCAGCCCGACCAGAATGGGACGGCGTCCCTGCATGGGAAGACGAAGGGTTGTTAGGAATCATCCTCCCTATTGCCACACCTCCCCCCTGGTTCCTCACTTGAAAACGACCACACATGCACATCCATTCAGACGACCCGCCCCGCGGCGGCCCCCGAATCGATACTCTCGGTGCCGATGGCTACATTGGCCTGTGCACCGTCGGTCGTCCAACCGCCCTCCGCCATGCCCGGATCTGTCGTCCGCGTCGTCGACGTGTATCCGTACCGCGAGTCGGCCGTAAACCCCGAGTTTCTGCTCCTCCGCCGCGCCCCCGGCACAGAGTACGCCGGGCAGTGGCGCATGGTGGGGGGCAAAATCGAGTCGGGGGAGGCGGCGTGGGAGACGGCCCACCGCGAGGTCACCGAAGAAACCGGCCACGCCCCCGATCGGCTCTGGACGCTCCCGTCCGTCAATGCCTTCTACGAATGGCAGGACGACCGCGTCAATCTGATTCCGGCCTTTGCCGCGGCCCTTCCCGGCGACCCGGTGCTCGACGACGAGCACGACGCGTTCGCCTGGCTCCCGGCCGAGGAGGCCGCCGGCCGACTGGCGTGGCCCGAGCAGCAGCGCCTCCTTCGCCTGGCCGACCAGACGCTCCGCGCCGGCATCCCGCCGCAACTGGTCGTACGGACGCCCCCCGAATGATCGGTCCGCCCCCTCGTCGTCCATCGCCCCGCTGTGTGATGCGGCCCCTACCGGACCACGGGCCGCGCATGCCCCGCGAGCGTGTCGGTCAGCCACCGTTCGGCATAGGGAAGCAGCGGGTCCGGCAGCCCCTCCGGCTCATACCATCCCCAGTCGAGTCCTTCGTCTGATCCTTCGAGCCGACCGTCCGACACACGACAGGCAAAGAGACTGGTCACGAAGTGGATGGAGTCCCCGGCGGGATCGTCTACGACCTGGAACGCGGGGTCCGAGTAGAGCCCGACGAACCGATCGATCTCAACCTCCAAACACGCCTCTTCCCGCAGTTCTCGCTTCAGCGCCCCACGGACGTCTTCTCCGGGGTTTACGGCCCCGCTCGGCGGCGCCCACGCGTGCTCCACTCGCCTTTTGTGCAGCAGTATGTTGCCCTCGTCGTTGACGACCACCCCAGCGACGCCCGGTCGAATGGAGATCGAATCGCTACGCATCGTGGCAGGCACTCTCGTTGAGAAGGTCACTGAGCGACGTGATCACCCGGTCCGGCGTCACTTCCGTTTCATGGTGCTGGGGCCGTTCGTCCCCTCGACGGAGGAGAAGGGCAGACATCCCCATCCGACGGGCCCCGCGAATATCGGTGTCCAGGCGATCGCCCACCATGACGGCCGCTGCCGGATCCCGGTCGCCTAGGGCGGCCTCGAACATGGCGGGATGGGGCTTCCCCACGACGTGTGGCGCCGTTCCCGACGCCGCACGCACCGCCGCGACGATGGTGCCGGTGGCGGGCGCCGGCCCCTCCGGGGTCGGGAAGGTCGGATCGTCGTTCGTCGCGACAAACCGGGCCCCCTTCCGAATCAGCCGTGCCGCCCGCTTGATGTGCGGATAGGACACGCATTCGTCGCACCCCACGACGACTGCTTCCGCCTCGTTGCCGTCCGTCCCCCGAACCCCTGCACGGTCGAGCTCCCGGCGAAGCCCGTCGCTTCCGACGACGTAGGCCGACGCCAGACCCGCCTCCCGCAGGCACACGGCCGTGGACCATCCGCAGGTCACCACTTCCTGTACGCTTGCCGCAACCCCGAGTCGCTCGAGTCGGGCGACGACCTCGTCTCGGGTTGGACGGGGGTCGTTCGTCAAGAACCGGAGCGTCGTCCCGCGCTCACGGAGACGCCGAAGGGCCCGGCGCGCCCCAGGGAGCAGGCGGTCGCCCACGTAGACCACGCCGTCGAGATCGAGAAGAAGAATGTCGAACTGTTCTGCGGTCACGTCAGATCTTGCGGTTCTTTGGTTTCCCCAGTTGAGACGTGCTGTGTAACGTTGAGCTTAGGTGCGAAAAGTCGCGGCAGAGCCTCTGATCTAAGCACAGGAAACAACTCTCGCTCTAAGAAGGCAAAACGGCCCGAGCTTTTCGTCAGCTATAGTGGTGTGTTATGGCGTTCAGAAACTATGGAAGACGGTTGAGTGCTGTATTGAGATACCTCCTGCTCCATGGCCTAGAGCAAGTCCGATCTTCTCCCCATCGCACTGCATCACAATGTCGTCGCACATCATCTGCATTCTCCCATTTGTTTCCGTTGGAAGATAATACCAGTGCGATTAGTACCGATAGTCTATCCCCAAATTCTAAAATACGAACTGTCTCTTCGTCTGATACATCCCCCTTTCCGTGTACAATATTTCCGCGTTTTGAGTAAAACGTTTTAATGGCACGGCTTATACGTCGTCTTTCATCAGGATCATCTGATAAAATGTATGCTCCGCGCTCAGAGAGAGCGCGTCGCGTGGGCTCCCGACCTATGACGACAAGAGTCTCTAAAGCTGTGGAAGTCTTGACGATTGCAGAACTTACCGATTTGTCCGTTCTCGACTGGATTAGCCAACCCAGAGAGCGCTCCAACCGAGTTGAGAGCTTACTGTCTCCATTCGCTATTGCATAGAGGTCTGGAAATCCATTTTTCCGGAACCGTCGAGCAGCCGTGCTATCCACCGCCAAACCTGAAGGCTCCTTCTCAACCTGACTGGTCGAAGAAACTGACGTCTCGCGAGCATCTTTGGTGATATTCAGATCGAAAAACTCTTCCCTGACACCAACTACACTACTTAGAAAACTACTTCTGTCACCCTGAAGGACAATACTTGCAACCAGCACAGCCTCTGCTAGCTTTGCTTCGTGACTCAGCCTTTCATCTGACAAAATCTGGTCGCTATTGATGATCTCTACCACCGTCTTATCACTCAGATTCTCGGCACGCTGATAGTAGAAATCACGGGGACCGCTGACTCGGGCACTGACATTTCGATTCCGTACGACTTGAGCTGTTTGCTTTGCCTCCGATTCTGAATAGTTTCGGATCTTGCATCCTGCAGATATTTTTACAGTGGTTTCGGCGCTCACCCACCTTGTCGTATGTAAATAGTGTTAGAGGATATTCGCCATAACAGTGGAATTATACTGCTCGCGTCAAATTAGGGTAAGGTGGCTGCGATCCTGTCTACTAGCTGGCTTCTGAGATCCACCGGCTCCTGCCAAACGATGTGATTATACTGCCGGGTATCAAAGTGAAGATTTTCGACTGCGTCATCGTGGCAAGTCCAGATCAAAGGTATACCGAGTCCATTTGCGAAGCCGGCCTCGTAGTAAACTCCACCGCGTTGTCCCGTAAAGTCGGCGACAACGAGGCCACTTTGTCGGATCTCAGCAATAATCCGATCATCAATCTTTTCATTGTGCTCCTCCATGTCTATCCGTATAGGATCATACCCGCTTTCGTCTAGGGCAGGTTCTATTCCCTCCGTGTAAGCTGATTTCATCTCATCATCGAACCACATCGCAATGAAGGCCTGAGAGCTCTGCGTTCGGTCCTCTTCCAATTCCTTCAATCTACGCCAACCTTCCAAGCCAAGACGATACCCGTGATTATCAGGCCCGGTTTCGATGAAGTCGAGTTCCCGTGCCTTGGTAATGTAGTATTGAAATTCCTCCGGTCCTCTCGCGTAAATTAGAGGGTAGTCATGCTCCTGCTCAAACATGACTGCCTGGGCTGGTGATGAAACTTCGTTCTGAATGCGACGCAGAAGAAGATTGATCGATTCGAACGGATCATCTGGCCGACGAGCCACCTGAAGAAGTATCTCTACGGTGTTGATGAGAAGTTTTAATCTTTCTCCCTGCTCATATTGGTTACGAATAGCTGCTGATAAAACTCATCTCGGAGCGTACTCTTCAGCAACCTCAGCGTCATTGAGGGCCGTAAGCTTTCCGCGAAGTGTCCGACTCAACTGGAATTGACCGCAGATCGGACACTGTACGATTAAGCCATCTGATCCTCCTCCGGGTGGTTTAAACTGTGCGTCAGGTGACTTGCAAACTGGACAGGTATCTTGAGCAGCCATATCGATCTCTCTAGGGGCAGTATAACGTGATGCAGTGCAATGTCATAATACTACCCAGAGGTATCGAGCAACCCATACATCCCGGTTAAGCGACTTACAATCGTCTTTTCTCCATCTCCAGTCTCAATTTTAGCATTACCATCCGCTTCGAGTATCAAGTATCCGAACTGAAACACAGCGGTGTTTCCAAGTTGACGACCGAAAGCATTCCTGGCCTTGCTAGGAGGCAAGACTTTGATGTTTACTGGTCCCCACGAATCTAAGTACAAAGTCTCGCCGGCTTTGAATACTCTCATGAGTTGTTCGCTCAAGATTTTCTTTTTCGGCGAGGCATCCAACAAAAAGTACCAGACACACCAGATTTCGTCAGACATCTCATTGACTATCTCATCGAGGTTTCGACTGAAGCTTTGGGGGTTAGAACTCTGAGATATCTCTTCGGCTGCTTCGTAATTCGAGTTGAACGAGACTATCGAAGCATCAGGTGTTTCTGAGTGTTGAATATCGTTCATATTGTGATTAATTGAATCGTTGTTATCTGCATAACTTTTAACCATATCAAATCCCTCAACATATACACATCTTTTGGCTCATAATCCTTTGAGACTGACCGGATTGAGAAAAGCGGGCTGTTGATATGTCCCATGGGCTTGGTTCGTGGAATATCGCCTACCGCTTGACATACTCGATATTATAAATCTTACCTTCAAGCCACACGATCTGTTGAAACACCCTTTCTATGTCATGTCCGGGTCTCAGAATCAGGCCCCCAACGCCCTGACCGAACGGACGTGAGGGAGGAAGTGGGTTTGGACCGCGCCGATCGTCCCGAATGTCGATCCGGGCCGCCTCCACGGGCGGGACGCGGGCGGCACGGGCCCTACCCAAGCGCCTCCACGGCCCGCTCCAGCCCGTTGCTCACACCATGTAGTCGTCCGTGGGCACGTCGAGGAAGTCCATGAGCCAGTCGAGGGCCCACGTCTGGTTGTCCTCGCCGCTCCACTCGTAGCCGGCCTGCACCTCGTCGGCCACCGCGGGCCAGTCGACAGTCCAGTCCTTGTAGACGTGAAAGGAGAACTGGCTCACCTCGGTCTCGAAGTAGACGCAGCCCTCGTCGGGGTCGTAGATGGAGGTCGCGGTGTCGTCCGCGCGGGCCTGCTCGGCGGCCCACACCACGAGCGGGACCTTGAAGCGGTAGTCCATTTCGTGAACCCGCTTGGCCTCGCTGTTGAGGTAGTTCGCCAGCACGACGCTCCCGTCGCCGTGCTCGATGGCGGCCTCCGCGGCGTCGCGGGTCGAGGGGTCGGCGTCGATCTTGTCGAGGGCGGCCTCGATCAGGGGCCACACCTCCACGGATGCGGGCTCGTCGGCGGCGTCTTCTTCGCGGGGAATCGTAACGGTGCAGTCGTCAAGGTCCACGGGCAGTCCGGAATTGATGAGGGAAATCGGGCGCGTCGGTCCGACAGTCGGACTCCGACAGTCGGAACCCGACAGGGCCCCGTCATATGCACGCCCGGCCCAAAAGATCGCGCCGGGGGACCGGCCCCGCCCCTTCTACTCGAGCGGGCCGACCTCTCCGCTTCCGAACGAACTCGTGGAGACGGAGGGCTGTCCGCGGTAGTGCACGTCGCCGGAGCCGAAGATGGAGGCATCCAGCTCGTCGGTCACGTGCACCTCCACGTCTCCGGACCCGGCGATGCTCACCTCCATCGTCCGCGTTTCGAGGTCCGCGGCCTGCAGATCGCCCGACCCGGCGATGTTGGTGGTGAGGGCGTCCGCCTGCCCTTCCAGCATCGTGGTGCCCGAGCCGGCCACCTGCACGTCCAGTTCCTCCGCGTTCACGTCCAGGCGCGTGCGGCCCGACCCTGCGACGCTGAGCCCGAACGTCTCCCCCTCGATCTGATTCTCGCCCACAATCTCGCCCGACCCGGCCAGCGATACGGATTCGATCGTCGGCGCGGTCACGTAGACGTCCACCTTCTCGTCGACGGACGCGTCGTCGCCGAAGAGGCCGCCGAACAGGGTGTCGTCCGAGTCGACCGGGAGTTCGAGCGTCTCGTCGTCGACCCCGGTCTCGAACTGGTCGAGGACGGCCGGCGGGGCCTCGATCTCGACGGACCGGTCGCTTCCCTGCCGCAGGTGCAGGGTGCCGGGCACCCGAAACTCGACGGCGGTGAACGCCTCCACCGAGCGCGTCTCCCGGGCGCTCTCCTGGGCGGCGGCGACGTGGAGGGGCAGGGCGAGAAGGCCCACGAACAGCGCGGTACGCAATACAGATGTGGGTTGGAGCATGGCGCAGCGGACGGATGGGTGAGAAAATGCGTGGATGCCTGGAAGGCATGTCCATCACGGTCGGCCGCGCGCCAATGTTACACCGTCCTCGCTACCGCGACTTTTGCACCTCGGGGGGCACATCGCAGGCCTGCCGCCGGGTGTCCGTGAGCTGGAGAATCCGCCAGCCGTCGGGCCCGCGCACCAACTGCACCGCGTTCACGCCGCAGTGCGACCGCTCGTCGCCGCGGTAGAAGACGTACGGCACCCAGGCGCTTGCGAGCGGCCCGTCCACGCGGACCGCCACGTCCCAGGTGCGCTCGTCCCACACGCGCTCACGGGGCTGGCCCACCGCCGCGACGAACGCGTCGACCGGGGTTTCACTCACGCCAGCCGTGTCGCTCGGGCCCCCTGCGGTGTGCAGACGGGCGTCGTCGTGAAAGACGTCTCGGACCGCGGTGCTGTCCCCGGCCCGCATCCCGTCGAAGAGGGCGTCGAGGGTGGCCCGCACCGCCGCCTCCGCCGCGGGCATGCGCGGTCCGTCGGACTGGGCAGACGCGACCGGGACCAACGGCCCCGCCACAAAGAGAAGCGCCACAGAGAGAAGCGGGAAGAGACGGCGCGTCATGAGCGTCGGGCAGCTATTGGGCGCGGCGCATCGACAGCTCCGCGAGGAGATCGGTGTTGGGGTCGAGCGTCACGGACCACGGCGCCCGCGGGCAGTCGACGCGCGACTGCGCCTCCCGGCCCCGCATGAAGAGCGTCGTGGTGCGGGACGGGGACTCGCCAAGGGCCACCTGCACCGGCACCGCGAACGGGGGCTCGTCCTGGGTCTGGCGCAGCGTCACAACGCACTCCCCCGCAGCGGCGTCGTGGCGCCAGGTGCCCTCGATGACCGGATGGCCCGGCCGACGCGTCCACTGGTCAAAAAACGCCTCGAGGTCCTGCCCCGAGACGTCCTCCATGACCGCCCGGAAATCGCGGGTGCTCGCGTTGCCGTCGCGGTAGCGCTCGTAGTAGGCCCGCAGGCCCCGCCAGAAGGTGTCGGTGCCCACCTCGCGACGGAGCATGTGGAGCACCCAGCCGCCCTTCTGGTAGGGGTTCGTGTTGAGGAGCTCGTTCGGGTCGCTGTAGGTCGTGTCCACGAGGGGCGTGTCCGGATTTGCGTCGTGGAACTGCACGACCTGCCGCCGCGCCGCGGTCATGTACTGCCTCAGGGCCGCCGCGCCGCGGGCGTGCTCCAGGTACAGGCCCGTCAGGTACGTGGCAAACCCCTCACTGAGCCAGAGGTGCGGCCAGTCCGCCTCGGTGACGGTGTTTCCGTACCACTGGTGCGCAATCTCGTGGGCCAACAGCGAGGTGTCGTCCTCGCCGTCGGCGACCGCCGTCTCGCTGTAGAAGATGGCGGCCGCGTTCTCCATACCGCCGTACCGCGTGGTGGACTGCACGTTGGCGAGCTTCGCGTACGGGTACGGCCCCAGGTTTTCCTCAAAGAACCGGAGGATGGGCGGCCCCTGTCCCAGGTCCTTGAGGCCCGGCCCCCGGTCCTCCGGGTAGACCCAGCTCTGCACCGGCACGCCGTCGACGGTCCCGGCCGTGTCGACCGCAAAGTCGGCCACGCCAATCACCATCACCTTCGGCGGCAGCGGCACGTCGGTCCGCCAGAGCGTGTGGCGCGTGCCCCCGCTCGTCGAGTCGCGCACCAAGGCCCCGTTGCTCACGACCTCGTACCGGGCGGGCGCCGTCACCCGAAACTCGACGGTCGCCTTGTCGGACAGGTGGTCCACCACCGGCAGCCAGTGGCGCGCGCGGTTCGGCCAGTTGTCGCCGAAGAAGGTGCGGTCGCCGTGCTGGTTGGTGCCGATGATGAGGCCGTCGTCCGGCACGCCCGCATACTCGATGCGGAACGTGCGGGTCTGGCCCGCCGCGAGGTCGGGCGGCCGGATGCGGAGGAGATCGTCGGCGTGGCGGTAGGACACGGCCCGTCCGTCCTCGGACACCGAACGCACGCGCATGCCCGTCTCGCCCCCCGGCGCCCGGCCGATGAGGTCGAGCCGCACGGCCGTGAGCGTGTCGGCGTCGATGCGGACGTGCACCGTGGCCGTGCCCTCGATCCGATCCGTGGTGTCGGAGAGGGTGAGGGAAAAGTCGTAGTCCTGCACGTCGATGCCGGGCTGGGGCCGGGCGGCGGGGCCCGGGGCCGGTTGCGCGCAGGCCCCGCGGCCGCCGATCAGAACGCTCCCCCCCACCATCAACAGGAGGGCCCAGCGCCATAGGGACAAATCAAGAGTCATCATGCAGACCTCCAGGGAACCTTAGTTTCCAGAACGAACCTCAATCTCGCGGGTCGTGTCGTTGAACGGCCCCGGCACGACGTTGCCGTCGCTCCCGATGAGCTGAAGGGTCACCTCGTAGGTCCCGTCCGCCAATCCCGTCACGAACGCCGGGGCCCACTCGGTCAGCGTCGTCGACGCGACCTCGCTCCCCTCCGCGTCCCGGATGGTGTAGCGGGCTTTGTAGCCGTCCGCGCCCAGCTCCACGTTGTGGAGATAGAAGTCGAGCATAATCCGGTCGGCGCCGTCGCCGCTGTACGTGCCCTTCGGACGGCTGTAGATGATGGCCGGCTCCCTCGGGCCCAGCATGAACGCGCCGGACGCCTCGCCGACGTAGAAGTTGACGAGATCGTACGCCTCTTGCCCCTTCACGCTCTCGTGGTAGGACCGGCTCGGGAACGCGACGAGGGTGTGCGCCCCCGGCTCCAGGTCGCCGAGGTCGAAGGGCGTTCCGGCCTCGTAGTTGGCCATGTAGGGCTGGTTGTCCACAATGATGTGGAAGTGCTGCCCGTTTCCGGAGTTGGCAATCTCGCTGGCCCGCTCCGTGTCGGTCTGGATGCCCGCCTCAAAATTCTCGGCCTCAATCGTGACGTCCACGCCCGCGCTGTCGACGACCGCACTGTCGGCCGGGGCCGTCGCGCGGGCCATCGCGCCGTCGATCGACGGCGAGCGGTCGCCCGCCTGAATCTGCACGCCGTTGCCGCCGCCCCCACCGCCGCAGCCGGCCAGGAGCAGAAGGGCGCCGCACACGAAGGCAAGGGGAGGAACGAGGGAGCGAGACTGGAGCATGGGACCTCGGGGGATTGGTGGAAGCAGCACAGGAGAGAGATGAATGCGTAGGTTTTTGGGATGCACGGTAAGAATAGGCAGTAGGGCCTCGTCTGTCAACGCGCCCCGGACGACGCCGGCGTCCGCCCTCCGAGAAGGCCCCCGTGGGACTCGTCAGGCGTGCAGGCCCCACCACGCAACAAAGACGACCAGCCCCCCCACGAGGGCGCTCGCCACGGCGTGGAGGCGGAGGCGGTCGAGCAGGTGATGCTGCGCGTCGAACTCATCCTCGCCCGTCTCCCCCTCCGTCAGCCCGGCGGCCTCCGACACCTCCCCCCCAATTTCACACCGCGGGAGGAAGTCGAGCGCGACGTGCAGGAAGACGCCCGTCGCGATTCCGAAGACGAGGGCGTGCACGACGTCGCTGCCGGGCGGGGACGCAAACCCGACCGGGACCGCCGCGACGGCCACGGCGGCCGCCGGCACCAGGAGCACCGAGACGGGCCGGCCGGCGCGGCACAGCCGCCGTGCCGCCGCGTAGCCCGCCGGCGCCTTGTGCGACACGATCGCGAGGCCGAGCGCAGGGCCCAGGGCCGGCATCGTCGCGTAGACGGCCCCGATGACAAGCCCGGCGGCGAGCGAGTGGGCGGTCAGCTCCAGCGTCGTGGCGTCGACCGGAAGGTGCAGATGGGCGAGCTGGTGCTGGGCCGCGTGCAGCAGGAACCCCACAAACACCCCGGCCGCAATCCCAAACCCGCCCACGACCGGGTCGTGCCCGACGGCACTCGGGATAAGAAAAGCCCCCGTGCTCGTAATCATGGCCCCGCTCGCCCCCCCGTACCCCCAGGCGAGCCGGCGGGCCTGCCGCTCGCCCCCCGCCCGGCCGGTGGCCTCGGACTGGACGCCCAACCAGGCGCCCCCCGCCATCGCGACGAACGCCGTGGCCCCGATGGCGAATAGTTTCCAGAGCGACGCCGCCCCCGCAAGCCCCAGCGCAACGACGAGCACCCCGGCCCCGCCCCATCCGACCGGCGACATGGAGCGCGCAGGCGACGGCAGAGAGAAAGAGGACATTGCGCACCGGAGCAAGGCGAAGACAGCGATGGGGCGGTCGCGACGACGCGGACGACCGACCTGCGAGGCCGTAGGGTGGGGCCAGAAAGGCCCGGGCCGGCGTCGGGGGCCCCTCACACCCCCGCAACACCCAAACGACAAAACCCTCGATTCCGGACGAGCGGAACCGAGGGCTGAGCGGTCCGGACGGGACTCGAACCCGCGACCTCTGCCGTGACAGGGCAGCATTCTAAACCAACTGAACTACCGGACCGTCGATTTCAAAATTGCACCTATGTCTAAAACTGAGACCCGATCGGGTTCCGGACGCGAGGAATGTTCACACAGGTTCAACCCACGCCTCACTCCTGAGCGCTCCGACACGAGGCGTCCGGGGCTCCTTGAATTTCTCTCGGGACTGCCCACAGCCCCGGAAACAATCGAAATTCAAAAAGTACCAGGGGCTGGTCCACTCACGCAAGGGTGGAGCCACGTGTCGTTCTTGAACGCGCCGATTCTCTCAGACCGTCGACAAACCCGACAATGCCGACCTACACGTACCGCCGCGAAGACGGAAGCACCTTCGAGGTTGATCAGCCCATCACCGAAGATCCTCTCGACACGTGCCCGGAAACGGGGCAGGACGTGGAACGGATTATCACCGACAACCCCGGCGTCATCTTTAAGGGCGAAGGCTTCCACGTCAACGACTACGACGACCACGGCCCCAAGGAGGAGGCCCCGGACGCCGATGACGAAGACGCCGGGGCGGAGGGGTCGTAGGCACCGGTGGCGCCGTGTCCCCGTTTCCTTCCCGAAACGCGGGGGACTCACCGCTGCTCGAGCGTCTCGATCGAAAACCACTCTGCGTCCGGCTCCACCATGAGGGCCGGCTCCGGGCCCGCATCGTCCCACCCCTGGTCCTCTACCGTCATGAGGGGGGTCAGCGTCATGTCCCGATCCACCACGATCTGGCAGGCGAGGCGCATCTCTCCGAGCCGGCCGATGTCGGTAAGCTTGTCGTACTCGGCCTCGGTCATGACGGGAGGCTCCCCTGCTGCGAATTCCACGCGGCACGTGGTGCACTGGGACTGCCCCCCGCAGCGGTGCCCCACCGCCGCCCCGCAGTCCTCAATGGCCCGGACCAGCCGCGTGCCTTCTTCCACTTCACAGGGACCGAGGCCTTCGATCGTAAGCTCGTGCATGGGGGGCATCGTGATCTGCGAGGGGATGGACGGGGGCGGCCGGGAATTCGTCTAGCCCCAAGAGACAAATCCGAAGCGAGCACGTCAAGTGGAGGCCGGCGGGCCTCCCCCGTGGTGAGAGCGTCCGTCCACACCGGCCGGACTGAACGGCCCACTGGCCCCTGGACGCTGGAGGGCTGGCCTCCCCCGGTCGGGAAACGTTCTGGGATAAACCCGTAACGTGTGGCGCCTTCGGGCAACGAGGGCCGGCCCCACCATTCACATTGTGGATGGTTCCCCACCGCTTTCCCCCGCCTTTGGCCCATGTCGCACCCCGTCGTACTGGTCAACGAAGACGACCAATCACTCGGCACCGCCGATAAACTTCGGGCACACGCTGAGGGGTGGCTGCACCGTGCCTTTTCGGTGTTTGTCTTCGACCCCACCGGTCGGCTCCTCCTCCAACGGCGAACCGACGACAAGTACCACTCCGGCGGCCTCTGGTCGAACACCTGTTGCAGTCACCCCCGGCCGGAGGAGCCCGCAATCGACGGGGCCCATCGCCGGCTGCCCGAAGAGCTCGGCTTTACGGCCGCCCTCACGCCGGCCTTCCAGGACCGTTACGAGCTCCCCGTCGGGGACGCCCTCGTGGAGCACGAGCACAACCACGTGTTCATCGGCACGGCCGATACCCCCCGCATTCGTCCCAGTGCCGACGAAGTGGACGACTGGGCGTGGGTCGCCCCGTCCGCCCTGCGCGACGACGTGGCGGCCCGTCCACACCGGTATACGGCGTGGTTTCGGCACCTTCTTCCCGCTGCCCTCGCCGCTGCCCCGTCCGGCGACCCGTCGGCGTCCGCCCCCATGGCGTAGCCCGGGCCGGCGGGCGGAGCGGCCCGGAACTCTTGGCGACGAAACCCCTCCGATACGCCCTCAGCGTTTTCTTCTCTTCACCGCCCCCCTCTCGTGCCCGACGGTCGCCCCCCGTATCGACAGTACGCCGGCCTCGCCTTCGTCATCCTGACCTACGTCGGGGGCATCATCGGGTGGTCGTGCGCCGTACAGCAGGTCGAATCCACGCCCCCTCCCAACGGCTCTGCTCAAGTTCAGGCCGTCTCCGTTGGGGCCGCTCCCTCGGCCGCCGTCTCCGTCCCGACCGTCTTCGATAATGGGCCGTCTCCGAGACGCCCCATCCCGGGCTGGCGGGCGCGGGACGGCCTCCGTCTTCTGTCGCCCCTCGTGTCCTCCCACCAGACCCTGACGATCACCAATGACCGGGCGGATGTGGATGCTCGCAGTGCTTCTGTGCGTCGGTAGCAGCGCCCCCCTTGCCGCAGCCCCCACGGGCGCCGCCCCTCCCGGGTCGGATTCGACCCGGCACGCCGCCCTGGACCGCCTGCTGGAGCGATTCGTGGACTCGCAGGGCGACGTGGACTACGCGGCCCTGCAGGCGCAGGCCGACACTGTACTCGCCCCCTATCTCCAGACGCTCGCGGAGGCTCGTCCCTCTGCCCTGGATCGGGAGGCCCGCCTTGCCTTCTGGATCAACGCGTACAACGCCTACACGCTGAAGCTGATCGTCGACCACTATCCGGTGGCGAGCATCCGGGACATCGACGGCCCGCCCGACGGCGGCACCCCGTTTGAACGCCCCGTCGGCCCCGTCGCCGACACCGTCCGGACCCTCGACGAGATCGAGCACGAAATCATCCGCGTCCGGTTCGACGAGCCGCGCATCCACTTCGCGCTCGTCTGTGCCGCCAAGAGCTGCCCGCGCCTCCGCCGGGAGGCCTACACGGGCCCTCAACTCGACGCACAACTCGACGCACAGGCCCGCCGGTTTCTGCACGCGTCGTCCAAAAACCGCATTCCCGGCGGCAACGGCACCATTGCTCTGTCTCGCATCCTCAAGTGGTACGGGGCGGATTTTGGGCCCACCCCCACCGCCGTCCAGCGGGCCCTGGCCCCCTACTTCGACGGGGCGGTGCGCGACTCCCTGGCGGAGGGCGCGTATGACGTCCGCTACCGGCCCTACGACTGGACCCTGAACGCCCCCTCCCTCGATCGGGGCGACGGGGACCCCGACATCGCCGCCGACTCGTGATCCGCGGGTCGGGACCGAACATTTTCCCGCCCCCCGGGTTTTCACGTCCACGCACCCATCGGGGCATTGCCGCCCCCGTCCACGCATTTCGTTCTGACCCTGTCCAACACGTATGGCCTACGAGAGGTACGAGCCGGTCATCGGCCTGGAGGTCCACGTCCAGCTCCAGACCAACGCCAAGATTTTTAGTCCCGACGCCGCAGCGTTTGGGGCCGCCCCCAACACGCAGGTCGACCCCATCAGCCTCGGCCACCCGGGCACGCTGCCGGTGCTCAACGAAACGGTGGTCAAGCACGCCCTCCGGCTCGGCGTGGCCACCCACTGCTCCATCGCGGACCGCTCGGCCTTCGCCCGCAAGCACTACTTCTATCCGGACCTGCCGAAGGGGTACCAGATCTCCCAGTACGACACGCCGATCTGCTATGACGGCTACCTGGAGGTCTTCCCGGGGGAGGAGGAGGACGCGTCCCCGTCGGCCCCCGACTCCCGGCGCGTCGGCCTGACGCGCATCCACATGGAGGAGGACGCGGGCAAGTCCGTACACGCTTCGGCCGGGGGGACCACCCGACTCGACAACAACCGGTGCGGGGTGCCGCTGCTGGAGATGGTGACCGAGCCGGACCTCCGCTCCCCCCGGGAGGCCTCCCTCTTCCTGCAGCGACTGCGACAGCTGGTGCGCTACCTCGGCATCAGCGACGGCAACATGGAGGAGGGCTCCCTGCGCTGCGACGCGAACGTGAGCGTGCGCCCCCAGGGCCGCGAGGCGTTCGGGACGCGCACCGAGCTGAAGAACATGAACTCGATGCGCCACGTGGAGCAGGCGCTCGACTACGAAATTGCCCGCCAGATCGCCGCCGAGGAGCGGGGCGAGTCCATCACGCAGCAGACCCTGCTCTGGGACGCCGACGCGGGCACGACCCGGCCCATGCGCTCGAAGGAGGAGGCGCACGACTACCGCTACCTGCCGGATCCGGACCTGGTGGAGGTGCGGATCGAGGACGCCACGGTCGACGAGGTCCGCGCGAACCTTCCCGAACTGCCACGGGCCCGCCGGCGTCGGTTCGTCGAAGAGGTGGGCCTGCCGGCGTACGACGCTGGCGTCCTCACCGAGGAGCGCGCCGTGGCCGACTACTTCGAGGAGGCCCTGCGGCACCTCTACAAGCGCACGAAGGGCGGCGACACCGACGCGCAGGCCAAGGCGGTGTCGAACTTCATCATGACCGAGGTGATGCGCGTGCTCAACGAGCGGGACCTCTCCGTCAGCGAGCTGGGGGTCGGGCCGGAGCGCCTGGCCCAGCTCGTGTTTCTGCGCCTGCAGGACAAGGTCAGCTCCAACGGCGCCCAGGAGGTCTTCGAGGCCATGCTCGACGCCCCCGATAAGAGCGCGGGCCGCATCGCCGACGAGCGGGACCTGATTCAGGTCACCGATCGGGGCGCGATTGCCCCCGTGGTGGAGGACGTCCTGAACGACAATCCGGACAAAGTGAACACCTACCTCGGCGGCAAAGACGGCCTCCTCGGGTTCTTTATCGGGCAGGTGATGCAGCGCTTCGACGGCTCCCCCAATCCGGAGCTGGTCCGGTCGCTGCTTCGGGAAAAGCTCGATGCGCGGCGGGACACGGCGAATGTCGACGAGTAGCCGGTCCGATGATCTCCTCCCCTTCCGCCCACTCCCGTGCCGCCCTGTCGGGGCGGTGCGTCCTGGGCGCCCTTTTCCTCGTCGTGCTGTGCGGGGCCTGCCAGCCGCCCTCCTCGTCGGTCCGGAGCCACCTGACGGGCCGTGTCGCCGTCGACTCCTCGGCCGGGGCCCTCGACGCGTACCGCGACGTGCGGCTCCTCGTGGTTCGGCCGGACGGGCGCCGCCTCGATACACTGGGCCACGCCCGCCCCGGCCCCGACGGCCGCTTCCAGATGTCGATTTCCGCACCGGAGCGGGGCCTCTACGCCCTGTCCCTCTGGGGCCGGGGCGGCCGGGCGCAACTCGCGAGCACGGAGTACGTGGTGGCCCCCGGCGACACCGCCACGCTTCGCGTCTCCCTTCCGCTCCGAGGCGAGGGGCTCCGTCCGGTGTCGCCGGAGAACCGGGCCCTGCAGGCGTACCGCAACGCCATGACCATGCACCGGCGCCTGCTCACGCGCCGGCTCCGGACGGCGCCGTCCAACGCGACCATGCAGGTCCAGAACATCCGCCTCACCAGTAGCGTCCTGTGGGGCCTCCGGGACCGCTACCCCGGCACCTACGCCGCGGGATTTGCCGCCGTCGAGTCCCTCTCTCTGCTCGAAGGCTGGAACGACTCGCTGGTCGTGGCCCGCGCCCAGCGGATCGGCCCCGCCAGTCCGCACTACGCCGACGCCGCCCACATTGCCCGGCGGGCCGAGGCCCGCCTCGACGGCCATCGGGCGGCGCTCGCCCTCCTCGACACGCTGGAGGCCCGGGCCGCCACCGCGCGGCAGCGGGCTGGGGTGCAGGCCGCCCGCATCCAGGCCTTCCTGGACAGCGCACAGGTGGAGGCGGCCCTCTCGGCGTCTCAACGGCTCCGGGCCCGCTTCCCGCGCACGCCCTGGGCCGAATGGGCCCGCCGCACCGAGTACGAGGCGGCCCGGCTCCGGCCGGGCATGACGGCGCCGAACCTAACGCTCCGAACGCTTCGCGGCGACACCCTCTCCCTCCACGGCCTTCGGGGCCGGCCCGTCGTCCTCGAATACTACCGCCCCGGGCTCGACCTGTACGCCCTCCAGCGCCCCCTCCGGAACGCCCTGTACGACGCCACCCGGGCCGACTCCGTCGCGTTCGTCTCCGTCTCCACCGAGCCCGATACGCTCGTCAACCGGGCCTTTCTGCACAACCGACGACTGCCGGGCCATCGGGCCATCGCCGCCGACGGGCCGCAAGACCCGCTCGTCCGCCGGTACAACGCCACGCGCCTCCCCCGGTGGATTCTCATCGACGACACCGGGGCCATCGTGGACTGCTACTGGGCCGGCGATTTTCCTGCCCTCCGGCAGGGCCTCACGCAACTCCTCCACGCTCGGCCCACGGCGGCCGCCCCCCTCTCCCTGCCCTAACCTTTTCCGCGGTCCTTCATGGAGTCGGAACGTGACGGCCTTGAAACATGCCCCGCTGTCCGCGTACTTGGCTCGTGCTGGTTCATCGTTGGTCTTCTGCGATAGCTCCACCCGTGCCGTGCCGTCTGCTCTCTCCGGGACCTTCTCCTACATCAAGAACTTTCTTCAGGATCAGGATGTCGCGGCGATCGTGCCTTCCTCCTCCTTTCTGGTCCGACGCGTCTGCAAGTGGATCGACTTCGAGGAGGACCAGGTCGTCGTCGAGTACGGCCCCGGAAACGGGGTCTTCAGCGAGTTCATTCTCGACCGCATGACGGCGGACTCGACGCTCCTCCTGGTCGAGAGCAACCCCGACTTCGTGGAGATGCTCGAGGAATGGACGAGCGACGACCCCCGGGCGCTCGTCGTGCAGGACCGGGCCGAGCGTATCGTCGACATTCTCGACGCGCACGACGTGGACGCGGTCGACTACATCGTGTCCGGGATTCCCTTCTCCTTCTTCGACGAGGGCGAGCGGGAGGAACTGCTCGCCCGGACCCGAGACGTCCTCGCGGAGGACGGGAAGTTCCTCGTCTATCAGAACTACAACCACCTGGAGGCCCCGCTCCGCAAGCACTTCTCGGCGGTCACGAAGGAGTACGAGCCCCGCAACATCCCCCCGACGATGTTTGTCTACGAGGCGCAGAAGTAGGACGGCGCCCTGCCCGATTCGATTTTCCGCACAACCCTTCCCTGTCTATGCTGGTCGCTGGCAACTGGAAAATGAACACTGACGTCCCGGAAGGCCGGGCGCTCGCCGACGCCATCGCGGAGGGCCTGTCGTCCACGGCCGCCGACCGGGGCGACGTCGACTTCCTCGTCTGCCCCCCGTACGTCCACCTGCCGGCCGTCCGCGAGGCGCTGGCGGACGTCCCCGTCGCGGTGGGGGCCCAGGACATGCACGCACAGGACGAAGGGGCCTACACGGGCGACGTGTCCGCCCCCATGCTGTCCTCCATCGGGTGCGACGCCGTTATTCTCGGCCACTCCGAGCGGCGCACGTACTACGACGAGACCGACGCCGAGGTCAACGCAAAGGCCCAGCAGGCCCGTGCCCACGACCTTGTGCCCATCGTGTGCGTCGGCGAGACCCTCGAGCAGCGGAAGGCGGGGGAGGCCGACACGGTCGTCCGGAGCCAGGTGGACGGGGCGCTGTCGGATGTCTCGATCGATGGCGCGGACGAGCTGATCGTGGCCTACGAGCCGATCTGGGCCATCGGCACGGGGGAATCCGCCGCCGCCGAGCAGGCGCAGGCGATGCACGCGGTGATCCGGGACGACCTGAGGGAGCGCTACGGGGGCGACGTGGCGGACGAGGTGCCGCTCCTCTACGGCGGCAGCATGAAGCCGCACAACGCCTACGGCCTTCTCTCCCAGCCGGACATCGACGGGGGCCTCATCGGCAGCGCGAGCCTCGAGGCGGAGAGCTTCCTCGGTATCGCCGAGAAGGCGGCAGAGGTGCTCGAGACGTCCGGGCACTGACCCTTCCCGTCCGTCAAGCCGTCGCCGTGGCCCGGAACGGCAACGGGGGCGCACCGGGCCCCGCATGGTCCTGCGAGCCGATTTGCACGCCGCCGCCCCACGCTCCTGTGCGTCCTCCCAGGGCGACGACGTTCCTGCGTCGCCGACGTGGACGAAAACCTTTTCTCTTCTTACCATGTGAGGTAGGCCCTCGCCGTCCACATCCGACCGAGGCCTTCTCCTTGTCGTTTTGTCCTACAACCCTCCCCAACCGACCCATGGCCCAAGCAACCCGCACCCCCATTGCCAAGCACCTCGGCGACGAAGCTGAGGACCTTCTCGACCACGAGTGCGAAACCATTCCGAAGGACCAGATTCACCTTCCCGGCCCGGACTTCGTGGACCGCGTCTGGAAGGGCTCGGACCGCAGTCCCCAGGTCCTCCGGTCGATGCAGCAGATCTTCAACCACGGTCGCCTCGGCGGGTCCGGCTACATCTCCATCCTGCCCGTCGACCAGGGCATCGAGCACTCCGCCGGCGTCTCGTTTGCGCCGAACCCGATGTACTTCGACCCCGAGAACATCGTCAAGCTGGCCATCGAGGGCGGCTGCAACGCCGTGGCCACCACCTACGGCGTGCTCGGCTCCGTGGCGCGGGACTACGCCCACAAGATCCCCTTCGTCCTCAAGATCAACCACAGCGAACTGCTCTCGTACCCGAACCGGTACGACCAGGTGCCCTACGCCCGCGTGGAAGACGCCTACGAGCAGGGCTGCGTCGGCGTCGGGGCCACGATCTACTGGGGCTCCGAGGAGTCGAACCGCCAGCTGCAGGAGATCTCGAAGATCTTCTCCCGGGCGCACGAGCTGGGCATGACCACCATCCTCTGGTGCTACGTGCGCAACAAGGAGTTCGTCCTGAACGGCTCCAACTACGAGGGCTCGGCCGACCTGACGGGCCAGGCCAACCACCTCGGGGCCACCATCGAGGCGGACATCATCAAGCAGAAGCAGCCGACCCTCACGGGCGGGTACCAGGCCGTGCGGGACCACAAGGACGAGGGCTACGCGAAGGACCCGTCGCTCGTCGACGAGAAGCTGCTGACGGACCACCCGATCGACATGACCCGCTACCAGGTCGCCAACAACTACATGGGCCGCTGCGGCCTCATCAACTCCGGCGGGGCCAGCGGCGAGAACGACCTGCAGCAGGTCGTCCGGACGGCCGTGATCAACAAGCGCGCCGGCGGGATGGGCCTCATCACCGGTCGCAAGTCGTTCCAGAAGCCGATGGAGGAGGGCGTCGAGATCCTGAACGCCATCCAGGACGTGTACCTCGACGACGACATCACGATTGCCTAACCGCGTGATGCCGAGGGCAGATCAATTCGTACCAGGCCCCGTAGCGTGCCTCCACCGCCCGGTGGGGGCACGCTTTTTTTGTGTCTCAGAACCTGGCATGTTGATTTTCCCTCGCAAGAGGGGCCCTTCCCAATCCTGTCGGGGACGACGTGCAGGCCCTCGCTGCCGCCCGCAGCCTCGTGGCATGCATGGAAAACGGGCTCTCAGGGCCCGGCGGCTTCGTCGGCCGTCCACCTCACGCGCCACGCCCGCTGCGGCTTTGCCTCGCGGCTTCCGCAGCTGTGCGGAAACGGCGTTCCCTCCTGCTCCTGCCACACGTGCGCCGTTCGCGGCTCGCCTTCGGCCCGCACCCGCACCGCCCAGCCCTCGTCGGTCTCGTCCAGCCCCACCCCCCGCACGGCCGGGAGGGCGGTCGCCCCCCGTCGTTGCCGGAGGGACAGACACGCCGCCTGGACGGGCCGCGGCTGGTGGACCGCCCCGCGCACCCGGTCGAGGTCGTGCAGGTGTCCGTCCCGGTGCGCCCCCACCAGGTCGGCCATGTCGGCGGGGCGGAGCCAGCCGTAGTGTGTGCCGTCGGGCAGCACCAGGGCGGTGGGGGCAAAGCGGTGTCCCCCGAGGTGCGACGTCTGCCACGCGGCCTCGGGGGCGGCGTCGGCCACGGCCTGAGCGACGGGGCGCCCCCACTTGGCACAACAGGCATCCCGGCGGCCGTTCACGCAGGTGAGCACGAGCGGCCCTGCCTCAAGGGCAGGACCGGAGCCCCGGAGCGCCTCGGGCACCCGCAGGGCAGGGAGGTCCCCGTAGGCCCCAAGCGACCACTCGCGCACGACCGGCCGCGGCCCGGCCCGCACGGCGATGCAGCGAATGCGGCCCGGGTCGTCCCACCGCTGAAGCCCCCGACGGATGAGCTGCACGCGCAGGTCGGGCATCGTGTCCGTCCACCCCGCAATGGCCTCGTGCACGCTCGGCCCCCACGCCGCATCCTCGACGGCGTCTGTGCTCCACGGCGAGGGGTCTTCGATCAGGAGCCAGTGGGTGGCCTCGGTGGCGGTGCCCCTCGGCGAGACGCCGTGCGAGCGGGCCAGCCGTGAACAAAAAGCGGACGCCATACAATCCTTCTCGACGAAACAGGTACGGAATTCGGGCCCCGTCCGGATGAACGGGGACGACGCCGGAGTCCTGTGATCGGCCTCCGGGTTTGATTGCCTCGTTGAACCCCGCGCCGCCCCCTCTCGTTCGCCCCATCACGCCGGTTTTCCCCCAAGTTCTTCGTGTCCATGCCCGAGCCCGAATCGCCCGAGCCCGACGCGGCTCCGCCCGCAGACGAGGCCCCCGAGGCCGCCCCCGACACGCCGCCCCTGGACCCGTACACGGCCCACTACCCGCCGTGGGCCCGAGAACTGGCACGGAAGTACTTCACGAAGACGGTTTCCACCTTCATCCTCCACGGCGACATTCGCGACGTGGTGCCGACCGAGGACCGCGACGGCGCCCGCATCTACCCGCCGCTTCGGCGCTTCCTGACCGACGACCTGTTCGCCGCCCGCGACGTGGTGGTCTTCTACGACCGCAGCGCCGGGATCCACTTCGCGGACGCGGCCTCCCGACGAGACTTCAGCCGCGCCCTGGCCGGGGAGGAGCGCCTCGCCGGCACCGAATACGAGAACAACCTGCCGAAGGCCCCCAACAAGGTCTTCGAGCTGCTGGAGGACTACTTTCGCCTCCGCCTCTCGAACGGCACCCGAGTGGCCTGCGTCATCGACTACGCGGAGACGGTGGCCCCCATGGCCGAGGCGTCGATGTACTCGGCCCCGGATCGGCAGTCGCTCGTGTACCTGCAGAAGTGGTCCCGCGACTCGCTCTTTCTGGAGAGCGACTTCACGCTCACCCTTCTCACCGAAAACCTGACGGACTTGAACCAGCAGCTCGTCCAGAGCCCCCACACCGCCGAGATTTACGTCCCGATTCCGGAGGGCGACGACCGGCAGGCGTACATCGACTGGGCCCTGGACGAGCGGGGCGACCGGTTCCGGGCACACTCGGACGTGTCCCCGGAGGCCCTGGCCCAGAACACGGCGGGCCTCAACTACACGCAGCTGCGGACGATCCTGGCCGACGTGCTGGAGAACCAGAACCGACTGACCGCCGCCACGCTCTCCGACCTGAAGAAGGAGTTCATCGAGGCGGAGGCGTACGGGATGCTCGAGTTTATCGAGACGGACAACTCGCTGGACCTGATCGCGGGCCACACGGAGGCGAAGCGCCACCTGCGCCAGGCCGCCCACGCGGTGCAGACGGGGCAGCACGACGTGCTCCCGATGGGGTACCTCGTGAGCGGGCCCGTGGGCTGCGGCAAGACGTTCCTGATCAACTGCTTCGCCGGGGAAATTGGGATTCCGATGGTGAAGCTCAAGAACTTCCGCTCGCAGTGGCAGGGCGTGACGGAGGGCAACCTGGAAAAGATTCTGAACCTGCTGGAAGCGATGACGCCGGTGGCGGTCATGATCGACGAGGCCGACGCGGCGCTCGGGGACCGCGACGCGCAGGGCGACTCGGGCGTGAGCCAGCGCGTCTTCTCGCAGATCGTCTCGTTCATGAGCGACCCGGCGCACCGGGGGCGCGTGATCTTCTTCCTCGTCACGGCCCGTCCCGACCTGATGCCGGTGGACCTCAAGCGGCAGGGGCGCGCAGAGGAGCACCTCTCGCTCTTCTACCCCCACACCCGCGCGGACCGGGAGGAGCTCCTTCGGGTGATGATGCGCCGAACGGGCGTGGACCTGCCGATTGAGGCGGTTCCCCCTGAACTGCTGGAGGGCGAGCGCACCTACAGCGGGGCCGACATGGAGGCCGTCCTCACCCGCGCCGCCTTCCGGGCCGCCGGGTCGAACGACGGCACCGTGACGCCCGCCCTGCTGCAGGAAACGGTGAACGACTTCATCCCGCCCACCTACCCGACGGAGGTGGAGCTCCAGCAGCTGGCCGCCGTGCTGGAGTGCACGAGCCGCGACCTGCTCCCGGAGCGCTTCCGGTCCATGAAGCGGGAGGAGGTCGTCGAGCGGCTCGAACAGCTGAAACGGATGGTGGACTAGTCGCCCCCCGGCGCGACGAAACGCATCCGAAGACGATGGATGGCCGGATGGACGCCACGACCCGGATGACACTGTCCGTCGGTGCCCTTATGTTTCGGATGATTTGGTTTCCCGCTCCCCATTGGACGCACGCCGCCCGCATGACTGCTTCGACATTTCGCCGCTACGGATTCGGCCTTCTCAGCCTCGTCCTGTTGGTCCTGCCGTCCCGCCTCGCTGCCCAGGACTACGAGGTGCCGACGGTGACCGACACGTACGCCCTCCAGAACGCCCGCGTCGTACAGGCCCCGGGTCAGGTGCTCGAATCGGCAACCGTCGTCGTGCGGGATGGCGTGATCGACGCCGTGGGGCCGGACGCCGAGGTGCCCTACGACGCCCGCACCATCGAGGCCGACTCGCTCGTGGTCTACGCCGGGTTTATTGACGGGCTCTCGCACGCGGGGGTCGAGATGCCGGAGGGCGAGGACACGGACGTCGAGGACCCCGGGAACCCGCCCCCCGACGCGGCGGGCATTCAGCCGGACCGGTCCGTCCGCCCGTTCCTGTCCCCCGACGAATCGGCCCTGCAGTCGCTGCGGAAGGCCGGGTTCACCCTCGGCCACGTCGCCCCGGAGGGACAGATGCTTCCCGGCGCCAGCGCGCACGTCTTCTACGGCGGGGAGACGGCCAACGACATGGTCCTGGAGGCCGGCCCCACCCTCTTCGCCCAGCTCCAGACGGCCGACGGCTACGTGTACCCGGCCACGGGCATGGCCGTGATTGCGCAGATGCGGCAGCTGTACCGCGAGGCGGAGCGCCGCCAACAGCTTGAGGCGGCCTACGAGCGGGACCCCACGGGCCGCCCACAGCCGCCTCAGGACCCACAGCACAGCGCGCTCTTCTCCGTGCTGGACGGCGAGCAGCCCCTCGCCTTCTACGCCGACGAGGCCCTCTCCCTCCACCGCATCCTCGCGCTCCACCAGGAGCTCGACTTCCCGCTCGTGCTGGCCGGCCTTGGGGAGAGCCACGAGCTCGTGGACGCCCTTCAGGCGGTCGACGCGCCGCTTTTTCTAACGCTCGATCTGCCGGAGGAGCCGACGCGGTCGACCGGCCAGGATACCACGACGGCCGATACCACGAGCACCCCGTCCCGCTACTACAACCCGGACCTGCAGGTCCCGTCGCACGAAACGGTCGCCGAGGAGGAAGAGAACCTTGAGCTCCGCCACGCCATGGAGCGGCAGGACTACCTGGAGACGGCCGCCACCCTGCACGACGCCGGGCTTGAATTCGGCTTCACCACCCGCGAGGCCGACCCGGGCGACGTCCGCGGCAACCTCCGCACCATGATCGACCAGGGCCTCCCCGAACAGACGGCCCTCGCCGCCCTCACGACCCGCCCCGCCGCCCAGCTGGGCCTGGACGACCGCCTCGGGACCGTGGAGGCGGGCAAGATTGCCAACCTGGTCGTCACCGACGGGTCGTACTTCGCGGAGGACACAAAGGTCACGCACGTCTTCGTAGACGGCCGGCTGTACGACTACAGCGCCGACGGCTCCGACGAGGGGGAGGTCAGCGGCGACGTGTCCGCGGTCCTCGGGACGTGGTCGTACACGCTTGACACCCCGCAGGGCGAGCTCTCCGGCGAGGTCACGATTGAGGGCGACCAGTCGGGCCTGGACGGCACCTTCGTCGGTCCCCAGGGCGACGAACAGCCGCTCCAGTCGGTGTCGTTCGACGGCACCACCCTCTCGTTCACGGTGGACTCCCCGCAGGGCGGCTCCGTGTCCGTCTCGGTGACGGTCGAGGGCGACACCTTCGACGGCTCCGCCTCCACGTCCGGCGGCTCGTTCCCCATCTCTGGGGAGCGCACCAGCGGTCCGAATGCGACTCAGAAGTAGTGTAAGCCCCCACGCCCCGCGCCGAACTCTGCGCGCCCCCTCCGACGATACTCTGCGTTCCGGTTCTACGATCTTCCATGCCTTCTGCTTTCCCCTCTCCCTATCGTTCCGTCTTCGGCGTCCTTGCCGCCATGCTGCTGTGGGCCGCGCCCACGCAGGCCCAGGACCAGCTCCGGGGCGACGCCCCGGACGACTGGCTCATTCAGGACGCCACCGTGCTGACCGTCACGAACGGCACCATTGAGAACGGCGACATCCTCGTCCGCGACGGCGACATCGCCCGGGTTGGACAGGACCTCTCCGCCCCGAGCGGCGTCGAGACGTACGACGCCAGCGGCGAGTACGTGATGCCCGGCATCGTGGAGGCCCACCAGCACATGGCCATCAGTGACGTCAACGAGGCCACCAACCCCGTCACCGCCGAGGTCGGCGTGGGCGACGTGCTCAACCCCTACGACATCGGCATCTACCGCGCGCTGGCGGGGGGCGTGACGACCGCCCACGTGATGCACGGCTCCGCCAACCCCATCGGCGGCCGCAACGAGACGATCAAGCTGCGCTACGGGGTCACGAACCCGGACCGCCTGCAGATGGACGGCGCGCCCCGGACGATCAAGTTTGCCCTCGGGGAGAACCCGACGGGGCTGTACGGCCAGGGGCGCGACCAGGTGCCCCGCACCCGCATGGGCGTGGAGCAGGTCATCCGGACGGCCCTCACCAAGGCCGAGCGCTACATGGAGGCGAAGCAGGCCTACCAGGACGGGGAGCGGGCCCGGCCGCCGGCCCACAGCGAGCGGATGGAAGTGCTCGCCCGGGTCCTCCGGGGCGACATTCTGGTACAAACCCACGGGTACCGCGCCGACGAGATGCTCATGCTCATGGACGTCTTTGAGGACTTCGGCATTCAGGACCTCGTCTTCCACCACGCGAACGAGGGCTTCAAGATTGCCCCCGAACTGGCGGCCTTCGGGGACAACGGCGCCGGCGCAACGGTCTTCTCGGACTGGTGGTCGTACAAGTTTGAGGTCTACTACTCCACCGCCTACAACGCCGCCGTCCTCGCGGAGAACGGCGTCAACGCGTCCATCAACTCCGACATTCCGGGGGAGCAGCGCGACCTGTACCTCCAGGCCGCCAAGACGCAACGGTACGGCGACCTCTCGGACACCCAGGCCCTCCGCCTCATCACCATCAATCCGGCCCGGCAGCTCGGCATCGCCGACCGTGTGGGGTCGATTGAGGAGGGCAAGGCCGCCGACCTGGCCCTCTTCAGCGAGCACCCGCTATCGGTCTACACCGAACCGCAGCGGACCTACGTCGACGGGGTCGTGCGCTTCGACCACGAGGAGGACCCCGACGACATGCGGCTCCGCGTGGACCCGGAAGGGACCGTCAACCTGGCGCGGGACGGCTGGAGCCGCCACGCCGCCCACAGCTGCCTGAAGGGCGTGGCCCAGCTGCGCGCCACCCGCAACGGCGTATCCCTCGAAAACACGGGCCGGTAAGTCCTGCCCCCCTGCCTCTCTGATCGCCTGCTGACCAACACGTTTGCTCATGCTTTCTCCCTTCTGCCCGCGGCCCCAGCGCGTCTTCGCGGGGCTGACCCTGCTCGTTGCCCTCCTGCTGGCCCTGCCCGCCCACGCCCAGAAGCAGCCCGGCTTTCAGGGGCCGTTTGCCCTGACGAACGCCCAGGTGATCGTCGCCCCCGGCGACACCCTCGACGACGGCACGGTCGTCATCCGTGACGACTCAATTGCCGCCGTGGGCCCGAACGTGTCGGTGCCGTCCGACGCCCAGGCGTTCGACCTTTCGGGCCAGATGGTATACCCCGGATTCATCGACAGCGGCACGCACCTCGGCCTCGCGGAGATCGGCTCCCTTCCGGAGACCCAGGACTTTAACGAGATTGGCGACCTCACGGCCCACATGAACGCCCTCACGGCCGTCAACCCCAGCACCGTGCACGTGCCCACGACGCGGGCTCACGGGATCACCTCCGTCATCACGGAGCCGGAGAACGGGATTCTGCCGGGCACGGCCGCCCTCATCGGCCTGCACGGCTACACCCCCGAGCAGATGCACCTGGGCGACGTGACGCTCACGAAGCTGAACTTCCCGTCCGTCGGCCGGCAGGGGCCGTCGGACGACCGGTCGCCCGAGACGATCCAGAAAGAGGCGGAGAAGGCCCTCACCCAGCTCAACGACCTCTGGGCGCAGGCCGAGCGGTACGCCCGGATCGACTCGGCGGTGGCGGAGCAGCCGGAGGCGCGGCGTCAGCCCGAGTTCGTGCCCGCCATGGAGGGCCTGCTTCCGGTGATCCGCGGCGAGCAGCCCCTCATGATCTCCGCCAACGCGGCGGCCGACATCTCGAAGGCCCTCGACTGGGCGGAGGAGCGCGGCGTGCTCGACCAGCTGATTCTGAGCGGGGCCCTGGAAGGGTGGCGCGTCGCCGACGAGATTGCGGCGGCCAACGTGCCGGTCCTGGTCGGCTCCATCATGCAGCCCCCGAGCCGCGAAAGCGACCGCTACGACAAGGCGTACCGCACCCCCTCCCTGCTCCACGACGCTGGCGTGACCGTGGCGCTCCGCTCCGGCAAGACCGAAAACGTGCGGAATCTCGTCTTCCACGCCGGCTTTGCCGCCGCCCACGGCCTCGGCAAGACGGAGGCCCTCCGCGCCATTACGACCACCCCGGCGCGCATCTTCGGGGTCGCGGACCAGGTGGGGACCATCGAGGCCGGCAAGCGGGCCAACCTCTTCGTCGCCGACGGCGATCCGCTTCAGCCCGCCACCGACGTGCAGCACCTCTTCATCGACGGGTACAAGCTGCCGCTCGAAAACCGGGCCACGAAGCTGTACGACGAGTTCCGGAACCGGAATCCGGGACTGACGAAGTAGCGGCCGCCGTTCGGGGCGGAGGGTCAACCAGTTCAGTACCTCAAGCTTGGAACGGCCAGGGAATCGGCCTCCAGGGATGTACGTCGAGGCCCCCGGGACGTACGAGCCGAGTCACTCGTCGATGCGTTACCCGATTTCAAGCATCCGCTCCACGGCCTCCAGGGCACCGAGGCGCACCTCTTCCTCGATCTCGATCTTGTACTGGTTGTTCGCCAGATTGCGGTAGGTGTCCTCCAGGGTAATCTGGTTCATGTGCGGGCACCGCTGCCAGCACATCCGCAGCAGGTTCTTGTCCGGGTTGGCACCCATGATGTTGTCGCCCATCGAGCACTCCGTGAGCAGGAGGTAGCTCTCCGCGTCCGTGTTCTCGACGTAGTCGATCATGGACGAGGTGCTGCCGGAGTGGTCGGCCTCCTCCACGACCTCCGGGCTGCACTCAGGGTGGGCCAGCACCACGGTGTCGGGGTGCTCCTCGCGGGCCTGCTGCACGTCCTCCACCTGAAACATCTCGTGGACCACGCAGCGCCCCTCCCACCCGATCAGGTCAGCGTCGGCGGCCTCGGCCGGGGCCCCGTCGCCGCTCGTGGGCGCGCCGTCGCCCCCCACATCCTTCCGCTCGCGCTTCTGGGGGAAGAGCACGTCCTTTCCGGTCTCCTGGGCCACGTTCTGGGCCAGGAACTCGTCCGGGATGAAGATGACGGTGTCCGAGTCGAGCGACTCCACGACCTGCGCCGCGTTGCTGGAGGTGCAGCAGACGTCGCTCTCGGCCTTCACGTCGGCGTAGGTGTTGACGTACGTCACGACCGGCAGCCCGGGGTAGCGCTCGCGCAGGCGCCGCACGTCCTCCGCCGTGATGCTCTCGGCCAGCGAGCAGCCCGCCTCCTCCGCGGGCAGAAGCACCGTCTTGTCCGGGTTCACGATCTTGGCCGTCTCGGCCATGAAGCGCACGCCGCAGAACACGATCGTATCCGCCTCCGCCTCGGCGGCGCGCCGACTCAGCTCCAGCGACGAGCCGGTGTAGTCCGGAATCGTGTGGAAGAGGGCCGGCTCCATGTAGTTGTGGCCCAGGATCACCGCGTTCTGCTCCTGTTTGAGCGCGTTAATCTCGGCGGCCATCTCGGCCTTGTTGCGGAGCTCCGGGTCGCTGGGCCGATCTTCGAGGCGCTCCTCGAGGATGTCGTAGAGCGCGTCGGGGTCGGTCAGGGTGGCAGCGTCGTTCATCATGGCGGTAGGCTACGTGTGTCGGGGATGGATCGGGATGCGGCGGCAGGACCGTCTCAGTGGATCCGCATGCTAAGGTCGAGCGTCTCGGGCGAATGTGTGAGCGCCCCCACGGAGATGGCGTCGACGCCCGTTTCGGCGATGGTCGGGACCGTGTCGAGCGTCACCCCGCCGGAGGCCTCCAGGGGCACGCGCCCGTCGGTGCGGGCCACCGCCTGACGAAGCGTTTCGGGCGGCATGTTGTCGAGCAGGATGAAGTCGGGCGCGAGGGCAAGGGCCTCGTCCAGTTCGTCGAGGGTCTTCACCTCGACCTCGATCGGGTAGTCGTCGCCGTGCGCATCGCGGGCGCGGCGCACCGCCTCGGGGATTCCCCCGGCCCCGTCGATGTGGTTGTCCTTGATGAGGACCATGTCGTAGAGCCCCATGCGGTGGTTGCGGCCGCCCCCGTGCCGCACCGCATACTTGTCGGGGCGACGGTGCCCCGGAAGGGTCTTGCGGGTGTCGAGGATGTCCGCCTCGGTGTGCGAAACGGCGTCGACGAAGCGGCGCGTCCGGGTCGCGATGCCGGACAGGCGGCCGACGAAGTTGATCGCCGGGCGCTCGGCGGTGAGGAGCGCCCGCCCGGGCCCCTCCACGGTGGCGAGGAGCTGTCCGGCCTCGACCCGTTCCCCCTCGTCCACCGACGGTACGAACTGCAGGGCCGGGTCCACGAGCCGACACAGCGCGTCGGCCAGCGGCAGCCCCGCAATCACGCCGTCCTCTTTCGCCACGAGCCGGCCGTCCAGGGGGGTGTCGGCCGCCAGGGCGGCCGTGCTCGTGACGTCCCGGCGCGACGGCGCCTCCCCCTCGAAGTCCCACTCGCCATTGGGGTCTACGTCCTCCGCGATGCTGAGCCGCAGGAGCGAGAGCACGGAAGGGCGACGAAGCGCGTCCGGCAGCGCGCGCCGGGCCCGCTCTCGGGGCGACGCGACGGTCGTGGGGTCGGTGCTCACAGTGTTGCGGGATCGAACAGTCGTACAGCATGCGAGGGGGCGCCTAAGAGGCCGGCGGGGAGTCCGAGCGTTCCATGTAGTGGCACCCCACGGAGGTCTCATTCGCCTTGGCCGCCTCGGCAATCAGGCGGGCCGCCGTGCAGGCCGATCGGAGTTCGTGGACGCCGCGCCGGGCACTGGGGTCCGTCCAGGCGTCAACGTCCGCCTCCACGGCGTGCAGGGCGTCGAGGGCCCGTTGGAGGCCGTCGGGCGTGCGGCGAAGGCCCACGTGCTCGTCCATGACCCGCTGGAGGCGCTCAACGGACGCGTCGAGGGCCGCGTCGGACGGCGGCGATCCGGCCGTCGTCGAAAGGGAGACCTCCTGGTCGGTTGGCGTCGCCCCCGCGGCATCGGTCCCCGCCCGCAGCCCCCACACCAGTCCCTCCAGGAGCGACGTGGAGGCGAGTCGGTTCGCCCCGTGGACGCCCGTTCGGGCACACTCGCCCACGGCATAGAGCCGACCGAGCGACGCCCGCCCATGGGTGTCTACGTCGACGCCGCCACAGAGAAAGTGTTCGGCGGGCACCACCGGGATGCCGGTCGACGGGTCCACCCCGTGCTCCGCGCACATCGCCGCGAGGTCCGGAAAGGTCCCGGCAAAGTCGAACGACGAGACGTCGAGCACGACGCGCCCGGTGCGTTCGTGCGCCTGCTCCACGGCGCGGGCCACCACGTCTCGGGGGGCCAGCTCGGCATCTTCGTGGACCGCGGGCATGAAGCGCTCCCCGTTCGCGTCGCGGAGGACCGCGCCCTCGCCCCGCACCGCCTCGCTCACCAGAAACGGATCGCCGTCCGCCACGCAGACGGTCGGGTGAAACTGCACGAACTCCATGTCGGCCGTCGCGGCCCCGGCGCGGTGCGCCATCGCGATGCCGTCCCCCGTCGCCCCCCCGGGGTTCGTGGAGCGGCTGTAGAGCGCCCCGATGCCGCCGGTGGCGAGGACAGTGGCGCCGGCGTAGTGGTGCCGCACCGCGTCCCCCGACTTGAGGAGGGCGCCGTGGATGTCGCCGTCCCGCTCCAGCAGATCAATGGCGGCGGTGTCTCCCCGAATCTCCACGCGGTCGTGGGCGGCGAGGTGGCTCAGGAACGGCTCGTGAATGTGCCGCCCCGTCGACGCGTCGACGTGCAGGATGCGGTCTTCGGAGTGGGCGGCCTCGCGTCCGTAGTGAAACGACGCGCCGTCGCCCCCGGTGTCGAAGTCCACGCCGAGCGTGTCGATGAGCACGTCCCGCACGGCGGCGTCGGCGTTCTGCACGAGCACGTCGAGGGCCTCGGGGTCGCTCGTGCCGCTGGAGGCCGTGTGGATGTCCTCCTTGAACTGGCGGGGCGCTTTGCGGGCCACCGCGATGCCGCCCTGCGCCCACCACGTGGAGGCCCCTTCGGGCTGCGTCGCCTTCGTGGCCAGGGTGACGGAGGCGCCGTCGCGGGCGGCCCCGAGCGCGGCGGACAGGCCCGCGATGCCGGAGCCCAGCACGAGAATGTCGGTCGTAGAATGCGTCATCGGGGAAGGGGCACTTGTGCTACCGGACAGGGGCGCGCCGCGGCCCGCCTTTGCCAGGCAGACAGCGACGGCGTGGGCACTGCTTCGGCCCGGTGGGACCGTTTCTAAGCCCAAAAAGAGCGCCTGATCCGCACACGCAGGGACGGGACGCCGATGTTACCCACTCCCTACACGATCCACGACATCCTCCTGACAGGGCCCGGGCTCCGTCCGCAGGGGATCAAAGGATATGTTCAGGGCGAGGGGGTGGGGACGGAAAGGGGCGAACGCTGACTTCCGCGGAGGGATCGCTCTCTCCGCCCTCCCCCACCGCGGTGACCCGGTAGTAGTAGCGCGTCCCGGTGTCAACCGCGTCGTCCGTCAGTGTGGGCTGCCCGAGCGGGGTGTCCCCGTTCACCGGGGTCCCGTTGGCCCCCGAAAATGAGCTGGTGCTCCGGTAGACATTGTACCCCGATGCATCTGCCCCGCCGTCCCACGTCAGGCTGACGCTCCCGTCCTGGGTGGTCGCCTGGACACTCGTGGGCGGCGACGGCGGCTCCGGGGACGTTCCTCCACCGTCGCACCCCGGCAAGAGAAGAAGCCCAGTCCCAATGGCCGTCAGAACCCCTATTCGTACGACGGCCGGAAACAGCGAGCGGTTAATCATGAAACCCAAGACAGCTTGTGGACCAGACGGCGTGGAGAGTCTGCCTCACCGGACGAGCACGACCTTCTCGACGTGTTGCTTCTCGTCGGTCGACACGCGCAGGAAGTACGTCCCGCTGGCCAGCCGACGCTGTGACGCGTCCGTTCCCTCCCAATTCACCCGATGGGGACCGGCCTCTTGACGCCCTTCCGCCAGGGTGCGAACCCGCCGTCCCAAAAGATCGAACACGGCAACCGTCACGTCCTGCGTCTCCGGCAGAGCGTACTTCAGGGTGATCTGGTTGCGGAATGGATTGGGCGCTGGGGCCTGTACCGTGAGGCTCTCCGGAAGACGCTCACGGGTCTCCGACGTCACGTAGGACGAGCGCCCCACCAGGAGCTGAATGCGAGACGGATCGGGGCCCGCCGCAAGCGTCAACGGCCCGTCGGTCCGGAGGTCGTGGGAACGACCGTTCGCCGGATCAACGAGGGCCACGTCCACTTGTGGCGACTGCGGGAGCGATTCCGCACGCAGTGTCACCGGTCCTGTCGTGTCGGCCCGGAGCTCGAGGGTATACGTCTGGCCCCCCGTTCCCGTGGGCCGTACATCTCGCGCCAACCGGCCCTGCCGCTCGGGGGCCGCGCCTGCGAATGGCGCCCGGGCGGACAGGGACAGACTTGCAAACCGTGACGGCGGGGCCGCAAGGTCTTGTGCGTCTTTCCCGTCGGCGGCCGCGGGATGCTCTCCCACTTCTACACGGGCCGTCGCGCGCCCCTTGCGCTCGGCAACCAGTTCGACCGCACGGGTCGTCCGGGACTCATTGGCGGCATTCGCAGTCGTGCCCTCGGAGGACGAGAGCGGTATCGTGAGCTGGTCCAGCCCCTGGTCGTTGAGGACGTAAAAGGCCTCCCCTTCCGCTGCCGACACAAAAGTCGACGCCTCCCGAAAGGAGCCGCTGTCCCAGTCCCACAAGGCCTGAAGCGTCCCCTCGTTGGCACTCTGCACGGCGCTCCACGGAACGTTTCGGGGCAGTGGGTTGGAGATGATGTTCCACCCGTCGTGCAGCGGGATTGTGGTCGCCCCGTTCTGCACGTCCACCGTGGGAATTGTCGTTTGGACCGACCAGTCACTCGTGCTCAGGACCCAGAACCCGCGGCCGGGCCGAAAGTCAAACTGATCGCTGCCGTCGAACTTAATGAAGGGCTCCTGGTCACTGCCGTCGTCCCAGTACGCCTGCCACCCGACGCCCGCCTCGCCGGAGAGCGTCGACGCGAGGGCCTGGTCAACCTGGCCCGGCAGGGCCACGAGGCGGTAGCTGTCCCCGGTGCTCGGGTCGCCGAACGAGCGCGTCACGTCGACGGTCGTCTCCCCAGGAAGCTCCGCCGTCAGATCGCCGGCGTCGAGACCAAGAAGCTGATACCCCTCGTCCGGCTCATCCGCGTCCGGCCCCGCCCCATTGAACTGCCCGAGGACCCCCTGAAAGGTGGCACGGTCCGGGATCGGCTCCCCCTCAAGTTCCGATCCACTGGGAATTCGAAGCGTGAGGGAGCCCGTGCCGTCCTGGATCATGTAGTTCCCCGCGCTGCTGCCCGCCCGAAACGTGTCGTCCCCGTCGGCGTCGATGGAAACGTTTTCCACCCGCACGAGCTCTGCCTCGTGATTCTCGCCGCTGGCGGCAATGTCTCCAAGCGTGAGGGTCGTCGGGGCCGGGAGCGACTCGTCCTGAGCGATGATTTCGAAGCCATCGTCAGGCACGTCGGTCAACTCCAGCAGCCCGTTAAAATAGGTGAGCGTTCCCGTCACTTCTAGTCGGGTGCCCTTCTCGATGGAGCTGCCGAGGGCCTGCCCAAAGACCCCCTGGGATTCGAAGATGTAGAGCCCGCCGGTCTGGTCTTGAATGTACGGGCCGTCGTCTCCGACACGGGTCACAACGCCCTCCACGGACACCGTACGGCCGCCGCCCTGCTCCCGGGCATTCTGAATAGAGATCACCTCGGGGCCCGGGACCTCTTCGCCGTAGGCTCGGTCGGCGAGGGTGGAGTCGAGCACAAACGGGTTCGGAATGTTGCCCTGGTAGCTGCCCTGAGAAAGCGTTCGACGGAGCTCCGTCGCATCCACAGGATCCTCTTCGTGCCACTCCAGAAGCGTTTCCCGCTGGGTTTCCAAGAACGACAAGTCCGCTCGGTTCGGGTACGCCATGGCGAAGTAGAAGGCCGCACGCGCCACGTCTCCTTTCTTGCTATGGCGCGGCTCGAAGCGGCGGTTGTCCCGTTCAGCAGGACTGCTGTCAAGCTCACTCCAGAGCTCCAACCCATTTTGCGGAGTGGTCGATCGAGACTCGTCCTCAAAGTACCAACTGTCGGTGTCCGAGTCTGGGATCTCCCCAAAGGCGTAATTGCTTCGCGCCGAGTTGACCGCATCGTGTGCGGGGGCCAGGATGTGCATGTCGCTCAGGGCCGGCTCGTTCTCGGCGCCTTTGCTGCGGGGCCAGATGTGCTCGGTATTTACACCCTGATCGAGTGCCTGATCACTGGCGTCTCCTCCGTCCGGGTCGACGACCACCTGGAGCCCACTGTAAATGGCCTCGACGGTATCTTGCTCGTTGTAGACGCGGCGGTACAGCGTGTCGCGGGCCGGGCCGTATCCAATCGTGGGCGGATCGCCGTACCGTTGCCGGAGCGAGTCGAGGAGCACGTTGGCGCTATCGCCCGCAACGATCGGTCCTTGGGCCGCCGGGCCGTCCAGAATCCAAAGCGTAAAGCGGCTGGGAGACGAGATGCCCCCGTCCTCGGACGACAGCGCAACCTCTAGCCGCTCCACCCCCTCCTGCTCAGAATCGTCCACCGGCTCCAGGGTAAGGGTCTGTGGCGACGGATCCGTTCCGGAAAACGTAAGCGTCTGCGGGCTCTGAAAGCCCATGACGTCCGTCCCATCCGCGGTGCTGGACGGCCCTACTTCTGCCGTCACCGAGACCGTCCTGTCCGTTTCTTTGTTGAAGACCTGAACCTGCACCGACACAGGGCCGTCCCCTTCTTCCGCCTGGGCGAACAGGCGATTGAAGGAAAACGACAGCGACGGTTGCAGGTCGCTCTCGCGAACCGGAATGAACTGATACCCCTCGTCGGGCTCATCCCCCCCCGGGCCTTCTCCGTTGAACTGCCCAAGGACGCCTTCAAAGTCAAACACTCCGCCCGGAATCGGGGCGCCGCCGATCGCCGTCTCGCTGCCATCCTGTACTCGAAATTCAAGGGGCTGTCCGTCCCCGTCCTCTACCGTATAGGTTGTCCCGTTCTCGAAGGCGCCGGACGCACTGAGAAACCGCAATCCCTCAACACGGAGCAGCTCACTTTCGTAGTCTTCCCCGTTCTGAGCCAACTCCGGAAGGGTCACCGTCTGTGGGCTCGGTGGGGAGCCCTGCCCCTGCACCGTGTAGTCGGTGAGGTCCTCGTTGTTGATCTGAAAAAGCCCGTTGAAGGCCGAGGTGGTTCCGGTTACCTTCACCGTGGTCCCCGGCTGAATGGTGCCGTCCGCAATGTCGCTCTGAAACGCGCTGCTGTTTGATCCGCTCGTCTGGCGGAGGACGATGGCGCTGGCCCCGGTCGGGCCGCTGTCGTCTTGAACGCGGGCATACGACCCGTACGCTCGCGTCACCGTACCCTCCACCGTCACTTCTGTCCCTAGCGGCTCATCGCGTGCCTCGTTGATCGTGATAGGGTCCTGCGCCTGAACGGCCTCCGGCCATGCGCCAACGAGGAGCAGCGATAGGGCGGCTAGAAAGACCCAGCGCGGCAGGCATGCCATGACATCAGGGAAAAACACTTGAAAGATAGGGGGGAACGGAGGACTGCATGAACATACGGGCCGCTTGCAACGTCTCGTGATCTTCTGCCGTGAGTCGCCGGAGCACGACGGGCTTGGGGCCCACCTTCACAGTTCAAGAAAGGCCTCTTCTGTTACCAAGCACCCGTCATTCTCGAAAAAGGGACGGCCCCCACGCGGGGCACCGCCCATTTTCTTCGACGGTCCGACGGGGCGAGTAACAGGGATGTCTGCCCTATTCCAGATCCCCATCAATGAGCGGGAGCGTCTGATACCCCTCATCCGGTTCGCGTGCACCACCAAAGCCTCCGTTAAACTGGCTCAGCACGCCTTCGAACGTGACGGATCCACCCGGGATCGGCTCTCCGACGTAAAAGGAGTTGTCCGAAATCCGGAGGGTGACCGTGTCCCCACTTGAGTCGGTGGCGTCGTAGTTGGTGCCACCCTGGAAGTTGGAATCCCCCTTACCGTCAACGGTCAGCCCAGAGATTGTAATGAGCTCCGACTCGTAGTCCTCCCCGCCGCCGTTCAGCAGATCGCTGACCGAAACAGACTGAGGACTGGGGAGGCCAACTCCCGTCTGACCCACAGTATACTGCACGTTCGAGGAAATCTGCAGAAGGCCGCTGAAGGCCCCAAGCTCTCCAGAGACCTGAATGCGGTCGCCTGGGTTCGGATCAATGCCTCCATCTCGCGCATCATCGGCCAAGTCGCCGTTGCGTACAACGATGCCACTGGCCCCGGTCGGGCCGCTCTCATCTTGGATGAAGACATTCTGACCATCCACTCGCGTGACAACCCCGAGCGTAAACACGCTCGTACCGTTCGACTCCTGACGAACCTGATTGATCGTATCACTCAGGTCCCCGTCAACAAGCGGAAGGAGCTGGTATCCCTCGTCCGGCCCGCGTGCCCCTCCGAAGCCTCCGTTGAACTGGCTCAGGACCCCTTCAAAGGCGACAGCTCCACTCGGAATCGTCTGGCCGGCGTAGAACGAGTTGTCCGAAATCCGAAGGGTGATCGTGTTTCCGTTCGAATCGGTCGCGTCGTAGTTCGTACCGCCCTGGAAGGTGGAATCCCCTCTGTCATCGATCGCTAGTCCCGAGACTGTAATGAGCTCCGACTCGTAGTCCTCCCCGCCGCCGTTGAGCAGGTCACCTGCCGAGACGGACTGTGGACTGGGGAGCCCAGCGTCTGTCTGGATGACGCTGTATTGCACGTTCGAAGAAATCTGCAGAAGGCCGCTGAAGGCCCCAAGCTCTCCGGAGACCTCAATTTGGTCGCCCGGATTCGGATCAATGCCTCCATCTCTCACGTCATCGGCCAGGTCACCGTTGCGTACAACGATGCCACTGGCCCCAGTTGGGCCACTCTCGTCCTGGATGAAGACGTTCTGGCCGTCGACCCGCGTGACCACCCCGGCGGTCGAGACCGACGAGCCGTTTGACTCCTGGCGCACTTCATTGATCGTAGCGACCTCAGGGGCTATCACGTCGTCCAGGTCGATTCCCAATAACTGATACCCCTCATCCGGCTCGTCGCCGCCACCGCCCTCACCGTTGAATTGCCCAAGAACGCCCTGGAACGTGCCCCGATCGGGAATCGACTCTCCAACAAGGCCGGACCCGCCCGTCACGAGAAGGGTGGAGGAAGCGTCCTGCGTACTGATGTCGTACAGCCCGGCGGGAACCCCGCCCTGAAACGTCTGATCCCCGCCGGCGTCGATGGCAAAGTTCTCAACTCGAATGAGCTCGCTTTCGTACTCTTCGCCGTTGTTTACCACCTCTCCGAGCGACACCTCTTGTGGGGCCGGCAGCGCGTTCCCTGACGAGAACACCTCCGTCTGCGGCCCGTCGCTCACGCCGCTGACCTGGAACACCCCGTTAAAGTACCCCACCGCACCGTCGACGCGGACCGAGTCGCCCTTGCTTGCCTGACTGGCAAAGTCACTGTCGAACACAAAGAAGGCACCCGTGCCATCCTGTACGTACACCCCATCCGACTCCACACGAGTGACGAGGCCGTCAGCAACGGTTCGCCCACCGCTCGGGCGGTTTCGGGATTCTTCCGCAGTGAACGGCGCATCGTCCTCCTCGATTGTGAGGGTAAAGCTGCTGGCCCCGTCGTCAATCTCGGGAGCGAGCGTGTCCGCCGGGCTCAGTGTGAACGCGAGGCTTTCCGTGTCCTCCAAAAATCCAGTGCTGTCGACGGGCTCGTCGACGATGGTGAGCGGGATGGAAACCGTGCCCCCGCTTGTGGCCGAGCGCGGGAAGGTGACCGTTGTGTCACCCGTCAGCCCCGTCACGTCGTCGCCCAGCGCGGCGGTGCTCTGCGAGGCATTGACCGAGAGGTTGAGCCGCACCTCCTCAAACCCTGGGTCGTCGGCCGTAATTTCAAGGGCATAGGTCTCGTCTTCCCCCTCAACCAACGTGGCCGTGGACTCCACGAATCCGACAGAGGTGCTGTCCCCCAGATCGTCGGGAACGCCGCCCCCGCTGTCGCAGCCAGCAAGGACAAGACCGCCGATCACAAGAACAGGCAAGAGTGCGCTGAGAAAACGTCGCATAGGTCGTTGGGGCGTAAAACTAGTAGCACGATGAGGGTACAGAACTTCGCACGGCGTAACCGCCGAGGCATGGTCATTCGTTACCGACCCACAACCCGGACGTCATCCACCTGCTGCTCTTCGGACGATCCCGGTCCCGTTCCGCTAGAGGTGTACTTGAAGGCCACGTACACCTCGTCGGCCTGAAACTGGGCGTCGGACAGGTCGATTTCGCCCGACGCGACAAAGCCTTCCCCCTCCGACGCGAGGCTCTGAACACGGTCGGTGATGTCGGTCCAACTGAAGTTCTCCGGATTCCCCGATCCGTCGTAGTCGGTCGACACCTTCACCTCTAGCGGCTGCTCCTCTCCGCCATCGTCAAAGCGTTTCCTGTTCCGGAAGGTGAGCGTCTCGCCTTCAAAGTTGTTGAAGTTAATCGCCGGGCTAATGAGCCACGAGTTGGAGGCCTCGCTTCCGCCGAAGGCGTTTGCCACCGCGTAACTGTTGTTTTCGAAGTTGCCTGTTCCCCACCCATTGCCGTTTGTGACATTGAAGACCGACATCGGATCCAGGCTTCCGTCTTCAAAATCCTTGAAGAAGATCTCGATGGCGCCGATCGAAATCGTCAACCGATCTGTCCCTTCCACAGAGGCATTGGTGACATTCTGAAAAACGAAGACGCCATCCTCTTTGGGCTCGTTGTCTTCTTCGTCCGCGATGTCGAGCGTCAAGGTCTGGGTGTTGCCCGTAGTCGCCGTGTCGGGAAAAACCACGCGACCGGCCACGTACCCACTTCCCACATTGCGGCTGGATTCGAGCCCGAAGTCCGAGGGGCTCGTGCTACTCGTCCCATCGGCGTAAAGCACCTCTGCGGAGACGGTGTCGTTGGGGGGATTGGTGACCGTGACCTCGATAGTCACCGTCCCAGACTCCTCAGTGATGGAGATGTTGTCTGTGGCGAACGACACCGTGGCGTTGCTCTCTCCCGTGGCCTCAGTGGGCGGCGTCCCACTGTCAAGTCCATCGCAGCCGGTGATGAGGAGGGCGCCAGCGAGAAGTAGGGCCGGAAGGCGGAGGAGTTGAAGCGTGTTCATAATGGGGGCAGTCGGAGAGATTCAGGAGCGCGGAGGGAGTAAGACGAGACGCGGAGCGCTAAAACGTGTACTTGACACTCAGCCGGGCGCGCCAGCGGGACGGAATGTCCGAGGTGAAGAACTGCTCACCGTTCAGGCGCTCACGGACGGTTTCTTCCTCGAACGAGACGCGCGGCTTGCCCACGTCGTCTTCCGTGATCACCCGCCCGTTCTCGATCGTGCCCACCTGGTCGGGGCGGACGTAGCCCTCAAAGGCCCAGGCCGTGACGTTGTTGAAGCTGGTGTTCTGGATCCGCCCCCAGTCTTCGTTGAGCAGGTTCAGGAAGTTGTTGACCTCGGCAATGAATTCAATCCGCTGCCCATTGAAGGTTTGGATGCTCTGCGAGATCTGCACGTCGAGGATGTTCTGCCAGGGGGCGCGCGCCGTATTCCGCTCAATCACCGAGCCGCGAGCATCGCTCAGCGCATCGTCTCCCTCGATGAAGGCATTCATCAAGTCCCAGTTGTCGCTCTCCAGGACGATGTCCGACTCGTTCTCGGGCACGTACACGAGGTCATTGAACGACTGCGTGTCACCGTTGGCGTTGCCGTCGTAGATCCAGCTAAACGGCTCCCCAGAGCGCCCCTCGTAAATGAGCCCGATGGTCGTCCCGAAGCGGTCGCCGTACGTGAGTGTGTAGTTCAGCGTCCCGAGGATGCGGTGCCGGATCTCGTAGTCCGCCGTGCCCACGCGCGGGTCGTTGATGTCCTTGTTTTCATTGAACTGCCAGTTGGAGATGGCCCGGCTGGAGGATCCGTTGTTGACGTTCGTGGCCCGTGTGTAGGTGTACGCGACCGATCCACCGATCCCCGTTCGCACGTTGCGCTGAAGCTCGCCCGTCAGGCTGTACTGGTAGCCGTCGTTTGTATTCTCGAGGAGGATCGCGTTGGTAAAGCGCTCGCTCACGCGGTTGACGTCCCCGCCCGGCGTGCCGTAGAACGGCCGTCCATACTTCGACCCTTGGATCGGGTAGCGGCCGTCGCTGGTGCCTCCCGGTTCCGGCGCCTCGAGGTTGATGTTGCGGAAGGTGACGTCGTTGATTGTGTTCGAATAGAGGCCCTCCACCGTGCCCACGACACCGAGCGGCAACTCCTGGTCCACCGCCAGGTTTAGGCGAAAGGTCTGCGGGTACTTGAAGTCGTCGGACGCCAGGTTAATCTCTGTCGTCTGCACCGGCGCGAGGAGCTCGCTGCAGCGTTCACTGTCCGGGGTTTCCTGACAGAAGGGCGCGTTTCGGGGAAGCGGCTGGCCCGTGGGGTTGTCGCCGATGTTGGTCGGCACAAATCGACGTCCATTTTCCGGCGCATTCTCGCCGTAGAAGTCGCTTTCTTGGTCGAAGGTTGCGTCGATCCGGTTGACGTCGGCCCCGGTGTTGCTGTACTGGTTGGAGATGAAAACGTAAGGCGGGTCCCCACTGAAGATGCCAATCCCTCCCCGAATCTGAGTCGAGAGGTCACTGCCCAGGAACGCCCGGTCATAGTTGAACCCGAGCCGGGGCGACCAGAGCGGGTTTCCACTCGCCACATTGCTCGTGCTCCGGCCGAAGGCCTCGAACGCCGTGGGGTTGAAGGTCGGGTCGTCCGGCAGCACCGGCACGTCCACACGCAGGCCCAGTGTCAGCTGGAGATTTTCGAGGGCCTGCCACTCGTCCTGCACGTAGCCGCCAAACTGGAAGGCCGAAAAGTCCGCCTCCGGCCGGTCGGTGCCGGCCGCCTCGGTGGCGTAGCTGAACCGGTACTCCGACGGCTGGCCGCGTCGCAGCGCCTCGGTGGCCGAGATGGTGTCGCCGTCCGCCACGAATTCCTCAAACGTGTAGGACCCGAAGAAGTCCTGAATGAATAGGTTGCTGAACTGGTAGAACTTGTTGCTCGTCCCCACTGTCAGCGTATGGTCGCCAACGGTGTAGGAGAGGTTGTTGGTGAACTCGAACAGGTCTTGATCGAGGCGATTGGCCTGGCTGAACCGACCGATGCCGGCCCCGATCTCATCCCCTCCCCCAAGATCAAGCGCAATCTCGGGGAACGCGGCGTCTTGTACGTCCCGCTCATCCCGGATGCGGGTGTAGACGAACCGTGCCTCGTTGAAGATGTCGTTGTCGAAGCTGCTGTTGAGCTGGGCCGTGAGGGAATTTTGGCGGCTCTGGAAGACGTACTGCCGGTTGGCAAAGCTGAAGCTGCCTTCACTCCGGTCGATGCCCTGATCGTCCGTCGCGTTAACGTAGTTGTTGCGGAGCGTCAGGCGGTGATTGTCGTTGACGTTCCAGTCCAACTTCACCAGCAGCTTCTCGTCGTCCTGTCGCTGCGTAAGCGGCGAGATGCCGCCGGGATTGTAGCCGTATGTGTCCTGAAAGATCGACCGGAGCTCAGTAAATGTATCACGAGATTCGCGGAAGACATTGGTCCCTTCCAGATCTTCTCCCACCCGCGTGTCGAGCGGCGAGCTCTCTCGCTTCAACTCGCCACTGATGAAGAAGAACAGTTCGTCCTCGATGATGGGCCCGCCGAGGGTGCCCACGTAGAACGCCTGATTGAACTCCCCCGTCCCCACCCCTTCGAGGTCGCCGGTGAAGTCCTCAGTGCCACCTTGGAATCGGAACGACCCTTCAAACTCGTTCGAGCCACTCTTCGTGATAGCGTTGATTTGCCCCCCCGTGAAGCCACTGGAGCGCACGTCGTATGGAGCGATGTTGATGTTGAACTCCTCGATGGCGTCGAGGCTTATGGGCTCGGCCCCCGCCTGGCTGCCGGGCACCGCGTCGCCCAGTCCGAAGACATCGTCGAGGGTTGCGCCGTCAATCTGAATGTTGTTGTAGCGGCTATTTGCGCCTCCGATGCTGCCGTCGCCCTGGGCCTGCGGCACGAGCCGCGTGAAGTTGGTGAGGCTGCGGCCGATGGCAGGGAGCTCCTCAATCTGCTCGGTCGATACGTTCGTGGCGGCGCCCGTCCGGTCCTTGTCGATCACCGCTCCGGACTGTCGCCCGACAACCTCCACCTCTTCCATCTGTGCCGTCTTCGGCTCGAGGGCAAAGTTGAGCTCTCGGGACTCGTCGAGCTGCAGCCGAATGCCTTCCCGCCGGATGGTCTGGTATCCCACGAACGACGCGGAAATGGTGTACGGCCCTCCGACCCGCATGCCCTGGATGTTGAACCTACCGTTCGTGTTCGTGGCGGTGCCGTACCGCGTGCCGGTCGGCTGGTGAACGGCAACGACGTTGACGCCCGGCAGCACATCTTCATTTTCATCCACGACGGTGCCCGTGATTGAGGCCGTCGTCCCCTGCCCCGCACTGTCCGCAACGGGCAGCAGGCAAAAGACGAGAACAGGCAAGAGCCAGCGCGTGACGATAGACTTCATGATGGAGCGTTCCATTTGTGAACCAGGCTTGATGGCGGTGCGACGCTTCCCGTAAGAACATTTGGCGGGAAGACGATCTTTTCAGGCCTTGTACACCAAAGGCCCCCTGTTGACATTCTCAGGGTACGAGACGCTTCCCCGATTTTCCAGCGCCAATTGTTAAGAACTCATGCCCTGCCTCTTCTTTGCTTAGGGCTAATGGTTTGGTAATATGGTGCCTGATTTCCAACAAAACAAGGCTCAAGCCGAGAGGTGGTTTGGAAAAGACGTGTGTCGGCAGGCGTTTGTAGGACGACCACTTCGGAGGTCCTTCAGGGCCCGGCTCCATGGTGATCCCTTCTTCCCACAGGGGACAGCCCTTCCCATAGCTAGCGCCGGCCGTTGGATCGAGCCTTCGTCTTGAGCGAGAGGGTCCAGACGTTCCGCTGCTCGTTGGCAATGCGGAGCGTGTGGGGATCGTCCCAGGTCACCGCCTCGGCCTGTTGGGATTGGTCGGCGGGCAGGGCAATGCGCCGGGGTTTGGTCGAGAGCCAGTGCGTCTCGTCGTCAGGGCGCAGCCCAGGACTACTCCCTCGCTTCCGCTCGGGGCGCGGAAAGAGCCAGACCGACGCGTAGCCCAGCACGGCGAGCCGGTCCCCACTCGGGCTGAGGGCGGCGGCCGTGGGCGGCGGAATCGTGTCGTGGCGGTCCACAAGCGTCAAGGTGTTCACCCGGTGCGTGTGCTCGGTGTCCAGCCGGTACAGCTTGGTTCCGGGCTGGGATACGTTAATCTGTTGCCCCTTTCGGTGCTTGGTCAACACGTACAGTGTGCCGTTGTCCACGAACAGGCTTTCCGCGTCAAAGTCCCACTCTCGGGCCGGAACGGTCTCCTGATCCGGGTACTGGATGGGTAGGTGCTTGACCGGTCGAGTCCGGCGGTCGTACTGGAAGGGCTCTCGGATGACATAGATGCCCAGGTCGCGCCGGGCGTTGCCGTTGTTGCCAATGTCCCCCAGGTACAGCGTACTGTCCTCCACCGCGATGTCCTCGTAGTCGATGTGGGCGGCCGCCCCGAGCTGGACGCCCGGCCACGGTGGATTGGCGCTGCTGTCGGCCTCGGCGCCCGCCGCGTAGTCGCCGGCGTGCCAGGGGGCCACGTGTACCGCCCCGGTGCTGTCGATGGCGAAGAGGCGGGGGCGATCCCCGCTGTCGTTGTGCACCCACCACACGTTCTCCTGCCACCGGCTCCGGACGATGCCGCTCGTCTCATCGATCAGGGTATGGGCCACACGGCCGGTACGATTCAGGACGGTGCTGTCGGGAGACTGGGCGTCTCCCGGACGCGGAAGGCCCACAGTCAGCAGAATCAGTGCAGAAGCAAGACAAGAAAGTCGGTGGGGTCTGGTCATTGCGACGTGTTTGCTGGAAGGTGTCGCGATGCCATTCGAGTAGGCACTCCAAAACACGAAACGGGTGGCCGTCTTTCGACGACCACCCGTCTCGACACTATCGGCTTTCAATCTTATCCCCAGGTTAGAACGTGTACTTGACACCGAGACGCACCTGGTAGAGCGTGCTGTACGTCTGAGTTCCCGATTGTACGTCGAACGATTCCTCCAAGTTCGTTTCGGGGTTCTCCGTTCCGAGGGCCGACTGGTACACTGGCGTCGGGTTACCGTCCCCGTCCTCGTCTGTGAAGCGAACAAAGTTGACCGGACTGACAAGTCCAGCCTGCTGGTACCGATAGCCCCACTCGGTGCCGAAGATGTCTCCGAGCATGGAGGAGAAGTTGAAGACGTTGGCTGTGAGAGTAAGCTGCTGTTTACGGCCTACAAGTTCGCCAGAGAAGTTAAGGGCAAACTGCAGGTCCACGACACCTTCGAACGGGGTTCGATCCCCGTTGCGGGTGGCGTACTCGCCGCGATTCTCACTCAAGTAGTCAACGTTTTCAATGAAGCGGTCAAGATCCTGTGCCTGCTGCTGCGGCGTTCGGATGACATCGCCGTTGCCGTCTTTGATCGGAGCAAACTGGAGGTTGCTGGCGTCCTCTGGAATGTAGAAGAGCGGCGGGCCACCTTCGTCTCCGATCATGGTTTCTGCTGCGCCTCCACCAATCGTGTAAGAGAAAGGCCGACCCGACTGCCCGTTGTAGAAGAGCGACAGGTTTGTGGAGACGTTCTCCGTGAGTTCCTGACGGTACCCCAGCGACAACTGGATCCTGTGTCCGAGAGAGAAAGGAGAACGACCAAGAGTCAGGTTGTTCGTGGTGCTCGCATGAGGATTGTCACCCCAGTTCGAACCCACCGTGTCGCCAAACTGGTTGAGGCCTCTCGAATCTCCGTAGGTATAGGACACTTGCCCGCGGACAGTACCACCTTCCCACACAGGAGTGGGTGCCTTGCGCAACCGGCCTGTGACCGTGTAGCTGTACCCTTTGTCGGTGTTATCCAGCAGATAGACATCACCATAACGGGGATCAACACCAATATCTGTGTTGGGGTCCCGCGGCTGTGTGTAAATCGGACGGTCGTCGTTTGTCTGGCCAGCGTCAAGGTTCGCGTTCGGCTGTTTCAAGTTCACGTTCTTCACGATCACATCATTGAGTTTGCTGGAATACTGGCCTTCCAGTGTGCCCGTGAACCCGAACGGTAACTCATGATCGATCCCCAGAGTGGTGCGCAGCACACGGGGGTACGTGAAGTCGTTCCGGAAAAGGGTTAGGTTACCAGTCGGCGTGAGTTCATCTACCGAAGACGGTGGTGTCGCACCAAATGCCCCTCCTCCAAAGATTCCCGCGTCGTCGAACTGCGTCAATCCGTTCTGTGGACGGCGAAGCGGAACCGGACCCGCGAAGCTACCTCCCGCGGCGACAGCTGCACTCTGACCGTTGTTCGTGAATGCATTTCCCGGCCACAGCTGAGGAAGACGGCTGGTGAAGACCCCTGTACCGCCACGAACCTGCGTGTTTCGCTCCTCGGTGAACGAGTAATTAAAGCCGAATCGGGGCGACCAGAACACCTGCCAGTCTGGCATCTCGCCCGCCGTTGCACCATTCAAGTCGTAACCAGCATCGCTGACGGCTGGAAGGAGCTCGGCGTTGGCACTGGGATGAGCACCTGGGTCATCCAGAATCTTCGGGAGGTCGGCTCGAAGGCCGAAGGTGAGATTCAAACCTTCAATCGGCTCCCACTTATCTTGCACGAAAAACCCAAGCTTTACTGACTGGAATTCAGCTCGTAGTGCCGTGTTGTCGTTCGCGATGTAGTTGAACGGCGTATCTGGGTCATTGTCGACGAGCGAATACTGATGGAGATAGAAGTCTGTCTGCGTCGACGGATCCGGATACTGTGCCTGGCAGATGGGACCGGGTTCCTGAATGCCGAACTGTCCCTGCTTCTGCTCCGCATAGTGGCACACCGTCTCCGCGAAGTCGGATACGTTAGCAAAATCATACGACCCAGGTCCGAAGATCGCGAACCGATTGTCAATGTCGTACAGTTCGTTGTGTGTTCCCACCGTCAGCGTATGGTCACCGATGAAGATATCGGTTTCATTTGTGAAGGTGAAAACATTTTGCTCTAAGAAGTTCGGATAGGAGAACGGTTCGGAGCCGAGACTGATATCTCCTCCGCCATCGGTGATACTGATGCTCGGGAACGGCTCTCCGTCTACACCACGATCATCTTCGACGTTCTGGAAGGTCGCAGTGGTTTTCGTAGCGACGTTACCGCCAAAGGTCCCGTTCCACCGCAGCATGGCGTTATGCTGTGTGCTCGGGAATACCTCCGAATTGTTCTGAAAGTTGATTCCACTTCGAGTGCTCTGAAAACGATCTTTGTTGAAGTTATCGTTGTACCAGTACCGGGCCGTTAACTTGTGATTACTATTGAGGTTGAAGTCAAGTCGGCCCAGGAATTTGTCAGCATCCAGGATATCGGACTTGCTTCCCGGCGTACCTGGGTCGTACCCGGTATTCCGCTCCATGAAGTCCCTGATTTCAAAGACGCTGTCAAGTGTGTTGTTATCGGGGTTCCCGCCCCGAAGCGGCGTATTTCCTTCGTATCCCTGCTGGAGCGGCTTGCCTTCGTTCTCGCGCCGGATATCAGTGTTGACGAAGAAGAACAGGCGATCCTTAATGATCGGTCCCCCCAGCGAGAAGACGTAGCGGTCGGACGATGTGGAAGAAGGAATGCCATCCACAAGTGTCTCTCCTTCGACATTCAGTTCTCCCTGTGTCAGGTTGGCACCCCGGCGATAGTACTCAAACGAACCATCGAACTGATTCGTCCCGCTTTTTGTGGTGAAGTTGATGGCCCCTCCCACGAATCCAGACTTTGTCACCTCATAGGGCGAGACTTCAACCGACATCGCCTCCACTGCACTGAGGCTGATGGGCGACGCCCCGCTCTGTCCGCCCGGAGTACCTTGCGCGGAGAGTCCATAAACGTCGTTGGTAACAGCGCCGTCGACGTAAATTGAGTTGAATCGGTTCCACTGTCCAGCGATTGAGATGGCCGGACCATCGTCGTTGGAGTTCACGACGTACGACTGTGGTGTCAGCCGTGCCACGTCCGCGATGCTACGGCTCATCGTGGGCTGTTCCTCTAGCTCTGCCGAACTAACGTTCGTGACGAGTCCATCGCGTTCCGACGACAGTATGCCGGTCGTGTTCGCGACAACTTCTACCTCATCCATCTCGGCAGTGCTCTCCTGAAGCGCGAAGTCAAGACTCAGCGTCTGGCCTAAATCCAGCGTCACCCCTTCTTCCCGTTTCGACTGATACCCGACGAACGATACGGTAATACGGTAGGGCCCACCTGGACGCATGTTGGAGAGAGCGTATCGGCCGTTTGCATTGGCTGAGGCCCCATATTGCGTTCCTGACGGTACGTGTACCGCCAGCACATTAGCACCTGGGAGGGACTGTCCGTCTGCGTCAGTCACCTGTCCTCGGATAGTCGCGGTCGTAGCCCCCTGGCCAAACGTCGCAGATGGCCAGAAGAGTAGTCCAAGAACGAGTACGAGTGGTATTGTAACCCAACGTTTCATGATGGACGAAGGGGTTGTTAGAGCAAATGCGAATAGAAAGAGTGCCAACACTAAAGTCCACGGCGGCCATTTTTCGGACCGCTCAATGTGCCTTGCAGACCAAGGTTTGGTTAGACACTAATCGGACGATACGAACCATCTCCTGCTTTTGCTACCCTTCTTTTTTAAGATATCGTGCCTCGCACGTCTTTAATGTTGGGATAATGGTTTCGTAATGGTCGGCTACGCCTTGATACAAGTTTTTCAAGATCCGCGCCGGCTCGACGAGACGTGCGACGACGTTACCGCACCGCTCAGGGCACCGCCCTGGCGCGTTGGGGACCCCGCCAGTCCTGTTTCTGAGAACGACCGGCGTGAACGCGACTGACAGCCGGTCTACGGTGCGCGATGCGCTCCAGCGGTGCCCTAGAGCGCCCCCGGCACCAGCAGCGTCGCCACGAGGCCCGAGAGGACCACGCCGTCGAACGTGCCCGCCCCGCCGATGCTGGCCATGCCGGTGCCGAGCTGGGCGATATCGTCGAGGTGCAGCAGGTCGGCCCCGATGAGCGGCCCGAGCACGCCGGCCGCAAAGGCGATCGGCGGCGCCCATTCGGGGGCCAGCACCAGCCCCGAGAGCGCCGCCGCGAGGGCCGGGATCAGGGGCTGCATGGCGATGCCCCGCCGGGGCACCGGCGTGGCGAAGGAGTAGCAGAGGCCGACGTTGAGCCCCAACGCAATCCCCAATGCCCCGAGGGCGGCGGGGGCCTCCAGGGCCATGCGCGCAACCTGGTACCCGGCGAGGACAGTGGGAATGAGGCAGCCCCCTACGTTGACCGCAACCACCGTGTAGGCCCGATGCCGCACGGGCCGCCCCAGAAGACGGTGGAGCCCGAGGAGCCGGGTCGGCCGGTACTCGACGCGTTCGGTCTGCTGAACCCGCGCCACCGGAATGTTGATCGCCCCGCCGACGAAAATGCCGACGGCCACCCCCAGCGCGCTCAGGGGCCCGAGCCCCAGCTTCGTGAGGGCGGTGAGGAAGGCGTTGGCCAGCACGAACGGGAGCGCCAGCACCAGGCCGAACATCAGAAGCGAAAGGCACCCCGTCGGAGCCGTGCGCATGTGGGTCGGGCAGTTCAGTTCAACAATTCGACCGGACCGTGCTCCCCCTTGTCAGAGCGGACCTGCACGCTGTCGACCTCAATCTCCGACACCTGTTCCAGAGCATCTTTTTCCAAGAGATCCGGGTACTGGGCCATCTGGTCTGCGGCCAGCGTGTCGGCCGTGTAGTTGTGGTAGTCCGCGACGCGGACGCCGGTGCGGCGACGCACGTCATAGGCCGCCCGAAACCGGGTGCCGGCCTCCTCGTCGGGCCCCTGCCCGTAGGCGTAGGCCAGGTAGTCCATCGCGTAGGTGTCCGTGCGAAACCAGTACACGAACACATCCTGCCAGTCGGCCCCGCCGCCCTCCTGCCGGAAGGTCACTTCCACGCGGTGGTACGGCACGCCGTCGATCGTGTCGCGGCCGCTGTAGGACGGCTGCACAGCCGGGTCGCCGAGGGGCGCGGGCAGCAGGGTGAAATACGCCACCGAGTTGACGGTCGTCTCCACCGCACTCTGCTCGGACGGCGAGAGCGTGACCGTGTCCCCCTCGACCGCCCGGTAGGGCCCGTCGTTCGTGAGGCCCTCCACGACGGGGCGCCCCAGCGGGTCGGCGTAGGCGCGCCGGTAGTGAAAGGCGCCCCCGTCCTGCCGGAGGCGGTACGCGTCGCCCCGGAAATCGAACGTCACCAGGGCCCGGTCGAGCACCGGGGCGCCGTGGGCGGCCCGGGCGCTGTCGATCACGGCCTCGGCGGACGGCGACGGGGCCGGGGCCCCGCAGGCCCCGAGGAGAAGCATGAGGGCCGCAGTGGGCAAAAGAGCAAGATGGCGCATGCGAGACAGGGGGAGCGTGCAGTCGGAGGGCAGTGGGCGGCATGTCTAATCGTCCATGGGGAGTGGAGTTGCACCGGGACGGTCGGGGGACGTACGGCCGTCTCCGTTCCGTCTCGCCTCGAACCGCGCACCGGGGCGGTGCGTAGGGAAGACCTTGCCGAGTTGAGTACGGCCCTGAGACGCCTCCTGCATCACGTTCCTCCCCATGCCCCTACCGAACGCGCTGCCGGTCCGGGTGCTGACCGTCCTGGCCGGGGTGTGGATGAGCGGAATGGTTCTTGGCGCCTGCTCGGGCCCGGGGTCCACCGGCCGGTCGTCTGAGGGGGAGCCGGGCACCCGCATCTACCACGTGCAGCTTCGGCTCACGGAGGACAAGGGCCGGGCGACCGAGGCCCTCGGGCGGGCCAGCCGGTGGTGGCGCGAGCGCCCCCCGGCGGAGCGGCCCCCGCTCGTTCAGGGGACATCGTCCTCCGGAAGGCCCGTCACCATCACGTGGAAGGCGCCCCTCTACCGCGTGCGGCTCGGCCCCTTCGCCACCGAGACGCAGGCCGAGGCCGTGCTCGACGCCGCCCGCCCGGCGTTCCCGGAGGCCTTCGTCGCCCCCAACCGCGCGGCGGCGCCGGCCCAGAAGCGCTGACCCCACCCTCGCGTTCTCTGTGTTATCCATCGCCCACGACCATGACCATTGCCCTCGTGCAGCACGCCGTGTCGCCCGCCTCTCCCCCCAGGGTCGATCGCGGGGTGCGGGCGGTGCAGGCGGCTGCCGACGCCGGGGCCGACCTCGTCGTCTTCCCCGAGCTCTCGTTCACGCCCTTCTACCCCCGCGTGCCCGTGGCGGAGCGGCGCCGGAGCGCCCGTGACCTGGCCGAGCCGGTGCCGGGCCCCACGACCGAAGCCCTTGCCGAGGCGGCCGCCGACGGTGGCGTGGTCGTGGTCTTTAACCTGATGGAGCGGGATGGGGAGCGCACGTTCGACACCTCGCCCGTCCTCGATGCCGACGGCACGCTGCTCGGGCGGACGCGCATGATGCACATCACCGCGTACGAGAACTTCCACGAGCAGGGCTACTACGACCCGGGCGACACCGGCGCGCCGGTCTACGACACGGCCGCCGGGCGGATTGGTGTGGCCGTCTGCTACGATCGCCACTACCCCGAGTACCTGCGGGCGCTGGCGCTGCAGGACGCCGACCTCGTGGTGGTGCCGCAGGCCGGAACCGTCGGGGAGTGGCCCGACGGGATGTACGAGGCCGAGCTTCGGGTGGCTGCGCTCCAGCACGGGTTCTTTGCGGCGCTCGCCAACCGCACGGGACCCGAGGGCGACATGCAATTTGCGGGCCGCTCCTTCGTCACGGATCCCTTCGGTGAGGTGGTGGCGCAGGCGCCGGGGGCCGAAGAGACAATCCTGCACGCGTCACTCGATCTTTCCCGGACCGCCGACGCCCCCGCCCGCCGGCTGTTTCTGCGCCACCGCCGCCCGGACCAGTACGAACGGGGAGCCGTGGCCACTGGGCTCCGTTCACAGGACTGAGCGCACGGCCCCTGCTTCGCTTTGCGGCTAGACGTAGACGCCGAGGTACCGATTCCAGAGCATGAGGACGAGCATGACGACCCAGAGCAGGTGTCCCACCCCGGTTCCAATGGCCACCTTCTTCCGCGCCGCATCGGCCGCGTCGGCCCCGAGCGACGCGCCCCCGCCTCCCGTCACGAAGGCCTGGAGCGTATTCCAGCCCGGCCGGATGACGAAGAGCTGATCGGCCGCAAACAGCACGATCAGGGTGACGGACGTGTGGTAGAGCGGCCCGTAGGCGGCGAAGTGCCCGCCCGCCACGAACGCACCGAGCGAGAACACGAGGGTCAGCACCGCGAAGATGTTCATCTGCCACACGGTGGACGCCCCGTCGTTCGCGAGCGCGATTCCGGCCTCGCCGCCCTGGTCGAGCACCGTGCGGGCCCGCCCGGCAAGGCGGAGGCCCAGCCCGAACCACGCGGCGGCCGTGATAATGTGGAGCGTGACGAGAATGGAGAAGATCATGGAAGCGACGGATGGTCAGTTTAAATCGTGCTCGGTGCCCTCTCACGGGCGGTCCAAGGGAGAGTTTTGTCGCCCCCCTTCGTCGTCTCGAACCGGGCCCGAACGAGAAGGCCCAACTCAGGTTGAAACGAACCGCTGCGAGCACACACCAAAGCCCCCTCCCGCATGGACGCCAGCACCCTCGGCCGCGGACTGATGTACCTGGGCGGCGGGCTCGTCGTTCTGGGCGGGCTCGTCGTGCTTCTCGGACGGGCCCTCGACCTGGGCCACCTTCCGGGCGACCTGGTCTACCGGGGCGACGGCGTCCGGGTCTACGTGCCGATCGCCACCATGGTGGTGTTAAGCGTCGTGCTCACGCTTCTCGTGAACCTGGCCCTCCGCCTCTTCCGGTAGGCCCCCAACGGATCTTCTCGGCACGACGGTGATTGCAGATTTACCCGTTGGGGCCAGGAGCCTTGTTCTCGACGAATCCCTCTCGTTCTTCCCTCCTCGGCTCGACCTGCGTCGTGCGGTTCCGGCCCACCGAGCGCCCGCCGTTCTCGTTCTGGCCCGTCGCCCTTCTCGGCCTCGTGGTCTTCGGGGCGAGCCCGGCCCTCCACGCCGCCCAGGGGCAGTCCTCCATCACCGGGGCAAAGGTTGCGTGCACGGAGGGCACCGCGGGCCCGTACCCGTGCAAGGACGCCGACCTGCTTTCGGTCCTGTCGATTGAGGCCCTCGGCGGCACCGCCGACACGGACCTCAACGACGTGTGGGGCTGGACCGACCCCCAGACCGGGACCGAATATGCCCTGGTGGGCCGCACCGACGGCACTGCGTTCGTCGACGTCAGCAGCCCCACGGAGCCGGTCTACGTGGGCACACTTCCCTCCCACACGACGGCGAGCGCCTGGCGCGACGTGAAGGTATACGCCGACCACGCCTTCATCGTCAGCGAGGCGCCCGGGCACGGCATGCAGGTGTTCGACCTTGCGCGTCTCCGGGACGTGAGCGCGGACGAGCGCCCCAAGATGTTCGACGCGACCGCCCACTACGACGGAGGCGAGTCGGTCCGCCTCGAAACGGCGCACAACGTGGCCGTCAACACCGACACGGGATTTGCCTACATCGTGGGCGGGGACGCGTCCGGGGCGGCCCCGACTTGCGGCGGGGGCCTCCACATGGTGAACGTCCAGTCTCCCGCCACTCCCACCTTCGCCGGGTGCGGTCCCGGCGTCGCCACAGACGCCAACGGATCCGCCCGCTTCTCCGGGCCGTCGTCTGCCGCGCGCCTAGGCCCCAACGCCCGTCAATCCGGATCAGCGCGCGCCAAGGACGCCGGGTACACCCACGACGCGCAGTGCGTCACGTACCGGGGGCCGGATCCCGAGCACCGGGGCGACGAGATCTGCATCAACGCCAACGAGACCGTCGTCAACATCGCGGACGTGACCGACAAGGACGCCCCAGTGACCATCGCCGAGGCGACGTATCCAGACGTCGGGTACGTCCACCAGGCGTGGCTTACAGACGATCACCGCTACCTCTACGTCGACGACGAGCTGGACGAACGGGACGGGCTCGTCGACCGCACGCGCACCCTCGTCTTTGACGTGACGGACCTGGACGCCCCTACGCGCGCGGCAACCTTCTTTGGAGCAACCGGCGCCATCGACCACAACCAGTACATTGCCGGCTCGTACGCCTACCAGGCCAATTACACGAGCGGGCTCCGGGTCCTGGACGTGGCCGCGCCCGAGGCCCCGGAGGAGGTGGCGTACTTCGATACCTACCCGGCCGACGACGCGCCCCAGTTTCGGGGCGCGTGGAGCACCTACCCGTTCTTTGACCGCAACATCGTGCTCGTGAGCAGCATCGGGCAGGGGCTGTTCGTGGTACAGCCACGGCCGGCCCCCTTCCTGTCGTTCACGGTCACACGCCGGGGCCGGAGCGCACAGCTCCAGTGGACCCCCTCCGCGGCCGCCCAGACCGCACGGACGGAGGTCGAGCACAAGACGCCCGGGGCGGGCGCCTGGGAGCGCCGGAGAGCCATTGCGGGACGCCCCGACGCGCAGAAGCACGACGTCTCCGTCGGCGACCTGTCGCCGGGCACCCACCGGTTTCGGCTGCGACACGTCCCGACGGACGGGCCGGCCCGCACGAGCCGGATTCAATCCGTAACGATTCTGCCGTCCGCCGCGGCCGTGGTGAACGGCCCCACCCCCAATCCGACCCGCGGCCGGTCCGTGATCCGACTCACGCTCCGCGAGCCCCAAGACCTCCGCGTGGCCCTGTACGACGAAGCCGGGCGCCGCGTCCGGCGGCTCCACGACGGCCGCGCCGCGGCGGGCGTGATCCACCGATTCCGCGTCCGTGCCGCCCGGCACGCCAGCGGCACGTACTTTCTCCGCATTCGGGGAGAGTCGGTGCGGGCCTCGCGCAAAATTGTCGTCGTGCAGTAGCGCCGCCGGGACGCCCGGCACGTCCGTCGCCCCCCTCCTTGCACCCTCCCTGGCGGCTTCCTTTCTTTCGTACGCCCCCACGCCCCGCCCAGACCGCTGCCCCAACGGGCCTGCGGCAGCTCCTTCCTCGCATTCGCCTTCGATCTTATGTCCACGTCGCTCGACAACTCCATCCTGACCGTCATCCTCGGTGGCGGCAAGGGCACCCGCCTCTACCCCCTCACCAAGCTCCGCGCCAAGCCGGCCGTGCCCCTCGCCGGGCGCTACCGACTGATCGACGTGCCCGTCTCCACGAGCATCAACTCGGGCATCACCCGCATCTTCGTCCTCACCCAGTACAACTCGGCCAGCCTCAACCGCCACCTGGCGCGGGCCTACCAGTTCGACCGCTTCAGCAACGGCTTCGTGTCGATTTTGGCGGCCGAGCAGACCCCCTCGTCGAAAGACTGGTTCCAGGGCACCGCCGACGCGGTGCGGCGCAGCCTGCCCCACATCGAGGGCCACCGGCACCGCCACGTGCTCATCCTCTCGGGGGACCAACTCTACTCGATGGACTACCGCAAGATGCTGGCCCACCACCGGGAGACCGACGCGGACGTCACGCTCGGCACCATTCCGGTGGCGGCCGACGACGCCACGTCCTTCGGCATCCTGAAGACCGACGACGAGCACATCATCACCGAATTTCACGAGAAGCCCGACCGCGATGAACTCGACGGCCTGGAGAGCCCGGTCGGCCCTGGCCTCGAAGACGAAGGCCGCGTCTACCATGCCTCGATGGGGATGTACATCTTCGACCGCGAGCCCCTGCACGAGCTGCTCAACGCCAACCCGAACGACCACGACTTCGGCAACCAGATCATCCCGAAGGCGATCGACAAGATGCGGGTGGCGAGCTACCCGTTCTCCGACTACTGGAGCGACATCGGCACCATCCGCTCCTTCTACGAGGCGAACCTGATGCTGGCGGAACCGGAGCCGCCCTTCAGCCTCTACGACCCGAATCGCCCCCTCTACACCCGCGCCCGGATGCTGCCCCCGGCGAAGGTCCAGAACTCGACCGTCCAGGATTCGCTAATCACGGAGGGCAGCCTCGTCGAAAACAGTCAAATCTCCAAGTCCGTCGTCGGCATTCGCTCGTACGTCGGCCCGGACACCACCCTCAAGAACACGGTCATGATGGGGGCCGACCACTTCCGGTGGCACGACATGGAGGAGCGCGGCTTCGTGGAGGGCCCGGCCAACCCCGGAATCGGAGAGAACTCCTACGTCGAGGGCGCCATCATCGACAAGAACGTCTCCATCGGCAAGCGGTGCATCATCAAGAACCGGGACAACGTGCAGGAGGCCGAGGAGGACCTCTACCACATCCGCGACGGGATCGTCGTCATCCCCAAAAACACGCGCATCCCGGACGACACCATCATATAAGCACGGGAGCACGGGTGCGTGGGGGTGAGCGTGTGGCCGGGGGCGCCCTCCCCGGTCCATGCCCCCGCGCCCTCTCAATCCCCCCGTGGCAACAAGCTCTTCCCCTTCCCTCTTTGCGGACCGACCCCCCAAACCGATGAGAATTGCGATCCTCACCAACGAGTACCCGCCCAACGTCTACGGCGGGGCCGGCGTGCACGTGGAGTACCTGACCCGCGAGCTGGCGAAGCTTGAGGACGGCCGGCACGAGATCGAGGTGCTCTGCTTCGGCGCGCAGGACGAGACGCACGACAACCTGCGGGTTCGCGGGATCGACCCGGACATGGAGGTCCCCCACCAGGACGAGCGCCACGCCAAGTTCATGGACGCGATGGCGCGCGACCTGGTTATGGCCGGCTCCGTGGCCGACGCCGACATCATCCACGGACACACCTGGTACTCGCACCTGGCCGGCTGCCTCGCCAAGCAACTGACCGGCGGCCAACTGGTGCTCACCACCCACTCCCTGGAGCCGCACCGCCCCTGGAAGCGCGAGCAGCTCGGCCGCGGCTACGACGGCTCCTCTTGGGTGGAGCAGACCGCCTACGAGACCGCGGACGGCGTCGTGGCGGTCTCCGGCGCGATGGAGGACGACGTGCAGTCGCTCTACGACGTGAGCGGCGCGGACACGCAGGTCATCCACAACGGCATCGACATCGAGCAGTACCGCCCGCGCCCCGACCGGTCGACGCTGGAGGACTACGGCGTGGACCCCGACCGGCCGTTCGTGCTGTTCGTGGGCCGCATTACGCGCCAGAAGGGGATCCTGCACCTCGTGGAGGCGATCCGCCACTTCGACCCCGACATTCAGGTTGTCCTCTGCGCGGGCGCCCCGGACACCGAGGAGATTGGGGCGGAGATGGAGGCGCGGGTGGAGGCCGTCCGCGCCGAGACCGAGAATCGCATCGTGTGGCTCGCCGAGATGCTGCCGCGGGAGGACGTGATTACGATGTACACCCACGCCTCGGTCTTCGTCTGCCCCAGCGTGTACGAGCCGTTCGGCATCATCAACCTGGAGGCGATGGCCTGCGAGACGCCCATCGTGGCCTCGCGCGTCGGCGGCATCCCCGAGATCGTGGTGCCCGACGAGACGGGCCTGCTGGTGGACGTGGACCCGACCGGCGGGGACGACGTGGAGCCCGCCGCCCCCGAGGCCTTTGCCCACGGGCTGGCCGACGGCGTGAACGCCCTCATGCGCGACCCGGACCGGCGCGAGCAGATGGGCACGGCGGCGCGGCGGCGCGTGGAGGCGCAGTTCAGCTGGACCGCCATTGCGGAGCAGACGCTCGGCTTCTACAAGTCGCTGGTGGACGACGGGCACTCCTGACGGCCGTACGCCCCGGGCCCGTGTCGCGTCGCGGTCGGGGGGTGGCGGCCCGCCGCCTTCGGGCCCCGCCCCGTCGTCGTCCCGCCAGTACTATACAGCGCTTCTCCGAGATATTGTGCAGGAAGATTTAGAGCGTGAGGATTTAGAAGCTGCAGAGGCCGTGGAGAATGGCAAAAACGACGCATAACACCGTCCACTGCACCTGATCCCGGGCTGCTGCCACTATCAATCGGATTCGATAAAGCGGTTCGACTTCGCTGACTGAGAGTGATGACGCAGACGGGTGGACACCTCGTCGTACGTTACAGTTCGAGCGGCACCAATCGGAACTAAACGGTTTCTCGCCCGGGTCAGGTGAGCGTCCACGTCATGTGCGCGTGGAAGCAGAATTGCTATGGAGCTTTCGCGGATGGGGTTCGTTCATGTACTCCAGACTGACGTTGAATCGAAAAGGTCGGTCCTGATGGATATCCAGTGGAAGGATCACATTGAAAGCTCCCCGGAGGTGCTGAAGGGAAAGCCTCGCGTTAAGGGGACCCGAATTCCCGTGAGTCTCATCCTTGGATATTTGGCTTCCGGATCCTCACCGGACGAGATCATCAAGGAGTTTCCGGACCTGACGGCCAAAGACATTTCTGCCTGTCTGGTGTACGCGCGCGATCTTTCCGACTTCGAAGTCGCGGCGTAACTTATGCAGTTCTTCGCAGATCACTGTGTGCCGCGTTCGATTGGCGACACGCTGGAGTCAGAAGGACACGAGGTCATTCGATTATCGGCCCGGCTTCGGGTTGATGCTGAGGATTCGGCTGTCATCGAAGAGGCCCAGAAGATCGGGGCGATCCTTTTATCGCTCAACGGGGACTTTGCGGATCTCCTTCGGTATCCGCCGGAGGAGTATGGAGGCATCGTTGCACTCCAAGTCCGGAACCGCCCCGAGGCGATTCCCTCAATCATGGATAGGCTACTCGAATATTTGGGGCAACATCCCGATCGATCGCACTACGTCGGGAAGCTTTTACTGGTCGAAGCCCATCGTATCCGTGTTCGGAGCGGCACATAACCCCCGCTGGAGGAGGCGGAAGGCTTTTGCCCTCATTGGTTGAGGTTTGTTGAATAGGATCGCCTTCGCTAATCGGAAGTGGCAATGCCGACGGCTGAGCACTTCGTCCGGCACCGTTATTTATATCGGTCAGCGCTTCGGTTGGCGTTTTCACGCCCTCCGCACCTCAGCTTCCACGTTATGTGGCATGCAATTCCGTTGATCGGAGTTGTCACGGTCGGACTCGGCGTCTCGAGGCGAACGACGAGCTGGGAAAAGGGCTCGCGCCTGCGGCAGCGGCCGGCGTCGTGGTCGCGCGGTTCGTTGCGGGGCCGGAGATGATGGACGCCGCCCAGCGGGCCTCCCAGGAGGGCCGGACGGCGGGGCGGGCATGGCCGGAACGGTGAGGAGGCCCTCCGCTCCGCATCGGTGCACGTGCGGATCGCCCCCATCGCACGCCCCACACATCCCTCCGCCCGCAGGCCACCACGAATCAAGCGGGCGCGGGGGGAACGGGATCGTCGCCCGCGTCCGCCCCCGAGGGCGACGGGGCGCCAGTCTCGGTCTCGGCCCGCGCCTCCGCCCACGTGTCGTTGCTCATGAGGAGCCGCTTCGCCTCGGCGAGGGACACGTCGAGCGTGTCCAGGATCAGGCGGAGGGCCTCCAGGCGCGAGTGGCCGTCCCGGCGCAGCCGGCGGAAGGTCGTCTCAATCTCTTCGTCGCCCGGCGGGGACAGGCGGTCGGGGTCCGTAGTCATGGGCGGGGCGCGTCCGATTCGGTCGTGTCGATGCGGCCGGCCTCGCGGAGGATCGTGCGGAGGCGGGCCAGCGGCAGGGCCTTCCGTGTGTGGCCGTCGCGGCCCGTCACCGTCGTGGCGGCCGTGAGCGCGTTGTAGACGGCCTCCTCCGTCGCCTCCACGGTGGCCAGGAAGAGCGGGCTCATCTGGTCGTTCGGGAGCAGCGAGTCGGGGCGGGGGGCCGCCGCCCCGGTGCGGCGGTTCTGCGTCGAGAAGGCCACGACGAAGTCGCCGGAGCCGTTGCTCGCGTAGCTGCCGGTGCGGGCCAGCCCCAGCATCGCCCGCTTGGCCATCCGCTCCAGGTTGCGGGGCGAAACGGGGGCGTCGGTCGCCAGCACGATCATGCAGGACCCCGCGTCGTCGGGCCCCGGCGCCTCTTCGCCCCCCTCCCCCTCGACGACGGAGCGGAAGTCGTAGCGGCCCAGCCGCTCCCCCACCGGCACGCCGTCGATGCGGAGCACGCCGCCGTAGTTGGCCTGGACGAGCGCCCCCACGGTGTGCGTGCCGTGCTTCTCGGGGAGCACGCGCGAACTCGTGCCGATGCCCCCCTTCCACCCGAGGGCGCTGGTGCCGGTGCCCGCCCCCACGCTCCCCTCCGCCACGTCCCCGCCCGACGCCGACTCGATGGCCCCAATGACATCTTCTCGCGTCACGTGCTGCCCGCGGATGTCGTTCAGGTAGCCGTCGTTCGTCTCCCCCACCACGGCGTTCACCGACCCCACGTCCTCGTGGCCGGGCCGGTCGAGGGTCCAGGCCACCGTAGCGTCCACGGCCGTGCCCACATCGAGCGTGTTCGTGAGCACGATGGGCGTCTCGATCGTGCCCAGCTCTCGCACCTGCAGAAAGCCCGCGGCCTTGCCGAAGCCGTTGCCCACGTGCACCGCCGCCGGCACCTTCTCGCGGAAGAGGTCGCCCCCGTGCGGGCGAACCGCCGTTACGCCGGTGCGCACCGAGTCGCCTTCCATCCGCGTGCGGTGGCCCACCTGCACCCCCGCCACGTCGGTGATCGCGTTGAGGCTCCCGGGCGAAAAGAGCCCGGGGGCGACCCCGAGGTCCCGCAGGCGGACGGACTCGGACTGGGCCGGCGCGGTCATGGGGACGAGGCAGAACAGGAGCGAGACGACGAGGCAACGAAGCGACATACCGGTCAACAAAGGAGCCAGAGCAGAACACGCGGCCACATGTCGTCGAAATCTTATCCCCGTGTTAGACTTCTGTGATAACTCCACGCCGGGGCCAAGGTAGACTTAAGGGACGACGGAGACAAGGACTCGCGCTTTTTTCCACCGGTCCCGCCCGATTCTTATGGAACTGCCCCAGCCCTGCACCGCCAGCGACCCGACGATTGAGGCCCTCAAGGCCGGCAACGAGCACGCGTTCCGGTGCCTGTTCGAACAGGAGCGCGAACGGCTCCGCCGCTTCGTGGTCAAGCTGGTCGAGGACGCCGACGAAGCGGAAAACATCGTCCAGGAAACTTTCGCCGAGGCCTACCGCCAGATCGAGGACTTTCGGGGCGAGGCGTCGGTGTCGACCTGGCTGTTTTCCATCGCGAAGCACCTGGCGTACGGCCACCTCCGCACGAGCGACCGGCACAACTACCTCGAGCACGAGACCATCGAGTTTCTGCAGGTCGACCGGGACGACTCCGTCAGCGGGACGCAGCGGGAGGTGGAACGGTCCGAGCGGAAGCAGATCGTGCACGACGCCCTTCAGGAGCTGCCGGACCACTACCGACGCGTGGTGCAGCTGCGCGATCTGGAGGAAAAGTCCACCGCGGAGGCGGCCGAGCAGCTCGACCTCACGGAGATCAACGTGCGGGTCCGGCTCCACCGCGCCCGGAAGGCCCTCCGCGAACACCTCTGTGAACGGATGGAGTGTTAAATCGGGGATGCGGAACGAATCCGTGGGGGGTGGTCTCCCGGGACCGCCTCCCCTCACGCAGGAATCGCTCCACCATGGCCCCTTCTCCGCATCTCCCCTAGCCCTCCGCCTCCTTCAGGTCGGAGAGCAGCTCCTTGGGCTCTACGACCATTTCCGACACGCCACAAGTCTGGAGGTGAGACGTGCTCGTGTCGTCAACGGCCTCCGAACCGGGCCCCTGCACGTGCCCGGTGGGGGCGTGTACGGGCTGAACTGCTGACGTGCGGGTGGGGGCGCCGGAAACAGCCCCGAGGCCTCGTCTCGTTGGGGAGCGGCCCCTGCTCGTGTCTACGAGGGAGTCGGCCGCTTTAGGCATTCGTCCCCGAGCGCTCGTGGGCCTCGGCAAACGCGTCGGCCTCGTCGGCGTCTCGGAAGAGGGTGATCCGCGGGTACCGCGGATTGCCAATCCATGCGTGATGGGCGGACACGTCATCCTCCACGAGCACGCGATCGGCCTCCGCGTCCTCGAACACCGCGACGGACCCGTCCATTCCCGTGTCGGCGAGGGCGTCGCGGAGCGCCTCCACGGAGCGGTACCGCCCCACCTCGTCGCCGTCGTCGGGCTCGGCCACCTCGGCCCGGGCGGAATGGGCCTGGATCGAAAGCCACTCCCCCGACGCGGCCCGGACCACCACGAACAGGCCCGGGGCGGGCTGGGCCTCGGTTGCGTTCGGGTCCGGTCCTGTAGGAGAGCGGACGGTCTGCCCCGTCTCCGTTTCCGGGTCGTTGCCGCGGTGGGTACCAACGTCACTCAGGTCGTCGGGAAGGTCGGCCATGGGCACAGTAGAGGGGGGCTTCATTTGTATTTCACGAAATACAACATTATGATTACACCGTCGTCGCCCTGAAAGCAGGGCCCCACGGACCGCTTGGGAGTCCATCCGGTGGGACCATCGGGAGTTGGGGGAACGCCCACAACACAACGCATGGTCATGGCCCGCGTCGTCTGTCTTGTTTTCCTGATCGGGACGATCGGGGCCGGGATCGGGCCCCGGCTCGTGGACGCACAGGCGAAGCGTACGCTCTCGGCGGGGGCGCCGGGCGAAACGGTGATCAATCTATTCGAGACCCTCGACCCGAGTTCCTCGATCGACGGCGTTCGGCTGGACCTTCCGGAACGCTGGACGGTCCGAGATGCTCACCTCCTCCGATACGGGACGTCGCCCGTCCCGGTTCGCCTCCAGTCCGGCCGCGAACCGGGCGTCGTGTTTCTGGCGCTCAATTCGTCCATTCAGGGCCCGCACGAGCTGGTAGTGCAAGTGAAACCGGGCGACCACACGGGCACATACCAGTGGCACCTCACCCCGTTTACGACGCCCCTCTCTGCCCACGTCCCGGCCCGAGACTCGGTAAACCGACGGATGCGCCGTACGGACCGTCTCACGCGGACCGTGGAGGTCAATCCGCCGCCTCGCCCCCGTGGCCCGAATCAGGCCCTCGCCCTGACCGACGCAGCGGCGCCGTCCCGCCTCCAGGTGCCGCCCGACCGTGCCCCGAGCCGGCGCCGCTCGTTTACCGTCGAGTTCTGGGTACGAACCCACGGCCTCGACCGGGTCATTCTGTCCTCGTGGACGGGCAACGAGGCGGCGCCCTACCCGCTTGAGTTTGTAACCGACTCGGGCGGGCGTCTCCGGTTTTACTGCGGGCGGGGCGGGCGCCACCAGGCCCTCCGCAGCACGAGCCCCGTCGCCGACGGCCAGTGGCACCACGCCGCCGTCGTCCACGACGCGACCGCGTCTGTGCTCCGCCTCCTGCTGGACGGGACGGTGGTCGACTCGGCCCGGGCCCGGGCCCTGCCCGCACAGTCGGGCGCCCTGCCCCTCGCCCTCGGGGGGCGCCGGCGGGCCGGCCCCGAACGGGCCCCCTCATCTTCCGACCAACGCTTCGTCGGGCGGCTCGACGAGCTCCGGATCTGGCCGAGCGCCCGCTCCGCGTCCGCAATCCGCCGGACGCAGAGCCGTCCCTTCCCCCCCGCCGGCGACGCGGAGCCCTTTCGCCTCAGCTTCGAGGAGGACGCGCCGCAATCCGGCCTCGATGCGGCAGAGGGGGCCCGGCGGGTTCCCTCCCACCTGTCGTTCCGGCCGCCTCTACGGCGGCTGCGGGCCCGTACCGACGGGCAGTCCGTCACGCTTCGGTGGAACGCGCAGGGGGTTGCCGACGGAACAAAAAGCGGGGCCACGAACGCCGGGGAGTTTGTCGTCGAGCGCTCCCCCGACGGCACGTCTTTTACGCCCGTCGACCGTGTCTCCCCGGCCGAGGCCGCGTCCTCCTCTTCCGGGGCGGGACAGGCGTTCACGTACACGGACGACGGGGTCTCGGGGCAGGTCGTCTTCTACCGGGTCCGATACGTTCCGTCCGCCTCGGGCGTGGAGCGCAGCACGAGCACGATCAAGATCGGGCTGGGGGGCGAGCCGGCCCCTGAGCGCGCGGTCGACCTCGTCGGCAACTTCCCGAACCCCTTCGAAACGTCCACCACGATTGCGTACCAGGTCGAGTCGTCTCGGCCCGTCACCCTCACGATCTGGAACCTGTCCGGGAAGCGCATCGCCACCCTCGCAGACGGCGTGCACGAGCCCGGCTACTACGAGCAGACGCTGACCGCGGACGGGCTGCCCAGCGGAACGTACTTCGCCCGCCTCGAAACGCCCGAGGGCATCCAGTCGGCCCGGATGGTGCTTCTGAAGTAGCGGTGCGGGCCGGCACATGCTCCGCCCCTTCCGTGAAACAGGTCGGGTGGCGTCCCCCGTTCCACCGCGCAGATTCGCTCCGACATCCTGATCACACGAGACGATACCGACCGTCATGGACCTCACGTACTTCGGGCACTCCACCTTCCAGATCGAGACGGAGGACGTCACGCTGCTCTTCGATCCGTTCTTCGAGGAAAACCCGCACACCGAGACCGATCCGGGAACGCTCGCCCCCGACGTGCTCCTGATCACGCACGCCCACTTCGACCACTTCTCCGACGTCGAGGCGGTGCTGGAGGCCAGCGACCCGCTCGTCATCAGCAACTTCGAGATTACGCAGTACGTCCAGGAGGAGTACGGCCACGACGCGATTCAGCCGCTGAATGAGGGCGGCAGTGTGGAGTTCGACTGGGGCTACGTCGAGTCCACCCACGCGCGGCACAGCTCGTCCTTCCCGGACGGCTCCTACGGCGGCGTGCCCAACGGCTTCGTCCTGGAGCTGGGGGACGACGTGGTCTACAACACCGGCGACACGGCCCCCTTCGCCGAGATGAAGTGGGTGGGCGACCTGTGGGACGTGGACGTGATGCTGGCCCCGGTCGGCAACGTCTTCACGATGGGCATCTACGGCGCGCTCCACTCCACGGAAATGGTGGAGCCGGAGCTGGTCATCCCCCTCCACTACGACACCTTCCCGCCCCTCGAAACGGACCTCGACGCGTTCGAGGACGCCTTCGACGAGGCCGGGTACGACACGCGCGTGTTCGGGGCCGGCGAGACGGCTGCGCTGTAACGACCGCCTCGTGCATTCCTCCGCCCTCGGCCGTACGATGGACGGCGGGCCGCTCCCCTGCGGTCCGCGGTCGGCCGTCCGGTCGACGACGCTCCGTCTCATTCTGTTCTATACCGTCGCGTGACCACGCTCGGCATTGTCTCGGACACCCACGGCTACTTCCATCCCAACCTGGCGGACGACCTGTCGGGGGTGGACCGCATTCTGCACGCCGGGGACGTGGGCGACCCCGCCATTCTGGACGGGCTGGAGGCGGTGGCCCCGGTCACGGCCGTCTGGGGCAACATCGACGATGCCTCCCTTCGCCGTCGGCTCGCCGAGCACGAACGGTTCACGGTGGCCGGGCTCGACGTGTGGATGACCCACATCGCCGGCCGGCCCGGGCGCTGGCAGGACGGAATGGGCACGAAGCTGGAGGCCACCCCGCCCGACGTGCTGGTGTGCGGGCACAGCCACATCCTCCAGGTGGAGCGGGTGGCGGCCCTCGACGACATGCTCTACGTCAACCCCGGTGCCGCGGGCAAACAAGGCTTCCACCAGACGAAGACGTGCCTCCGGCTGGCCGTGGAGGACGGCCGGGCCACGGAGGCGGCGGTGGTGCACCTCGACCCCGACGCGTCGCCGGCCCAGGCCCCAGACCCATGACGACGCGCGACCCGCGCCATCGAGGCCGTCGCTACGACGGGGCCGTCGGGCGACGCGAGTTGACCCGGTGGATCATCCGGGGCATTCGCGTGCTCGCCGTGCCCACCGCGGCGCTGAGCCTGCTGTTGGCCGTGGACATCGTCCTGCCCGGGACGGCGGAGACCGGCATTACGTACCGCCGGGCCCTCGCCCCCAATTGGCTCGCCCCGGACGGGGTGGAGATTTCGGTCGGCTGGCCCGACCGCCCCAACTGCCTCGACGAGCGCCCCGATACGGGCCGCCGCCTCCTCTTCACCACCCGCCCCGGCTGCGCGGGATCCGTGGCGGTGAGCCTCGACTTCGGGCGCCGGGTGACGGGCAACGACACCCTGCGGGTCGTCCGGACCCCAATGTTCGGCCGGGTCCGCGCGGTCCAGCGGCCGGCCGACGGCCGGCAGGACCGGCGTCCGCTCTGGGGCCTCGGCGCGTACGTGGTGGTCGGCCTCGTGCCCCTCCTGAGCTTTGGCCGCGGGTTCGGGGTGCTCGGGGGGCCCCGCGAGGCCCCTCGCTACCACTTCGCCTACCTCCTCCCGGCCCTCGCCGCCGAGGCACTCTACGCGTGGCTTCTCGTGCAGGCGGTTGGCGGCTCGGCCCTGCCCTGACGCCCTCAGTCGTGGTGCTCGGCGCGCTCGGCCCGCGTCCGGTCGAAGAGCTCGGCCAGAAGCGACCGGTGGGCCGCCGTGAAGGGCGTGTCGCGGCGCCCCATCACGTGCTCGGCAACCTCGCAGGCCTTCTCGAGCCGGTACGTCGTGAGGCCGGAGGCGCCCCCCCACGAGAACGGCGGCACGTAGCGCGGCGGAAAGTCGCCCCCAAACAGGTTGCCGTTCGTGCCGACGACCGTTCCGGTGTTGAACATGGTGTTGATGCCGCACTTGGAGTGGTCGCCCATGAAGAGCCCGGCGAACTGGCGGCCGGTGTCGACGAAGCGCTCCGCGTCCGGCGCGTAGGCGGACACCGTTCCGTAGTCGTTCTTGAGGTTCGAGTTGTTGGTGTCTGCGCCCAGGTTGCACCACTGCCCGAGGACCGAGTGGCCCAGGAAGCCCGGATGGCTCTTGTTCGAAAAGCCCTGCAGGAGGGCGTCGTGCACCTCCCCCCCGATCTTGCACCAGGTTCCGGTGGCGGTGCCTTCCAGGTTCGCCCCGGTTTTGACGTGCGTCTTCGGCCCGATGTAGCACGGCCCGCGCACCACGGCCCGCTCGTGGACGGTCGCGTCCGGGCCGAGGACGATGGCCCCGTCCTCCGCGTTGAGTAGGGCCCCGGGCTTGACCGTAGTGTCCTTCCCCAGATGAATCTGTTCGTCGCGGACGCCGACGACGCTCTCGTGCACCGTGGCGTGGGGCCGCTCCGCAAGCGGCGCCCCGGAGGGCGCGTCGACGAGCCCTTCCGCGTCGCGGGCGAGGGCGGGCCGCAGGGTATCGAGCAGATCCCAGGGCCGCCGCAGGAGCGTCGCGTCGTTGAGGGTCGTGACCGGCAGCCCATCGAACGAGCCCGCCGTCAGGGCGGGGCGGGCAAGCAGATCGTCGGGCAGGCGGGCCGCCGCGTCGGGCACCCACGCCGCCACCAACGTGTCGTCTTGTACGAAGGCGCGGGGGCCGTCCTGGGCCGGCGCCGCCTCCAGTTGGCGGCGCGCCGCGCCGCCCTCCGCCACGTACCGCCCGTTGAGGAACAGCACGTCGCCCCCGTCCGGCAGCGCGTTGACGACCGCTTCCGGGTGGGCGTGGCGCGTCACCTCGGCGACCAGCGGGCGGGCATGGAGCACCAGCCCGGCGGGCTCGAACGCGTCCGCGGCGGTCGCCAGCACGGTGCGCCCCGCCAGTCGCAGGTCGTACGCGGCCCGCGTTTCCACGAACGGACGGAGGCCGGCAACGTGATCGTCCTCGAAGAGACAGAGGTGCATAGCAGTAGGGGCCTGTGTGGAACGTGTGACGGGCACGCATCCGTGCGCCGCCTGCAATCTAGAAAACAAACGCGGCGATGTCACGACGAAGGACGCCCCCCGCTCGCGTCTCGTGGGCGCGGCCCCTAAACTCCGCCGCCGATCGCTCGTTAGGGGCTTTTCCCTCACAGTGGGGGATCTCTTCCGTGCTGTTATGCCCACTGATCAACGCCGCTTCCACCATGCAGTTTTTCGTCGACACGGCCGACCTGGACGAGATCCGCGAGGCAAGCGACATGTGCATTCTTGACGGCGTGACCACGAACCCCTCGCTCGTCAAGGAGCAGGGCAACGTCGACTTCCACGAGCACGTCTTCGCCATCTGCGAGATTGTAGACGGGGACGTCTCCGCCGAGGTGACGGCGACGGACTTCGACGGCATGATGGAGGAGGGCCGTCGGCTGCATCAGATCCACGAAAACGTGGTCGTAAAAATTCCCCTGATCAAGGACGGCATCAAGGCCCTGCGGGCCCTCGACGAGGAGGCCATTGAGACAAACTGCACCCTCTGCTTCTCCCCCACCCAGGCCACCCTCGCCGCCAAGGCCGGAGCCGATTACATCAGCCCCTTCATCGGGCGCATCGACGACATCTCGTCCGACGGCATCGGTCTGGTTGAGGACATTGTGCAGATCTACGACACCCACGACTTCGACACCGACGTGCTGGCAGCCTCCATCCGCCATCCCACCCACGTGAAGCGCGCGGCCCTGGCCGGGGCCGACGTGGCGACGATGCCGTTCGAGACGCTCCTTAACCTGCTGGAACACCCCCTCACCGATCGAGGGCTGGAGCGCTTTCTGGCGGACTGGGAGGAGTACAAGGACGCCCGCAAGGCCGAGGCCGGCCTCGCGTAGGCCCCACGGCGGCCCCGTCCCCCTTCCTGCCTTCATCCCGGGCCCCCTGTTCACGCCCTCGTGGTCCCCGCCACGGC